>NZ_CP018846.1:3312262-4724643 GCF_002025705.1 Pseudomonas putida | reverse complement strand
GCTTGCCCGGGCCGATGTTCATCTCGGCGCGGATGTTGCGAAGGCCGACCATCAGCTCTTTCAGCCACTCGATATCACCTTCGGCGGCGGCATCGATGCGGCTTTCATTGGCCACTGGCCATGGCTGCAGCATGATGGTCTTGCCTTCGATGCCGGCCAGCGGCGCGATGCGCTGCCAGATTTCTTCGGTGATGAACGGCATGAACGGGTGTGCCAGGCGCAGCGCCACTTCCAGCACGCGCACCAGGGTGCGACGGGTGCCACGGGCGCGCTCGACCGGGGCGTTCTCGTCCCACAGCACAGGCTTGGACAGCTCCAGGTACCAGTCGCAGTACTGGTTCCAAATGAACTCGTACAGCGCCTGGCTGGCCAGGTCGAAGCGGAACTGCTCGAGCTGGCGGGTCACTTCGGCTTCGGTGCGCTGCAGTTGCGAGATGATCCAGCGGTCAGCCAGCGACAGCTCGTAGGCTTCGCCGTTCTGGCCGCAGTCCTCGCCCTTGTCCAGCACGTAGCGGGCGGCGTTCCAGATCTTGTTGCAGAAGTTGCGGTAGCCTTCGACGCGGCCCATGTCGAACTTGATGTCGCGGCCGGTGGAGGCCAGCGAGCAGAAGGTGAAGCGCAGGGCGTCGGTGCCGTAGCTGGCGATACCTTCAGGGAACTCGGCCTTGGTCTGCTTGGCGATTTTCTCGGCAAGCTTGGGCTGCATCATGCCGCTGGTGCGTTTTTCCAGCAGGGCGTCGAGGGTGATGCCGTCGACGATGTCCAGCGGGTCCAGGACGTTGCCCTTGGACTTGGACATCTTCTGGCCCTGGCCATCGCGCACGAGGCCGTGCACGTAAACGGTCTTGAACGGTACCTGCGGAGTGCCGTCTTCGTTCTTGATCAGGTGCATGGTCAGCATGATCATGCGCGCAACCCAGAAGAAGATGATGTCGAAGCCGGTCACCAGCACGTCGGTGGAGTGGAACTTCTTGAGGAACTCGGTCTGCTCCGGCCAGCCCAGGGTGGAGAAGGTCCACAGGCCCGAGCTGAACCATGTGTCGAGCACGTCGTCGTCCTGGCGCAGGTTCACATCGCTGCCGAGGTTGTGCTTGGCGCGCACTTCTTCTTCATTGCGGCCGACATAGACCTGGCCAGCCTCGTCGTACCAGGCCGGGATACGGTGGCCCCACCACAGCTGGCGGCTGATGCACCAGTCCTGGATGTCACGCATCCAGGAGAAGTACATGTTCTCGTACTGCTTGGGCACGAACTGGATGCGGCCATCTTCCACGGCTTCGATGGCAGGTTCTGCCAACGGCTTGGTGGAAACGTACCACTGGTCGGTCAGCCACGGCTCGATGACGGTGCCCGAACGGTCGCCCTTCGGCACCTTCAGGGCGTGGTCGTCGATGCTGACCAGCAGGCCCTGGGCGTCCAGGTCGGTGACGATCTGCTTGCGCGCGACAAAGCGGTCGAGGCCGGCGTACTGGGCGGGCAGGCTGGTGTCGAACTGCTCGTTGACGCTGCCGTCGAGGTTGAAGGCCTGGGCGGCGGGCAGCACCAGGGCGTTCTTGTCGAAGATGTTCAGCAGTGGCAGGTTGTGGCGCTTGCCGACTTCGTAGTCGTTGAAATCGTGGGCCGGGGTGATCTTCACGCAGCCGGTGCCGAATTCCGGATCGCAGTAGTCGTCGGCGATGATCGGGATGCGGCGGCCGACCAGCGGCAGTTCGACGAACTTGCCGATCAGTGCCTGGTAGCGCTCGTCGGTCGGGTTGACGGCAACGGCGGCGTCACCCAGCAGGGTTTCCGGACGGGTAGTAGCAACCACCAGGTAGCCCTTGCCCTCGGCGGTCTTGGCGCCGTCGGCCAGCGGGTAGCGCAGGTTCCACAGGTGGCCCTTCTCGTCGTGGTTTTCCACTTCGAGGTCGGAGATGGCCGTGTGCAGTTTGGTGTCCCAGTTGACCAGGCGCTTGCCGCGGTAGATCAGGCCATCCTCGTGCAGGCGCACGAAGGCTTCCTTGACCGCCTCGGACAGGCCGTCGTCCATGGTGAAGCGCTCGCGGCTCCAGTCTACCGACGAGCCCAGGCGACGGATCTGGCGGCTGATGTTGCCACCGGATTGATCCTTCCATTCCCAGACCTTTTCCAGGAACGCTTCACGGCCCAGGTCGTGACGGTTCTGGCCTTTGGCCTCGAGCTGGCGCTCGACCAGCATCTGCGTGGCGATACCGGCGTGGTCGGTACCTGGCTGCCACAGGGTGTCGCGGCCTTGCATGCGGCGGAAACGGATCAGGGCGTCCATGATCGCGTTGTTGAAGCCGTGGCCCATGTGCAGGCTGCCCGTCACGTTCGGTGGCGGGATCATGATGGTGTAGGACTCACCTGCACCTTGTGGAGCGAAATAGTTCTCGGACTCCCAGGTGTTGTACCAGGAAGTTTCGATGGCGTGCGGCTGGTAGGTCTTATCCATGCGCGGCGGGACCCTGTGCATTTATTCGGGAAAGCCGAAAAGTATAACGAAGGCACAGGGTTTAGGCGACAGGCCGGGGGCTGCTTTGCAGCCCTTTCGCGACACAAGGCCGCTCCCACAGGAGAAGTGCATTCAACTGTGGGAGCGGCCTTGTGTCGCGAAAAGGGCGCAAAGCGCCCTCGAGGTTCACTCGGAACGTTTGATCAAGCGCTCGATCCGCGCATCCAGGCGGCGCTTGATTTCGTTCTCGATATGCGGGGTAAAGTCGTTGATCACGTCTTGCATGATCATCTGCGCTGCGGCGCGCAACTCGCTTTCCAGGTGCAGCAGGGTGTCCTGGCGGCGGGTCTGCGGATCATCCTCGGGCTCAACTGTTGCGGGCTCGGCTTCAGGCGCCGGGGCCGCGTTACCTGCAGGCACGTCGAGCAACAGCGGAATCTGCTCGACCGTTTCGGTCAGCAGCGGCGGCTGCAGGTCGGCATCGCCAAGCAACTGGCGAATCGACTCCAGATCGTCCAGCAGATGGGAGGAATCGGGTAGGGCGGAAGGCTTGTCCATCGTCGTTAAAGTCGCTGTAAGCGGTGGTCTTGCAGAGCATAGCCCTGTTCGCGGTAGAAACGGAACCGCTCGCGGGCCGATTGGCGAATGCCGGGCTCCTCGACAACGATCTCGGCAACCCGCTCGAACTGGCCAACGAAGCCCGGTACATCGGCACCCAGGTTGATCAGCAGGTCACGGTGCTCGCCGGCATCGTCCGCCAGGCCCAGGGCCACTGAGGCACTCGCGTGCACTTCTGCCAGGTCATGGGGCACGAAGGCTTCGCCCTTGAAGCGCCACAGGTGTTGATCCAGCTCGTTGCGCTGCTCGGCGTCCTGGCAGTGCAGGTAGACCCGGTGACCGAGGCGCCAGGCCTTCTCGCACAGCTTGCAGGCGAAATCCAGCCGCGCTGACAGCGAGTCGGTGGGCAGGATATAGAAATCGACTTTGCTCATGGTGTGCTCTGCCAGCCTGCGGCGCCCGAGGCGCCACAGGCCTCACGGCATCAGGCGCCAGCGCGGTCCAGCAGGTACTGGGTCAGCAGCGGGACCGGGCGACCGGTGGCGCCCTTGTCCTTGCCGCCGCTGATCCAGGCCGTGCCGGCGATGTCCATGTGCGCCCAGTTGTAAGCCTTGGCGAAACGCGACAGGAAGCAGCCTGCGGTGATGGTGCCGGCTTTCGGCCCGCCGATGTTGCCCATGTCGGCGAACGGGCTGTCCAGTTGCTCCTGGTACTCGTCGAACAGCGGCAGTTGCCAGGCGCGGTCGTCGGCACGCTTGCCGGCGTCGAGCAGTTGGCCGACCAGCTCGTCATTGTTGCCCATCAGGCCCGAAGTGTGGCTGCCCAGGGCGACGATGCAGGCACCGGTCAGGGTGGCGATGTCGATCACCGCCTGCGGCTTGAAGCGCTCGGCGTAGGTCAGGGTGTCGCACAGCACCAGGCGGCCTTCGGCGTCGGTGTTGAGGATTTCGACGGTCTGGCCACTCATGGTGGTGACGATGTCGCCTGGGCGCGTGGCACCGCCGCTCGGCATGTTCTCGGCGCAGGCCAGCAGGCATACCAGGTTGATCGGCAGTTGCAGTTCGAGGACCGCACGCAGGGTGCCGAACACGCTGGCGGCGCCGCACATGTCGTATTTCATTTCATCCATGCCGGCGCCTGGCTTGAGGCTGATGCCGCCGGTATCGAAGGTGATGCCCTTGCCCACCAGTACGAAGGGCTTGTCGGCCTTCTTGCCGCCCTGGTAGTTGAGCACGATCAGGCGCGGGGGCTGGTCGCTGCCCTGGCCCACGGCATAGAACGCGCCCATGCCCAGGTCCTTGATCTTCTTCTCATCCAGGACTTCGACCTTCAGGCCCTTGTGGGCCTTGCCCATGTCCTTGGCCTGCTCGGCCAGGTAGCTCGGGTGGCACAGGTTGGGCGGCAGGTTGCCGAGGTCGCGGGTGAAGGCCATGCCGGTGGCGATGGCGCTGGCGTGCTTGACGGCGCGCTCGACCTCGGCCAGGCCGGCCTTGTCGGCCAGCAGGGTGACTTTCTTCAGGGCGCGCGGCTCGGCCTTCTGGCTCTTGAAGCGGTCGAACACGTATTCGCCGTCGAGCAGGGTCTCGGCCAGCAGGCGGTACTTGCCGTAATGAGCGTCGCGGTTGCTGATGGCGATGTCGTCCAGCGCCAGCACGGCATCGCTGCCGTTCAGGCCCTTGAGCACGCCGGCCACGCTGGCGACCAGTTTGCGCCATGCGCGGTCACCGAGGGCTTCGTCCTTGCCGCTGCCGACCAGCAGCACGCGCTCGGCCTTCAGGCCCGGCAGGCTCTGCAGCAACAGGGTCTGGCCTGGCTTGCCGGCCAGGTCGCCGCGCTTGAGCACTGCACTGATGGCGCCTTCGCAGGCTTGGTCGATGGCCTTGGCGACGGTACCGAGCTTGCGCCCTTCACCGACCGCAACGACCAGGGTGGCGGTTTTTACGGATGCAGCAGCTACGCTTTTTACAACCAGTTCCATGTCAGGGTCCCCGAATGATCTATGCAGTTGGCGCTATGCGTTTTCGCGCTCTGGACGGGCCTGGCCGCGTTGTCGCGCACCAGTGGAAAAGCTGCCAGTTTGAGCCTCTGGCAAGCGTGCTGACAAGCCCGATGTGGGCCTTCATGCGCAGCCAAGTGACAGGCGCCGCCAATCACAGGATAATGCGCGCACTTTATATGGAGGTTCGCCTTTGGCGAACCAGCTTTGGTCCTGGCTGTCACAGGCCAATGTTTGGCAGTCCGCCCCTGACAACCCAGGAGTGTCTGGTTTGATCGTCTTTCGTTATCTGTCCCGCGAGGTCCTTGTGACCTTGAGCGCCGTCAGCGCCGTGCTGTTGGTAATCATCATGAGCGGGCGTTTCATCAAGTACCTGGCCCAGGCGGCCCAGGGCATCCTCGATCCGGGCGTGCTGTTCCTGATCATGGGTTTCCGCATGCCAGGTTTCCTGCAGCTGATTCTGCCGCTAGGCCTGTTCCTCGGGATTCTCCTGGCATATGGCCGGCTGTACCTGGAAAGCGAAATGACCGTCCTTTCGGCGACCGGCATGAGCCAGCAGCGTCTGCTGGGCCTGACCATGGCACCGGCTGCGCTGGTCGCATTGCTGGTCGCCTGGCTGAGCCTGAGCCTGTCACCCTTGGGCGTCGCTCAGGTGCAGAAGATCATTGCCCAACAGGATGCCATGACGGAGTTCGACACCTTGGTGCCGGGCCGCTTCCAGACTTTGCGCGACGGTACACGGGTCACCTACACCGAGCAGCTGTCCGACGACCGCGTCAAGCTGGCCGGGGTGTTCATTTCCGAGAAGCGCTTCAATCAGGACAAGACCAAGGACCGTGCACCTTCGGTACTGGTCGCCGAGAAAGGCCATCAGGAAATACAGGCCGATGGCAATCGCTATCTGGTGCTGGAGAACGGCTACCGCTACGACGGTAACCCGGGCCAGGCCGACTACCGTGCCATCAAGTACGACACCTATGGCGTATTGCTGCCAAAGCCGGAAGTCGCCGAGGAAGTGACCGATCGCGAAGCGATTCCGACCCTTGAGCTGTTCGGCAAGACCGACCTGCGCGAGCGTGCCGAATTGCAATGGCGCCTGTCGCTGCCGATCCTGGTGTTCATCGTGACCTTGATGGCGGTGCCGCTGGCCAGGGTCAATCCACGCCAGGGCCGCTTCCTCAAGCTACTGCCGGCGATTCTTCTGTACATGGCTTACCTGACAATGCTGATTTCCGTACGCGGCGCCCTGGAGAAGGGCAAGTTGCCGATTGGCCTGGGCATCTGGTGGGTGCACGGCCTGTTCCTGCTGATCGGTCTGGCCCTGATGTACTGGGAACCGCTGCGCCTGAAAATGGCTGCCCGTCGTGCGGAGGTGGCCCATGGCTAAGCTCGACCGTTATATCGGCCAGAGCGTGCTGCTGGCCATTCTCGCCGTGCTGGGGATCATCCTCGGCCTGGCCTCGCTGTTCGCCTTCATCGACGAGATGGGCGAACTGAGCGACACCTACACCTTGCTGGATGCGGGTAATTTCGTCCTGCTGACTGCGCCTCGGCGCCTGTACGAAATGCTGCCGATGGCGGCGCTGATCGGCTGCCTGATCGGCCTCGGCAGCCTGGCCAGCAACAGTGAGCTGACCATCATGCGTGCAGCCGGTGTCTCCATCGGCCGCATCGTCTGGGCGGTGATGAAACCGATGCTGGTGCTGATGGTGGTCGGCCTGCTGATTGGTGAATACGTCGCACCGGTGACCGAGAACAAGGCCCAGGCTGACCGCTCGCTGGCTCAGGGTGGTGGTGAAGCGCAAAGCTCCAGACATGGCATGTGGCACCGCCAGGGCGAGGAGTTCGTGCACATCAACTCCGTGCAGCCCAATGGCTTGCTGCTGGGCGTGACTCGCTACCGCTTCGACAACGAGCGCAAGATCCAGACTTCGAGCTTTGCCCGTCGCGCCCAGTACACCGATGACCACTGGACACTCAGCGATATCAGCACCACTCACTTCCGCGGTGACCATACCGAAGTGGTGACGGCGCCGAGCGAGCTCTGGGACGTTTCGCTGACACCGCAACTGCTCAATACCGTGATCATGGCCCCCGAGTCGCTGTCGATCACCGGGCTGTGGGACTACATCCACTACCTGTCCGACCAGGGCCTGAACAACGCGCGCTACTGGCTGGCGTTCTGGACCAAGGTGCTGCAGCCGATGGTGACCGCGGCCCTGGTGCTGATGGCGATCTCGTTCATCTTCGGCCCGCTGCGTTCGGTAACCCTCGGCCAGCGTGTATTCACCGGTGTGCTGGTGGGCTTTGCGTTCCGCATCGGCCAGGACCTGCTGGGCCCTTCGAGCCAGGTGTTCGGTTTCCCGCCGCTGCTGGCGGTGGTGATTCCGGCGGCAATCTGTGCCGTGGCCGGCCTGTGGTTGTTGCGCCGGGCTGGTTGATGAGCTGACGCAAATGAAAAAGCCGACCCCAGGGTCGGCTTTTTTGTGCCTACTTTTTCTGCTTGGGCACCCGCACCAGCTGGGTTTCCGAATAGATGTCATGCCAGCCGCGTTGGCGTTTGTCGATAAGCGACCAGAAGAACCCAAGCCCCAGGCACAGCCAGGAGGCAATCGACACCACGAAACGCAACAGTGCCTGCCACAGGCTGATTGCGCTGCCATCAGCGTTCTGTACGCGCACGCCCCACACTTGCATGCCAAGGGTCTGGCCGCCATGGGTCCAGAATTTGGCAAAGAAGCCGAACAGGGCGAACAGCAGTATGGTCGAGAGCAGCGGGTCGCCATCCAGCGCGCCGGCCTCGGTCAGTTCCCGCATGCGGGCTTCGCCGATGATCGCCATCTGGATCATCTTGTAGGCACCGGCGGTGACGATCAGCAGTGCCGTACACAGCAGGAAGTCGTAGAACATCGCCGCCAGGCGTCGGCCCAGGCCGACCGGTGGAAAATCACCCTGGGGGGAGAGCAGAGGCTTGGACATGCAGAACAGCTCCGAATGGCGAAGCCGCTATTCTACGTGCAAAAAAAAGCCCCTGCACATGGCAGGGGCTTTGGGGAGTCGGGCTTGTGCTTAGACAGGCTGGACTTTGTCAGCCTGCATGCCTTTTTGGCCTTGGACTGCTTCGAAGGTGACCTTCTGGCCTTCTTTCAGGCTCTTGAAGCCGTTACCTTCGATGGCACGGAAGTGTACGAACAGATCCGGACCGCTTTCTGGGGTGATGAAGCCGTAACCTTTTTCGTCATTGAACCACTTGACGGTACCGTTCTGACGCTCAGCCATTGTCTTATTTCCTATGAAGCTTGAATTTTGATGACAGTTTCTTTCACGTTATATAAGTGTGAAAGAGTACTGGGCTGGGTTGCAGGAAAGTAAGAGACGTCGAACGGGTTGTAGCAAATCTCGGCTACTGGCCCAGGTCACGAACTGTTGCGACCCATGCAAACACAGTGCAGTGACTCTACGCCAACTCTCAAGAAAAAAACAAGCCCTTGGTCGTATGGAAAATTGGCGTTTTGCCGAGAACCGACAGATTTGTCGGAAACGGCATGGTGCCTGGCCTGGCGCCATGTTCAAAAGTTATTGGGCAGGTTCGAAATCGAATATCTGCAACCTGCCCGCAAACCTCAGACCGTACCTTCAACCACGATAGTAACGCTGTGCAACGAAAGGCATTTTGCTGACTTTCAAGGCAACCTTCTTGCCGCGCACCAGGGCAAACAGTGCTGTGTCGAGTGCACTGTGTTCGATATCGACATAGCCCATTGCAACAGGGGCGCCGAGTGTCGGGCCGAAACCGCCACTGCACACTTTGCCAACAGTTTTATCGAACGCATCAACAATATCCGCACCTTCGCGCACGGGGGTACGTTCTTGCGGCAACAAGCCCACACGTTTGCGCGCTACACCTTGTTGCTGCTGAGCGAATACCGCCTCGGCGCCCGGGAAGCCACCAGCGCGGCTACCGTCGGCGCGACGGACCTTGGACACTGCCCAGAGCAGGCTGGCTTCTATCGGCGTGGTGTTGGTGTCCATGTCGTGGCCATACAGGCACAGGCCGGCCTCCAGGCGTAACGAGTCGCGTGCACCCAGGCCGATAGGCTGCACCTCAGGCTCGGCCAGCAGGCGACGGGCCAGGGCTTCGGCAGCGCCAGTCGGCACCGAGATCTCATAGCCGTCTTCGCCGGTATAGCCCGAGCGGCTGACGAAGCAGTCTTCACCCAGCAGTTTGACCGGGCGGAACTGCATGAAAGTCATGCTTGCCACTTCTGGTGCCAGGCGCTCCAGCACCTTGACGGCAGCCGGGCCTTGCAGGGCGAGCAGGGCACGTGCCTCGAACAATGGCTGCACTTCACAACGGCTGCCGATGTGTGCCTGCAGGTGGGCCAGGTCCTGGTCCTTGCAGGCCGCGTTGACCACCAGGAACAGGGTGTCGTCACCGAGGTTGGCGACCATCAGGTCGTCGAGGATGCCGCCTTTATCGTTGGTGAACATGGCGTAACGCTGCATGCCGATTGGCAGGTCGATGATGTCCACCGGCACCAGGGACTCCAGGGCCTTGGCTGCATCGGCGCCACGCAGGACGATCTGGCCCATGTGCGAGACGTCGAACAGGCCAGCCTGTTCGCGGGTATGCAGGTGCTCCTTGAGCACGCCCAGCGGGTATTGCACCGGCATGTCGAAGCCGGCGAACGGCACCATGCGCGCGCCCAGTTCAAGGTGCAGGGCGTGCAGCGGGGTCTTTTGCAGTGTTTCGGACATCGATGACTCCTTGGTTTGTTATCGGGTCAACATTCGATGATGTTGACGGCCAGACCGCCGCGGGCGGTCTCCTTGTATTTGCTTTTCATGTCGGCGCCGGTCTGGCGCATGGTGCGGATCACCTTGTCGAGCGAGACGTAGTGCTGCCCGTCACCGCGCAGGGCCATGCGCACGGCGTTGATGGCTTTCACCGAGCCCATGGCATTGCGTTCGATGCAGGGCACCTGAACCAGGCCGCCGATCGGGTCGCAGGTCAGGCCGAGGTTGTGTTCCATGCCGATCTCAGCGGCGTTTTCCACTTGCTGCGGGGTGCCGCCCATCACTTCGCAAAGCGCCCCCGCGGCCATCGAGCAGGCCACGCCGACCTCGCCCTGGCAGCCGACTTCGGCCCCGGAAATCGAAGCGTTTTCCTTGTACAGGATGCCGATGGCGGCAGCGGTGAGCAGGAAGCGCACCACCCCGTCTTCGCTGGCACCCGGGACGAAGCGCATGTAGTAGTGCAACACCGCCGGAACGATGCCCGCCGCGCCGTTGGTGGGCGCGGTGACCACGCGCCCGCCGTAGGCGTTTTCCTCGTTTACTGCCAGGGCGTAGAGGTTGACCCAGTCGAGCACCGACAGTGCGTCGCGCAGGCTGGCCTCAGGATGGCGGCTGAGTTGACGGTACAGCGCCGGGGCGCGGCGCTTGACCTTGAGCCCGCCGGGCAGGATGCCTTCGTGGCGGTAGCCGGCTTCGACGCAGTCCTGCATCACCTGCCAGATGTGCAACAGCCCGCTGCGTGTTTCGCTTTCCGGGCGCCAGGCGGCCTCGTTGGCCAGCATCACCTGGCTGACCGACAGGTGCTGCGCGGTGCAGTGGCCGAGCAGTTCCTTGGCGGTCTTGAATGGGTAGGCCAGTACGGTGCTGTCCTCGACGATGCGGTCCTGGCCGGCGGCGTCCTCGTCCACCACGAAACCGCCACCCACCGAGTAGTATTCCCTGCTGCGGATCTGCAATCCGGCTGCATCGAACGCACGAAAGATCATGCCGTTGGGGTGATAGGCCAGGGGCTTGCGGATCATCGCCAGGTGCTGCTTTTCGTTGAAGGCAATGGTCTGCTCACCGAGCAGGCTGAGCTGGCCGCTAGTGCGGATGGCCTGCAGGCGGGCGGGAATGGATTCGGTATCGACGGTATCAGGGTGCTCGCCTTCCAGGCCGAGCAATACCGCCTTGTCGCTGCCGTGGCCTTTGCCGGTGGCGCCGAGCGAGCCGTACAGCTCGGCCTTGACGCAAACGGTGCTGGCCAGCAGGCCATCGCGGCGCAGCCCTTCGGCGAAGCGCGCGGCGGCGCGCATCGGGCCTACCGTGTGAGAGCTGGAGGGGCCGATGCCGATCTTGAACAGGTCGAAGACGCTCAGTGACATGGTGGTACCTCCTGAACATCTGGGGCCGCTTTGCGGCCCTTTCGCGACACAAGGCCGCTCCTACAGGAATCAATGCCGTCCTTGTAGGAGCGGCCTTGCCGGGGCGCCGGACCGGTCGGAAAGGGCTGCGCAGCAGCCCCCAGCTTTCTACAGGCCGCCTCAGGCGTCCTGATAGCTCTCGATCGACGGGCAGGCGCAGACCAGGTTGCGGTCGCCGAACACGTTGTCGACCCGGCCGACCGGCGGCCAGTACTTGCTTTCCACCAGGCTCGGCAGCGGGTACACCGCCTGCTCGCGGCTGTAGCCATGGGCCCATTCGCCAACCAGCTCGGCCGCAGTGTGCGGGGCGTTCTTCAGCGGGTTGTCGTCCTTGTCCAGGCTGCCGTTTTCCACTGCGCGAATTTCTTCGCGGATCTGGATCATCGCGTCGCAGAAGCGGTCCAGTTCTTCCTTGGACTCGCTCTCGGTCGGTTCGATCATCAGCGTGCCGGCCACCGGGAACGACATGGTCGGGGCATGGAAGCCGAAGTCGATCAGGCGCTTGGCCACGTCATCGACGCTGATGCCGCTGGTGTCCTTGAGCGGGCGCAGGTCGAGGATGCATTCGTGGGCGACCAGGCCATTGCCACCGGTGTACAGGACAGGATAGTGCTCTTCCAGGCGGCGGGCGATGTAGTTGGCGTTGAGGATTGCCATCTGCGAAGCACGCTTGAGGCCGGCGCCACCCATCATGCGAATGTACATCCAGGTGATCGGCAGAATGCTGGCGCTGCCGAACGGTGCGGCGCACACCGCGCCCTCGGTGTTTTCAAGCGCAGCATGGCCCGGCAGGAACGGCGCCAGGTGCGACTTGACGCCGATTGGGCCGACGCCCGGGCCACCACCGCCATGGGGGATGCAGAAGGTCTTGTGCAGGTTAAGGTGCGACACGTCGCCACCGAACTTGCCCGGGGCGCAGAGGCCGACCATGGCATTCATGTTGGCGCCGTCGATGTACACCTGGCCACCGTTGTCATGGATGATCGCGCAGATCTCGCCGATCGCTTCCTCGAACACGCCGTGGGTCGATGGGTAGGTGATCATGATCGCGGCCAGGCGCTCGCGGTGTTCGATGGCTTTGGCGCGCAGGTCCTCGACATCGACGTTGCCGCGGGCGTCGCAGGCAGTGACCACCACGCGCATGCCGGCCATGTGCGCGGTTGCCGGGTTGGTGCCGTGGGCCGAAGACGGGATCAGGCAGATGTCGCGGTGGCCTTCGCCACGGCTGCGGTGGTAGGCACGGATGGCCAAGAGGCCTGCGTATTCGCCCTGGGAGCCGGCGTTGGGTTGCAGCGACACGGCGTCGTAGCCGGTGGCGGCGCAGAGCATGGCTTCCAGCTCGGTGGTCATCTGCAGGTAGCCCTGGCTCTGTTCGGCCGGAGCGAACGGGTGCAGGTTGCCGAACTCGGCCCAGGTCACCGGGATCATTTCGCTGGCAGCGTTGAGCTTCATGGTGCACGAGCCCAGCGGGATCATGCTGCGGTCTAGCGCCAGGTCCTTGTCGGCCAGGCGGCGCAGGTAGCGCATCAGCTCGGTTTCGCTGTGGTAGCGGTTGAACACCGGGTGTTCGAGGATGGCCGACTGGCGCAGCAGGGCGGCTGGCAGGCGCGAGCCGGTGCTGGCGGCCAGGGCAGCGAAGTCAGGCTGGGCCTGGCCAGCGCCAAGCAGTTGCCAGAGGGCTTCGACGTCAGCCTGGGTGCTGGTCTCGTCGAGCGACATGCCCAAGTGAGCGGCGTCGATCTGGCGCAGGTTGATGCGCAGGGTGCGGGCCTTGTCATGCAGGCTTGCAGTAGCGCTGCCGGTGGCCAGGGTCAGGGTGTCGAAGGCGGTTTCGCCAACCACTTCGAGCCCCAGGGTTTTCAGGCCGGCAGCCAGAATCGCGGTCAGCGCGTGGGTGCGTTCGGCAATGCGCTTGAGGCCGGCCGGGCCGTGGTACACGGCGAACATGCTGGCGATGTTGGCCAGCAGCACCTGGGCGGTGCAGATGTTGCTGGTGGCCTTCTCGCGGCGGATGTGCTGTTCGCGGGTCTGCATGGCCAGGCGCAGGGCGGTCTTGCCGAAGCGGTCGATCGATACGCCGACCAGGCGGCCCGGCATGTCGCGCTTGAAGGCATCGCGGGTAGCGAAATAGGCCGCGTGCGGGCCACCGAAGCCCAGCGGCACGCCAAAGCGCTGGGCGCTGCCGATGGCCACGTCGGCGTCGAACTCGCCCGGCGGGGTCAGCAGGGTCAGGGCCAGCAGGTCGGCGGCAACGGCGACCAGGGCGTTGGCAGCGTGGAAACGCCCGACGACCTCGCGGTAGTCGAACACTTCGCCATTGCTGGCCGGGTACTGCAGCAGGGCGCCGAAGAAGGCGCTGACATCGCCCAGTTCACGCTCATCGCCCACCACGATCTCGATGCCCAAGGGCTCGGCACGGGTGCGCAGCACGTCGAGGGTCTGCGGGTGGCAGTGCACGGAGGCGAAGAAGGCGTGGCTGGCCTTGTTCTTCGACAGGCGCTTGCAGAAGGTCATGGCTTCGGCAGCGGCAGTGGCTTCGTCGAGCAAGGATGCGTTGGCGATCGGCAGGCCGGTGAGGTCGCTGATCAGGGTCTGGAAGTTCAGCAGCGCTTCCAGGCGACCCTGGGAAATTTCTGGCTGGTACGGCGTGTAGGCGGTGTACCAGGCCGGGTTCTCCAGCAGGTTGCGCAGGATCGGTGCCGGAGTGTGGGTGTTGTAGTAGCCCTGGCCGATGAAACTCTTGAACAGAGCGTTCTTGCTGGCGATGGCCTTGAGTGCAGCGAGGGCATCGGCCTCGCTCTGGCCATCTTCCGAGCCGAGCACACTGGTGCCTTTGATGCTGTCAGGGATGACCGCAGCGGTCATGGCGTCCAGCGAGTCGAAGCCCAGGGTGGCGAGCATGGCTTGCTCGTCGGCGGCGCGAGGGCCGATGTGACGGGCAATGAATTCGTTGGCGGTGCCGAGGTTGATGGTCATGGTCGAATTCCTCAGGCGTCGTCGTTGGCTTTGATCAGGCGGTCGTAGGCGTCCTGGTCGAGCAGGGCGGTGACTTCGCTCATGTCGGCAGGGATGAAACGGAAGAACCAGCCTTCGCCCAGCGGGTCTTCGTTGACCAGTTCGGGGCTGTCGTTGAGGCCACCGTTGACTGCGATCACTTCACCGGTCAGGGGCATGTACACGCCGCTGGCGGCTTTCACCGACTCGACGGTAGAGGCTTCGGCGCCTTTGTCATACGGCTGCAGCTCGGGCAGTTGCACATAGACCACATCGCCAAGGGCGTTCTGGGCGTAGGCGGTGATGCCCACGGTGACGCTGCCATCGGCTTCGACGCGCAGCCATTCGTGATCTTCAGTGAAACGCAACTCGCTCATGGGGAATCCTCGGGAAGCAGGGCGTTGGGCACGGTGAGTCCGCGCTCTTGGGTTGGGATTCCCTTTGCAATAATGCGGCCAGACGTAAAAAAGCCTTATAAAACAATGGTTTGTATATTTGCCTAAACTATTTTGTCGTTTAGCTGTAGTGAAATCGCTACAGATGATGAGGGCGGGAAAAGCGTTTGGGGATCAAACCCTTGCTCAGAAGGGGTGGTGAAGCCATGTATTGATTTCGATACGGTGTATTGAAATCAATACATGGCAGGATGAGGGCTTAACCCACAGTGAAAATGGGCAATGCCAGATACAGCTTGATCACGATCACATTGATGATGTCGATGAAGAACGCGCCCACCATCGGTACCACCAGAAACGCCATTTGCGAAGGCCCGAAGCGATGGGTTACCGCTTGCATGTTGGCGATGGCAGTCGGCGTGGCGCCCAGGCCGAACCCGCAGTGTCCTGCGGCCAGCACCGCCGCGTCATAATTGCTGCCCATGACCCGGAACGTCACGAAGATCGCGAACAGCGCCATCAGCAATGTCTGCGCGGCCAGGATGATCAGGAATGGCAGGGCCAGTGCAGCGAGGTCCCACAGCTTGAGCGACATCAGCGCGATCGCCAGGAACAGAGACAGGCTGACATTGCCCAGTACCGACACCTCCCGTTCGAACACCTGGTACAGGCCCAGCGCGGAAAGCCCGTTGCGTAGCAACACACCCACGAACAGAACGCAGACGAAGGTCGGCAGTTCGAACACCGTGCCTTGCAGTTGGGCATTCAGCAGCGTGCCACCTAACAGGCTGACCGAGATCAGCGCCAGGGTTTCGATGAATGAAAACGGAGTGATCAGGCGCTCCTTTTGCGGTTCTTCGAAACCCTTGGGCAGGCGCGACATCGCCTGTTCGGCACCCGGCGTCTGCACGCGCTTGATCAGCAGGCGGGCGACAGGCCCACCGATCAGGCCCCCGAGCACCAGGCCAAAGGTGGCGGAGGCAAGGGCGAGTTCCGAGGCTGAGGCAAGGCCGTACTTTTCGCTGAAGGTGGCCCCCCAAGCCGCGCCGGTGCCATGGCCACCGGACAAGGTGATGGAGCCGGTCAGCAGGCCCATCAGCGGGTCCAGCCCCAGCGACGTGGCCAGGCCGATGCTCATGGCGTTCTGCAGCAGCAAAAGCCCGGTAACTGCGAGCAGGAAGATGCCCACCGCACGGCCACCTTTTTTCAGGCTGGCGAAGTCCGCGTTCAGGCCGATGGTGGCGAAGAAGGCCAGCATCAACGGCGCCTGCAGGGAACTGTCGAATTGAACTTTCAGGTCGAAACTACGCAAACCTAGCAAAATCAGCGCAACGACCAGGCCGCCGGCCACTGGCTCGGGAATGTTGTAGGTACGCAGGATGGCGACGCGTTTCACCAGGCCATGCCCCAGCAGCAGGACCAGGGAGGCGGCAACCAGCGTGCCATAGAAATCGAGTTCCAGCATGGGAGGCATTCTTCTTGTCAACGAGGAAGAGCGCCATTTTACTCACCGGCCTGATGAAGTAATGACCGAACTTGTAGGAAAAGTCGGGTATCTAGCTGAGAAAAGGTCAGACTTTACCCGGTATGCCGTACTTGCGCAGGCGTTGTGCGATCGCCGTATGCGAGGTCTGCAGCCGCCCCGCCAGCTGCCGGGTCGAGGGGTAGCTGGCATACAGGCGCTGCAGCAGTTCGCGCTCAAAGTCGCCTACCGCTTGTTCCAGGCTGGCCACTTCGCCATCTTGCCCGCGGGCCACGGAGGTGCCGGCGATATCCAGGTCACCGATATCCACAAGGTTGCCCTCGCAGATGGCTGCCGCACGGAAGATCACGTTTTGCAACTGACGCACGTTGCCCGGCCAAGGGTTGGCAAGCAACGCCGAGTGGGTAGCTGGTGTCAGCCTGCAGGGTGGCCGCTGGATCTGCGTGCAGGCCTGCTGCATGAAGTAGTGCGCCAGCATGAGGATGTCCTGGCCGCGGTCACGCAGCGGCGGCACTTGCAGGTTGAGCACGTTGAGGCGGTAGAACAGGTCTTCACGGAAGGTGCCTTCGGCGACCATGCGTTCCAGGTCGCGGTGGGTGGCGCTGATGATACGCACATCCACTTTCACCTCGCGATCGCCCCCCACGCGGCGGAAGCTGCCATCGCTGAGAAAACGCAGCAGCTTGGCTTGCAGGTATGGCGACATTTCGCCGATCTCGTCGAGAAACACCGTGCCCTGGTTGGCCAGCTCCATCAGCCCAGGCTTGCCGCCGCGCTGGGCACCGGTGAAGGCGCCGGGGGCGTAGCCGAACAGCTCGCTCTCGGCCAGGCTTTCGGGCAGTGCGGCACAGTTGAGGGCGAGGAACGGCGCGGTATGGCGGCTGCTGATGGCATGGCAGGCGCGGGCCACCAGTTCCTTGCCGGTGCCGGTTTCGCCATGCACCAGCAGCGGCGCATCGAGGGCCGCCACGCGCAGGGCGCGGGCCTTGAGGGTGCGAATTGCCGGCGACTCGCCGAGCAATGCGTCAAAGCCTTCAGCGTGGTCGTGGTGCAGGGCTGACAGGCGCTCGCCCATGCGGTTGGGCGCATACAGCGTCAACAGGCCGCCGGCGTTGGTGATGGGCGAGGCGTCCAGCAGCAGGCTCTGGCCGTTGAGTTGCATTTCGCGCATCGGCAGGTGGAAGTTGTTGTCAAGCAAAGCCTGCAGCAGGTCGGGGTCATTGAACAGTTCGCCCACCGTGCGCCCGGCGGATTCGCGGCCGCACAGGGCGATCAGCGCCGGGTTTGCCAGCAGCACCTTGCCTGCGCTGTCGACTGCCAGCACCGGGTCGCTCATGGCGGCGAGCAGGGCGTCGAGCTGCAGGTGGCGGCGCTGGCCGGGGAGGATGTCGACCACGTCCACCGACTGCACGCCACGCACTTCGAACAGGGCGTCGTGGAGTTCTTCAAGCACCGCCGGGCTGAGGGTCGGGGCATCGATGTAGACGTTGGGCGGGACCATTTCCACGGCGTCCAGGTTGAGGTTGCGGGCACCGAGCAGGGCGAGGACTTCCTGGGTGATGCCGACGCGGTCGATGAAGCTGACGTGGATGCGCATGGGGGACGGTGAAAGTGGTGGCCTGGGAGGGCGGTAGTATGCCTCAACATCCCCGGGGCCGCTCTGCGGCCCTTTCCGACCGGTCCGGCGCCCCGGCAAGGCCGCTCCTACAGGGGAGCGCGATCGTTTGTAGGAGCGGCCTCGTGTCGCGAAAGGGCTGCGAAGCAGCCCCAGGTTCTCGAATCACTCCAGATGTTCAGGCTTGATCGGGTCGCCTGATTTCACATCCAGCTTCTGGCGAATGTCTTCGAACATGGCGTCGTATAGCTTATGCGGCGAACCCAGCGTTTCGAACTTCTGGTGCGGCGCGAGATAGGATTGGGCTTTGCGCGAAGCCACACTGAGGAAACTCGGCAGCACCTGATCTTTGGCCAGGAAGAAATTTTCATCGACGGTCTTGCCCTCGATGCTGCCATGCATGCGGAACTGGATGCCTCTGCCTTCCTTGGGGTCTGAAAACGCTTCGTACTCGATGTTAAGGTCGTAACTGTGGTCGTTTTTGTTCAGCGCAGTGCGCTCGATATGTACATGACCGGGGTGGAACTGGGCCATGGCAAACTCCTCCGGAAGGTAAAAATGGCGGGCCCCGTAAGCCCGCCCACTGCAATCAACGGTAGCTGATACCAGGCTTTTCGGTACTCACGCGGGTACCGGCGATGCCTTTGACAATGCCCTCGATGTTCTCCAGCGAGCTGATCACCGCCACTTTGCCTGTGTGCCGGGCAAAGTCGCAGGCTGCTTGTACCTTGGGCCCCATGGAACCGGCCGCGAAGCCGAGGCGTTCGAGCTCATCGGGGTGGGCCTGGGCAATGGCTTTCTGCGTTGGCTTGCCCCAGTCAATGTAGGCCCCATCGACGTCGGTGGCGATTACCAGAAGGTCGGCTTTGAGCTGTTCGGCCAGCAGCGCCGAGCACAGGTCCTTGTCGATTACCGCCTCGATGCCTTTGAGCTTGCGGTTTTCATCGTACATGGTGGGGATGCCACCACCGCCGGCGCAGATCACGATGCTTTTCTTTTCCAGCAGCCATGTGATCGGGCGGATTTCAAAGATGCGCTTGGGTTTCGGGCTGGCGACCACACGCCGGTACTTGTCGCCGTCGGCCTTGACCACCCAGCCTTTTTCCTTGGCCAGGCGCTCTGCCTCTTCCTTGCTGTAGACCGGGCCGATGAACTTGCTCGGGTCCTTGAAGGCAGGGTCGTTGGCGTCCACTTCTACCTGAGTGAGCAGGGTGGCGAACGGCACTTCGAAGTCCAGCAGGTTGCCCAGCTCCTGTTCGATCATGTAGCCGATCATGCCTTCGGTTTCGGCGCCGAGCACGTCCAGGGGGTAAGCCTCGTCGGGCTTGTACGACAGCCCTTGCAGGGCCAGCAGGCCAACTTGCGGGCCGTTGCCGTGGGCGATGACCAGTTCGTTGCCGGGATGAATCTTGGCGATCTGTTCGGTGGCCGTGCGGATATTGGCGCGCTGGTTGTCAGCGGTCATGGGCTCGCCACGGCGCAGCAGGGCGTTGCCGCCCAATGCAACAACGATACGCATGGGGAATGTCCTTTAACTAAGAAGGAAGGGCGCCGCCCCCATGGTCAGGAGCGGCGCGGCCGGCTTACAGATCAGCCAGGGTCGAAACCAGGATCGCCTTGATGGTGTGCATGCGGTTTTCTGCCTGCTCGAAGGCGATGCACGCTGGCGACTCGAACACGTCATCGGTCACTTCGATGCCGTTGGCCAGGTCCGGATACTGCTCGGCAATCTGCTTGCCGACCTTGGTTTCGGAGTTGTGGAAGGCCGGCAGGCAGTGCATGAACTTGGTGCGTGGGTTGCCGCTGGCTTTCATCAGCTCCTTGTTCACCTGGTAAGGCTTGAGCTGCTTGATGCGCTCGCCCCAGGCCTCGATCGGCTCGCCCATCGAGACCCAGACGTCGGTGTGGATGAAGTCGACGCCCTTGACCGCAGCCTTGGGGTCTTCGGTCAGGGTGATGCGCGCACCGCTTTCTTCGGCGTACTTGTGGCAACGCTCGACCAAATCATCATGTGGCCACAGCGCCTTGGGCGCAGCGATGCGCACGTCCATGCCAAGCTTGGCGCCGATCAGCAGCAGCGAGTTGCCCATGTTGTTGCGGGCGTCGCCCAGGTAGGCGTAGCTGATGTCGTGCAGCGGCTTGTCGCTGTGCTCACGCATGGTCAGCACGTCGGCGATCATCTGGGTCGGGTGGTATTCATCGGTCAGGCCGTTGAACACGGGCACGCCGGCGAACTTGGCCAGTTCTTCGACGATTTCCTGCTTGAAGCCGCGGTACTCGATGGCGTCGTACATGCGCCCGAGCACGCGGGCGGTGTCCTTCATGCTCTCCTTGTGGCCGATCTGCGAGGAGTTGGGGTCGATGTAGGTGACGTTGGCGCCCTGGTCATAGGCGGCGACTTCGAAGGCGCAGCGGGTGCGGGTCGAGGTCTTTTCGAAGATCAGGGCGATGTTGTTGCCCTTCAGGTGCTGCTGCTCGGTGCCGGTGTACTTGGCGCGCTTGAGGTCGCGCGAAAGGTCGAGCAGATACCTCAGCTCGCGGGTGGTGTGGTGTTCGAGGCTGAGCAGGTTGCGGTTGTGAATGTTGAACGCCATGACTGTATCTCCTTGAATTCGGTGAGGGTCCCGGCCGCTGCTTTGTGGGCGCGGCCGGGTGTATGGTCGTTAGTAGTCGATTGGGTCGCGCACGATAGGGCAGGTCATGCAGTGGCCGCCGCCACGGCCCCGGCCCAGCTCGCCGGCGCTGATGGTGATGACCTCGATGCCGGCCTTGCGCAGCAGGGTGTTGGTGTAGGTATTGCGGTCGTAGCCGATGACCACGCCTGGCTCGATGGCCACCACGTTGTTGCCGTCATCCCACTGTTCGCGTTCGGCGGCGAAGCTGTTGCCGCCGGTTTCGACCACGCGCAGCTTGACGCCCAGTTGCTCGCCGACCACCTCGATGAACGACTTGTTGATACGGCGTACGTCCATGCCGTATGGTTTTTTCTCGTCCGGGCGGATGATGAACGGCACGATCTCGTTGACCACTTCCGGGAAGACCGTGACCAGGTCGCGGTCGCAGAAGCTGAACACGGTGTCCAGGTGCATGGCAGCGCGGGATTTTGGCAGGCCGGCAACGATGACTTCCTTCACTGCGCCCTTGGCGAACAGGTTTTGCGCCAGCTGGCCGATGGCCTGGCGCGAGGTGCGCTCACCCATGCCGATCAGCACGATACCGTTGCCGATCGGCATCACGTCACCGCCTTCGAGGGTGGCGCTGCCGTGGTCCTTGTCCGGGTCGCCGTACCAGACCTGGAAGTCGGCACCGGTGAACTCTTTGTGGAACTTGTAGATGGCAGTGGTCAGCAGGGTTTCCTGACGACGTGCTGGCCAGTACATCGGGTTCAGGGTCACGCCGCCGTAGATCCAGCAGGTGGTGTCACGAGTGAACTGGGTGTTAGGCAGCGGCGGCAGGATGAAGCTGGAGTGGCCCAGGTAGTCGTTGTACATCTTGACCACATCGGCGCCTTCGCTCTGCGGCAGGTCCTGGCCGGCTACACCGCCGATCAGGAACTCGGCCAGGTGGCGAGGCTCGAGGCCTTCGAGCCAGCTGCGCACTTCGTTGGTCAGGCCGACACCGACGGTGTCAGGGGTGATCTTGCGGTCGAGGATCCACTTCAGTGCTTCCTTGTTCTGCACGATGTCGGTCAGCAGGTTGTGCATCTCCAGCACATCCACGCCACGCTCGCGCATCTTGGTGACGAAGTCGAAATGGTCGCGCTTGGCCTGGTCGACCCAGATCACATCGTCGAACAGCAGTTCGTCACAGTTGCTTGGCGTCAGCCGCTTGTGCGCCAGCCCGGGTGCGCAAACCATTACCTTGCGCAGTTTGCCGGCTTCGGAGTGGACACCGTACTTCTGTTTTTCAGCGGACATGGTTTCATTCCTCCAATTGAACGAAGACGTGGGTCAAAGGGTCAGGAAGCCGTCATACAGGCCAAAGGCTGCCACCAGGGCGCCGATGACCACGGCTGCGAAGATCAGTTTTTCCACGTTGGTGAAGATAGGTTGGCCCACCTCGCGCTTGGCCTTGGCGAACAGGATCGCGCCAGGGGCATAGAGCAGGGCCGAGAGCAGCAGGTATTTCACGCCGCCGGCATACAGCAGCCAGATGGCGTAGATCAGCGCGATGGCACCGATGAACAGGTCTTTCTTACGCTCGGCCAGGGCCTGTTCGTAGGTTTCGCTGCGCAGTGCCAGCAGGAAGGCATAAGCCGCCGACCACAGGTAGGGCACCAGGATCATCGAGGTGGCGAGGTAGATCAGCGACAGGTAGGTACTGCTGGAGAACAGGGTGATGACCAGGAAGATCTGCACCATGGCGTTGGTCAGCCACAGGGCGTTGGCCGGCACCTGGTTGGCGTTCTCGCGGCGCAGGAACTCCGGCATGGTGTGGTCCTTGGCGGCGGCGAACATGATCTCGGCGCACAGCAGCACCCACGACAGCAGGGCGCCGAGCAGCGAGATGATCAGGCCGACGCTGATCAGCACCGCACCCCAGTGGCCGACCACGTGCTCGAGCACGGCAGCCATCGACGGGTTCTGCAGCTTGGCCAGTTCCGGTTGGGTCATGATGCCCAGCGACAGCACGTTGACCAGTACCAGGAACAGCAGCACGGTGACGAAGCCGATGACCGTGGCCTTGCCCACGTCGGAGCGCTTTTCCGCCCGTGACGAGAAGATGCTCGCGCCTTCGATACCGATGAACACCCATACGGTGACCAGCATCATGTTGCGCACCTGGTTCATCACGCTGCCCAGGTCAGGTGTGCCCACCGCCCAGATGTCGGCGGTGAAGATGTCGAGCTTGAAGGCGAACAGGCAGATCAGTGCGAACAGCACCAGCGGTACGACCTTGGCCACGGTGGTGACCAGGTTGATGAACGCCGCTTCCTTGATGCCACGCAGCACCAGGAAGTGCACCGCCCAGAGCAGAATCGAGGCACCGATGATCGCTGCGGGGGTGTTGCCCTCGCCGAAGATCGGGAAGAAGTAGCCGAGTGTGCTGAACAGCAGCACGAAGTAGCCGACGTTGCCCAGCCAGGCACTGATCCAGTAGCCCCAGGCCGAAGAGAAGCCCATGTAGTCGCCGAAGCCCGCCTTGGCATAGGCGTATACACCGCCATCCAGGTCAGGCTTGCGGTTGGCCAGGGTTTGGAACACGAAGGCCAGGGTCAACATGCCCACCGCCGTGATCGCCCAGCCAATCAGTACCGCGCCAACGCCGGCACTGGCGGCCATGTTTTGCGGCAGCGAGAAAATCCCGCCACCAATCATCGAGCCGACCACAAGTGCAACTAACGCGCCGAGTTTTAGTTTTCCGGATGAATCAGACATTTAACAACTCCTGCCAGGAGAAAGTTGACGACAGAATAAATCCGACGCCTGAACCATGACCTGACTTGGATCAGTTCATGGCAACGCGAAGGTAGGAAATTTCCTACGCGCGACTCCCGGAGAGTGCCGACTGCTCAGCTGCAGGCCCTGTGCACTGGCATCTCCATGTCCTTCTAGAGCAAACGCTCCGTTTGGCCTGCGATGTCTGAAACTAGCCGTTTTTGCCGCTTTCGCAAATTTTTCACAAGAATTTCGAGTTTTATCAGATTCTTTTCTAGTTGCTTGGCAGCTGCTAGTTTTTACAGAGGCATGGCGATAGACAATGTGGTTATTAATGCTATAGGTTTAATAGGTTTAGCCATATAAGTAACAGCATTTATATGGCGCCCATGGCTGTTTCAAACGCATGACAGCACTGAAAAAAGGGAGCCCCATGAGCGAACCGGGACAAAAGCTGCGTCTGGGTGCACTGATCGCGCTGGTGGTCGGTTCGATGATTGGTGGCGGGATTTTCTCGCTGCCACAGAACATGGCCGCCCGTGCTGACGTTGGCGCGGTACTGATCGGTTGGGCGATCACCGCAGTGGGCATGTTGGCATTGGCCTTCGTGTTCCAAACCCTGGCCAACCGCAAGCCTGAACTGGATTCGGGGGTATACGCCTACGCCAAGGCCGGCTTCGGCGACTATATGGGCTTCTCTTCGGCCTGGGGCTACTGGATCAGTGCGTGGCTGGGCAACGTCGGCTACTTCGTGCTGCTGTTCAGTACCCTCGGCTTCTACTTCCCGGTGTTTGGCGAAGGCAACACGCCGATTGCCATCGGCTGCGCCTCGTTGCTGCTGTGGGCGGTGCACTTTCTGGTACTGCGTGGCATCAAGGAAGCGGCGTTCATCAACCAGGTGACCACTGTTGCCAAGGTGGTGCCGCTGCTGATCTTCGTCGTCATCGCCGCCTTTGCCTTTCGCGCCGATATCTTCACTCGCGATATCTGGGGCCTGAGCAACCCGCAGTTCGGCAATGTGCTGGACCAGGTGCGCAACATGATGCTGGTCACGGTGTTCGTGTTCATCGGTATCGAGGGCGCCAGTGTGTACTCCGGGCGGGCGCAGCGCCGTTCCGATGTGGGCAAGGCCACGGTGATCGGCTTTCTTGGCGTGCTGGCTTTGTTGGTGCTGGTCAACGTGCTGTCGCTGGGGGTGATGACCCAGCCCGAGTTGGCCGGGTTGCAGAACCCGTCACTGGCCTCGGTGCTGGAGCATATCGTCGGTCCTTGGGGCGCCTTGCTGATCAGCATCGGCCTGGCGGTGTCGCTGCTTGGAGCCTTGCTGTCTTGGGCACTGCTGTGTGCAGAAATTCTTTTCGCCACGGCACGTGACAAGACCATGCCGCGCTTTTTGGCCAAGGAAAACGCCAACCACGTGCCGGCCAATGCCTTGTGGCTGACCAACTGCATGATCCAGGGCTTCCTGCTGATCACGTTGGTTTCGGCAGGCACCTATACCAGCCTGATCTACCTGGCATCGTCGATGATTCTGGTGCCGTACCTGTGGTCGGCGGCTTATGCGGTGCTGCTGGCGTGGCGCGGGGAGAGTTACCAAGGGCAGCCGGGGCTGCGGCGCAAGGACCTGCTGGTGGCGGCACTGGCGCTGGTGTATGCGGTGTGGCTGTTGTACGCAGGTGGCTTGAAGTACCTGCTGCTGTCGGCATTGCTCTATGCCCCTGGGGTCATCCTGTTCGCACGGGCCAAGCACGAACAAGGGCAGACGCTGTTCACCACCTGGGAGAAGCTGATTTTCGCGGCAGTGCTGGCTGGCGCGGCACTGGCTGCCTACCTGCTGTATTCAGGGTTGCTGAGCCTGTGAGGCAGCGGGGCAGGGCTGTTCCGGGCGCGACCAGATCCACAGGTTGCCCAGGGTCATGCCGGCAATCGCCAGGAACACTGGCCAGTGGTGTTCGAGGAAAATCAGCATCAGGGCGGCGCACAGCAGCATGCTGATGGTGGCGCTGACCTTGGCGCGGCGCTGGATCACCTTGCCGTTGCGCCAGTTGTACAGAATCGGCCCGAACAAGCGATGGTTTTCCAGCCAGGCGGACAGGCGCGGTGAGCTGCGCGTGGCGGCCCAGGCGGCCAGCAGGATGAACTCGGTGGTCGGCAGGCCAGGGATGACGATGGCGACCAGGCCTATCCCCAGGCTCACGTAAGCCAGGATGCCATACAGCAGGCGGGACAGTTTCGAGCGGGCGGGTCGGGTCATGGTCTCACTGCAAAAAAACGTCCGGCCACCGGAAAGGTGGCCGGTTGATGCGTATCAGGCCAGCGCGGCATCCGCGGCGTAGGCATGCTTGAGCAGTTCGGTGAAGCGCTCGAAGGCGGCAACCGCACCGCGCTCGGCGGCGGCGTCTTCCTCGGGCGACAGCGCCAGGCCATCGAGGATGCGGGTGAACTGCTTCCAGCCTTCGGCACGGCCACCGGCCGGCTCGCCGAGATGACGGGCACCGAAACTGTCGGACAATTCCAGGGCCACGGCACGCTTGATCAGAAACGCAGCGCCAAGTTTGGAGCCTTCCGAGACGAAGATCCAGCCCATTGCCTCACCCAGGCTCGGGTTCTGCAGCGCGCCAGGCACGGCAGCCGGTACTTCAGTGCCGAGGTCGGCGAGGTCCAAGCGGGCCTGTGCGGCGCGGCAGCGCTCGGCCAGGTCGGGGACGATGGCGATCAATTGCGGGTCGTTGTACAGGGCCTGCAGTTCGGCCTGGAACAGGTACTGGGCGACGACGAAGCGGGCGAAACTTTCGCGGCTGTCGAATGGCGCGTGGGATTTGACCAGGGCATCGAGCTCGCTGTGCGGAGCGTGGGTAACCTGGTTCAGGCGTTGCGAGCGCAGGGCTGGGCGATCGGTCATGGGGGTGTCCTTGGAAAATGAGGGCGTCTAGTGACAAGACGAAGCAGCGGTGCGGGGACAGTAAAAAAACTGGGTTCTTCGATGTTTTTGCAGCGCGCGAGAGATCGAGCGCCGCCAGCGCGGCGCATCGCGGATGAATCCGCTCCTACATTTGTTGCAACGTGCCGAACCTGACAGGCCATGGTCGCCTGCTTCGCGCATGTCTTGAGCCTTACAAGCAAAGCTGACAATCATGGCCTCACAGGCATGGCCACGTTGCAACAAATGTAGGAGCGGATTCATCCGCGATGCGCCGCGTGGGCGGCGCTCGATCTCATGGGCGCTAAACCTCTCAAGCCCTACATCAGATATCCCACACCACATTGATGGCGAAGTTGCGCCCCGGCATGGTCAGGCGGTCGAGGTTGGCTGGTTGGGTCACGCCAGCTTCACCCTGGCCGTCGTAGCCGCGCACCGAGTCCCACTGCCAGTATTTCTTGTCGGTCAGGTTGTACAGCCCGGCGTTGACGGTGACGTCGTCGGTCACTTTGTAGAAGCCGCTCAGGTCCAGCACGCCATAGCCAGGTGTGCGGAACTGCGAGCTCTGGCCGTCCGGTGCGAAGAAGGTGGTGTCGTCGACGCGGGTCTTGCGCTTGACCAGGGTCCAGCTCAGCAGGCCGCCATAGTTCGGCTGCTCATAACCCAGGCCGAATACGCCGGTCAGCGGGTTGACGCTGTTCAGCGGCTGGCCGTTGTCGTCATTGCGACCATAGGCGTAGGCGATCGAACCCTGGGTGTACAGGCCCTGCGGCGCACCGAAGTGGTCCAGGTTCAGGCGGCCCTTGACCTCGGCGCCCTTGATGGTGGCGTGCTTGATGTTGTTGGCCTGGAACGTGGTTTCCAGGTTGGCCGACTGCACGGCGTCTTCGTCGATGAAGTCGCGGTACTTGTTGTAGAACACCGCCACGTCGAAGTTGCCGGCGTCGAAGTTGCCGCGCAGGCCAGTTTCGTAGCTCTTGCTCTTTTCCGGTTCGAGCCCGGGGTTGCCCTGCACGCTGTAACCCAGGGTCGGGTTGTCAAAGCGCCCGTACATCGATTTGGCCGTCGGCGTGCGGAAGCCCTCGGCGTACTGGCCGTACCAGGTGTAGTTGTCGTTGAAGGCGTAGGTCAGGCCGAACTTGGGCGACACGCGGTGCCACTTCTTGTCCGAGTCGTCGAGGCTGCTAGGTGCGGTCCCCGAACCCTGGATGCCGCGCAGGAACTCCTCGGTGAACTTCGGCTCCATGCGCGTGTAGTCATAGCGGGCGCCGGGCATGAAGGTCCAGTTGTTCCAGCGGATCTCATCCTGCACGAACAGGCTGTAGGTATTCACGGTCGGGTCCGGGAAGTCGCTGACCAGCGCCTGGGCATCGCTGGTGCTGACCTGGCCGATGCTGCGGCAGGTGCCACCGACCGCCAGGCAGGTGCCGGTGCCGCTGCGCGAACCGGTGACCTTCTCGTGCTTGAGGGTGGTGCCGTAGGTCAGCAGGTGATCGGTGGCGCCGATGCTGAAGGCCTTGTCCAGCTGGGCATCGAACACCCACTGGCGGTCTTTGTAAGTGGTATCGCGGGTGCGCAGCACGGTTCGGCTGAACGGGAAGTAGACTTCCTCGGTGTGCTGGTCGGTCTTGGCGATCTGGTAGTTCAGGCTCCATTTGACGTGGTCGGCTACCAGCGAATCGAGGCCGAACTCGTGGTTGATGCCAAAACGCTCGCGGGTGATGGTGTCATTGCCATTGCGGCTCTTGTACATGCCCAGGCCGGCGCCGTTGGTGAACGGCCCGCCGACAGCGCTGAGGATGTCCTGGTCGCGGTCATCCTTGTAGCGCTCGTAGGTGAAACCCAGGCGAGCATCGTCGGCGTAGTTCCAGCCCAGTTTGGCCAGCACGTTGGTGGTACGCACGTCCTCCGGGTTGGCCTCGGTGCGCGCCAGGCCGGTGCCGCCATGGCTGCCGTAGGATTCGGTCTCATGGCCGTTGCGCTGGCTCAGGTGCAGCAGGCCGTCGAAATCGCCCGTGCGGCCAGCCACGGTAGCTGAGGTCAGCCAGCTGTCATCGGCCGAGCTGTAGCCGGTCTTCAGGCGCGCACCGGCGTCTTTGCCGGGCTTGATGATGTCGTCCGGGTCCAAGGTGAAGTAGCTCACTGCACCGCCGATGGCGTTGCTGCCGTACAGCACCGAAGCCGGGCCGCGGAGGATCTCCACGCGCTTGACGATTTCAGGGTCGACGTAGTTGCGCTGGGTCTGGGCGTAGGGGCCATAGAAGAAGCTGTCGGGGATCGACACACCATCGACCTGGGTAAGGACGCGCTCGCCGTCGATGCCGCGGATGTTGTAGCCGTTCAGGCCACTGCGCTGGCCGGTGCCACCCACCGACACACCTGGTTCGTAACGGACCAGCTCCTGGATATTGTTGACGTTCTGTCGGTCCAGCTGCTCGCGGGTCTGCACGGTCACGGTGCTCGGTACCTGGCTCACGTCCTGGGCGCTACGGGTAGCGCTGACGGTCATCTGCTGCAGGGCGATGGCGTTACCCGCCGACTGGCGTTCGAGCACCACGTTGCCGTTGCTGATCTTGCGAAAGCCCAGGCCGGTGCCCTGGAGCAGGCGCTTGAGCGCGGCTTCAGGTGGCAGCGAACCCTGCACGCCAGGCGATGCCACGCCGTCGGCCAGTTCGGCGCTGAAGCCGACCTGCCAGCCGGTAACCTTGCTGAAGGCATTGATTGCCTCGACCAGAGGCTGCTGGGCGATGCTGAAGCGGTAGTCGCCCATGCGCGGGCTGCTGGCCTGGGCTGGTTCGGCAGCCAGCGCCGGCAGGCTGCAGGCACCGCTGGCGAGCAGGGCCAGCGTCAGCAGGGACAGCTGACCGGTACGGCGGGGAAGGGTGGACGAGCGAGTTGGACCTGTGGACATCGAAAGCGCTCCCAGACGCGCGAACTGTTATAGGTGATGACCGTTCTTGTTTTCAAACAAGAATCAGTTGCATTGGCTATAACGAGACGGGCGGGGTTGCGCGATCGCGTAAAAAAAATTTCAGGTCAGTTGATGATCACCACGGCAGGGAACTCGTGCAGCTGCGCCGAGGTGATGTGGGCCAGGGCGCGCAAGGTTTCCAGCGGCTGATCCAGTCGGTAGTTGCCGGTCACTGCCATGTCGTCGAGGTGGCCGTTACGGTTGATGATCCAGCCGGGGTAATAGCGCCGCACTTCTGCCAGTACCTGGCTCAACGGGCAGTTCTCGAACACCAGGCGGCCGTCGACCCAGGCCAGGTCCTTGTGCATGTCCGGGCGCTGGCGCTGGCCAAAGCCCTGCGGGCCGACACTGATGCTGTCGCCGGCACTGAGGCGAATGCGCTGGTCGCGGGCCCCCTGCAGGTCGACGTCGCCCCGCTGTACGCGCACCTGTGCCTCGCCGTCGAGGTAGCGTACGGCGAAATCGGTGTCGCGTACCTGCGCGCGCACTGGCCCGGCCTGCACCTCCAGCGGCAGCTGGGCGCCTCCGGATACCTGGAAATACGCCTCGCCTTGCAGCAGGCGCGCAACCTGGCGGCCGCCTTGCAGGTCGCTGGCGAAGGCGGAATTGGTGTTGAGCAGGATCTTGGCGCCGCCATCCAGCTCCAGGCGCTGGCGCTCACCGACCACGGTCAGGTGGTCTGCCTGCAGGCGCACCGGCAGGTTGCCGAAGGTGAATAGCCCGACCAGCAGCACGGCGGCGGTTGCCAGTGGCTTCCAGTGCGCACGCAGGCGGCCGCGCAGCGAGCGGCGCTGATGCTGGTGCATGTGCATGGCGGCCTGGCGTAGCGGGGTGCCGTTCCACAAGGCTTCGGCCTCGACGTAGGCCTCGGCGTTTTCAGGGGCTGCGCTGAGCCATTGCTCGAAGGCGAGGGTGTCTGCCTCGCTGGCGCACTGCAGGCGCACGAGCCAGTCCAACGCCTCGTCCAGCGCACGGGCGCGGGCGTCGGGCCCGGTGGCTGGCGGGCGAGTGACGGGGCTGTCGGTCACAGTGGGTCCTTGCAGGTATTTTTGCGAATGATCAAGGCTCGGGCAAAGCATGGCAAGGGCCACGGCGCATTCGGCACGCCGGCGGTCGGCTCATTTGAGGCGCTCGGCCACGCCCATGCAGATCGCCATGATCAGTTTCAGTTCCTTCTGTACGGTGCTGGCCGAGACCTGCAGTTGCTCGGCAATTTCCAGGTAGCTGGCGCCGTGCAGGCGGCTGAGGATGAAAATGCGCTGCTGACGCTCGGTCAACTGATTGAGGCTGACGCTCAGGTGCTTGAGCAGTTGCTCGGCGTGGGCGGCGTCCTCGCTGCTGCCGAGCGGGGAGGCGACGTTGTGCAGCACCTCGTCGGGTACATCGTCGACCAGCATGCGCGCCTGCACCCGCCGTGTACGCAGGTGGTCCAGGGCGAGGTTGCGGGCGGTCTGGAACACGAAGGGTTCGAGGTGTTCGATGGGCCGTTCGCCCAACGCGCGGGACACCCGCAGGTAGGTTTCCTGCAACAGGTCCTCGGCCGTGCTGGGGTTGCCCACCATGCGTTGCAGGGTGCGCAGCAGGGAAAGACGCTGGACGAGGAAGACGGAGTTGAACCGGGACTGACTCACGGGGGGACCTGGCCGACGAAAGGTGAATGATAATGCTTATCATCTTGCCGTCAGGTCAAGCCTGGAATTGTTAGGAAAAGGTAAAGATTGTGAGTTCTTCAGCCTTGTACGGTCCCGTGTAGGAGCGGCCTTGCGTCGCGAAAGGGCTGCAAAGCAGCCCCAAAAATTTGCACTCATGCCAAGATCAGGGGCCGCTTTGCGGCCCTTTCGCGACGCAAGGCCGCTCCTACAAAGGCCGCATGAGCCAGCCAGGTTCAGCGAGCGCTGGCCAATGCCAGGCAGTTGTCCAGCATGCGGTTGGAGAACCCCCACTCGTTGTCATACCAGGCCAGCACCTTGAGCATCCGCCCGTTGGCGCGGGTATGGTTGGCATCGAAGATCGACGACAACGGGTTGTGGTTGAAGTCGCACGACACCAGCGGCAGGGCGTTGTAGCCGAGCACCTTGGAGTGCCGGCTGGCTTCGAGGAACAGCTGGTTGACCTGCTCGGCGCTGGCCTCGCGCTTGAGGTTGACGGTAAGGTCGACCAGCGACACGTTGATTACCGGTACCCGCACGGCCATGCCGGTGAGCTTGCCGGCCAGCTCCGGCAGCACCAGGCCCACGGCCTCGGCGGCGCCGGTCTTGCTTGGAATCATCGACTGGGTGGCCGAGCGGGCACGGTACGGGTCGCTGTGGTAGACATCGGTCAGCACCTGGTCGTTGGTGTAGGCGTGGATCGTGGTCATCAGCCCCTGTTCGATGCCGAACTCGCGGTGCAGCACCTGGGCGATCGGCGCCAGGCAGTTGGTGGTGCACGAAGCGTTGGAAATGACCTGGTGCGAAGCCCGCAAAATATCGTGGTTGACCCCGTACACCACGGTGGCATCGACACCCTTGCCCGGCGCCGAGACGATCACCTTGGAGGCCCCGGCAGCCAGGTGCGCGGCGGCCTTGGCGCGGTCGGTGAACAGCCCGGTGCATTCGAACACCACATCGATCGCTTCGGCCTTCCAGGGCAGCTCGGCCGGGTTGCGGATGGCGCTGACCGCGATACGGTCACCATTGACCGTCAGGCTTTCATGGTCGGCCTCGACCACGGCATCGAAGGTACCGTGCACGCTGTCATATTTGAGCAGGTGGGCGTTCATCGCGCTGTCACCCAGATCGTTGATGGCGACGACCTGCAGGTCCTGGCGGTAGCCTTGGGTATACAGTGCGCGCAGGACATTGCGCCCGATGCGGCCGAATCCATTGATGGCGATACGTAGGGTCATGGCAGTACCTCTGGCGGTCCGAGTGAAAGCTGTGGCACAAAGACGCTTCACTGAAACGGTTTTGTTGTTGGAATTACAAGATTATTCACTGGCCGATAGAAAACAAGCCTTTTTGATGGCAGTATTTTGTTTAAACATACAACGAGTGGTTGGGCGCAGTGCCTCCCCGATGTTGCGAGCCCCTCTACCTTGAGCCTAGGCCGCAATCGTTTGGAGGGGAAATGCCCGGTAAACCGCCCTTACAATTAGCCTGGAGTCCAGTACATGCACCCGCGCATCCTTGAGGTCACCCAGCGGCTGATCGAACGTAGCCGTGCCACCCGCGAGCGCTACCTGCAGCTGATTCGTGGCGCGGCCAGTGACGGCCCCATGCGTGCCAGCCTGCAATGCGCCAACTTCGCCCACGGTGTGGCCGGTTGTGGCGCCGAGGACAAGCAGACCCTGCGGCTGATGAACGCGGCCAACGTCGCCATCGTTTCGGCCTACAACGACATGCTCTCGGCGCACCAGCCGTATCTGCATTTCCCTGATCAGATCAAGCATGCCCTGCGTGAGGTCGGTTCGGTCGGCCAGTTCGCCGGGGGTGTGCCAGCCATGTGCGATGGCGTGACCCAGGGCGAGCCGGGCATGGAACTGGCCATCGCCAGCCGCGAAGTGATCGCCATGTCCACTGCGGTTGCGCTGTCGCACAACATGTTCGACGCCGCGTTGATGCTCGGCATCTGCGACAAGATCGTCCCCGGCCTGATGATGGGCGCGCTGCGCTTCGGCCACCTGCCGACCATTTTCGTCCCGGGCGGGCCGATGGTTTCCGGCATTTCCAACAAGCAGAAAGCCGACGTGCGCCAGCGCTATGCCGAGGGCAAGGCCACGCGCGAGGAACTGCTTGAGTCGGAAATGAACTCCTACCACAGCCCCGGCACCTGTACCTTCTACGGCACTGCCAACACCAACCAGCTGGTGATGGAAGTCATGGGCCTGCACCTGCCCGGCGCCTCGTTCGTCAATCCGTACACCCCGCTGCGCGATGCCCTTACCGCCGAGGCGGCGCAGCAGGTCACGCGCATGACCAAGGCCAGCGGCAGCTTCATGCCGCTGGGCGAGATCGTCGACGAGAAGGCGCTGGTCAACTCCATCGTGGCCCTGCATGCCACCGGCGGCTCGACCAACCACACCCTGCACATCCCGGCGATCGCCCAGGCAGCCGGCATCCAGCTGACCTGGCAGGACATGGCCGACCTGTCCGAGGTGGTGCCGACCCTGTCCCACGTCTACCCCAACGGCAAGGCCGACATCAACCACTTCCAGGCCGCTGGCGGCATGGCCTTCCTCATCCGTGAACTGCTCGATGCCGGCCTGCTGCACGAGGACGTCAACACCGTGGCCGGGCACGGGCTGCGTCGCTACACCCAGGAGCCGTTCCTCGACGACGGCAAGCTGGTATGGCGCGAAGGCCCTGCGCAGAGCCTGGACGAGAGCATCCTGCGCCCGGTGGCGCGGCCGTTCTCGGCCGAAGGCGGCCTGCGGGTGATGGAAGGCAACCTGGGCCGCGGCGTGATGAAAGTCTCCGCGGTAGCCCCTGAGCACCAGGTGGTCGAGGCGCCGGCACGGGTGTTCCATGACCAGAAGTCGCTGGCCGATGCCTTCAACGCCGGTGAGCTGGAGCGCGATTTCGTTGCCGTGGTGCGCTTCCAGGGCCCGCGCTGCAACGGCATGCCCGAACTGCACAAGCTGACGCCGTTCCTCGGTGTGTTGCAGGACCGTGGCTACAAGGTCGCGCTGGTGACCGACGGGCGCATGTCGGGTGCCTCGGGCAAGATCCCGGCGGCCATTCATGTGTGCCCCGAAGCGTTTGACGGTGGCCCGCTGGCACGCGTGCGTGATGGTGATATCGTGCGGGTCGATGGCGTCGAAGGCACGCTGCGGGTGATGGTGTCGGCAGAAGAGCTGGCCAGCCGTGACCTGCCGCCCGCGCCCCAGGGCAACGACCTGGGCTGCGGCCGTGAGCTGTTCGGCTTCATGCGCATGGCGTTCAGCCCGGCAGAGCAGGGTGCGAGCGCCTTCACCTCGGCCCTGGAGAACCTCAAATGAAGGACCTGCTGGTTGGCGACATCGGTGGCACCAATGCCCGTTTTGCGTTGTGGCGTGACAACCAGCTGTATCAGGTGAAGGTTTTCGCCACGGCGGACTACACCAGCCCGGAGCAAGCCATCGAGGCCTACCTGCAGGGTCACGGTATTGCCCGTGGTGGCTTGGCGGCGGTATGCCTGGCAGTGGCGGGGCCGGTCGATGGTGATGAATTCCGCTTCACCAACAACCACTGGCGGCTCAGCCACAAGGCGTTTTGCCAGACCTTGCAGGTCGAGCGGCTGCTGCTGATCAACGACTTTTCTGCCCAGGCCCTGGGCATGACCCGCCTGCAACCTGGTGAGTACCGCGAGGTCTGCCCAGGCAAGGCGGACCCTGCGCGGCCTGCGCTGGTGATCGGCCCGGGCACCGGCCTGGGCGTCGGTAGCCTGCTGCGCCTGGGCGAGCAGCACTGGCAGGCGCTGCCAGGTGAAGGCGGGCATGTCGACCTGCCAGTGGGTAATGCCCGCGAAGCAGCGATCCATCAGCAGATGCACAGCCAGATCGGCCACGTCAGTGCCGAGACGGTACTCAGCGGTGGCGGCCTCGTGCGCCTGTATCAGGCCATGTGCGCGCTGGATGGCGACACGCCGCGACACACATCCCCGGCGCAGGTCACCGATGCGGCGCTCGGTGGCGAGCCACGGGCGCTGGCGGTGGTCGAGCAGTTCTGCCGATTCCTCGGGCGCGTGGCTGGTAACAATGTGCTTACCTTGGGCGCGCGCGGCGGGGTTTATATTGTCGGCGGGGTGATCCCGCGCTTTGCCGAACTGTTCCTGCGCAGTGGCTTTGCCCAGAGTTTTGCCGACAAGGGCTGCATGAGTGGCTACTTCGCCGGGGTACCGGTGTGGCTGGTGACAGCGGAATTCTCTGGACTGCTGGGGGCCGGAGTGGCATTACAGCAATCATTGGATCACTGACGGGGGCCGCTCTGCGGCCCTTTCGCGACACAAGGCCGCTCCTACAGAATGGCGCGATCCCCTGTAGGAGCGGCCTTGTGTCGCGAAAGGGCTGCGAAGCGGCCCCTGAATGCAATACCCGAGAGCAGGCGAAGACCTGTGATAAACAAGAGGGCGGGATACCTTGAGCACTGCCGGAAAATCAATCCTGATGGTCGATGACGATCAGGAAATTCGTGAGTTGCTGCAAACCTACCTGAGCCGCGCCGGCTTCCAGGTCCGTGCCGAGGCCGATGGTCAGGGCTTTCGCCGCGCCCTGGAAAGCACCCCCTGCGACCTGGTGATCCTCGACGTCATGCTGCCCGACGAAGACGGTTTCAGCCTGTGCCGCTGGGTGCGCCAGCATCCGCGCCAGGCGCGGGTACCGATCATCATGCTGACGGCCAGCTCCGACGAAGCCGACCGCGTCATCGGCCTGGAGCTGGGCGCCGACGACTACTTGGGCAAGCCATTCAGCCCGCGTGAATTACAGGCGCGCATCAAGGCCCTGTTGCGCCGCAGCGAGTTCGGCCAGGCCGCGCCAGCCAGTGCCGTGCTGGCCTTCGATGACTGGCGCTTGGATACCATCAGCCACCGCCTGTTCCACCGCGATGGCGAAGAAGTGATTCTGTCCGGTGCCGACTTTGCCCTGCTGAAACTGTTTCTCGATCACCCGCAGCAGATTCTCGACCGCGACACCATCGGCAATGCCACCCGAGGCCGCGAGCCGATGCCGCTGGACCGTATCGTCGACATGGCGGTCAGCCGCCTGCGCCAGCGCCTGCGCGACACCGACAAGCCGCCGCGGCTGATCCGCACCGTGCGTGGCAGTGGTTACCTGCTGGCTGCCCATGTCTGCTGCGCTTCCTGAGCGGCGCTGGCGCCTGCTGCCGCGCTCGCTGCTGGGGCGCATGCTGCTGCTGACCTTGCTGGTGGTGCTGCTGGCCCAGGGCCTGTCGAGCCTGATCTGGGTCTCCCAGTTGCGCGCCAGCCAGTTGCAGGGCCTGCGTGCCAGTGCCGGGAGCCTGGCCCATTCCATGAGCGCCAGCGTCAGCTACTTCCGCTCGCTGCCGGTGGCCTATCGGCCGATGGTGCTCGACCAGTTGCGCAGCATGGGTGGGACGCGCTTCTTCGTGTCGCTCAACGACAAGCCGCTGGACATGCCGGTGTTACCCATTACCCCGCGCAAGCAGGCAGTGATCGATGTGTTCCAGCAGGTACTGCACGAGCGCCTGGGCGAGCAGATGGAGATCTCCGTCGAGTTCGTCGCCCCCGATGACCTGCGCATCTTCAACAGTGGCCTGAAGCTCGATGAGCTGCCGCGCTCGTGGGCGCATTACTCGCTGACCCTGGAGCCGCTCAACCCGCCAGTGCTGGTGACCCAGATTCGTCTTGACCAGGGCGAATGGCTGTACATCGCTTCCTTGCTGCCCGAGCCCTATACCAGCCTTGAAGCCGAACGCCTGCCGCGCCAGCAGATCGGTTTCATCGCGCTGACCACCGCCTTGCTGCTGCTGTTCATCGGCTTGCTGGTGCACTGGCAAAGCTGGCCGCTCAAGCGGCTGGCGCGTGCCGCGCGCGAACTGTCACTGGGCGCCGATGTAGCGCCGGTGGCCGAAGGCGGCGGCAGCGAGGTGGTGGAAGTGGGGCGGGCGTTCAACAGCATGCGCGAGCGCATCAGCCGTTACCTGACCGAGCGTTCCCAGTTGTTCAGCGCCATTTCCCACGACCTGCGCACACCGATCACGCGCTTGCGCCTGCGCGTGGAGCTGCTCGAGGACGAACGCCTGCAGGCAAAGTTCAGCCACGACCTCGACGAGCTGGAGCTGCTGGTCAAGGGGGCGCTGCAGTGCGTGAAGGACACCGACATCCACGAGAACATCGAGCCAATCGACCTCAATCAGGTGCTGGAAATTCTCGCAGAGCCGTATCTGGGTGACGGCCGTATCACCGTAGACGGGCGCGCCATGGCGCCGTACCCGGGCAAACCGCTGGCCCTGCGCCGCTGTATCGGCAACCTGATCGACAATGCCATCAAGTATGGCGAGCGGGCGCGCCTGCGCATCATCGACAGTGCCGAGGGCTTCGTCTTGCAGGTGGATGACCAGGGGCCAGGTGTGCCGCAGCAGCAGATGGAGCAGGTATTCGAGCCGCATTTTCGCCTGGCCGGGAAGCAGCAGGGCTACGGTCTGGGCCTGGGTATCGCGCGCAACATTGCCCATAGCCATGGCGGCGAGGTGAGTCTGCTCAACCTGCGCGAAGGCGGTTTGCGGGTGACGCTGTGCCTGCCCAGAGGCATGGATTGAGCCGTGTCACAGACTGGTGACACAACAGCTGTTCTTCGTGACATGCCGGCCAGGACGGCTGGCTAGACTTCGCAGACGACTGGCAAGGAACGCGCTGGCCCATGAAGCATAACGACCTCCCCTTTGGCAGTTGGCTGGACTCGCCTGTCCATGCTGCCTGGCTTATGGCCGAAGGGCGGCGCCTGCTGGCCTTCGCCAAGACCGCGAAGTTGCCAGAAGGCTTCGGCAACCTCGATGCAACGGGCGGCCTGGCGTCTGATGCTGTCGCCGAAACCATGAACACCGCGCGCATGACCCATTGTTTCGCCCTCGCGCACATCCAGGGTGTGCCAGGCTGCCTGGCCTACGCCGAGCATGGCGTCACAGCCCTGCTTGGGGGGCTGCACGATGCCACCTACGAGGGCTGGTTCGCGCACCCCGACGGTATCCATGACAGTGGCAAGTCTGCTTACCTGCATGCCTTCGTCGCGCTGGCTGCCAGTTCCGCAACGGTGGCCGGCACGGCCGGTGCTGCGCAGTTGCTGGCGGAGGTTGTGCCGGTCATCGAAGGGCACTTCTGGTGCGAGCAGGAGGGTGCCCTGTGTGAAACTTTCTCCCGCGCCTGGCAGCAGCCTGTAGCCTACCGTGGCGCCAACAGCAACATGCACGCCACCGAGGCGTTCCTGGCGCTTGCCGATGCCACTGGCAATACGCTTTGGCTACAGCGAGCGTTGCGCATTGCCGAGCGCATCATCCACACCCATGCCGCCACCAACGGCTATCGGGTCATCGAGCATTTCGACGCATTCTGGCAGCCAGTGCCGCACTACAACCTGGAGCATCCCGCCGACCACTTCCGCCCTTATGGCACAACGCCCGGGCACGCGCTGGAATGGGCGCGTCTGCTGCTGCACCTGGAGGCCAGCCTCCACCTTGCCGGGCTGCCCGCACCCGAATGGTTGCTAGCCTGCGCCCATGGCTTGTTCGACAGCGCCTGTCGCCACGCCTGGGGCGTCGATGGTGAGCCTGGCTTCGTCTACACGTTGGACTGGGACAACCGCCCGGTCGTCAGGCAGCGCCTGCATTGGGTGCATGCCGAGGCGTGCGCCGCGGCCGCCGCGCTGTTGCGCAGAACCGGTGAAGCCCGTTACGAGCAGTGGTATCAATGTTTCTGGGGGTTCATCGACAACCATTTCATTGACCGTGCCGGCGGCAGCTGGCACCACGAGCTCGATACGCACAACCACCCTGCCGGCACCATCTGGCCGGGCAAGCCGGACCTGTATCACGCTTATCAGGCGGTACTGCTGCCGGGCCTGCCATTGGCGCCCAGCCTGGCGACGGCCATTTCGCGTTATGTAACCAAACGATGACATTCGCGCATCGCTTCGTTACCTGACGAGGCGGGCGCGCTGATTAGACTTCATGCAATGCAAGCGACCGACTTGCCCCGCATAACAACAAGAAAGGTATTCCGATGAAATCGACCCTCCGCCTCGCCGCCGCGATCTCCCTCGCCTCACTCCTGCCGCTCAGCGCCTCCGCCGCCGAATCCAAAGGCAGCGTCGAAGTGGTGCACTGGTGGACTTCCGGTGGTGAAAAAGCCGCTGTGGATGTACTCAAGGCCCAGGTCGAGAAAGATGGCTTCACCTGGAAGGACGGCGCGGTTGCAGGTGGCGGTGGTGCCACGGCCATGACTGTGCTCAAGAGCCGCGCAGTAGCCGGCAATCCGCCTGGCGTCGCGCAGATCAAGGGGCCAGACATCCAGGACTGGGCTGCCACCGGCCTGCTCGATGCCGACGTGCTCAAGGGCGTCGCCAAGGAAGAACAGTGGGACGCGCTGCTCGACAAGAAGGTCGCCGACACCGTGAAGTATGACGGCGACTATGTCGCTGTGCCGGTCAACATCCACCGCATCAACTGGCTGTGGATCAACCCTGAGGTATTCAAGAAGGCCGGCATCGACAAGGCGCCGACCACCCTCGACGAATTCTATGCCGCCGCCGACAAGCTCAAGGCTGCCGGTTTCATCCCGCTCGCCCATGGCGGCCAGCCTTGGCAGGACAGCACCGTGTTCGAAAGCGTGGTGCTGGCCGTGATGGGGCCAGAGGGCTACAAGAAAGCCATGGTCGATCTGGACGAAACGGCGCTGACCGGCCCCGAGATGGTCAAGTCGCTCAGCGAGCTGAAGAAGGTCGCCACCTACATGGACCCTGATGGCAAGGGCCAGGACTGGAACCTGGAGGCGGCCAAGGTCATCAACGGCAAGGCTGGCATGCAGATCATGGGCGACTGGGCCAAGAGCGAATGGACCCTGGCCAAGAAGACCGCCGGCAAGGATTACCAGTGTGTGCCGTTCCCTGGCACCGAAAAAGCGTTCCTCTACAACATCGACTCGCTGGTGGTGTTCAAGCAGAAAGACAAGGGCACTGCTGCCGGCCAGCAGGACATCGCCCGCAAGGTGCTGGGCCAGGACTTCCAGAAGGTCTTCAGCATCAACAAGGGCTCGATCCCAGTGCGTAACGACATGCTCGCCGACATGAGCAAGTACGGCTTCGACGCCTGCGCCCAGACCTCCGCCAAGGACTTCCTCGCCGACGCCAAGACCGGCGGCCTGCAGCCGAGCATGGCGCACAACATGGCCACCACGCTGGCCGTGCAGGGCGCATTCTTCGATGTGGTGACCAACTACATCAACGACCCAAAGGCCGACCCGGCCGACGCGGCGAAGAAGCTGGCGGCGGCGATCAAGGCTGCCAAGTAAGCGAGTCTCAGGCTTGCGCGGCCTGATTGTGGGAGCGGCCTTGCGTCGCGATAGGACCGCGAAGCGGTCCCCATAGCAGGCAGCGCAGTCCTTTCGGAACAGCTTCGTTCATCCGGCCCTGGGGCTGCTGCGCAGCCCTTTCCGACCGGTCCGGCGCCCCGGCAAGGCCGCCCCTACAGAGTGTTGCAGCGCCTGAAAGGTGACCCATGACAACAGCAACCGCCCAACTGCGGGCCTCCCCCCTGGACGCGCTGCAGCGCTGGCTACCGAAACTGGTACTGGCGCCGAGCATGTTCATCGTCCTGGTGGGCTTCTACGGTTACATCCTGTGGACGTTCGTCCTGTCCTTCACCACCTCGACCTTCCTGCCGACCTACAAGTGGGCGGGCCTGGCGCAATACGCCCGGCTGTTCGACAACGATCGCTGGTGGGTGGCGAGCAAGAACCTGATGCTGTTCGGCGGCCTGTTCATCGCCATCAGCCTGGTCATCGGTGTGCTGCTGGCCGTGCTGCTGGACCAGCGCATCCGCCGCGAAGGCTTTATCCGCACCATCTACCTGTACCCCATGGCGCTGTCGATGATCGTCACCGGTACCGCCTGGAAATGGCTGCTCAACCCCGGCATGGGCCTGGACAAGCTGCTGCGCGACTGGGGTTGGGAGGGCTTTCGCCTGGACTGGCTGATCGACCCTGACCGGGTTGTGTACTGCCTGGTGATCGCCGCCGTGTGGCAGGCATCGGGCTTCATCATGGCGATGTTCCTCGCGGGCCTGCGCGGGGTCGACCAGTCGATCATCCGCGCCGCACAGATCGACGGCGCCAGCCTGCCGCGCATCTACTGGACCGTGGTGCTGCCCAGCCTGCGCCCGGTGTTCTTCAGTTCGCTGATGATCCTGGCGCACATCGCCATCAAGAGTTTCGACCTGGTGGCGGCGATGACGGCCGGTGGGCCTGGTTATTCGTCCGACCTGCCAGCCATGTTCATGTACTCCTTCACCTTCAGCCGTGGCCAGATGGGCATGGGCTCGGCCAGCGCCATCCTCATGCTCGGGGCGATCCTGGCGATCCTCGTGCCGTACCTGTACTCGGAACTGCGGAGCAAGCGCCATGCATAGTTCATCACATGCTCCTGCCGACAGGCCGGCGCTGACCCTGAGCCGCATCGCCATCCATGCCGTGTTGCTGCTTGCCGTGCTGCTGTACCTGGTGCCGCTGGTGGTGATGCTGCTGACCAGCTTCAAGTCCCCGGAAGACATCAGCACCGGCAACCTGCTCAGCTGGCCCACCGTGGTCACCGGCATTGGCTGGGTCAAGGCCTGGGGCACGGTCAGTGGTTACTTCTGGAACTCGATCATGATCACCGTGCCGGCGGTGCTGATCTCAACCACCATCGGCGCACTGAACGGCTATGTGCTGTCGATGTGGCGCTTCCGCGGCTCGCAGCTGTTCTTCGGCCTGCTGCTGTTCGGTTGCTTCCTGCCGTTCCAGACAGTGTTGCTGCCGGCGTCGTTCACCCTCGGCAAGCTGGGGCTGGCCAGCACCACCACCGGCCTGGTGCTGGTGCACGTGGTCTACGGCCTGGCCTTCACCACGCTGTTCTTCCGCAATTTCTACGTGAGCATTCCCGATGCCCTGGTGAAGGCCGCGCGCCTGGATGGCGCCGGTTTCTTCACCATCTTCCGCCGCATCATCCTGCCGATGTCGACGCCGATCATCATGGTCTGCCTGATCTGGCAGTTCACCCAAATCTGGAACGACTTCCTGTTTGGCGTGGTGTTCTCCAGCGGCGACTCGCAACCGATCACCGTGGCCTTGAACAACCTGGTCAACACCAGCACCGGGGCCAAGGAATACAACGTCGACATGGCAGCGGCGATGATCGCCGGCCTGCCAACCCTGCTGGTCTACGTGGTGGCAGGCAAATATTTCGTCCGCGGGCTCACAGCTGGCGCGGTCAAGGGGTAAGTCATGGCAACGCTCGAACTTCGCAATGTGAACAAGACCTACGGCAGCGGCTTGCCGGACACCCTCAAGGATATCCAGCTGTCGATCAAGGACGGCGAGTTCCTGATCCTGGTCGGCCCTTCGGGCTGCGGCAAGTCGACCCTGATGAACTGCATCGCCGGCCTTGAGCACATCACTGGCGGCGCGATCCTCATCGATGATCAGGACGTCAGCGGCATGAGCCCCAAGGATCGCGACATCGCCATGGTGTTCCAGTCCTATGCGCTGTACCCGACCATGAGCGTGCGCGAGAACATCGAATTTGGCCTGAAGATCCGCAAGATGCCCCAGGCAGCCATCGACGAAGAGGTGGCGCGGGTGGCCAAGCTGCTGCAGATCGAGCACCTGCTCGCGCGCAAGCCGGCGCAGCTCTCCGGTGGCCAGCAACAGCGTGTGGCCATGGGCCGGGCGCTGGCGCGGCGGCCGAAGATCTACCTGTTCGACGAGCCGCTGTCCAATCTCGACGCCAAGCTGCGGGTCGAGATGCGCACTGAAATGAAACTGATGCACCAGCGCCTGAAGACCACCACGGTGTATGTCACCCACGATCAGATCGAGGCCATGACCCTGGGCGACAAGGTGGCGGTGATGAAGGACGGCATCATCCAGCAGTTCGGCACGCCGCAGCAGATCTACAACGACCCGGCCAACCAGTTCGTCGCCAGCTTCATCGGTTCGCCGCCGATGAATTTCATTCCGGTGCGCCTGAGCAAGCAGGAAGGGCGCCTGCTGGCGGTGCTCGACAGTGGCCAGGCGCGCTGTGAACTGCCTTTGGGGCCGGCCAGCGATGACCTCGACGGTCGCCAGATCATCCTCGGCATCCGCCCCGAGCAGATCGCCTTGGGTGCAAGCGAGGGTAACGGCCTGCCGGGTATCCGCGCCGAAGTGCAGGTGACCGAGCCCACCGGGCCAGACCTGCTGGTATTCGTCACTCTCAACCAGACCAAGGTCTGCTGTCGCCTGGCGCCGGACATCGCCTGCCGGGAGGGTGACAGCCTGAACCTGCAGTTCGACCCGGCCCGGGTGCTGCTGTTCGACGCCGACAGCGGTGAACGTTTGCACCTGGCCAGCAGCAATACCGCCGTAAAGGACAACGTGGCTCACTTCAAAGGCCGCTAACTCGTCTACACCATCAATAAGAAAAAAGAGGACGCAAAGGGATGGAACAGCGCAATCGCATCAGGACCTTGGGTTCACTGGCCCTGCTCGCCGTGGTCGGCAGCAGTGGCGTTCAGGCTGCCGAGGCATTTTCCAGCGAGTCGAAATGGATGACCGGTGATTGGGGCGGTACCCGCACCGAGCTGCTGGACAAGGGCTACGACCTCACCCTCGACTACGTTGGCGAGGTGGCCGGCAACCTGCATGGCGGCTACAACGACGACAAGACCGCGCGCTACAGTGACCAGTTCGCCCTCGGCGCGCACCTGGACCTGCAGAAGATCCTTGGCTGGCACGATGCCGAGTTCAAGCTGGCGATCACCGAGCGCAGTGGCCGCAACCTGTCCAATGACCGCATCAGTGACCCGCGCGCCGGGCAGTTCAGTTCGGTGCAGGAAGTGTGGGGCCGCGGCCAGACCTGGCGCCTGACGCAGATGTGGGTCAAGCAGAAGTACTTCGACGGCGCGCTTGACGTGAAAGTCGGCCGCTTCGGTGAGGGTGAGGACTTCAACAGCTTCCCCTGCGACTTCCAGAACCTGGCCTTCTGCGGCTCGCAGGTGGGTAACTGGGTCGGCGGCATCTGGTACAACTGGCCGGTCAGCCAGTGGGCGCTGCGGGTCAAGTACAACATCACCCCGGAATTCTTCGTCCAGGTCGGTGCCTTCGAGCAGAACCCGTCGAACCTGGATACCGGCAACGGCTTCAAGCTCAGCGGCAGCGGCACCAAGGGCGCGATCCTGCCGGTGGAGATGGTCTGGTCGCCCAAGGTCAATGACTTGCCGGGTGAATACCGCCTGGGTTACTACTACAGCACAGCCAAGGCCGATGACGTGTTCGAAGACGTCAACGGCAACCCGCAAGCGGTCACCGGGCAGGACTTCAAGTCACACTCGAGCAAGCACGGCTGGTGGGTAGTGGCGCAGCAGCAGGTGACTGCCCGCGGCGGCGACATCAATCGCGGCCTGAGCCTGTTCGCCAACTTCACCGTGCACGACAAGGCCACCAACGTGGTCGACAACTACCAACAGGTCGGCCTGGTCTACAAAGGCGCCTTCGACGCCCGGCCCAAGGATGACATCGGCTTTGGCGTGGCGCGTATTCATGTGAATGACGACGTGAAGAAGCGTGCCGAGCTGCTCAATGCCCAGAGTGGTATCGATGACTACGACAACCCGGGCTTCGTGCCGCTGCAGCGCACCGAGTACAACGCCGAGCTCTACTACGGCTTCCACGTCACCAACTGGCTGACCGTGCGGCCCAACCTGCAGTACATCAAGAGCCCGGGCGCAGTGGACGAAGTGGACAACGCGCTGGTCGCAGGTTTGAAGATTCAGTCGTCTTTCTAAGCCTACTTGTTGTAAATTTACGCCAATCCAAATTCGGCTCCCGGCACCCACTGGCTTGCAGTGGTTGTCGGGGACAGGCCGAGATAGCGCTATCTCAAACAACAAGAGCTTGGAACCATGCCCGAACATCCGCTACATCGCTTCTTTTCCTCGCAGCGGCCCCGGCCGACATTCGAGTGGGAGCGTTACCAGCAGCGCGATGTGCTGATCATCGATCATCCCCGTTGCCAGGCGGTGTTCAGCCGTCAGGGTGCACAACTGCTGCACTTCCAGCCGGCCGGTGAGCGGCCGTGGCTATGGTGCGCCGAGCAATGGCCGCAAGTGGGCGCCATTCGCGGTGGTGTACCGGTTTGCTGGCCCTGGTATGGGCGCCACCCTAGCGAAGACCTGTGGCCGGCCCATGGCTGGGCACGTTTGCTGGACTGGAAGCTGGTGGATAGCCGTGAAGACGAGGAGGGCGTAAGCCTGAAGTGGCGGCTGGACCTGTGCGACTGGCAGGTAGACCTGCACGCAAGGCTTGGCAACCGCATGGAACTGAGCCTGAGCACCGAGCACCAGGACAGCGAGCCGTGCCAGCTGAGCCATGCGCTGCTGGCCTACTGGCGTATCAGTGACGTGTCCGAGATAGCGCTGTCTGGGCTCGAGGACATCGAAGGTTATGATCGCCTGAGCCGCCAGGCCTGCCGTGAGGAGGGCGCACTCAAGTTCAAGGGTGGCTGCCAGAAAGTCTACCCGGGCACGCCGCGCGTGCAGTTACAGGACCCGGCCTGGGAGCGGGAACTGTGCATCGACACCGGCGACAGTGACGACACCGTGGTCTGGCACCCGGGCAATCGGCCGCTGATGGGTGTCAGCGGCCGTGAATGCCAGGGCTTTGTCTGTGTCGAGGCAGCCAGCGGCAGTGGCGAAGGCCTGAGCCTGGCGCCGGGGCAGCGTGCGCACCTGCGGTTGCAGGCACACCGGCTCAGTTGAGTTCGTCGTCCTCGATCGGGTAGCGGCTGGCGTTCAGGCTTTCCTTGATCTTGCGCAGGTGCGGCTGAAAGTCCACGCCGCGGCGCAGGGTCATGCCGGTGGCCAGCACGTCGAGCACGGTCAACTGGATGATCCGCGAAGTCATCGGCATGTAGATGTCGGTGTCCTCCGGCAGCGGGATATGCAGGCTCAGGCTGCAAGCCTGGGCCAACGGCGAACCGGCGGCGGTCAGGCCGAGTACCGAGGCGCCGTTTTCCCGGGCCAGGCGCGCCACCTCGACCAGTTCGCGGGTGCGCCCGGTGTAGGAGATGATCACGAACAGGTCGCCGGTGTGTGCCACCGAGGCCAGCATGCGCTGCATCAGCACGTCGGCATGGGCCGATACCGCGAGGTTGAAGCGGAAGAACTTGTGCTGGGCATCGAGGGCTACCGGGGCCGAGGCGCCGAGGCCGAAGAAGTGGATCTGCCGGGCCTGGATCATCATGTCCACGGCGCGGCTGACCTGCTGCGGGTCCAGTTGCTGGCAGGCGCTGTCGAGTGAGGCGATGGCGCTGCCGAAGATCTTCTGGGTGTAGGCTGCCGGGTCGTCGTCGGCTTCCACCGCACGGCTCACGTAAGCCGCGCCGCTGGCCAGGCTCTGCGCAAGTTGCAGCTTGAGCTCTGGGTAACCGCTGACGCCGAACGAGCGGCAGAAGCGGTTGACGGTCGGTTCACTGACCTTGGCCGCCTGGGCCAGCGCGGCGATGCTGAAGCGGGTGGCTTGTTGCGGGTTGAGCAGGATGACTTCGGCGACTTTGCGTTCGGCCTTGTTCAGCTCGTCGAGGCGGCTCTGGATCTGTTCCAGGAGGTTTCGCACGCGGTCCATGGGTGTGTCCTTGGGTCGGGAAGACAGCCGGCTGTGGGAGCAGCAGGCTTTTTGCACGGTCGTCTATCGTACTGTCGGTGCGATTGGCGTACCACTTGTCTGTAACGCTTGTGTGTAATGTTGTGGTTTTTACTACATTATCCCTTGAAAACCGTGTGTGAAAGCGGTATTCCTAGACCAACTTTAGGAAAGAACCAACATCATGGCTGCGATCAGTGTCGAACCTTGCACATTTGCCCTGTTTGGCGCCCTTGGCGACCTGGCATTGCGCAAGCTGTTTCCTGCGCTCTACCAGCTCGACCGTGCCAACCTCCTGCACGCGGACACCCGCCTGCTGGCGTTGGCCCGCGAGGCCGGCAGCGCCGAGGATCACCTGAACACCATCGAAGCGCACTTGCGCCGGCATGTGGCCGAGGCCGATATCGAGCCTGCCGCGCTGGGGCGTTTTCTTGGTCGCCTGCGCTACCAGCACTTGGACTTCCTGCAGCCCGAGGGCTATGTGGCTCTGGCCGGGCAGCTGACGGGTGAGCAGCCGCTGATCGCCTACTTTGCCACGGCGGCGGCCGTTTACGGTGCCATCTGCGAAAACCTCGACAAGGCTGGCCTGGCGGCGCGCACCCGGGTGGTGCTGGAAAAACCCATCGGCCATGACCTGGAGTCGTCGCGGCGGGTCAACGATGCCGTGGCGCGCTTCTTCCCGGAGAGCCGGGTTTATCGCATCGACCACTACCTGGGCAAGGAAACGGTGCAAAACCTGATCGCCCTGCGTTTTGCCAACAGCCTGTTCGAAACCCAGTGGAACCAGAATTCCATCTCCCACGTGGAAATCACCGTGGCAGAGAAGGTCGGTATCGAGGGCCGCTGGGGCTATTTCGACAAGGCCGGCCAGCTGCGCGACATGATTCAGAACCACCTGCTGCAACTGCTTTGCCTGATCGCCATGGACCCGCCCAGCGAGTTGTCGGCCGACAGCATCCGTGACGAGAAGGTCAAGGTGCTCAAGGCACTGGCACCGATCACCGGCGAGGCTTTGAGCACCAGTGTGGTGCGTGGTCAGTACATCGCCGGTTACAGCGACGGCAAGCCAGTGCCTGGCTACCTGGAAGAAGACAATTCCAACGCCCAGAGCGACACCGAAACCTTCGTTGCCCTGCGCGCCGACATTCGCAACTGGCGCTGGTCGGGCGTGCCGTTCTACCTGCGCACCGGTAAACGCATGCCGCAGAAGCTGTCGCAGATCGTCATCCACTTCAAGGAAACGCCGCACTACATCTTCGCCCCGGAGCAGCGTTTGCAGGTCGGTAACAAGCTGATCATCCGCCTGCAACCGGACGAAGGCATATCCTTGCGGGTGATGACCAAGGAGCAGGGCCTGGACAAGGGCATGCAACTGCGCAGTGGCCCATTGCAGCTGAATTTTTCCGACACTTGGCGCAGTACGCGGATTCCGGATGCCTACGAGCGCTTGCTGCTGGAAGTGATGCGCGGCAACCAGAACCTGTTCGTGCGCAAGGACGAGATCGAGTACGCCTGGAAGTGGTGTGACCAGTTGATTGCTGGTTGGCGTAACGCGGGTGATGCACCCAAGCCTTACGCGGCGGGCTCCTGGGGGCCGATGAGCTCGATTGCATTGATCACCCGTGATGGGAGGGCGTGGTATGGCGATATCTGAACTGAAGCTGCCAGCAACCGTGCAGGTGCACGATCTGGCAGATGCCCGGGCACTGGCCGCAACCTTGGCCCACGACGTGGCCGAGCGCCTGCGCGCAGCCATTGCCAGCAAGGGCCAGGCCTGCGTGGTGCTGTCCGGCGGTCGCAGCCCGGTGCCGTTTCTCGAACAGCTGGCCAATGAGCAACTGGACTGGGCCAAGGTTACCGTCAGCCTGGCCGACGAGCGCTGGGTACCGGTGGAACACGCCGACAGCAACGCCGGCTTGCTGGCTCGCCACCTGCTCAAGGGGGCTGCAGCCAAGGCGCGTTTCGTCGGGCTCTATCAGCAGGCCGAAAACCTCGACGCGGCTGCAGCCAGCGCCGATCAGGCTTTGGCAGAGCTACCGCCAATCGACGTGCTGGTGCTGGGCATGGGCGACGATGGCCATACCGCCTCGCTGTTCCCCAACAGCCCCAACCTCACCGAAGGCCTGGACCCGAGCAGCAAGCGCCGCTGCCTGCCGATGCTGGCCCCGAGCGTGCCGCACCAGCGCCTGTCGATGACTCGCCCACTGCTGGCCAGCGCGGCATTCATCGCGCTGTCCGTGCAAGGCCCGGGCAAACTCGCTACCCTGCGCGCCGCGCTGGCGGGCAACGATCTTTCCGAAATGCCGATTCGCGCCTTTCTTCACGACCCCCTGGACATCTACTGGTGCCCATGAGCCAAGGATCCACTGTCATGACCACCCTTGAACGCCCACAGCCAAAGCTTTCGATGGCGGATAAAGCCGCCCGGATCGATGCCATCTGCGAAAAGGCGCGCATCCTGCCGGTAATCACCATCGCCCGTGAGCAAGACATTCTGCCGCTGGCCGATGCCCTGGCTGCTGGCGGAATCCGCACCCTGGAAGTGACCTTGCGCTCGCAGCATGGCCTGAAGGCCATCCAGGTATTGCGTGAGCAGCGTCCAGAGTTGTGCGTCGGTGCCGGCACGGTGCTCGATCGCAGCATGTTCGCTGCGGTAGAAGCCGCTGGCGCACAGTTCGTCGTCACGCCGGGCATCACCCAGGACATCCTCGAAGCGGGCGTGGACAGCGAGATCCCGCTGCTGCCAGGCATCAGCACGCCGTCCGAAATCATGATGGGCTACGCCTTGGGCTATCGCCGCTTCAAGCTGTTCCCGGCGGAAATCAGCGGCGGCGTGGCAGCGATCAAGGCCTTTGCCGGCCCCTTCGGCGATATCCGCTTCTGCCCGACTGGCGGTGTGAACCCGGCCAACGTGCGCAACTACATGGCGCTGCCCAACGTGATGTGCGTGGGCGGCACCTGGATGCTCGACAGCAGCTGGATCAAGAACGGCGACTGGGCGCGGATCGAGGCGTGCAGTGCCGAGGCGATAGCGCTGCTGGACGCCAACTGAATCTGTTGTGTGCTTTACGGCTTATGGGGTGCTTGGTCGGCGCCCCTTTTTTTTGCCTGAAATTTGTACATTGGCTGTGCCGGCCCTTTCGCGGGTAAACCCGCTCCCACAGGGACCACACAGCTTTTGAGTACTGTGCAGTACCTGTGGGAGCGGGCTTGCCCGCGAAGAGGCCAGTACAGGCAAAAAAAAGCCCGCATCAAGTAATGCGGGCTTTCATTCATCGCTTAGCGCTTAAGCCGCCTTGGCTTCCTGCTGGCTCAGCGAGCGGTTCAGCGCGCTGAACAGTGCCTTGAAGCTGGCCGTGGTGATGTTCTCGTCGATACCCACGCCGTGCACCGGGCGGCCGCCGGCCACACGCAGCTCGATGTAGGCTGCAGCTTTTGCATTGGTGCCGGCACCGATGGCGTGCTCGTTGTAGTCCATGATCTCGACCGATACCGGCAGGCCGGCTACCAGGGCTTCCAGGGCGCCGTTGCCCTTGCCGCGCCAGTGCAGGGTGGTTTCGCCTTCACCGGCGACTTCCACTTCCACGGCGCTGTGGCCGTTTTCTTCCTGCAGGCGGTGGCTGACCAGCGCATACGGGGCGTTGGCCTGGAGGTATTCCTTGTGCAGCAGGCTGTAGATCTGCTGGGCGGTCATTTCCAGGCCCAGGCGGTCGGTTTCACCCTGTACCACCTGGCTGAATTCGATCTGCATGCGGCGTGGCAGGCTGATGCCGTATTCCTGCTCGAGCAGGTAGGTGATGCCGCCTTTGCCCGACTGGCTGTTGACGCGGATTACCGCCTCGTAGCTGCGGCCGATGTCGGCCGGGTCGATCGGCAGGTACGGCACTTCCCACAGCTCGCCTTCCTGCTGCTTGGCGAAGCCTTTGCGGATGGCGTCCTGGTGCGAGCCAGAGAAAGCGGTGTGGACCAGGTCGCCGACGTACGGGTGACGTGGGTGCACAGGCAACTGGTTGCACTCTTCGACCACCTTGCGCACGCCGTCGATGTCGGAGAAGTCCAGCAGCGGGTCGATGCCTTGGGTGTAGAGGTTCAAGGCCAGGGTCACCAGGTCGACGTTGCCGGTGCGCTCGCCGTTGCCGAACAGGCAGCCTTCGGCACGGTCGGCGCCAGCCATCAGGCCCAGTTCGGTGGCCGCGATGCCGGTGCCACGGTCGTTGTGGCAGTGCAGGCTGATGATCACGCTGTCGCGACGGCTGACGTTGCGGCAGAACCACTCGATCTGGTCGGCGTAGATGTTCGGCGTGGACACTTCCACGGTGGCCGGCAGGTTGAGGATGACCTTGTGCTCGGGGGTCGGGTTCCACACCTCGATGACCGCGTCACAGACTTCCTTGGCGAATTCCATTTCGGTGGCGCTGAAGGTTTCTGGCGAGTACTGGAAGGTCCACTGGGTTTCCGGCTGCTGGGCGGCATATTTGACGAACAGCTTGGCCGCGTTCACCGCGATGTCCTTCACGCCTTGCTTGTCCTGATTGAAGACGATGCGACGGAACGACGGGCTGGTGGCGTTGTACAGGTGAACGATGGCCTTCTTCGCGCCGCGCAGCGACTCGAAGGTACGGGCGATCAGGTCTTCACGGGCCTGGGTGAGCACCTGGATGGTGGTGTCATCCGGGATGTGGCCGTCTTCGATCAGGGTGCGCACGAAGTCGAAGTCGGTCTGCGAGGCCGATGGGAACGAGGCTTCGATTTCCTTCACGCCAACCTGCACCAAGGTCTTCCAGAAACGCAGCTTCTTCTCCGAATCCATCGGCTCGATCAGCGACTGGTTGCCATCACGCAGGTCGGAACTGCACCAGATCGGCGCGGCGGTGATGGTTTTCGACGGCCAGGTACGGTCAGGCAGGTCGATGGTCGGGAAAGCGCGGTATTTCTTCGATGGGTCTTTGAGCATGGTCATGGAAGCAATCCTTTTGTGTGCGGCCGAGATCGGGCCTGCCGAGCAATAACGAGATGAAGAGGCGAGGCGACGCGAATCAGCCTGGTAGTCGGGCGCTGACCAGGCAGAGGCTGCGATGTTGTCGGAGCAGGATGAGGGTGCTGAAGGTTTTCATGCCCTCAACCCTAACCAGTGAGGTGGGGGATGGCAAGTGTTCGGAAAAAATTGAGAGGAATGCTTAAAAAAAGCTCGATGGCGAGATTTTATCGCTGAAAACTATTTCAGGTCTTTGAATTCTTGCGCGGTATTTTTCGATGGCGCAACAGAGGGGAAGTGGTGTCGGCTGTGCCGGCCTCTTCGCGGGCAAGCCCGCTCCCACAGGGATTTGTGCAGGCCTGAAGGCAGCACTGGCCCTTGTGGGAGCGGGTTTACCCGCGAAGCAGGCGCCACGGTCTCAAGGCTGGAATGCGCCGATGAAGATAGCTGGATCGACCCGTGCATCGTTCAGGCTGACGTTCCAGTGCATGTGTGGCCCGGTCGCCCGCCCGGTCGAGCCCACGCGCCCGACCACATCACCGCGGCGCAGTTGCTGGCCAACCTGCACGTCGATCTTCGACATGTGGCAGAACATGCTGATGAAGCCCTGGCCATGGTCGACGAACACCGTGCGGCCGTTGAAGAAGTAATCACCCACCAGGATCACCTTGCCGTTGGCCGGGGTCTTGATCGGCGTGCCGGCCGGCACGGCGAAGTCCAGCCCGGCGTGCGGGTTGCGCTCCTCGCCATTGAAGAAGCGGCGCACGCCGAATTTGCTCGACAGCGGCCCGTTGACGGGTTTGTCGAGGATCAGGTTGCTTGGCAATACCGGGCTGAAGCTGCGATACGCCTTGATCTGCTCGGCCAGCTCGCGGTCAATGCGCTTGAGGTCGTCCGGGTTCGGGTTGACCTGGCGGGTGTTCTTCAAGGTGATGTGCTGTTCGGGGTACTTCTTGCTGCCGACACTGAAGGGCAGGGTGCGGCCGCCCTGGGTCAGCATGGCGGTGCCAGGCTTCTGGGTCAGCGGGATGCCGACGATGGCCAGCCAGCTGTCCTGCTCCTTGACCACCAGCACCGGCTTGCCATCGAAGCGCGCGCTCGGCGCCGTTGCTGCCGGGCCGAGGTCGACCACCGCCACACCACCCGGTACAGGTTTGTTCAGGGTGCGGGTGATGTAGCTGGCCTGGGCGCCTGCGGCCAGCAGCATGAGGGAGAGGGCGAGCAGGTGCGCGAGCAGGCGGGGCATGTGTCAGTCCAGTAAAGAGAGGGTGACCGGGGTCAGGTGATTGTCTTCCACGCGTACCTGCAGCTCGCCTTGGTTCAGGCGGGCAGTCAGGCGCTGGCCATTGCGGGTCTGCTCGGCGCTGCGAATGGCCTGGCCATGCTCGTCGAGGAGGATGCTGTAGCCACGAGCCAGGGTCGCCAGCGGGCTGACCACTTGCAGTGTCTGAAGTTGCGCCTGGAAGCGCTGGCGGCGGTCTTTGAGCACTTCACGCATGGCCCGTGGCAGGCGCTCGGCGAGGCTGTCCAGGCGCTGCTCCAGCAGTTTCAGCGTGCGCCCCGGGTGCTGCGCCGCCAAGCGTGTATCCAGCCGAGCGAGGCGCTCGCGGCGCTGATTGAGGTTGAGCATGAACGCGCGGCGCAGGCGCATGTCCAGGTCGTCCAGGCGTTGCGCCTGCTGGCGCAGGCGCTCGCCGGGGTGGCGCAGGCGCCGGGTCAGCGACTCCAGGCGCAGGCGGTCGTGGGTCAGGCGGTTCTGCATGCGCAGCAGCAGGCGCCGTTGCAGGCCGTCGAGGCGCTGCTGCAGGCCGCTGTTGTCAGGGGCCAGCAGTTCGGCGGCGGCCGACGGCGTAGGGGCGCGCACGTCGGCGACGAAGTCGCTGATCGATACATCGGTCTCGTGGCCCACTGCGCTGACGATCGGCGTCACGCAGGCGGCCACGGCACGCGCAACGGCTTCTTCGTTGAAGCACCAGAGGTCTTCCAGCGAGCCACCACCGCGGGCCAGGATCAGCGCGTCGAAGCCCAGCCGGTCGGCCTGCTGCAAGGCGCGCACAATCTGGTTGATCGCCTCGCGGCCCTGCACGGCAGTGGGAATCAGGTTCAGCTCTACCTGCGGGGCGCGGCGGCCGAACACGCTGATGATGTCGCGAATCACTGCGCCGGTGGGGGAGGTGATGATGCCGATGCGTTGCGGATGGGCCGGTAGCGGCTTCTTGCGCTCGGCGCTGAACAGCCCTTCGGCGCCAAGCTTTTCCTTCAGTGCCTCGAAGGCCAGGCGCAGTGCGCCATCACCGGCGGGCTCGACCGTGTCGAGAATCAGCTGATAGTCGCCACGCCCCTCGAACAGCGAGACCTTGCCACGCACACGCACCGCGAGGCCATCACGCAGGGCCTGGCGGACCCGCGTGGCGTTTTGGCGGAACAGCGCGCAGCGCACCTGGGCGCCGCTGTCCTTGAGGGTGAAGTACATGTGGCCGGAGGCCGGGCGGGCGAGGTTGGATATCTCGCCTTCCACCCAGACGCTGCGGAACACGTCTTCCAGCAGCACGCGGGCGCGGCCGTTGAGCTGGCTGACGGTGAGGACCTCGCGGTCCAGGCCGAGTCGTTCGAAGGGGTCTCTGATCATGGCGGGCATCATAAAGGACATCGGCCCCGGTTGTCTGTCCCGGCCCAGTAGTCAGACTTGTCGCGGACCTTGTGGGAGCGGCCTTGTGTCGCGAAAGGGCCGCAAAGCGGCCCCGACAATTTATGTGGCGGAGCTGAAACCCTGGGACCGCTCTGCGGTCCTTTCGCGACGCAAGGCCGCTCCCACAAGGCCGCTCCCACAAATGACCTCGCATAGGCTCAGCTCAGCGCAGTAACTGTGGGTTGGCTTGCCGTCGATGAGGTCCATCAACCCTGCATCGCCGCCACGAACTGATGCACCATCTGCCCCGCATCGCGCCGGCAGGCCAGCGCCACGGTACTTTCGCATGCCCCTTCCAATGCCACGAAGCTGATCGACGCCGGGGCAATGTCCCTCATGCACGCCGGCAACAGCGCCACCCCGAACCCGGCCTGGATCAACTGCAACTGCGTGGTCTTGCGCGACAGCACCTGCGCCGCCCCAGGGAAAAAGCCCGCCGCCATGCACAACGAGGCCGACAGGTAGCTCAGCCCGCCACGGTCCCGGTGCGGAATCGAAATAAAGCGCTCTTCACGCAACTGCTCAAGCTTCACCTGAGCAGCGTCAGCCAGTGGATGGCCAGCGGCAACCGCCAGCAACAATGGCTCGCTGAACAATTGATGCAGCACCACGCCTTCATGCTGGCGCAACACCGGCAAGCGCAACAGGCCGATATCCAGCCGCCCTGCGGCGATATCCTCCAGCTGCGCCTCTGACGATTGCTGGGCAATCTCCAGTGCAATCCCTGGGTTGCCCCGCAGGTAATCGCCCAACCGAGCCAGCAATGGTCCGGTCAGCGGTACCGTGCTGGAGTGGTTCAGGCGCAGGCTGCCTTGCAGCCCTTCGCCAATGTCGCGGGTCACCTGCTCAGCCTGCGTCAGGTCGGCCAGCAAGCGCCGTGCACGTTCCAGGAAGGTCTGGCCGGCCGGCGTCAGGCGCGGCAGGCGCGCGGTGCGCTCGAACAGTGGAGTGCCCAGTTGCTGCTCCAGCTCCTTGATCTGTCGGCTCAGCGCCGACTGGGCGATGTACAGCCGCTCGGCGGCACCGCTGAAGCTGCCGCATTCGGCGATTTCCACGAAGTAACGCAACTGCCGGATCGACGTCATGTCATGCCTTTTCGAGATGGGTGTGGTGCTAAAGGCATATTAGTCGGCATGGCTTACGGCTGGCTAACCTTTGCCTGTCTTCCCAGGAACTGTTGCCATGCTCGCCCAGCTGTCGTTTTCCGGCCTTGACTGGCTGCCCGTCCTGCTCGGTGTCGGCGCTGCCTACATCGTCTTCGGCATTGCCGGCTTCGGCACCGCACTGGTGGCCGGCCCGATACTGATCCACTTCATGCCCCTGTCACGCATCATCCCGCTGCTGGTGCTGCTGGACTTCGTCGCCGCCTTCGGCAACCTGCTGCCGTCACGTCGCGACGTGGTGCGCGGCGAGCTGCTGCGCCTGTTGCCGTGCATGGCCGTGGGTTGCACCCTGGGCGTGGTGTTCCTGCTGCACCTGAAGTCCGACCTGCTGTTGCTGCTAATGGGCCTATTCGTCACCGCCTATGCGATCTATGGCCTGGCGGTGAAGGTGCGGCCGGCCCGGTTGTCGGGCCTCTGGGCGGTGCCGATGGGGACGATTGGCGGGCTGTTTGGCGCTTTGTTTGGCAGCGGCGGTTTCCTTTATGCCATCTACCTGAGCGCACGCCTCGACGTGAAGGAACAGGTGCGTGCGACCCAGAGCGCGTTGATCAGCTGCAGCACCCTCGTGCGCCTGTCGTTGTTCCTGATTGCTGGCGTATATGCCGACACCAGCCTGATGCTGCTCGCTGTCTGTCTGTTGCCGGTGATGTTCATTGGCCTCTGGGCCGGTCGCCGGCTGACCCTGAAACTGTCCCGCGAAGCCTTCGTGCGCCTGGTCACCTGGCTGGTGTTGGCCAGCGGCCTGGCGCTGATCGGTCGCTACCTGAGCGGCTGAGCGGTAGAATTGCAGGATTACCGCAGTCCGCAGGCCGCTTCGTTCATGAACACCCAGAGCATCATCGTCCCCAAGCTGTCCACCGTGCCCTCGCATGAGGCCCGTTCGCGGGCCATCCTGCGCTGGCTGGTGCGCGAGAAGATCGTCGAAGAACAACTGACCACCTGCGGGCGCACCGGCAACCGCATGGGCCATGCCCTGGCCGAGGGGGCGCGCAAGGTCGCCCTGCACCCGGATAAGCTGCCGTTTGGCGAACAGGCCAATGGCCTGGAAGTGATGCTCAAGCGCTGCATCTATACCCCGACCGAGGGCTTCCTCGAGGAAGCCGGTTGCCCGGAGTGCCGGCGCGAGGTGGGCGAGCCGCTGTTCGAAAGCCTGGAAGAGTGGATGCCGGCGGTGAGCGACAACTTCACCTGCCCGCTGTGCGGCCATGAAGACGACATCAATGGCTTCATTTATCTGCAGCCATGTGCCTTTTCCAACCTGGGGTTCATCTTCAACAACTGGGGCGAGGCCGGGTTTACCCAGGCCTTTCTCGACAGCTTCGCCGACTGGCTCGACCAGCCAGTGGCAGTGGTGCAGGTAAAACTGCCACAAGGCTGACCGAAGGCCCTTATTTTGCATTGAGCGGCGCGCCGTGGATGAGTATAATGGCGCGCTTCCATTTTTCCCGCCCGGGAGCCCCCGCGATGCTGCGTATCAGCCAAGAAGCCCTGACCTTCGACGATATCCTCCTTGTACCTGGCTACTCCGAGGTACTGCCCAATGAAGTCAGTCTCAAGACCCGTTTGACTCGTGGCATCGAGCTGAACATTCCGCTGGTTTCCGCTGCCATGGATACCGTGACCGAAGCGCGCCTGGCCATCGCCATGGCCCAGGAAGGCGGCATCGGCATCATCCACAAGAACATGACCATCGAACAGCAGGCCGGCGAAGTACGCAAGGTCAAGAAGTTCGAGGCTGGCGTGGTCAAGGACCCGATCACCATCGAGGCTGACGCCACCGTGCGTGACCTGTTCGACCTGACCCGCCTGAACAACATCTCTGGCGTTCCGGTACTGGCGAACGGCGACCTGGTCGGCATCGTCACTTCCCGTGACGTACGCTTCGAAACCCGTCTGGACGCCAAGGTCCGCGACGTGATGACGCCGAAAGAGCGTCTGGTCACCGTCCGTGAAGGCGCCGACAAGAACGAAGTCCGCGAGCTGCTGCACAAGCACCGTCTGGAAAAAGTCCTGATCGTCGACGACAAGTTCAACCTCAAGGGCATGATGACCGTCAAGGACATCGAAAAGGCCAAGGCCTACCCGCTGGCCAGCAAGGACGACCAGGGTCGCCTGCGCGTCGGCGCTGCGGTCGGCACCGGCAAGGACACTGGCGAGCGCGTTGCCGCACTGGTTGCTGCCGGCGTTGACGTGGTTGTGGTCGACACCGCTCACGGTCACTCCAAAGGTGTTATCGACCGCGTTCGCTGGGTGAAAGAAACCTACCCGCAAGTGCAGGTGATCGGTGGCAACATCGCTACTGGCGCCGCGGCCAAGGCCCTGGCTGAAGCCGGCGCCGACGCCGTCAAGGTCGGTATCGGCCCAGGCTCGATCTGCACCACCCGTATCGTTGCAGGTGTCGGCGTGCCACAGATCAGCGCCATCGCCAACGTCGCCGCTGCACTGGAAGGCACTGGCGTGCCACTGATCGCCGACGGCGGCATCCGTTTCTCGGGTGACCTGTCCAAGGCCATCGTTGCCGGCGCCTCCTGCGTGATGATGGGTTCGATGTTCGCCGGTACCGAAGAAGCACCGGGCGAAGTCGAGCTGTTCCAGGGCCGTTCCTACAAGGCCTACCGCGGCATGGGCTCGCTGGGTGCCATGGCACAGGCGCAAGGCTCGTCCGACCGTTACTTCCAGGACTCCTCGGCCGGCGCCGAGAAGCTGGTACCGGAAGGCATCGAAGGCCGCGTTCCTTACAAAGGCGCCCTGGCCGCGATCATCCACCAGCTGATGGGCGGCCTGCGTTCGTCCATGGGCTACACCGGCAGCGCAACCATCGAAGAGATGCGCACCAAGCCGGAATTTGTACGCATCACCGGTGCCGGCATGGCCGAGTCCCACGTGCATGATGTGCAAATCACCAAAGAAGCCCCTAACTACCGCGTAGGCTGAGGCTTCCAGCAACATTAGCAAGCGGGGCTGTCATGACAGCCCCGCGTCGTTTCCGATTTCCACTGACGAGATTGAGTCATGGCCCTCGACATTCACGCTCACCGCATCCTGATCCTCGATTTCGGTTCCCAGTACACCCAGCTGATCGCCCGCCGCGTGCGCGAAATCGGCGTGTACTGCGAACTGCACCCGTTCGACATGGACGATGAAGCGATCCGCGAATTCAACCCGCGCGGCATCATCCTCGCTGGCGGCCCCGAGTCGGTCCACGAAGCCAACAGCCCACGCGCCCCACAGGCGGTGTTCGACCTGAACGTGCCGGTCCTGGGCATCTGCTACGGCATGCAGACCATGGCCGAGCAGATGGGCGGCAAGGTCGAAGGTTCCGACCTGCGTGAGTTCGGTTATGCCCGCGTTGACGTGGTCGGCAAGAGCCGCCTGCTCGACGGCATCGAAGACCACGTGGACGATGACGGCGTGCTGGGCCTGGACGTGTGGATGAGCCACGGCGACAAGGTCACCCAGATGCCGGGCAACTTCCACGTGCTGGCCAGCACCCCGAGCTGCCCGATCGCCGGCATGTTCGACGACTCGCGCGGCTACTACGGCGTGCAGTTCCACCCGGAAGTGACCCATACCAAGCAGGGCGGTCGTATCCTGTCCCGCTTCGTTCAGGACATTTGCGGCTGCGAAGCCCTGTGGACCCCATCCAACATCGTCGAAGACGCCATCGCCCAGGTGCGTGAGCAAGTAGGTTCGGCCAACGTCCTGCTGGGCCTGTCCGGCGGTGTTGACAGCTCCGTGGTTGCCGCACTGCTGCACCGCGCCATCGGCGACCAGCTGACCTGCGTATTCGTCGACAATGGCCTGCTGCGCCTGCACGAAGGCGACCAGGTGATGGCCATGTTCAAGGAGAACATGGGCGTCAAGGTGATCCGCGCCGACGCTGAAAAGCAGTTCCTCGACAACCTGGAAGGCGAAGCCGACCCGGAGAAGAAGCGCAAGATCATCGGCCGCACCTTCATCGACATCTTCGATGCCGAGGCCAGCAAGCTGGACAACATCCAGTTCCTCGCCCAGGGCACCATCTACCCGGACGTGATCGAGTCGGCTGGCGCCAAGAGCGGCAAGGCCCACGTGATCAAGTCGCACCACAACGTCGGTGGCCTGCCAGAGGAAATGAACCTCAAGCTGGTCGAGCCGCTGCGTGAACTGTTCAAGGACGAAGTGCGCAAGATCGGCCTGGAGCTGGGCCTGCCGTACGACATGGTCTACCGCCACCCGTTCCCGGGCCCGGGCCTGGGCGTGCGCATCCTGGGTGAAGTGAAGAAGGAATACGCCGACATCCTGCGTCGCGCCGACCACATCTTCATCGAAGAGCTGCGCAAGGCCGACTGGTACCACAAGACCAGCCAGGCATTCGTGGTGTTCCAGCCGGTCAAGTCGGTTGGCGTCGTTGGCGATGGCCGTCGCTACGCCTGGGTCGTGGCCCTGCGTGCCGTCGAGACCGTGGACTTCATGACCGCGCGCTGGGCACACCTGCCGTACGAGCTGCTGGAGACCGTCAGCGGCCGTATCATCAACGAAATCGACGGCATCTCCCGCGTCACCTACGACGTGTCGAGCAAGCCGCCAGCCACCATCGAGTGGGAGTGATCGTTAGCCGGTACTGACCGGCAAGCGCTTGCTGAAAACGCCAAGGGCCCGCACTCGTGCGGGCCCTTGGCGTTTGTGCACGGCGTTGAGGTTAAATGGCTGATGCCGCCTCGGCGGCGGGCGCGTCTGGCGAACGCACAACCCAGTCGCCTTCGGCCGTCGTTTCCAGTTGCGGCACCCTGGATGGGGTTGCCGCCGTGGCTTGGGCGAAAGCGCTCAACTGCTCGATCAAGCGCTGAGGCAGGCCCACGATCTCACTGACCTGTTCGTTGTCGATGCCGCCTCTGAGTGCGCGCATCGCCGTTTGAACCTGCCTCTCGCGGATGGCAATGTCACGCATCCTCGATTGGCTCTGGTCGATGAGAACCGCCTTGGCCAGGCTCGCCTGCCTTAGCAGTTCAGGGAAAATCGCTTGCATGCGCTGGCGCTGCTCACTCACCGCCTGGGCGGTACTGCCACCATGGACCTGTTCGCCAAGGCGTTCGGCCAGCCCCGCGATCTGGGCAAAATGCGTTTGCAGCACGAGCGTATTGCCCTGCGTATCGATCAACTGGTCTTGCCCGTCAGGGCCTTGCTGCGAGAGCGGCACATACAGTTCGCGCATTTGCGCGACCATCTGTTCGAATGTCTCGTGAACGCTTTGCAGGTACTTGTCGGCTTCGCGGGCATATTGCTCGAGCTGATCCTGCAGCGCTTGCATTTGCGCAATGGAGCGCGAGCTCATGAACAGCTCGAATGCGGTCATGAACATGCCGAAATAGCGCGCCGTGGCGGCGAGCCGGTTTACCCATTGCGCAGCGCTCGAGAGTTCGGCGGTGCCCGCCACGGTGGTTACCGGGCGATTGGCGGCCCCGATCACGGTCATCTCGATGCCAGGCTGTGTCAGTGGCGCAGATGAAAGCATCTGGCTGAACGACAGCCGACGAAGCTCGCCGATGAACAGGGTGGTGCGTAGCGCATTGAGGCTGAAGGACAGCGCTTTCTTGGTGCCGCCACCCGCTGAGTAGAGTGTGCGCCAGCTATCGACCGGGAGCTTGAGGCTCGGTTGGTCGGGCGGGGCGACGCGATTCATGGTCTTGATTTCCCGGCCTAGCTGCTCCGCCACGTCCTGCAGGTAGCTGCTGGCCGCCTGGCCGAACGCTTGGCAATCGCCAAGGCTCTGCTCAAGGCATTTGAGGCGCAAGGACGCCAGTTTGAGGGCTTGGGTGCGCTGCCCGGAGGCCTTTTCGTGAAAGCTCTGGATGACGTAGCTCACGCCTTGGGTGATGTCGTTGAATAGGGTCATGATGCTTGTTCCTTGTAGGGGCGGCAGAAAGCGAAGGCGCGCAACGCCTCGCGCGCGCAGCGAGCGCGAGGCGTACCTGGGATCAAGCGTCGATCAGCTCGAGGTTACCCTGTTTGTTCATGAACAGATTGGGGGCTGTTACTGCTTGCGGATGTTGCTCCACATAGGCAGCCAATTGATCGAGCAGGCCAGGCTCCAGCTCGACCGTGTCAGCGACCTCCTCCAGCGGCCGTTTGCGGCGTAGCATCTTGAACGCCATGCGCACCTGGTCCTGAAGCGTTGCCAGCACTGTCATGCTCTGGGTGAGGGCAGGCACCAACACGGCCTTGAGTGTCGCTTGGTTTTGCACCAGGCGAAGCCGCACATCCTGGAATGCCTTGTCATCGGTGGCATTTTGCTGGGTGATGAGTTCGGTGAGGCTTTCGATGTCGGCAAGGAAGTCTTCGAGCAGAAAATCCCGCTCGGGCGCGCCAGGCAGGCGTACGACATGCTTGCCGTTTTCCACCTTGGTGACGCCTTCGTAGGTGGCCCGCAATGCCCCGCACAGCGCCAGCAGCTCGACCTTGATCTGCTTGAGCAGCGTGTCCAGTTCCTGAATGTTGCTTTCCACTTCTTTCTGCGCGTTGCGGATGTTAGCCACTTCGATGCCTTGCAGCACCGTTTGCAGCGCCGCCGCCACCAACCCTGCATAGAAGGCGACCTTGCCGACCATGTTGGTGACCCGCAGTGCGGTGCTGGCAGTTTCGGTGACTTCGCTGGCTACCGTGGCCACGTTGGCCCCGGCGTTCAGCCGCGCGATGCCTTGAATCAGCACCATTTCAACCTCGGCCCCCGAGGCGACTGCGTTGACCGGTGTCGAGGACACCCGCCCCATCAGCGACCACAAACGGGAGGTGCCAATGGCGAGGTACGAGCCGGTGGCCACGACGCTGGTGATTCCCGAGGTGAACAGCGAGATGCGCTTGCCGATGTCCACGCCTTCAGCGAAGGCGCCGGTGGGTTCGACATGGAAAATGTTCTTGAACTGTTGCGCCTGCAGCAGCAGATGCTGGATGACTTCGTTGTAACCGGCGGTCAGAAGCCCATACAGAATCTGTACGTCGCGAATGTCCTGCTGCATGAACCTCAGCTGCTGGCACGTCTGCTCGAGGCGCTTTTTGCGCTCGCTGGTAAACAGCTCATGCCAGCCGGCCACTGCATCGTTCAAGCCGATCATGATGCTGTCGCCGATACCTGTCTCGATTGCTACTTCACTCATTGCGCGATCACTCCTGTTGAACGTTGATGGTGATGCGGTGTTAAAACACTCAGGCTGCAAGGATCTTGATGCTGCCGTCGCGGCCGCATTCGAATCGAGGTTGTTGCAGCGGGTTGGCCTTGACGAAATCGATCACGTTTTCCAGTGCATCTGACGAGAGATCGAAGATGTCCTGCAGCTGTTCGAGCGGCATGCCGCTGCGCAAGGCGTTGACCGCTTTGAGCAAATGGGTGGCGGCGACGCTTTGGTCAATGGTGTGCTGTTTGATGGCGACGATCAGGTTGGCATGGACGAATCGATTATCCTGCTCGACCTGTTCACGCATGGCGATGAAAGCGCTGCGGTTTTCCGAATCCTGCTCGCGCGCCAATAGCAGAAGCTTGCGTATACGCTCGTAGAAGCTTTCGAGCTCCAGTCGTTTGAGCCCATCGAGAGAGTCAACCACGACATGCCGGCCAGCTTGGAGTGGCATGAGAGGGTCGTAGGTCGACTGCAGGTCCTGGATGACGGCTTCCACCTCGATGGCCAGGTCCGACAACAGCTGTTTGAGCTTGGCCGTTTCCTCATCCAGTATGCGGGCCTGCTCGCGCAGGTGTGCTACTTCCATGCCTTGCAGCACGGTCTGCAGCACGGTGGTGATGACGGCGGTGACCACGAACACCTTGCCGGCGATCATGGCCACGCTTGCCACCCGCAAGGCTGTCGACCCAAGCCATACCGTTGCGGCCAGTTGCCCGGCGCCGCTGCTCACCGATGACACGGTATGAATGACGTGCTCGGCATTGCTTTGCGAAGCGCTTGGGTCGTAGCCCAGATGCGGGTTGAGGTTGCTGGCCTGTGCGGCGAGGGCGCCTATCGCGTCCTGGTGGGTGTCGCAAACGGTTTTGAGTACGGCTTCCAGCGACTTGATGTCTTCGATCAGAAAGCTGAAGCGACGATGGGCTGCCTCGACCTTTTCCTGACGGCTGTGGGTGAAGAGTTCGGCCCAGCCGCAGACGGCATCGTCGATCCCGGTCCAGATAGCGTCCAATAACCCCATTTGACTCATCCTTGACTGTTGCGTCGGGAGGAAGGGGGATGATGTTATATTGATATTGTTTTCCAGTGATATACGGTTTTGTTCTTAAGCCATGAGGGCTAAATGCTAACCCGTTAACACTTCACTTAAACTTTCCCATTTGCAGGTGTATCGTATTCGCCCTTCACCGCCAGCCATGTTGGCAGCTTGATTGCGCCGAAACGAGGTACCTGCACCGATGTCCTTTACCCGTCGACAAATGCTCAAGGGCCTGACCGGCCTTGCTGTGGTAGGCCTGGGCGCCGGGGGCGCTGCGCGCTACTGGCTGGGCAAGGTGGAGGACGAGAACGCCGGGCACGACTACGAGCTGATCGCCGCGCCCCTGGACGTGGAGCTGGTGCCTGGCTTCAAAACCGAGGCCTGGGCCTTCGGCCCCTCCGCGCCGGGCACCGAGCTGCGGGTACGCCAGGGCACCTGGCTGCGGGTGCGCTTTATCAACCACCTGCCGGTGGAAACCACCATCCACTGGCATGGCATTCGCCTGCCGCTGGAAATGGACGGCGTGCCTTACGTCTCGCAGTTGCCGGTCAAGCCGGGCGAGTACTTCGACTACAAGTTCCGCGTGCCGGATGCAGGCAGCTATTGGTATCACCCCCATGTCAGCAGCTCCGAGGAGCTTGGGCGTGGGCTGGTCGGCCCGCTGATCGTCGAGGAGCGCGAACCGACCGGGTTCAAGCACGAGCGCACCCTGAGCCTGAAGAACTGGCACGTGGACGAGCAGGGCGCCTGGCTGCCGTTCAGCATCCCCCGCGAAGCTGCGCGTAACGGCACCGCCGGGCGACTGATCACCATCAATGGCCAGGCCGACTCCGTCACCGAACTGCCGGCTGGGCAGGTGGTGCGCGTGCGCCTGCTGAACCTGGACAACACCTGGACTTACCGCCTCAACCTCAAAGGCAACTGCGAGGCGAAAATCTATGCCCTCGACGGCAACCCCGTGACCCCACGGCCACTGGATGATGAATACTGGCTGGGCCCTGGCATGCGCATCTGCCTGGCCATCCGCATTCCTGAGGTGGGTGAGGAAGTCTCGCTGCGCGACGGCTTCGTGCGCCTGGGCACCTTGCGTTCAGTAGCCAGTAACGAAGCACCGGGCGACTGGCCCAAGGCCCTGCCGGCAAACCCGATCGCCGAGCCGGACCTGGAGAATGCCGAGAAGCTCAACTTCAATTTCGAATGGGCAGCGAGCGTCTCGGTCGACGCCGATCCTGAAAAACCATCGAGCATGTGGCAGATCAACGGTCAGGCGTGGGACATCACCGACAAGACCTGCGCCGACCGGCCGATCGCCACGCTGAAGAAGGGCAAGAGCTACATCTTCGAGCTGAAGAACATGACCCAGTACCAGCACCCGGTTCACCTGCATGGCATGAGCTTCAAGGTGATCGGCTCCAATCGCCGGCAGATCCCCGAGCCTTACTTCACCGACACCTACCTGCTGGGCAAGAACGAGCGCGCCCAGGTGGCGCTGGTAGCGGATAACCCCGGTACCTGGATGTTCCACTGCCACGTCATCGACCACATGGAAACCGGCCTGATGGCCGCGATCGCGGTGGTCTGATGCGACCGCAGATCATCGACCGTAGCCGCGATCAGGAATTCATGCGCCTGGCCCTGGGCCTGGCCGCCGAGGGTGCAGCCATGGGCGAGGTGCCGGTGGGGGCGGTGCTGGTGCAGCATGGCCAGGTGATCGGTCAGGGGTTCAACCGGCCGATCGTCGACAGCGACCCCAGCGCCCATGCCGAAATGGTGGCCATCCGCGCGGCGGCCCAGGCCGCCAGCAACTACCGGCTGCCGGGTAGCACCCTATACGTGACCCTGGAGCCGTGCAGCATGTGCGCAGGGCTGATCGTGCATTCGCGGGTGGCGCGGGTGGTGTTCGGGGCGCTGGAGCCCAAGGCGGGGATCGTGCAGAGCCAGGGGCAGTTCTTCGGGCAGGGCTTTCTCAACCATCGGGTGATGGTGGAGGGCGGGGTGCTGGCGGAGGAGTGCGGGCAGATCCTGAGTGACTTCTTCAAGGCTCGACGAGCCAGGAATTAACCTGTAGCGGCCCTTTCGCGGGTGAACCCGCTCCCACAGAGATAGCACGGCTCTCAAAACCTGTGCAGTCCCTGTAGGAGCGGGTTTGCCCGCGAAAAGGCCGCTACAGGCTCACATCGGCGGCGACTGATCCGCTGGCTTGTCCTTGTTCACCCCAGGCACATGCAGGTTGCCCTCGGCCACCTGGCCTTCGAGCTGCGGCTGGGTCACCCAGGTGAGGATGTCGTAGTAACGGCGGATGTTGGCCACGAAGTGCACCGGTTCGCCACCACGGGCATAGCCGTATTTGGTCTGCCGGTACCACTGCTTCTGGGCCAGCCGGGGCAGCATCTTCTTCACGTCCAGCCACTTGTTCGGGTTGAGCTTTTCGCGCTTGGCCAAGGTGCGGGCGTCTTCCAGGTGGCCGGTGCCGACGTTGTAGGCGGCCAGGGCGAACCAGGTGCGGTCAGGCTCCTGGATGCTGTCGTCGAGCTCTTCCTTGATCTTCATGAAGTACTTGGCACCGCCCTGAATGCTCTGCTTCGGGTCCAGGCGGTTGGACACGCCCATTGCCTGGGCGGTGCGCTGGGTCAGCATCATCAGGCCGCGCACGCCAGTCTTGGAAGTGACTTCCGGCTGCCACATCGACTCCTGGTAGCCGATGGCTGCCAGCAGGCGCCAGTCGACCTGTTCGACCTTGGCGTAGCTCTTGAAGTGCTTTTCGTACTTGGGCAGGCGCTGTTGCAGGTGCTGAGCGAAGGTGTAGGCACCCACGTAACCCAGTACGTCGACATGGCCGTAGTACCGGTCTTTCAGGCGCTGCAAGGTGCCGTTCTTCTGCGCTTTGTCGAGAAATTCGTTGATCTCGTTGAGCAGGCTGTTGTCATCCCCCGCAGCCACTGCCCAGCGCTGGTCGCGGGTATCGCCCAAGTCGAAGGCAACCCGCACGTTAGGGAAGTACACCTGGTTCATCGCCAGCTCGTTGGAGTCGACCAAAGTCAGGTCGATCTGACCTTCATCGACCATGCGCAACAGGTCGACCACCTCGACGGCGTCGGACTCTTCGTATTGCAGGCCAGGGTACTGCTTCTTCAGCTCAGCCAACTGGTCGGCGTGGCTGCTGCCCTTGAGTACCATGATCTTCTTGCCGACCAGGCCCTTGGCATCGGTGGGGCGGGGGCGGCCGTTGCGGTAGATGACCTGCGGGGTCACTTCCAGGTAGGGGTGCGAGTACCTGACCTGCGCCTTGCGCCGGTCGCTGCTGACCAGACCGGCAGCTGCCAGCACCGGGCCGGACGGTTTGCCGAGCGAGTCGTACAGTTCGTCGAGGTTGTCGGCGGTCTCGATCTGCAGCTTCACGCCGAGATCGTCGGCGAAATGCTGGACCAGCTCGTACTCGAAGCCGGTTTCGCCGTTGCGGTCCTGGAAGTAGGTGGCCGGGCTGTTGCGGGTGATGACGCGCAGCACGCCGTCCTCCTTCACGCGCTCGAGGGTGCTGGGTTTTTCAACGCAGGCACCGAGCAGTAGAAAGAGTCCGGTTGCGATTAGCCATCTGGCGCAACGTTGGCGCAAAGCAGTGTGGGCGAACATAGGTTGCAGTATACGCAAAGGACCGGCCCAGCCATATCTCGACAACAGATAGCTTGTCTGGTAGCGGGTTGTGTGGTGGGGCATGCCTATAGAGAGTCGGTACCCGTTAGATCGAGCGCCGCCCGCGCGGCGCATCGCGGATGAATCCGCTCCTACATCTGTTAAGGGCCAGTCCGTCCTGTGATAGGTGCGCTGCCCGCCTTGCGTACACCTCGGTATCGAAGGGAGCAAGCAAAAGCGGGCAGCGGTGACCTCACAAGCGTGATTGGCCCGAAACAGATGTAGGAGCGGATTCATCCGCGATGCGCCGCGCGGGCGGCGCTCGATCTCCTGGGCGCTGAAAAACCCAAGGCGAACCCCTCGGAAATCTGACCCCGAAGTCCGGTTCCGCCGCCCGGCAGCCATGGCTTAGAGCGGGTGCCGAAAGCCGTCGAATTAGGCTAGAATGCACGGCCTCTAAGCACACCCCTTCCTGAGGCTGTCCCGACGATGTTGATCCTGCGCGGCGCTCCTGCCCTTTCTGCCTTTCGCCACGGTAAATTACTCGAGCAACTGAGCCAGAAAGTCCCCGCTGTTACTGGTTTGTATGCCGAATTTGCCCACTTCGCCGACGTTGACGGCGAGCTGACCGCCGACCAGCAGCAGGTGCTGGGCCGTCTGCTCAAATACGGCCCGAGCGTGCCGGTACAGGAGCCGACCGGCCGCCTGTTCCTGGTCGTGCCGCGCCTGGGTACCATCTCGCCATGGGCCAGCAAGGCCAGCGACATCGCCCACAACTGCGGCCTGCAGTCGATCCAGCGCCTGGAGCGCGGCATCGCCTACTACGTCGCCGGTGATCTGAGCGATGCCGATGCCGCAGCTGTCGCCGCCGAGCTGCACGACCGCATGACCCAGCGCGTGCTGGCCCAGCTGGAGCAGGCTTCGGACCTGTTCAGCCACGCCCAGCCCAAGCCGATGACCTCGGTCGACATCCTGGCCGGTGGCCGCGACGCGCTGGCCAAGGCCAACATCGACCTGGGCCTGGCCCTGGCCGAAGACGAGATCGACTACCTGGTCAACGCCTTCCAGGGGCTCAAGCGCAACCCGAACGACATCGAACTGATGATGTTCGCCCAGGCCAACTCCGAGCATTGCCGCCACAAGATCTTCAACGCCAGTTGGGACATCGACGGCCAGGCTCAGGAAAAGAGCCTGTTCGGCATGATCAAGAACACCTACCAGATGCACAACGAAGGCGTGCTGTCGGCTTACAAGGACAACGCCTCGGTGATCGTCGGCAACGTCGCCGGGCGCTTCTTCCCGAACCCTGAAACCCGCCAGTACGGCGCGGTGCAGGAGCCGGTGCACATCCTGATGAAGGTCGAGACGCACAACCACCCGACCGCCATCGCCCCGTTCTCCGGTGCTTCCACCGGCTCCGGCGGCGAAATCCGCGACGAAGGCGCGACCGGCCGTGGCGCCAAGCCAAAAGCCGGCCTGACCGGCTTCACCGTATCCAACCTGCGCATCCCCGGCTTCGAACAGCCATGGGAACAGGCCTACGGCAAGCCAGAGCGTATCGTCGACGCCCTCGACATCATGATCGAAGGCCCGCTGGGCGGCGCTGCGTTCAACAACGAATTCGGTCGCCCGGCCCTGACCGGCTACTTCCGTACCTTCGAGCAGGCCATCAATACCCCGCATGGCGAAGAAGTGCGCGGCTACCACAAGCCGATCATGCTCGCCGGCGGCATGGGCAACATCCGTGAAGACCACGTGCAGAAGGGCGAGATCACCGTTGGCGCCAAGCTGATCGTGCTCGGCGGCCCGGCCATGCTCATCGGCCTGGGCGGCGGCGCCGCCTCGTCGGTGGCGACCGGTGCCAGCTCGGCTGACCTGGACTTCGCTTCGGTACAGCGCGAAAACCCGGAAATGGAGCGCCGTTGCCAGGAGGTCATCGACCGCTGCTGGCAGCTGGGTGACAAGAACCCGATCGCCTTCATCCACGACGTCGGCGCCGGCGGTATCTCCAACGCCTTCCCTGAGCTGGTCAACGACGGTGGCCGCGGTGGCCGCTTCGAGCTGCGCAACGTGCCCAACGACGAGCCGGGCATGGCCCCGCACGAAATCTGGAGCAACGAGTCGCAAGAGCGTTACGTGCTGGCCGTCAGCGCCGTCGACTTCGAGCGTTTCCAGGCCATTTGCGAACGCGAGCGTTGCCCGTTTGCCGTGGTCGGTGAAGCGACCGAAGAGCCGCACCTGACCGTCACCGACAGCCACTTCGACAACACGCCAGTGGACATGCCGCTTGACGTGCTGCTGGGCAAGCCGCCGCGCATGCACCGTTCGGTCACCCGCGAAGCCGAGCTGGGCGATGACTTCGACCCAAGCAAGCTGGACCTGGACCAGGCTGTCCAGCGCGTGCTGAACCACCCGGCCGTGGCCAGCAAGAGCTTCCTGATCACCATCGGCGACCGCACCATCACCGGCCTGGTTGCCCGCGACCAGATGGTCGGCCCGTGGCAGGTTCCGGTGGCCGACTGCGCCGTCACCGCTACCAGCTTCGACGTCTACACCGGTGAAGCCATGGCCATGGGCGAGCGTACCCCGCTGGCCCTGCTGGATGCCCCGGCTTCCGGGCGCATGGCGATCGGCGAGACCATCACCAACCTGGCCGCCTCGCGCATCGAGAAACTGTCCGACATCAAACTGTCGGCCAACTGGATGTCTGCTGCCGGCCACCCGGGTGAAGACGCGCGCCTGTACGACACTGTCAAGGCTGTGGGCATGGAGCTGTGCCCGGAGCTGGGCATCACCATTCCGGTCGGCAAAGACTCGATGTCGATGAAGACCAAGTGGAGCGAAGAGGGCGCCGAGAAGAGCGTCACCTCGCCGATGTCGCTGATCATCACCGGCTTCGCCCCGGTCACTGACATCCGCCAGACCCTGACCCCGCAACTGCGCATGGACAAGGGCGAGACCGACCTGATCCTGATCGACCTGGGCCGCGGCAAAAACCGCATGGGCGCCTCGATCCTGGCCCAGACCTACGGCAAGATCGCGGCCCAGGCACCGGACGTCGACGACGCCGAAGACCTCAAGGCCTTCTTCGCCGTGATCCAGGGCCTGAACGCCGACGGTCACCTGCTGGCCTACCACGACCGCTCCGACGGCGGCCTGCTGACCACCGTGCTGGAAATGGCCTTCGCCGGCCATTGCGGCCTCGACCTGCAACTCGACCCGCTGACCGACAGCAAGGCCGACGTGGCAGCCATCCTCTTTAACGAAGAGCTGGGTGCGGTCATCCAGGTACGCCAGGATGCCACCCCGGACGTACTGGCACAGTTCAGCGCTGCCGGCCTGGGCGAAGAGTGCGTCGCGGTGATCGGTAAACCGATCAACAACGGTGAAGTCTCCATCAGCCTCAACGGCGAAGTGCTGTTCGACGACGACCGTCGCATGCTGCAGCGCCAGTGGGCCGAAACCAGCTACCAGATCCAGCGCCTGCGCGACAACGCCGACTGCGCCGACCAGGAATTCGACCTGCTGCTCGAGGAAGAAAACCCGGGCCTGTCGGTCAAGCTGGGCTACGACGTCAACGATGACATCGCCGCACCGTACATCAAGAAGGGCGTGCGCCCGCAAGTGGCGATCCTGCGCGAGCAGGGCGTCAACGGCCAGGTTGAAATGGCTGCCGCCTTCGACCGTGCAGGTTTCGCTGCCATCGACGTGCACATGAGCGACATCCTCGCCGGCCGCGTTGACTTCGAAGCCTTCAAGGGCCTGGTTGCCTGCGGTGGTTTCTCCTACGGTGACGTGCTGGGCGCCGGTGAAGGCTGGGCCAAGTCGGCGCTGTTCAACAGCCGCGCCCGCGATGCCTTCCAGGCCTTCTTCGAGCGTACCGACAGCTTCGCCCTGGGCGTGTGCAACGGTTGCCAGATGATGTCCAACCTGCACGAGCTGATTCCGGGCACCGAGCACTGGCCGCACTTCGTGCGCAACCGTTCGGAGCAGTTCGAGGCGCGCGTGGCCATGGTCGAGGTGCAGAAGTCCAACTCGATCTTCCTGCAGGGCATGGCCGGTTCGCGCATGCCGATCGCCATCGCCCACGGCGAAGGCCATGCCGAGTTCGCCAGCGAAGAGGCACTGCTGGCAGCTGACCTGTCCGGTTGCGTGGCCCTGCGCTATGTCGACAACCACGGCAAGGTGACCGAAGCCTACCCGGCCAACCCGAACGGCTCGCCGCGTGGTATCACCGGCCTGACCAGCCGCGATGGCCGCGTGACCATCATGATGCCGCACCCGGAGCGTATGTTCCGCGCCGTGCAGAACTCCTGGCGCCCGGATGAGTGGCAGGAAGACGCCGCGCTGATGCGTATGTTCCGCAACGCCCGCGTGTGGGTGAACTAAGGCGTGTACAAGCTCGCCTTCTTCGTCCCGGCCAGCCATGTTGAAGGGGTCAAGGCCGCCGTGTTCGCCGCAGGTGGTGGGCGTATCGGCGACTATGACCACTGCGCCTGGCAGGCCTTGGGCCAAGGCCAGTTTCGCCCGTTGGACGGCAGCCAGCCGTTCCTCGGGCAAACCGGCCAGGTCGAGGTGGTCGAGGAGTGGAAGGTGGAGCTGGTGGTAGCCGACGACCTGATCGTTCAGGTCGTCGCTGCGCTCAAGCAGAGCCACCCGTACGAGACGCCAGCCTATGAGGTCTGGCGCCTGCTGGATATCTGAATCCGGTACGGTGTTGCTGCCGCTTAGGCTGAGAAGGCGCTTCAGCCGGATGGTAACAGGTTGTTAAGTATTTCCAGATCTTTGATCGTTGAATGCTGATTGAGATTTTCAAGGTTTCTCAGTCTTTCTCTAGCTTGCTGCTGATACGCTGCTCGGCGTTCGCTCAAACTTCCGCTCGAACATCCATCGTTAATGTTGTCCTGATTCCTGAGTGCCCAAGCCTGGACGATATCGTCCTGCCAGTCACTGACATAAGGATGTGTGAAGTAGCTCTTCGCCAACGATGCCGGGTCCCTTCCTGTATCACCCTGCCAATACTGATACATCGCACGGCCCACTTCCTCTACCGCATACTGCGCCAGTAGCGACGACAGGGCATGAAATGGGTGGGTGTCGTGATCCTTTGCCAGCTGCGAATGGGTCGGATGGGTATCGTCGTCGATATTCGGATCCTTACCCAGCAACAGTTGAAGATCATCGATGTTGTCGCCAGCCCATTTCAGCAAGTTCTGGAAGACCAGGTCGATCAAATAGCTGATAGCCTTCAGCGGTAACTTCACCACATGGTTCGCACGCCCCAGCCAGTTGTACCATGGCTGGTCAGCCGCTTTGTCGCGCACGGCCAGGTAGCCCTCCAACTTCTGCAGCCACTGTGGGTCTTCGTGTTCTCGGAGCAAGATCAACAGCATTTGCTCTTTATCACTACGTTCACCCGGAAGGGTAGGCACGTAGTCGAGACCCTTGGCGGGGAACAGCACCTTGGCTACCGGTTCGAGCACACTGGCAAGGACATCAGTCCCACTGAACAGGCCGGTTACCAAGGGCCGTTCATGCCGGCACTGTTTTGGTGTTGTCCAAGCAAGTACATCGGTGTGACCGACCTTGCGAAGGCTCAGTTCGACGAAGTTCGAGTGAGCGAAGAGGTCTTCCAGTACATGCAGCGCTTCACCGAAAAAGCGCATGCCTTCTGGCGTTGGGCCCGCGATCGAAGCGTCTATGAGCTTCTGGTACATGTAGGCTTGGGCAGGCTCGAAATAACGGTACATGGACCGGTCGTGATCCAGTTGCATGGATTCATGGTCCGATTGCCGCAAAGGTTCGAAGTCTGGATCGATTGATTGAGGGTCGGTAGCTTCATCTAAGGTAAGCGGGTTGTCGATATGTTCGGAAGGCCGATACACACCCAGCATTTGCGTAGTTACCTTGTAGTTTTCGCGGTCTTCAGGGGGAGTGTGGAGGCTGTGAAACTCCTTCAGCGCCAGGAAGTCCACAAGATTGGTCAGGGTGGCTCTTGAGAGTTTGCGCGGAAAGTCCTTCGGTTCATGTTCTGCACGAACGAGCTTGGGGTCGACCAATTGCGAGTAATCGCGCAGCCAATTGCCGAAGTAGATTGCTTTGCGCTGCTTAGGAGTAAAACCTGCAGTTGCCAGAGCCTTTTCGATGGATTCATGGCCGAAAGACTGGTCTGAACCGCTCCCTGTGCCAGCTTCAAATCTGAGTGTCGGGAAGATCTTCTCCTTGGTCCTCCCGCCATCGACCTGGTCGCCCTCCGTGGGGAGGCTCAAATTGAGCAGTATCGTTTCGGAAAAATCTTCCCCTTCTATTTTTGCAATAACTGTTCCGTTACCGGTTGAACGATCGAGGAGGGCCAGGGTGGCGAGATACTGTTCAGCTGCTTCTTTTGTTGAGCTGTCAGCAGCATCGGCGCCGATGAGATGCCCGACGTGATCAGCAAATGCCCTGAGTATGGCCATCAGCAGCAATGGAGTCGTTTGCGGTTGCTCCAGGGCTCGTTCTACCGCAGCAAGGCCAACTTCGATGGTTTGGCTAGCGCGGTCGTAGCGGGCTGTCTTTGGACTGTCCTCTGCCATTCGATAAGCAGGATTGATTACCGCGCTTGCCCGAAGGTCACCGTGTAGTTTGGTAATGGCCTCAACGGGAACCCCATAGCCGTATATCGACATCAAGGTCAGTTCAAAGGTGTGCTGGCTTGTGGTCTTCGCAATGCCCATCAATTGGTCGAGAGCATGAGTACTTTCAAAGGAAGCCAGAGTCGGAACTTTAACAGAGGTGGGCATAATCTATTGCCTTCATTGATCAGAGGGCGTCCAGCATGTTCCGCTCTGTACTTTTCAGGCATCAGGTATGTCTTCCAGCTTTAATTGCCCACACGGCCGCCATCTTCACGCGTCAATTGTTGCTTTCAGGTTTTCTGAGCAAGCTGCAGGCAACTAACCCCACTTCGAACAGCATCCACATGGGGACCGCGAGCATAGTCTGAGAAAACACGTCTGGAGGTGTCAGAATCATCCCGACCACGAAGCAGCCGACGATCACGTAAGGCCTGCTGCTGCGCAATGTAGCCACGTCGGCCAGCCCGACCCAGACCACGATGAAGGTCGCCACCGGAATCTCGAAGGCCAACCCGAACGCCAGGAACAGCGCCATGATGAAGTCCAGGTACTGGCTGATGTCGGTCATCATCGCCACACCGTCTGGTGTCACGCTGGCAAAGAAGCCGAACATCATCGGGAATACCAGGTAGAACGCAAAGGCCATGCCGGCATAGAACAGCAGTATGCTCGACACCAGCAACGGCAGGGCGATGCGCCGCTCGCGGCGGTACAACCCCGGCGCGAGAAAGCCCCAGGCCTGGTGCAGCAACAGTGGCATGGCCACGAACAGCGCGCACATCGCCGTCAGCTTGAATGGGGTGAGGAACGGCGAAGTGACGCTGGTGGCGATCATACTGGCACCTTCCGGCAGGAAGCGGCGCAGGGGTTCCGAGATCAGGGTGTAGAGCTGCTGGGCAAAGGGAAACAGCCCGGCGAATACCAGCGCCAGCAACAACAGGCAGCGCACCAGGCGCTTGCGCAGGTCACGCAGGTGGTCGGTCAAAGGCATGCGTGCTGCCGGGTCCAGGGCAATGCTCATGGGCTGCTCTCCCGAGCGATGCTGCTGGGTATGGCGTCACCGGCCGGTTCCACCTTGAGGCTGATGCCCTGGCGAATTTCCTGCTCCAGGCGCTGCAAGGGCGCGCTGTCCAGGTTCGGCATGTCAATCTCGCGTTCCATCTGTGCGCGTAACCCGTTCATCGCCCGGCGCGCTTGGCCAAGGCCCCGGCCCAAGGTGCGTGCCGCGACCGGCAGGCGCTCCGGGCCCAGCACCAGCAGCGCGACAACGCCTACCAGCAAGAGCTCGCTGAAACCGATCTCGAACATCAGGCTTGGCGATCCGCTTGCGGCTGCTGTGCCGCCTGGGCGGTTACCGGTGGCTGCTGCTGCACGTGAGCGGCACCTGGTGCGCTGGCGTCATGATCGCCGCCCATGGATTTGCGAAAGCCCTGGATCGCTTCGCCGACATCACTGCCCAGGCCCTTCAGGCGCTTGGTGCCAAACAGCAGGAACACGATCAGCAGTACGATCACCAGTTGCCAGATTCCGATGCCACCCATTTCGACCACTCCTGTAAGGTCATGAAAATGAAGGCCAATCCTGCCGCTTGCAGATGACGCCAACATGACTGCAAGGCCATTGCAACCTGGCTGCAACAACCCGCGTGTTGACTGGCGCCTTTCATTGATTGAAGAGGGGCGCGGGATGAGCGGCAAGCGGCAGCAGGGCGCGGCACTGCTGATGGTGATGGTGGTGCTGGCCATGCTCGCCGCAGGCATGGCCTGGTTGGTGGAGGATGGCCGACGGCAAGTGGATGATGTGCAGCTGCTGCGTCAGCGGGTGCAGGTGCGAGCGATGGAGCAGGCCGGCCTGGCCTATGCCGAACAGGCCCTGCGTGACCCTGCCTGGCGGCTCAGCCCATTGTTCTGGCAAGCCTTGCGCGGGCAACCGTTGAAGTACGATTTCGGTGCCGGGCAGGCGCAGTTGCGGGTGCGTGACCAGCACACCTGCTTCAATGTGAATGCGTTGCTGGGGGCTGATGGCGAGCGTGCCGAGCGCCAGCTCAAGCACCTGCTGGGGGACGACATGGCTGCGGAGCGCCTGGTCGATGCGCTGGCCGACTGGCTCGACAGTGACAGCGATGCCCGCCTGCAGGGGGCCGAAAGCGCCCATTACCTGCGCCAGCAACCGCCGCGGCTGGCGGCCAACCAGCCGATGCTCGATACCAGCGAGCTGAACCTGCTGCTGGAGCCTGATGCCGCACGCCAGCGCCGTTACCCGATGCTGTGCGCCTTGCCGCAGACCACGGGCTGGCGCTTGAATGCCAATGCCCTTGGACTGGAGCACTTGCCGTTGCTCGATGCGTTGTATGAGGGGCGTTACCCGCGTTCGTTGCTTGCCCGTATTGTCAGCGGGCGGCCGGCGTCGGGGTATGAGGATGCCTCGGCATTGCGCCAGGCGCTGGGGGCAGTGGATGACGAGACATTCGAGCGGTTGAGCGAAGGCTTGCTGCTCAACAGTGGGCATTATCTGTTGCAGCTGTCGTTCGAGGAGCAGGGCAGGGTGATGCGCAGCGAGTTTCAGGTGGAGGCTTTAGGGGTGGTGCAGTGGCATGCCCGGGTGCCGGCGCAACAGGTGCGGGTGCGCAGCCGTGAGCCGATGGCCTGGTAAGGCTGGAGATTGCCAGGGCTGCTCTGCAGCCCAATCGCGACACAAGGCCGCTCCTACAGGGGATCGCACAAATCCTGTAGGAGCGGCCTTGCGTCGCGATTGGGCCGCAAAGCGGCCCCCGGTGCACAGATCAATCAGGCGGTCCCGATCTCCCCGCCATCATTACGCTGAATCACTACCGTTGTAGCCCTCGGCCGTACCTTGGTCCCGGCCGGAGTAGCATCGGTGGCCTTGTCGGTATACGGCCAGTTATCCGGGTGCTGGATGTTGATGAACAAGGTCTTGTTGTCCGGCGTGAAGCTGATGCCGGTCACCTCGCACCCGTTCGGGCCGACGAAGAAGCGGCGCAAGGCCGTCTGGTTCTGGGCATTGATCGGCACCTGCTTGCCGCTGGCATCGACCAGGTCGGTGGGGATCACCGCCAGCAGTTGGTCGTTGGTGTAGTCGGTGAGGGTGGTCTCGCCGTTGTCGGTCTCGAACCACAGCACGCCGCGGCTATCGAAGCTCATGCCGTCGGGGCTTGCGAACTGGTTGAGTTCGGTCAGGCCCGAGCGGTTGATGTCGGCAGTACCGGCGGCGTTGGCGCCGAACACGAAGATGTCCCAGGTGAAGCTCAGCTGGTCGTCGCTGTCGTGCCAGCGGATGATGTGGCCGTGGCGGTTCGGGCCGCGCGGGTTGGCGGCATCGACCTTTTGCGCAGTACGCGCGCTGTTGTTGGTCAGGGTCAGGTAGGCATCGCCGTTGAGCGGGTTGACAGCGGTCCACTCCGGGCGGTCCATCGGCGTGGCGCCCACGGCATCGCCGGCACCCCGGGTGTTGAGGATGATGCCTGCCAGGTCACCGTACAACGCACCAAGGGTGCTGCCAGCGGTAGTGGCGGTGTTCACATCGAGCAGCAGCCACACGCCGGTACCGTCGGCATTGAAGCGGGCGACGTACAGCTTGCCCTGGTCCAGGTACTTGGCACCGGTGGCCAGGCGGTCGGCCGGGTTGGCGTCAGCGGCATCCCACACGGCTGTGGAAACCCACTTGTACAGGTACTCGTTGTTCGAGTCGTCGCCCATGTACCAGACCAGCGGCTTGCCGACCACCGGCAGGCCCGGGCAGCAGCCTTCGTGGCGGAAGCGGCCCAGGGCCGTGCGCTTGGTGGCAAGGGTGCTGCTGTTGTACGGGTCGATCTCGACAATGTAGCCATAGGTGCTGGCTTCGTTACGGTAGTCGTCGGTGGCGGCAGCACCTTTGACGGTCACATCGAAACGGGCGAATTCATCGGCGACTTCGGTACTGTCACCGGCAGCGCTTTCCCACTTGTACTGGCCACTGGAGGTGCCGACGCCGATGCGACGCTGGTCTTCCGGGCGGGTGCCCTTGTTGACGAAGATGCCCGGCCAGTTCTCCTCGCAGGTCAGGTAGGTGCCCCACGGGGTATAGCCGTTGCCGCAGTTGTTGTTGGTGCCGCGGCAGTGGGTGCCATCGGTCGAGTACTTGGTCTTGACGTGCTCGGTGCCGCGCAGCGGCCCGGTAAGCTCCATGCGTGAGGCGGTAGTGAAGCGGCGGTTGAGCGGGTCGTTGTCGACCACCTGCCAGCGGCCGTTGACCTTCTGCAGGCGCACCACGCCAGCGCCGTGGGCGTTGATTTCCTTGCGCACTTCCTCGGCCGGGCGCTTGCCGCTGGCGTCGGTGGTCGGGCCGTTGGGGTGCAGGGCAGCGGTGTCGATGTACTCGAAGTTGATCGCCAGCAGGCCGTCTTCGGAGCTGCCGTTGATCGGGAAAAAGTGCATGCCGTCGTGGTGCATGCCCATGGCATTGGCCTGGTCGGTCGAGGTGTTGCTGCCGTCCGATTTCCACGGGTTGCCGTTGCTGTTCAGCGGCGTGCCCCAGGGGGCCAGCACGTAGGCGCTGTAGCCGGCAGCAACCACGCAGGCGTCGGTGCGCGAGCCAGGGATGGACTGGAAGCCCAGGGCCAGCTTCGGCTCTTCGGGTTTGGTCACCGGTGGCTCGGTTGTGACCGGATCGTCATCGGAACCGCCACTACTGTCGAAGCAGCCGGTCAGGCCGGTACCGGCAATCATGGCAATGGCGGCGCCCAGGCTGCCGCGCATCACGCTGCGACGGCTCAGGTAAGCGTCCATGACGCTGGCCATCGGCAGGTTGCCGCTTTGGTTGCGGTCCAGGTTATCGCCGGTATCTCGACTCATCAGGGTGTCCTTATAGTGGCTGAGTTGGAGGAAACCGCGACTTTAGGGCGCTACTGTGATGATTCATTGGCAGAATTATTAACGGGTTTTTAAAACTGTAAGTTCTTATTACAAATCCAGACAGATCGATTTGGAATGTTGTCGGATTTCTGCCATTAAACTGTCATGCCAACGCCGCAACATCCGGGGCCCAACGAGAACTCGGATAAGGATGGCGGGCCCGATGGCAAGCAGTGTGAACAGGCGCGAATTGATCAGCTGGATGGGTGTCGGTGCGCTGGCACCGCTGCTCGGCGCCTGCTCTGCGTTGCCAGGCCAGGGTGGTGGCAGCGCCAGTGTAGATCTGCTGTACGTCGCCGACACCCTCGATGCGCGGCAACCGGGTCTGCCGGTAGTGCCGGCCACCCGTTTGGGCCCGGTCAGCCACTTGGGCCGGGCACCGTGGATGACGGGGTCAAGTGCCAGCCTGGCCTACCCTCAGTTGGCGCCTTTGCTCGATGCCAACCAGACGGCGGGCGTCAAGCTGGGTGGCTATGCCGTGCTGGCAGCGTTGCTGGAGCAACTGCGTGGCGAAGCCGGGGCGGGCAACAGCCTGACCCTGGAGAACGGCCAAGGCTGGAATGGCAGTGGCCTGGCCTACCTCACCCAAGGCGAAAGCGGTGTGCAAGGCAGCCAACTGCTGGGCAGCGAAGCGCGGGTCAGCAGTGATGAACGCGTGCTCTGGCCCCAGCGCAGCGCGGCGCTTTACCGCCAGTCGTCCGCCATCACCCTCGCTGCCGGGCTCGCGGGCGATCAGCGCAAGTCGCTGAACCTTGAGGCCCTGCATGTCTTCGAGCGCGGCGGTGCGCGCATCGCTGTGGTCGGCGTCACAGACCCTTACGCCCAGGACCAGAAGGCCTCCCTGAAACAGTGGTACCAGTCACTGCTGCCGGCCTTCGAGCAAGCGCGGCGCGAGGCTGACCTGGTTGTGGCAATGGCCGATGTCGGCACCGGGCCGGGCCTGTGGCTGGCCGAGCGACTGACTGAAGCCGACGTACTGCTCTGTGCCCGTGGCCAGGACCTGTGGCCGGCACCGGTACAGGTCACCCAGGCCACTGGCCGTCGGGTGCCAGTGCTGTTCGCCGGCTGCCGTGGTAGCGGGGCATTCCGTTTACGTTGCCAGCAGGTCGCCGGGCAATGGCAGTTCGACGGGCAGTTCTTCCCGGCTTTTGAGCGCTACCTGGCCCCCGCCGCGCAGATGCGCGCCAGCCAGTTGCGGGATGAACTGCACCAGCAACGTGCCGGCCACGCGGCATGGCTCGACCAGCCGCTGGCGCACGCGCCGCAGGCCCTGTGGCGGCGCGACACCCGTGGCGGCAGTTGGGACCGCCTTCTGCACCAGGCTTTGGCTGATGACGGCAGCATGCCAGTGCTACTGCCAGGCCTGCGCTATGACTACCCGCTGGCGGCGGGCGAAGCCATTACCCGCGAGCACCTGATCAGCCTGACCGGTGGCTACCCTGCACCGGTAGTCGAGGCCCCGGCCCGGCAAGTTGAGCAGGTGCTGGAGAATGCCGCCGAGCAACTGTTTGGTGACCCGCTGCTGCTCGACAACAGCCAGGACCTGCCGCGCTGGCAGGGCCAGGCCTGGCGCGTCAGCTACAGCCCGCAAGGCAAGCGCATCACCGGTATCGACGCGCTGCAGGGCCAGTGCCGCACCTTTGGCCTGCAATTCGAAGCCCGGGCGGGTGAACCCCTGTGGCAGCGGGTCGAGGGCTGGCTGACGCGGCAGAAGGCCGACTGGCAGCTGGCAGCACTGCAACTGCCCGAGGTGCGCTACGTGCAAGGCCACCCAGGCTGGCACCCGCGGCAGGCTGTTTCGTGAGCCTGGCTTCACGCGTGATGACCGGCGGCCTGCTGACCCTGGCCGGCTGGCTGGCCGCCCAATGCGTGCTGCAGCTGGGGCGCCAGCCGCAACCGGCCAGCCCGGCACAGGTCGCCGCTACCCCGCTGCCAGGCCTGCTGATCGGCCACTGGCAGCCCGCCGCAGATGACGGCGCAATCGCCATCACCCGCCTGCCTTTGCAGTACCTCGGCGGCCTCAAGGCCCAGCCGCTGTCGGCCAGTGTGGTAGTGCTGCGCTATGGCCAGCAGGTGCGCACACTCGGCCGTGGGCAGCGCCTGGCACCCGGCATCGTATTGCAGGACATCGACGCCGATGGCCTGATTTTCGACAACCAGGGGCGGCGCGAACGCCTGCCCTGGCCGCCACGCCCCGCCGTGACCGGCTTCAAGCGCCAAGGATGAATGATGTTTGCCAGATACTGCGTGGCCGCGGCCTTGAGCCTGAGCCTGTCACTCGCCTGGGCAGAAGAGCCGGAAACCTTCGATGACAACGGCACGCCGCTGTACGAGGTGAACTTCGTCGACACCGAACTGGGCGAATTCATCGATAGCGTATCGCGCATCACGGGTACCACCTTCATCGTCGACCCGCGGGTCAAAGGCAAGGTCACCGTGCGCACCGTCGACCGCCACGATGCCGATGCCATCTACGACATCTTCCTCGCCCAGCTGCGCGCCCAGGGATACGCCGCTGTCGACCTGCCCAACGGCAGCGTGAAGATCGTCCCTGACCAGGCCGCACGCCTGGAGCCGGTGCCGGTCGAGCCAGCGGGCAAACAAGGCGAGGGCAGCGATAGTGTGGCCACCCGGGTGTTCAATGTGCGCAATGCCGCCAGCGAACAGATGCTCGGCATCCTCAAGCCGCTGATCGACCCCCGTGTCGGCGTGATCACGCCGTACCCCGCGGCCAACCTGCTGGTGGTCACCGATTGGCGCAGCAACCTGCAACGTATCGACAGCCTGCTGCGTCAGCTTGACCAGGTCAGTGACGAGCCGCTGCAGGTAATGCCGCTGCGCCATGCCAGTGCTGCCGACACCGCCCAGCTGCTCACCCGCTTGCTGGCCCGCGAGCAGGGCGCCGACAGCACCCAAGTGGTCGCCGACCCGCGCAGCAATGCCTTGCTGGTACGCGGCAGCACCGAGCGGGTGCGGGCATTGCTCGGCCAGCTCGACCGCCCCAGCGACAACCAGCACAACAGCAATACTCAGGTCATGTACCTGCGCCACGCCAATGCGGCTGAAGTGGTCAAGGTGCTGCGCGGCCTCAGCCAGGAAGGTGCAGTGCCCGGCGAAGCGGCTGGCGAAGGCGAGGGCAAGGAGCGCCCGGTGATGGCTGCCGCCAGTGACTCCGGCATCCGTCTTGAATACGAAGAAGGCACCAATGCCGTGGTCATGGTCGGCCCCGACAGCGAACTGGCGGCCTACCGTTCGATCGTCGAACAGCTGGACATCCGCCGCGCCCAGGTGGTGGTCGAGGCGATCATCGCCGAGGTGTCCGACAGCCGCGCCCAGGAGCTGGGCGTGCAGTGGTTGTTCGCCGACGAGAAGTTTGGCGCCGGCATCGTCAACTTCGGCAGCAACGGGGTAAACATTGCCAACATCGCCGGCGCTGCCGCCAGTGGCGACAACGAGGCACTGGGCGATTTGCTGTCGTCCACCACCGGTGCCACGGCCGGCTTTGGTCATATCGGCGGCGGTTTCAACTTCGCCATGCTGATCAACGCCCTCAAGGGCAAGAGCGGCTTCAACCTGTTGTCGACACCAACCCTGCTGACCCTGGACAACGCCGAGGCGTCGATCCTGGTCGGCCAGGAAGTGCCTTTCGTGACCGGCTCGGTCACCCAGAACAACGCCAACCCCTACCAGACCATCGAGCGCAAGGAAGTCGGCGTGAAACTGCGCATCAAGCCGCAGATCAACATCGACAACAGCGTGCGCCTGGACATCGTCCAGGAGGTTTCGTCGATCGCCGATTCCAGGGCTGCCAGCGACGTGATCACCAACAAGCGCGAGATCAAGACCAAGGTCATGGTCGAGGACAATGGCCTGGTCATCCTCGGCGGCCTGATCAGTGACGAACTCAGCACCAGCGACCAGCGCGTGCCGTTTCTCGGTGACATTCCCGGCCTGGGCCGGCTGTTCCGTTCCGACGCCAGCAAGAACACCAAGCAGAACCTGATGGTGTTCATCCGCCCGCGCATCCTGCGCGATGGGCCGAGCCTGGCAGGCCTGAGCGAAGACAAATACCGCACTTTGCAGCAGACCACGCCGTTGCAGTTGCCCGACCTGGCCGAAGGCACCCCGTTGCTGCAGGTGTTTCCCGCCAGCCGCGCGCGCCTTGAAGGTGGTAACTGGTGATGTTGCCCTATCGCCTGGCCCGGCAGGCCGGGTTGGCCATGGCTGCGGCTGAAGAAGGCTGGCACCTGTGGCTGCGCAGCGACGCCGACAGCGACCAGCTGCAGGAATTGCTGCGCGTGCATGGCCGGCCCATGGCGCTGGAATACCTTGAGCCTGCGGAGTTCGACAAGCGCCTTGGCCAGCTTTATGAAGCCGGCGCCGGCGCGACCGAAGCGCTGATCGAAGGTATCGGCGAACAGGTCGACCTCGACAGCCTGATGAGCGAAATGCCGCGTATCGAGGACTTGCTCGAAAGTGACGACGAAGCCCCGGTGATCCGCCTTATCAACGGCCTGTTCGGCCAGGCGCTGCGGCTGCGTGCCTCGGACATTCACATCGAAACCTTCGAGCAGAGCCTGGTGGTGCGCTTGCGCGTCGATGGCCACCTGCGCGAGGTGCTACGACCACCACGGGCACTGTCGGCGATGCTGGTGTCGCGGATCAAAGTCATGGCACGGCTGGACATTGCCGAGAAACGCCAGCCTCAGGATGGCCGCATCACCTTGCGCGCGGCCGGCCGGGAAGTGGACGTGCGGGTGTCGACGCTGCCAGGCATCCACGGTGAGCGCGTGGTGATGCGGGTGCTCGACAAGCAGGCCAGCCTGCTGGCGCTAGGCAATTTGGGCATGCCCGCTGCCGTGCTGCAGGGCTTGCGCAGTTGCCTGGCGCGGCCCAACGGCATCGTCCTGTCCACCGGCCCGACCGGCTCGGGCAAGACCACCACGCTATACGCCAGCCTCAACAGCCTCAATGACGGCAGCCGCAACATCCTCACCGTCGAGGACCCAGTGGAATACGCCATCACCGGCATCGGCCAGACCGCCATCAACCCGCGTGCGGGCCTGACGTTCGCCAGTGGCCTGCGCGCCATTCTGCGCCAGGACCCGGACGTGATCATGCTGGGTGAAATCCGCGACCAGGAAACCGCGCAGATTGCCGTGCAGGCCAGCCTCACCGGTCACCTGGTGTTGTCGACGCTGCACACCAACAGCGCGGTAGGTGCAGTCACGCGCTTGCGCGACATGGGCATCGAGCCGTTCCTGATCGCCTCGTGCCTGCGCGGGGTGCTGGCCCAGCGCCTGGTCAGGCGGCTGTGCCAGTGTGCGGTTGCGCAACCCTTGCAGCCGGCCGAGCGCGCCCTGTGGCCGGAACTGGCGGCACTGCACAGCAGCTATCACGCGGTCGGTTGCGAGCAGTGCCAGGGCAGCGGTTATGTCGGCCGCCTGGGGCTTTACGAATTCATCGAACTGGATACCGGCCTGGTCGGCCTGCTGTACGACGGCGCCAGCGAACTGGCCATGCAGGATTACCTGGCCGAGCGCCGGCAAAGCCTGGTGGCGATGGCCAGCGACTGCCTGGCCCGCGGCGAAACCAGCCTGGCCGAAGTGCTGCGCGTGGTGCAGGGCTGACCGATGCCGACCTTTCGCTATCAAGCCGTCGACCTCGCCGGCAAGACCCACAAAGCCAGCCTGCAGGCCGACAGCGAACGCCATGCACGGCAGCTGCTGCGCGAGCAGGGCCTGTTCCCGCGGCAGCTGCAACGCCATGAAGCCGGCAGCCGCCAACCACGCCGCCAACGCCTGAGCCGGGCCCAGCTGTGCGAGCTGACCCGCCAGCTGGCAACCCTGACCGGTGCCGGCATCCCGCTGGTCGATGCGCTGGCCACGCTCGAACGGCAACTGCGCGAACCTGCCTTGCATGGCGTGTTGGTAGCCTTGCGCGGCTCGCTGGCCGAAGGCCTCGGGTTGGCCTGCAGCCTTGCCCGTCAAGGGGCGCCTTTTAGCGGTTTGTACTGCGCGCTGGTCGAGGCCGGCGAGCGCTCCGGGCGCCTGGCCCAGGTGCTGAACCGGCTGGCCGATCACCTCGAGCAGGTGCAGCGCCAGCAGCACAAGGCGCGCACCGCACTGATCTACCCCTGCGTGCTGATGGGTGTGTCGCTGGCGGTGGTGGTCGGCCTGATGACCTTCGTCGTGCCCAAGCTCACCGAACAGTTCGCCCACGCCGGGCAGAGCCTGCCGTTGATCACCTCGCTGCTGATCGGCCTGAGCCAGGGCTTGGTGCATGCCGGCCCGTGGCTACTGGGGCTGGCGCTGGTTTTCGGTGTGCTGGGCAGTTGGCTGCTGCGCAAGCCGCACTGGCGCCTGCGCCGCGATGAACTGCTGCTGCGCCTGCCGCGCATCGGCCTACTGCTGCAAGTGCTGGAAAGCGCCCGCCTGGCACGCAGCCTGGCGATCCTCTGCAGCAGTGGCGTGGCCCTGCTCGAAGCCTTGCAGGTTGCCACCGAAACCGTTGGCAACCGGCGCATTCGGCTGGCCATGGAGCAAGTACGCCAGCAGGTGCAGGGCGGCACAAGCCTGCACCGCGCCCTGGATGCAAGCCAGCAGTTCCCGCCATTGCTGGTGAACATGGTCGGCAGCGGCGAGGCCAGCGGCACACTGGCCGACATGCTCGAACGCGTAGCCGACGACCAGGAGCGCGGTTTCGCCCGCCAGGTGGACACTGCCATGGCGCTTTTCGAACCCCTGATGATCCTGGTGATGGGCGCCGTGGTGCTGTTCATCGTGCTCGCGGTGCTGTTACCGATCATGCAACTCAACCAGGGCCTGCAACTGTGAAAACAAGGAGTACTTCCATGCAGCATCGACGCAACCACCAGCGCGGCTTCACCCTGATGGAAATCATGGTGGTGATCTTCATCATCGGCCTGCTGATCGCCGTGGTCGCGCCCAGTGTGCTGGGCAACCAGGACAAGGCCATGAAACAGAAAGTCATGGCCGACCTGGCGACCTTGGAGCAGGCGCTGGACATGTACCGCCTGGACAACCTGCGCTTCCCCAGCAACGAACAGGGCCTGGCCGCGCTGGTGAAAAAGCCGACCCAGGAACCCCTGCCACGCAGTTGGCGCAGCGACGGCTATGTGCGCCGCCTGCCGGAAGACCCATGGGGTACTCCGTATCAGTACCGCATGCCCGGTGAGCATGGGCGGGTCGATGTTTATTCGCTGGGTGCCGATGGTGTGCCCGGTGGTGAAGGCCAGGATGCCGACCTTGGTAACTGGGCGTTGTGACCGATGCCCGATCAGCGTGGCTTCAGCCTGCTCGAGTTGCTGGTGGTTCTGGCGATTGCCGGGCTCATGACCGGCATGGCGGTGGCCTGGCTCGACAGTGGCAAGGCCAGCGTCGACCAGGCGCTGCAACGGCTGGCCGTGGAAACCCGCAGCCAGGCGGCGCTGGCCCGGCATGCCGGGCAACTGCGTGGGCTGCGCTGGACCGGTCAGCGGCCGGAGTTCGTGCGCCGTGAAGGCGACGGCTGGGTGGTCGAGGCAGGCGCCCCGCTTGACTGGCCAAAGGGCCTGCGCCCGGACTGGCCGGCCAGCGCGCAGCCACGTGTGCTGTTCACGCCGCAGGGCTGGGCGCAGCCGGGCTCGGTGCACTGGCGCTGGGCGCAAGGCCGCCAACGTTGGGAGTGGGGCCGTGACGGTCAGTTGCGTGTGGCGATGGCGCCATGAAACGCAAGCAGCGCGGGTTCACCTTGCTGGAAGTGACCGTGGCCCTGGCGATCGCCGCTGTATTGGCGGTCATCACCAGCCAGGTGTTGCGCCAGCGCCTGGCGGTGCAAGCCAGCGTGCAGCAGCATCGTCTGGGCGTGCTCTGCGCTCGGGAGCTGCAGGCGCGCTTTGCCGTCGAGCAGTATTGGCCGGCCAGCAACCAGGTCGATGGCCTGCTCAGTCAAGGCGGCCAGGCCTGTCATTGGCAAATGCAGCTGCGCCGCACCGGAGTGCGCGAACTGCGCCGTGGCGAGTTGCAGTTGTATGCCGACCACGACCAGCGCTTGCCGTTAGGGCAGTACACCCTGTTTCTGGAGCAGCCATGATTGGCAAAGGTCGTGAAGCTTGCGCGGACCTTGTGGGAGCGGGTTTACCCGCGAAGCAGGCACCGCGGTGCATGGCACTGGCTTTGCCGGTGTTCGCGGGTGAACCCGCTCCCACAGGGGGGCAGTGCCTGCCCATGAAACGGCGTCAGGCGGGCCTGACGCTAATCGAACTGATGGTGGCCATGGCCCTGACCGCGCTGCTCGGGGTCATGCTGGCGGCTTTGGTCAACGGCTGGCTCAAAGTGCGCGAGCGGCTACAGGTAAACACGCAGGAAGCCAGCGTGCTGGAGTTCTGCCTGGCCCTGGAACGGCGCTTCGACAGCCCGGTGTTGCGCCGCCTGTATGAACAACGCCTGCCCCTGGCCAGCCGCTGGCTCGACTGGCAGGCCGATCGCCAGCAGTTGCTGTGGGTGGCCGCCGCCGCCTTGCCCGAGGCCGAAGGCGGCTCGCGCCTGCAACGCCAGCGCCTGCGCTTCGATGCGCGTGATCAGCGCCTGCTGCTGGAAAGCTCGGCCGACCTGTACGCGGCCAGCGAGCCGCGTTGGGTGCTGCGTGAGCAACTGCGGCGGGTCAGCGCGATCAACGTTCTCTACCACCAGGGCGGCCGCTGGCTGCCCTGGCCCTCCGACCAACCCGCGCACCCCGGCCGTGGCGTGCGCCTGGAATTGCAGCGTGACGGAGCGCCCTATGTCTGCACCTTCATTCTCCCTTGGGGGCGTTCATGAAGTTTGAATGTCGCCGCGCTACGCCAACGCGACCGTGGTTACTGCTGCGCCCGGGCGAAGTCTGGGACTGGCTGCTGGTTGAGGCGGGTGCCCCCCATCGTCAAGGGCAGGGCGAGCCACCGGCGAACCTGCAGGCACGGGTGGCACTGATCGTCCCTGGTGAGTCTTGCAGCCAGTTTCAGCTGCCTGCGCCACCGGGCCTCAAGCGTGACGAGTGGCCGTTGTTGCTGGAAGACCGCTTGCTGCAGAACCCGGACGAGGTGCTATGTGCCTGCCTTTCACGACAGGCGGGGCAATTGCACCTGATGGCGGTGGAGCGGCGGTTGCTGGAGCCGTGGCGCGAGCAATGTGCCGAGTGGGGGCTGCAGGTCGAGTGTTGCTGGGCAGAGTTCCAGTTGCTGCCCATACCCGAGTCGGGCAGCGCATGGCAATGGCAGCGCACCCCGGACGTTTCCCTTTGCAAAGGGCGGGGTGAGGGCGGAGTTGAACATTGGCTAGCCTGGCCCGCAACGTTGGGCGAACTGCCGCAGCAGCCTTGGTCGGGCCTGCACAAGCACATGGTGACCAGCACTTGGCCCAGCTCATTGGCGACACTCGACAAATTGCCCAGCCTGTTCGATCGGCCTCGCCGGGCGCGTTCCCTATCACGGGTATCGCCGCATCAACTGCGCTTGCTTGCCGCTTGCCTGGTGCTGGCCACTGTGTGGGGCGGCCTGTGGCTGGGCCAGCAATGGCGGCAGGCGCAAACCTGGCGTGCGCAGGTGCTGGCGGTGACCGGCGAGCAGGCCAGCGCCCGGCACGCGGCGCTGGCCCTCAAGCGTATGCGGGAAAGCGAATTGCAGCAGCAATTGCGCGAGCGTCAGCTCGAAGACCTGCAGGCACGTCTGCAAGTCTGGCTGCATGAGCACCCTTCCTGGTGTCTGCAAGCGGTGCGTTTCGATGGTCAGCGCTGGCACCTGCGCCTGGGCGGCGATGGCGCCGCGCCGCCGTGGACCGAGATGGCCAGCGCTGTGGGCGCTGCTGTGCAGGTACAGGACGGGCAGGTGGTGTTCGACCTGGGAGCAGCAACATGAATCGGGCATGGATACAGCGTCACCGTCTGCGGCTGGCATGGGCCCTGATTGCCTGCCTGCTGGGCTTGTTGGCCGTGCGCGAAGGCCTGGCACAATGGCGTGAACTGAGCCTGTGGCGCGAGCTGGCAGTTCAAGCCGCAAGCATTCAGGGCGGCCCGGGTGTAAGCCTGGAGCGCCTGCGCCAGTCAGCCCAGGCGCGGCGAATCGATCTGGCTGACGTCGATGTGCAAGGCAAAAACTGGCAGCTGCGGGGTCAGGTAGCAGATGAACGTGTGTTGCAGGGCTGGTTGCAAAGCCTGCGTGCCGAAGGTGTGCAGCCCTTGCAGTGGGGGCTTGAGCAGGATGCCAAGGGCCTGCGCTTCGACCTGGTGCTGCAGCCATGAGCCGTCGCGGGCTGTTGTGGTGCGCGATGGTGTTCACGTTGACCTTGCTGGTGGAGTTGCCGGCCGCTTGGGTGGTGCGCGCAGTTGGCCTGCCGGCACGTGATGTCAGCGGCAGCTTGTGGCATGGCCAGGCCCAGCAGTTGGGGCCGGTCGGGCCGCTGCGCTGGGCATTGCGGCCATGGCGCATGCAGGCCGATGCACAGCTCGGTTTCCAGGGCCAGGCCTGGCGGTTGCGCGCCGAAGGCTGGCCATGGCGCTGGCGGCTGGAAGCTGCGGCATTGGCTGCCCAGGCAACAGTGCTGACGGATTACCGCCTGGCCGGACAGTGGCAAGGGGAGCTGCGCTTGCAGGGGGCGGGGCGCCAGTGTCGCAGTAGCGAAGGGCGGGTGAGCGTCACCGATCTGGCCTTGAGTGAGCCATGGTCGCTGGGGTTGGGGCAGGGCTGGGTAGAGATGGATTGCCGTGCTGGCTGGCGTTTGCGTGGGCAACTGGCGCAGCAGGGGCAGCATGAGCTGAAGCTGGATGCCGACCTTGCGGGGCGCAAGGCTCAGGTGATGTTCGATTTGCAGAGTGAGGCGGCGCTGACGCCGTTGCTGCGAGGTGTGCAGTGGCTGGGGCCGCAGGCCCTGGTGGGGCGGCGCGAGCTGCGTTGGTAGGTTGGGCGAGGGGTTGGGGCAGGGCCACCATGTGCCTGCCTTGAGATGTTTAGTGCCTGTGAGATCGAGCGCCGCCCGCGCGGCGCATCGCGGATAAATCCGCTCCTACATCTTTTGCAACGTGCCGAACCTGTTACGCCATGGTTGCCAGCCTTGGCGCATGACTTGAGCCTTGCAAACAAGGCTGACAACCATGGCCTGACAGGCATGGCCACGTTGCAACAAATGCAGGAGCGGATTTATCTGCGATGCGCCGCGCGGGCGGCGCTCGATCTCACAGGCGCTGAACATCTCAAGGCAGGCACCTCTGCGCCTCCTCCCTTATTCCGCCTTACCCTGAACACTGGAAACCCACTGCTCACTCCGGCTATGCCCGCTGGTCCTCAACAACCCCAGGTCCAGCGCATTCTCGCCATCCGCAGCACCCTTACCCTTGGCCATTTCGGCAATCGCCGTGCCCAGGTCAACCGGCGAATTGGACGCATCGATCGACACATCCCGACGGTAATCATTGCCACTCAGGGTTTCCCGGCTCACCGAACCAGCATCGAGCGCGACCGTACCCTTGGCCGACTGCAGGCGTGCGCCAACCAGCTGCGCCTCGCCCCCCACCTTCAACTCGACACCATCACTGCCCTTGATAACCGCCTGTTGCGCCACACTGTCGCGCTGCACATGCGACACCTCAAGGCTGAAGGTCGGCGAAAAACCTGGGTCGGCCTTGCTCAAGGCCGAGCCGGCTTTTTCCTTGACCTTGCCACCCAGTGGGCCGGCCAGCGAGGTGGCGGCGTTGACGTAACCCTGCGGGTTCTTTTCCTGGCTCAGGCGTGCATCGCCCTTCACCGTCAGGCTGTCGACGCTGTCCTTGCGGCTGGCGATGCGCAGGTCGCCATCGATCGCGCCGGTGATGCGCCCGGCGTCCAGGCTGGCACCTTCGATGCGGGTATCACCTCGGCTTTGCAGGTCGATGGTTTCGGCGCGTAAGTTGCTGGCGTTCCAGGTCTGGTTGTCACGCTTGTCCAGCTCGACCTTGGCGCGGCCATGCAGCCCTCGGGTGTCGGTGGTACCTGCGGTCATGTTGAATCCGGCCCCGGCGCTGATGTCGAGGTTGTTGCGCTGCTCCTGATTGGAAGAGGCCTCGATCAGCATGCCGCCGCGGGACGCATCGAGTTCGATCTGCTCAGCCGATGCCTGCAGGCCTTGCAGGTGCAGGGCAATGTCTTCGCGGGCGCGGCTGCTGAGGGTCAGCTTGCCAGCACTGGCGAATTGGGCATCGACAGCCTGACGGGCGTTTTCATCCTGCTTGCCATGGGTGAAATGGCCGCCGATGCCACCGCCTTTGGTCTCGCCCATCTTGCCTGCCAGCTCCAGGCCCCCGCCGAGTTTGCCGCCTGTAGCGTGCTGGGTGTCGTTGCCTGCCTTGACCTGCAGGCGACCGTCACTGTGCACCAGAATGTCGCCGGTCTTGGCCTCGCGATTGCCAATACGGGTGCCTTCGAGCGACAGATCACCCACGCTGCTGAGGCGTACCTCACCCTTGGCGTCGATCTGTGCCACGCGAGCCTTGGTTTGCTCTGCTAGCTGCTGCGCGTTGTCGAGATAGCCGCGGCCGTCGAAGCCGGTGCTGCCAGGGCGGTTGCCGACTTTGGCCCAGGCGTTGCCGTCAAGCTGGCGGGTCAGTTGCTCGGCGTGGTCGCTGGCCTGGGTCAACGACAGGCTGCCAGCGCTGTGGATGACTACTTCGCCTTCGCCACCGTTCATGCGTGTGCCTTCATAGCGGCCATCGCTACCCAGCTGGACCTGGATGCCCTGTTGCCCATACAGGCTGCCTGGCACTGCGGTACTGGCCGTTGCTTGCTTGCCCAGCGAGCCACCCTTGCCTGCGGCGCGCACGTTCACGTCGCTTCCAGAGCTGGTGTCCACGCGCAGGTCACCGCCATAGGCCAAGCGCTGCACGCTGTCCTCCTCTGTGTTTTCGGCTGCGCGCACCGTGTGCTCCTGAGCATCGATCAGCAATTTGCCGGCCTCTGCACGCCAAGCGGTACCTTGGTCGTCGATCCTGTCGGCCTTGGCCTCGACTTTCGCGCCAGACAGCTCGCTGACCTGGGCGATTCCTCGGCGCTGGTTCTCCAGGCGCTTGAGATGCTCCACGGTCATGTCGGCGCCGACGCTGGGCGCCACCATGGCGTCCTCGGGCGATGCCTGCTGGAAGCGTGCGGCTTCTTCGCCCAGCACCAGCCGTTCAATCGGCCGGGTCAGGTCACGGTATTCGACACTGGCGCCGAGGCTGCCGGACCACTCGTTGCGAAGCTCTTCGCGCTCGTGGGTATCCTGGACCGCACGGTTGTCGATGTGCTTGGCGGAGACCTTGAGGGTATCCCCGGCCGTGACCCGTGCGGCTTCGGTAACCAGTTCGTCCGCTTCGAGCTTCAGGTTGCCACTGGCCTGCAGCTCGCTGCGTTGGGCCTTGCTGTCGCGTTCGGTGACCACGGTGCTGTTGTGATGGCCTTCGAACAGGCTACCCAGGCGGTCGATGCCGCCCGTGACGGTCAAACCACCGCCGCTCTGGCTTGTGCTGGTGGTCGATTCGCGCTCATTGCGGGTGGCGCCCAGTGTCAATTGCCTGGCCTTCACGTCGAGGTCGCCAGCACTGGCCTGGACTGTGGAACCGTTGACCTGCAGGTGTGCCTCGCTGGCCAGGCCAACCGTGGCGCCCTTCAGCTCGCTGGCAACCTGCGTGGTGTCGCGCACCTTTTCGTGGCGAGTGCTCACTTCATAGGCCACGCCTGCTGCGTACTGGCGCGACTCCGGCTTGCCGTCTTCGGCTTTCTGGGTTTGCCGGGCACTGGCAGTCAAGCCACGTTGCCGATCGCGGTTTTCGCTTTCGTTTACCGTTTGCGCGCTGCCGATCAGCACATCGCCCTTGGCTTCGACCTGCAGGTGCGCACTGGCTTCGACCTTGGCGCCCTGGATGCGCAGCTCATCGGCACTGGCCAGGCGCAGGTTGCTGGACGAGCTGACATCGCTGACCAGCACCTGCTGTTGCCGTGTGGTGTTTTCCTGGTCGCTGCCGATCAGGCCGAACAGCTTGCTGTCGCTTGCGCGTTTGGTGGAGCGGGTACTGCCATGGTCGGCTTCGATCGCCAGTGCGCCTTTTTCGCTGTACAGCACGGCATCCTCCTTGCCGTGCACGGTGCTGCCTTTGATGCTGACCTGGTCGGCGTGGATGTTCAGTTTGCCTCCAGCGGTGATGCTGCTGCCGGCAACGCTGCGGCCTTCGGTGTCGTTGCCCTTGCGATCACCGAAGAAGGTCCCGGAGACCAGGTCGCCACGGTAGTTGCCGTCGCTGCTACGTTGCTGCAGGGCGGTTGTGCCGACTTCGACTTGCCTGGCGTTGATGTCCATGTCGCCGCGGCTATGCAGGCTGCTGCCTTCGACTCTTAGTGTGTCTTTGGCTTTGACCGTCATGCGTTGGGCGCTCAATGCGCTGGGCTGTGCCCGCTCTGTGTACTTGTCGGTGTCGCTATCACCGCGCCAGAGGTCCTTGCGATGGCGCACCTGCTCCTTGAATTGCGTGCTGTCGATACCGGCGGCGATGTCCAGGTTGGCGCCGCTGTCGAGGGTCATGTGACCACCTGCCTTCACCTGTGCGGCGACCAGGCGCATGTCGGCGCCGGACTGCAGTGTGATGCTGTCGCTGCCCTGCAACTGCACACCGCGTTGCTGGCGTTCGGTGGTGGTGCTGTTGCGGCTGTAGGTTTCGCGGGTGATGAACAGGAACTTCTTGTTCCAGCTGTCACGGTCGTGGCCAATCTTTTCACGGGTCTTGGCGTCCAGGGTGAGCTGCTTGCCAGCCTTGGCTTCGATATGCTCGGCCTTGCCGTCGACGGCGCTCAGCGTCAGGTCATCGGCGGCTGTAAGCTGCAAACTGCCGCGCTCGCTGTGCAGTTCGGAAGGCTGCTCGGCTTCGCCACTGACGTGCAATGAGCCGGCCGAGTGGATGGCGATGCCGTTGTCAGCCTTTGCTTTTACCGGCCCCATGCGTACCCCGGCACCTTCGGCGGTGCTGACCACTCGAATACGCCCGGCGCGCATGGCGCCGAACAGGTTGGCGTCGATGCTCGACGGGGTGCCTGGCAGGTGTTCGAGGACCTGGCCATCGGCATGGGCGATGCGATTGCGGCCAACGGTCACGTTGAGGTCAGCCTTGGCCATGAGCAAGCCTTGCTGGTCCACCTTGGGGGCAATGAGCTCAAGCGCACCCTCGGCATTGCTCTGGCCGCCCTGCAGCACCTGCAAAGTGCCACCGGCATTCAACGTGCTGAAGTTGCGCAACTGCTCATCCTGCAATTCAGGAGTGCCGACCACGAACCCTGCACGGGTGGTGTTGATGAAACTGCCGCCATTGAGCGTGATCCCGTTGGGGTTGGCGAGAATGTAGTCGGCGGGGCGGCCGAAGATTTCCTGCGGGCCTTCGATCAGCGAGGCATTGCGGCTGATCACCTCGTTGAGAATGGTTGACGCCGCCTGGCCCTGGAATTGCGGGTTGGCGGCCAGTGCGCCGGCCAGTTGCGACTGGCCGCCCTGCAGGGCGTTGTTCAGCACCACAGCGGGTTGGGCGACGTTGTAGTCGAGGAACTGGTTATGCGACAGGCCACTGGCGTTGGGTGGGACGATGTCGATCACCGGTACGCCATGATCGTTGTTGATGATAGGGGTGCCCGTGGGGCCGCTGGCGGCCTCCAGGCCCCCTTGCGCGAGAGCGCTGGTGGGCCCGAGCAGGGCGAGGAAGATGGCCCAGCGCAAGGTATCCGGGCGGGTAGACGGTAACGGCGAGAGTTTATGCATGTTCTCGTTCTCTTTGTTGTGGGTGAATCAGATGCTCAAGGTGCATTCCATTACCCAGAAGCCAGGCTCCAGCCGGGAGCGAGGCAGGTCGCTGGTGTAGAGGGCTCGTTGGTAGTCGAGGCGCATTCGAGTGCCGGGCAGGCTCAGCTCGATGCCGGCGGCTGCGCCTGCCAGGCGTTGCGAGGGCTTGCCAGTGGCTGGCCGGGCCCACCCCACATCCAGCCCGAAATAAGGGCGTATCTGCAGGGGCTGAGCCCACTTTGTTGGCAGGGGTTGGCTGAAGGTGTTGCGCCAGGCTGCGCCGCTGGCAGCGGAGTAGGTACGCAGGCGAAAGCCCCGTACGGTCGAATCGTCACTGACCAGCAGTTGTTCGACGGCAGGCAGTGCGTCACTGCTGTACTGCAGGGCCAGTTCGCTTTGCCAGCGCCAAGGCGCGTTCGCCGGCCCCTGGCGCAGGTGCAGCAGGCTGGCGCGGTACTTGCGAAAGTCTGGGCGCAGGCGCTCTACGCCTAGTGGCGACTCATCGGCAGCGAACCAGTCCAGGCCTTGGGCAACGCCCACATACCCGTTCCAAAGTCCACCTTCTAGCCACAGCAGGTTGATGCCAGCTTCGAGGCTGGTGAGCGTCGGGCTTTGCTGAGTGACAACGGCGCCAGCGCTGCGGTTGATCAGCTGCTTGCGGTCCAGCCTTGTGCTGGCGCTGAGCAGGCCTTGCTGGTTGCGCCACAGCACTCGCTCGACGCTCAGGCCTTGGTAGCTGCTACTGCCTTCGCTGGTTTGCCGGCTATGGGGCAGGGGGGCGTCGTAGGCCAGTTGGCTGGCGTTGAGGGCAAAGGTCCAGGGACCGTAAGGAACGCTGTAATACAGCGTGATGCCTTGGGTCTGGCCAGGGGCGTGGAAGACGTTGGACAGCAGTGAAACGCGCAGGTCGTCATTCAGCCCCAGCGGGCTGTCCAGGCCAAGGCTCAGGTTCAGGCGGTGGCGGCCAGTGAGCTCACTGCCGCGGTTGTCCAGACGGCTGTCCAGGTGCCAGCGCGAGCCAACCTTCTGCGGTCGCACCACCACCCGAGTGCCGCCCAGCAGTTCGCCCGGCAGCAGGTCCATGGTCAGGTCATAGGCTCGCATGCGGTTGAGTTGATCGAGCCCTTGCTCCAGGTCGGGCAAATACAAAGGCTGGCCCAACACGCCAGGGAAGGCGCCGCTCAGCGACACAGGTAACGCCGGGCCAGCGAGCTCGATGGACTCGACAAAGCCTTCGACGATAACGATATCCAGTGGCGCGTCATCCCGAGGCTGCTGGCGCAGGTACGGACGGCTGGTCGGGAAGCCCGCGCTGACATATAACTGGGTGATGCCCCTGAGCAGGCTATTGATGTCATCGATGCCCATGCAGGGCAGCACCTGCTCGCGCAGCGCGGGCTCAAGTGCCTGATCCGCAAGCTGGTGGTTGCCAATGATGCGCAGGCCGGACACGTTCCAGCACTGACTGTCGTGCGTGTCGGTGGGGACCTGCTCGCCGCTTTCGGGCAAGGGAGGTAGCTGCCAGCGCTCGAGCCGCTGTTGCTGTTCAAGTTGGCGCAGCGACTGCTGCTGGTCGCGCAGTTGCAGGCTGGCGGGGTCGTCAGCCAGAGCCGCACAGGTGACCAGCAGGCCAGCCAGGCACCGGGCAAGCAGCCTGCTGGCGATGTGGCGGAATCGGCATGGCATTGAACATCCCCGCAAGTGGCGTACGGATCACGTACTCGTTTGCGTGGATGCTAGGAATTAATGCCTTCGCTTGGATGCAGTCCCTGGTCTACGCAGGGCGTAGGGCGGGAGTGCATTTGAAGTATGAAAGGTCCTACAAGCTCAATCTGAATGTAGGACTATCAGGGGCGAATCTCGATCAAGGTGCCATCACGAACCAGGTCCCACACTTCCTGCATGTCGCGGTTACGCATGGCGATGCAGCCGTCGGTCCAGTCGAGGGTGTGGAAGTACCACTCGGGGTAGTTATCGTTGATCGGCGTGCCATGGATCATGATCATGCTGCCGGCACTCCAGCCTTCGCGGTTAGCACGGGCGGCGTCGCTGACGTTCGGGTAGGTGATGTGCATGGCCAGGTTGAAGCGGTCGCTTTCCTTGCGCCAGTCCAGCCAGTACAGGCCTTCTGGGGTTCTCTTGTCGCCTTCGCGTTCCTTGGGCCCCTTGGGCTGTTTGCCCAGGGAGATGCGGTAGGTCTTCAGCGGCTCGCCGCGGCTGATCAGCTGCAGGCGCCTCTCGGACTTGATCACCAGCACCTTGTCGATCAGCGGCTGCATGGCCGCCTGTGACTGTGACTGGGCCGGCACGGGCGGTTGCGGCTTGCGAATGATGACTTCGGTGAAGGCCGCCTGGGACACCGTGGTAACGCAAAGGCAGAAAAGGGCGAACAACCAACGCATGAAGCAGTACCTGCGAGCTTAAGTGGTGGGCGATACATTCATCGGCGGCAGGTATTCATGGCCAATCGGGTAGTGCTGCCTGATGCGGTCGCGATAATAGCATTCTAGTGTGCGAGTGACGGTGCGGAAAGCCAGCTCGCCCCACGGTATTTCGTGTTCCTCGAACAACCGCACTTCCAGGCTTTCGACCCCGACGGCGAAATCCAGGTCGGCCAGTTCGGCGCGGAAGAATACATGCACCTGGTTGATGTGCGGCAGGTCGAACAGTTGGTACAGGGCCATGTCCCCGACCCGGGCGCAGGCTTCTTCGACCGTTTCGCGACGGGCGGCCTGGTCGAGGGTCTCGCCGTTTTCCATGAAGCCGGCCGGTAGGGTCCAGAAGCCGCGGCGCGGCTCGATGGCGCGGCGGCACAGTAGCACCTGGCTGCCCCAGCTGGGCAGCACCCCGGCGACGATGTTTGGGTTCTGGTAGTGGATGGTCTGGCAATGTTCGCAGACGAACCGCAGGCGGCTGTCGCCTTCGGGTATCCGCTGAATGACCGGCTGGCCGCACGCGCTGCAGAATTTCATGCTTTTCTTCCCTATTGACCGGGTTATCTTGGCGCGCCAGGCGGGGCTGCCGCAAGCGTGTGGGGCTTGGGTGCTTCGCGGCTTTTGGTGCATCATGCACGGCAGGCCTTGGAAACGAGAGTGCACAATGCTGGACGAGCTACTTCGCCGAATGAGCAACCACCAACCGGCTTCACTGGAAACCGACCGACGGTTCCCCGAGGCGGCGGTACTTTTGCCCATTACCCGCAGCGAAGCCCCCGAGCTTGTCTTGACCTTGCGTGCCAAGGGGCTCTCGACCCACGGCGGAGAAGTCGCCTTTCCCGGTGGCCGTCGCGACCCGGAAGACCCGGACCTGGTATTTACCGCATTGCGCGAGGCCGAAGAAGAAATCGGCTTGCCACCCGGCCTGGTGGAGGTGATCGGCCCGCTCAGCCCGCTGATTTCCTTGCACGGCCTGAAAGTGACCCCGTTCGTCGGCTTGATCCCGGATTTCGTCGAATACCGTGCCAACGATGCCGAAATCGCGGCAGTCTTCAGCGTGCCGCTGGAATTCTTCCGCCAGGACCCGCGTGACCACACCCACCGTATCGATTACCAGGGCCGCAGCTGGTACGTGCCCAGCTATCGCTATGGCGAGTACAAGATCTGGGGGCTGTCGGCAATCATGATCGTCGAGCTGGTCAACCTGCTGTATGACGCCGGTATCAGCCTGCATCAACCCCCTGAGCGCTACATCGAAATCTGAGCGGGGCACACCCCGCCGTCTGCGTGAACCTCTGAGGAGCGAACATGAAATACCGCCTGGGCGACCATCGGGTCGAATGCCACGCCACAAGCTGGGCCGCACCCACCGCCACCCTGATTGGCAAGGTACGCCTGCAGGCCCGTGCCAGCGTGTGGTTCGGTGCCGTGCTGCGGGGTGACAACGAACTGATCGACATCGGCGAGGGCAGCAACGTCCAGGACGGTACCGTGATGCACACCGACATGGGCTCGCCGCTGACCTTGGGCAAGGGCGTGACCGTTGGCCACAATGCCATGCTGCATGGCTGCACGGTCGGCGACTACAGCCTGGTCGGCATCAATGCGGTGATCCTCAACGGCGCGCGCATCGGCAAGCATTGCATCATCGGCGCCAACGCGCTGATCCCTGAAGGCAAGGAAATTCCCGATGGTTCGCTGGTGATGGGCTCGCCGGGCAAGGTGGTGCGCGAGCTGACCGAGCAGCAGATGCGCATGCTCGAAGCCAGCGCCGCGCACTATGTGCACAATGCCGAGCGTTATGCGCGGGAGCTGGTGGTCGACGATGAGTGAAATGGCAGCCGAGCGGCCGGTGGCTTCGCCATGCGTGAGCATTTGCGCGCTGGACGAGCAGGATATCTGTACCGGCTGCCAGCGCACGGTGGCCGAGATCGGCCGCTGGGGGCGGATGGACAATACCGAGCGCCGGGCGGTGCTTAAGCTGTGCCATGAACGGGCGCTGGCAGCCGGGCTGATTATTGGGCACTGACCGCAAAATCAAGTAATCTGTGCGGCTTGCCCACAGATCACTCGCCATGTTCTATCTCATTGCCTATATCAGTAGCGTAGTGCTGATCAACTACGCCTTCTCCAGCGCCCCGCACCTGGACATCATCTGGTCCTGCTGGGGCGGCCTGGTGTTCATCCTGCGCGACATGGTGCAGACCCGCTTCGGCCACGGCGCGCTGATTGCCATGCTGCTGGCCCTGGTGCTGTCGTATGCCACCTCGGAGCCGGCCATCGCCCTGGCCAGCGCCACTGCGTTCTTCGTCTCCGAACTGATCGACTGGCTGGTGTTCAGCATCACCCGCCGGCCGCTGCGTGACCGCCTGTGGCTGAGCTCGGCGCTGAGCATTCCGGTGGATACCTTCATCTTCTTCGGCATGATCGGCGCCCTCACGCCGGCTGTGATCGGCACCGCCATGGTCTCGAAATTCGCCGGTGTCACGGCCGTCTGGCTGGCCATGGCATTTCGTGCGCGGCGGGCCGCTGTGGCAGGTTGATGGTGTAGAATACCGGTCCTTTTTCAGCGGGCCGTGCCAAGCCTGGTGCGGCCCCGGACGCCTTCGAGGACCTGAAATGACCCGTATCGGAACCCCATTGTCGCCGACCGCGACCCGTGTACTGCTCTGCGGCTGTGGCGAGCTGGGCAAGGAAGTGGTGATCGAGCTGCAGCGCCTGGGCGTCGAGGTGATCGCCGTCGACCGCTACGCCAATGCCCCGGCGATGCAGGTGGCGCACCGCAGCCACGTGGTCAACATGCTCGATGGCGTTGCCCTGCGGGCGATCATCGAGGCGGAAAAACCGCACTACATCGTTCCGGAAATCGAAGCCATCGCCACCGCCACGCTGGTCGAGCTGGAGAACGAAGGCTTCACCGTGGTGCCGACCGCCCGCGCCACCCAACTGACCATGAACCGTGAAGGCATCCGCCGCCTGGCCGCTGAAGAGCTGGACCTGCCGACCTCGCCGTACCACTTCGCCGACACCTACGAAGACTACGCCAAAGCAGTGGCCGACGTCGGTTACCCGTGCGTGGTCAAGCCGGTGATGAGCTCCTCGGGCAAGGGCCAGAGCCTGTTGCGCAGCGATGCCGACCTGCAGAAGTCGTGGGACTACGCCCAGGAAGGCGGGCGCGCCGGCAAAGGCCGGGTGATCATCGAGGGCTTCATCGATTTCGAATACGAAATCACCTTGCTGACTGTGCGCCATGTTGGTGGCACTACCTTCCTCGAGCCGGTCGGCCATCGTCAGGAGAAGGGCGATTACCAGGAGTCCTGGCAGCCACAGGCCATGAGCGCGAAAGCCCTGGCCGAGTCGCAGCGCGTGGCCAAGGCGGTCACCGATGCACTGGGTGGTCGTGGCCTGTTTGGTGTGGAGCTGTTCGTCAAAGGCGACCAGGTGTGGTTCAGCGAAGTCTCGCCGCGCCCGCATGACACCGGCTTGGTAACCCTGATTTCTCAGGACCTGTCGCAGTTCGCCCTGCATGCCCGCGCCATTCTCGGCCTGCCGATCCCGGTGGTACGCCAGTTCGGGCCGTCGGCATCGGCGGTGATCCTGCCGGAAGGCCAGTCGCAGCAGACCAGCTTTGCCAACCTGGGGGCAGCCCTGAGCGAGCCGGACACGGCCATTCGCCTGTTCGGCAAGCCGGAAATCAACGGCACCCGTCGCATGGGCGTGTGCCTGGCGCGTGATGAGTCGGTCGAAGCGGCGCGGGCCAAGGCGACCCGTGCTTCGCAGGCGGTCAAGGTCGAGTTCTGATCCGAGACCTCATGGGGCCGCGTTGCGGCCCTTTCGCGACACAAGGCCGCTCCTACAGGTGATCGCAATTTCTTGTAGGAGCGGCCTTGTGTCGCGAAAGGGCTGCACAGCAGCCCCAATGGCTCACAGCTCGGTATTGCGGGTTTCTTTAAGGCACAGCACAGCAATCAGGCTGATCACCGCCGCCGCCGACACATAGCCACCCACCCAGCTCAGCCCGCCCATGCTCACCAGCTTCTGGGCAAAGAACGGCGCCGCCGAGGCGCCGACAATGCCGCCCAGGTTATACGCCGCCGAAGCGCCGGTATAACGCACGTGGGTCGGGAACAGCTCAGGCAGCAGTGCCCCCATCGGCGCGAAGGTCACGCCCATCAGGAACAGCTCGATGGCCAGGAACAGCGCCACGCCCGTGGTCGACCCCGAGGTCAGCAGCGGTTCCATGGTAAAGCCCGAAGCCACCGCCAGCAGGCCGCCAACGATCAGTACCGGTTTGCGCCCGTAACGGTCGCTGAGCCAGGCTGACAGCGGAGTGGCCAGGGCCATGAACACCACGGCGAAGCACAGCAGGCCAAGGAACGTCTCGCGGCTGTAGCCCAGGGTGGTCACGCCGTAGCTCAGCGAGAACACGGTCGAGATGTAGAACAGCGCATAGCACACCACCATCGCCGCTGCGCCCAGCAGGGTCGGCAGCCAGTACTTGGCGAACAGGTCGACCACTGGCAGCTTCACCCGCTCATGGCGGGCTACTGCCTTGGCGAACACCGGGCTTTCTTCCAGCTTCAGGCGTACATACAGCCCCACCAGCACCAGCGCGGCGCTGAGCAGGAACGGAATGCGCCAGCCCCAGTCGCGGAACTGTTCGTCACTGAGCAGCATGGCCAGGGTCAGGAACAGGCCATTGGCAGCGAGGAAACCGATCGAAGGGCCAAGTTGCGGGAACATGCCGAACCAGGCGCGTTTTCCCTCTGGTGCATTCTCGGTGGCCAGCAGTGCTGCGCCGCCCCATTCACCACCCAGGCCCAGGCCTTGGCCGAAGCGCAGCAGGCAAAGCAGGATCGGTGCCCACACGCCGATGCTGTCGTAGCCTGGCAGCACGCCGATCAGCGTGGTCGACAAGCCCATCAGCAGCAGCGAGGCGACCAGTGTCGACTTGCGACCGATGCGGTCACCGAAATGGCCGAACAGTGCCGAGCCCAGCGGGCGGGCAAGGAAGGCGATGCCGAAGGTGATGAATGCCGCGAGCATTTGCGCGGTGCCCGACCCGGACGGGAAGAACACGGGGCCGATCACCAGCGCGGCAGCGGTGGCATAGACGTAGAAATCGTAGAACTCGATGGCGGTGCCGATGAAGCTGGCGGTGGCAACCCGCGCAGGCGAGTTGACCGGCGCGGCAGGCGCTTGGGCATAGGTGCTGGTGGTCATTAAGTAGGTCCCTAACAGTCTGGTCCGCTCCATGGGCGTTGTCTGCGCGGTGTGCATGGTTCGAAGGCAGGCACAGCGTCGCGGACGCCGGAGCGTATTTGTTGTTGTGTTCGCGCAACTGACGCCAGCCCAAGGGGGGTAGGGGCGGGAGCGGGCACTGTTCGGGGTGTTGAAGCAGGACCGCGGGGGGTGTCAGTGGAGCGGACTGGCCGTGTGGCGCCGGGTGCGGGTAGCAGGCGGGACGGCGGGGCTGGGTAAGCGTGACCCGAGTATAGCTATCGGGTCACGGTCCACACCAGTACCTTGCTGGCGCAATTGTCCTCTGTTTCGAGGATTTCCAGGCGATAGCGGCCGATCTTCAGGCAAACGGCGCTTTCCGGAATGCTCTCGAGGGCTTCGGTGACCAGCCCGTTGAGGGTTTTCGGGCCGCCGTCGCAGGGCAGGTGCCAGCCCAGGGAGCGGTTGATTTCGCGCAGCGAGGCGGCGCCTTCGATCACGAAGGTGCCATCGGGCTGCGGATGCACGTGCGGGTTGTCCAGGCTCTGTTCGTCCTCGAACTCGCCGACGATCTCCTCGAGAATGTCTTCCAGTGTGACGATGCCCAGCACCTCGCCATACTCGTCCACCACCACGCCCAGGCGCCGCTGTTGCTTGTGGAAATTCAGCAACTGCATCTGCAAGGGTGTGCTTTCCGGCACGAAGTAGGGTTCGTAGCAAGCGCCAAGCAGCTGCTCCAGGCTCAGCTCGGCCTTGGGCAACAGGTGGCTGATGAGCTTGGTGTTGAGGATCGCTTCGACCTGGTTGATGTCGCTGTGGTACACCGGCAGGCGCGTGTGCCGGCTGACGATCAGCTGCTCGATGATGAGCTCGATGGGGTCGTCAAGGTTGATGCCGTCGACTTCGTTGCGTGGCACGAGGATGTCATTGACGGTGATCTTGTCCAGCGATTGCAGGCCGTCCAGCAGCCCGTGGCGCGGCGTGTCGTGCGTGTCGTCTTCGTCGAAGTCGTCATCTTCCTGCGGGTGCAGGGCCACCGCCGCGGGCTGTACGCGGAACGGCCTCAGCATCAGCTTGGCGATACCGTCGAACAGGCAGGCCAAGGGTTGCAGCAGGGCCAGAGGAAATGGCCGCAGGCTCAGGCCAAGGCTGATGAAGGCCTGCGGGTTGCGCCGGGCCAGGCGCCGCGGCAGAAACTCGGCGAACACCAGCAGGGCTGCCACGGCGGCCAGGCCTGCCAGCCAGAAGCCGTGTTCGCCGTTCTGGCGCTGGCCAATCAGGCAAGCCAGGCCCAGCACCAGCAGCTTGCCCAGGCTGGCACACAACACCAGGGCCTGAGCCGGCAACAGCGGCTGGCCGTCATCGCCATTGCGCAGCGAGCCATTGAGTTGCAGGCGGGCGGCGTCCACGGCGGTGAACAACGCCGACCACAGTAGCGCCAGTGCCAGAATGCCGAGAAGCGGTGCGTACGGCAGGGTGTCCATGGGCGGCCGTCAGATATGCAGGATGAATTCGCGAACCAGCTTGCTGCCAAAGTAGGCCAGCATCAGCAGGCAGAAACCCGCCAGGGTCCAGCGGATCGCCTTGTGCCCGCGCCAGCCCAGGCGGGTGCGGCCCCACAGCAGCACGCTGAACACGATCCAGGCGACGCAGGCCAGCAAGGTCTTGTGCACCAGATGCTGTGCGAACAGGTTTTCAAAGAACAGCCAACCGGAAATCAGCGACAGCGAGAGCAGGCACCAGCCCGCCCAGAGGAAGCCGAACAGCAGGCTTTCCATGGTCTGCAGTGGCGGGAAGTTGCGGATCAGCCCGGACGGGTGCTTGTTTTTCAACTGGCGGTCCTGCAGCAGCAACAGCAGCGACTGGAACACCGCGATGGTGAACAGGCCATAGGCCAGGATCGACAACAGGATGTGCGCGAGGATGCCCGGTTCTTCGTCGATCAGCGGCACCGTGCCGGGTGGGGCGAACTGCGCCAACAGGGCAGTGACGGCGCCGAGCGGGAACAGCAGCACCAGCAGGTTTTCCACCGGGATGCGCAGGCAGGCCACCAGCGTCAGGGCGATGACCGCCACGGCGATCAGGCTGGCGGCGCTGAAGAAGTCCAGGCTCAGCCCCAGTGGGGTGATCAGCTGGAAGAACAGCGCGCCACCCTGGGCGACCACGGCGAGGGTGCCGAGCAGGCCGAGCAGGCGTTTGTCGGCCTTGCGGCCCTGGGCCAGGTAGGAGCCCTGGTAGATGGCCGCAGCTATATATAAGCCGGCGGCGATCAGGTTGGGGATGAGGCTGGGTGAGGAGACCATAAGTCCTGGTTGCAGAGCCCTGAAAGAGACGGAGTTTGGCATAGATCGGCACCGGCCATCCAGACCGATCGGCTGCGAGGTGTGCGCCGCCGCTGCACTTCGTTATAATCGCCGCCTTGCTGTGCCTGGCGGGTGTGCATTTCCCCCTCGGGCGCCTGACAAACCTCGGCTTTTACTGGGCCTGAAAGGATCACCATGTTCGAAAACCTGACCGACCGCCTGTCACAGACGCTGCGCCATGTCACCGGCAAGGCCAAGCTGACTGAAGACAACATCAAGGACACGTTGCGCGAAGTGCGCATGGCCCTGCTCGAGGCCGACGTTGCCCTGCCGGTGGTCAAGGATTTCGTCAACAGCGTCAAGGAGCGTGCGGTCGGCACTGAGGTATCGCGCAGCCTGACTCCGGGCCAGGCGTTCGTGAAGATCGTCCAGGCCGAGCTGGAAAGCCTGATGGGCGCGGCCAACGAAGACCTCGCGCTGAACGCCGCGCCGCCGGCCGTGGTCCTGATGGCCGGCCTGCAGGGTGCGGGCAAGACCACCACCGCCGGCAAGCTGGCGCGCTTCCTCAAGGAGCGCAAGAAGAAGAGCGTGATGGTGGTTTCCGCCGACGTCTACCGCCCGGCGGCGATCAAGCAGCTGGAAACCCTGGCCAACGACATCGGCGTCACCTTCTTCCCGTCCGACATCAGCCAGAAGCCGGTGGCCATCGCCGAAGCGGCGATCCGTGAGGCCAAGCTCAAGTTCATCGATGTGGTCATCGTCGACACCGCCGGCCGCCTGCACATCGACGCCGACATGATGGCCGAGATCAAGGCGCTGCACGCCGCGGTCAAGCCGATCGAGACCCTGTTCGTGGTGGACGCCATGACCGGCCAGGACGCCGCCAACACCGCCAAGGCGTTTGGTGAAGCCCTGCCGCTGACCGGTGTGGTGCTGACCAAGGTCGACGGTGACGCCCGTGGCGGTGCCGCGCTGTCGGTGCGCGCCATTACCGGCAAGCCGATCAAGTTCATCGGTATGGGCGAGAAAACCGAAGCCCTCGAGCCATTCCACCCGGACCGTGTTGCCTCGCGCATCCTCGGCATGGGCGACGTGCTCAGCCTGATCGAACAGGCCGAGCAGACCATCGACAAGGCCAAGGCCGACAAGCTGGCCAAGAAGCTGAAGAAGGGCAAGGGCTTCGACCTCGAAGACTTCCGCGACCAGCTGCAGCAGATGAAGAACATGGGCGGCCTCGGCGGCCTGATGGACAAGCTGCCGAGCATCGGCGGGGTCAACCTGTCGCAGATGGGCAACGCCCAGGGCGCGGCCGAGAAGCAGTTCAAGCAGATGGAAGCGATCATCAACTCGATGACCCCGGCCGAGCGTCGCGACCCCGACCTGATCAGCGGTTCGCGCAAGCGCCGTATCGCCCTCGGTTCCGGTACCCAGGTGCAGGACATCGGCCGGCTGATCAAGCAGCACAAGCAAATGCAGAAAATGATGAAGAAATTCTCCGCCAAGGGCGGCATGGCCAAGATGATGCGTGGCCTGGGCGGGATGCTGCCGGGCGGCGGCATGCCGAAGCTGTAACCCCTATTTTGGGTGCCTGCTTTTAGATGAGCGGGCGCCTGGAACCCCCGCTCCGGCGGGGCAACGGCCACGAATTGCGTGGCTTAACCGGCAAATCTGGACGGCAGGGCAGGGCTCTGTCGAAAAAGGCATTTGCAAATGTCCGTGTATTCCCCGAGAATATGCGGCCTTTTGGGCACCCGTGTGCCTATTTGGCATTCAGATTTGCAGCACCGACTATAGGAACAATGTTCACATGGTAACCATTCGTCTTGCCCGTGGCGGCTCGAAAAAGCGCCCATTCTACCACCTGACCGTGACCAACTCGCGTAACGCCCGTGACGGCCGTTTCGTTGAGCGCGTAGGCTTCTTCAACCCGATCGCATCGGGCGCCGAAGTCAAGCTGTCGGTCAACCAAGAGCGCGTTTCCTACTGGCTGAGCCAGGGCGCACAGCCGTCTGAGCGCGTTGCTCAGCTGCTGAAGGACGCTGCCAAGGCTGCCGCCTAAACAGTATGAACGCGACGCCAGAAAAGGCTGACGACCTCATCGTCGTTGGCAAGATTTTTTCGGTTCACGGCGTTCGCGGCGAGGTGAAGGTGTACTCCTTTACCGATCCGATTGAAAACCTGTTGGATTATCCGCGCTGGACGCTTCGGCACGAAGGCAAGGTAAAGCAGGTCGAGCTGGTCAGCGGTCGTGGCTCCCAAAAGGGCCTGGTCGTGAAACTGAAAGGCCTCGATGATCGTGATGAAGCCCGTCTTCTGAGTGGTCATGAAATCTGCATTGCGCGGAGCCTTTTGCCCAACCTGGCCGCAGACGAGTACTACTGGTACCAGCTGCAGGGCCTGAAGGTCATCAACCAGGACGAACAGCTGTTCGGCAAGGTCGATCACCTGTTGGAGACCGGTGCGAACGATGTAATGGTGGTCAAGCCCTGCGCAGGCAGCCTGGATGATCGCGAGCGTCTGTTGCCCTATACGGCGCAATGCGTGCTCAACGTCGACCTGGAAGCAGGCGTGATGCGGGTTGAATGGGACGCGGACTTCTAAACGATGGGTAACCTTCGCGTAGACGTCATCACGCTGTTCCCCGAGATGTTCTCGGCCATCACAGAGTACGGCATTACCAGCCGCGCGGTGAAACAGGGGTTGCTTCAGGTGACTTGCTGGAACCCGCGGGACTACACCACAGATCGCCACCACACCGTGGATGATCGGCCGTTTGGCGGTGGTCCGGGCATGGTGATGAAAATCAAGCCTCTGGAAGACGCCCTGGTTAGCGCCAGGCAAGCGACCGGAGCATCGGCAAAGGTGATCTACCTTTCGCCGCAAGGCCGCAAGCTGACTCAGCAGGCGGTCAAAGGCCTGGCCGAACAGGAATCGTTGATCCTGATCGCCGGTCGTTATGAAGGCATCGACGAGCGTTTTATCGAGGCTCATGTCGATGAGGAGTGGTCGATTGGCGACTATGTGCTTTCCGGTGGCGAGCTGCCGGCCATGGTACTGATCGATGCGGTTACACGGCTGCTGCCCGGAGCTTTAGGGCATGTGGACTCGGCGGAGGAAGATTCCTTCACTGACGGTCTGCTGGATTGCCCGCACTACACCCGGCCTGAGGTGTATGCGGATCAGCGTGTTCCCGACGTGTTGCTAAGTGGCAACCATGCACATATCCGGCGTTGGAGGATGAAGCAGTCCCTTGGTAGGACCTTCGAACGACGCGCCGATCTTCTGGAAAGTCGCTCGCTTTCTGGAGAAGAGAAGAAGCTGCTCGAGGAATATCTCCACGAGCGGGACGATAGTTAAACGTATCGATGGTGGATCAAGTATCCATCTTAGGAGCACAGCATGACCAACAAGATCATCCAGCAGCTCGAAGCCGAGCAGATGAGCAAGGAAATCCCAACCTTCGCACCAGGCGACACCATCGTCGTTCAGGTTAAAGTGAAGGAAGGTGATCGTTCCCGTCTGCAGGCTTTCGAAGGCGTTGTCATCGCCAAGCGTAACCGCGGTCTGAACAGCGCCTTCACCGTGCGCAAGATCTCCAGCGGCGTAGGCGTTGAGCGTACCTTCCAGACCTACAGCCCGCAGATCGACAGCCTGGCCGTGAAACGTCGTGGTGACGTGCGTAAAGCCAAGCTGTACTACCTGCGCGACCTGTCCGGCAAAGCCGCTCGCATCAAGGAAAAACTGTCCTGAGTACAGTTTGCCCGGTGGCCTAAGGCCCCTTGCGAGAAAAAAGCAGCCTTCGGGCTGCTTTTTTGCATTCTGAAACCTGTGAAAAGTGACGGATATGACCAGCCGAGACCAGGAAATCCAGCGCCGCACCGAGCTGTCGGTGACCCGCGTGACCAAAGCGGTGTTCCCCAACACCACCAACCACCACAACACCCTGTTCGGCGGCACCGCGCTGGCGTGGATGGACGAAGTGTCGTTCATCGCGGCCACACGCTTCTGCCGGCTGCCGCTGGTGACCGTGTCAACCGACCGCATCGACTTCAAGCACCCGATCCCGGCGGGCTCGATCGTTGAACTGGTAGGCACGGTGGTCAAGGTGGGCAATACCAGCTTGCAGGTGCAGGTGGATGTGTTCGTAGAGAACATGTACCTGGATGGGCGCGAGCGGGCGATCCATGGCGTGTTCAGCTTTGTCGCCATCGACGAGGACAAGCGCCCGGTACCGGTACTGCCCGGTAGCTGACCTTCACGCGTCGGCCGGCTCCGGGTCGATCAGTGATACCAGCGTCCAGCCTGCCTGAGGGGTGAGCGGGGCGTCCGGGCAGGCGACATGCACCCAGCCGTGGGCATCGCGGGCGAACAGCAACGTCGCACGTTCGCCATGCAAGGCCAGGTACTGCTGCCAGCCGAAGGCTTCGGTGAGCGTGGTGCTGAACAGTTCGCCCCCTTCAAGCAGGCGGTTGGCCAGTTGCAGGTAGGTCATGGGGCTGGAACCCAACAACTGGCCACGGTGTTCTTCGCTGGCGCGATGCTTGTCACTGCGCCGGTTTTCCAGCCCGCTGGCCAGTACGAACAGCCGCTTGTGGCCAAAGTCATGGCGAAACCGTGCGCACGCCAGGGCGTTGAGCTCGCCGGCAGGCGATAGCCCCAGCAGATGGCCGAGGCCGACCAGGTCCAGATGCGCGTCGGCGTGTTGCGAGGCGGGGTTGCCAAAGTAGGTCGGCAAGCCATCCATGCGTGCGGCCCGTATGTTTTCCCAGCTCGAATCAGTCAGCAGGACGCGGCAACCGAGCTGTTGCAATGCTTTGGCCAGCGTGCGCGCTGGCGGGTTGGCGCCTACCAGCAGAAAGCCGCTGGGGGCAGGCTCTGCAACCTTGAGCAGCCGCGCCAGTGGGCGGGCAGTAGCGCTTTGCAGTACAACCGTACCGATGATCACGGCGAAGGTCAGCGGCACCAGCAGCAAGGCCGAGGGGTGGCCAGCCTGGTCCAGGCGGATGGCAAACACCGCCGAAACCGCAGCAGCCACGATGCCGCGCGGTGCTATCCAGGCCAGCAGGGCGCGTTCGCGCCAGTTCAGTGAGGATCCGGCGGTGGAAACCAGCACATTCAGCGGCCTGGCCAGCAACTGAATCACCAACAGCAAGGCGAGCACCGCCGGGCCCAGGGAAAACAGGGCCTGCAGGTCAAGGCGGGCGGCGAGCAGGATGAACAGGCCGGAAATCAGCAGGACGCTGAGGTTTTCCTTGAAGTGCAGGATCTGCCGTACATCGACCCCGCGCATGTTGGCCAACCACATGCCCATCACCGTCACCGCCAGCAGGCCGGACTCGTGGACGATCTGGTTGGCAGCAATGAAGATGCCCAGCACAGCAGCCAGGGAGGCCAGGTTGTGCAGGTACTCCGGCAGCCATTGCTCACGCATCACCTGGCCCAGCAGCCAGCCACCGGCTGCACCCAATGCGCAGCCGCACAGGATCACCCCGGCGAAGGTGATCAGGCTTTGGCTCAGGCCGTCGCCGCTGGCGATGATGAAGCTGTAGACCACCACGGCCAGCAGGGCACCGATCGGGTCGATGACGATGCCTTCCCAGCGCAGGATGTTGGCGATCGTCGCGTTTGGCCGCACCACACGCAGCATCGGCACGATCACCGTGGGGCCGGTCACCAGGGTCAAGGCGCCGAACAGGATCGCCAGGGGCCATTCGAATGCCAGCAACCAGTGGGTGGTCAAGGCGATCACCAGCCAGGTGGTCAGCGCGCCGAGCGTTACCAGGCGGTGCACCACGCTGCCGATCTCCCGCCATTGCGAGATATGCAGGGTCAGGCTGCCTTCGAACAGGATCAGTGCCACAGCGAGCGAAACCAGGGGCATCAGCAGTGGGCCGAACAGCGCTTCAGGGGACAGCCAGCCCAGCACCGGGCCGGCGATGATCCCGCACAGCAGCAGGAACAGGATGGCGGGCAGTTTCAGGCGCCAGGCCAGCCATTGGCAGGCAAGCGCAGCCGCGCCGATGCCACCCACACTCAGAAGGATCTGCTGTTCGCTCATGCGGGCTCCCTATGCCGGCGTTGTTATGAAAGACTAAGCGTCATTTCGTCGTTTGCCATCGAGATTTCATGTCTGCCCTCGACCACCCCTTGATCGACCAGTTCCTCGACGCCCTGTGGCTTGAAAAAGGCCTGTCCGACAACACTCGAGTCTCCTATCGCAGCGACCTGGCCCTGTTCAACGGCTGGCTCCAGGAACATTCGGTAACCCTGCCCGACGCCGGCCGCGAACTGATCCTCGACCATTTGGCCTGGCGCCTCGACCAAGGCTACAAACCACGCTCCACGGCGCGCTTTCTCTCAGGCCTGCGCGGCTTCTTTCGCTATCTGCTGCGGGAAAAACTGGTCGCAGTCGACCCCACTCTGCAGGTCGACATGCCGCAGCTCGGCAGGCCCTTGCCCAAGTCGCTGTCGGAAGCCGACGTCGAAGCCCTGCTGCAGGCGCCGGACCTTGCCGAAGCCATCGGCCAGCGCGACCGTGCCATGCTCGAAGTGCTTTACGCCTGCGGCCTGCGCGTGACCGAACTGGTCAGCCTGACCCTCGACCAGGTCAACCTGCGTCAGGGCGTGCTGCGGGTGATGGGCAAGGGTAGCAAGGAGCGCCTGGTGCCGATGGGCGAGGAGGCGGTGGTATGGCTGGAGCGTTACCTGCGTGACGGCCGCGCCGACCTGCTCAGCGGCCGCCCCAGCGACGTGCTGTTCCCCAGCCAGCGCGGCGAGCAGATGACCCGCCAGACCTTCTGGCACCGCATCAAGCACCAGGCGCGGGTGGCCGGCATCGACAAGCCGCTGTCGCCGCATACCCTGCGCCATGCCTTCGCCACGCACCTGCTCAACCACGGCGCCGACCTGCGCGTGGTGCAGATGCTGCTGGGCCACAGCGACCTGTCGACCACCCAGATCTACACCCATGTGGCCAAGGCTCGCCTGCAGCAACTGCACGCCCAGCACCATCCACGTGGATGAATGTTTTTCATGTTCCGCTGACCGGTCCTTGCAGGCCCCTTCATTTGCACCTTGATGTGGTAGGCTTGGGCGGTTTGCATCAAGGGCCGCACGGTTGCCGCGTTTTTTCCGCAGGTGACGTCCGCCGGCCCCTGTCCGCCTCCAGGAGTTCCCCATGCGCGTGACCCAGTTTTTCGCCGCCGCCGTGATGGCGCTGGCCAGTACCTTTGCCGTTGCCGCGGCTGACAGCAATGCCAGCGCCGAGCAGGCCATCCGCAAGTCGTTGCAGAACCTCGAACTCGAAGTGCCGGTTGAAAGCGTCGGCAGCAGCCCGCTCAATGGCCTCTATGAAGTCAAGCTGCAGGGCGGCCGTGTGCTGTATGCCAGCGCTGACGGCCAGTACGTCATGCAGGGCTACCTGTACCAGCTGCAGGACGGCAAACCGGTCAACCTGACCGAAAAAACCGAGCGTCAAGGCGTCGCCAAGCTCATCAACGGTATTCCAGCCGCCGAGACCGTGGTTTACCCTGCCAAGGGCGAGACCAAGTCGCACATCACCGTATTCACCGACACCACCTGCCCGTACTGCCACAAGCTGCACGCCGAAGTGCCCGAGCTCAACCGCCGCGGTATCGAAGTGCGCTATGTCGCCTTCCCGCGCCAGGGCCTCGGTTCGCCGGGCGATGAGCAGCTGCAGGCTGTGTGGTGCTCCAGCGACCGCCGCGCGGCGATGGACAAGATGGTCGAAGGCAAGGAAATCAAGGCCGCCAAGTGCGCCAACCCGGTCAGCAAGCAGTTCCAGCTGGGCCAGCAGATCGGCGTCAACGGCACGCCGGCCATCGTGCTCGAGAACGGCCATGTGATTCCGGGCTACCAGCCCGCACCGCAAGTGGCCAAACTGGCCCTGGCTGGCGAGCAGCAGGCTGCCAAGTAATTCATTCAATACGCCGTCGTCATGGGGTGACGGCATGTTTCACGGTCGGTGAAGGCGCCGGCCGTTCAATGGGGAGTTCACAGTGAAACCGGTCAAAGTAGGCATCTGTGGGTTGGGGACCGTCGGTGGCGGAACCTTCAATGTACTTCAGCGCAACGCCGAGGAGATTGCCCGCCGTGCCGGGCGCGGTATTGAAGTGGCACAGATTGCCATGCGCTCGCAGAACCCGAACTGCCAGATTACCGGTACCCCCATTACCGCTGACGTGTTCGAAGTTGCGAGCAACCCGGAAATCGACATTGTCATTGAGCTGATCGGTGGCTATACCATCGCTCGCGACCTGGTGCTCAAGGCGATCGAGAACGGCAAGCACGTGGTTACCGCCAACAAGGCGCTGATCGCCGTGCACGGTAACGAGATCTTTGCCAAGGCCCGCGAGAAGGGCGTCATCGTCGCCTTCGAGGCGGCAGTGGCCGGTGGCATCCCGGTGATCAAGGCGATCCGCGAAGGCCTGTCGGCCAACCGCATCAACTGGCTGGCCGGCATCATCAACGGCACTGGCAACTTCATCCTCACCGAAATGCGTGAGAAGGGCCGCGCCTTCCCCGACGTGCTGGCCGAAGCCCAGGCACTGGGCTATGCCGAAGCCGACCCGACCTTCGACGTCGAAGGCATCGATGCCGCGCACAAGCTGACCATCCTGGCGTCCATCGCCTTTGGTATCCCGCTGCAGTTCGACAAGGCCTACACCGAGGGCATCACCCAGCTGACCACCGCTGACGTGAACTACGCCGAAGCGCTGGGCTACCGCATCAAGCACCTGGGTGTGGCCCGCCGAACCGCCGAAGGCATCGAGCTGCGCGTGCACCCGACGCTGATCCCGGCCGACCGCCTGATCGCCAACGTCAACGGCGTGATGAACGCGGTCATGGTCAACGGCGACGCCGCTGGTTCCACCCTGTACTACGGTGCAGGCGCCGGCATGGAGCCGACCGCTTCGTCGGTGGTCGGTGACTTGGTCGATGTGGTCCGTGCCATGACCTCCGACCCGGAAAACCGTGTGCCGCACCTGGCCTTCCAGCCAGATTCGCTGTCGGCCCACCCGATCCTGCCGATCGAGGCCTGCGAAAGTGCCTACTACCTGCGTATCCAGGCCAAGGACCACCCCGGCGTGCTGGCCCAGGTTGCAAGCATCCTGTCGGAGCGCGGCATCAACATCGAATCGATCATGCAGAAGGAAGCCGAGGAACAGGACGGCCTGGTGCCGATGATCCTGCTGACCCACGGTGTGGTCGAGCAGCGCATCAACGACGCCATCGTCGCCCTGGAAGCCCTGCAGGACGTGGTCGGCAAGGTCGTGCGCATCCGCGTCGAACAGCTGAATTAATTTGCCAATCGGGCCGCTTGCGCGGCCCTAGCATCGAAGGTTTGCACCCATGCGCTATATCAGTACCCGCGGCCAGGCTCCGGCCCTGAATTTCGAAGACGTGCTGCTGGCTGGCCTGGCCAGCGACGGCGGCCTGTACGTCCCTGAGAACCTGCCACGCTTCACCCAGGAAGAAATCGCCTCCTGGGCAGGCCTGCCGTACCACGAGCTGGCCTTCCGGGTGATGCGCCCGTTCGTCGAAGGCAGCATCGCCGATGCCGACTTCAAGAAGATCCTCGAAGAAACCTACGGCGAGTTCGCCCACGCTGCGGTCGCCCCGCTGCGCCAGCTGAACAGCAACGAGTGGGTGCTGGAGCTGTTCCACGGCCCGACCCTGGCGTTCAAGGACTTCGCCCTGCAACTGCTCGGCCGCCTGCTCGACCACGTGCTGGCCAAGCGCAACGAGCGCGTGGTGATCATCGGTGCCACCAGCGGTGACACCGGTTCCGCTGCCATCGAAGGCTGCCGCAGCTGCGAAAACGTCGACATCTTCATCCTGCACCCGCACCAGCGTGTGTCGGAAGTGCAGCGCCGCCAGATGACCACGCTGTTTGGCGACAACGTCCACAACATCGCCATCGAAGGCAACTTCGATGACTGCCAGGAAATGGTCAAGGCCAGCTTTGCCGACCAGTCGTTCCTCAAGGGCACTCGCCTGGTTGCGGTCAACTCGATCAACTGGGCGCGGATCATGGCCCAGATCGTCTACTACTTCCACGCGGCGCTGCAGCTGGGCGGCCCAGCCCGTTCGGTGGCGTTCTCGGTACCGACCGGCAACTTCGGCGACATCTTCGCCGGTTACCTGGCGCGCAACATGGGCCTGCCGGTCAGCCAGCTGATCGTTGCCACCAACCGCAACGACATCCTGCACCGCTTCATGAGCGGCAATCAGTACGTCAAGGAAACCCTGCACGCGACCCTGTCGCCGTCGATGGACATCATGGTGTCGTCCAACTTCGAGCGCCTGCTGTTCGACCTGCACGGCCGTAACGGCGCAGCGCTGGCCGAGCTGATGGCGACCTTCAAGCAGGGCGGTGGCTTCAGCGTCGAGCAGGACCGCTGGACCGAAGCGCGCAAGCTGTTCGATTCGCTGGCCGTCAGCGACGAGCAGACCTGCGAGACCATTGCCGAGGTGTTCGCCGCCACCGGCGAAGTGCTCGACCCGCACACCGCGATCGGCGTCAAGGCCGCCCGCGAGTGCCGCCGCAGCCTGGACACGCCGATGGTGGTGCTGGGCACCGCGCACCCGGTCAAGTTCCCGGAAGCGGTGGAAAAGGCTGGTGTCGGCAAGGCACTGGAGCTGCCGGCGCACCTGAGCGATCTGTTCAGCCGTGAAGAGCGTTGCACCGTGTTGGCCAACGACCTGAAGGCTGTTCAGGCGTTCGTTAGCCAGCATGGCAACCGCGGGAAGCCTTTGTAAGATAACTGGCATCTGGGGCTGCAAAGCAGCCCCAGATTGCAGCGTTTTCCTCAACCATTTGCAGAATTGTCCTATTTAGGGCGCCACAAGCCTTGCCTAGAGTGACCGGTCCTTCCCCCAAGGAGCGGCACATGCGCCAGCCCTACGTGCTGATTCACCCGGCACGCCCATCCCACCAGATCCTGCTCCACCAGGCCTGCAATGCCCAAGGCCTGTTCAATGTGCGCATCACCCACGACCTGGCCGACCTCGACACCTGTCTGGCCCGCACGCCGCGCGCCGATCTGCTGATTCTCGAACACGCCGTGAACGATGGCCTGGCCCTGCTCGAACGGGCCCGTTCCACCCGTGGCGTACTGTTCGTCGGCCACCCCAACCCAGGCAGCCTGAACCTCGCCAAGGAAGCCCGGCGCCAAGGCCTGTGGGTCGTTGCCGATCTCCCCTGGCCCTTGCCACTCGGGCGCTGGCAGCAAGCGCTGCAGCGTATTCAAACTGTCACGTCAGCCACGCATGCTCACTAAAACAGCCATGGCGCAACGAACTTTCCGTCGCGCTTGCTGGTCAGTTCCTTCATGTCCCATTACAAGCGAGTGATCCGGATGGAAAGAATCTGCAGACTGCTCAACGACGCCCTTACCCCTTACCAGGCCAAACTGGGTGTCACCGATGCCAGTGGCAATCGCCAATTGACCGTGTACGACAGCCTCGGCGGCACGGCCTTGCGACGTACGGTCAGCCTGCGTCAGTTGCAGGAGCAGAGCCTGCTGATCGACCTGGTAGACGGCTTGCACCGTGACCTGCAGATTGTCGAAGGGCGCTTGCAGCCCTGTGTAATCGCGGCATTGCAACAGCGTCAGCAGCCACAGGGAACCTTTGCCTGAATGGCCCATCAGAAACAGTAAGGGCAGCCGGCCAGTGCACAGCTCCGGTACTGGCAGGTTGTCGCGGGAAGTCCATGAGGACTTTCGATTGGCCCCGGGCGTCTTCCCCAGCGTTCGGGGTTTCTTTTTGCCCGCCTTCCACTGACTGCAGCTCAGCGGTTTTCGAAGAAGTGCTTGCTCTCTTCCAGGTAGGTTTCGCGCAGCTCGGGGTCAAGCCAATGAGCATACAGCGCGGGCAGCGTATTCAGGCGCAGGGCCGGTAGCAGCTGGTCGATGTGGCTGATGGCTGCACGCCCCAGGGGTGTGTCCGAGCAGCCCACGTGCAGGAACTGGTAGCGGTTGACGCCCTGGATGGGATGAAACTGGTAGTCCGCCGGCGAGCCGCCATGTTGCTGAATCAGGTAGCGCACCTCCGGCCAGTAGCCCAGCACCAGTTGCAGGCGCCCGAGCTGTTGCATCTGTAGCAGGTTGGCGGTGGCATCGTTGCCGTAGTGGCGGCTGAGCGCCGAGTCGGGCAATTGGCGAAGGATCTCGTCAACCTGGCTGCTGTAGCTGCGCTCGGCGACGATGCCCAGCTTCAGTCGAGTGTTGGCGAGCAAGCCTTTGAGGTCGACTTGCTGGTCGTCGAGGAACGGTGCCAGTAACGCATGGCCGGTGTTGCGCACCACCACGCCGCTGCTCAGCACGCCGAGCGTAGGTTGCGAGAAGTACACGAACTTCGCACGCTCTGCGGTCCACAGCAGGGTCGGGTCGCAGGTGAAACTGGTCGGATCCTGAAGCATCTGGATACCGCGTGCACGGTTGACCCGGATGATGCTGTGGTCGTACTCGGGCATCTGCTCGATCAGCAGCGGCAGCATCTGGTCGATGACCCCCTGGCCCTTTTCCGTGCCCTCGAACACGGTGAAGGGCGGCAGGTCGCGCACCAGCCACAGCAGGCGTTCCTTGGCCTGCGCCGGTGCCGTCAGCAGCGCGAGCAGCAGCGCGCAGCACAGGGCCAGCGAGCGCATCTGAAGCAGCCTCAGACCGTGCCCGCCTGGCGCAGGCTGGCGATCGCTGCCTGATCGTAGCCCAGCGAAGCCAGAACGCTATTGGTGTGTTCACCCAGCGTCGGGCCAACCCATTCGGCAGAGCCCGGGGTGTCCGAGAGCTTTGGCACGATGCCCGGCATCTTGAACGGCTTGCCGTCCGGCAGGCGCGCTTGCAGGAACATCTCGCGGGCCAGGTACTGTGGGTCGCTGAACATGTCCTCGGCCGAGTAGATACGGCTGGCCGGGACTTCGGCGTCGGTGAGCACCTGCATCAGCTGGTCCAGCGGCAGGCTGTTGGCCCAGCGATCGATCACGCCGTACAGCTCGTCGCGCCGGGCGTCGCGGCCATCATTGCTGGCCAGGCTTGGGTCGTCAGCCAGGTCGGTGCGGCCGATGGCCTGCATGAAGCGCTTGAAGATGGCGTCACCGTTGGCGCCAATCTGCACATGCCTGCCGTCGGCGCTGGTGTGGATGGAGGAGGGCGTGATGCCCGGCATGATGTTGCCGGTGCGCTCGCGGATAAAACCGAACACGTCGAACTCCGGGACCATGCTTTCCATCATGGCGAAAATGGCCTCGTACAGCGCCACATCCACCACCTGGCCCTGGCCGCCATTGACTTCGCGATGACGCAGGGCCATCAGCGCGCCAATCACCCCCCATAGCGCGGCGATCGAGTCGCCGATGGAGATGCCGGTGCGCACAGGCGGGCGGTCGTCGAAACCGGTGATGTAACGCAGCCCGCCCATCGATTCACCGACCGCACCGAAGCCCGGCTGGTCCTTCATCGGGCCGGTCTGGCCGAAGCCGGACAGGCGCACCATCACCAGGCGCGGGTTGAGCGCATGCAGCACGTCCCAGCCCAGGCCGAGCTTTTCCAGCACACCGGGGCGGAAGTTCTCGATAAGGATGTCGGCCTCGCCGAGCAGGCGTTTGAGCACTTCACGGCCTTCGGGGTGCTTGAGGTTAAGCGTCAGCGACTGCTTGTTGCGTGCCTGCACGAACCACCACAGTGATGTCCCCTCGTACAGCTTGCGCCACTTGCGCAGCGGGTCGCCGCCGTCCGGCGACTCGACCTTGATCACTTCGGCGCCGAATTCGGCGCAGATCCGCGAGGCGAACGGCCCGGCGATCAGGGTGCCGAGCTCGATGACTTTCAGGCCGGCGAGGGGTTTGCTGGGCGTAGACATGAGGCATCCGTGGCTGCTGGTCAGAGCCGTGGTTTTAGCATAGGTCCGGAGCGTCCGATACTGCTCCGGCGCAAGCGGAAGCAGGATCGGTTAGACTAGGTGACTTTTCTCTACGCACGAAGCCCAGTCGACCATGGCCCAGCCGTCCACCACCTACAAATTCGAACTGAACCTGACCGATCTCGATCGCGGCGTGTATGAAAACGTCCGGCAGACTATCGCCCGCCACCCTTCGGAAACCGAAGAGCGCATGGCTGTGCGCCTGCTGGCCTATGCCCTGTGGTACAACGAGAACCTGTCGTTCGGCCGTGGCCTGTCCGATGTCGACGAAGCGGCGCTGTGGGAAAAAAGCCTGGACGACCGCATCCTGCACTGGATCGAAGTCGGCCAGCCGGACGCCGAGCGCCTGACCTGGTGCTCGCGCCGCACCGAACGCACCAGCCTGCTGGCCTACGGCAGCCTGCGCGTGTGGGAAGGTAAAGTGGTGGGCGCGGTCAAAGGGCTGAAGAACCTGAACATTGCAGCGGTGCCGCAGGAGGTGCTGGAGGTACTGGCCACCGACATGCCACGTACCATCAAGTGGGATGTGATGATCAGCGAAGGCACGGTGTTCGTCACCGACGACCGTGGCCAGCACGAAGTGCAACTGCAATGGCTGCTCGGTGAGCGTGGCTGAACCGACTGACACCTGACTGCCGAAGATCCCATGCGTATCGAACCCCGCCCGTTGCCATCGACCCTGCCTTTCCTGGGTAACCTGCCACCGTTGCTGACCCGCCTGTACGCTGCCCGCGGCGTGCAGTCCGAGGCCGAACTGGACAAGAGCCTGGCGCGGCTGTTGCCGTATCAGCAGCTCAAGGGTATCGAGGCTGCGGTGGACCTGCTGGTCGACGCCCTCGACCAGCGCCAGCGCATCCTCATCGTTGGCGACTTCGACGCCGATGGCGCCACCGCCAGCACTGTGGGTGTGCTCGGGCTGCGCCTGCTGGGCGCGGCCCATGTCGATTACCTGGTGCCCAACCGCTTCGAGTATGGCTACGGCCTGACCCCGGAGATCGTCCAGGTGGCGCTCGAGCGCCAGCCAGACCTGCTGGTTACCGTCGATAACGGTATCTCCAGCGTCGAAGGTGTCGCCGCCGCCAAGGCGGCCGGGCTCAAGGTGCTGGTCACCGACCACCACCTGCCGGGTCAGCAGTTGCCGGATGCCGACGCCACCGTCAACCCGAACCAGCCTGGGTGCGGCTTCCCGAGCAAGTCGCTGGCTGGGGTCGGGGTTATTTTCTACGTGCTCATGGCCTTGCGCGCACGCCTGCGCAGCCTGGGGCGCTACGAAACGCAGCCGCAGCCGAACATCGGCGAGCTGCTCGACCTGGTCGCCCTGGGCAGCGTCGCCGACGTGGTGCCGCTGGATGCCAACAACCGCATCCTCGTGCACCAAGGGCTTGAGCGCATCCGCGCCGGCCGGGCGCGGCCGGGCTTGAAGGCGATCCTTGAAGTGGCCCGCCGCGATCACCGGCGCATCAGCTCCACTGACCTGGGCTTCATCCTCGGCCCACGGCTCAACGCCGCCGGGCGGCTGGACGACATGAGCCTGGGCATCGAATGCCTGCTGTGCGATGACGAAGCCCTGGCCCAGGACATGGCCCAGCAGCTGGACGAGCTGAACCAGGACCGCAAGTCGATCGAGCAAGGCATGCAGCGTGAGGCACTGGCCCAGCTAAAGGACCTGCCGGTCGAGTCCATGCCTTATGGCCTGTGCCTGTTCGATGCCGATTGGCACCAGGGCGTGATCGGGATCCTCGCTTCGCGCCTGAAAGAGCGCTACCACCGGCCGACCATTGCCTTCGCCGATGCTGGCGATGGCATGCTCAAAGGCTCGGCGCGTTCGGTGCCGGGCTTCCATATCCGCGATGCGCTGGATGCGGTGGCAGCACGTCAGCCGCAGCTGATCAGCAAGTTCGGCGGCCATGCCATGGCGGCAGGGTTGTCACTGCCCGAAAGCAACTTCCCGGCCTTTGCCGAGGCGTTCGATGAAGAGGTCCGGCGCCAGTTGCGTGAGGAAGACCTGACCGGTCGTCTGTTGTCGGACGGTAGCCTGGCGGTGGAGGAATTCCACCTCGACCTGGCCAAGGCCCTGCGCAATGCCGGGCCTTGGGGGCAGCACTTCCCCGAGCCGCTGTTCCATGGCGTATTCCAGTTGGTCGAGCAGCGTGTGGTCGGTGAGCGGCACTTGAAGGTGGTGCTCAAGAGCGAATGCGGCTCGGTGCGGCTGGATGGCATTGCCTTTGGCATCGACCGTGACGTGTGGCCAAACCCGACGGTGCGGTGGGTGGAGCTGGCGTACAAGCTGGATGTGAACGAGTTTCGCGGTAATGAAAGTGTGCAGTTGATGATTGCTCACATGGAGCCACGCTGACTTCACAGGCCGGCACGATCCTCAGTTACTCATGCCTAGCTCGGCATCATCCATCAGTGCCTTGGCCATGGCACTCAGGTAATGGGATGCCCAGATCATCATCGGCTTTTCATCCATCAGGCCGATGATGGTCAGTTCTCTTACATAGCCCATCAACTCCGAGGCCTGCTCGCGGGCATCCCGACAGGGAATGCCTGGCTCGATGCGAAACAGGGGATGGGTCTGGTGTTCGCCTTGAAAGAACGTGGTTTTGCCGACAGTGAATTGGGTGTCGTCTGTGCTCATCGGTTCCTCTCCTGAGATTTCTTGATTGCCTGTACTGGCCTCTTCGCGGGTGAACCCGCTCCCACAGGTTGGGCGCAAGCCTTGGAGCCTGTGATGACCCAGTGGGAGCGGGTTCACCCGCAAAGAGGTCAGCAAAACCAGCCTCAATGCAGGCTGCTACTCCGCTCCAAAGCCAGCGACAGTGCATCCGCCTGGCCCCAGGCGATCTGCATGGCACGCAGCCCATTCACCAGCGATTCCCGGGTGCTGTCATCTTCGATGGCATCGAGGGTCCGGTGGCAATGGTTGTAGGCAAGCATCAGGTAGTGGGTGACGTTCATCACCACATGATCGATGGGCACGATGCCCTCGCTGACGGCGTTGGTGAGGGTCTTGTCAGAGGGAAGGTCGAAATGATGGGGTGGGTCGGGGACGATTTTCTTCATATGGAACGACTCGTAAGGTTACTGATTGACCGACCTTTCCGATTCCACACGGATGGGTGGCAGTTGTACGCGGTGTGGAATCCAGGCTACGAGTAAACCCGGTAGGCTTTTCGGCCTCCCGCGCACAACTGCCATGACGACAGCAACTCAGTAATTGACCAGGATTCCACTCCCGGACGCTAAACATCAGCGACACGAAAAAGCCTAAAGGGCGGTGTTTCCAGGAACAATCAGACGCGAGTCGACAGGATTTGTAGGATATTTTCCTTAGCTAAACATCGCCAGTTCATATGCGTAGGAAGCGTCTGATACATGCGTCGGACCAGTCAGCAATCCCAGTGAGCGGCGCTTAGAGACGGTGCCCGCCTTGGTTCTTGCAGGGGTGCGGAAATCGAGCGCCGCCCGCGCGGCGCATCGCGGATAAATCCGCTCCTACAGTTTGTTTCGGGCCAGTCACTCCTTTGCCGCCAACAGGAACCGCCTTGGTGCATGACTGAACATCGATGAAAAGCAGTGGTGCCCACCTCAATATCGAAGAGAACAAACAAGGCGAACAGCGGTGACCTCACAGGAATGACGGGCCCGAAACAAATCGTAGGAGCGGATTTATCCGCGATGCGCCGCGCGGGCGGCGCTCGGTCTCACAGGCGCTGCAAACCTTCCGGCGAACACCTCGCCATCCCACGGAACCATCCCCCCCACCAATCTGGTCTAGTCTGATTAATGACCGGCACCGGGCCAGGGATGTGCACTTGAGTGTCCGGGCCGGATCACCATTGGAGTCCTTGGGAGGTGCCCTCATGAGCCTGCTGCTCGAGCCTTACACCCTGCGTCAGCTGACGCTGCCCAACCGCATCGCGGTCTCGCCGATGTGCCAGTATTCTTCCGTCGATGGCCTGGCCAACGACTGGCATCTCGTCCATCTGGGCAGCCGCGCCGTGGGTGGCGCCGGCCTGGTCATCAGCGAAGCCGTCGCCGTGACCGCCGATGGTCGCATCACCGCCGAAGACCTCGGCCTGTGGAACGACGATCAGATTGCGCCGTTGCAGCGCATTACCCGCTTCATCACCGCCCAGGGCGCCGTGCCGGGCATCCAGTTGGCCCACGCCGGGCGCAAGGCCAGTACCTATCGGCCCTGGCTGGGCAAGCAGGGCAGTGTGAAGATTGAAGACGGCGGCTGGCAGCCGGTGGGGCCGTCGAAAATCGCTTTTGACCCGCAGCACACACCGCCGCGCGAATTGAGCCAGGACGAGATTCAGGGGGTGATCGATGCCTTCGTTGCCTCTACCGAGCGGGCGCTAAAAGCGGGCTTCAAGGTCGTCGAAATCCATGCCGCCCATGGTTATCTGCTGCACCAGTTCCTCTCACCACTGAGTAATCAGCGCCGCGACGAGTACGGCAGTTGCTTCGAAAACCGCATCCGCCTGACCCTGCAGGTGGTCGAGGCGGTGCGCAAGGTCTGGCCTGCAGAACTGCCGCTGTTCGTGCGTGTATCGGCGACGGACTGGGTTGAGGATGGTTGGAACCCGGATGAAACCGTCGAGCTGGCGCGCCGCCTGCGGGTGCTGGGTGTCGACCTGATCGATGTGTCCTCCGGTGGTACCTCGGTGAATGCCGAAATCCCAACAGGCCCTGGCTACCAGACCCGCTTTGCAGAGCGCGTGCGCAAAGAGGCGGAGATCGCCACTGGCACCGTCGGCATGATCACCGAACCGGCCCAGGCCGAGCACATTCTGCGCACCGGGCAGGCCGACGTGATCTTCCTGGCGCGGGAACTGCTGCGCGATCCTTACTGGCCGTTGCATGCTGATGATGACTTGGGTGGCAACAAAGCCACTTGGCCGGCGCAGTATCAAAGGGCGACCAGCCGGGCCAACCCTATTCACGAGTCGGATCTGCGAGATTAGGGGGCTCGGCCGCAGCTATGCGCGGTGGATGAGATCGAGCGCCGCCCGCGCGGCGCGTCGCGGATAAATCCGCTCCTACATTTTTTGCAACGTGGCCATGCCTGTCAGGCCATGGTTGTCAGCCTCGTTTGCGAAGTTCAAGGCATGCGCCAAGGCTGGCGGCCATGGCCTGCCAGGTTCGGCACGTTGCAACAAATGTAGGAGCGGATTTATCCGCGATGCGCCGCGCGGGCGGCGCTCGATCTCGCAGGCGCTAAACAACTACAGGCATACGCCACCCGCCTCACCTCAATGCTTGATCATCACATGCCGCACGCAGGTGTAGTCTTCAAGCCCATACATCGACATATCCTTCCCATACCCCGAATGCTTCTGCCCACCGTGGGGCATCTCGCTGACCAGCATGAAGTGGGTGTTGACCCAGGTGCAGCCATACTGCAACCGCGCTGCCAGCCGGTGGGCGCGGCCGGTGTCGCGGGTCCACACCGATGATGCCAGGCCGTACTCGGAATCGTTGGCCCATTCCAGCGCCTGCTCTTCGGTATTGAAGCGGGTCACCGACACTACCGGGCCAAACACCTCATTGCGCACGATCTCGTCATCCTGCAAGGCGTCGGCCAGCACGGTCGGCTCGAAGAAGAAGCCATCCCCGGCAATCACCTTGCCGCCCGTCACCAGGCGGATATGCGGCTGGGCGATGGCGCGCTGGACCAGGCCGGCCACCTTGTCGCGGTGCTGGGCACTGATCAATGGGCCCAGTTCGGTGTCCTCGGCATCCTGCAGGCCGGCCTTGAGGCTGGAAACGGCCTTGCCCAGGCGTTCGACGAAGCGTTCATAGATGCCTGCCTGCACATACAGGCGACAGGCGGCGGTGCAGTCCTGGCCAGCGTTGTAGAAGCCGAACGTGCGAATGCCGTCGATGGCCGCGTCGATATCGGCGTCGTCGAACACCAGCACCGGCGCCTTGCCGCCCAGTTCCATGTGCATGCGCTTCACGCTGTTGGCGGTGGCGCCAATGATATGTGCCCCCGTTGGAATGGAGCCGGTCAGCGACACCATGCGCACCTTGGGGTGGGTGACCAGTGGGTTGCCGACCGTTTGCCCGCGGCCGAACAGGATGTTGAGCACACCGGGCGGCAGCAGGCCTTTTGCCAGCTCGCCCAGGCGCAGGGCGGTCAGCGGGGTCAGTTCGGAGGGTTTGATGACCACGGTGTTGCCGGCCGCCAGGGCGGGGGCGATCTTCCATGCCAGCATCATCAACGGGTAGTTCCACGGCGCGATCGAGGCAACCACGCCCAGCGGGTCGCGGCGGATCATCGAGGTGTGGCCCGGCAGGTATTCACCCGCCGCGGAGCCGCCGAGGCAGCGGGCGGCGCCGGCAAAGTAACGGAACACGTCGGCGATGGCCGGGATTTCGTCATTCAGGGCGGCGGCAAACGGCTTGCCGCAGTTCTGCGATTCCAGGCGGGCCAGCTCATCGCCATGGGCTTCGATGGTGTCGGCCAGGGCCAGCAGCACCATTGAGCGCTCCTTGGGGCTGGTCTGAGACCAGCTGTCGAAGGCCAGGTCGGCAGCGCGCACGGCGGTATCGACCTGGGCCTCGGTGGCTTCGTTGATCTGCGCCAGGGCGCTGCCCTCGGCGGGGTTGAGCACGGTCCAGGCCGGGCCTTCGCCTGCGACCAGCTTGCCGTTGATCAGCATTTTGCTTTGCATGGGGGGCTCCTTGTAGGTCATTTGCCACTGCCCGCAACGCTTTCGCCGCCACGGGTCAGGTAATAGGCGCCGAGAATCGGCAGCATGGTCACCAGCATCACCAGCATGGCGACCACGTTGGTCACCGGCACATCGCGCGGGCGGCTGAGCTGGTTGAGCAGCCAGATCGGCAGGGTGCGCTCGTGGCCGGCGGTGAAGGTGGTGACGATGATTTCGTCGAACGACAGGGCAAAGGCCAGCATGCCGCCGGCCAGCAGTGCCGAGCCGAGGTTGGGCAGGATGATGTAACGGAAGGTCTGCCAGCCGTCGGCACCGAGGTCCATGGACGCCTCGATCAGGCTCTGCGAGGTACGCCGCAGGCGGGCGATCACGTTGTTGTAGACGATCACCACGCAGAACGTGGCGTGACCGACCACAATGGTGAACACGCCGGGCTCTATCCCCAGGCTTTTGAACGCCGAGAGCAGGGCGATGCCGGTGATGATGCCGGGCAGGGCGATCGGCAGGATCAGCATCAGCGAGATGCTCTCCTTGCCGAAGAAGCTGCGCCGGTACAGCGCCGCCGAGGCCAGGGTGCCGAGCACCAGCGCGATCAGCGTGGCCAGGCACGCCACCTGCAGCGACAGCTTGATCGCTTCGAGCACGTCGGGGCGGGCGAAGGCCACGGTGAACCAGTTGAGGGTGAAGCCCTTGGGCGGGAAGCTGAACGCCGCGTCTTCGGTATTGAAGGCGTACAGGAAGATGATCAGGATCGGGAAGTGCAGAAACACCAACCCGCCCCAGGCCGCCAGGCGCAGGCCGACAGACGCTTTTTCAGAGTGCATCGAAGGCCCCCAGGCGCTTGACGATGGCCAGGTACACCGCGATCAGCACGATTGGCACCAGCGTGAAGGCTGCCGCCATCGGCATGTTGCCGATCGCCCCTTGTTGGGCATAGACCATGCTGCCGATGAAGTAACCTGGCGGGCCGACCAGTTGCGGCACGATGAAGTCGCCCAAGGTCAGCGAGAAGGTGAAGATCGAGCCGGCGGCAATGCCGGGGATCGACAGCGGCAGGATCACCTGCAGGAACGTTTGCCGCGGCCTGGCACCCAGGTCTGCCGACGCCTGCAGCAATGACGGTGGCAGGCGTTCGAGCGAGGCCTGGATCGGCAGGATCATGAACGGTAGCCAGATGTACACGAACACCATGAAGCGCCCCAGGTGCGAGGTCGACAACGTGCTGCCGCCGACCCCGGGCACGGTCAGCACGGCCTGCAGCAGGGCGTCCAGGTGCAGCTGCTGGACGAACCACTGGGCCACACCGCCCTTGGCCAGCAAGAGGGTCCAGGCGTAGGTCTTGACGATGTAGCTGGCCCACATCGGCATCATCACCGCGATGTAGAAGAATGCCTTGGTCTTGCCGCTGGTGTAGCGCGCCATGTAGTAGGCAATCGGGAAGGCCAGCACCGCACTGGCCAGCGATACCGCCACGGCCATGGTCAGGGTGCGCAGGATGATGTCGAAGTTGGACGGGTTGAACAGTGCCGCGAAGTTGCCCAGGGTCAGCTCCGGGGTTACCGCCATGGTGAAGTCGTCGAAGGTGTAGAAGCCCTGCCACAGCAGGCTGAGCAACGAGCCCAGGTAGATGGCGCCGAACCAGGTCAGTGGGGGGATCAGCAACAGCGCCAGGTAGAGGTTGGGGCGCCGGTACAGCAGATCGGACAGGCGGCGCATCTCAACGGCCCTCGGCCAGGACGGTTTCCTGCAGCGCGGTCATCGCCTCGCGTGGCCAGCGTACCTGCACTTGCTGGCCGGCCTGCCAGGGCTGCGCTTGTGCCTGCCATTGGTCGTTGGCGTGGCTCACCGCCAGCAGCTGGCCGCTGTCCAGTTGCACCTCATAGCGGGTGGCACTGCCCTGGTACTGGACGTCGCGCAGCAGGCCGCCGAGCTGAACGTCTTGCGCCTGGCCTGGCTGATCCACCAGGCGGATATGCTCCGGGCGAATGGAAAACGGTGCGCGGCTGCCGCTGAGTTGTTCGGCGAGGTCGCCGCGGATGACGTTGGAGGTGCCGACGAACTCGGCGACGAAGGTGGTCGCTGGCTTCATGTAGAGGTTGCGTGGCGTGTCGACCTGCTCGATGCGCCCACGGTTGAAGACCGCCACCCGGTCCGACATCGACAGCGCTTCGGTCTGGTCGTGGGTGACGAAGATGAAAGTGATGCCCAACTGGCGCTGCAGCTTCTTCAATTCGCCCTGCATTTGTTCGCGCAGCTTGAGGTCGAGTGCGCCCAGCGGCTCGTCGAGCAGCAACACCCGTGGCCTGTTGACCAGCGCGCGGGCCAGGGCCACGCGCTGGCGCTGGCCGCCGGAAAGCTGTGCCGGTTTGCGTTCGCCGTAGCCGGCCAGGGCGACCATGGCCAGCGCTTCTTCGGCGCGTGCCTGGCGTTCGGCCTTGGCCACGCCCTTGACCTTGAGGCCGTAGGCGATGTTGTCGCGCACGTTCATGTGCGGGAACAGGGCGTAGTCCTGGAACACCGTGTTGACGTCGCGCTGGTAGGGCGGTACGCCAGCGGCCTCGACACCATGGATGCGGATCGAACCGCTATTGGGTTGCTCGAAGCCTGCGATCAGGCGCAGGCAGGTGGTCTTGCCCGAGCCGGAAGGGCCGAGCATGGAGAAGAATTCGCCGTCATCGATGTCGATGCTGACCTGGTCGACGGCCTTGACCTCGCCAAAGGTGCGGGAAACCTGGGTGAACTGGACGGCTAGGGGCATGGGTAACTCCAAGGTAAAGCTCGGGGGGCGCCTTGCGCCCCTTTCGCGACACAAGGCCGCTCCTACAGGGGATCGCGGTCTCTTGTAGGAGCGGCCTTGTGTCGCGAAAGGGCTGCGCAGCAGCCCCAGATCAAGCGGCATACCTGTAGCAAGCCTGTGCTAGCGCCCGCCCATGATCGCAATGTAATCCTGGGTCCAGCGGCTATACGGCACGAACTTGCCGCCCTGGGTCTGTGGGGTTTTCCAGAAGGCGATCTTGTCGAAGTTGTCGAAGCCGTTGGTCTTGCACCCTTCAGCCCCCAGCAGCTCGCTGCCGGTGCAGGCTGCCGGCACTGCGGGCAACGAGCCGAACCAGGCCGCCACATCGCCCTGCACCTTGGGTTGCAGCGACCAGTCCATCCACTTGTAGGCGCAATTGGGGTGCTTGGCCTCGCTGTGCAGCATGGTGGTGTCGGCCCAGCCGGTGGCGCCTTCCTTCGGAATGGTCGAGGCCACTGGCTGGTTCTCGGCCTTCAGGCCATTGACCATGTAACCCCATGAGCTGGAGGCGACCACGCCCTCGTTCTTCACGTCGCTCATCTGTACCGTGGCGTCGTGCCAGTAACGGTGGATCAGCGGTTGCTGCTGGCGCAGTAGTTCGAGCACGGCCTTGTACTGGGCTTCATTGAGCTCGTACGGGTCCTTGATGCCCAGTTCGGGCTTGGCCGATTTCAGGTACAGCGCGGCGTCGGCGATGTAGATCGGCCCGTCGTAAGCCTGCACGCGGCCCTTGTTCGGCTTGCCATCGGGCAGGTCCTGTGGCTCGAACACCACGTTCCAGCTGGTGGGTGCCTGCTTGAAGGTATTGGTGTTGTACAGCAGCACGTTCGGGCCCCATTGGTAGGGCGTGCCATATACCTGTTTGTCGACCACGTACCAGCCACCGTTCTGCAGGCGTGGGTCGATGTTCTTCCAGTTGGGTATCAGCGCTGTGTTGATGGGCTGTACGCGCTTGCCGACGATCAGGCGCAGCGAGGCGTCGCCGGAAGCGGTGACCAGGTCGTAGCCGCCCTTGGTCATCAGGCTGACCATTTCATCGGAAGTGGCCGCGGTCTTGACGCTGACCTTGCAGCCGGTTTCCTTCTCGAAACCGGTGACCCAGTCATAGGCCTTGTCGCTTTCACCGCGCTCGATGTAGCCGGGCCAGGCGACGATATCCAGCCGGCCTTCGCCGGCGCCCAGGGCCTTGGGCATCTCGGCGGCCTGCAGGCCGGCGCTGGCCAGCAGCGCGCCGATCATGGCGCCGAGCAATGCGGTCTTGTGCACTGACATGGTGTTCCCTCTTCTTGGAGATCTTGGTCGGGGCAGTCATCAAGAAAGCAGTGAAGCAATGGTTATAAGCATAGTCGCCTGTGCAGGTTGTTGGCGATGACGAGTCTAGTTGGCTTTTTGCCAGCTAATGCAACATCCGGAAGCAAATCCTCGAGTGGCCGCTCACGCGGCAGGCCTTACTCTGCTCTTTCCTTTCCGTATCGTGGAGACGTGCACATGAACACCCGTGGCCTGCTCGATCAACTGCTCAAATCTGGCCAGGAGTTGCTCAACAAGCAGCCTGGCGCGGGCAAGCCGTCAGCCGGCGCCGGTGGTTTGGGGGGCCTGCTCTCCGGGGCCGGCGCAGGCGCCTTGGGGGCGGGCGCGCTGGGTCTGCTGCTGGGCAGCAAGAAGGCTCGCAAGTATGGCGGCAAGGCGCTCACCTACGGTGGCCTGGCCGCACTTGGCGTGCTCGCTTACAAGGCCTATGGCAACTGGCAGGCGCGCCAGGGCACAGGGCAGGGCGCCGAGCCGCAGACCCTCGACCGACTGCCGCCGGCCCAGGCTGAGCAGCACAGCCAGGCGGTACTGCGCGCGCTGGTGGCGGCGGCCAAGTCCGATGGCCATATCGACGAGCGCGAACGGGCCCTGATCGAAGGCGAATTCACCCGCCTGGACAACGACCGCGATCTGCAGCACTGGTTGCACGATGAGTTGAACAAGCCGCTGGACCCGGCCGAAGTCGCTCGCGCCGCGCAAACCCCGGAGATGGCTGCAGAGATGTATCTGGCCAGCGTGATGATGGTCGATCAGGAGAACTTCATGGAGCGCGCCTACCTCGACGAACTGGCCCGCCAGCTGCGCCTCGACCCGGCCCTGCGCCAGGAACTGGAGAGCCAGGTACGGCTTGCCGCAGGTCAATGAACTGGAAAATGGCCTGTCCGCCAGGGATAGAGGCCTGAATACCTCGCATTTCAGCCGCAAAAGCGTAGGACGCCTGGGCTATACTTCGGCGATTTTTCCCGCTCGTTGTGAATTCCTGAGGGCTGAATGTGAAGAACTGGACCTTGCGCCAACGGATCCTGGCAAGTTTCGCCGTGATCATCGCTATCATGCTGCTGATGATCGTAGCCGCCTACTCGCGGTTGGTGACGATCGAAAGCGCCGAGGAAGCGGTGGGTACAGACAGCATTCCAGGTGTCTACTACAGCTCGATGATCCGCAGCGCCTGGGTTGACAGCTACGTCACCAGCCAGCAACTGGTGGGCCTGTCCAATCGCCGCGAAATCACCCCGGCCGACATGGAGCTGTTCAAGAGCTTCGATGATCGCCTCAAGCAGTACATGGCCAGCTACCAGGGCACCATCCAGGACAGCGGCGACCAGAAGCGCTTCGACACCTTCGTCCAGCTTGAGGAAAACTACCTCAAGCTCGTCGGCCAGGTGCTTGATGCCTACCGGCAGCACAATTACACCGAAGCCGAGCGGCTGATCAGCGAGGCGCTTACCCCGGCCTGGGTGGAAGGGCGCAAGCACCTCAACACGGTGATCGAGCACAACCGCGAGTCGGCAGACGCTGCCACCCATGAAATTGTGAGTGCCGTGAGCACCGCCAAGGGCAGCATGATGGTCTCGCTGCTGCTGGCGATCGTAGCCGCCGGTATCTGTGGCTTGCTGTTGATGCGCGCCATCACCGCGCCCGTGCAGCGTGTGGTGCATGCCCTCGACAAACTGCGCTCGGGCGACCTGAGCATGCGCCTGAGCCTGGACCGCAAGGACGAGTTCGGCGCCATCGAGAGCGGCTTCAACGAAATGGCCGAAGCCCTGGCCAACCTGGTGGCCCAGGCGCAGCGCTCGTCTGTGCAGGTAACCACCTCGGTCACCGAGATTGCCGCCACCTCCAAGCAGCAGCAGGCCACCGCTACCGAGACGGCCGCCACCACCACCGAGATCGGCGCCACCTCGCGTGAAATCGCCGCCACCTCGCGCGACCTGGTGCGCACCATGACCGAGGTCACCAGCGCTGCCGACCAGGCGTCGAGCCTGGCGGGCTCCGGCCAGCAGGGCCTGGCGCGCATGGAAGAGACCATGCACCAGGTGATGGGCGCCGCCGACCTGGTCAACGCCAAGCTGGGGATCCTCAACGAGAAGGCCAGCAACATCACGCAGATGGTGGTGACCATCGTCAAGGTGGCCGACCAGACCAACCTGCTTTCGCTCAATGCCGCCATCGAGGCGGAAAAGGCCGGTGAATATGGCCGCGGTTTTGCCGTGGTCGCCACCGAGGTGCGGCGCCTGGCCGACCAGACAGCCGTGGCCACCTACGACATCGAGCAGATGGTGCGGGAAATCCAGTCGGCGGTGTCGGCCGGGGTGATGGGCATGGACAAGTTCTCTGAAGAAGTGCGCCGCGGCATGTTCGAAGTGCAGCAGGTGGGCGAGCAACTGAGCCAGATCATTCATCAGGTCCAGGCCCTGGCGCCGCGTGTGCTGATGGTCAATGAGGGCATGCAGGCCCAGGCCACCGGTGCCGAGCAGATCAACCAGGCCCTGGCTCAGCTCAGCGATGCCAGCACCCAGACGGTGGAATCGCTGCGCCAGGCCAGCTTCGCCATCGATGAGCTGAGCCAGGTGGCCGCCGGCCTGCGCGGTGGTGTATCGCGCTTCAAAGTCTGATCACCATGACCAACCTGCATTCCAACCCGGCAGCGGCGGCCAGCGCCAAGGGCACGCTGTACTTGCAGTTTCGCCTCAACCAGCAGCGCTTTGCCCTGGACGTGCGCGAAGTGATCGAGGTGCTGCCGCGCCGCCCGCTCAAGCCGATTGCCCAGGCGCCGGCCTGGGTGGCCGGTATCCTGGCCCATCGCGGCGTGCTGGTGCCAGTGGTCGACCTGAGTGCGCTGAGCTTCGCCCAGCCGGCCGCCGAGCGCGCCAGTACGCGCCTGGTGCTGGTGCATTACCGGCACGACCAGGTGCTGGGGCTGATCCTCGAACAAGCCACCGAAACCCTGCGCTGCATGCCGGATGAGTTCCAGCCTTATGGCCTGGATAACGGCGAAGCGCGCTACCTGGGCCCGGTTCGCCAGGACGCCCAGGGCCTGTTGCAACGGATCGTGGTGGATGACCTGCTGACCGATAGCGTGCGCGAGCTGTTGTTCCCGCTCGCGGCAGGGCAGGAGGCACCATGAGCGAGCAACGGTTTTTCCGCTTCCTGCAAGAGCGTATCGGCCTGGATGTCGAGTCTGTTGGCGTGCCGATGGTCGAGCGGGCCCTGCGCCAGCGCTGTGTCGCACTGCATGCCAGCGACCTGGATGATTACTGGGTCCGCCTGCAGCAATCGGCAGACGAGCAACTGGCCCTGATCGAGGCCGTGATCGTCCCGGAGACCTGGTTCTTCCGCTACCCGGAATCGTTCACCGCACTGGTCGGCCTGGCCCAGAAACGCCTGGCCGAACTGGCCGGCGAGCGGCCGTTGCGCCTGCTCAGCCTGCCGTGCTCCACCGGCGAGGAGCCGTACTCGCTCGCCATGGCCTTGCTCGACGCGGGCATGAGCCCGCTAGATTTCCGCATCGACGGGATCGATATCAGCCCAAGCTCGGTCGCCAGGGGCATACAGGGCTTGTATGGGCGCAACTCGTTCCGCGGCAGCGAACTGTCGTTTCGCGAGCGCCATTTCCGTGAATGCGATGACGGCCATCAGCTGGAAGAGCGGGTACGCCGGCAGGTGAACCTGGAAGTGGGCAATGTGCTCGATCCGGCGCTCGCCAGCCGCAATGGCCAGTACGATTTCGTGTTCTGTCGCAACCTGCTGATCTATTTTGATGTACCGACCCAGCAACGTGTGTTCGAAGTGCTCAAGCGCCTTGCACAGCCACAGGGCGTGCTGTTCATCGGCCCGGCCGAGGGAAGTTTGCTGGCGCGGTTGGGGATGCGGCCATTGGGGATTGCCCAGTCGTTCGCGTATGTGCGGCAACCGGCGGATGTCCCCGCCATGCCGGCCCTGCCACTAAGCCGCGTGGCCCAGCCTGTTGCCCCAAACCGCCCACGGCCCGTGCCTGCGCCGCCTGCACGGCCGCTGCGGGCGGTTGCGCCCGCCCCTTTGGCAGCGCCACCGCGCGAGAGCGAAAGCGAGTTGCTGGCCAGCATCGCTCGCCAGGCCAATGCCGGCGACAGCACCCAGGCCCGCGCCAGTTGCCAGCGCTATTTGCACCAGTTCGCACCGAAGGCCCAGGTCTACTACTGGCTGGGGCTGCTGAGTGATACCGAAGGCGATGCACAGCAGGCGCTGACCCATTACCGCAAGGCGCTGTACCTGGAACCTCAGCACCCTGAGGCATTGCTGCACCTGGCCACGCTGCTGGCCGCCCAAGGCGACGAAGTCGGTGCCCGCCGCCTGCAGGAACGTGCGGCACGGGTTGGCCGGGAGTCTGAACGATGAGAGCCGAACACGGGATCGAGCTGCTGGCCCAGGACGATGAGCGCATCGACGACTGCTGGAACCGCATTGGCGTACACGGCAACAAGCAATGCCCGCTGCTGGAGCGGCATATCCATTGCCGCAACTGCGAAGTCTACGCGGCGGCGGCCACGCGCCTGCTCGACCGCTATGCGCTGATCGAAGCGGACCTGGTGCATGCGGACGTCCCTGCCGAAACCAGCGTCGGGCGTTCGCAGCTGCTGTTCCGCCTGGGCGAGGAGTGGCTGGCCCTGGCCACTGCCTGCCTGGCAGAGATCGCCCCCTTGCAACCTGTGCATTCGTTGCCGCATCAGCGCTCGCGCGTGCTGCAAGGGGTGGCCAACGTGCGCGGTGCGCTGGTGCCTTGCCTGTCATTGGGCGACCTGCTGGGCGTGGAGCGTATGTCCGAGCCGGCGCGTGGCGGCCGGGCGATGCCGCGCATGCTGATCCTGGCAGCGTCGGGCGGGCCGGTGGTGATGGCTGTGGACGAGATCGACGGCATTCACCGCCTCGACGCCACACTGCTGGACGCCAGCCAAGATGCCGCGCCGTTCACCGCTGCGGTATTGCAGTGGCGCGGGCGCAGCGTGCGTGTGCTGGACGATCAACAATTACTGTCTGCCGTGCAGCGGAGCCTGTCATGACCCCAGAGCAAATGCGCGACGCATCGCTGCTCGAACTGTTCAGCCTGGAGGCCGAGGCGCAGACCCAGGTGCTCAGTACAGGGCTGATGGCACTGGAACGCAACCCGACCCAGGCCGACCAGCTGGAAGCTTGCATGCGTGCGGCGCACTCATTGAAAGGCGCGGCGCGCATCGTCGGTATCGATGCCGGGGTCAGCGTCGCCCACGTCATGGAAGATTGCCTGGTAGCGGCCCAGGAAGGCCGGCTGCTGCTGCGCGCCGAACACATCGATGCGCTGCTGCGTGGCACCGACTTGCTGATGCACATCGCCACCCCTGGCGACCCGCATGGCGAGGCGCTGGTGCCGGCGTTCCTGCTGCAGATGGCCAGCTTGCTCGACCCCGGCGCCGCGCCACTGCCCGCAGTGGTTGCAATTGAGCCACCGTCGCCCGTGGCCCCGCCAGCCCAGCCGGAGCCAGTGGTGCCGGCCTTGGAAACAGACGTCGAGCCAGCCGCGCCGCGCAAGGCCGGCAAGCGCGCGGGGGAGGGCGGTGAGCGGGTGTTGCGGGTGACCGCCGACCGCCTGAACAGCCTGCTCGACCTGTCGAGCAAGTCGTTGGTCGAGACCCAGCGCCTCAAGCCCTACCTGGCCACCTTGCAGCGCCTCAAACGCATGCATGGCCAAGGCATGCGGGCCCTCGACGGCCTGAAAACGCAGCTCGAAGACAGCGGCCAGAGCATTGAGGTGCTCGACGCCCTGGCCCAGACCCAGCGACTGCTGGCGGAAACCCAGCAGATTCTGCAGCAGCAGGCCGCCGACCTCGACGAGTTCGGTTGGCAGGCCAGCCAGCGTGCGCAGTTGCTGTACGACACGGCATTGGCCTGCCGCATGCGCCCGTTTGCCGACGTGCTCACCGGCCAGAGCCGCATGGTCCGCGACCTGGGGCGTTCGCTCGGCAAGCAGGTGCAGCTGCAGATCGAAGGTGAAAAGACCCAGGTCGATCGCGACGTGCTGGAAAAGCTCGAAGCGCCGCTGACTCACTTGCTGCGCAATGCCGTCGACCATGGTATCGAGCAGCCCGAGCGGCGCTTGCTGGCGGGCAAGCCAGCGGAAGGCACGATCCGCTTGCGCGCCTCGCACCAGGCCGGCCTGCTGATGCTCGAACTGAGCGATGATGGCGCTGGCATCGACCTTGAGCGCCTGAAACGCAACATCGTCGAGCGCGGCATGTCGCCCGCCGATACCGTGGCGCAAATGAGCGAAGCCGAGCTGCTGACCTTCCTGTTCCTGCCGGGCTTCAGCCTGCGCGACAAGGTCACCGAGGTTTCTGGCCGTGGTGTTGGCCTGGATGCGGTGCAACACATGGTCCGCGACCTGCGCGGTTCTATCGAACTGACCCAGGTGCCTGGCCAGGGCTGCCGTTTCCAGCTTGAGGTGCCGCTGACCCTGTCGGTGGTGCGCAGCCTGGTGGTGGAGGTGGGGGATGAGGCTTATGCGTTTCCGCTGGCGCATATCGAGCGCACCCTGGAGGTGGCGGCCGACGAGATCGTGCAGATCGAGGGCCGTCAGCACTTCTGGCACGAGGGCCGACATATCGGCCTGGTGGCTGCCAGCCAGTTGCTCAACCGGCCGGCTGGTCAGGGTGAGGCAAACAGCTTGCGGGTGGTGGTGATCCGTGAGCGTGAGCAGCTTTACGGCGTGGCCGTGGAGCGCCTGATCGGCGAGCGGGTGCTGGTGGTGATGCCGCTCGACCCGCGCCTGGGCAAGGTCCAGGACATCTCTGCAGGTGCGTTGCTGGACGATGGCTCGGTGGTGCTGATCATCGATGTCGAAGACTTGCTGCGTTCGGTGGAAAAACTGCTCAGCACTGGCCGCCTGGAACGCATCGAGCGCGGTGCGCAAGGCGCGCGAGGCGTGAGCCGCAAGCGCATCCTGGTGGTCGACGACTCGCTCACCGTGCGCGAGCTGCAACGCAAGCTGCTCAGTAACCGTGGCTACGACGTCGCAGTGGCGGTGGACGGTATGGACGGCTGGAACGCCCTGCGCAGCGAGGACTTCGACCTGTTGATCACCGATATCGACATGCCGCGCATGGATGGCATCGAGCTGGTCACCCTGGTGCGCCGCGACCAGCGGTTGCAGTCGTTGCCGGTGATGGTGGTGTCGTACAAGGACCGCGAAGAAGATCGCCGACGTGGCCTGGACGCTGGCGCCGACTACTATTTGGCAAAGGCCAGCTTCCATGACGATGCGTTGCTGGATGCCGTGGTGGAATTGATCGGAGGTGCTCAGGGATGAAGGTCGCCATCGTCAACGATATGCCCATGGCGGTAGAGGCGTTGCGCCGGGCCCTGGCCTTCGAGCCGGCGCACCAGGTGATCTGGGTGGCCGGCAATGGGGCCGAAGCCGTGCGCAAGTGCGCCGAGGATACCCCCGACCTGATTCTCATGGACCTGATCATGCCGGTAATGGACGGCGTCGAGGCGACCCGGCGGATCATGGCCGAAACACCCTGCGCCATCGTTATCGTCACCGTCGACCGCAAGCAGAACGTGCACCGGGTGTTCGAGGCCATGGGCCATGGTGCCCTGGACGTGGTCGACACCCCCGCAGTGGGCGCGGGTGATGCACGTGAGGCAGCGGCGCCGCTGCTGCGCAAGATCCTCAATATCGGCTGGCTGATCGGCCAGCAGCGGCCCGGCGCGAGCAAGACGGTCGCTGCCCCTCTGCGTGAGGCCTCCCAGCGCAGCGGCCTGGTGGCCATCGGCTCGTCCGCTGGCGGCCCTGCCGCGCTCGAAGTGCTGCTAAAGGGCCTGCCGCGCGGTTTTCCAGCCTCGATCGTGCTGGTCCAGCATGTCGACCAGGTGTTTGCCGCCGGCATGGCCGAGTGGCTCGCCAGCGCCTGCGGCTTGCCGGTGCGCCTGGCCCGCGAAGGTGAGCCGCCACAACCCGGGCAGGTGCTGCTGGCCGGCACCAATCACCATATACGCCTGCTACAGGGTGGCCAGTTGGCCTACACTGCCGAACCGGTCAACGAGATCTACCGGCCTTCGATCGACGTATTCTTCGAGAGCGTGGCGCGCTACTGGAACGGCGACGCGGTGGGCGTGCTGCTTACCGGCATGGGCCGTGATGGCGCCCAGGGCCTGAAGCTGATGCGCCAGCAGGGTTTTCTGACCATTGCCCAGGACCAGGCAAGCAGTGCGGTCTACGGCATGCCAAAGGCCGCTGCGGCTATCGATGCTGCGGTGGAAATCCGCCCGCTTGAGCGAATCGCCGGGCGCTTGATGGAAATCTTCGCAAAATGACCACATGTATTGAATCACGTCGCCTGAGCGGCAGTGATCAGGTGAAAACGGATGACTGATCTACCGATCGAAGGTTTCGCGACCCCCAATGAAAATTCGGCGATGGTCCTTCTGGTGGACGATCAGGCGATGATCGGCGAAGCAGTGCGTCGTGGCCTGGCCCACGAAGAGAACATCGACTTCCACTTCTGTGCCGACCCGCACCAGGCAGTGGCCCAGGCGATGCGCATCAAGCCCACGGTCATCCTCCAGGACCTGATCATGCCCGGCCTTGACGGCCTGACCCTGGTGCGCGAGTACCGCAACAACCCGGCCACCCAGGACATCCCGATCATCGTCCTGTCGACCAAGGAAGACCCGCTGGTCAAGAGCGCGGCCTTCGCCGCCGGGGCCAACGATTACCTGGTCAAGCTGCCAGACACCATCGAGCTGGTGGCGCGCATCCGCTACCACTCGCGTTCCTACCTGACCCTGCTGCAGCGCGATGAGGCCTACCGCGCCCTGCGCGTGAGCCAGCAGCAGCTGCTCGACACCAACCTGATGCTGCAGCGCCTGATGAATTCCGACGGCCTCACCGGCTTGTCCAACCGCCGTCACTTCGACGAGTACCTGGAGCTGGAATGGCGCCGGGCCATGCGTGAGCAGCAGCAATTGTCGCTGTTGATGATCGATGTCGACTACTTCAAGGTCTTCAACGACAGCTTCGGCCACCTGGCCGGCGACGAGGCCTTGCGCCAGGTGGCCGAAGCCATTCGCGGCTCCTGCTCGCGGCCGACCGACCTGCCGGCGCGCTACGGCGGTGAGGAGTTCGCCCTGGTGCTGCCCAACACCTCGCCCGGTGGCGCGCGTCTGGTCGCAGAAAAGCTGCGCCAGACCGTAATCGGCCTGAACATTGCGCACAGCGCGCCGACCGCAGACTCGCACCTGACCGTCAGCATTGGCCTTGCGACCCAGACGCCAGCCATCGGTAGCCACTGCCGGCAGCTGATTTCGGCGGCAGACAAGGGGCTTTATCTGGCCAAGAACAACGGGCGCAACCAGGTCGGCATCGCCTGAGGCTGATGCGGCTGCCCAACGGGCTGCCGCAGTTGCCCGGATCGGTTATACTCGCGGGCTTTTCACCGAATTCGCACGAGTAGCCCGCCATGGAAATCCAACCGATCCTGAACACCATCAAGGACCTCACCGAGCGTTCCCTGTCCATTCGGGGGTATCTTTGACTACGATCACAAGCATGACCGCCTGATCGAAGTCAACCGCGAGCTGGAAGACGCAGCCGTCTGGAACAAGCCCGAGTACGCCCAGGCCCTGGGCCGCGAGCGCGCCATGCTGGCGCAGGTGGTCGAGACCCTGGACAAGATGTCCAACGGCCTGGCCGACTGCAAGGACCTGCTCGACATGGCCGTCGAGGAAGGTGACGAAGGCGCTGTCAGCGATGTCGAGACCGAGCTGCAGGCCCTGGAAGAATCCCTGGCCCAGCTTGAGTTCCGTCGCATGTTCAGCGGCGAGATGGACATGAACAACGCCTACCTGGACATCCAGGCCGGTTCCGGCGGTACCGAGGCGCAGGACTGGGCCAACATCCTGCTGCGCATGTACCTGCGCTGGGCCGACAAGCGTGGTTTCGACGCCACCATCATCGAACTGTCCGAGGGTGAAGTCGCCGGCATCAAGGGCGCCACCGTGCACATCAAGGGCGAGTACGCCTTCGGCTGGCTGCGCACCGAGATCGGCGTGCACCGCCTGGTGCGCAAGAGCCCGTTCGACTCTGGCGCACGTCGCCACACTTCGTTCTCGGCGGTGTTCGTGTCCCCCGAGATCGACGACAAGGTCGAGATCGAGATCAACCCGTCCGACCTGCGCATCGACACCTACCGCTCCTCCGGTGCCGGTGGTCAGCACGTCAACACCACCGACTCGGCGGTGCGTATCACCCACGTTCCGACCAACACCGTGGTGGCCTGCCAGAACGAGCGCTCCCAGCACGCCAACAAGGACACCGCCATGAAAATGCTGCGGGCCAAGTTGTACGAGCTGGAGATGCAGAAGCGCAATGCCGCCTCGCAGGCACTGGAAGACAGCAAGTCGGACATCGGCTGGGGCCACCAGATCCGTTCCTACGTGCTGGATGACTCGCGCATCAAGGACCTGCGTACCGGCGTCGAGCGCAGCGACTGCCAGAAGGTTCTGGACGGCGACCTCGACCAGTACCTGGAAGCGAGCCTCAAGCAGGGGCTGTAAGCCGTACACCACTGCCGCGCTACCCGGCCAGCCGCCGGTAGCGCGTGCCCTGCCCGAAAAGGGCAACGAATACCTGATGGAAAGAATGACGACATGAGCGACCTCAAGACCGAATCGCAAGACCTGCAACAGGAAGAAAACGCCCTGATCGCCCTGCGCAAGGAAAAACTTGCCGCCGAGCGTGCCAAGGGCAATGCCTTCCCCAACGACTTCCGTCGCGACAGCTACTGCAACGACCTGCAGAAGCAGTACGCGGACAAGACCAAGGAAGAGCTGGAAGCAGCCGCGATCCCGGTCAAGGTTGCCGGCCGTATCATGCTCAACCGTGGCTCGTTCATGGTTATCCAGGACATGACCGGCCGTATCCAGGTCTACGTCAACCGCAAGACCCTGCCGGAAGAGACTCTGGCTGCGGTCAAGACTTGGGACCTGGGCGACATCATCAGCGCCGAAGGCACCCTGGCCCGCTCCGGCAAGGGCGACCTGTACGTCGAGATGACCAACGTGCGCCTGCTGACCAAGTCGCTGCGTCCGCTGCCAGACAAGCACCACGGCCTGACCGACACCGAGCAGCGCTACCGCCAGCGCTACGTCGACCTGATGGTCAACGAAGAAACCCGCCACACCTTCCGTGTGCGTTCGCAGGTGATCTCGCACATCCGCAAGTTCCTCATCGAGCGCGACTTCCTCGAAGTCGAAACGCCGATGCTGCAGACCATCCCTGGCGGTGCCGCGGCCAAACCGTTCGAAACCCACCACAACGCCCTGGACATGGCCATGTTCCTGCGCATCGCGCCGGAGCTGTACCTCAAGCGCCTGGTAGTCGGTGGCTTTGAAAAAGTGTTCGAGATCAACCGCAACTTCCGTAACGAAGGCGTTTCGACTCGTCACAACCCTGAATTCACCATGCTTGAGTTCTACCAGGCCTACGCCGACTACCGCGACAACATGGACCTCACCGAGGAACTGTTCCGCGAGCTGGCGCAGCTGGTGCTGGGTACCACCGACGTACCGTACGGCGACAAGGTGTTCCACTTCGGCGAGCCGTTCGTGCGCCTGTCGGTGTTCGACTCGATCCTCAAGTACAACCCGGAGCTGACCGCAGCCGACCTGCAAGACGTCGACCGTGCCCGCGAGATCGCCAAGAAGGCCGGTGCCAAGGTGCTGGGCCACGAAGGCCTGGGCAAGCTGCAGGTGATGATTTTCGAAGAGCTGGTCGAGCACAAGCTGGAGCAGCCGCACTTCATCACCGAGTACCCGTTCGAAGTCTCGCCGCTGGCCCGTCGCAACGACGACAACCCGGCCGTGACCGACCGCTTCGAGCTGTTCATCGGTGGCCGCGAGATTGCCAACGCCTATTCCGAGCTCAACGATGCCGAAGACCAGGCCGAGCGCTTCCTGGCCCAGGTGGCCGAGAAGGATGCGGGTGACGACGAAGCCATGCACTACGACGCCGACTTCGTTCGCGCCCTGGAGTACGGCATGCCGCCGACCGCCGGTGAAGGCATCGGCATCGACCGCCTGGTGATGCTGCTGACCAACTCGCCGTCGATTCGCGACGTGATCCTGTTCCCGCACATGCGCCCACAGGCCTGAGTGAACTGAACAAGCCGCCTTTCGGGGCGGCTTTTTCTTGCCTGTACACTTGTATTGGCTGTATCGGCCTCTTCGCGGGCAAGCCCGCTCCCACAGGTTTTTTGCTCAGCTCCTGTGGGCTTTGGCGAACCCTGTGGGAGCGGGTTTACCCGCGAAGAGGCCGGCACTGACAAACCACTGTTTGTGAGGTACCCCCGTGACACCCGCAATGGCCCAACAAGGCGCCGCCGGCATCGCCACCGCCGTCGCCGAAAGCGTGCAGTACCAGGGTCGCAAGACCGCCCGTCAAGGCAGCGAACAACGCCGCCAGCTGATCCTCGACGCCGCCATGCGCATCGTCGTGCGCGATGGCGTGCGTGGCGTGCGCCACCGTGCGGTGGCCGCCGAGGCGGGTGTGCCGCTGTCGGCCACCACCTATTACTTCAAGGACATCGAGGACCTGCTCACCGATACCTTCGCCCAGTACGTCGAGCGCAGTGCCGACTACATGGCCAAGCTCTGGGCCAACACCGAAGTGGTACTGCGCCAGCTGCTGGCCCAGGGCGATGGCAGCGTGCAGTCGCGGGCGCGGCTGGCCGACGAAATCGCGCGCATGACTGCCGACTACGTCCAGCGCCAGTTGCTCAACCGCCGCGATTTCATGATGGCCGAGCAGGCCTTCCGTCAGGAGGCCCTTCTTTGCCCGCGTTTGGCCGAGCTGGTGTGCGCGCACGAGCAGATTCTGCTGCATGGCGCACGCCAGCTGCTGCAGGTGGTAGGCTCGCAGCAACCGGAACAGGACGCCCAAATGTTGACGGCGATTATCGAGCAGATGGAATATCAGGGCCTGCTCAAGGACGCCGATGCGCAAGCCGATGGGCAGATGCTCGCTATGCTTACCCGTTACCTGCACCTGGTGTTGGCATCGGCCTGAGCTGAGACCGAACTTTCAAGGAGAACCTGATGAAAGCCTGGCGTGTGGTGTTGTTGACGTTGTCATTCCTCCTGCTGGGCGGTTGTCTGGTGACCTTTCATGAGCCGCTGCCGAGCAACCAGGCGGCGCCCAAGGCCTTGCTCGGCAAATGGAGCAGCAAGGACGCCTGGGGCGAGCCGCTGAAGCTGACCATCAGCCGCAGCGGTGGCGATGCCTACAAGGCAGTGGCCACGGCCAAGGGCAAGGCGCCCGAGGAATACACATTCACCGTCTCACGGCATGGCAACCGCTGGTACCTGTCGGCTGGCGTGCCCAAGCGCCTGGGCGGCAACTTCCTGATCGGTGGATTCGACATCGTCGATGGCAAGGAACTGGTGGTCTACAACCTTGACGTCGAGCAGGTGCAGCAGGCTGTCGAGAAGAAGGAATTGAGCGGGCGCAGCACTGAGGTGGCGGAAGAAAACGAACAGGGCGTGCTGATCGACAGCCCGTCGCCGCGCGTGCTGGCCTACCTGGATGATCCGGCCAACTCCGACCTGTTCGTTGAGGTGGCGCGGTTCCAGCGCTCCGGCAAATGACCGAGCTGGCCTCTTCGCGGCTGAAGCCGCTCCCACAGGTTCAGCGCCAGGCTTGAGGCGAGTGATAATCCTGTAGGGGCGGCTTTAGCCGCGAAGGGGCCGGCACAGGTATCTTGTTCTAGAAAGGAGTCCCCGGTGGACGAATACCAGCAAACCATCCGCGCCCTCTCTGACCGCATCGTCGCGGCGCAGACCCCCATCCGGGTTCTGGACGCGGTGAAATGGGACGACAACATTCGCCAGGGCTTCCTCAAGGCCAAGGGCAAGGAGCCGCCCGCCGTTGACCGCGAGTACTACCTGGCCCGCCCGCTGGCGTTCGACTCCAGCGCAGTGAAGGCCGAGTTCCAGGCCATCGAGCGTGACATCATTCGCCAGCTCGGCCAGTTCAACCCGGTCGGGCAGATCATGAAGCGCATGTGCCGCGAGTACCGCATGGTCGTGCGCATGCTCGAAGCCCGCGGTACCGAGGACTTCGGGCTGATCTCCCAGGAACTGTACGGCGCGGCCTCCGACGCCTTCCATGCCGGTGACCCGACCCTGGCCGACCTGGGGCTGATGCTCTCGGACTACCTGAACAACATCGACGGGCGTGGCGACCTCAAGGACGAGCCGAAGAACCTCACCGCCAAGGAGGCCGTGGACATCCTCCAGCGCCGCCTGAACAAAGTGTTCGGCGAAGCCGAAGAAACCATCCGCGTATTCGAGTCGGATGGTATCGTCGCCGATGCTGCGGCCGGCGCCGACTACATCAAGGTGCGTGCCGATGCCATGTTCAACAACCGCGACGTACGTGCATTGGAGGTGCATGAAGGCCTGGTGCACGTGGGCACCACGCTCAATGGCCTGAGCCAGCCGATCTGCACCTTCCTGGCCAAGGGCCCGCCCTCGTCGACGGTGACCCAGGAAGGCCTGGCCATCCTCATGGAAGTGATCGCCTTCGCATCCTACCCCAGCCGCCTGCGCAAGCTGACCAACCGCACCCGCGCCATCCACATGGTCGAGGAGGGCGCCGATTTCCTGCAGGTGTTCGACTTCTTCCGTGAGCAAGGCTTCGAGATGACGCAGAGCTACAGCAACGCCAGCCGGGTGTTCCGCGGCTCGGTGCCCAATGGCCTGCCATTTACCAAGGACTTGTCCTACCTCAAGGGCTTCATCATGGTTTACAACTACATTCAGTTGGCCGTGAAGAAGGGCAAGCTCGAGCAGATTCCGCTGCTGTTCTGCGGCAAGACCACTCTGGAAGACATGCGCACGCTGCGCCAACTGGTCGAGGAGGGGCTGGTGGAGCCACCCAAGTACCTGCCGGAGCAGTTCCGTGACCTCAACGCGCTGTCGGCCTGGATGTGCTTCTCCAACTTCCTCAACCACTTGAGCCTGGATCGCATTGAAGCCGACTACGCGAACATTCTCTGAACGCTGCCGCCTGCTCGTCCTGGGCCTGTTCATGCTCGGGCTGGGCGGTTGCAGTAGCCTGCTGTTCTACCCGGAACCTGGCGAGCCGTTCACTCCGCAGCGGGCCAAGCTGGAGTACCGCGACATCACACTCACCACCGCCGATGGCCTGCGCCTGCATGGCTGGTGGCTGCCGGCCAAGGCTGGGGTGGAGGTGAAAGGGACGGTGCTGCACCTGCACGGCAATGGCGGCAACCTGCCGGGCCACCTGGGCGGCAGCTACTGGCTGCCGGAGCAGGGTTACCAGGTGCTGATGATCGATTACCGTGGCTATGGCCTGTCGGAGGGCTCGCCGAGCTTGCCCGAGGTCTACCAGGACATCGCTGCGGCGATGGCGTGGCTGGACCAGGCCCCTGAGGTCAAGGGCAAGCCCCTGGTGCTGCTTGGCCAGAGCCTCGGTGGGGCGATGGCGATCCACTACCTGGCGCAACACCCCGAGCAGCGCCAGCGCTTCAGTGCCCTGGTGTTCGACGGCGTGCCGGCCAGTTACCGTGGGGTCGGCCGCTATGCCCTGAGTACTTCGTGGATGACCTGGCCGCTGCAGGTGCCGCTGTCCTGGCTGGTGCCGGACGGCGACAGTGCGATCCGATCGATCGGGCAACTGAGCAGCCCGCCGAAGCTGTTTTTCCACAGTATCGACGACGCCCTGGTGCCGATGGACAACGGTATCCGCCTGTACCAGAACGCGCCGGCCCCGCGGGTGCTGCAGCTGACTCGTGGCGGCCACGTGCAGACCTTCGCCGACCCGGTGTGGCGCCAGGTGATGCTGCGCTTCCTCGATGACCCCAGCCATTTCAACGGCCTGCGGCGGCTTGCCGAAGTGCCCAATTACCCTGACGAGAAGAACAAGCAATGAGTGAAGAACGCAACGCCATCCCGCTGATCCTGACCGGTGTCGGCAGCATCATCGTGACGGTGGGAGCCCTCTGGTACTACGGCTACCTGCATTTCGCCAAACCTGAGGATGCGCTGCTGCTGCAGGACTTCACCATGCTCAAGACCATCCCGGGCGAAGACTACAAGGTCTCGCTGGACCCGGCACCGCAGGTGGCCCAGTGCGTGGACGGCGTGCTGGTGCTGTTCGATACCGAGCAGAAGGGCCTGACCGGCGTGTTGGTGGACAGCCGCAAGCGTGCGGTGCGTTGCATGGGCGAGGAGACGCCGCGGCAGGTGCAGTGAGCGGTCTACGTGCGGTTTTTGGCGCCTGTGAGATCGAGCGCCGCCCGCGCGGCGCATCGCGGATAAATCCGCTCCTACATTCGTTGCAACGTGGCCATGCCTGTGAGGCCATAGTTGTCAGCAGGTTTGCATGGCTCAAGACATGCGCTAAGGCCGGCAACCAGGGCCTGACAGGTTCGGCACGTTGCAACGAATGTAGGAGCGGATTTATCCGCGATGCGCCGCGCGGGCGGCGCTCGATCTCACAGCCGCTACCCCTCTCAAGACATGAGCCCAGGCGCCCAAAGAAAAGCCCCGCCTTGATCGCGGGGCTTGTCACTTCCGCTAACCGGACTTACTGGCTGACTTGGCTTACCGAACGCGGTGCCACCGGTTGGTTGTCGTTGGAGATGGTCACCTCCACCCGACGGTTCTGCGCACGGCCCGAGTTGCTGCCGTTGTCCGCTACCGGGTATTCCTTGCCGTAACCCTGGGCAACGATGCGTGCCGGGTCGACGCCTGCGCGTACCAGCGCCATGCGCACGCTGGTGGCGCGGCGTTCGGACAGGCCCTGATTATAGTTGGCCGAGCCGACGCTGTCGGTATAGCCCTCGACGCTTACCTTGCGCTCTGGGTTTTCCTGAAGGAACTGCGCCAGTTTGGTGATGTTCGGGTAGGCGTTGCTCTTGAGGTTGGCCTTGTTGAAGTCGAACAGCACATCACCGAAGGTCACCAGGGTGCCGCGGTCGGTCTGTTTGGCGTTCAGGCTGTCCTGCAGCTTGGCGATCTGCGCGTCGCGGGCATCGAGCTTGGCCTGGGCACGCTGGGCCGAGGCATTCTTCAGCTCGTTTTCGGCGGTGCGCAGGGCGATGGTTTCTTTCGCCACCTCGATGCGCTGGTTGGTCAGGTAGGCCAGCTGGTCGACCTTCTTGCTGTTTTCACGGTCCATGAAGGCCTTGTCGGACTTGTTCAGCCAGTCCTGGGCATCCTTGGTCTCCAGCGCGGCAACCTTGCTCGACTGCGGGTCGCTCTGCAGCGCCGAGAAGTTGCTGCGGGCCGACTCCAGGTTGGGGTTCGGGTCGTGGGAGCAGGCGGCGAGGCCGACACTGAGGGCCAGCAGGGCGGGAATCATGACGTAGTTGCGCATAGTGTTCATCCTTTGATCAGTTGCGAAGGCTCGGGTTGGCATGGCGGCGCTCATTCAGCGCTGCGCAGGCCTTCCTGACGTACGTCCTGGACGCCCTGGCGGGCATCCTGCAGGGCCTTCTGGGCCTTGGCTGCCTGGGCCTTGCGTTCGGCGACGCGGGCATCCCATTCGGCCTGCTCGGCCAGCAGCTTGGCTTCGTCGTACTTCTTGTCGTGCATGGCGATTTCAGCCTGCTTGAACTTGTCCTGGGCCGCTTTCATCTCCACTGCGGCGAACTCGGTGCCCCCCGCGCTGACGGCGGAGTTCACGGCGGACTGGGTAACGGCGTACTGCTCGGTGGGCGGGTTGCCCGCACAGCCGGCCAGGACCAGGCTACTGCCGAGGGCCAGCGCGGCCAGCTTGAGCCCGCGCACGTGGGTGGATGAGGGTTTTGCAGTGCGGGTCTTCATGGTGGTCAGCTCCATTGGATCACTCCTGATAACGACGATGTCCGTAGCAGTCCATCGCTCAATCCCTGACATTGCCTGCGCTTGCGCTTCACGATGCACCACGGCAGGTGTGCAGGGTTTTAGCGTGATGGCTATTGGCTGGGACTTGACCGTTTTTTGAATAGTTCAGAAAAAAGTTGCCAAGGCTACGTATCTATTTCTGACTAATTGGTCAGCAGGATTTGCCCGGAACTTTCAGTGCTCGGAGGGGTATTCCAGGCCTGTTGCAGGCCCGGAACAAGATGCTGGCAGGTCAGTTGCCGCTGTCGTCGCCGGTGTTGCTGAGGTCGTGCAGATGCCGTCGCGAAAGGGCCAGAAAACGCGGAGTCGGGCCGATGTCTTCAAACAAGGGGTCACCTTCTTCGTCCGTGGCGATGACCTTGTGGCCCTGCACGTAAGGGAAGCTGGCTTCCAGCTCCTCCAGCGCGGCGGCGACCAGCTCGCCGAGCAGTTCCTCGGCAGTGCGCTTGGGGTACATGTCGATCAAGGCCGCCAGCCGAGCTTCGGACTCCAGGTCCAGGTGCAAGGCGTGGCCGGTGGGGCTCAGGGTGCCGGCGGCATTCTGTTCCCAGTGCTGGGCGAGTTCGCGGATTTTCATGATGACCTCTGTCAACGCCAGAAAAGGCTGCATCGCATCGGACTGCTGTGCCTTAACTTTAGTTTGCTTTGGCGATCGCGGCTTGCCATTGCGCCCCGGCAGTGGGCACTCTTGGGCCAGTGCTGTTTCCTGAGCAGTGCGCGGGCGAGCCGCGCCGAAGAGAGGGCCAATGACTGATATCGATGTGCGCTTGCGTGAAGATGTCCATGTGTTGGGGGAGTTGCTTGGCGAGACCATTCGCCAGCAGCACGGTGATGCGTTCCTGCAGAAGATCGAGGACATCCGCCACAGTGCCAAGGCCGACCGCCGCGGAGCTGGCGAGCAGTTGAGCTCGACCCTCGCCGACCTCGCCGAAGAGGACCTGCTGCCGGTGGCACGGGCTTTCAACCAGTTCCTCAACCTGGCCAACATGGCCGAGCAGTATCAGCTGATCCGCCGCCGCGATGCAGGCCAGCCAGAACCGTTCGAAGCGCGGGTATTGCCCGAACTGCTGGCGCGGCTGAAGCAGGCCGGGCACAAGGATGATGCCTTGGCCCGGCAATTGGCCAAGCTCGATATCCAGCTGGTGCTCACCGCACACCCGACCGAAGTGGCGCGGCGCACGTTGATCCAGAAATACGATGCCATCGCCGGCCAGCTGGCCGTGCAGGACCACCGCGACCTGACCCCCGCCGAGCGCCAGCAGGTACGTGAACGCCTGCGCCGGCTGATCGCCGAGGCCTGGCACACCGAAGAAATCCGCCGCACCCGGCCAACCCCGGTGGACGAGGCCAAATGGGGCTTCGCGGTGATCGAGCACTCGCTGTGGCAGGCCATTCCCAACCACTTGCGCAAGGTCGACAAGGCACTGTTCGAAGCCACAGGGCTGCGCCTGCCGCTGGAAGCCGCACCCATCCGCTTTGCTTCGTGGATGGGCGGTGACCGTGACGGCAACCCCAATGTCACGGCTGCTGTGACCCGTGAGGTGCTGCTGCTGGCCCGTTGGATGGCGGCTGACCTGTTCCTGCGTGATGTCGATGCGCTGGCCGCCGAGCTGTCCATGCAGCAGGCCAGCCAGGCACTGCGTGAGCGTGTGGGCGACAGTGCCGAGCCGTACCGGGCCGTGCTCAAACAGTTGCGTGACCGCCTGCGGGCCACCCGCGCCTGGGCCCATACTGCACTGACCAGCAACCAGCCGGCCAGCGCCGAGGTGCTGGTGGACAACCGCGACCTGATCGCCCCGCTGGAGCTGTGCTATCAGTCATTGCATGAGTGCGGCATGGGCGTGATCGCTGATGGCCCGCTGCTCGACAGCCTGCGCCGGGCGGTGACCTTCGGCCTGTTCCTCGGCCGCCTGGATGTGCGTCAGGACGCCGCCCGGCACTGTGATGCACTGGCTGAAATCACGGATTACCTGGGGTTGGGCAGTTATGCCGACTGGGACGAAGAGCGCCGTATCGAATTCCTCCAGGCGGAGCTGAAGAACCGCAGGCCTTTGCTGCCTGCGCACTTCAAACCCCAGGCAGAAACTGCTGAAGTGCTTGCCACTTGCCGTGAGATCGCCGCTGCACCGGGCGCCTCGCTGGGTTCCTACGTGATCTCGATGGCGGGCGCAGCCTCCGATGTGCTGGCCGTGCAGTTACTGCTCAAGGAAGCCGGCCTGACTCGGCCGATGCGCGTGGTGCCGCTGTTCGAAACCCTGGCCGACCTGGACAACGCGGGCCCTGTGATGCAGCGCCTGCTTGGCCTGCCGGGCTACCGCGCCAGCCTGCGCGGGCCGCAGGAAGTGATGATCGGTTATTCCGACTCGGCCAAGGACGCCGGCACCACGGCGGCTGCCTGGGCCCAGTACCGTGCCCAGGAAAACCTGGTGCGCATCTGCCGCGAGCATCAGGTCGAGCTGCTGCTGTTCCACGGTCGCGGTGGCACCGTTGGCCGTGGCGGCGGCCCGGCCCACGCGGCGATTCTGTCGCAGCCGCCAGGCTCTGTGGCAGGGCGCTTCCGCACCACCGAGCAGGGTGAGATGATCCGCTTCAAGTTCGGCTTGCCGGGCATCGCCGAGCAGAACCTCAACCTCTACCTGGCCGCCGTGCTCGAAGCCACCTTGCTGCCGCCGCCGCCACCAGAACCGGCCTGGCGCGCACTGATGGACCAGCTCGCGGCCGATGGCCTCAAGGCATACCGCGGCGTGGTGCGGGAAAACCCTGATTTCGTCGAATACTTCCGCCAGTCGACCCCCGAGCAGGAGCTGGGCCGCCTGCCGTTGGGCAGCCGCCCGGCCAAGCGCCGTGCCGGTGGCATCGAAAGCCTGCGGGCGATCCCGTGGATCTTCGGCTGGACCCAGACACGCCTGATGCTGCCGGCCTGGCTGGGGTGGGAAACCGCCCTGAGCAATGCCTTGGCGCGTGGCCAGGGCGCGTTGCTGGCGCAGATGCGCGAGCAGTGGCCGTTCTTCCGCACCCGCATCGACATGCTGGAAATGGTCCTGGCCAAGGCCGACGCGGAGATTGCCAAGGCCTACGACGAACGTCTAGTGCAACCAGGGTTGCTTCCTTTAGGTGCGCACCTGCGCGACCTATTGTCGCAGTCGTGCCAGGTGGTATTGGGCCTGACCGGGCAGCCGGTGCTACTGGCGCACAGCCCTGAGACCCTGGAATTCATCAGCCTGCGCAATACCTATCTGGACCCGCTGCACCGCCTGCAGGCCGAGTTGCTGGCCCGTTCGCGCAGCCGCGAAGCCGCTCTGGACAGCCCGTTGGAGCAGGCCTTGCTGGTGACCGTGGCAGGTATTGCCGCAGGCCTGCGCAACACCGGTTGAGGCCAGCGGGTGCGGCCCTTCGCCGTCGGCAGGGAAGGGGCCTGAGCAAGACGATGAGGGTGGTTGCGCCGGGCGCAACCACCTGCAGCTCTGCCGGGAAATGACGCAATGCTGCAACTTTGGGACGCTTGTCTGGCTGCCGGGCGCTGTGTATCTTGAGCAGCCTTCTGACCGATTTATGGTCATACCCGATTTTCCGGACTTGGCCTCGATTGCCGAATCCATTGAATTTCATAAAAAAATTTGAGGAGCACGAGATGCGCGTAATTCTGCTGGGAGCTCCCGGGGCCGGTAAAGGTACTCAGGCAAAGTTCATCACCGAGAAGTTCGGTATTCCACAGATCTCCACCGGTGACATGCTGCGTGCCGCCGTCAAGGCCGGTACCCCACTGGGCCTGGAACTGAAGAAAGTCATGGATGCCGGCCAGCTGGTTTCCGACGAGCTGATCATCAGCCTGGTCAAGGAGCGCATCGCCCAGCCGGATTGCGCCAATGGCTGCCTGTTCGACGGCTTCCCGCGCACCATTCCGCAGGCTGAAGCCATGGTTGCTGCAGGCGTGGACATCGACGCCGTGGTCGAAATCGCCGTCGACGACGAAGAAATCGTTGGCCGCATGGCTGGCCGCCGCGTACACCTGGCCTCGGGCCGCACCTACCACATTCAGTACAACCCGCCGAAAGTGGAAGGCAAGGACGACGTCACCGGCGAAGACCTGATCCAGCGCGACGACGACAAGGAAGAAACCGTGCGTCACCGCCTGTCGGTCTACCACAGCCAGACCAAGCCGCTGGTGGACTTCTACCAGAAGCTGTCGGCCGCCAACGCCGGCAAGCCGAAGTACAGCCACATCGAAGGCGTCGGCTCGGTCGAGTCGATCACCGCCAAGGTGCTGGCAGCGCTGAGCTGATCCATCACTGACGCACGGACCGCTTTGTGTGGGAGCGGCCTTGCGTCGCGAAAGGGCTGCAAAGCAGCCCCCTCGATTTTTGCCGTGTCGCTGACATCCTGGGGCCGCCTTGCGGCCCTTTCCGACCGGTGCTGCGTTCCGACAAGGCCGCTCCCACAGGAGCCGCAGCTGCTCTATAATGCCGCTCTTTTTCCCTAGCACCTGGATACCCGTTCGATGACCACCCTGCTGGCCCTGGATACCGCCACCGAAGCCTGTTCCGTCGCGCTGCTGCATGACGGCAAGGTAACCAGCCATTACGAGGTGATCCCGCGCATGCATGCGCAGAAGCTGCTGCCGATGATCAAGCAGCTGCTGGCGGACTCCGGCGTTGCGCTGAATGCACTGGATGCCATCGCCTTCGGCCGTGGCCCGGGCGCCTTCACTGGTGTGCGCATCGCCATCGGTGTGGTGCAAGGCCTGGCGTTTGCGCTGGAGCGCCCGGTGCTGCCGGTGTCCAACCTGGCCGCGCTGGCCCAGGGCGCGCTGCGCGAACACGGTGTGCAACAGGTGGCAGCAGCCATCGATGCGCGCATGGATGAGGTGTATTGGGGTTGCTACAAGGCCGAAGCCGGCGAGATGCGCCTGCAGGGCCAGGAAGCAGTCCTGCCGCCCGAGCGCGTGGCCCTGCCTGAAAGTAGCAGCGGCGACTGGTTCGGTGCCGGCACCGGCTGGGGCTATGCCGAGCGCCTGGCGGTGCAGGCCAGTGCCAGCAACCCTGCGGCACTGCCCAATGCGCTGGACATCCTCAGCCTGGCCAGCTTCGCCTGGGCGCGTGGCGAGGCAATCGTCGCCGAACAGGCGCAACCGGTTTACTTGCGCGATAATGTAGCCACACCCAAGGCGCGCTGAGTGCTGTTCGTCGGTTATCGCGGTTGACGATAAAACCTTCGGCGCAAACTGTGGTCCAGTTATCACTCGAGCATTAGCGACGGAACTCTGATGCTGCTAAATTGCCATCATTGGTCCTGAGTGCTCACACCATGCGTATCGACGGTTTCTCATCGCAGTCCTACCCGGTCAAGCGCACGCCGCGCAAGGCAGCGGTGCGCGACGAGAGTGTCGACGATGCCGAGCTGATCGAGGAAAGCGAAGTCACCCAGGAGGCAGCTGCTCTTCGTCGTCCGGCAGGCCTGCCGGCGCGCCAGCAGGACATGGTGTTCCCCCGCGCCCGTGACCGGCGCACCGCCACTGCGTTGGCCAGCTACCTCAGCACGGCCGGTTTTACCGATTGGGACATGGAAGTACTGGGGCTCGACCTGTACATTTGAGGGATGAATCCGTCACCCCTGCCTTATTTTGTGGGTTGTCCGTCCTGGAGCGAAAACGCCTGGCGCGATTACCTGTATCCCGCCGACGCCACCAGTAATGAAATGCTTGGCTATTACAGCCAGGTGTTCAACGCCGTCGAGGGCAACACCACCTTCTACGCCCGCCCTTCACCCGGCACTATTGCGCGCTGGGCGCAGGTCATGCCTGCGCACTTCCGCTTCACTGCCAAGTTTCCCGGGGACATCAGCCACGAGGGGGACCTGCGTGACCAGCTGGAACCTGCCTTTGATTTCACCCGTCTGATGGCGCCTCTGGGCCAGCGTGTATCGCCGTACTGGCTGCAGTTGCCGGCCAGGTTCAGCCCCGCACGGCTCGGCGAGTTGTGCCACTTCCTTGATGAAATCGGCGTGCCGGTGGCCGTGGAGGTGCGCAACCCGGCGTTCTTCGCCAAGGGCGAGGAAGAGCGGTTGCTCAACCGCCTGTTGCACGAGCGTGGCGTGGAGCGCATCTGCCTCGACCCCCGCGCCCTGTTCAGTTGCACCTCTCGTGACCCCGCCGTGCTGCACGCGCAGTCGAAAAAGCCCAAGGTGCCACCGCGCCCCGCTGCCTTCAGCCAGCACCCGCAGGTACGCTTCATCGGTCATCCGGAGCTTTCGGCCAACGAAACCTTCCTCACTCCATGGGTGGACAAGGTAGCCGCCTGGATCGAGGAAGGGCGCAGCCCTTATGTGTTCCTGCACACCTCCGACAACCGCCTGGCCGCCGCACTGGCTCAGCGCTTCCACCAGCGGCTGATGGCCCGTTTGCCTGGCCTGGCACCTTTGCCTGAATTGCCGCGCGCCCCCGAGGTCGAACAACTGGGGCTACTCTGACCATTCCCTGCCCCCGGAGGTTGTGACCATGGATGTACAGACCCTGCGAGCCGAAGCCTTCAAGGCACTGCACGAGCGCGATGGCGCTTTCGTCATCCCCAACCCCTGGGATGCAGGCTCTGCCAAGCTGCTGGCCAGCCTCGGCTTCGAAGCGTTGGCCACCACCAGTGCGGGCCTGGCCTTCAGCCTCGGGCGGCCGGATGCCGAAGGCGCCTTGAGCCTTGACGAAACCTTGGAAAATGCCGGGGTGATCGTCGATGCCACACCTTTGCCGGTGGCCGCCGACCTGGAAAACGGCTTCGGTGATCTGCCCGAGGACTGCGCACAGACCATCCTGCGTGCCGCCGAAACGGGGCTGGTCGGCGGTTCGATCGAAGATGCCAGTGGCCGGGCCGACGCTCCGATCTATGACTTCGAACTGGCCGTGGCACGGGTACGGGCTGCTGTGCAAGCCGCCCGCAGCTTGCCATTCCCGTTCACCTTGTGTGCCCGTGCGGAAAACCTGCTGCACGGGCGCATGGACCTGGACGACACCATCCTGCGCCTGCAGGCCTTCGCCGAAGCGGGTGCCGACGTGCTCTATGCCCCCGGGCTGCGCAGTGTCGATGAGGTGCGCGCGGTGGTACAGGCCGTGGCGCCGAAACCGGTCAACGTGCTGATGGGGCTGGCCGGTGTGCCGCTGAGCGTCAATCAGTTGCAGGACCTGGGTGTGCGCCGCATCAGCGTTGGCTCGTCGCTGGCCCGTGCGGCGCTGGGCGCGCTCCAGCGCGCGGCACTGGAAATCCGTGATCAGGGCACCTTCAGCTACGGCGAACAGGCTTTGCCATTCTCCCAGCTCAACGACCTGTTCCGCCGCTGAGGCATGATGCGCGCAGTGATGCTGCTGTGCGGGGTGCTGTTGGTAACGGCGGCCCTGGCCTGGCAACTCGGCTGGCGCCTGCCGGATGCCTGGAACCCTTGGGCGACCCTGGATGTAAGCCAGCCGCCGAACTGGCTGACACGCTACAAGCTGTCGCGGCTGCGCAACGACCCAAGTCTGTGCCGCCAGACGCTGGAAAGCTCTGGCCTGCGCTACCGTGCGCAAGCCGACAGCCCGGCATCGGCCAGTTGCCCATTGCAGAACGTATGGCGTATCGAGCAAGGCCAAGCCCGGCTAAGCAGCAGTTTTCTCGCCAGTTGCCCATTGGCTGTAGCGTATGCACTGTTCGAGCAGCATGGGCTGCAAGCGGCTGCGCAGCGGGTATTCGGCCAGCCTGTTGCTCAGGTGGATCACCTGGGCAGCTTTGCCTGCCGCAATGTCTACAACCGCAAGCAGGGGCGCCTGAGCCAGCACGCCACGGCCAACGCGCTGGATATCAGCGGCTTTCGCCTGCAGGACGGTCAGCGCATCGTGCTGGCGCGGGACTGGCAGGCGGGCGGGCAGAAGGGTGACTTTCTAAGGCAGGTGCGGCAGGCGGCCTGCGACAGTTTCAGTACCGTGCTGGGGCCGGACTACAACGCCGCTCACCACAATCACTTTCATCTGGACATGGGGCGCTGGCAGGTTTGCCGCTGATCTCAGGCGTGCACGCGTACGTTGTTCAGCACCACCGGGCGTGCCCAGTGCATGTCGAATTCCAGCTCATTCTGCTGCTTGGCCATGGTCGCCTCGTCGTACGGCTCCGGCGCAGGGGCGAGCAGGTCCATCTCGAATTCGGCTATCGGCAGGTGCAGCGGACGGGGGGAGGGGGCCGGGCCGGGTTCTGCGAGCGGGTGGCCCTGGCTCATGACAACGGGGCGCAGCCAGTTGTTGCTGATGTCGAGCTGGCGCTGTTGCTGGATCATTTCGGCAACGCTGAACGGCTCCGGCGCCGGCTCAAGCAAATTGGCCTCGAGCTCGGCCTTGGGCAGGAACAGTGGCTCGGGCGGCGCGACGATGGTGTCCTGCACCGGGCAGGCGCGTTGGGTTTCGATCATGGCCAGGGCCTTGGCCCCGCCGATCGGCTCGCCGCTGGCCTGGTCGTACTGGACCAATGCCTGGCTGACGCTGTCGGGTTCTTCCGCTTGCTGTTCGGCCATCGCGCGGGCAAAGAAATCCTGCCACAGGTGGCTGACGCCCCCGAGTGCCTGGGTATTTTGCCGACCGTAGTTGCCGACAGGCGACAGGTAGGTCAAACCGATGGGAAGAGTTTCTGACATGGCAGTCGTGCGCGCTGTGCTCTGGCAGAATAGCGGGATATTGCCTGTATCGGCCGTGGCCGATGATTCATTAAGGGCTTCTTCAATTTTTTCGGGTACGGGTTGCGATGCAAGAGCAGGAACAGGGCACAGGTCTGAGGGTCGAGGCGTTAGCACCGGAATATGCCGCGCAGGCCAACGCATGGGCCGAGCGCCTGGGGCTTCCACTGGTGGATGACGCGGCCGGGTTTGCCGTGCAGGTCGGCGCTGACGGCTTACAGATCCAGCAACTCGGGCCGCAGGCGCCGGGGCCGGTGCGCGTGGACTTTGTAGAGGGCCAAGCGGCACATCGTCGCCAGTTCGGCGGTGGCAACGGGCAGATGATTGCCAAGGCGGTCGGTATCGCCCAGGGCGTGCGCCCCCAAGTGCTGGATGCTACGGCAGGCTTGGGCAAGGACGCGTTCGTGCTGGCCAGCCTGGGTTGCCAGATGACCCTGATCGAGCGCCAGCCGCTGATTGCGGCGCTGCTCGAGGATGGCTTGGCGCGGGCCAGGGCCGATGATGAAGTAGGGCCGATCGTCGGTCGCATGCGCCTGCTTACCGGTAACGCCATTGAACGCATGCGTGCATGGGAGGGCGAGTCGCCGCAGGTGATCTACCTCGACCCGATGTTCCCGCATCGCGACAAGAGCGCATTGGTGAAGAAAGAAATGCGGGTGTTCAGGCCTCTGGTCGGTGATGACATGGATGCACCGGCCCTGCTCGAAGCAGCCTTGGCGCTGGCCAGCCACCGGGTGGTGGTGAAGCGGCCACGCAAGGCACCGATCATCGACGGGCCGAAGCCGAGCCATAGCCTGGAAGGCAAGTCGAGCCGGTATGACATTTATCCAAAGAAGGCCCTGAAGGCCTGATCACTGCACGCTCCTACAGGTACTGCGCGGTCCCTGTAGGAGCGGCTTTAGCCGCGAAGGGGCCGTCACAGGCTGACTCAGGCCTTGAACGCCCGGATGAACACCCCGACCACTTCGCGCACATGTGCCTCGGCGTCATCCCCTTCCAGAGGCTCTGCACAGCCCAGTAGCAAGCGGTAATCCGGCGCGCCCTTGACCAGGCAGAAGAAGTGCTCCGCCGCACTCAACGGATTTGCAATCCGTAGCAGCCCGCGCTCGTCGATCCCGCGCAACAGCGCTTCCATCCCCGCCAGTACGCGCTTGGGCCCGGCTTCGTAGAAGTACTCGCCAAACCTGGGGTCCTGGCTGCCCAATGCCATGATCAGGCGGCTGAGCTTGACCGCCTCGTCGCTGCTGATCAGCGCCTGGAAGCTACGGCCGATATTCAGCAGCACTTCCTCCACCGGCGCACCTTCCGGGTACTCGAACATCAGGTCGGGTAACTGATTCTGGCAGGTCGCCATGACCGCCGAGCCGAACAGCGTCTGCTTGTCGGTGAAGTGGCTGTAGACCGTGAGCTTTGAAACACCTGCCGCCGCAGCGACCGCATCCATGCTGGTGTTGGCATAGCCAAGGCTGAGGAACAGGGCCTTGGCGGCTTCGAGGATGGCCTCGCGCTTGGCCAGGTCCTTGGGCCGCCCCGGGCCGTTGGGTGCGTCGTTGGACATTGGAATCCGCATCTGGTTGAAGGGGCGCCCATCTTACCGGCTCGCACGGCTCCCGGCTGCAGGTCGCGACCATCGTTAATGTTGATTTTCTTTCCGACGCCGGCTTCCCGGCCTCGGTTCCCTGACTTAATATACTCGCCAGTATAAATATTCGATGTGCACTTCGCGAAAGGATTCATCATGTTGCGCCATGCCTTGTCCCTCGCCCTGCCCGCTACTGCCGCGCTGTTGCTGGCAGCCTGCGGCCAGGAAGCCGCCGCGCCTGCCGCGCCGCGCCCGGCCCTGGTGGTCCAGCCGCAGCCGGCCGAAGCCGCTGCCGACAGTTACCCCGGCGAAGTGCGCGCGCGCTTCGAGCCGGAGCTGGCCTTCCGCATTGGCGGCAAGGTCAGCAAGCGCCTGGTGGAGGAGGGGCAGCGAGTCAGGGCCGAGCAGCCGCTGGCCGAGCTCGACCCACAGGACGTGCGCCTGCAACTGGAGGCCAACCGCGCCCAGCTGACGGCAGCCGAAGCCAACCTGTCGCTGGTGCGCACCGAACGCGACCGCTACCAGAAGCTGCTGGATCGGCAGATGGTCAGCCATTCCCAGTATGACAACGCAGAAAACCTCTACCGCGCTGGCCTGGCCCGCCTGAAGCAGGCCAAAGCTGAATACGACGTGGCCGGCAACCAGGCTGATTACGCGGTGTTGCGTGCGCCGCAGGCAGGCCTGATCGCCAAGCGTCAGGTTGAAGTCGGCCAGGTGGTTGCAGCCGGGCAAACCGTGTTCACACTCGCCGCCGATGGTGAGCGTGAAGTGGCCATTGGTCTGCCGGAACAGCAGTTCGCCCGCTTTGTCGTGGGCCAGGATGTCAGCATCGAATTGTGGTCGCACCCCAACCAGCGCTTCCCGGGGCGTATTCGCGAGCTGTCACCTGCGGCCGACCCGCGTTCACGCACCTTCGCCGCACGGATTGCCTTCAGCTCGGCCAAGGTGCCAGCCGAACTGGGCCAGAGTGCGCGCGTGTTCATTGCCCATGACGGGGTGATTCCACTGGCAGTGCCGTTGTCGGCAGTCACCGCCGAAAACGGCCAGGCCTATGTCTGGCGCGTCAACAAGGACAGCCGCCTGGAGCGGGCCATGGTGCGCCTTGGCCCTTATGGCAGTGAAACCGTGCCGGTGCTCGAAGGCCTTGCCCCAGGCGACTGGGTGGTCGCCGCCGGCGGCCATGTGCTGCGCGAGGGGCAAGAGGTGCGGCCGGTGGACCGCACCAACCGTGTGGTGAACCTGACGGTCAAGGAGTAAGTCCCGATGGGTTTCAACCTTTCCGCCTGGGCGCTGCGCAATCGCCAGATCGTCCTGTTCCTGATGATTCTGCTGGCTGCCATTGGCGCGATGTCCTACACCAAGCTGGGGCAGAGCGAAGATCCGCCATTCACCTTCAAAGCCATGGTCATCCGTACCCTGTGGCCCGGCGCCACGGCCGAGGAAGTCTCGCGCCAGGTCACCGAACGCATCGAGAAGAAGCTGATGGAGACCGGCGAGTACGAGAAGATCGTCTCGTTCTCGCGCCCGGGTGAGTCGCAGGTGACCTTCATGGCCCGCGATTCGCTGCACTCCAAAGACATCCCCGAGCTGTGGTACCAGATCCGCAAGAAGGTCGCGGATGTTCGCCACACTTTGCCACCAGAGATTCAGGGGCCGTTCTTCAACGACGAATTCGGCACCACCTTCGGCAATATCTATGCGCTGACCGGCGCCGGTTTCGATTACGCGGTGCTCAAGGACTATGCCGATCGTATCCAGATCCAGCTGCAGCGGGTCAAGGACGTGGGCAAGGTCGAGCTGATAGGCCTGCAAGACGAGAAGATCTGGATCGAGCTGTCCAACCTCAAGCTGGCCACCCTGGGTGTGCCACTGGAGGCGGTGCAGCAGGCGCTGCGCGAGCAGAATGCGGTAAGCACCGCCGGTTTCTTCGAGACTCCCAGTGAGCGCTTGCAACTGCGTGTGAGCGGGCGCTTCGACAGCGTTGATGAGATCCGCCAGTTCCCCATCCGGGTGGGCGATCGCACCTTCCGCATCGGCGATGTGGCCGACGTGCACCGTGGCTTCAACGACCCGCCTGCGCCACGCATGCGCTTCATGGGCGAGGACGCCATTGGCCTTGCAGTGTCGATGAAGGATGGCGGCGACATTCTGGTGCTGGGCAAGGCGTTGGAGGGTGAGTTCGAGCGCCTGGCGCGCAACCTGCCGGCTGGCATGGAGCTGCGCAAGGTGTCGGACCAGCCTGCAGCGGTCAAGGCCGGTGTCGGCGAGTTCGTCCAGGTGCTGGTCGAGGCGCTGGTGATCGTGCTGCTGGTGAGTTTCTTCTCCCTCGGCCTGCGCACTGGCCTGGTGGTGGCCCTGGCCATCCCCCTGGTACTGGCCATGACGTTCGCCGCCATGCACTACTTCGGCATCGGCCTGCACAAGATCTCGCTGGGCGCGCTGGTGCTGGCATTGGGGCTGCTGGTGGATGACGCGATCATTGCCGTGGAGATGATGGCGATCAAGATGGAGCAGGGCTTCGACCGCCTCAAAGCGGCGAGCTACGCCTGGACCAGCACCGCCTTCCCGATGCTTACCGGCACGCTGATCACGGCGGCGGGCTTCCTGCCGATCGCCACGGCGGCATCAAGCACCGGCGAGTACACCCGCTCGATCTTCCAGGTGGTGACCATCGCGTTGCTGACCTCGTGGGTCGCGGCCGTGGTCTTCGTGCCTTACCTGGGTGAACGGCTGCTGCCGGACCTGGCCAAGCTGCATGCCGCCCGCCATGGCAAGGACGGGCATGCCCCCGACCCGTACGGCACGCCGTTCTACCAGCGCGTGCGGCGTGTGGTGGAGTGGTGCGTGCGGCGGCGCAAGACGGTGATCCTGCTGACCATTGCCGCCTTTGTTGGCAGCATCCTGCTGTTCCGCTTCGTGCCCCAGCAGTTTTTCCCTGCTTCCGGGCGCCCGGAGCTGATGGTCGACCTGAAGCTCGCCGAAGGCGCCTCGCTGGCCAATACCGCCGAGCGGGTCAAACAGCTCGAAGCATTGCTCAAGCAGCAGGACGGCATCGACAACTACGTGGCCTACGTGGGCACTGGTTCACCTCGCTTCTACCTGCCGCTGGACCAGCAACTGCCGGCGGCCAGCTTTGCCCAGTTCGTGGTACTGGCCAAGTCGATGGAAGACCGCGAGCGCCTGCGCAGCTGGCTGATCGACACCGTCGACCAGCAGTTCCCCGACCTGCGCGCTCGTGTCACACGCCTGGAGAACGGCCCGCCCGTGGGCTACCCGGTGCAGTTCCGGGTTACCGGCGAGCATATCGAGAAGGCCCGTGCCCTGGCCCGCGAAGTGGCGGACAAGGTGCGTGAGAACCCGCATGTGGTCAACGTGCACCTGGATTGGGAAGAGCCGAGCAAGGCGGTATTCCTCGAGATCGATCAGGACCGCGCCCGCGCCCTGGGCGTGAGTACCGCACAGCTGTCGAGCTTCTTGCAGAGCTCGCTGACCGGCACCACGGTCAGCCAGTACCGCGAGGACAACGAACTGATCGAGATCCTCCTGCGTGGCACCCCGCAGGAGCGTGGCGAACTGGGCAACCTCGGCAGCCTGGCGTTGCCTACCAACAATGGCCAGAGCGTGGCGCTGTCGCAGGTGGCAACGCTGGAATATGGCTTCGAGGAAGGCATCATCTGGCACCGCAACCGCCTGCCGACGGTGACCGTGCGTGCCGACATTTATGACAAGGAGCAGCCGGCCACCCTGGTGAAGCAGATCCTGCCGACCTTGCAGGAAATCAAGGCCAAGCTGCCGGATGGCTACCTGCTGGAAGTGGGCGGCACGGTGGAAGACTCGGAGCGCGGGCAGAAGTCGGTGAATGCCGGCATGCCGCTGTTCATCGTGGTGGTGCTGAGCCTGCTGATGATCCAGCTGCGTAGCTTCTCGCGCACGGTGATGGTGTTCCTCACCGCGCCGTTGGGGCTGATTGGCGTGACCCTGTTCCTGCTGGTGTTCCGCCAGCCGTTCGGCTTCGTTGCCATGCTCGGCACCATTGCCCTGGCGGGGATGATCATGCGCAACTCGGTGATCCTGGTGGACCAGATCGAGCAGGATATCGCCTCGGGGCTGGACCGCTGGCAGGCGATCATCGAGGCCACGGTGCGGCGCTTCCGGCCGATCGTGCTGACCGCGTTGGCGGCGGTGCTGGCAATGATTCCGTTGTCCAGAAGTGTGTTTTATGGGCCGATGGCGGTGGCGATCATGGGTGGTTTGATCGTGGCCACGGCGTTGACACTGTTGTTCTTGCCGGCTTTGTATGCGGCATGGTTCAGGGTCAAGAAAGGCTGAAGATCGCGGCGGAGGGCTTTGCCCTCCTTTCGCGACACAAGGCCGCTCCTACAGGGAAACGCGATCGCCTGTAGGAGCGGCCTTGTGTCGCGAAAGGGCTGCGTAGCAGCCCCAGGGGCCTCAAAGGGCGCCGAACACCTTCTTGGCCAGGCTGGTTGCTGCCTGTGCCGGGTTCTGGCGAATACTCTCTTCCTGCTTGGCAATCATCTCGAACAGGCCGTCCAGCGCTTTCTCGGTCACGTAGTTCTCGATGTTCGCGTCATCCTTGATCAGCCCCAGGCCTTTGGCCTGGCCGGCAAAGGCGTTGTACTGCTGGGCGACACCGACCTTGTCGGTGGCCTGCTTGACGATCGGCAGGAACTTGGCGCGGATCTGCTCGCGGCTGCTCTTGTTCAGGTACTGGGTAGCCGAATCCTGGCCGCCGCTGAGGATGCCCTTGGCGTCGGTCACGGTCATCTTCTTCACGGCATCTACCAGAATCGCCTGGGCCTGCGGCACGGCGGCCTCGGCAGCCTTGTTCATGCTGGTTTCCAGAGCTTCGACCTGATCACCCTTGCCAAACATCTTCATGGCCTTGGCGGCTTTGCCGAGGTTACCCGGCAGCTCGATGCGCACATCGGGGTTGTTGCTGAAGCCACCTGGCGTGCTCAACTGCTTGACGGCAATCTGCGCGCCCTGGGTGAGGGCGTCCTTCAGGCCACCGGTGGCGTCGGACTGGCTCAGGTCGCCGAGCGACAGGGCCAGGGCACTGGCCGACAGCAGCAGGCCGGCGCACAGGGTAGTGAAGCGCAGGGAGGCGCGAATCATGGGTATTTCCTTATCGATGAAGTGGGGCGTGCTCAGCGCACCGGGTCGACTTTGACCCGTACCGGCTGCTGGTCGCTGCCGTCGAGGGCGACGCCGTGGTGTTCGGTGTTGATGAACAGCAGTTTGCCGCCCAGTTCGATCCGCGCGCTGACCGCGTAGCGGTGGCCGGGCTTGACCTGGGCCGGGTCGTAGGTGAGGTGGAACGGCAGTGGCACGTTGCCTTTGACCGGGCCGGCCTGGCGGGCCAGGGTTACGGCGGGGGCGTCCATCAGCGACACGTCCTGCAACTCGACGCTCAAGGTGGCGGCAGGTGGAAGGGCGATGCGCTGCAGGTAAAAGACTTCGCCATCCAGGCTGGCCTGGTTGGACGGGGTGTGGCTGGAACAGGCTGCGAGCAGGGATGCGCAACACAGCATAAAGAGCTTTTTCATGGAATCTCCGGTGTGTCCTTGGAGTTGGCTTGTGGCCAACCCCAGGGACTTTAGCGGATTTTCCAGGCAGATGGGGGTTCAGATGGCAGCGGTGGCCAGCGAGTCCTCACGGTGCAGCGCAACCTGGCGGATCGACAGGCGTAGCTCGGCAGAAAGCACCCGCTTGGCCACACCTTCGGCCAACTCGCCAAGCTTGTCGTGGTAACCCAGCTTGCCGTTGCCGTCCGGGCGCAGCACGCCTTGTTCGATCAGGGTCTGAATGAAGTGGCGGAACAGCGTCTTGTCGAAGAACTCCGGGGCATTCAGGCCATGCAGGATTGACAGGCGCTGGGCCATCATCACGCACAGGTCTTCCAGCTCTTCGGCGCTGAGGCTGTTTTGCCCGCTGTTGAGCAGCAGCGAAGTGGCCATGTAGAAGCGCTGCAAGGTCTGGGTGATGGTGCGCGCAAGCAGGGTCAGCAGGACGAACTGCCGTGAGCTCGGCGCCGGGCGCAAGTACACGTCGTTCTCCTGGCGCAGCAGGCCCTGTTCGACCAGTGCCGCAAGCCACTGGTCGATGACCTCGTCCAGTTGCTCCGGTGCCCAGCGCAGGAACAGTTCGGCCTGCAGGTACGGATAAAGTGCGTGGACATACTGGCCGAGCAGTTCGCGGCTCATCCGCGAGCTGCTGTGGAAGAAACTCGCCAGCAGGGCGGGCAGGGCGAAGATGTGCAGCACGTTGTTGCGGTAATAGGTCATCAGTACCGCGTTGGCTTCATCCAGATAGAGGATGCGGCCCAGGGCGTCCTTCTGCTCGGCCAGCAGGTCCATGCCGCGGACATGCTCGATCAGTGCCTGGCCGTCACCTTCGGGCAAGGTGGTGTGCTCGGAGTACGGCACCCGGCGCAGCAAGGCCAGGTACAGGTCGAGCACGCGGGTCAGGGCGCGCTCGTCCAGCGCCAGGCGGCTGGTGGACAGCAGTGCCAGGGCCACCAGGTTGACCGGGTTGACCGCTGCTGCCTCGTTGAGGTGACGGGCCACGGTTTCGCCCAGGCGGGTGGTGGCTTCGTTCAACCAGGCCGGGCGGAACTGCGGGCCCAGTTCCTGCTCGCGCCAGCCGGGTTGCTGCGCGTCGAGGAAGCCGGCCAGGCGGATGGGCTCGCCGAAGTTGACGTACACCTGGCCGAAGCGCTGCTTCAAAGCACCGATGACCTTGAAGATGTCGAAGATCGACTCCTTCTTCTTGCTCGCCCCGCGCAGTTCGCCCAGGTAGGTTCGCCCTTCCAGCACCCGCTCGTAGCCGATGTACACCGGCACGAACACGATCGGTGTGCGCGACGAGCGCAGGAAGCTGCGCAGGGTGATCGCCAGCATCCCGGTACGCGGCTGCAGCATGCGCCCGGTGCGCGAGCGCCCGCCTTCGACGAAGTATTCGACCGGGAAGCCCTTGGTGAACAAGGTGTGCAGGTATTCATTGAACACTGCGGTGTACAGCGGATTGCCCTTGAACGTGCGGCGCATGAAGAAGGCACCGCCACGGCGCAGCAGGCCGCCAATCACCGGCATGTTGAGGTTGATGCCGGCGGCGATGTGCGGTGGCGTCAGGCCGTTGCGGAACAGCAGGTAGGACAGCAGCAGGTAGTCGATGTGGCTGCGGTGGCAGGGCACATAGATCACTTCGTGGCCCGGTGCAATGCCCTGCACCTGCTCGATGTGGTTGACCTTGATGCCGTCGTAGATCTTGTTCCAGAACCAGCTCAGTACCACTTCGAGGAAGCGGATCGCGGTGTAGGTGTAGTCCGAGGCGATTTCGTTGCCATAGCGCAGCGCCTGGGCTTCGGCCTTGGCCATCGGCATGTTCTCGCGCAGGGCTTCGTCGGCGATGGCCTGGCGGACCAGTGGCGCATGCACCAGGCCCTTGACCAGGTTGCGCCGGTGCGAGATGTCCGGGCCGATCACTGCGCTCTTGAGGTTGCGAAAGTGCACGCGCATCAGGCGCTGGGCCATGCGCACGGTGCGCTCGTGGCCCTTGTTGTGCTGCACCAGTTCGCGCAGGTGGATCGGTGCAGAGAACTGTACGCGGGTCTTGCGCCCCAGAATCAGCACGGTCAGCAGCCGGCGCAGGCGCCCGGTCACGGCCCAGCTGTCGGCAAACAGCAGTTTCCATGGGCTGTTTTCACTGGCCGGGGTCTGCCCCCAGAACACACTGACCGGAATGATCTGCGCGTCTTCCTCGGCGTGCTGGCTGATGGCGGCGACCAGGCGTTCCAGGGTCGGCGGGGCGCCGCGTTTGTCCTGGCGACCGAGCCAGTCCGGGTCCGGCGTCAGGTAGAAGAACGCAGCAGGTTCATGCAGCGGGCCGACCGCAACCGGCAAGACCGGGCGTGGAAGCCCCGCCTTGGTGCATTCATGGTCGAGCACCGCCAGGTCGGTGAGCGACGGCGAGGGCAGGGCGTAGAACACCGGGCGGCTGCGGTCGAGCTGGAGCGTCAGGGACGATTGGTTGATGGTCTCGGAGCGCACCCACAGGTACATCAGGCGACGCAGGGCGCCGAAGATCAGGCGGCGCAGGGGGGAACGGGTCATGGGGTGAGTGCCCTGGGAATGAATTTCTGAGAATAGACAGCCATTTAGTCTGCCGTATCGGCGCAAGTTCAGCAAAATTCGGTAAATAGCGCGACGGTCATGAAATTTTTTTGTTCTGTGTCATATACTCGGCCTGCCACTTGCAGGATATTTCGGCAAGCGGCGTCGACATAGGGAGGACACCCTGTGTCTACAAGGCGATCTTCACAATAAAAATCCGGAGTAGTTCAGATGTCGTCTCGTGAGACTGGGAATGTTAAGTGGTTCAACGATGCCAAAGGTTATGGCTTCATTCAGCGCGAAGGTGGGGCGGATGTGTTCGTCCACTATCGGGCGATCCGCGGTGAGGGGCATCGTACCCTGGTCGAAGGGCAGCGGGTGGAATACGCCTGCGTGCAGGGCCAGAAAGGCCTGCAAGCCGAGGACGTAGTCGGGCTCTGAGCCTCAAGTGGTAAGCCTCAAGCTGCAAGTTGACCGTGTAACTTGCAGCCTGAAGCAACCGGTTTCAGCTAGTACGCCAGGTGATTTCCTCTTCACCGTCGGCACTGATGCGGACCCAGCGATCGGCATCTTCTTCACCGTCTTCCTCGACCCAGCCACCCGGCGCACAACGCACTTCGACGTTAAGTGCGGCGAACGCCGCGCGGGCGCAGGCGACATCATCGGGCCATGGGGTCTGGTCGCTTTCCAGGTACAGGCTGTTCCATTTCCCTACAGCTTTGGGTAACCAGGTGACCGGGATGTTACCGGCCTGGCATTTGAAGGTCTGTCCTTTCTGCTTCCATTCGCTGCACGGGCCGATCGCCTGGCTGAGCCATTCGGCAATCTGCTTGTGATCGACGTCGGCGTCCTTCAGGTAAATCTCGATATCGGGTTGGCGCATAAGGGCTCCGGGTGTGCTCAGTGCTGGCGCACGAAATAGTCATAACGCATGGAAACCGTGACCGCGAACGGCTCGGGCTGGTCGATTACCCGGGCGCGCTTCTCGGCGCTGGCGCGCCAGCCGTGCGGGGTCATCGCCAGCAGGTCGGCACGGGCCTTGGGTTCGGCCAGGCTCAGGCGGAACTCAAGGGTTTCGCTGTGAGCGTGGGCCATGCCTTGCGGCACCAGGGCCAAGTGCTTGTCGTCGGCATAGGGGCGCACTTCATCGTAGAGCACTTCGCGCAGTTCCATCAGGTGGCCGCTGGTCGGGCCCACGCGCATCAGGCCGCCGCCCGGGCTGAGCAGGCGCTTGGCCTCGTCCCAGTCCAGTGGGCTGAACACGCTGGCTATGAACTGGCAGCTGGCATCGGCCAGCGGCACGCGGGCCATGCTGGCGACCATCCAGGTGACCTCGGGCGCACGGCGGCAGGCGCGCTTGACCGCCTCGCGGGAGATGTCCAGCGCATAGCCATCGGCGGCCGGCAGGGCCTGGGCGATCTGCGCGGTGTAGTAACCCTCGCCGCAACCGATGTCCAGCCAGGCGCCTGGTTGGCGCTCGGCGGCAAGCTCGGCCAGGCGCTGGGCTACCGGGGCGTAGTGGCCGGCATCGAGGAAATCGCGGCGGGCTTCGACCATGGCCTGGTTGTCGCCCGGATCACGGCTGTTCTTGTGCTGCACCGGCAGCAGGTTCAGGTACCCCTGACGGGCACGGTCGAAGCGGTGGCCAGCCGGGCACACCACGCCATTGTCGAGCCGCGACAGGGCCGCCTGGCAGAGAGGGCAGGCGAGCATCAGGCGAGCAACCGAACCAGGGTCTGGTAGTAGATTTCGGTCAGCAGGTCGAGGTCGCTGGCCAGGATCCGTTCGTCGACCTGGTGGATGGTGGCGTTGACCGGGCCGAGTTCGACCACCTGAGTGCCCATGGTGGCAATGAAGCGGCCATCGGAGGTGCCGCCGCTGGTCGACGGCTGGGTGTCGCGACCGGTGACGCCCTTGATGCTGGCCGCCACCGCGTCGAGCAGTTCGCCCGGCTCGGTGAGGAACGGCAGGCCCGACAGCGCCCAGTCGACCGACCAGTCCAGCTCGTGCTTGTCGAGGATCGCCGAGACCCGCGCCTGCAGGCCCTCGACGGTCGACTCGGTAGAGAAGCGGAAGTTGAACAGCGCGGTCAGCTCGCCCGGGACCACGTTGGTGGCGCCGGTGCCGGAATTGAGGTTGGAGATCTGGAAGCTGGTCGGCGGGAAGAACGCGTTACCTTCGTCCCAGTGCTCGGCAGCCAGTTCCGCCAGGGCCGGGGCGGCCAGGTGGATCGGGTTGCGCGCCAGGTGCGGGTAGGCTACGTGGCCTTGCTTGCCGCGCACGGTCAGCTTGGCGCCGAGCGAGCCGCGACGGCCGTTTTTTACCACATCACCGAGCAGGGTGGTGCTCGATGGCTCGCCGACGATGCACCAGTCCAGGCGCTCGTTGCGCGCTTTCAGGCGCTCGACCACGGCCTTGGTGCCGTGGTGGGCCGGGCCTTCCTCGTCGCTGGTGATGAGGAAAGCCACCTTGCCGCGGTGGCCCGGGTAATCCTTCACGAAGCGTTCACTGGCGATCACCATCGAGGCCAGGCTGCCTTTCATGTCGGCGGCGCCGCGGCCGCAGAGCATGCCGTCGGCGTCGATCAGCGCTTCGAATGGTTCGTGCTGCCATTGTTGCACCGGGCCAGTGGGGACCACGTCGGTGTGGCCAGCGAAGCACAGTACCGGGCCGTCCTGGGTACCGTGGGTGGCCCAGAAGTTGTCGACGTCTTCAATGCGCATCGGCTCCAGCTGGAAGCCCACGGCGCCCAGGCGGTTCATCATCTGTGCCTGGCAGTCGGCATCGACGGGGGTGACCGAGGGGCGGCGGATCAGGTCGCAGGCCAGTTGAAGGGTAGGCGAGAGCTCGGCTGGGGCCGTCATGGGGAACTCCGGGGCAAGGCAAGGCGGGGAAATCTGAGGGGCGTTATCTTATATCAAACAGCATTACCATTGGGGCCGCTGTGCGGCCCTTTCGCGACACAAGGCCGCTCCCACAGCAATTGCACAGGCCTGTTGGGCTGCGGATTTCCCTGTAGGAGCGGCCTTGATCTGGTCAAGTAATTTTGGACACCGGTTAAGGTTCATGCCGCTGCCCTGAGCTTTTCCTCCATAGCTACCGGGGTCTCGTAGCCGTTGTAGCTGTGGAGACGCTTTAGGTTGTAGCGCACCAAATAAGCCATGATGTCGGCTTTAGCTTCAGCTTCGGATTCATAGCCTCCTGCTGGCACCCATTCTGATTTCAATGCCCCGAAGAATCGCTCCATGGCCGCATTGTCCCAGCATTGGCCACGGTGGCTCATGCTCTGTTTCAAGCTGCACTCTTCAAGTACAGCCCTGAATTTATGGCTGGTGTACTGACAACCTTGATCTGAATGAAACATCACGCCCGTAGGCTTGCCTCTGGACTCAGACGCCATGCGCAGCGCGTCACAGGCCAACTTGGCATCAGCAGTCATTGAAAACGCCCAGCCCACAACTCGGCGTGCGTACAAGTCGATTACTGCGGCCAAGTACAGCCAACGTCTGCCAACCTGAATGTAAGTCACATCGCCACACCAGACCTCGTTGATCGTTGAAACCTTGAAGTTTCGCTTCAGTTGGTTTTCCGCAATCAGTGCTTCCGTGCCTGATGACCGATACCGGTGTGGCCTACGCTGCCGGCATTTCAGGCCAGCTTCACGCATAAGCGCACGCACTTTGTAACGCCCAACCACATGGCCTTCACGCCGCAGTTCTTGCATCAACGTGCGTGAACCCGCGGAGCTTCGTGACGCCATGAAGTGATTGATTACACGCGAGCGTAGAGCATCCCTGCCGGGATTCTCACGCCCTTGGCGTTTGCGCCATGCATAGAAACTACTGCGTTTGACCCCAAGCACACGACAGCAGTCGACAACACCGTATTGCTCACTCAGCTCGTTGATCAGCGAGAACGATCTTTGGAGTCCCGAAGCAGGAGAGCACTGGCCTTTTTTAGGATTTCGATATCCCGATCCTTTTGACGAACCAATGCTTCCAGCTCTTCGATACGTTGCTGCTCCGGAGTGATGGCTTTGGCTCCAGTCGGAACCTTACCCTCTCTCTCCTGGCGTACCTGCTCAACCCAACGGCGAAGGGCTGTACGGCCAATCCCGAGGATTTCGCATACCTCAGGAACTGACTGGCCACCGTCCAGGACCATTTCGGCAGCTTGGATTTTGTGTTCTTTCGAATAAGACTTGCGCACTGATTTTGCCTCCAATTGGGCGCCATCATAGCGCCCGATGAAGGTGTCCAAAATCATTAGGCCAGTTCACCTTGTGTCGCGAAAGGGGCGCAAAGCGCCCCCGGCGTTCTCAAGCCTGTTGCGCTTCGGCAGCCTTTTCAGCGGGCTTGGGCAGTGACGACAGAAACGCCATCACCAACGCCGCCACATAAGGCAGCGACTGCACCAGCAACATCGCCACCCAGAAACGCATGTCCGAACTCGGCAGCCCCTGCACCAGGCAGATCCCGGCCGCTGCGCCCCACAACAGCAACATGATGAACAGCTCTTCCCTCGCTTCGGAAAGCGCCACCAGCAGACCATGGCTGTCGGCATTCTTCGGTGTGCGGAAGAACGGCATGCTACTGGTGAAGAACCCGTACAGCACCGCCTTGGCGATGGTATGCGACAACGCAAGCCCCGCCAGTGCCGCGGCAAAGGCATCCTTGAGGTTCACCCCCACCGCGCGGCGGTACAGGAAGATGATCTTGCCGACCTTGAAGAAGAACAGCGCCAGCGGCGGGATGGCGAAGATCATCAGCGGCGGGTCGACCCGGTGCGGCACGATGATCATCGCGGCCGACCACAACAGGGCGCCGACAGTGAAGAAGATGTTCATGCCATCGGCGATCCATGGCAGCCAGCCGGCCAGGAAGTGATAGCGCTGGCCACGGGTCAGCTCGCTGTTCTTGCCGCGCAGCAGGGCACTGGCGTGGTGCTTGATGATCTGGATGGCGCCATAGGCCCAGCGGAAGCGCTGCTTCTTGAAGTCGATGAAGGTGTCGGGCATCAGGCCCTTGCCATAGCTGTTGTGCGAATAGGCGGCCGACAGGCCTTTCTCGAACACCCGCAGGCCCAGCTCGGCGTCTTCGCAGATGCACCACTCGGCCCAGCCCAGCTCTTCCAGCACGCTGCGCCGGGTCATGGTCATGGTGCCGTGCTGGATGATCGCATCACGGTCGTTGCGGGTGACCATGCCGATGTGGAAGAAGCCCTTGTACTCGCTGTAGCAGAGCTTCTTGAAGGCACTTTCGTTCTGGTCGCGGTAGTCCTGTGGCGACTGCACCACGGCAATCTTCGGGTCGGCGAAGTGCGGCACCATGTGCTTGAGCCAGTTGCGGTCGACGCAGTAGTCCGAGTCGATCACCGCGATCACTTCGGCGTCCTTGGCGGTGTGCGGGATCAGGTAGTTCAGCGCGCCGCCCTTGAAGCCGGCCAGGGGCGCGACGTGGAAGAATCTGAAGCGCTCGCCGAGCTTTTCGCAGTGGGCCTTGAGCGGCTCCCACACGGCAGGGTCCTTGGTGTTGTTGTCGATCACCAGTACTTCATAGTCCGGGTAATCCAGCGCAGCGAGGGCGTCGAGGGTCTGTTTGACCATCTCTGGTGGCTCGTTGTAGCACGGCACATGCACCGACACCTTGGGCCGGTAGGCACTGTCGCCCTGCACCGGCAGGAATTCGCGTCGGCGTTTGAGGGTCCACACCGCTTCGGCCAGTTCGTGGGCTTCGGTCATCAGCACGATGAACACGCCCAGCGCGCCGAGCGCCAGCAGCACGCCGACCGTGAGGCTGAACCAGGTGCTGTATTGCTGGCTGTAGTCATAGGCAATCCACACCAGCACCGACCCGCACAGGAAGGTGATGAAAGTGAGGAAGGTGCGGCCGCGCTGGCGCAGGGCCGAGCCGTCGATCAGCAGCACGGCCAGGGCGATCATCGCCAGGACCACCGAGGCGACCGCCAGGGCCCGCCACTGCGGGATGGCCACCACCGGCCCCTCGAAGTTGAACTTCTGCTGGCGCTCGGCGTTGTAGACGCCCCAATAGGCGCCCACCGAGCCTTCGTCGTTGGCCTTCCAGGGCTGGTCGTAGGCCTCGATGACAAAGTAGTTGTAGCCACGGCGGTTGAGGGTGTTGACCAGGGTGCGCAGGTAGATGGCCTGGTCAGCCTGGGTGGCGTCAGCGCCGCCGCGCATGCGGCCGTTGCTTGGCCAGCCGACTTCCGACAGCAGCAGCGGCTTGTGCGAGAACTGGTGGCGCAGTTCGCGGGCGCGGTCGAGGACGAACTGCACCGAGTCTTTCATCGGCACGAACTCCCAGTAAGGCAGGATGTGCGCGGCGATCAGGTCGACGTGCTTGGCCAGTTCCGGGTGTTCCTTCCAGATATGCCACTGCTCACTGGTGGTGACCGGCACCTTGACCGCGGCACGGACGCGATCGAGGTAGGCGATCAGCTCTTCAGGCGTGACTTCTTCGCGGAACAGCGCTTCGTTGCCGACCACCACCCGCACCACGCTGCGTGAATGGTTGGCCAGCTCGATGCCTTTTTCGATTTCGCGCTCGTTGCGCTCCAGGTCTTTGCTGATCCAGATGCCCAAGGTCACCCGCAGGCCGAATTCTTCAGCCAGCCGCGGGATCTCTGCTTGGGTGCCCTCGACGGTGTAGATACGAATGTTGTCGGTGAGCTTGTTCATCTGCTCCAGGTCCTGACGTATCTCGTCATCGCTGGGGTATTGGCCCTTTTGCGGGCTCTCCCCGAGGCGGAATGGCGAGTACGAGAAGCCGGAGATCTGTTCCGGCCAGGCAGGTGCGGAGACCGGGCGATTGATCAGGGCCCAGAACCCGGTGAACAGCGCGGCGATGGCCAGGACCACCACCAGGTTGAGGCCGAATTTGCGTGATGACATTGTGGTCCGCTTCTGTCTGAGTCGTGGGATATTAAAGCAGTAATGGCAGGGTCTTTTCTAACGATGGAGGTCAAAGTGGGCACTGGCCTATAATGCGCGCCGTTTTTTGCGTCAGAGCCCAGGGGTATCGACATGAGCACAGAAGATCCACGCTTTGCCGGCGTTGCCCGGTTGTACGGCGACGAGGGCCTGCAGCGTCTGAGCAACGCCCATGTGGCGGTCGTCGGCATCGGCGGGGTCGGCTCGTGGGCGGCCGAAGCCCTGGCGCGCAGTGGTGTGGGTGAAATCACCCTGTTCGACCTGGACGATGTTTGCGTCAGCAACACCAACCGCCAGGCCCATGCCCTGGAAGGCCAGGTGGGAAGGCCCAAAGTTGAGGTCATGGCCGAGCGCCTGCGGGCGATCAATCCGGCGATCACTGTGCACGCGGTGGCGGATTTCGTCACCCGTGAGACCATGGCCGAGTACATCACCGAGCAGATGGATGCGGTGATCGACTGCATCGACAGTGTGATGGCCAAGGCCGCGCTGATTGCCTGGTGCCGGCGCCGCAAGATCGCCATCGTCACCACCGGTGGTGCGGGCGGGCAGATCGACCCGACACAGATCCAGGTCGGTGACCTCAACAAGACCTTCAACGACCCGCTGGCCTCGCGGGTGCGCTCGACCCTGCGCCGGGACTACAACTTCTCGCGCAATACCAGCCGCAATTATGGCGTGCCGTGCGTGTTTTCCAGCGAGCAGCTGCGCTATCCCAAGGGCGATGGCAGTGTCTGCCTGCAGAAGAGTTTCGTCGGCGAAGGCGTGCGCCTGGACTGCGCGGGGGGCTTTGGTGCGGTGATGATGGTGACTGCGACCTTTGGCATGGTGGCGGCGAGCAAGGCGATCGAGAAACTGGTGGCCGGGGCGCGACGGCCTTCGGAGCGGGTCAAACCTGAGTAAGCATTCTCAGGCCTACTCGGTCCTTGTAGGAGCGGCCTTGTGTCGCGATGGGGCGCGCAGCGGCCCCGGCAATTTTCGCGGCGTAGCTGAAAATGTGGGGCCGCTGCGCGCCCCATCGCGACACAAGGCCGCTCCTACAGGGAGCAGTGTAAGTCTTGGATTTAGCGGTTGGAGGCCAGCTCCGCCATCCGCAGCAATACCGCATGCAGCCCATTGCTGCGCGATGGCGACAATTGCCGCTCCAGACCAAGCTGGGTAAACCAGTCGCGCAGGGCCAGCCCGGCCAATTCCGCACTGCCAAGCCCTTGTACCCGGGCCAGCAGGAGTGCCAGCAACCCCCGCAACAAGCGCGCATCACTGCCCGCCTTGAATCGCCACTGGCCTTCGACTTGTTCAGCCACCAGCCACACCAGGCTTTCGCAGCCATGCACGCGATTAGCTTCGACTTTCTCGGCCTCGCTCAGTGGTTCCAGCCGATCGCCCCATTGCATCAACAGCCGCGCCCGCTGCTCCCAGCCGCGAGCCAGCTCGAAGCTGGCCAATGCCTCCTGGGCCTGAACCGGCAAGCTCATCGCAACAACTCCAGGCCCTGATCAAGCGCCTCAAAGAATCGTTGCAGGTCGTCACTGTCGTTGTACAACCCCAGCGACACCCGAATCGCCCCTTCCAGCCCCAGTCCCTTCAGCAGCGGCATGGCGCAGTGATGCCCGGCACGTACGGCAATGCCTTGCTCGGTCAGCATATGGGCGATGTCGGCGTTGTGTACGCCGTCGATGACGAAGCTGGCCAGGGCCGTCTGAGGTGTGCCGAGGACGCGCACACCCTCGCGGTCGGCCAGGCCACGCAGCAGGTGCTGATGCAGGCTGGCTTCGTGGGCCTCGACAGCATGGCTATCGAGGCTGGCCAGGTAATCCAGCGTTGCGCCCAGCCCGATCACCCCCGCAATCGGCGGGGTGCCAGCTTCGAAGCCCAAAGGTGCGGGGCGGAAGCTGGCGCTCTGGTAATCGGCCATTTGCACCATTTCACCGCCAAACTGCCAGTGGCGCAGCAGCTGCAGGGCCTGGCTGCGCCCGTACAGCACCCCGACGCCTTCCGGCCCATACAACTTGTGGCTCGAGAACACGTAGAAGTCGCAGCCCAACGCCTGTACATCATGGCGGCCATGGACCACGCCCTGGGCGCCATCGACCACGGTCAGTGCGCCTTGTGCGTGGGCATGGGCCAGCAGTGCAGGCAGCGGCTGCCAGGTGCCGAGTACGTTGGACAGCTGGCTGACGGCGAGCACGCGGGTGCGCGGCCCGATCAGCTGCAGCGCCTGCTCCAGGTCGATGCGGCCATGTTCGTCCAGCGGCAGTATCACCAGGCGCATGTCGCGGCGCCGGGCCAGTTGCTGCCAGGGCAACAGGTTGGCGTGGTGCTCCAGCGCGCTGATGGCAATTTCGTCGCCCGCTTCGAAACGGTGTTCCAGGCCATAGGCCAGCAGGTTGAGCGCCGATGTTGCGCCATGGGTGAAGATGATCTGCCGTGAGTCTGCGGCATTGAGCCAGGCGGCCACCTTTTCGCGGCTGGTCTCGAAGGCCTGGGTCGCGAGTGCGCCGGGCAGGTGCTGAGCGCGATGCACGTTGGCGGCGCCGTGGCCGTAGTAATGGCTCAGGGCATCGAGCAACGCCTGGGGCTTCTGGGTGGTGGCGGCGCTGTCCAGGTAGGTCTGGTGCTGCCGTTGCAGGGCGGCGATAGCGGGGAAATCGGCGCGCCAGGGGGAGGGCTGGAACATGTTCGCGGGGCCTGGAATGAAAATCGGGTCTGGCGCATGCACGCCAGACCCGATCTTAACACTTCAAACCTTGGAAGGTTCTCAGTTGTGGGCGTGCAGCGCCTCGTTCAGCTCGATGGCCGATTTGTGGGTCTTGCATTCCACGGCGCCGTTCAGCGAGTTGCGGCGGAACAGCAGGTCGGTCTGGCCGGCCAGGTCACGAGCCTTGACCACTTTTACCAGCTCGTTGTTCTCGTCCAGCAGGTTCACCTTGGTGCCAGCGGTGATGTACAGGCCGGCTTCGACGGTGTTGCGGTCGCCCAGCGGAATGCCGATACCGGCGTTGGCGCCGATCAGGCAGCCTTCGCCGACCTTGATGACGATGTTGCCGCCACCGGACAGGGTGCCCATGGTGGAGCAGCCGCCACCCAGGTCCGAGCCCTTGCCGACGAATACGCCAGCGGACACGCGGCCTTCGATCATGCCCGGGCCTTCGGTGCCAGCGTTAAAGTTGACGAAGCCTTCGTGCATGATGGTGGTGCCTTCGCCGATGTAGGCACCCAGGCGGACACGGGCGGTGTCGGCGATGCGCACGCCGGCCGGGACCACGTAGTCGGTCATCTTCGGGAACTTGTCCACCGAGAACACTTCCAGCAGTTCGCCCTTCAGGCGCGCTTCCAGTTGCAGTTCGGCCAGTTCGCTGAGGTCCACGGCACCCTGGTTGGTCCAGGCCACGTTCGGCAGCAGCGGGAAGATGCCGGCCAGGCTCAGGCCGTGCGGCTTGACCAAACGGTGCGACAGCAGGTGCAGCTTGAGGTAGGCCTCTGGGGTCGAGGCGAGCGCGGCGTCTTCGGCCAGCAGGGTGGCGACCAGCGGCTTGTGGCTTTCAGCCAGGCGGGTCAGCAGGGCAGCCTGAGCGGCATCGACGCCTTTCAAGGCTTCGGCCAGCTGGGCGGCCTGGGCGTTGCTGAAGGCGATGGCCTGGTTGCCACCTTCGTAGCCGAGGATCGGCGCTACCGCGGCAACCAGCTCGGCGCTCGGGTTGAGCAGGGGTTGTGCATAGAACACTTCCAGCCAGGTGCCCTGGCGGTTCTGGGAGCCGACACCGAAGGCCAGGCTGAACAGGGTATTGGACATGTGATTACCTCGTGCGAAATAGGGTGGGCGCTCAGGCCAGCGCGGCGGCGTACAGGTCGGGCTTGAAGCCGACCAGGGTGCGACCGCCCAGGTCGAGCACCGGGCGCTTGATCATCGACGGCTGGGCGTGCATCAGTTCGACGGCCTTGGCCTGGTCGAGGTCGGCCTTGCTGGCGTCGTCGAGCTTGCGGAAGGTGGTGCCGGCACGGTTGAGGATGACTTCCCAGCCGTGTTCGTCGCACCAGCGGTTGAGGCTGTCGCGGTCGATGCCTTGGGCCTTGTAGTCGTGGAATTCGTAGGCGATGGCTTTTTCTTCGAGCCAGGTACGCGCTTTTTTCATGGTGTCACAGGCTTTGATGCCGTAGAGCGTATAGGTCATTGTGTACATTGAGGCCACAGGCTGCCCCAATCTCTCCATTTCCGAATGTCAGTCGCGGGATTATGCGGGAACGATTGGGTGAGCGCCACGGGGTGTGCATGTCTTGCGACTTTTGGTGCCTGTGAATCCGTGCGCCGCCCGCGCGGCGCATCGCGGATGAATCCGCTCCTACATCTGTTGCAACGTGCCGAACCTGTCACGCCATGGTTGCCAGCCCTGGCGCATGTCTTGAGCCCTACGAGCAGGGCTGACAACCATGGCCTCACAGGCATGGCCACGTTGCAACAGATGTAGGAGCGGATTCATCCGCGATGCGCCGCGCGGGCGGCGCTTGATCTCAGCACGTCAACAATCTCCCAGGCATGCCCCTTCAGCTTCTACAAGCTCAAACCCGGTAACCCCTCCAAGTATCATCGTGTTACATATTCATCCACCACCTGCGACTATCGTGCAGCGGCCTCGTTTCGCCATACCTCGCTAACATATTGTTTCAATGGCGATCTCTCGCCCCCCGCTGTAGTTTTTGGTTCACAAAGGAAGCCTTCACGGATGCAGTCCGCCTACACCGTCCTCATCCTGCTGACGCTGGTAAGCCTGTCGAAACTGGTCGGGCGCTTGATCCCGTTGCCGCTGCCATTGGTGCAGATCGCCGCTGGTGCACTGCTGGCCTGGCCGACCCTGGGCCTGCATGTGGCCCTGGACCCCGAATTGTTCCTGTTCCTGTTCCTGCCGCCGCTGCTGTTCGCCGACGGCTGGCGCATTCCCAAGCGCGAGCTGTGGCGCATCCGTGGGCCCGTGGTGGCGCTGGCCGTGGGGCTGGTGCTGTTCACCGTGGTCGGCGCGGGTTACTTCATCCACTGGCTGCTGCCGAGCATCCCGCTGCCGGTGGCCTTCGCACTGGCCGCCGTGCTGTCGCCCACCGACGCCGTGGCGGTATCGGCCATCAGCCAGGATCGCTTGCCGACCCCGCTGATGCACATGCTGCAAGGCGAGGCGCTGATGAACGATGCCTCCGGCCTGGTGACGTTCAAGTTTGCACTGGCTGCGGCCATTACCGGGGCGTTTTCGCTGGCCGATGCCAGCTTCAGTTTCGTCCTGGTCGCCCTCGGCGGCTTGGCTGTGGGCGTTGCACTGAGCTGGCTGATTGGCCGCTTGCGCGCCTGGATGATCGCCCGTGGCTGGGATGACCCGGCCACCCACGTGGTTTTCATGCTGCTGTTGCCGTTTGCCGCTTATGTGCTGGCTGAGCGTCTTGGTGTGTCGGGCATTCTCTCGGCGGTAGCCGCCGGCATGATGCAGAGCTGGCTGGACCTGTTGCCGCGCCAGACCAGCACCCGTCTGCTCAACCGCAGTGTCTGGTCGCTGCTGGAGTTCGCTTTCAACGGTCTGATCTTCCTGCTATTGGGCTTGCAGCTGCCAGACATCATCAAGGCCGTGGTCAGCCATGAGGCCACTGTGTGGCCGACCCTGGCCTGGCGCTGTCTGGATGTGCTGGCGATTTTCGCTGCGTTGATTCTGCTGCGCTTTGTCTGGGTGCAGAGTATCTGGCGTGCGATCGGCGTGGTGCGCCGCTGGCGCGGCAAGCCGGCGCTGGTGCTGATGCCCACCGCGCGCTCTTGCTGGCTGATGACGCTGGGAGGCGTGCGTGGGGCGGTGACCCTGGCGGGTGTGATGTCGATACCGCTGCTGATGGGTGCGGGCAAGGCCTTCCCCGAGCGTGACCTGCTGATTTTCATCGCGGCCGGGGTGATCCTGCTGTCGTTGATCAGTGCCTGTATTGCCTTGCCGCTGTTGCTGCGCGGGGTCACCAAGAGCCCGGACGAACGGCTGCATCAGGAAGTGCAGGAAGCATGGCGACGTACGGCCGAGGCGGCGATCCACGCGCTTGAGGCTGAAGAAGTGATCGACGCCAGCGCGCCTCAGGATGCGGCCCAGGCCACCTTGGCCACGGAGCTCAAGGCGCGGTTGATGGCCGAATATCGGGATGAGCTGGACAGCTACAACGATACGGCCGAGGCACGGGCCCTGGCCGAACAGATGGACTTGCTGGAGCGGCGCTTGCGCTTGCGTGCACTGCGGGCGCAGCGGCTGGAGCTGTATAACCTGCATCGCCAGCACCTGGTCGGGGATGAGGTGGTCAGGCAGGTATTAGGTGAGCTGGATATGAGTGAAGCCAACCTGGGGCAGGTCAGATAGACCGCAGGGGCTGCTTTGCAGCCCTTTCGGGCCGCTCCTACAGGAAACTGCGATCATCTGTAGGAGCGGCCTTGTGTCGCGAAAGGGGCGCAAAGCGCCCCCAGATTCAATCAGCGACTCTGCAGGAAGGCGCGAATCCGCTCGGCGGCTTCGATGCACTCGGCCAGCGGTGCAACCAGCGCCATGCGCACCCGGCCGGCCCCCGGGTTGACGCCGTCGACTTCACGCGACAGGTACGACCCTGGCACCACGGTCACATGCTGGGCCTCGAACAGGTCGCGGGTGAATTCGGCATCGCAGCCTGGCACCTTGGCCCACAGGTAGAAGCTGCCATCCGGCCGCTGTACGTCCATCACTGGCTGCAGGATATCCAGCACGGCATCGTACTTGGCGCGGTACTGGTCACGGTTTTCGCGCACGTGTGCTTCGTCCTGCCAGGCAGCGATGCTGGCCAGCTGGGTTTGCACCGGCATGGCGCAGCCGTGATAGGTGCGGTACAGCAGGAATGGCTTGATGATCGATGCATCACCGGCGACGAAGCCCGAACGCAGGCCTGGCAGGTTGGAGCGCTTGGACAGGCTGTGGAACACCACGCACCGTTTGAAATCGCTGCGGCCCAGTTCGGCGCAGGCGCTCAGCAGGCCCGGTGGTGGTGCGTCTTCGTCGAAGTACAGCTCGCTGTAGCACTCGTCGGCGGCGATCACGAAGTCGTGCTCGTCAGCCAGGGCAATCAGCTTCTTCAGGGTGTCCATCGGCACCAGCGCACCGGTCGGGTTGCCTGGCGAACACAGGAACAGGATCTGGCAACGCTTCCAGATTTCCGCTGGCACGGCATCGAAGTCCGGGTTGAAGCCGTTGTCTTCCAGGCATGGCAGGTAGTGCGGGGTGGCACCGGCCAGCAGGGCTGCGCCTTCGTAGATCTGGTAGAACGGGTTGGGGCTGACCACCAGGCCGTCATCGGCGCGGTTGACTACGGCCTGGGTGAAGGCAAACAGCGCCTCACGGGTACCATTGACCGGCAGGATGTGGCGGTCGGCATCCAGCCAGCCAGCTGGCACACCGAAGCGGCGCTCGCACCACTGGCCGATAGCCTGGCGCAGGGCTGGCAGGCCGATGGTGCTCGGGTACACCGCCAGCTTGTCGAGGTTGTCGGCCATGGCCTGGGCGACGAACGCCGGCGATTCGTGCTTTGGCTCACCGATCGACAGGGCGATGGCACGTTTGTCCGCCGCTGGCTTCACGGTGCCCAGCAGGGCGCGCAGTTTCTCGAACGGGTAGGGCTGGAGCTGGGTCAAGGCATGGTTCATCGGCGCAAGGTCTCGTCAATCGTCTAATCGTTAAAAAGTCACGCGGGTCGGGCTGGCATCGCTGGCCTGGCCGGCCTGCAGCTGCTGCACGATGGCTTCCTGCAGGCGGCTGCACAGCTGCGGGTCGGACAGCGGCTGGTTGTCGGCATCGGTGATGAAGAACACGTCCTCCACCCGCTCGCCGAGGGTGGCGATCTTGGCGTTCTGCAGCGACAGGTCGAACTCCAGGAAGATCCGCCCGATCCGCGCCAGCAGGCCGGGGCGGTCTGGTGCGGTGATCTCGAGGATGGTCACCGGGCGCTGGGCGTCGTTGAGGATGGTCACCTGCGGCGGGAAGTTGAAGTGCTTGAGCTGGCGCGGCACCCGGCGCTGGATGATGGTCGGGTAATCCTCGGGGTTGCGCAGCGCTTCGGTCAGGCCGTCGCGGATCTGCTTGACCCGCTGCGGGTTGTCGCCGATCGAGCCGCCGTCGTTGTCGAGCACGATATAGGTGTCGAGGGTGAACTGGCTGCTCGAAGTGATGATCCGCGCATCATGGATGTTCAGGTTCAACTGCGACATGGCGGCCACGGTCACGGCGAAGAAATCGTGCTGGTCGGGCGCGTAGATGAAGATCTGCGTGCCGCCTTCGAATTCGCGTTGGGTGGTTTCCTTGATCAGCACCAGCGGCCCGCCATCCGCCGGTTGCTGGAGGATGGCGTCACTGTGCCAGGCCACGTCGGCGGCGTTGTGCTTGAGGAAGTAGTCATCGCCCAATTGCGACCACAACTGCTCGACATCGTCCGGGTCGGTGCCCTCGCGCACGAGGATGTCCAGTGCGGCCGATTGGGTCTGGCGGATCTGCTCCTCACGGTCCAGCGGGTTTTCCAGGCCGCGGCGCAGGGCGCGCTTGGTCTCGGTGTAGAGCTGGCGCAGCAGGCTGGCGCGCCAGGAGTTCCACAGGCTGGGGTTGGTGGCGTTGATGTCGGCCACGGTCAGCACGTAGAGGTAGTCCAGGCGTGTCTCGTCGCCCACGTGCAGGGCGAAATCGTTGATCACCTGCGGGTCGGACAGGTCCTTGCGCTGCGCCGTGGTCGACATCACCAGGTGGTTCTGCACCAGCCAGACGATCAGCCGGCTGTCCCAGGCGGGAAGCTGGTGGCGTTCGCAGAACTTCTGCGCATCCACCGCGCCGATCTCGGAGTGGTCGCCCTGGCGGCCCTTGCCGATATCGTGGTACAGGCCGGCCAGGTAGATCAGCTCGGGCTTGGGCAGGCGGCCCATGAGTTTGCTGGCCAGCGGGAATTTTTCGGACACCGGCGTGTACTGCAGCTTGCGCAGGTGCTTGATGAGGTTGAGGGTGTGCGCATCGACCGTGTAGATGTGGAACAGGTCGTGCTGCATCTGCCCGACGATCAGGCCGAACTCCGGCAGATAGCGGCCAAGGATGCCGTACCGGTTCATCCGCCGCAGGTTGCGGTGGATGCCGATCTCGCATTTGAACAGTTCGATGAACAGGCTGGTGTTGCGGATATCGTTGCGGAAGGTGTCGTCGATCAGGTGCCGGTGCTCGCGCAGCAGGCGCACGGTGTCGGCGCGCACGCCCTTGATCTCCGGGTGCTGGGCCATCAGCACGAAGATCTCCAGCATGGCGAACGGGGTGCGCTTGAACACGTTCGGGTTGACCGCTTCGATATATCCGTCGTGCAGGCGGAAGCGTGCGTTAAGCGGTTGGGTGGTGCCGCTGTCGTCATCGGCGAGGATGACTTCTTCGAAGTGCTGGATGATCAGGTCGCACAACTGGCTGATGCTCATCACCACCCGGTAGTACTGCTGCATGAACTGTTCGATGGCGCGCTTGGGGTTGTCGTCGCTGTAACCAAGCAGCGCGGCGATGCTGCGCTGGTGGTCGAACAGCAGGCGGTCCTCGGCGCGGCCGGCGAGCATGTGCAGGGCGTAGCGCACCTTCCACAGGAAGTCCTGGGACGAGGCCAGCAGTTCGTTCTCGCTTTCCAGCAAAAAGCCTTCGCCAGCCAGGGCGTGCAGGTTCAGGGTGCCGTACTGGCGGCGGGCCACCCAGAGCACCGTCTGGATGTCGCGCAGGCCACCCGGTGAGCCTTTGACGTTGGGCTCGAGGTTGTACTCGGTGTCGTTGTACTTGTGGTGGCGGGCCTTGAGTTCGGCGCGCTTGGCCAGGAAGAACTCCTTGCTCGGCCACATGTAAGTGGTGCTGGTCACCTCGAGCATGCGCTGGCGCAGGTCTTCGGGGCCGGCAATGGTGCGGCTTTCCATCAGGTTGGTGATCACCGTCAGGTCGGCGCGGGCCTGTTCGGCGCATTCGCCGACGGTACGCACGCTTTGGCCGACTTCCAGACCGATGTCCCAGAGCAGGGTGAGGAAGCGCTCGATGGCCTCGCGGTACTGCTCGTGCTCGGCGGCGCCGAGCAGGATCAGCAGGTCGATGTCCGAATGCGGGTGCAGCTCACCGCGGCCATAGCCGCCAACCGCGACCAGGGCGATACCACTGGAGTCGCCCCAGTCGAACTGGTTCCAGGCCTGTTGCAGGATATTGTCGACGAGCCAGGCGCGGGCTTCGATCAGCGGGCGGATTTCGCCACCCGTGCGAAAACGCTTGTCGAGCACTTCGCCGGCCTGGCGGATGGCTTTCTTGAAGGCGGCAATGGGGCTCGCCTTGAGGGCCAGTTCCGCCTGGAACTGGCCGCGGTCGAACAGCTCGGGATCCACCTGTGGCATCGCGTCGCGTTCCTGTCTGGAGGGTTGCCTTGGGTGCAATCAGGCCGAGGTGCGCGGGATGGTGTCGTCCTTGCGCAGGGTGAAGATCTCGTAACCGGTGGCCGTGACCACCAGGGTGTGTTCCCACTGGGCCGAGAGCTTGCGATCCTTGGTGATGGCGGTCCAGCCATCGCCCAGCACCTTGGTGTCGGCCTTGCCCTGGTTGATCATCGGCTCGATGGTGAAGGTCATGCCCTCTTTGAGTTCCATGCCGGTGCCGGCGCGGCCGTAGTGGAGGATCTGCGGCTCTTCATGGAACACCTTGCCGATGCCATGGCCACAGAACTCGCGCACCACCGAGAAACCGTTCTTCTCGGCGTGCTTCTGGATCACTTCACCGATATCGCCCAGGCGGCAGCCCGGCTTGACCAGTTCAATGGCCTTGTACATGCATTCCTGGGTGACCTTGGACAGGCGCTCGGCCCAGACCGGTACGGTACCGACGTGGAACATGCGGCTGGTATCGCCGTGGTAGCCGTCCTTGATCACGGTGACATCGATGTTGAGCGTGTCACCGTCCTTGAGCGGCTTGTCGTTGGGGATGCCGTGGCAGACCACATGGTTGATCGAGGTGCAGATCGACTTCGGGTAGCCCTTGTAGTTGAGGGGCGCCGGGATGGCCTGCTGGACGTTGACGATGTAGTCGTGGCACAGGCGGTCGAGCTCTTCGGTGGTGACACCGGGCTTGACGTGTTCTTCGATCATTTCCAGCACCTCGGCGGCCAGGCGGCCGGCGATGCGCATCTTCTCGATGTCTTCTGCAGTCTTGATGGTGACGGTCATTACAGGCTCTCTACGGCGCCGCAGGCGGCGCGAACAAACGGGAAAGGCCGGATTCTAGCAGAGCAGGGCGGCCTTCTGTCGGGATAAAGGCGGCCATGCTGCGGTCTATAGAAGGCATTCTGGCCTGTTTGCCAGGGTGCTGCAAAAACTGCTGACGGACGCAACTTGAACCGGGTTCCGTTCGCTCGCGGTCTGTGGTATAAAATGCGCCGCTTTCGGGGTCGACCCCGTCAGCTCCAAACCCACACACGTGTCGACACGATGACCTGGGTGCCCCGGATCGAATGATTCGCGGGTTGGTCATTGGGATACGTGGAGGCCCAACCCGACTTATCAAGGAACTATCATGTCCCAAGTCAACATGCGCGATATGCTGAAGGCCGGTGTGCACTTCGGCCACCAGACCCGTTACTGGAACCCGAAAATGGGCAAGTACATTTTCGGCGCGCGTAACAAGATCCACATCATCAACCTGGAAAAAACCCTGCCGATGTTCAACGACGCTCTGTCGTTCGTAGAGCGCCTGGCCCAGGGCAAGAACAAGATCCTGTTCGTCGGCACCAAGCGTTCCGCCGGCAAGATCGTTGCCGAGCAAGCTGCTCGTGCAGGTTCGCCATACGTTGACCACCGTTGGTTGGGCGGCATGCTGACCAACTACAAGACCATCCGTGCTTCGATCAAGCGTCTGCGCGACCTGGAAACCCAGGCCGAAGATGGCACCTTCGCCAAGCTGACCAAGAAAGAAGCCCTGATGCGTTCGCGCGATCTGGAAAAGCTGGACCGCAGCCTGGGTGGTATCAAGGACATGGGCGGCCTGCCTGATGCCCTGTTCGTGATCGACGTTGACCACGAGCGCATTGCTATCACTGAAGCCAACAAGCTGGGCATCCCGGTTATCGGCGTTGTCGATACCAACAGCAGCCCAGAAGGCGTTGACTTCGTTATCCCAGGTAACGATGACGCCATCCGCGCTATCGAGCTGTACATGACTTCGATGGCTGACGCCGTCATCCGCGGCCGCAACAACGTTGCCGGCGGCACCGAAGTCTACGCTGAAGAAGCGGCTGCACCTGCTGCTGAGTAATAGGCGCTAGCGTCTACTTGGCACGCGAAAAGGGGGCTCTGCCCCCTTTTTGCCACCTTGAAATCCTGCTGTCAGCAACGGCCCCGCATGATGGGCGTGCTGATATAAAGGCAGCGATTTGCAGAATTTAACGCCCGTGAAAAGCGGGTGGAATGGTTGAAAAACTTTCCAAGAGGATTTTGAAATGGCAGCAATTACTGCGGCGCTGGTCAAAGAACTGCGCGAGCGTACCGGCGAAGGCATGATGGATTGCAAGAAGGCCCTGGAAAAGGCCGACGGCGACATCGAAAAAGCCATTGACGACATGCGTGCCTCGGGCGCCATCAAGGCCGCCAAAAAGGCTGGCAACGTGGCTGCTGAAGGCGCCATCGCCGTCAAGACCGACGGCAAAGCCGCCGTCCTGCTGGAAGTGAACTCGCAGACCGACTTCCTGGCCCTGCAAGACGACTTCAAGAACTTCGTGGCTGAAAGCCTGGAAGAAGCCTTCGCCCAGAAGCTGACCGACGCAGCTCCGCTGATCGCCTCGCGTGAAGCTGCTCGTGAAGCCCTGGTTGCCAAGTGCGGCGAAAACGTCAACATCCGTCGCCTGGTGCGCGTTGAAGGTGACGTTGTCGGCGCCTACCTGCACGGCAACAAGATCGGCGCTGCCGTTGTCCTGAAGGGCGGCGACATCGAGCTGGCCAAGAACATCGCCATGCACGTTGCAGCTTCGAACCCAGAGTTCCTGGATTCGTCGGAAATCTCCGCCGAGGCCATCGAGCGCGAGAAGAACGTCTTCCTGCAGCTGAACGCTGACAAGATCGCCGGCAAGCCGGAAAACATCGTTGAGAACATGATCAACGGTCGTATCACCAAGTTCAAAGCCGAAGCCTCGCTGAAAGAGCAAGCTTTCGTCATGAACCCGGAAGTCAAAGTTGGCGAGCTGGCCAAGAAAGCTGGCGCTGAAATCGTTTCCTTCACCTACTTCAAGGTTGGCGAAGGCATCGAGAAGCCGGTCGACGACTTCGCTGCTGAAGTTGCCGCTCAGGTAGCAGCTGCCAAGCAGTAAGACAGCCCCGTCTGTCGCCCCAAAGAGGCTGCCCGCTCACGCGCGCAGCCTCTTTGTCAAAGCGGGAGCGGTTTACGAGACCGTTGCTCGCTGACGCAGTCGCTGCGTCACGTTAGAGTTACATGCAGGCTCAAGAAGCCCGCCAGAATTTTTTACAAACGCCGCAGGAGAGATTCGCAATGGCTCAGCAGGGCAGTGGTCATCAGGCTCGCTATAAACGCATTCTACTCAAACTTAGCGGCGAGGCCCTGATGGGCTCGGAAGAGTTCGGGATCGACCCCAAGGTCCTGGATCGCATGGCGCTGGAAGTCGGCCAACTGGTCGGCATTGGTGTTCAGGTAGGTCTGGTGATCGGTGGTGGCAACCTGTTCCGTGGTGCGGCGCTCAGTGCAGCCGGCATGGACCGCGTCACCGGCGACCACATGGGCATGCTGGCGACCGTAATGAACGGCCTGGCCATGCGCGACGCGCTGGAGCGGGCGAACATCACCGCCATTGTCATGTCGGCTATTTCCATGGTTGGCGTGACCGATCACTATGATCGCCGCAAGGCCATGCGCCACCTGAACGCCAAGGAAGTTGTAATTTTCGCTGCCGGTACCGGCAACCCGTTCTTCACCACCGACTCCGCCGCCTGCCTGCGCGCCATCGAAATCGATGCCGACGTGGTATTGAAGGCAACCAAGGTCGATGGTGTATACACTGCAGATCCATTCAAGGACCCGCATGCCGAGAAGTTCGATCATCTGACCTACGATGAAGTGCTGGATCGCAAGCTGGGTGTGATGGACCTGACGGCAATCTGTCTGTGCCGCGACCACAAGATGCCGCTGCGCGTCTTCAACATGAACAAGCCCGGCGCCCTGCTGAACATCGTGCATGGCGGCGCGGAAGGAACCCTGATCGAGGAAGTTCAAAAATGATCAACGACATCAAGAAAGACGCCCAGGATCGCATGGGCAAGTCCATCGAGGCGCTGGGTCGCAACCTGGCTGCCATCCGCACCGGTCGCGCTCACCCTAGTATCCTGGATACCGTCAAGGTCACTGCCTGGGGCAGCGAGATGCCGCTGAACCAGGTGGCCGCGATCACCGTCGAAGATGCCCGTACCCTGAAGATCGTCGCTCACGACAAGAACCTCAGCGCTGCCATCGAGAAGGCCATCCTGACCTCCGACCTGGGCCTGAACCCGTCCAGCGCCGGTACCACCATCCGTGTACCGATGCCTGCCCTGACCGAAGAGACCCGCAAGGGCTACACCAAGCAGGCCAGCAGCGTTGCCGAGGATGCCAAGGTGGCCGTGCGCAACGTGCGCCGTGATGCCCTGGGTGACCTGAAGAAGCTGACCAAGGACAAGGAAATCAGCGAAGACGAAGAACGTCGCGCCGCTGATGAAATCCAGAAGCTGACCGACAAGTACATTGCTGAAGTCGATGCTGCTTTCAAAGCCAAGGAAAAGGACCTGATGGCCGTTTAAGGCCGAGGTTTTTTAATGGAAAAGTCCAAGTTGGCGGCACCGTCCTCGGTGCCGCGTCATGTCGCGATCATCATGGATGGCAACAACCGCTGGGCGAAGAAGCGCTTGTTGCCCGGCGTCGCCGGGCACAAGGCTGGCGTCGATGCGGTGCGCGCAGTCATTGAGGTGTGTGCCGAGTCCGGGGTCGAAGTGCTGACCCTGTTCGCGTTCTCCAGCGAGAACTGGCAGCGCCCGGCCGAAGAGGTCGGTGCGTTGATGGAGTTGTTCTTCTCGGCCTTGCGCCGTGAGGCTCGGCGTCTCAACGAGAACAACATCAGCCTGCGCATCATCGGTGACCGTTCGCGTTTCCACCCAGAGCTGCAGGCTGCCATGCGCGAGGCCGAAGCGCTGACCGCGGGCAGCAATCGCTTTATCCTGCAGATCGCCGCCAACTATGGTGGCCAGTGGGATATCGCCCAGGCTGCCCAGCGTCTGGCGCGTGAGGTGCAGGCCGGCCATCTGCGTCCGGACGACATCACCCCAGGCTTGTTGCAGACCTGTCTGGCCACAGGCGAGCTGCCGTTGCCCGACCTGTGTATCCGCACCGGTGGCGAGCATCGCATCAGCAACTTCCTGCTGTGGCAGCTGGCCTACGCCGAACTGTACTTCTCCGACCTCTACTGGCCGGATTTCAAACACGAGGCCATGCGCAAAGCCCTGGCCGATTTCGCTTCGCGCCAGCGCCGCTTCGGTAAGACCAGCGAGCAGGTCGAGGCTGGAGCTCGTGCTTAATGCTTAAACAACGCATCATTACTGCGCTGATCCTGTTGCCGGTCGCGCTGGGTGGTTTTTTCCTGCTCAACGGCGGGGACTTCGCCCTGTTCATCGGCTTCGTGGTGACCCTCGGTGCCTGGGAGTGGGCGCGTCTGGCCGGGCTTGTGGCCCAGCCTCTGCGCATCGCCTACGCCGCTGTAGTCGCCGGGGCGCTGATGCTGCTCCACCTCATGCCGGACTTGGCACCCTGGGTGCTCGGGGCTTCGGTCATCTGGTGGGGGCTGGCCACCTGGCTGGTGCTGACCTATCCACGCAGCAGCGAGCTGTGGGCCAGCGCAGCCTGCAAACTGCTAATCGGCCTGCTGATCCTGTTGCCGGCCTGGCAGGGGCTGATACTGCTCAAGCACTGGCAGCTGGGTAACTGGCTGATCCTGTCGGTCATGGTGCTGGTCTGGGCGGCCGATATCGGTGCTTATTTCTCCGGTCGTGCCTTTGGCAAGCGCAAGCTGGCGCCGCAGGTAAGCCCGGGCAAGAGTTGGGAAGGCGTGTACGGCGGCCTGGCGGTCAGCCTGGTGATCACCCTGGTGGTCGGCATTAGCCGTGACTGGGGGTTCGGTCAGCTTCTGCTGGGGCTGATGGGCGCCGCGTTGGTGGTCATGTCGTCGGTGATCGGTGATCTGACCGAAAGCATGTTCAAGCGACGTGCCGGCATCAAGGACAGCAGCAATCTGCTGCCTGGCCATGGTGGTGTGCTTGACCGCATCGACAGCCTGACGGCAGCGATCCCGATCTTTGCCGTGCTGCTGTGGGCTGCAGAATGGGGTGCGATGTGAGCATTGTGCAGCGCATTACCGTCCTGGGTGCTACTGGCTCGATCGGCCTTAGCACCCTTGATGTGATTGCACGACACCCTGAGCGCTACCAGGTTTTCGCCCTGAGCGGCTATTCGCGCATCGACGAGCTGTTGGCCCTGTGCGTTAAGCACAGCCCGGTCTATGCCGTGGTGCCCAATGCTGAAGCCGCTGCGCGCCTGCGTGATGGCCTGGCTGGCGCTGGCTGCGCTACCCAGGTACTGGAAGGGGAGGCGGGCCTCTGTGAGGTGGCGGCAGCCCCTGAAGTGGATGCGGTGATGGCGGCCATTGTCGGCGCTGCCGGTCTGCGCCCTACCTTGGCTGCGGTCGAGGCGGGCAAGAAAGTATTGTTGGCCAACAAGGAAGCGCTGGTGATGTCCGGCGCGCTGTTCATGGAAGCTGTGCGTCGCAGTGGCGCCGTGCTGCTGCCGATCGACAGCGAGCATAATGCGATCTTCCAGTGCCTGCCTGGCGATTATGCCCGTGGTCTGAGCCAGGTTGGCGTGCGCCGCATCCTGCTGACTGCCTCGGGTGGGCCGTTCCGCGAAACGCCCCAGGCAGCCTTGGTCGATGTCACGCCGGAACAGGCTTGTGCTCACCCCAACTGGTCCATGGGCCGGAAGATTTCGGTGGACTCGGCCAGCATGATGAACAAGGGCCTGGAGCTGATCGAGGCCTGCTGGCTGTTCGACGCAGCACCGGCCAAGGTCGAAGTGGTGGTGCATCCGCAAAGCGTGATCCATTCGTTGGTCGACTACGTCGATGGTTCGGTGTTGGCCCAGCTGGGCAACCCGGACATGCGCACTCCGATCGCCAACGCCCTGGCCTGGCCAGAGCGCATCGATTCCGGGGTTGCCCCGCTGGACCTGTTCGCCATCGCACGCCTGGACTTCCAGGCGCCAGACGAACAGCGCTTCCCCTGCCTGCGCCTTGCGCGCGCGGCGGCCGAGGCCGGGAACAGTGCACCTGCGGTGCTCAATGCGGCCAACGAGGTCGCGGTCGAGGCATTTCTCCAGCGGCGTATCCGCTTCCCGGAGATCGCGGGTATGATCGAACAGGTGCTTGATCAGGAACCTGTGGTGCCGCTGCTGTCGCTGGAAGCCGTGTTCGCTGCCGACCAGCGCGCTCGCGAGCTGGCTCGTGAGTGGCTGAGGCGTCACGGCCGTTGAGGCTGGTCGCTCTTCCAGGGTTCTGCTGAACGTCATTCGGAGATAGATATGACTGCGCTCTACATGATTGTCGGCACCCTGGTGGCCCTGGGTGTGTTGGTCACGTTCCACGAATTCGGCCACTTCTGGGTTGCCCGGCGTTGCGGAGTCAAGGTGCTGCGCTTCTCCGTCGGCTTCGGCACGCCGCTGCTGCGCTGGCATGACCGCCAAGGCACCGAGTTCGTGGTGGCGGCGATCCCGCTGGGCGGCTACGTCAAGATGCTCGACGAGCGTGAAGGCGATGTTCCGCCTGCGCTCGCCCACCAGTCTTTCAATCGCAAGTCAGTGCGTCAGCGCATCGCGATCGTGGCTGCAGGCCCCATTGCCAACTTCCTCCTGGCCATCGTCTTCTTCTGGCTGTTGGCCATGCTCGGCACCCAGCAGATCCGCCCGGTAATCGGCGCGGTCGAATCCGGGAGCCTGGCTGCGTCGGCAGGCCTGGCCGCTGGTCAGGAAATTGTATCTATTGATGGCAAGGCGACCAATGGTTGGTCGGCCGTCAATCTGCAGCTGGTTCGACGCCTGGGTGAGAGTGGCACGCTGCAGGTAGGGGTGCGCGACGAAGGCGCCAGTGCCGAGCGCCAGCTGCAGGTGAAACTGGACCATTGGCTCAAGGGGGCCGACGAGCCGGACCCAATCCAGTCCCTGGGCCTGCGCCCATGGCGGCCGGCGGTTGCGCCGGTACTGGCCGAGATCGATCCGAAAGGCCCGGCCGCTGCCGCTGGTCTGAAGGCTGGCGACAAGTTGCTTGCGCTCGACGGCGCGGCATTGAGTGATTGGCAGCAGGTGGTGGACAGTGTTCGCGCCCGCCCGGACGCCCCGGTGGTGCTGCGCGTCGAGCGCGATGGCGCGGCCCTGGATGTGCCGGTCACGCTGGCTCATAAAGGCGAAGGCAAGGCTGCCGGTGGCTATCTCGGGGCGGGTGTGAAGGGCGCCGAATGGCCCGCGAGCATGCTTCGCGAAGTCAGCTATGGGCCGCTGGATGCCGTTGGTGAGGGCCTCTCGCGTACTTGGAACATGAGCGTTCTGACCCTCGAGTCGCTGAAGAAAATGCTGTTCGGGGAGCTCTCGGTAAAAAACTTGAGCGGACCGATAACCATTGCTAAAGTGGCGGGCGCTTCAGCCCAGTCCGGCGTGGGGGATTTCCTGAATTTCCTGGCCTACCTGAGCATAAGCCTGGGGGTTCTTAACCTGCTGCCCATTCCGGTACTGGATGGGGGGCATTTGCTGTTTTACCTCGTCGAGTGGGCGCGCGGTCGTCCGCTGTCGGAACGGGTGCAAGGTTGGGGGGTCCAGATCGGTATCAGTTTGGTCGTAGGGGTGATGTTGCTCGCCCTGATCAACGATCTGGGTCGACTTTAAAAGATTCGCTCAATTGCGAACCTGCCGCCTCCATGCGGCGGGTTGTTTATTGCCAGTTGGAATAAAAGGACTTCATGAAACGTCTGCTGCTAACTGCGGTCATGTCCGCACTGATGATCGCTGAAGTTCACGCCGAGTCCTTCACCATCTCCGATATTCGTGTCAACGGCCTGCAGCGGGTATCCGCTGGCAGCGTGTTCGGCGCCTTGCCGCTCAACGTCGGCGACCAGGCTGACGACCGCCGCCTGGTCGACTCCACCCGTTCGCTGTTCAAGACCGGCTTCTTCCAGGACATCCAGCTCAACCGCGATGGCAACGTCCTGATCATCAACGTGGTCGAGCGCCCATCGGTGTCGAGCATCGAGATCGAGGGCAACAAGGCGATCAGCACCGAAGACCTGATGAAAGGCCTGAAGCAGTCGGGCCTGGCCGAAGGCGAGATCTTCCAGCGTGCCACCCTCGAAGGCGTGCGCAACGAGCTGCAGCGCCAGTACGTAGCCCAGGGCCGCTACTCGGCCGAGGTCGACGCCGAGGTGGTGCCGCAGCCGCGCAACCGTGTGGCCTTGAAGATCAAGATCAACGAAGGCACCGTCGCTGCCATCCAGCACATCAACATCGTTGGCAACACCGTGTTCAGCGATGACGAGCTGCAGCAGCTGTTCGAGCTGAAGACCACCAACTGGCTGTCGTTCTTCAAGAACGACGACAAGTACGCCCGCGAAAAACTCTCCGGTGACCTGGAGCGTCTGCGTTCCTACTACCTGGACCGCGGCTACATCAACATGGACATCGCCTCCACCCAGGTGTCGATCACCCCGGACAAGAAGCACGTCTACATCACCGTCAACGTCAACGAAGGCGAGAAGTACACGGTTCGCGACGTCAAGCTGTCGGGTGACCTGAAGGTGCCGGAAGACCAGGTCAAGTCGCTGCTGCTGGTGCAGCCGGGCCAGGTGTTCTCGCGCAAGGTGATGACTACCACCTCCGAGCTGATCACCCGCCGCCTGGGCAACGAGGGCTACACCTTCGCCAACGTCAACGGCGTGCCACAGCCGAATGACCAGGACCACACCGTCGACATCATGTTCGTGGTCGACCCGGGCAAGCGTGCCTACGTCAACCGCATCAACTACCGCGGCAACACCAAGACCGAAGACGAAGTGCTGCGCCGCGAAATGCGCCAGATGGAAGGCGGCTGGGCTTCGACCTACCTGATCGACCAGTCCAAGACCCGCCTCGAGCGCCTGGGCTTCTTCAAGGAAGTCAACGTCGAGACCCCGGCGGTGCCAGGCACCGACGACCAGGTCGACGTCAACTACAGCGTCGAAGAGCAGGCCTCCGGCTCGATCACCGCCAGCGTCGGCTTCGCCCAGAGCGCCGGCCTGATCCTGGGTGGTTCGATCAGCCAGACCAACTTCCTCGGTACCGGTAACAAGGTGTCCATCGGCCTGACCCGTTCGGAATACCAGACCCGCTACAACTTCGGTTTCGTTGACCCCTACTTCACTGCCGACGGCGTGAGCCTGGGTTACAACGCCTTCTACCGCAGCACCGACTACAGCGACCTTGATGTCGACGTGGCCAGCTATGCCGTAGACAGCCTGGGTGCCGGTGTGAGCCTTGGCTACCCGATCAGCGAAACCTCGCGTCTGACCTATGGCCTGAGCGTTCAGCAGGACAAGATCAAGACCGGTAAATACACCGTTGACGAGATCTTCGACTTCCTCAAGCAGGAAGGTGACAGCTTCACCAACTTCAAGGCTTCGATCGGCTGGTCCGAGTCGACCCTGAACAAAGGTGTGCTGGCGACCCGCGGTCACTCCCAGAGCCTGACGCTCGAGAGCACCATCCCGGGCAGCGACCTGTCGTTCTACAAGCTCGACTACCGCGGCCAGCTGTTCAAGCCGATCACCAACGACTACACCCTGCGCCTGCACACCGAACTGGGCTATGGTGATGGTTTCGGTAGCACTTCGGGCCTGCCGTTCTACGAGAACTACTACGCGGGTGGTTTCAACTCCGTTCGCGGCTTCAAGGACAGCAGCCTGGGCCCACGCAGTACGCCTAGTACCGGCAAGAACCCAGGCACCATTGCCGACCCGGATCAGGATCCGCTGCCGTTCGGTGGTAACGTGCTGGTGCAAGGTGGTGTCGAGCTGCTGTTCCCGCTGCCGTTCGTCAAGGACCAGCGTTCCCTGCGCACCTCCGTGTTCTGGGATGTGGGTAACGTGTTCGACACCAATTGCGGCAGCAAACCGGATTGCGAAAAGGTCGGTTTCTCGGGCATGGCCAGTTCGGTCGGTCTGGGTGTGACCTGGATTACTGCTCTGGGCCCGTTGAGCTTCAGCCTGGCAATGCCGGTGAAGAAGCCGAGCGATGCTGATACCCAGGTGTTCCAATTCTCTCTGGGCCAGACCTTCTAAGGTCGGCCCTCGCTTAACGACAACGGTTTTTCCAGGAGTGCATCGTGCGTAAATTGGCTCAACTGGCCGTAGTGGCCGCGGCGCTGGTCGCCACCCCGGCTTTCGCTGAAATGAAAGTCGCCGTGCTGAACTATCAGATGGCCCTGCTCGAATCCGATGCCGCCAAGAAGTACGCGGTCGATGCCGAGAAGAAGTTCGGCCCGCAACTGACCAAGCTGAAAAGCCTGGAAAGCAGCGCCAAGGGCATTCAGGACCGTCTGATCAAGGGCGGCGACAAGATGCAGCAGCAGGAGCGCGAGCGCCTGGAGCTCGAATTCAAGCAGAAAGCCCGTGACTTCCAGTTCCAGTCCAAGGAACTGAACGAGGCCAAGGCCGTTGCCGACCGCGACATGCTCAAGCAGCTTAAGCCTAAGCTGGACGGTGCTGTCGAGGAAGTGATCAAGAAGGGCGGTTACGACCTGGTTCTCGAGCGCGGCGCGGTCATTGATGTCAAACCTCAGTACGACATCACCCGCCAAGTCATCGAGCGCATGAACCAAGCGCGTTGATATGACCGTGACCATGACGCTCGGCCAGCTGGCCGAGGCCCTCGGGGCCACACTCAAAGGCCCTGAGGCGCTGCAGATTACCGGGCTGGCCACCTTGCAGGAGGCCGGCCCCGGTCAATTGAGCTTTCTCGCCAACCCGCAGTACCGCAAATATCTGGACAACTGCCAGGCCGCTGCGGTGCTGCTCAAGGCTGGGGACGCCGAAGGCTTTGCCGGCAACGCCCTGATCGTGGCCGACCCGTATCTGGCGTATGCGCGCATTTCCCACCTGTTCGACCCCAAACCCAAGGCTGTGGCGGGTATACATCCCAGCGCCGTGGTGGCGGATGATGCCCAGGTGGATGCCAGTGCCAGTGTCGGGCCGTTTGCGGTCATCGAAAGCGGTGCGCGCATCGGCGCCAATGTCAGCATCGGCGCACATTGCTTCATTGGTGCCCGTTGCGTGGTTGGCGAAGGCGGCTGGCTGGCCCCGCGGGTCACGCTGTATCACGACGTGACCATCGGCAAGCGTGTGGTCATTCAGTCGGGTGCCGTGATCGGTGGCGAGGGCTTCGGCTTTGCCAATGAGAAGGGTATCTGGCGCAAGATTGCTCAGATCGGCGGCGTCACCATTGGTGATGACGTGGAAATTGGTGTCAATACAGCGGTTGACCGTGGCGCGCTGTCCGACACTCGGATTGGCGACGGGGTCAAACTCGACAACCAGATCCAGATTGCCCACAACGTGCAGATCGGTGATCACACAGCGATGGCCGCTTGTGTCGGTATCTCCGGCAGCACGCGCATCGGCAAGCATTGCATGCTGGCCGGTGGCGTTGGCCTGGTGGGGCATATCGATATCTGCGATAACGTATTTATCTCCGGGATGACCATGGTGACCCGTTCGATCACCGAACCAGGCTCCTATTCATCCGGCACGGCCATGCAGCCTTTGGCTGACTGGCGCAAGAGCGCGGCGCGTATCCGCCAGCTCGACGACATGGCCAAGCGTCTCCAGCAGCTGGAAAAACGTGTCGATACCGTGACCTCAGGTGGCCAGCCGACATCAGAAGGCTGATACCATTTCCTGAGCAAGAGTGAACAGTCGCTAGCTGGCTCCTCTTTGGACTGCAAAAGGAGCGTGTGGTCAGCACCTGCGCTCCCTATTCTTATTACAGGCTTCCCCCCGAAATGATGGACATCAACGAGATTCGCGAATACCTGCCTCACCGCTACCCGTTTCTGCTGGTAGATCGCGTGACGGATCTGGACTTCGAGGCCCAGAGCATTCGTGCCTACAAGAATGTCAGCATCAACGAGCCGTTCTTCAATGGCCATTTCCCGGCGCACCCGATCATGCCGGGCGTCCTGATCATCGAAGCCATGGCCCAGGCGGCCGGCATCCTTGGTTTCAAGATGCTCGATGCCAAGCCGGCCGATGGCACCCTGTACTACTTCGTCGGTTCCGACAAGCTGCGTTTCCGCCAACCGGTTCTGCCAGGTGACCAGTTGGTACTGGAAGCCAAGTTCCTCAGCCGCAAAAGCATGATCTGGAAGTTCGAGTGCCGTGCCCTGGTCGACGGCAAGCCGGTATGCTCGGCCGAGATCACCTGTGCGGAACGCTCCCTATGAGTTCGATTGATCCGCGGGCGATCATCGATCCGTCGGCCAAGTTGGCCGACGGCGTCGAGGTTGGCCCGTGGTCGATCGTCGGCCCGGATGTCGAAATCGGCGAGGGTACGGTCATTGGCCCGCACGTGGTGCTCAAAGGGCCGACCCGGATTGGCAAGCACAACCGCATCTACCAGTTTTCCTCGATTGGCGAAGACACCCCTGACCTCAAGTACAAGGGTGAGCCGACGCGTCTGGTGATCGGCGACCACAACGTGATCCGAGAAGGCGTGACCATTCACCGTGGTACGGTCCAGGATCGTGCGGAAACCACCCTGGGTGATCACAACCTGATCATGGCCTATGCCCACATTGGTCACGACAGCGTCATTGGCAACCACTGCATCCTGGTCAACAACACGGCGCTGGCCGGGCATGTGCACGTGGGCGATTGGGCGATCCTGTCCGGTTTCACCCTGGTGCACCAGTACTGCCATATTGGCGCCCATGCGTTCTCCGGGATGGGCACGGCGATTGGCAAGGATGTACCTGCTTTCGTCACGGTGTTCGGCAGCCCTGCCGAGGCCCGCAGCATGAACTTCGAAGGCATGCGCCGCCGTGGCTTCAGCGATGAGGTCATCCATGCCCTGCGCCGGTCCTACAAGATCGTCTATCGCCAGGGCTTGACCGTGGAAGAGGCAATCAAGGAACTGGACGAGCTGGCTGCCAAGTACGAGCAGGTCGAGCTGTTCCGCCAGTCGATCGTGAACTCCGCCCGCGGCATTACCCGCTGACATGGCGCAGCTTTGCGTAGCCCTGGTCGCAGGTGAGGCCAGCGGCGATATTCTTGGTTCCGGGCTGATGCGCGCCCTCAAGGCGCGCCATCCCGACGTCCGTTTTATCGGTGTGGGTGGCCCGTTGATGGAGGCCGAAGGTCTTCAGTCATACTTCCCCATGGAGCGCCTCGCGGTCATGGGGCTGGTCGAGGTGCTGGGGCGCCTGCGTGAGCTGCTAAAGCGCCGCAAGGCATTGATCCAGACCCTGATCGGCGAAAAGCCCGATGTGTTCATTGGTATCGACGCCCCCGATTTCACCCTCAATATCGAACTGAAACTGCGCCAGGCGGGGATCAAGACCGTCCATTACGTCAGCCCGTCGGTCTGGGCGTGGCGGCAGAAGCGCGTGCTGAAGATTCGCGAAGGTTGCGACCTGATGCTCACGCTGCTGCCGTTCGAAGCACGCTTCTATGAGGAGCAGGGCGTACCGGTGCGGTTCGTCGGCCACCCGCTGGCCGATACCATTCCGTTGGCGGCAGACCGTCAGGCAGCGCGTAGCGAGTTGGGCCTGGCTGATGGGCCGGTGGTCGCGTTGATGCCGGGTAGCCGTGGTGGTGAGGTCGGGCGCCTGGGGGCACTGTTCCTCGACGCCGCCCAGCGCCTGCGCGAGCTGGTGCCTGGCGTGCGTTTTGTGTTGCCGTGTGCCAACGCGGCGCGTCGTGCCCAGGTCGAGCAGATGCTCGAAGGCCGCGATCTGCCGTTGACCTTGCTCGATGGCCAGTCGCACCGAGCGTTGGCTGCCTGTGACGCGGTGCTGATCGCCTCTGGCACCGCCACGCTGGAGGCGCTGCTGTACAAGCGCCCGATGGTCGTGGCCTATCGCCTGGCCCCGCTGACCTACTGGATTCTCAAGCGTCTGGTGAAAAGCCCTTACGTATCGCTGCCCAACCTGCTCGCCCAGCGCGAGCTGGTGCCTGAGCTGCTGCAGGAAGCCGCGACCAGCGAAGCCTTGGCACAGACCTTGGCGCCGCTGGTCACCGACGGCGCTCAGCAGACCGAACGCTTCGACGAGATTCACCGTACCCTGCGCCGCGACGCCTCCAACCAGGCGGCCGACGCGGTGCTGGCCCTGCTCAAGGACCGCTGACATGCAGATTGGACTGGACTTCAACCTGGTCGAAGACCTGGTTGCCGGCGTAGACGAAGTAGGCCGCGGCCCCCTGTGCGGTGCGGTGGTCACGGCTGCGGTGATTCTCGACCCGGCGCGGCCGATTCTGGGCTTGAACGATTCGAAGAAACTCACTGAAGCCAAGCGCGAGGCGCTGTTCGACGAGATCTGCGAAAAAGCCCTGAGCTTCTGCATCGCCCGCGCCGAAGTCGAGGAAATCGACCGGCTGAACATCCTGCAGGCCACCATGCTGGCCATGCAGCGAGCGGTGGAAGGGCTGCACGTTACCCCGAAGCTGGCACTGATCGACGGCAACCGTTGCCCGAAACTGTCGGTGCCGGCTGCGCCGGTGGTCAAGGGTGATAGCCAGGTGCCGGCAATTGCCGCAGCATCGATCCTGGCCAAGGTTACCCGCGACCGGGAGATGAGCGCGTTCGAGCTGATCTATCCGGGGTATGGGATAGGAGGGCACAAGGGCTACCCTACGCCGGTGCACCTCGAAGCCCTGGCGCGCCTTGGGCCTACCCCCATTCATCGGCGCTCCTTCGCCCCGGTGCGGGCAGCCTGGGAAGCCCGCGAAGGCATCACCGATTCCCTGATCTGACGTATGGGGCCGCTTTGCGGCCCTTCGCGGGCGAGCCCGCTCCCACAGGTTCAGCACAAGGTCTGAATCCTGTGGGGTCCCTGTGGGAGCGGGCTTGCCCGCGAAGGGCTGCGAAGCAGCCCCAATTCCACCACTCAATTACGCTACAATCCCGCCCTTGTCGTTAAGCATTGCTACAGGACTTTCCATGTCGGTTCCCTTCGTTCACCTGCGCGTCCATTCCGAATTCTCGCTGGTAGACGGCCTGGTGCGGATCAAGCCGCTGGCCAAGGCACTGGCGGGGATGAACATGCCGGCGGTGGCGATCACCGACCAGAGCAACATGTGCTCGCTGGTCAAGTTCTACAAGACTGCCATGGGCGCCGGGATCAAGCCGATCTGCGGTGCCGACCTGTGGCTGGCCGGAGCCGATCCGGAGGCGCCGCTGTCGCGCATCTGCTTCCTGGCCATGGACCCAAAAGGCTACCGCAACCTCACCGAGCTGATTTCGCGCGGCTGGACCGACGGCCAGCGCAACGGCCTGGTGATCCTTCAGCGTGAGTGGATCGCCCCCGCCAGCGAAGGGCTGATTGCCCTGTCCGCGGGCAAGGAAGGCGATATCGGCATGGCCCTGATGAATGGCCGCCAGGATGAAGCCCAGGCCCTGCTGCGCGACTGGATGGGCATGTTCCCGGAGCGCTTCTACGTCGAAGTGCAGCGCACCAACCGCGCCGGCGACGAAGAGTACGTGCACGCCGCCGTGGCCCTGGCCGACCAGCTTGGCGCGCCGCTGGTAGCTACTAACGATGTCCGTTTCATCAAGCAATCCGACTTCGATGCCCACGAAACCCGCGTCTGTATCGGCGAAGGCTGGACCCTCGATGATCCTCGCCGCCCGCGTGGCTACAGCGACCAGCAGTACCTGAAGTCGGCCGAGGAAATGGCCGAGCTGTTCAGCGACCTGCCCGATGCCATTGCCAACACCGTCGAGATCGCCAAGCGTTGCAACATCCAGGTGCAGTTGGGCAAGTACTTCCTGCCCGATTTCCCGACGCCCAACGGCATGGGCATCGACGACTACCTGCGCCATGTGTCCCATGAGGGCCTGGAAGAACGCCTGGCAGTGCTTTGGCCGAAGGAGACCACGCCCAATTACGAAGAGAAGCGCCAGGTCTACCTGGACCGCCTGAAGTTCGAACTGGACATCATCATCCAGATGGGCTTCCCCGGTTACTTCCTGATCGTTATGGACTTCATCAAGTGGGCCAAGAACAACGACGTGCCGGTTGGCCCAGGCCGGGGGTCGGGTGCCGGTTCGCTGGTGGCCTACGTGCTGAAGATCACCGACCTCGACCCGTTGGCCTACGACCTGCTGTTCGAGCGCTTCCTCAACCCTGAACGTATTTCCATGCCCGACTTCGACGTCGACTTCTGCATGGATGGCCGTGACCGGGTGATCGATTACGTGGCCGAAGCCTATGGCCGCAACGCCGTGAGCCAGATCATCACCTTCGGCACCATGGCCGCCAAGGCGGTGGTGCGCGACGTGGCGCGGGTGCAGGGCAAGTCCTACGGCCTGGCCGACCGCCTGTCGAAGATGATCCCGTTCGAAGTGGGCATGACCCTGGAGAAAGCCTACGAGCAGGAAGAGATCCTGCGCGACTTCCTCAAGGGTGACGAGGATGCCCGCGAAATCTGGGACATGGCGCTCAAGCTCGAAGGTGTCACCCGTGGTACCGGCAAGCACGCCGGTGGCGTGGTGATCGCCCCGACCAAGCTCACCGACTTTTCGCCGATCGCCTGTGACGAAGAGGGCGGCGGCCTGGTGACCCAGTTCGACAAGGATGACGTCGAGGCAGCGGGCCTGGTGAAGTTCGACTTCCTCGGCCTGCGCACCCTGACCATCATCAAGTGGGCGATGGAGATCATCAACCGCGAGCAGGCCAAGCAGAACCTGCCCGATCTCAACATCGACTTCATCCCGCTGGACGACCGCAAGACCTACGAGCTGCTGCAAAAAGCCGAGACCACGGCAGTGTTCCAGCTCGAATCCCGAGGCATGAAGGAGCTGATCAAGAAGCTCAAGCCTGACTGCCTGGAAGACCTCATCGCACTGGTGGCACTGTTCCGCCCGGGCCCGTTGCAGTCGGGCATGGTGGACGACTTCATCAACCGCAAGCACGGCCGCGCCGAGCTGGCCTACCCGCACTCGGACTACCAGTACGAAGGCCTCAAACCCGTGCTGGCCCCGACCTACGGCATCATCCTGTATCAGGAACAGGTGATGCAGATTGCCCAGGTAATGGCGGGTTATACCCTCGGCGGCGCCGACATGCTGCGCCGGGCGATGGGTAAGAAAAAGCCTGAAGAAATGGCCAAGCAGCGCGGCGGTTTCATCGAAGGTTGTGTTGCCAACAATATCGATGCGGATCTCGCAGGTAACATCTTCGACCTGGTAGAAAAGTTCGCCGGCTACGGCTTCAACAAGTCCCACTCCGCCGCCTATGGCCTGGTGTCGTACCAGACTGCCTGGCTCAAGACCCACCACCCGGCACCGTTCATGGCCGCAGTACTCTCGGCGGACATGCACAACACCGACAAGGTGGTGGTGCTGGTCGAGGAAGTGCGCAGCATGAAGCTGCGCCTCGATGCGCCGGACGTGAACTTCTCCGATTTCAAGTTCACCGTGAACAACGACGGCCGTATCGTCTATGGCCTGGGTGCGATCAAAGGTGTCGGCGAAGGCCCGGTGGAAGCCATCGTCGAGGCGCGAGCCCAAGGTGGCCCGTTCAAGGACCTGTTCGACTTCTGCGAGCGCATCGACCTCAAGCGAGTCAACAAACGTACCCTCGATGCGCTGGTGCGCAGCGGTGCGCTGGACCGTCTGGGCCCGCACTTCCATGACGAGATCAAGGCCTACCACGCCAACATCGACCTCAACCGTGCGACCTTGCTCTCGGCCCTGGGCGAAGCCATCAAGGCAGCCGAGCAGGCGGCTCATACCGCTGACAGTGGTCACGTCGACCTGTTCGGCGGCATGTTCGACGAGGTCGATGTCGACGTCTACGCCAACCACCGCAAGGTGCGCGAGCTGACCCTCAAGGAGCGTTTGAAAGGCGAGAAGGACACCTTGGGCCTGTACCTCACCGGTCACCCGATCGATGAATACGAGACCGAGATTCGCCGTTTCGCTCGCCAGCGCATCGTCGACCTCAAACCGTCGCGCGAGACCCAGACCATTGCCGGGATGATCATTGCCCTGCGGGTAATGAAGAACAAGAAGGGCGACAAGATGGGCTTCGTCACCCTGGATGACCGCTCCGGGCGCATCGAGGCGTCGCTGTTTGCCGATGCCTTCATGGCGGCACAGTCCTTGCTGCAGACCGACGCGATGGTGGTGGTTGAAGGCGAGGTCAGCAACGATGACTTCTCCGGTGGGTTGCGCCTGCGGGTGAAGCAGGTGATGACCATGGAAGACGCGCGCACCAAGCTGGCCGAGAGCCTGCGCCTGAAGGTGGCACACGAGGCGCTCAAGGGCGACCGCCTGAAGTGGCTGGGCGAATTGATCACCCGCCACCGTGGTGCTTGCCCGATCACGCTGGAGTACACCGGCAGCGATGCCAAGGCCATGTTGCAGTTTGGCGAGCAATGGTCGATCGACCCGGCCGATGGCCTGATTCAGGCTCTGCGTGACCAGTTCGGGCGTGAGAACGTCTTCCTGCAATATCGTTGAATCGACGAAATTTAATCTCGACCTATATGCGCCTGATCCCTTAAGGTAGGGCGCCAAACGGATCAACCGGCCGGCCGCCTGGCCGTAGACCCAAGACGGATGACTATGAACCCGAATTTTCTCGATTTCGAACAGCCGATTGCCGACCTGCAAGCCAAGATCGAAGGCCTGCGCCTGGTGGGTAACGACAACTCGCTGAACATCAGCGATGAAATTGCCCGTCTGCAAGACAAGAGCAACACCCTGACCGAAAGCATCTTCGGCAACCTGACCAGCTGGCAGATCGCTCGCCTGGCCCGTCACCCACGTCGTCCGTACACCTTGGACTACCTGGAGCACATCTTCACCGAGTTCGAAGAACTGCACGGCGACCGCCACTTCTCCGATGATGCTGCCATCGTCGGTGGTACCGCACGTCTGGACGGCAAGCCAGTGATGGTCATCGGCCACCAGAAGGGCCGCGAAGTCCGTGAGAAGGTTCGCCGCAACTTCGGCATGCCGCGCCCTGAAGGCTACCGCAAGGCTTGCCGCCTGATGGAAATGGCCGAGCGCTTCAAGATGCCGATCCTGACCTTCATCGACACCCCGGGCGCTTACCCGGGCATCGACGCCGAAGAGCGCAACCAGAGCGAGGCGATCGCCTGGAACCTGCGCGTCATGGCCCGTCTGAAGACCCCGATCATCGCCACCGTGATCGGTGAGGGCGGTTCCGGGGGTGCGCTGGCCATCGGTGTGTGCGACCAACTGAACATGCTGCAGTACTCCACCTACTCGGTGATCTCGCCAGAAGGCTGCGCCTCGATTCTGTGGAAGACGGCCGACAAGGCTGCCGACGCCGCCGAAGCCATGGGTATCACCGCCGAGCGCCTGAAGAGCCTGAACATCGTCGACAAGGTCATCCAGGAGCCGCTGGGCGGCGCCCACCGTGACCCGGCCAAGATGTCCGAAAGCATCCGTGCCGATCTGGTGCAGCAACTGGACATGCTCGGCAAGCTCGATAACGACGCGCTGCTGGCCCGTCGTTACGATCGCCTGATGAGCTACGGCCTCTGATAGATCCCGGGCCGCTTCGCGGCCCCTGTGGGAGCGGGTTTACCCGCGAAGAAGGCGACGCGGTGCACGGCACCGGCTTCGCCGGTGTTCGCGGGTAAACTCGCTCCCACGGGGATTTGGTTATCAAGCCGAGTGAGGCGCACATGATCAACCTCACCCCCTGGCTCAATGCCCCCACCTGGTACATCGCCTTCTCCGGCGGCCTCGACTCCACTGTCCTCCTGCACCTGCTGGCCGGGCACGCCCGCATCCCCGTAACCCCGCCGCTACGCGCCCTCCATATCCATCACGGCCTACAACCTGCTGCCGACGCCTGGCCCGCTCACTGTCAAGCCATCTGCGACAAGCTCGGTATCGAACTCCAGGTCATCCACGTCCAGGTCCCCCCCGGCGCTAGCCTCGAACAGGCTGCACGCGACGCTCGCTATGCTGCCTTCATGAGCGTGCTCGGTCCCGGAGACATCCTGTTCACTGCCCAGCACCGCGACGACCAGGCCGAAACCATGCTTTTTCGCCTGCTGCGAGGTGCCGGCCTGCGTGGCCTTGCGGCGATGCCCGAACAGCGCCCCCTTGGGCAGGGCAGCCTGGTCCGGCCGTTGCTGGCCACCTCGCGCCAGCAGCTGCATGACTACGCCCAGGCCCAAGGGCTGGTGTGGATCGAAGATCCGACGAACGCAGATTGCGCCTTCGACCGCAACTATCTGCGCGCGCAGGTGTTCCCGCACTTGCAACAGCGTTGGCCGCAGGCCAGCCAGAACTTCGCCCGTTGTGCCGAGCACCTGGGCGAGGCCCTGGGCTTGCTCGATGAACTGGCACTGGGCGATCTGGCCAAGGCCGGGGAGGGCGCCGCGCCGGCCTGGGCTGCCTTGCAGTCGCTCGATCTGGCGGTGCTCACCCGTTTGTCACCTGCACGGCAGCGCAATGCCCTGCAGCACTGGCTGAGCCAGCGAACCCGCCTGCCCGATACCCGTCATTGGGCAGGCTGGGTGGACCTGCGCGATGCGGCGGCAGATGCACAACCGATCTGGCGGCTTGCCGATGGTCGGTTAGTACGCAGTCACGGTCGCATCTGGTGGCTGAGTGGTGACTGGTTGAAGCTGCCGGTGGGCGAGGTGCCCTGGCGCGATCCTGGCGAGGCGCTGGCGCTGCCGAGCAACGGCAGTGTGCGTCTTGATGTCGCCCAGCCGCCGGGCGAACTGCGTATCGCCTATCGCCAGGGCGGCGAGGTGCTGGATATCCCCGGCCGCGGCCGACGCGACCTCAAGCGCCTGCTCAACGAGCTGCAGGTCCCGCACTTCGTGCGTCCGCGCCTGCCACTGCTATATTGCGGCGAGCGCCTGCTGGCGGTGGCCAATCTGCCTTCGCTGGCGCAGGCCGATTGCCAGCTTCACTGGCAGCCGCCGACGAACGCGCAAGGTTTGAGCTGAAGGGTACATTCCGGTAGACTACCCTCCCTTCTTGATACAACTTCTGTGGCTTCCCCGGAAACACAGCAGTTGCCGATTACCAAGCAGTTTTTTGCTGGGCTGATTCTGGAAATGACGAGCGAGCTCCATGCCGGGGATACCCCTGGTCTGTACAGACGCGGCAGTTTTTCGAGATGCACTGTGATTGACGCGGGTGATCGGGGGCTTCGGCCTTCCTTCGCTTTCTCCGGCGGCGCTGGCCGCCTTAACGCAGACTTCTAGGGTTTTTCATGACGCGCTACATATTCGTCACGGGCGGTGTTGTTTCTTCATTGGGGAAAGGCATTGCCTCGGCTTCCCTGGCGGCCATCCTGGAAGCGCGGGGCCTGAAGGTCACCATGCTCAAGCTGGATCCGTACATCAACGTCGATCCGGGCACCATGAGCCCGTTCCAGCATGGTGAAGTGTTCGTCACCCACGATGGCGCCGAGACCGACCTCGACCTGGGCCACTACGAGCGGTTCATCCGCACCACCATGACCCAGAACAACAACTTCACCACCGGCCGCATCTACGAGCACGTGCTGCGTAAAGAGCGTCGTGGTGACTACCTGGGCGCGACCATCCAGGTCATCCCGCACATCACCGACGAGATCAAGCGTCGCATCATCAAGGGTGCCGGCGATGCCGACGTGGCCCTGGTGGAAATCGGCGGTACCGTGGGTGACATCGAGTCGCAGCCGTTCCTCGAAGCGATCCGCCAGCTGCGTGTCGAAGTGGGCTCCAAGCGCGCCATGCTGATGCACCTGACCCTGGTCCCGTACATCGCCACCGCCGGTGAGACCAAGACCAAGCCGACCCAGCACTCGGTCAAGGAGCTGCGCTCCATCGGCCTGCAGCCTGACGTGCTGATCTGCCGTTCCGACCACCCGGTCGACGCCTCGTCGCGCCGCAAGATCGCGCTGTTCACCAACGTTGAAGAGCGTGCGGTGATTTCGCTGGAAGACGTCGACACCATCTACAAGATCCCAGGTGTTCTGCACGCCCAGGGCCTGGACGACTTCGTCGTCGAGCGCTTCGGCCTGCAGTGCAACAGCGCCGACCTGTCCGAGTGGGACAAGGTGGTCGATGCCAAGCTCAACCCTGAGCAGGAAGTGACCATCGCCATGGTCGGCAAGTACATGGAACTGCTGGATGCGTACAAGTCGCTGATCGAAGCGATGAGCCACGCCGGCATCACCAACCGTACCAAGGTCAACCTGCGTTACATCGATTCCGAAGACATCGAGAACCAGGGCACCAGCCTGCTCGAAGGTGCCGACGCCATTCTGGTTCCGGGCGGTTTCGGCCTGCGTGGCGTGGAAGGCAAGATCACTGCGGTGCAGTACGCCCGTGAGAACAAGGTCCCGTACCTGGGCATCTGCCTGGGCATGCAGGTGGCCGTGATCGAGTTCGCCCGTAACGTGATGGGCTGGAAAGACGCCAACTCCACCGAGTTCGACCGCAACAGCGGCCACCCGGTGGTCGGCCTGATCACCGAGTGGGCCGATGCCACCGGTGCCGTCGAGACCCGTACCGAAGCTTCCGACCTGGGCGGCACCATGCGCCTGGGCGCACAGGACTGCCAACTGGCTGCCGGTTCCAAGGTGCACGACTGCTACGGCAAGGACATCATCACCGAGCGTCACCGCCACCGTTACGAAGTCAACAACAACCTGCTGCCACAACTGGTCGATGGCGGCCTGGTGGTTTCCGGTCGTTCCGAAGACGGCGCGCTGGTCGAAGTGGTCGAGGCCAAGGATCACCCGTGGTTCGTTGCCTGCCAGTTCCACCCGGAGTTCACCTCCACCCCGCGTGACGGTCACCCGCTGTTCAGCGGCTTCGTCAAGGCGGCCCTGGCCCAGAAGAACAAGGCCTGATTTTTTCAGGTCTTTGATGAGTTTTCCGACGGTTAAAGCCGCGCAAGGCTCATTTCTCGGGTAAAGTACGCCCCGATCTACCCCTGACCGCTCGGTCAGGGGTTGCTTCTGCCAGGCCTGCCTGCTGCGTCCCCGCCTGGTGCAAGGCAAGAATTCCCTAAGCTGCGTTGTTTTCGTCAATTCTGGAGTGCTTACAACAATGGCAAAAATCGTCGACATCAAAGGTCGTGAAGTTCTCGATTCGCGTGGCAACCCCACTGTGGAAGCCGATGTACTGCTCGACAACGGCATCATCGGCAGCGCTTGCGCGCCGTCCGGTGCTTCCACCGGCTCGCGCGAAGCGCTGGAGCTGCGTGATGGCGACAAGAGCCGTTACCTGGGCAAGGGCGTGCTGAAGGCCGTCGCCAACATCAACGGCCCGATCCGTGAGCTGCTGCTGGGCAAGGATCCTTCCGACCAGAAGGCTCTGGACCGCGCCATGATCGAACTGGACGGTACCGAGAACAAGGCCAAGCTGGGCGCCAACGCCATCCTGGCTGTGTCCCTGGCTGCCGCCAAGGCTGCTGCACAGGATCAGGACCTGCCGCTGTACGCGCACATCGCCAACCTGAACGGCACCCCGGGCCAGTACTCGATGCCGGTTCCGATGATGAACATCATCAACGGTGGCGAGCACGCCGACAACAACGTCGACATCCAGGAGTTCATGGTTCAGCCGGTTGGCGCCAAGACCTTCTCCGATGGCCTGCGCATGGGCACCGAAATCTTCCACCACCTCAAAGCTGTGCTGAAGGCCCGTGGCCTGAACACCGCCGTGGGTGACGAGGGTGGTTTCGCCCCGAACCTGGCTTCCAACGAAGACGCCCTGGGCGCCATCGCCGAAGCCGTGGAAAAAGCCGGCTACAAGCTGGGCACCGACGTGACCCTGGCCCTGGACTGCGCGGCTTCCGAGTTCTACGAAGACGGCAAGTACAACCTGTCCGGTGAAGGCAAGTCGTTCGACGCCGAAGGCTTCGCCGAGTACCTGAAAGGCCTGACCGAGCGTTTCCCGATCATCTCGATCGAAGACGGCCTGGACGAGTCCGACTGGGCTGGCTGGAAGATCCTGACCGACAAGATCGGTGAAAAGGTGCAGCTGGTCGGCGACGACCTGTTCGTGACCAACACCAAGATCCTCAAGGAAGGCATCGAGAAGGGCATCGGTAACTCGATCCTGATCAAGTTCAACCAGATCGGCTCGCTGACCGAAACCCTGGAAGCCATCCAGATGGCCAAGGCTGCCGGCTACACTGCGGTGATCTCGCACCGTTCCGGTGAAACCGAAGACTCGACCATCGCCGACCTGGCTGTGGGTACCGCTGCCGGCCAGATCAAGACTGGCTCGCTGTGCCGCTCCGACCGCGTCTCGAAGTACAACCAGCTGCTGCGCATCGAAGAGCAACTGGGCGCCAAAGCGGTTTACCGTGGTCGTGCCGAGTTTCGCGGCTAAGCAAGAGATGGTAAAAAGACAGCAGCCGAGGCTGTCGGAACTTTCGATCTGAAATTTCTGACGCTTCATGCGGGTTTCTGTCAACGAAGCCTGGCCTCGGCCAGGCTTCGTGCTATATGACGCCCGTGTGCGGCGGTCTTTAACCTGGATACCTTGATGCGCAGTCCCTATTGGTTGTTCCTTGTCCTGCTCCTGCTGCTCGGTGGCCTGCAGTACCGCCTTTGGGTGGGTAACGGCAGCCTGGCGCAAGTGGCCGAGCTCAAGCAGCAGATCGACGAACAGCACGCCGAGAACGAGCGGCTGCTGGAGCGTAACCGCGTGCTCGATGCCGAGGTGCTGGAGTTGAAGAAGGGTATGGAGACCGTCGAAGAACGGGCTCGTCATGAACTGGGAATGGTCAAAGAGGGCGAAACCCTCTTCCAGCTGCCGCAAAAATGAATGAATCTTTGCCGGCCTTCTGGGCCGTAATTCCTGCTGCGGGCGTCGGTGCCCGCATGGCTGCCGACCGCCCCAAGCAATACCTGGAGTTGGCCGGGCAGACCATCCTCGAGCACAGCCTCGACTGTTTTCTTGGCCACCCCTCGCTCAAGGGCGTGGTGGTCAGCATTGCCGAAGATGACCCGTACTGGCCTGGCCTGCGTTGTGCCAGCGACCCGCGCATCCAGCGTGCAGCGGGTGGTGACGAACGTGCCGACTCGGTGCTCAATGCCTTGTTGCTGCTGCATGCCCAGGGGGCGTCGGACAACGACTGGGTGCTGGTGCACGATGCGGCGCGGCCGAACCTGGCGCGTAGTGACCTGGACAAGCTGTTGTCGGAGTTGGCCGATGACCCGGTAGGCGGGCTGCTGGCGGTGCCGGCGCGCGATACCCTCAAGCGCGCCGATGCCAATGGGCGGGTGGCCGCTACGGTGGACCGCAGCACCATCTGGCAGGCCTATACACCGCAGATGTTCCGCCTGGGCGCGCTGCATCGGGCTTTGGCCGAGAGTCTGGTTTCCGATGTGGTGGTGACCGACGAGGCGTCGGCTATCGAGTGGTCGGGGCAGGCGCCGCGGCTGGTCGAAGGGCGCAGCGACAACATCAAGGTCACCCGGCCGGAAGATCTGGAGTGGTTGCGCCAGCGCTGGGCGGGCAGGCGCTGAGATTGCAGGGGCCGCTTTGCGGCCCTTCCGCGACACAAGGCCGCTCCTACAGGAGATCGCATTTCCCTGTAGGAGCGGCCTTGTGTCGCGAAAGGACCGCGCAGCGGTCCCGGCATTCGATCAGGTCACCCGATACTCTGGCAACTCCGCCAACCCTTCCTTCAGATAATCCACCAACCGCCTTACCTTCGGCGATAAGTGCCTTTGCTGCGGATACAGCGCCCAAACCGCCGTATTCGGCGGCTGATGCCCCTCCAGCAACGAAACCAGTGCGCCACTGTTCAAGTGCTCGAGCACGTAATAGTCCGGCAGCTGGCACAACCCCATCCCCAGCAGCGCCGCATCCAGCACGGCCTGGCCACTGTTGCAGCGCCAGTTGCCCTGCACCCGCTGGCTGATCTCGCGGCCATCCTGCAGCAGCGCCCACAGGTCGGAACTGCCGATCAGGCAATTGTGCCGAGCCAGTTCTGACAGGCTGTGCGGTCGCCCGTAGCGCTCCAGGTACGCCGGCGAGGCACACAGGTACATGCGCCGCGGCGCAAGGCGCGTGGCCACCAGCCGCGAGTCGGCCAGCCGGCCCAGGCGGATCGCCAGGTCCATGCCTTCGTGCAGCAGGTCGAGAGTGCGGTTGCTCAGCTCCACTTCGACCCGCAATTGCGGATACAGCGCCATGAACCGCGTTACCAGCGGCACGATGAAGCGCTCACCATAGGCCACCGCACAGGTCATGCGCAGCAGGCCCTTGGGCTCGCTGGCCAGGTCACCCATGGCGCGCAGCGCTTCCTCGCGACCGTCCTGAAGGCGCTGACAGTGCTGCAGAAAGGTCTGCCCGGCTTCACTCAAGGCCACCCGGCGGGTACTGCGGTACAGCAAACGGGTTTGCAGGCGTTCTTCAAGGCGGGCGATCTGCCGGCTGATGTGGGATGACGACACGCCCAGGCGCTCGGCTGCAGCCGTGAACTGACCCGACTCGGCCACGGCGACGAATTCGTCGATGCCTTCCCAGCGGCTGCTCATGGATTATCCCTGTGTGGCAATAATGTTTTGGCTTTGCCTGGATTATTCATCAAAAGCGCGTGGATTACACTGCTGGACTGAATCGATCCATTGTCTGGAGACCCTGTGATGATCAAGTCCCGTGCTGCCGTTGCCTTCGAGGCCAAGAAACCCCTGGAAATCGTCGAAGTCGACGTGGCCATGCCCAAGGCCGGCGAGGTGCTGCTGCGCGTGGTCGCCAGCGGTGTCTGCCACACCGACGCCTACACCCTGTCCGGCGCCGACCCGGAAGGCATCTTCCCGTCGATCCTCGGCCATGAAGGCGGTGCGATCGTCGAAGCCGTGGGCGAGGGCGTTACCTCGGTGGCGGTGGGCGATCATGTGATCCCGCTGTACACCCCGGAATGCGGCAAGTGCAAGTTCTGCCTCTCGGGCAAGACCAACCTGTGCCAGGCCATCCGCGCCACCCAGGGCAAGGGCCTGATGCCGGACGGCACCACCCGCTTCTCGTACAAGGGCCAGCAGCTGTTCCATTACATGGGCACCTCGACCTTCTCCGAGTACACCGTGCTGCCGGAAATTTCCGTGGCCAAGATCCAGAAAGAAGCACCTCTGGAGAAGGTCTGCCTGCTGGGTTGCGGCGTCACCACCGGTATCGGCGCGGTGCTCAACACCGCCAAGGTCAAGCCGGGTGATACCGTGGCCATCTTCGGCCTCGGCGGCATCGGCCTGTCGGCAGTGATTGGTGCGGTCAAGGCCAAGGCCTCGCGCATCATCGCCATCGACATCAACCCGGCCAAGTTCGAAATCGCCCGCCAGCTGGGCGCTACCGACTGCATCAACCCGAAAGACTACGACCGCCCGATCCAGGAAGTGATCGTCGACCTCACCGACGGTGGCGTGGACTTCTCCTTCGAGTGCATCGGCAACGTGCAGCTGATGCGCGCGGCCCTGGAGTGCTGCCACAAGGGCTGGGGCGAGTCGGTGATCATCGGTGTCGCCGGTGCTGGCCAGGAAATCGCCACCCGTCCGTTCCAGCTGGTGACCGGCCGCGTCTGGCGTGGTTCGGCATTCGGCGGCGTACGTGGCCGCAGCGAGCTGCCAAGCTACGTGGACATGGCCGAGAAGGGCGAGATCCCGCTGGATACCTTCATCACCCACACCATGGGCCTTGAGGACATCAACAAGGCCTTCGACCTGATGCACGAAGGCAAGAGCATCCGCAGCGTGATCCACTTCTGAGGTCAGCCATGAGCCTGGATAACATCTCCTGCCAGAAGAGCTTCGGCGGCTGGCACAAGCGTTACCGGCATCACTCCAAGGTGCTGGGTTGCGACATGGTGTTCGCCGTCTACCTGCCGCCACAGGCAGAGCAGGGTGAGAAGCTGCCAGTGCTGTACTGGCTCAGCGGCCTCACCTGCACCGACGAGAACTTCATGCAGAAGGCGGGTGCCCAGCGCCTGGCAGCAGAGCTCGGCTTGATCATCGTCGCCCCCGACACCAGCCCGCGTGGCGAGCAGGTGGCGGGCGACCCTGACGGCGCCTGGGACTTTGGCCTCGGCGCCGGGTTCTACCTCAACGCCACCCAGCAGCCCTGGGCCCAGCACTATCGCATGCACGACTATGTGGTGCAGGAACTGCCGGCCCTGATCGAGGCGCACTTCCCGGCGTCCGAGCAGCGCAGCATCAGCGGCCATTCCATGGGGGGCCATGGCGCGCTGGTGTGCGCCTTGCGCAACCCGGGGCGCTATCGTTCGGTGTCGGCGTTCTCGCCGATCAGCAACCCTATGGATTGCCCGTGGGGTGAGAAAGCCTTCAGCCGCTACCTGGGTGAAGACCGTGCGCGCTGGCGTGAATGGGATGCCAGTGTGCTGCTGGCGGAAGCGCCTGCAGGCGAGTGCCCGCCGCTACTGGTGGACCAGGGCGACCGTGATGACTTCCTCGAGAAGCAACTCAAGCCTGAAGCGCTGGAGCAGGCCGCACGCAAAGGCGGGCATGAACTGACCCTGCGCTTGCAGCCCGGCTATGACCACAGCTACTACTTCATCGCCAGCTTCATCGACGAGCACCTGCGGCATCATGCGAAGGCACTGGGGCGCCTGTAGGAGCGGCTCCAGGATTTCGGCGCCATCGCCTCTGTCGCCAGGGCTGCTGCGCAGCCCTTTCCGACCGGTCCGGCGCCCCGGCAAGGCCGCTCCTACGTGGCAGCCCCAATAGCGGCTAAAGCAGGTAGAATCACGCCCTGACTCAATCAGGGCGTTTTTCTATGCGTATTGGCCACGGCTACGATGTGCACCGTTTCTGCGACGGTGATTTCATTACCCTGGGTGGGGTGCGTATCCCCCACAAATACGGCCTCCTGGCCCACTCCGACGGTGACGTGCTGCTGCACGCCCTGAGCGATGCCTTGCTTGGCGCTGCCGCGTTGGGCGACATCGGCAAGCATTTCCCCGACACCGACCCGCAGTTCAAGGGCGCCGACAGCCGCGTGCTGCTGCGTCACGTGGTCGCTATCGTCAAGGCCAAGGGCTGGCAGGTCGGCAATGTCGACGCCACCATTGTCGCCCAGGCCCCGAAAATGGCCCCGCACATCGAAACCATGCGCCAGCTGATTGCCGAAGACCTGCAGGTCGAACTCGACCAGGTCAACGTCAAGGCCACCACCACCGAGAAGCTCGGTTTCACCGGCCGCGAGGAGGGCATTGCCGTGCATGCGGTTGCCCTGCTGCTGTCAGCATGACCGAACTGGACCTGCTGGGCCCGCGCGCGTCGGGCGAATCGTTGGGTAGCGCAGTACTCAAGGCCGTGGCTGAAGATTTCCAGGTCGACGAGGTGCTGGATATCCCGTTGTCCGGCCAGGGCGAGCACCTGTGGCTGTGGGTCGAGAAGCGCGACCTCAACACCGAAGAAGCTGCCCGCCGCCTGGCCCGCGCCGCCGGTGTACCGGTGCGCGCCATCAGCTATGCCGGCCTCAAGGACCGCCAGGCCCTGACCCGCCAGTGGTTCAGCCTGCACCTGCCGGGCAAGGCCGACCCGGACCTGTCCCGTGCCGAAGACGACACCCTGCGCGTACTCAAGCAGGTGCGTCACCAGCGTAAGCTGCAGCGCGGTGCCCATTCGGCTAACGGTTTTACCCTGCGTCTGACCGCCCTGGCGGCTGACCGCCAGGCCCTTGATGCTCGCCTGGAGCAACTCAAGCAGCAGGGCGTGCCGAACTACTTTGGCAGCCAGCGTTTCGGTCACGGCGGCGGCAACGTCCACGACGCTCAGGACTGGGCCGCGCGCAAGGCTCTGCCGGAACAGCGCAATGTGCGTTCGCGCCTGCTTTCGGCGGCGCGCAGCTATGTGTTCAATCAGGTGCTGGCGGCGCGTGTCGCTGATGGCAGCTGGCAGCGCGCCCAGGTCGGGGACCTGTTGGCATTCACTGATAGCCGTAGTTTCTTTCCTGCTGGAGAGCAGGAATGTTCCGATCCTCGCCTGGCAATTCTTGATTTGCATCCGACTGGCCCGATGTGGGGGGAAGGCCCTTCGCCCGCGGCTGGCGCGACCTCCGAGCTTGAGACGGCGGTCGGCGAGCGCCACCTGGCACTGTGCCAATGGCTCGCATATGCGGGCATGAGTCACGAACGGCGCATCCTGCGGCTCCCTATTGGCGGCCTGACGTGGCATTATCCCGAGCCTGATATCCTGCAACTGGAATTCGTCCTTCCGGCCGGATGCTTCGCCACCGTGGTGGTGCGCGAACTCGTCGATCTGGTGCCGGCAGGGCAGACGGACAGCCCATGCGTATTCTGATTTCGAATGACGACGGTGTTACGGCACCGGGCCTCGCCGCGCTACACGGTGCGCTGGCGGATTATGCCGAGTGCGTGGTGATCGCCCCGGACCAAGACAAGAGCGGCGCTGGCAGTTCGCTGACGCTGGACCGGCCGCTGCACCCGCAGACCTTGGCCAACGGCTTCATCAGCCTCAATGGCACGCCTACCGATTGTGTGCACCTGGGGCTCAACGGTCTGTTGCCGGAGCCTGTGGACCTGGTCGTCTCGGGCATCAACCTGGGGGCCAACCTGGGTGATGACGTGATCTATTCCGGTACGGTCGCCGCCGCGCTGGAAGGCCGTTTCCTGGGCGGCACCTCGCTGGCGTTCTCGCTGCTGTCGCGGTTGCCCGACAACCTGCCGACCGCCGCCTTCATCGCCCGCCGCCTGGTGGAGGCGCTGCCGCGCCTGCAACTGCCGCCGCGGACCGTGCTCAACGTCAATATCCCCAATCTGCCGCTGGAGCACATCCGTGGCATCCAGCTTACCCGCCTCGGTCACCGGGCGCGGGCGGCGGCGCCGACCAAGGTGGTCAACCCGCGTGGCAAGGAAGGCTACTGGATCGCCGTGGCCGGTGATGCCGAGGATGGTGGGCCAGGTACCGATTTCCATGCCGTCATGCAAGGTTACGTGTCGATCACCCCGTTGCAGCTGGATCGTACGTTCAACGATGCCTTCGAACAGCTCGACGGCTGGCTGGAGGGCCTGCTCTGATGCGTGAACAGGACGATCTGCAGCGCCGTGGCGGTATCGGCATGACCTCGCAGCGGACCCGCGAGCGGTTGATCCAGCGCCTCTATGAAGAGGGTGTGTCGAACGCCAAGGTGCTTGACGTGATTCGCCGTACCCCGCGCCACCTGTTCGTCGACGAGGCGCTGGCGCACCGGGCATACGAAGACACGGCGCTGCCGATCGGGCACAACCAGACCATCTCCCAGCCGTTCATGGTGGCGCACATGAGCGAACTGTTGTTGGAGGCGGGGCCGCTGGACAAGGTATTGGAGATCGGCACCGGTTCCGGCTACCAGACCGCGATCCTGGCCCAGCTGGTCGAGCGGGTGTTCTCGGTAGAGCGGATCAAGGTGTTGCAGGATCGGGCCAAGGAACGCTTGGTCGAGCTCAACTTGCGCAATGTGGTGTTCCGCTGGGGCGATGGCTGTGATGGCTGGCAGGCGCTGGCACCCTACAATGGCATCATCGTTACTGCGGTGGCCCCGGAAGTGCCGCAGGCGCTGCTCGACCAGCTGGCGCCGGGAGGGCGGATGGTGATTCCGGTCGGCCCGGCCGGCGAGGTGCAACAGCTGATGCTGATCGTGCGCGAAGAGCACGGCTTCTCCCGTCGTGTGCTGGGTGCAGTGCGTTTCGTGCCGCTGCTCAATGGCCCGCTGGCCTGAGCCGTCAGGAATATTTGCAGCAGCAACGAATTCTTGCAGCATGGCCCTGTCTATCTGGCGGGGCCTGGGCCCTGCCAATGCCGTCTGGCTTGGTTATAATTGCAACAATATTGCATTTCATATCGTATTATCGATTTTCGGCACCATGAGGGGAGCGCGGGTGGGGCACACAGTCATTCGGCAGCGCAAGGATCGGTCGGTTTTAAAGCTTCTGGTGATTGCACTGGCCATGGGCACCCTGCTGACAGGTTGCTCCAGCACAGGCTCCAGCGGGGCGCGCGTGGTCGACCGCAACACTGCTGCGCCCAAGCGACCTGCAGTGACCTCGGGGCAGTACGTCGTCAAACCTGGCGATACCCTGTTTTCCATCGCGTTCCGCTATGGCTGGGACTACAAGGAGCTGGCCGCGCGTAACGGTATTCCCGCCCCCTACACCATCCGCCCGGGCCAGGCGATCCGTTTCAGCAGCGGTTCTGCCAGCAGTACCACGGTGGTCTCCAGCCCGTCTTCCTCGAGCAGAACAACGGTCATTCGTCGCCCTGCAGGAACGCCTATCAACACCCCGGAAAACGGCGGAAAGCCGACGCCAACAACACCCGCCACGCCTGCTCCGGTGGTTGCCACGGTGCCCGCAGCAGAGCGGGCGGTGGGCAACTGGACGTGGCCAGCCAATGGCGTGCTGATTGGAAAATTCGCTTCAAACGGTAGTTTGAATAAAGGCATTGATATCGCCGGTGATTTGGGACAGCCTGTTTTTGCTGCGTCTGATGGTGCGGTGGTCTACGCCGGGAGTGGCTTGAGGGGCTACGGCGAACTGATCATCATCAAGCACAGCGATACCTACGTCAGTGCCTACGGTCACAACCGCAGGCTGTTGGTTCGGGAGGGGCAGCAGGTCAAGGCAGGGCAGTCGATTGCTGAAATGGGGTCCACGGGCACTGATCGGGTGAAGCTGCATTTCGAGATTCGCCGCCAGGGCAAACCCGTCGATCCACTCCAGTTCCTGCCACGTCGTTGATCGTTGTGCCCGGCCTGTTCCTGTGACGTAAAGGGGACAGGCTCCTGCGTTGCCAGGGAGACAGGCGCCGCATGAGTCTGAGTTCGAACTCAGCAAAGGACTATAACAATGGCTCTCAGTAAAGAAGCGCCGGAGTTTGACATCGACGATGACGTCCTCCTCATGGAGACGGGCATCGTTTTGGAAACGGATGTGGTGTCAGACGAACCTGCTGTACCTTCGGTTCGGACCAGGGCCAAGTCAGGCTCTTCGCTCAAGCAACACAAGTACATCGATTACAGCCGGGCGCTCGATGCCACCCAGCTGTATCTCAACGAGATTGGATTCTCGCCTCTGCTTTCGCCGGAAGAGGAAGTGCACTTTGCGCGCCTGTCGCAAAAGGGTGACCCAGCCGGCCGCAAACGCATGATCGAAAGCAACCTGCGCCTGGTTGTGAAAATCGCACGTCGTTACGTAAACCGTGGCCTGTCGCTGCTCGACCTGATCGAGGAGGGCAACCTGGGGTTGATCCGTGCGGTGGAGAAGTTCGACCCAGAGCGCGGTTTCCGCTTCTCGACCTATGCGACCTGGTGGATCCGCCAGACCATCGAGCGGGCGATCATGAACCAGACCCGCACCATTCGCCTGCCGATTCACGTGGTCAAGGAACTCAACGTCTACCTGCGGGCCGCGCGCGAACTGACCCAGAAACTCGACCACGAGCCGTCGCCGGAAGAAATCGCCACGCTGCTGGAAAAACCGGTCGCCGAGGTCAAGCGCATGCTGGGCCTGAACGAGCGTGTGTCTTCGGTGGACGTGTCGCTCGGCCCGGACTCGGACAAGACCCTGCTCGACACCTTGACCGACGATCGCCCGACCGATCCGTGCGAACTGCTGCAGGATGACGACCTGTCGCAGAGCATCGATCAGTGGCTGGGTGAGCTGACCGACAAGCAGCGCGAGGTGGTGGTGCGCCGCTTCGGCCTGCGGGGGCATGAAAGCAGCACCCTGGAAGATGTTGGCCTGGAGATCGGCCTGACCCGCGAACGGGTACGGCAGATTCAGGTGGAGGGGCTCAAGCGCCTGCGCGAGATCCTCGAGAAGAACGGGCTTTCCAGCGAGTCGCTGTTCCAGTAAGCCTGGCTGTACCGTATGCAAACGCCCCGATGACCTCGGGGTGTTTTTTATTTTCGGCATTTCGGTAACCCAGTACTGGCCTCTTCGCGGGCAAGCCCGCTCCCACAGGATCACCACAGGCCTGAGGTTTGCGCCCTCTCTGTGGGAGCGGGCTTGCCCGCGAAGAGGCCGGTAGAGACGGCATAAATATGGAGCCGAGCAATGTGTACGGCGCTACCCCTGATGCATGGCGTGTAAGCCTTTGCTTACTCTTTATGTAAGCCATCTGTGTAACTACCAGTAAATCAAAGTCGTTTTCAGATAATGATTTTTCGTAAGTGTATGAAAAATATGTATTTTTAGGCTGTGTGGAAATGTGTCCCCAGTATTATCTTGAGAGATCCTGCAGTTGCCTGCCTTGGGGAACTCGCTAATATTCGAACTGTGCACACGGACATGCACAGGCTTTCAGGGAGAAGGCCAAGGACATCGCAAGACGCGATTTCATCAGGATGATGTTTGGGACAAGCAGGGACTACGGAAAAAATGTGGGCGGGTCAAACCGCCCCTTTTTTTGCCCGCAGAAAATTAAAAAAGGCCCGTTGCGGGCCTTTTTCGTATCCGTGCGCTTAGCGCTCCAGGTCGGCGATCTTGCCGGTCTTGCCATCCCACTCTTCAGCGTCGGGCAGGGCGTCCTTACGCTCGGTAATGTTCGGCCAGATCTCCGCCAGTTCGGCGTTGAGCTCGATGAAGTTTTCCATGCCTGCAGGGATCTCGTCTTCCGAGAAGATCGCCTGGGCCGGGCACTCAGGCTCGCACAGTGCACAATCGATGCACTCGTCCGGGTGAATCACCAGGAAGTTCGGGCCTTCGTAGAAGCAGTCCACCGGACAGACTTCCACGCAGTCGGTGTATTTGCATTTGATGCAGTTGTCGGTGACGACGAAGGTCATTTCTAGTTCTCTCCTCAGGCGACGGCGGCGGCCCTTCCTCTCAGGGCCGCGCGGTTTACGGGCATGTGGCTGCAGGCCAGGCTAATAACCTGCAGCACCAGCAAACCGCGGCGGATTCTACCAGCTTGTAGTGGGCGCCGTTATAACAGGTTCTTTAGTTGATATAGCATTTCGATAGCTTGACGCGGGGTCATGTCATCCAGGTCCAGCTTGCCCAGCTTCTCGATGGCCGGGTGTGGCAGGCTGGCGAACAGGTCGCTCTGGTGCGGGACTTGCGGCTCGTCCTTGGCCTTTTTCGTCACCGGTGCTTCATGGGGCAGGCTGGTGGTTTCCAGCCGGCCCAGGTGCTCGCGAGCGCGCAGGATCACTGGCGCCGGCACACCCGCCAGCTGCGCCACGGCCAGGCCGTAGCTTTGGCTGGCTGGGCCAGGCAGCACGTGGTGCAGGAAGACGATACGCTCGTTGTGCTCGGTGGCGTTCAGGTGCACGTTGGCCACCAGCGGTTCACTCTCCGGCAGTACGGTCAGCTCGAAGTAGTGGGTGGCGAACAAGGTATATGCACGCAGCTGGGCCAGGCGCTCGGCGGCGGCCCAGGCCAGCGACAGGCCGTCGAAGGTGCTGGTACCACGGCCGACTTCGTCCATCAGCACCAGGCTGCGTTCAGTCGCGTTGTGCAGGATATTGGCGGTTTCGCTCATCTCGACCATGAAGGTCGAACGCCCGCCGGCCAGGTCATCGCTGGAGCCGATACGGGTGAAGATGCGGTCGACCAGCGACAGCTCGCAGCTGGCTGCCGGGACGAAGCTGCCGATGTGCGCCATCAGCACGATCAGGGCGGTCTGGCGCATGTAAGTGGACTTACCGCCCATGTTCGGGCCGGTGATGATCAGCATGCGCGTGCTGTTGTCCAGGCCCAGGTCGTTGGCCACGAACGGCGTGGTCAGCACCTGTTCGACCACCGGGTGGCGGCCCTGCTCGATACGCAGGCACGGCTCGTCGGTGAAGCGCGGGCAGTTCAGGTCGAGGTTCAGCGCACGCTCGGCCAGGTTGCTCAGCACGTCGATTTCGGCCAGGGCGGCAGCGCTGTCCTGCAGCGGTGCCAGGTGGCTGATGAGGGTTTCCAGCAGCGCGTCGTAGAGCATCTTTTCGCGCGCCAGGGCGCGGCTCTTGGCCGACAGCGCCTTGTCCTCGAAGGCCTTGAGCTCGGGTGTGATGAAACGCTCGGCTCCCTTGAGGGTCTGGCGGCGGATGTAGTCGCCTGGCGCCTGCTCGGCCTGCTTGGTCGGCAGCTCGATGAAGTAGCCATGCACACGGTTGTAGCCGACCTTGAGGTTGGCCAGGCCGGTGCGGGCCTTTTCACGGGTTTCGAGGTCGATGAGGAACTGCCCGGCGTTTTCGCTGATTGCCAGCAGCTCGTCCAGCTCGCTGTCGTAGCCGGCCTTGAGCACACCGCCATCGCGAATCACTGCTGGCGGATTGTCGATGATTGCACGTTCCAGCAGGCTGGCCAGTTCCGGGTAGGTTCCGGTGATGGCTGCCAGGCGCGCCAGGTGCGCAGCCTCCAGCTCGCTCATGGCGTTCTGCAGCTCGGGCAGGGCGCCAAGGGCGTCGCGCAGGCGCGCCAGGTCACGCGGGCGGGCATTGCGCAGGCCGATACGGGCGAGGATCCGCTCGATATCGCCGATTTCCTTGAGTTGCGGTTGCAGCTTTTCGAAGCGGTAGCCGTCGAGCAGGCAGCGGATCGAGTCCTGGCGCGCCTGCAGCACCTTTAGGTCGCGCAGCGGGCGGTTCAGCCAGCGGGTCAGCAGGCGGCTGGCCATGGCGGTCTGGCAGCGGTCGATCACCGATTGCAGGGTGTTGTCGCGCCCGCCGGCCAGGTTGACGTCCAGTTCCAGGTTGCGGCGGCTGGCGCCATCCAGGATGACCGTGTCGTCCAGGCGCTCGTGGCGCAGGCTGCGCAGGTGTGGCAGGGCCGTGCGCTGGGTTTCCTTGGCGTAGGTCAGCAGGCAGCCAGCAGCGCCGATGGCCAGGGTCAGCTTGTCGCAGCCAAAGCCTTTGAGGTCCTTGGTCGCGAATTGCTGGCACAGGGCCTTGCGCGCCGAATCGCGGTCGAAGTCCCATGGCGCGCGGCGACGGGCACCCGGGCGCTTCTCGGCGGGCAGGTCGCGTGGCCAGTCGTCGGGGATCAGCAGCTCTACCGGGTTCAGGCGCTCGAGTTCGGCCAGCAGGTTTTCCCAGCCCTTGATCTCTTGCACGCTGAAGTTGCCGCTGGTGATGTCCAGCACCGCCAGGCCGAACAGGCGTTCGTCACCGAGCAGGGCGGCAATCAGGTTGTCGCGGCGCTCGTCGAGCAGGGCCTCGTCACTGACCGTGCCGGGGGTGATGATGCGCACCACCTGGCGTTCCACCGGGCCCTTGCTGGTGGCCGGGTCGCCGATCTGCTCGCAGATCACCACCGATTCGCCAAGCTTGACCAGCTTGGCCAGGTAGCCCTCCAGCGAATGGAACGGAATGCCGCACATGGGGATCGACTGGCCGGCCGACTGACCGCGCGCGGTCAGGGTGATGTCCAGCAGTTTCGCGGCTTTCTTCGCATCTTCGTAGAAGATCTCGTAGAAATCGCCCATGCGGTAGAACATCAGCTGGTCCGGGTGCTGGTTTTTCAGCTTCCAGTACTGCTGCATCATTGGGGTATGGTCGGAAAGACTGGACATTCAAGGCCTTACAGCTGTGCGTCTATTAGACAATTGCGAAACGTCTAATACTACAGGCTTTTTTTCGGCATTGCTGGGGGCTGTGCGATGTCAATTTTACGCAGGCGCAGGTAGCGCTCGGTCATCTTGGCGTTGGTGTGGCCGCCGAGTTTTTGGGCATCGTTGCCCTGGTCGTCGGTGTCGGTCAGCGACTTCGCCCTGAGGTCGTGGATGGTTGCTCCGGTGACCTTTGCTTTCTCGCAAGCCTTCTTGAAGGCGTCCTTCACCGTCTCGTAGGAGACCGGTTTGCCGCCGCCCCGGGTGCAAAACAGTGTGAGCCCGCGCACCTTCCTGGGGATGGCCTTTGCCCTTGCAATCAGCTGTTCAAGATCCGGTGTCATGCCAACAATAAGCTTGGCGCCCGTCTTCTGCTGGTCGAAGGCGATACCCTTGTCTGTGATATCCGAAAGCTTGATGGCCAGCACATCGCCAATTCGCTGCCCCGTGAGATAGCACATCTCGAGGATCGAGCGGATGTAGGGGGACGCGGCGCCGCATATTGCCGCGAATTCCTCGTCGGTGATGTACCGGTCACGCTTCTTCTCGACGTGCCGCTTGATGCCGGTGCAGGGGTTTGAGTCGACAATCTGCTGTTCCAGGGCGTAGGCGAACACCATCCGGAGGAACGAGATCACTCGATTGGCCATGTTCGGCGTGTCGGACATGTGCAGCTTGAGTGCGGCCACATGCCTCGGCAGCACCTGGCGGGGCTCGAACTCGGCCAAGTTCTTCTTCAAACGCTCGGCCGCCGCTTCGTACTGCTTGATAGTGTTGTCTGCCAGGCGCCCACGCATCGCGTCCAGCGCGTCATCGATTAGCTTGGGCATTCCGCCCTGGCCCTTGCCGCCCATGATCTTGGCGTAGGCGAGCAGGGCTCCCTGGTAGTCCTTGTCCAGGCGTTCCCACTTCCCCTTCCTTACCAGGTAGTAAGCCCCATGCTTCATGTACATGCATGGTGGCAGATGCCTATCCCTTTTTCGTGGCCTCATCGCCCACGCTCCCTCTTATCATTTACGTTGACTGGTACCCCCTCAAATGCTATTAGCACGTCGCAGGACGTATCAGCTAAGAGCACTGGAGCAGCGGTAATTGAAGAAAAGCAACCCGGAAAGAGAGTTTTTTCGACGTAGAGCTGGCGTGGCTCGGTGGCTTAATGAGCTGTCGAGAAAGGACTTTTCTTATACCGGTCGTAAGAAATCAGGTGTATCTAAAGGCGCTGGATGGGAGGTTATCGTTGCTCCAGCAATTATTTCCATCTATGGCTTTGGTAAGAAAAATAAGCACTATGATGAAACTGTAAAGTTTCTAGAGGATATTAAGAAGCGATTCCTTAAAAAGGATTGCTTTGTGGATTTTAGTAGTACGTCCAGCATTACTGCTGCAGCACTGGTTGTTGTCTACGCTGCCTTGGACGAGGCGCGAATTAAGCGCACCGGGAATGCTGAGGTTATATGGTCAAAGAAGAATCAGCGGGTCAATGCCATTCTTCGGGCAAATAATATCCATAAGCTTATCCGGGGTGTTAAATTTAGTTATGCTTTGGATAGTGTTAAGTCCATGCCAGTCATTTCGAGTGTTGGTAGTGAAATGATGGAGGAGATTATTGACTTTATTCAGAAGCGTATTTATGTGGATATGAGTCCTACCACGGAGCACATCTATGGGGATGCTGTTTCGGAGACGATAAATAATGTTCGTCTTCATGCTTATCCCGAAGCTTCGCCAGCTGATAAAAAATGGTGGCTTATGTGCAGTGTGGTAGGTAAGCAACTTTATCTTGCTATTTACGATACTGGTGTAGGCATTCCAAAAACAGTTGTGGAGCGCCCGTGGTTTCTGAGAGCAGTTGAGCTAACCCACCCGGAAAAATATTCGGATCTTGTGGCTGAGTATCCAGAAAGAGAAAAATCTTGGCTTTTGGCGCTAGTACCGACTAAGATATCAGATGAAGATTTGATTTATTTGTCGATGCAGGGTGATGTTTCAGGAACAAAAGAAGATAAGCATGGTCAAGGAAGTAAGAGCATACTTGCTTTAGTGAATGATACGGAAGATGGGGTTTTGTGGGTTTTTAGTAATAGCGGGCTTTATAAGTTCAATCAGTCGGACAAGAAGCCTGAGCTGTATCGATTGCCAAAGTCGTTCCCTGGCACTTTGGTCCAATGGAATATTGAGTTGCCTTAATTATGCATACCATAACGGTGGTAAAAGACTTTAACAAGAAGCCTTACGGACGCTACCCTGAGGATGGCGATGGGTGCGGTCAGTATTTTCGTGAAAAAGTGTTGGCTCCTGCGCTGCGTAAGTATGATGCAGTACATGTCGTTTTGGATGGTTATAACCGCTATGGTAGATCATTTTTAGATGAAGCCTTTGGCGGCTTGATTCGCAATGAAAAATTTACCTATCAAGACCTTAAAAGTCGTCTGACTTATACTCATTCCCTGGTTAAGAGTATAGAGTTGGTGATCGATGATCGATTGGAAGCGGCTAGGAAGGCCTGTGAATGAATTTTGAGAACTTACCAGGGCAACTTTTGGCACTGGCCTTGGGTTGGTCGTTTACCGTATTTATTCAAAATAGGTCTAATCGACGTGCTGAGGCGCTCAAGCGAAAAGACAAAATCATTGATAAGCTCGAAGATCTTGCGGATTGGGTTGAGTCTGAAATCGGAAAGGATGATTTTTCCTCGGTCCGTACCGAGTCAACGTTCGCAGGATTGGTGACTCAGATTGAAGTTAGAATCGGTCATCTCAATCGTCACGTCGGTAAAGATATTTTTGATGCGGCTCTGCTGTCGAGTCTTCGAGAGATCGAGATTCATGAAAAAGCAGAAGATAACGTTGAAACTCCATATTTGATTCGCGACGCGGCTGCTGATGTTACTGAGCAGATAGAAATGTGTTGCGATCAGGAGTATTTTGCAAGGCGTGGCGTTATTGCTGCGCTTAATGATTATTACCACTGGTTTAAAGGTGGTATATCTCTTGCGGTACTGGTGGCTTTACTAATTGCTGTGGTTCAGTTCTACAAGAATTATATTCATATTCCATTGGGTACTTGTGTATACGGCACTCAGTGCGAGCGGGGGCCTATGGCTCCTCCTCTAAATGATATCCCGGCGCACAAGAAGTATCTTGAGCCTCTGATTCCAACTAAGTAATCTTCGGCTTTGCCGCTCAGGCGAGCGGCAGTGCCGTCCCGCCTTTTCTCCTCACGTCGTGCATCTGCCGCCTTAAAGCCTAAGCTCCGGCCCTTTCCTTTCGATTTGACCGCCAAGGCGGGCGAAAACGACCTGACGCAGCACCTTCGGCTTACCGTCGGCGCCAATCACGAATCCAAACTTCTCATCCTTCAGCCAGCGGACCTGGTCCTTTGGGCGGAGGTAGCCCGTCATGTCGGCTACCTCATCCGGGGTCATGAACATGGTTTGTCTCCTGCGGCCAGGGCTTCAGCCTTCAGCGAGGAGTACGCCACCCCGTCGAGCGCGCTGTCCTCGTGGAACTTGTCGGGGTTCTGCCACTGTCGCACATCCTTCAGCACTTGGAGCAGCAGCCACCCTTCGGCCTCGGTGAGGTCGCGGCCGGTGATGGCGTTGAATGCCTGGACGGTGCGACCCATGCTGCGCTCGCCGCCAGGGGCGTCGTACTGCTTGCCGCGCTCAGCCTGCACGTCGATCGCTGCCTGCAGGAAGTCGACGGAGGTTTTAGGGACGGGTTCGGACAGATCGCCTATGCGGATTCGATCAGTGTTCACAGCTCATACCTCTCATCAATCCAGCGCCCAGGCGCCAGAGCGGGTGTAGGTTCGGGTTGGGTTTCGTGCGGGGAGAGCTGGCGCTGGTTGCTGGCCTGCAGCTGGCTGTCGGGGATGCAGCTGATGCCGACCTCATTGAGCAGGTAGCAGGTGACGCCTCGCTGGCTGTCGTGCTGCACGTCGATGACGTTATCGGTTGCGCTGGCGCCGGTGGCCAGTAGCAGGAGGCAGAGGGCGAGGCGGCTCATGGTTTGAACTCGACTGCCGGGACAACCTGGCGGGCGTAATCGAGCACGCCCTGCGACCAGTCTTCGCCTACGCCGTCGTCGAAGGCGAACAGCATGCCGCCGAGGGCGCGGCGCAGATTGCGGATTTCTTCGACCATCGCGACAACGACGGCAGGTCGGGCCTCCCGGTAGTGAGCCTCTGCATGGACGTGTGGATCGCCGATCCCGTAGAACTGGACACCCAGGGCCTGGCCGTCGTAGTTCAGGTAGTCGGCAGTCAGTTCGACGGAGCCTTCACCGCCGCACCCGGGGCATTCGATCCAGCCTTCTTCGGTATCGGCGACCTGGGCGCTGTCGAAGTCTTGCGGTGTAGCAGCCTTGGCCGCCGCCTCGATCGCGTCGAGGTCCAGCTCAATTTTTTCGGGCACGGTCGTTCCTTGGCCGCCATATCGCGGCAGTGAATAGAGGGGAGAGGGGTTACAGCTGGTCGGAGTACATTTGTACTCCTGTGGTCATTCGCCTTGATTGGCCAGTGCGTTAAGGCGCTGAAAGGACGTGCCGGGGATGCCGTGGGCGCGATCATCTGGCGGCACATCCTCGTCGCGCAGGTCGTAGCGCTTGAGCAGGTTGATCAGCTGGCGCTGGTCATGAATGGCCTGGATGCACGGGTGACCAGGTAGATCCGCTGGTTTCTCGAAGCAGATCCGGTCATAGCCATTGCCGCCGACATGCCAGGCGATCGGCTCGCTCGGTTCTGCGCTGGCGGATAGAGCAACTCGCACCTTCTGGATCAGCTGCCATTCGGCGTCACTGCGGCCCACGCCATCGTCGATGAACTCGAGCACCTCACGTAGCAGCGCATGCGCCCCGGAAAGTGCTGCGCCGTCCATCGGCCCCATGCCAACAATCGGCAGCCCAGTCGCCGCCGCATCCCTCTCTGCCTCTTCTTTGGTCCACCAGAAGGCAGTACCAACCATCCAGGCTATAGGCTCGGGGTGGGGCTGCGGGGCTGGAAGAATGTCGGCCAGGGCGATATCGGGCGCTTTGCACTGGGCGGCATCTATGGCGGCCATCGCCAAGTCGCGGTCGCGCATGCCGTGCACGCCCCTTAGGCGCGTGATGCACGCTGTAGCGGCCTCGACCTGCTGCTCTGTCCAGATGCTGCGCTCTACCAGCATGTAGCCTTCGGGTACGCTGACCATCTCGGTGTTGCTGGATCGGTTTTCTGTGGGCATGGACACACCTCGGAAGTATGATTCTGTGCTGAACTCGGATTGCTCAAGGAGAGTGTCGTGAAGTACGAAACTTCAGTGGTGTATGTTGAGGAGCTACCAAAGCTAGCTATCGATACGGGATTTGACTTGACAACCTTCTTGGGTTTTCTAGTGACTATGGTGGTATTTGCTTTAGGTACCTGGCTGGCAATGCGGAATGCTGATAAAAATTCAGAAGTACAGCGCGAGCTTCTACGGCTGAGCCTTGATAGTCAGGCGAAGAGTCTTTCGGATCAAATAGAAAGCCAAGAGAAAATATCAAAATCAAATGCATTGAAGACCAGTCGGCAGGAGTGGATCAATAGTCTTCGCAGCGAGATCGCTCACCTTCTCTCGGTGGCGCATGAAATTCATGGCTTGGCTTACGATGTGAGAGATCCGAAGATTCGGGGTGAGAGTACGGAGCAACTTCAGGACTCATGGCGTGAACATAGATCTAAGGCGGATAAGTTCTATGCTTTTGTGGCGAAGGCTAGGTTTCATGTTTCGAATATTCAACTGCACTTAAACCCTGCGGAGCCAGAGTCGCAAGAACTGCAGGGTTACATCGACCGGTTAATAAGTGATGCTTACGACAATAAACGTATAATCGATCATGTCGAAGCTATTATCAAAGTGTCTCAAGTGATTCTTAAAAAAGAATGGGTTCGCGTCAAAGAAATGGTCTAACTAAATACTTGTTCTGTGACGGCAAGGCAGTAGCTGGCATCGCCGAGGGGTCAGGCGGCTTTCATTAGCGCCTCGATAACGCGCTGTCCGGCCAATGGTGGTACCGCATTGCCGGCCATGTGCATGGTCAGCCGGTGGTTGTCGGGGCGCAGGGTGTCGGCCGGGAACGACATGGCGGCCAGGGCCTCGCTGGCGCTGAGCATCCGCATGCGGTCGCCGTCGACCAGGGCCCAGCGGTCCAGGGTGGTGATGGTGCCGATCGGCCGGTTGATGTCGCGGCCGGTGGTGCCAGAGCCCTTACCGTAGTAGGGCATGATGAAGCGGTCGCCGAAGCGCTGGCGCCCGTTGCGCACCCGGTCGAGGGTGGCTTGAGCCCGGCCTGGCTTCTCGATTGGCGACCAGCGCCCGGCGTCGAAGTCGAGGAAACTGGCGGCCGGCACATGTCGTTCCTGCGGCAGCTGAAGCATCAGCGGGGCCTTGCTGCGAGTCAGCACCATGAACAGTCGCACCCGGTGCTGCGGCACGCCAAGGTCGGCGCAGTCCACGATGTGCGGAGCGGCCTGATATCCCAGCGCCTGGACCGCCTGCAGCCAGGCAGGGTAGAGCACCCAGTCGGTGAACTCCGGCACGTTCTCGATCACTGCCGCATGTGGTCGGTGGAACTCCAGAGCCGATACCGGCGCCCATGCCGTCGAGCGCGAAGCGTCGTGCTGAGGGTTGCCAGACTTCTTTCCGCGAGCCTTCGTGTGACCTTGGCAGCAGGGCGAGGCCAGCAGGATGTCATGTGCAGGCACCTGCTCCCAGCGAGCTTGGTGCAAGTCCTGGCAGACGTGTTGCGTGTCGGGGTGGTTGGCGCTGTGCCATTCAACGGCCACCGGCCAGTGATTTGCCGCCCAGAGAACCTGGACGCCTGCGGCGCGCGCGCCGGTGCTCCATCCGCCGAGGCCGGCGAACAAGTCGATAGCTGTTGTCATGCTGAAGTCTCACGCGCCAGTCAGTTGCAGCTGTGTTTCTGCGCCTGTAGCCAGGCCGGGATTCAATTTGACCTTCTGACCGGCAAGCATCCCTGCAATCTGGGCGGCCATGTCGAGTTCAATCGGGCGAGCCTTGCGTTGCTTGCCGATCTCCTTGCCGGCCAGGTACTGCTCAATCAGTGCATTGTCCTGGCTCTCCACGGCGACGAGGTCGCGACCATTGGAGCGCTGTTCTAGGGCCTGATCTTCCTCGCCGCGAGGCACCAGCTCATGGATCTTGCCGTGCACCACTGAAACCCACGCGATTGCGAAGTGGTCGCCGGCAGTCTCTGGCGAGTAGGCGCTGCGGCTCTTGCCGCATCGTACCCGTGCCACATAGTCGCGCCGGGCCTGCGTCAGCTTGGCAAGCAGGGTTTCGTAGGCGTACATCGCGATCTGGGGTGCTGGTGTGACGCCGACAAACAAGGCCCGCTCCACCATGCGCCCGGAGGTGTCGCACCAGTGGCGATACGAGAGAGGTCGGCAACCAAACACTCTGGCCACGATCCCGCTAAGCTGCCGATCCCAGGTTGGCCGGCGGTTCGCCCTGGACTTCTCCGACTGCACCTCGTCCACATCGCTCAGGCGCACATCCAGCTCGGTGAGTCGATACTCGCGCATCAGCGCTTGGGCCTGGCGCATTGCCGTGGCCGCCTCGTTCTCGTTCGAGCTTTTGGACAGGGCCAGGCAGCGCTTTATCTTGCGGATGACCCGCTCGAGCTTGCTCTCGTCGTGCTGTTGTTCGGTCATGTTGTGATCCTTGCGTGCAGGCGCCGCCCTCGCCGGGGAGGCGTTATCGTTGAATAGGGGTAGGCGCCGCAGTTGGCGCGCGCTGTTCTGGTGAGCTATCAATTCATGGCTGACTCGACCTGGTGGAGGTCGCCATGACACTGAAAAGCGATAGCGAGGCCCTTGCCTCGATCGAGGAAGAAGCACAGGCGATGCTGAAAAAGATCGGCCTGCCGGATGACCACCTGAAGAAGGAACTGGTCATCGGCCTGCGCCAGATCATTGCGATTGCGCGCTACCGGAAAGGCCTTGGCGCCGACCCGGTCGTTGAATAGGGGAAGGCGCTGGCGGGCAGCGCCGGAGGGTCAGGCTGCGCGAACCTAAGCAGCGGAGCTATAGTTCTACGGTTCGCTATCACTTAGGTTGGGAGAGCACAAATGCGGCCTTTGCTGATTTCAATCATTGCACTGCTTGTTACTGGCTGTGCTGAACTGACATCGCCGCAGCCATTTTCAGATGTTGTGCCTATGGGGCTTGACACCTTCATGCTCACGAAAGAAGACCAGTTCAAAACCTCTGGTAGTGCTGTTAAAGCTGATCTTTACCGGAGGGCCAATGCCTTTTGCGAGTCCAGGGGAAAGCAGCTAATGCCGGTGAGAGACCAATCCCGGGATGGTGTTCCGGGCTCCGGCAGCAACAGATACGTCAATAGCATCCCTGCAAATGCAGAAATACAGTTCCGCTGCCTTGACTCAAGCGATCCGGAGTTGACTCGCCCGACAATGAAGTCTGTACCTGACGTGCAGATCAACACCGAGTGAGCGCCGCCCTCCGTGGCCGGATGCGGCATGGTGGATATTTGTTTGGAGGTGGGTTATACGATTGCCCGGCGCCTGGCCGGTAACGCAAAGTGAGCTAACGAATTGAGCCTAGAGAACATTCTTCCAGTGACGGTGGTCGCAGCCTTCACGATTTTCATTGCGAAGGAGACCATCGAGTATTTTAAACGTCGGAACGAGCGAAGCCGAAAAGTTACCGCCTACAAGCAGCTGATTTTGGAGGAGCTTCGGAAGAATGCCTGGACCATCTCCTCTCTAAAGGACATGTGTAAGCTGATTGGCGATCCTGGCTTCACTGGGATTTCGTACTACAAATCATCTGCGGGTAGCGAGAAGATTCGTTTCCACAATAAGACGCTACCGGAGTCCAATCCTCTGTGGCCAGTGCATACAGCGGTCTTTGAAAAGCTGTACGTAGGCCTTGCCGAGACCGACAAAGATCTGTTCACTGCCGTCAGTGCGGTATATGAAAAGCTTGCAGAGGCGAAGCATGTCCGAGACCACTTCATCAACTTCTCAGAGGACGAAGAAATCAAGCACTTCGTCACGGGGCTGCATTCATACGGCACTAAACGCCTGGACGAGTGCGAGCATGCCATGGACGCCTTGTGTCGCCGTATCACTGGCGGACCTTTGTCAGAGCAGAAGCTGAGATCTTACGTATAAGCTCTCACTCTGGCATTGGCCGATTTGCCTCGCGCAGATATGCAAGTTCAAGCTTCCGCGCCACAGCCTGCGATACCGTGATTTCGTGGCGCGGAGGTGTCAGAAGCGGCAGCGCACCGCCTGGGCCCAAGCTATGCAGGTGATGAATCATCAGCGTCATCGCCTCGCCCTGTTCCTCGATCCCGGCCCACTCCATCAGCTCCAGCAGGGCCTGTTTAGTCCTTGGTCGAACCTTCAAGCGCAGGTCTTCTTCCTGCAGGCGTTCGGCCTTCTCGCGCCGGCGCCGGTCGCGCTCCGCCTGGTCCATCGCCATTTCCGATACCTCCCAAGCCGCTGGGCGGCAGATTGATGTGCTGCTGGCGCCGGCCGTGCCGGACGCGTGCGGTGATGCGTTTCATGACCTGCGTTTCGCTCGTTTCTCAGCGGTGGTCGGGAAGTTGATATCGAACTCCCGAACGATTCGGCCGAGCTGTTTGTAGGAAATTTCGAGAGCCCGGACCACGTCCGCCCTGGTCATGCCTACATTGCGATAGGCGATGATTCGTTCGGCCTTTTCCCTGTCTTCGACGGGGTCGCTGAGCTTCTTGCCGTAGTTGCTCATGCCGTAATTCGGGTCGCGCTTGAACTTGAACTGTCCTCGCGATGCCGCCCGGACGAGAGCTGATTGGGAAAGGCCGGTATGGGCCATGGCCTCTTTGTAGGTCATGGTCTTAGCCAGCTCACGGATCTCGTCCAGCCGTTGCTGTCGAACAGACACTTGCTTTTCGGCTGCCGCGCTTACTTCAACGGGCGCCGTTTCGCGGCGCGGCCTAGGCGGCACATAACCCGCGCCTGGCAGCACTTCAACAGCGCCTCCGCTGCCGAAGAAGCTCTCAATGCTCGCATTAAGCTGGGCCAGCACTGCCTCGCGCTGATCCGAGGTCGTTGGACTGTTCACTGCAATGCTCCTCCCTTGCTCGCTGCGCCTGCCTCCATCGCATCCACGAACCGCAGCGCGGCCCGGTAGCTGAAGGCGAAGCCCTGGACGGCGCCGGTAGCGATCTCGACCACATCCCACGTGCCGGCTTTACCAGAAGCCTGGTAGCGCGGAGCGGGCTGGCCGACCTTGGCGTGCGCCTCGGCCCTCACTGACTTGCTGCGTTCGAGCAGGGCCGCGAGCACGGCAAGCTTCTGCTCGAAGGCAGGATGCATAGCTGTCTGCATGGGTTGATCCTCGGTTGGGTCAGGCGTGGTATTCGAAGGCCTCGGCCTTGCGAACGATTCGAACTTGGGCGGTGCGGCGCTCCGGCGCGCGGCGGTCACGGCGCATAGGGTCGCTGTCGTCTATCACTGCATGCATGGCGATGAGGCTGGCGAGCAGGATGCAGAGCGGGCTGATGATCTGGCGGCGCATTGCCTCGGCGACCATCGCGGCGCGCCGGGCAACCTTTAGCTTCAGCATTGCGTCACCGATGCGTTTCTCTACGCCGCTCTCGCTGATGCCGAAGTGTTTGGCGATTTCCTTGGTGGTGAAGCCCTGGGCTACTTCCAACAGGCATTGCAGTTCGCGAGGCGCCAGGCCTCGGCCGAGATGGCCTATCCATGCGCCGATAGTGATCGTGTCCATGATTGATCTCGGGGGATGATTTCCCGTCTGGCCCTGTCGCCAAGGCCAGCCAGTGAAATCAGATGTTGCGTGCGGGGCTACGCCTTAACCCGCTTCCCGATATTGCCTACGGTTTTGGTGGGTAGCGCCCCGTAGAGGCCCACCGATGCCCAGCTATCACCTCAAGCTGGCTTGGTCCTGCGCCGCGACCCGCTACTGGCGTCAGTTGCGCGGCAATCTTCTGGTTGTTCCTCCAGCCGCGGGCCTTTCGGCTTGTTCTCCCGCTGGATAACTGCATTGGCGCTTTACGCTGCACGCCCGGGGCAGTTGCCACCCCTCTGGACCGTTGAGGCCTGTCCATCGCTGCCTTCGTTGCTGGCCGGTGTCTATCCGGCGATGAGGCAAATCTACAACCGAAAGTTGGAGTTAGCAAGTGTAAAAGTTGTAGGTGATCGAATTTTCTATGCATTTTTGCAACGCCATGGGGCGTAAGTTGTTATTTCGGAAACAAAAAATCCCGCCTTTTGAGCGGGATTTCTTGGAGGTCGAAAAATTTCTTGAGTCAGCGAGCGTACATGCCCCACCAGAATACATGCCCAAGGATCACGATTTGCTCATCCGCCATCTGCTCGAAGCTGTAGTCCTCGTCGGGGTGCTCGTCACGGTTGAAGCTGCGCAGGCGGATGCCTTTAGGCAAACGATAAAGTTGTTTGATGCGAAGCAGGCCGTTGTGGTTTAGGGCATACAAATCACCATCGATGATGTCGGTGATGGAGTTCTTGGCTGTGTTCACCCCCACGGTGGCCCCGTCGCGCAGTACCGGCAACATGCTGTTGCCGCGCACGGTGAAGCACGTGGCTTGATTGAATTGAACCCCATTGTGGCGGAGGTTGCGCTTGCCGAAACGAAGAGGCGCCGTGCGCCCGTCTTCGGTGGCTACTCTTCCCGATCCGGCGGAAAGCTCGATCTCTCGGAGGAGTGGAACCTCGGTCTCATCATCACGTAAAGGGGTGTCCTCATCCCAGGTATCGATGTCGACAAGGCCCGGGGATTGCTCCACCTCTTCGCCGACAAGAAAGCTAACCGTAGTGCCGAGGATCGACGCGATATCGTGCAGCTTGGAGTTCCGAGGTGTTGACTTTCCAGACTCCCATTTCTGGACAGCCTGAGCTGTCAGCCCGAGACGCCGCCCCAGCTCTGACTGGTTCAGGCCGGCCTGTTCCCGCTTTTGCGCTATGCGCTCACCAATACTCTTCATGGTGTCAATCATACAAACATTGGTTGTAGCTGTAATTGCGAATATAGGTTGTAGCCCTGCGCATAATCGGGGTAACCTTTGGTTGTAGTTGTAACTTTGAGGTGGGTATGACCCAGACAGCAATTCAGAAGGCTGCATCCGCCGCTGGCGGTCAGTCGGCGCTTGCTCGATCTCTCAAGGTTACGCCCCAGGCAGTGCAGAAGATGTGCGCTACCGGGCGCGTGCCTGCCGAGCGGGTGCTGGATATCGAGAGGCTTACCGGGGTTCATCGTTCAGAGCTTCGGCCTGACATCTACCCAGACATGCCTGCGGTATCCGGTGGCAACGAGACGAAGTATGCGTGACCTGGCCCTGAGCGAGTAGTGATCTGAACCAGCTGTGAATTTAACCAGTAGGAGAAAGCAGATGGACAAGCAGTATCCAGTGGACAGCGGTGTAGATGAAAAGCTCGCCTACCTCGCCGCCCAGATTTCTACCGCTGAACTTTATCAATGCCGCGAAGCAGCGAGTCCAGAGCGGCTTGGTGAACCCCAAGGTCGCCTCCTTGCCACTTCGGTTCTTTCGGCATCGCTGCCATCAGGCGGTCCGCATCAGCTCGAAATTCGTCAATGTTCAGGTTCGGATTCATTGCAACAGCTTTCCCGAGCAGTTGCATTGCCGCCAGAACGCCAATTTCAAACGGAGTGACCACTTTCTCATCGCTCATGTCCGGTCTCCTTGGACCTTATTGTGTGGAAGCAAAAAGCTACCACGGATGCACCGGACACTCATAACGCCCGAATTGTGGGCGAAAAAAAACCGCCTGGCAGGGCGGCTTTCTCTACAGCATTTGAACGGGTTTAAGCATGACAAACATCGTCCCACTTGACAAGTCCAGGGGGTTCACCCGGATGGACAACCAGCTCATGGATGGCCTGCTGGCTATCGATCTCCCGGCCCGGGAGATGAAGATTGTGCTGTACGTGGCCAAGGCCACCATCAACTTCGGGGCGGGCGCTCAGCGCATCCCGGCTACCGACATTGCGAAAGCCATCCACGCTCACCCTGACACCGTATCCAAGGCGATTTCGAGTCTGCTGCGTCGTCGCGTGCTGTTCCGTGAAGGCGGTGCACGGGGTGACATCGGCGTGAATGACCCGAAGGACTGGATCTACGTTGATCCGAAACAGACCAAAACAGCCGACTCGGCTGAGGTGATCCGAATCGGCGAAGAGTCGAAACAGACCAAAACCGCCGAGTCCCTTCTTTATTCTAAGAATCTAACCCCCTATGTATTTCTTCCTTCGGAAGAAAATACATGCCCCCCCAGCGATGAGCAGCCGGCTCCGGCCAACGCTGACCGCAAAGCACCGTTCGGGAAGGCCTCCATGTTGGCCGACAACCCTCACGGCCTGGACGAGTCGCTGATTACTGACTACCTGGTTGTCCGAAAGGCCGCCAAAGCCCCGGTGACTGCCCGTATCTGGTCCGCCCTGAACACCAAGCTGGAGCAGTGCAAAGCATTCGGTATCCAGCCAGCCCAAGCTCTGGAAGTCGCCGTCGAGAACGGCTGGCGCGGCTTCGAAGTGGAATGGGTCACCAAGCGCATCGGCGCCCAGTTGCCGACCCAGGTCAAACCTCACAGCCGTCATCACGGCTTCAACGAACGCGACTACACCGCCGGCCTGTCCGAGCGTGAGGACGGCACCTATGCGATCTGAATCGGTGATCACCATGTCCGAGGTGAAAAACGCCGCTGGTTTTCGTATCCAGCCAGCGGACTGTGAGCATCACGGTCCCTTCGAGCAGCGGGTGACCATGCTCATGGGGCGCGAGATTGTTGGTCGCTGCCCTGAGTGCGAGAAGGCCGCGATTTCCGAGCGGCAGGCCAAGCAGCAGGCTGAGGAAACCCGCCTGAAGCGCGAGGCCATGACCCGAAAGCTGGGGGCGGCGCTGATCCCGAAGCGTTTCGCCGAGCGCACCCTGGCCAACTACCGCGTTGAGCACGAAGGCCAGCGCAAGGCCCTGGCCTACTGCACGCGCTACGTGGCCGCGTTCGAGGAGATCGAGCGCACCGGGCGTTGCCTGATGCTGCTGGGCAAGGTCGGCACTGGCAAGACCCACCTGGGTGCCGGCATGGCCAACGAGCTGATGCGCAACACCTCGGCCACCGCCGTCTACCGCACGGTGGGCGCGATCCTGCAGTCCATCCGCGCGACGTACGACCGCCACAGCGAGCAGTCCGAGGCCGACATCCTGTCCAGCCTGATCGAGCCATCGCTGCTGGTGCTGGACGAGGTCGGCGTCAGCAAGGAGCAGCCGAGCGAATTCGAGCTTACCACCCTGTTTTCGATCATCAACGGGCGCTACGAGCAGATGCGCCCCACGGTGGTGATTTCCAACCTGGAGCCAGCCCAGCTGCGGCACGCCATGGGCGAGCGGTGTTACGACCGCCTGCGCGAGGGCGGCGGGGTGGTTGTGCCTTTCGAGTGGGAATCTCACCGTGGCAAGGAGGAGTTCTGACCATGCGGCAAACCAAGCTGACCAAGGCCGCACGCGGCCGGGAATGCCAGGTACGTATTCCGGGAGTGTGCAACGGCAACCCCGATACCACCGTCTTGGCGCACTACCGGCTGGCCGGAACCTGCGGCGTCGGCAAAAAACCACACGATCTGCAAGGCGCCTGGTCCTGCAGTGCGTGCCACGATGCGTGTGACGGCCGCAGCCGTGACGTTGATCGCGCCACCGCTCGCCAGTATCACGCCGAGGGCGTGATGCGCACCCAGGCGCTGCTGCTCGACGAGGGGGTGCTGGTCGCATGAATGCTCCCGCCCTTCGTCCGTTCAAGGCCAAAGCTGCACGTGCCAAGCCCGTCGACCGGGAAGGGCAGGAGCAGGCCGCGCTGATGCAGGAGCTGCAGATGCGCTACCCGCAGGCCTACAAGCTGATCTACCACGTCCCGAACGGCGGTCACCGGGTCAAGGCTGTGGCCGCCAAGCTGAAGGGGCAGGGCGTCAAGGCTGGTGTTCCCGACCTAGTGCTGCCGATGGCGCGTGGCGGCTACTTCGGTCTGTACATCGAGTTCAAGGCCAGGCCGCCGTTTGACGCCCCTGTGTCACCCAGTCAGGACGCTTTCCTGCAGGCGCTGCTCAGTCAGGGATACTTGGCCATCGTGTGCCGGGGCAGCATCGACGCTGTCGAAGCCATTCGCGCCTACTTGCTGCAGCCTGTGACGGTGGCTGCATGACGGTCGTGGTCGCGCTTTCCGATGCCGAGCTGCGCCGCCGGGCGGATGATCTGGACGTCGTGCTGTTGCGCGATCCGCGTCACCCCGGGCTGTACCTGCGCTTCACCGAGGATCGCCCGCGCGGCACCTGGTACCTGGTCGTGCGCAAGCAGTGGAACAAGATCGGCACCTACCCGGACCAGTCGGCCAAGGTGGTGCTGGCCTCGCTGCCGGAGGTCCGCCAGCGCCTGCTGAGCGAAGGCAAGGCAGCTGTCTCGGGCTGGCAGACGGTTGGCGAGCTGCTGGAGTGGTTTGCTGATCGCGTGGAGCGCACCCGCAACCTGTCGAAGAGCCGGCGGGCCACGGCCAAGTCGGCCATTGCCTGCCACCTGCTGCCGCGTATCGGCGGCCTGCCCCTCGCCGATGTGAGCCATAGCACCCTGGACAACCAACTGGTCTGGCCGATGCAGGAGCAGCTGTCGCTCGAGTACGTGCGCCTGGTGTTCGGCCTGTTGATCGACGCCTTCCGCAAGGCCGCTGCCTTGGGCTTGGTTGCCCGCAACCCCATGGTTGGGATCAAGTTCAGCGACTTCACCAAGGCCAAGATCAAGGCCCGCCCGGCACGCCTGCGCGGGGTGCAGATCGAATACCTGCTGAGCCAGCTGGCCGAGGTGATCGCCGACGAGCCCGCCGACGCCATGCTGGCCCTGCTGATGCTGTGCCACGGCAACCGCCTGGGCGAGACCCGCCAGGCCCAATGGCCGCACATCGCCCTGGCCATCCGCAACTGGCACCTGCCGGCGGAGAACACGAAGACCCGCGCCGAGCACTCGCTGCCACTGACTGAGCAGGTGTGCGCGCTGCTGACCTGGTACCGCGAGTCCCAGCGCGCCAAGGGCTACACCGGCCAGTACCTGTTCCCGGGCAAGAGCGGCAAGTGCCTGAGCGAGAAGCAGGCCTCGGAGGTCTTCACCCGCCTGGGCCAGGGTGAGTGGACCAGCCACGACCTGCGCAAGCTGGCCAGGACCTGCTGGGCAGAGCAGGGCATCGACTTCCTGATCGGCGAGCTGCTGATCAACCACGCCATGGGCCACAACGTCCAGGCCTACATCCAGACCACGGCCGAGGAGCGCAAGCGCGCCGCCCTGGAGCAGTGGCATGCGTTTCTAGACAGCAAGGGTTTCGACCTTATTCACGGGTTGAAGGAGGGTAGAAACGCAATTTCGGGTAAATGCCCGGAGGCCAAGCAGCGCGGGGCCTGCGGCGTGATTCAGGAATCAACCATAAGCGAGGATTCGAAGTGACAAGGAAGAGCCATGGCCCTGCCTTCAAGAAGGCTGCGATCAAGTTGGCTCAGTGCCCTTTGTGCCGTGGGAGAGCGATCACTCAGGGTGTGTTTCACGAACTGCCATGCGGCCACTGCCATGCCTCGGGCTTTGTGGCGGCTGCAACCGGCGAGGCTCTGGCCCTGGATGTACTGGTGACTCAGCTAAGCATGAGGCTTCGGGCAGCGCTCAGGCAGATCGAGCAGTTGAAGAACCCTCAGGCATCCGGGCCTGAGGCGACATATCAAGGAAGCAACCAGCGCGGCGCTGGCGGCACCAACTACACCGGGGATTGAGGGGGAAGGACATGAAGAAACGAACCTACGTAGACAAGGCCCTTGGTGATACAGCGTACATGCTCGAGCAATGGGGCTGGTGGCGGATGGATGGCATGGGCGTGCCTCAGTATGTCTGTCCGCTGTATGCGCTTATGAAGGAGCACGCTCCAGCGGAAGGAGGGCTCAAGCAGTATGTGATCACGGACGACCTAGCACTTGCGGTTGACGGCGCCGTAGCCAGGCTGAATAAACGAAACCCTCAGATGGGCGGCTTCGTATGGCTGTACTTCGGTGCTAAGTGGCCGGCGCTACGGATCGCTCGCGAGCACAAGATGGGCGAAGCGAAGGCGCGCGAGCTGATCAACACCGGGGTGGCCTGGATTGACTGCGCTTTGGAACAACTGCGAGAGGCTGCATAAAAAGCTTTCCGCGCGGATAAACACCTGTTTTCATAGCAGCGTGTCCAGCTTGCAAGCAACGCGACACAGAGAAACCCCGGCCAGTTAGCCGGGGTTTTTGCATTTACGCCTTGCCGTATTGCTTGTCTAGCCAAGCGTTCAAATCGTCGCGCTTATGGGGCGCGCTCCCTGGAGCATGCTCTAGCTTATGCGCCACAAGGCTCCGGTTCTCATCGTTTTGTTTGTAGTTTCGAGTCTTCAGGTATTGCTCAATGAAATACTCGACCTCCCACTCTTCGGACATCGATACATAAATGCGGTCAATCTTTCCGCGATATTTTTTGTTGTCGTCGCTTTTCCAAACCACGGTGAACACCTTTTCATAGGTGGCGAATTGCCACGCTTTTTGATACCACCATTTAACGATTGGATCTACTCATCGAAGGTCGTCTAGTTCGATGAAGCCATTCCAATATCACCTCATTCCAAGCCTCGGCATCTGCCGGGGCTTTTTCGTTCTCGGCTCCACCACAACCATCGCCCCGAGATGGGTGTGCTGTTGGGGCCTAACCTATTCCGCTCCCCAAAAGGGAGGAATCGAGATGCCGAACATGCCCGAGAAGGATCCTGGCCTGTGGGCCGCTGTGCTCGCCTGGGTGCTGGCTCACCAGCCTCAGCTGTACACCGGTGGTATCGCCGCTGCCGTGGCTATGTGTCGCGTCATCTACGGTGGTGGTCGAGGCCGCAAGGTCGTGCTTGAGGGCACTATCTGTGGCCTGATCGCCATCAGCCTGCTGCCGGTGCTGGAGTACTTCGCACTGCCGCCCAACCTATCGGTCTTCGCTGGCTGCCTGGTGGGATTCATCGGGGTGGAGAAGCTGCGTGAGTACTCCGACAGGTTCATGAGCAAGAAGGTTGAAGGCTGATGGCCAGGCTCAAGACGCTTGGCTCGCGCATCAAGGAGAGCGCCGGCTCCCGGGTTAAGGTCGTCACACCTGGCAGCTGGAGGAGCGGCATGACCAGCTCCCAGCGCGGCTATGACTACCGATGGCAGAAGGCGCGAGAGCAGTACCTGCGCGACAACCCGCTGTGCGCCTACTGCGCCCGGCAAGGGCGAACGGCAGCGGCCAGTGTCGTCGACCACATCGTGGCGCACCGAGGTGACAAGGATCTCTTCTGGGATCAGGCCAACTGGCAGCCTCTCTGCAAGCCCTGTCACGACTCGGTCAAGCAGGCCGAAGAGGCAGCTGGAATCTTATAGCGCCATAAGAATCTTATTTTTCTAAGGAAAAAAGCACGGCGAAGGCTCCAGATTGAAAAATCGGGTCATGGGCAGGGGGGCGGTCAAAATATAGCCATTCTCACTTAGCTAGACCGCCACCGACCCCACGTGCACATTTTTCTCCCCCCCTGAAGGTTTTTGTTAATGGTGTTAACAGACAAACAACGACAGTTTGTTGACGCTAAGGCCCGAGGTGCGTCCAACAAAGAAGCAGCGGAGGCCGCAGGCAGCAAGGCTTCGACCGCTGCTGCGGCAGGGTCGCGCTGGGCCAATGATCCGAAGATTGCGGCAGCCATCCTGGCTCGCAAAGCTGAGCTCAGTGTTAACCCTGAGCCGAAGAAACGAAGCAGGAAGCCGCAAGCTGACGAGGCCTCCAGCGACCCCGTGGAGGTAAACGAGGCCGACGGCGAGTTCCTCAGTTGCCTGCCCTCAACCCAGGATCCTCTGGAGTGGTTACTGGCCTTGATGAACGAACCGCGAGCGAAGGTCTTCGACCGGCGCAACGCTGCGCAGACTGCCGTGCCATACATCCATGGAAAAAGGGCGGAGGCCGGCAAGAAAGAGCAGAAAGCCGAAGCGGCCAAAGAGGCCGGGAAGGGCAAGTACTCCCAGAGCAAACCGCCTCTCACTGTCGTCAAGGGATAAGACATGCTTTGGACCACGGCCTGCCCGGACTGGTGGCAGCGCCTGGCTGCCGGCGAGTCGATCATTCCCGAGCCGCTTTTTCCCCGGGAAGCGGAAGAAAGTCTTGAAGTATTCAAGGGGCTTCGCATCGTCGATGCTCCAGGCAGCCCGACCATTGAGAGCGCGTGTGCTCCGTGGGTGCTCGCTTTTGCAGGGGCGGTATTCGGCAGTTACAACTGCGAAACTGGCGAGCGCCTGATTCGGGAGTTCATGCTTTGCATCCCGAAGAAGAACAGCAAGTCCACCATCGCTGCTGCCATCATGGTGACCGCGCTGGTGCGCAACTGGCGGAAGTCGGCCGAGTTCATCATCCTCGCGCCGACCAAGGAGATTGCAGACAACGCCTTCGTTCCCGCGAAGGACATGGTCAACAACGACGAAGAGTTGAAGGCCTTGCTGCATGTGCAGCCGCACCTGCGACTGATCACGCACCTTGAGACCGGCGCCACGCTTAAGGTGGTTGCAGCAGATAGTGATACGGTCGGCGGTAAAAAGGCCGTCGGTGTGCTGATCGATGAGACCTGGCTCTTTGGCAAGAACCCGAAAGCAGCGGACATGATCCGCGAGGCAACGGGGGGGCTGCTGTCGCGGCCAGAAGGATTCATCATCTGGCTGACCACCCAGTCGAACGAACCGCCGGCAGGCGTGTTCCGCTCCAAGCTGAACTACGCCCGCGGCGTGCGAGACGGCCGGATCAATGACAACCGCTTCCTGGCGGTTATCTACGAATTCCCGAAGGAGATGATCGACAGCGGGGAGGCCCGGAAGCCTGAGAACTTCAGGCTGGTCAACCCGAACATGGACTACTCGGTCGACCGGCCAACGCTGGAGCGCCTGTTTATGCAGGCGGAGATCGACGGTGAAGCGGAAGTGCGTGGCTTCCTGGCCAAGCATCTCAACATCGAGATCGGCCTAGCGCTGATGTCTGATAGCTGGGTTGGTGCATCGTACTGGGAGGCTCAGGTCAGGCCCGGGCTCACACTCGACCGAATGTTCGAGCTGTGTGATGTCATCGCGGTTGGTGGGGATGGCGGCGGTCTGGACGACTTGCTTGGGCTTGCCGCTGTGGGTCGGATGCGGGATTCGCGAACCTGGCTGCACTGGGCGCACGCCTGGGCCCATCCATCTGTGCTTGAGAGGCGGAAGTCGGAAGCCCCCAGGCTGCTCGATCTTCAGGCTACGGGCGACCTCACCATTGTGGATCGCATCGGTGACGATGTTGAGCAGCTTGCTGCGGTCGTTGCGCGAATTCACCAAGCCGGATTGCTGGACAAGGTAGGGCTCGATCCTGCGGGCATTGGTGCAGTGTTAGACGCCTTGGCCGAGGCGGGCGTTCCGGAAGACAAGGTCATCGGCATCTCCCAGGGGTGGAAGCTCACGGGGGCGATTAAAACCACCGAGCGGCGCCTTGCAGATGGGTCTCTCCAGCACTGCGGTCAGCCTCTCATGGCTTGGGCGTGCGGCAATGCCAAGGGCGTTCCCTCTGCGAATGCGTTCTTGATTACCAAGCAGGCTTCCGGCACCGCGAAAATTGACCCACTGATGGCCACATTCAACGCCGTGTCATTGATGGCGTTGAATCCACAACCCGAGAAAACGCTCTCGGACCACATCATGAAGCACGGAATCAGATCTCTATGACCACTGAGCAAGAGGCGCCTCGCGATGACGGGGCGTCGGCCCTTGATCGCCTTCGCGAAAGCCTGCCGGACCTGGTTGGAATGGTCGGCTTCGGGTTGCTGGCCCGAGGTCTGTGGGTGGGCTTTGGAGAGGCCGTGTCGCTTTCTGTCTGCGGGGTGATCCTGATGGCTCTGTCCGCTTACGCAATCATTCGAGGGGGTAGCTGATGCTTCGCGCTCTCCTTGGAAGAAAGAGCAATCCGCTGACCATCGACACTTCGGAAAAGTTGGCACAGGCGCTCGGGTCTGGCTACGAGACGGCATCCGGCCAGAAGGTCACGACTACAACCGCCCTGCAGCAGCTAGTAGTTTTCAACTGCGTGCGCGTGCTTTCCGAGTCGATAGGCATGCTTCCATGCCGGCTGATGAAGCAGACGGAAAAGGTAAGACTGCCGGCGACTGGTCATCGGCTGTATCCGCTTCTGTCCATGGCCCCTAACGGTTACATGACCGCCCAGGAATTCTGGGAAATGCTGGTGGCGTGCCTGTGCTTGCGCGGCAACTTCTACGCCTACAAGGTCGAGGCTCTCGGCAATGTAGTCGAGCTTCTGCCGCTCAACCCTGACATTGTCCAGCCGAAGCTGAACGACGATTGGTCGGTTGAGTACAAAGTCGACTTCAAGACTGGGCAGAAAACTCTTTCACAGAAAGAAATCTGGCATGTGCGGCTGTTCACGCTGGACGGGCTGCACGGTTTGAATCCTATCGCTTATGCGCGGCAGACGCTCGGTCTGGGGCAGGCGATGGATGCCCATGCAGGGAAGCTTTTCACCAACGGCGCGGTAACCAGCGGAGTTCTGCGTACCGAGCAGACCCTCACCGATGAGGCATTCGGTCGGCTTAAGGAAGAGTTCCAAGGCGAGCACATGGGTGTGGCAAATGCCTACAAACCCATGATCTTGGAGATGGGGCTGGATTGGAAGCCGATCAGCCTGAATGCCCAGGACACGCAGTTCATCGAGTCGAAGCGCATGACGGAAGCGCAGATCTGCGGGCTCTTCCGTGTTCCGCCGCACCTGGTGGCGAACATGGACAAGATGACGCTCAACAACGTTGAGCAAATGGGCATGAACTTCGTGAACTACTCACTAGTGCCGATCATCACGCGCATCGAGCACCGGGTGCAGGTCGGTTTGCTCAACGACAAAGACCGACTCACCCACTACGCCAAATTCAACGCCGGCGCCCTGATGCGCGGCGACCTCAAGGGACGCTACGAAGCATACGCGAAGGGTATTCAGTGGAGCATTTTGTGCCCCAACGAGTGCCGAGATCTTGAGGACATGAACCCGCGAGAAGGCGGCGATGTGTATCTGACTCCTTTGAACATGACCACCAAACCAGAGGCTGCCGACGATGCAGACAAAACAGCGCCTTGATCGCCCGCTGACCATCAAGTCGGTCAGCGAGACAGGCGAATTCGAAGGCTATGGCTCCGTGTTTGGCGTCGAAGACAGCTACGGCGACGTAGTTGTCCGGGGTGCCTTCGAGGCCAGCCTCGCCAAGTGGAAAGAGAAGGGCCGTCTGCCGGCGATGCTCTGGCAGCACAACATGAGCGAGCCAATCGGCATCTACACCGAGATGCGCGAGGACGACGTGGGCCTGTTCTTCAGGGGGCGATTGCTCATCGAAGACGATCCTCTTGCCAAGCGCGCCCATGCTCACATGAAGGCCGGCAGCCTGACCGGCACGTCCATCGGCTACATGCTGGACGACTACGAGTACGACAAGGAAAAGGGCGTCTGGATTCTGAAACAGATCGACCTTTGGGAGTTGTCCCTGGTCACCTTCCCGGCCAACGACGAGGCCCGGATCACCGATGTGAAATCTCTGCTGGCCCGCGGCGAAACCCCGCCGCCCAGCAAAGTGGAGCGAGCCCTGCGAGAGGTAGGGTTTTCTGGCTCCCAAGCCAAGGCCTTTATGGCTAAGGGCTATGGCGCAGTTTCACCGCGAGAGGCGGGTGCCGACGCATCACTCAATCACTTGAAATCCCTTATTGACCGCATTGAAGGAGCCTCTCATGGCCGTTGAAGAAAAAGACATCAAAGAAGTCGCCGATGCCCTGGGCAAGAAGTTCGACGAATTCAAGGAAAAGAATGACAAGCGCATCGAAGGCCTGGAGGCCGAGAAAGGCAAACTCTCCGGCCAGGTAGACACGCTGAACGAGAAGCTGGGTGAGCTTGACGAGCTCAAGTCAGCTCTCGAGAAGGAACTGGCCGATCTGAAGCGACCTGATGGCTCCGGAACCAAGGCCGCGAGCGAGCACAAGACCGCCTTCATGCAGTTCGTTCGCAAAGGCGTCGATACCGGCCTGGGCGACCTGCAGGCCAAGGCGCTCCAGATCGGCAGCGACGCCGACGGTGGCTACGCGGTGCCGGAGGAGCTGGACCGCAACATCATCGAGCTGCTGAAGGACACCTCTCCCATGCGTCAGGTGTGCAATCAGATCACCGTCGGCTCGCCTGACTACAAGCGCTTGGTCAGCCTGGGCGGCGCCGGTTCTGGCTGGGTCGGCGAAATCGATCCGCGTCCAGCAACTGGCACTCCTACCCTCGGGCAGATTTCGGCTTTCATGGGAGAGCTCTACGCCAACCCTCAAGCCACTCAGACAAGCCTGGACGACATCTTCTTCAACGCCGAAGGCTGGCTGGGGGATGAGGTCGCCCGCGAGTTCTCGGAGAAGGAGGGAAGCGCTTTCACCCTCGGCAACGGCTCGAACAAGCCGAAAGGCTATCTGGCTTACGACCTGACCACCGAGACCGATAAAGTCCGAGCGTTCGGGAAGCTACAGAAGCTGATCTCTGGTGTCGCTGGTGGGCTGACCGCCGACAACCTGATCGACCTGGTGCACGCGCTGAAGGCCGGCTATCGGGCGAACGCTCGTTTCATGATGTCGAACCTCACGGTCTCCTACGTGCGCAAGCTCAAGGACGAGCGTGGCGACTACATTTGGCAACCCGGCTTGACCCTTGGCCAGCCGTCCACGTTGCTCAGCTACGGCATCGTTGAGAACGAGGACATGCCAGAGCGGGCTGCTGACGCGAATGCGGTGTCCTTCGGCGACTTCAAGCGCGGTTACACCATCGTCGATCGCATCGGCACCCGGGTGCTGCGTGATCCGTACACCAACAAGCCGAACGTGGGCTTTTACACCACCAAGCGCGTCGGCGGCATGCTCGTCGACTCCCAGGCGATCAAGGTTCTGACCCTGAGCGCTGCCTGATCGGGCGGGCGCCTCCGGGCGCCCATTCTTCGGAGGATTTATGCCAATCATTCTCGTGAAAAAGCCTTTTCCGTTCGCCGTGGACGGCAATCAGGTGGTCGAGTTTCAGGCCGGCGAACAGGACGTGTCGGAGCGCTGCGCGCTGGTGGCGGTGGAGCACCTGGGCGTGGCCGAGTACCTCGAACGCCAGAGTGGGCCGATGCTGCTCGAAGACGGTCCTACGGTGGCCGAGTGGGTAGAGGCTGGCTATCCCGCCGCGAGCTACCCGCCGACAGGCTACAACTCGCGCAGCTCGCAAGAAGAGATCGACGCGGCGATTCTGTTGCAGAAGGAAGCCGAGAACGAAACCGACCCCCTCAAAATGACAGTGCCGAAGCTCAAGGAGTGGCTCACCGCCAACAACATTGAATTCGATGCCGGCCTGCTCAAGCCTGCCTTGCAGGCCCTGGTTCCGAAAAATGATTGATCTTGACCTGGTCAAGGTGCATTTGAAGGTCGATGGCGACGACGAGGACACCCTGATTCAGGGGTACACCGACGCCGCCATCAGCTCCTTTGAGCTCTGGACCAACCGATCATTGGTTGCCGAGGGCGATCCGCTGCCTGATCCGGTTGGCAACGCGCTTGCGATCACCAAGGCAATTCGCCAGGGAGCGCTGCTGCTGATCGGCCACTGGTACGCAAACCGTGAGGCTGTGGCCACCGGGACCATCGCGACAGAGCTGCCATTGGCGACCAACGCTCTCTGGCGCCCGCATCGTTGGGTGAACGTATGAGAGCCGGCCCAATGCGGCACCGCTGTCGCCTCGCATATGAGGACCGGGTTCAGAACGACTCGGGTGGCTTTGATCTCGCCTGGTTGCCAGCTGGTGAGGTGTGGGCAGAAGTGGCCATGCCCACGGGAAGGATGTCGCCTGTGGCCGAGCAGATCGAGGCTGTCATCAGCGCTGAAATTCGCATTCGGCCTCGGTCGGACATTGCCGCCGGCTGGCGGCTGACTGAGAAGCGCACCGGCATCACCTACAAGGTCGAGGCTGCTCTACTCAACAACGAACGGGACATGCTGCGGCTGCTGTGCTCCAGCGTCCCAAACCCATGAGGTGAATCATGAAAATTCAAGCACTGGGCCCGCTCACTGGGGCCTCCGGTGAGCGCGAGAAGGGTGAAATCTTCGTCGTGGAGAAGGCGTATGGCGATGGGCTGATCGCCCGCGGCTACGCGGTAGAGGTAACGGAAGCGGACCCGGCTGTGGAGAAACCTGCGAAGGCCGCCCAGGCCAAGGAGTGATCCATGGCGCGGCGCTCCAGCATTCGCGGCGACATCCGGTTGCGCCGGACGCTGCGCAACATCCACAAGACGATGGACAACGAGCTGCAGCCGGCGATGCAGGAGGCTGCGAATCGCATCCTGGAGACCCAGCGGCAACTGATGCCAAAGGATACCGGGGCGGCGGCGGCGGCCTTGAAAGTCTATGTCTCACCGAGCGGCCTGGATGCTCAGATCGGCATCCGCGGCAAACGCGACAACAGGAAGTTCTTCTATCTGCGCTTCATCGAGTATGGAACCAAAGGCTACCTCGGCGGTAAGCGCGCTGGGAATCGTAACCGAAAGGCCACCAACAAGAGCGACGGTACGCACTTCTTCGGTAAGTACCCCGACATTCCGGCCCGGCCAGCCCACCCATGGCTTCGCCCGTCGATGCAGGTCAACCGGGAGTATGTGATGGCCGATATCGAGGCCGCAGTGCGCCGCACGCTGCGCAAGGCAAGCCAGGGGGTAGGAAATGCCTGATCCATCGCTTGCCCTGCAGAAAGCGCTCTTCGCCAGGCTCCAGGCCGAGGTCAGCTGCCCGATCTACGACGGGGCAGGCCTCAATGCGCCCATGCCATACGTTTCTATCGATCGTGAAATCTCGGTGAATGCCAGCCCCATTGCCGGCAGGAAGCGAGAGCAGCGCCTGATCTACCTGTCAGTCTGGTCCGATGCGAACGGCCAGGCTGAGGTCAAGCGCATCAACGGCGAGATCATCGCCGCGCTGGACGAGCGGCGGCTGCCGCTGGAGGTGGGGCGCGCGGTATCCGTCCGGATCGAGCAGGCCGATGCCCAGCGCGACGCCGACGGCATCACTTACCAGGGCTCGATCACCGTTCGCGTGATCACCACCCACTGAATCACCCACCGGCCGCGCCGCGGCTTTTATCCAATGTGCCTTTGGAGGAACCCCCATGGCCGACGACAACCTCAACACAGCCGCCGGCTGCCGCTTCTTCATTGGCGGTAAGACCGGCGCGGACACCCAGACCGAATACGAAGCCGACACCTACGTCGAAGTGGGCGAGATCGAAGACCTGGGCGAGTTCGGCGATACCTTTAGCAGCGTGACTTTCACCTCGCTGAAGAATGGCCGCGTGCGCAAGTACAAGGGCACCGCCGATGCCGGCGATCTGACCCTGACCGTGGGCCTGGACAACGGCGACGCTGGTCAGGCTGCCATCAAGACCGCGCACAAGGATCGCAGCAAGGGCGACTACAACATCAAGATCACCCTCAACGACGGTGATCCAGATGCCTCGCCGGCGATCAAGCCGACCACCTTCTACTACCGCGGCAAGGTGATGAACAACACCGTTGCACCTGGTTCCGCCGACAACGTCGTGCGCCGCAACGTCACCATCGGCATCAACTCGGACATCCTCGAGCTGCTGCCGGCTCCGGTAACCCCATAACCGTGCTGGGGCTCCGGCCCCGGCCTCACAGGACTGAGCGATGAACAATACCCTGCACGGCACCATGACCGTGAAGCTGGGCGATGAGGAAATCACCCTTCGACCCACCCTCAAGGCGGTGAGGGCGATCGAAAACCGCTTCGGAGGTCTGCGTGGCGCCTCGCAAACTATCAATGCGCTGAGCGTGGAAGGATGCGCAATTATTCTTGCCGCAGGCGCTGGCCTGGAAGGCAAGGCGGCGGACGCCATAACTGAGAAGGTCTGGCAGGCTGGCGTGCTCGACGTATCGGTGGAGCTGAACAAGTACTTGAAAGCCCTCTACAACCCCCGAGGCGCCGATGCGCCGGGAAACGACCAAGCCGGGACGGCGTAAGCGTCGTCGAGGACGGCAGCTACGTCGACCGGCTGTATGCTATCGCCACCGGGTGGTTGGGCTGGGCGCCGGATGTGGCTTGGATCACCCCGCTGCCTGAGCTGTTCATGGCGATGGACGCCAGGCTCGAGTGGGTGCAGATGACCAATCCATTCGGCGGAGGTAAGAAATCGGGCCAGCAGGATAAGCCGAAGCCATCCACCGTTGCGGATAAGCTCCGGCAGGCGTTGACGGGCAGAAAAGCTGCTTGAGTTGACGTCGGCAGGTATCCTATTCCCCGATTTCGATTGGGGATGGATCCATGCAGCTACTTATTCTATTGGCGCTTCTTGTAATCATTGTCCTGATAGCACCTTGGATGCTTGGGGTAATCGCGACAGTCGTTGTCGCTGGAGGCGCTGCGTTTGTAATTTTTGGCGTTGCTGCTGCCCTGGTGCTTGGAGGTGCGACTCTCTTTCTCCGTCATCTTTATGATCCGGAGAAGCAACAAGCACGGCTTGAAAAGAGAGTCAAAAAACTTACCGATGCTGCGAATAAGGCCAACAGAAGCCCTGACTGAATGCAGTCATCATTGTTCTTGAGCCCAGCGATGCTGGGCTTTTTCTTGCCTGGAGATCGGCATGGCAGATTCAGACATCCAGGGGATGCTGGTTCGAATTGAGGCGACTACTGCTCAGCTTCGGTCGGAGATTGCGAGGGCTGAATCAACTGTTGCCCAGGGCGCCACGGCGATCGATCGCAGCCTCTCCCGAATTGACGAGAGCTTCGATCGGGCGGCGGATAGCGCGCAGAGTGCAGGCGCCCTGATCAAGAATGCACTTGCGGTTGCAGTGGGCGCTGCTTCGGTCCGTTCCATCATTGATGTCGCCGACTCCTACTCTCAGATGTCGGACCGCATGGGGCTGGCCACATCCAGTGTCAACGAGTACAACCTGGTGCAAGACCGGTTGCTGGACACTGCCAAGCGCACTTACCGTCCATTGAGCGAGGCGCAAGAGCTTTACATACGAACGGCAGACAGCCTCAAATCAATGGGGTACAACACCAGCCAGGCGCTGGATGTGATGGATAGCTTCAGCTTCCTGCTCGTGACCAACTCGGCCACCACTGACAAGGCTGCGTCGGCGATCGATGCATATTCCAAAGCACTACAGACCGGCAAGGTCGAAGCTGACGGTTGGCAGTCGATCCTGGCCGCTATGCCGACCATCGTTGATACGCTTTCTAAGGCGACTGGTAAGAGCGCCGAGGAGATCCGGTCTCTTGGTGCGGATGGCAAACTCAGCCTAGACATCCTCACTGGAGGTTTGCAGAAGTCGGCTCAGGCTAACGGCGAGCTCGCCGACAGCATGGGCGTGGCAGTGCGTGATGCACTGCAAAACCTCAGCAATGCCTTCACGGTCTATATCGGTCGCCTCAACGAGACCGCCGATGGTACGGGTGTTCTGGCCCAAGGCATCAGCGTTATCGGGGACAACTTCGAATCGCTGGCGAACATCGCTGGCGTAATTGCGGTTGGCGCCCTTGCAGGCTATGCAAGGAGCCTTGCTGGTAGTGCTGTAGCGTCAATCGCAGCTACAAAAGGCGCTATCTCCGACGCAATTGCAAGAAAGGCCCAAGCAAGCGCTGTGCTGCTTGCAGCACAGGCTGAGCAGCAGAAGGCCCAAACTGCTGTATTCCTGGCAGAGAAGGAGGCCATAGCAGCGCGAGGCACTGCTGTACAAACTCAGATGTCGCTGCAACTCGCTGAGGCGCGGATGCTCGAAACACGAGCGACGAACGCTGTTGCTGCTGCGCAATCGACTGTCAGTCGAACTTCTCTCGGTGTCATTGGCGTACTTGGAGGGCCTGCAGGTATTGCCGCTCTGGCAATTGGCGCCGCTACGGCTTTCCTCACTTTGCGTGACAACACGAGCGTCCTCGAGCAAAAGCTCGGAGACCTCAACGACCCTATAGACCAGCTGGTTGAGCGCTTCAATAAGCTCAACCGTGCCACCCAGTCGGTAACTCTTCGGGAGCTCAAGGCTTCGATTGAGGACGCAGAGAGCGAGCTGACAACTGCTGCTGGATCTATCGCGTTCGAGTTCCAGAGTAGCTTAACGAACGCTGGGTTGGCTGGCTCTTCTGGATTCATGGGGGGCATAGCGCCATTGCCGGCCGAGTTCCAAGCGGCGATGGACATCGTGAAGAAGGCCTCAGCCGACCAGGCTGCCGGCATGGCTGTCGACTGGAAGTCGGTGGCCGATCAAATCAGGGAGGTCCCCGGCGTCACGGCTGTAATGGCCGATGCCCTTGAAGAAAGTGGCGGAGCCGCGACCGAGAAGGCGGAGGTGATCGGTCGCCTCAAGCAGGCCATGGCTGAGCTGACCGGCGAGACAGATGCCAACACAAAAGCGGAGAGAGAGAATGCGGCGGCCAGGGCCACGGCTGCTCAGGAAACTCAGAAATATCTCGACCAGCAGCTGAAGCAGCTGGCTTCCGCTCAGGACAAAACCAATACGGATGCCGCAAAGCGTTACATCGCAGAGAGGACCGACCTGACGGAAGGTGAGAAAACAGCAATCCTTTCGGTTGCTGCTGCTCGCGATGCGCAGAAGAAGGCCGATGATGCTGCAGCGAAGGCCGGCAGGAAGAACGCCTCCGAGGCTGAGCAGTCGGCCAAGAAGCAAAACAAGGACTTCGAGTCCGCCGAGGAAGGCTACAAGCGGCAAATTCAGCTAATCAACACCACCGGCGACAAGCAGAAAGACGCCACAGAGGTCGCGAAGCTGTCCTTCGAGCTTCAGGAGGGCAAGCTCGGCAATCTTTCACAGGCTCAGCAGAAGCACTTGCTCGACCTGGCTGCCGAGTTGGACGCCCTCAACAAGATCAAGAAGGCCAACGAGGACGCCCTGAAACTCTCTGCCTTCAAGGCGGCCCAAGCCACCGGCACCCAAACCGCGATCAATGGCTACGATCAAGAGCTCGCCGGCATTGGTCGAGGGGACAAGGCGCGCGACCGAATGCGGGCGGACCTGGCGTTGCGCCAGAAGTACGTTGAAGACCTGAATGAGCTGAACGAGCAGCGCAATACCGGGCAAATCAGCCCTGAGCTTTATCAGCAGGAAACGCAGGTCCTCACCGACGAGCTCAACAAGCGCTTGTCTGCACAGCAGAGCTACTTCCAGCGGGTCGATGAGGCCCAGTCGAGCTGGTCAAATGGCGCAACGGCAGCCTTGGAGAACTACCTGGACAGCGCGGCGGATGTGGCCGGGCAGACTCAGGACCTGTTCACCAACGCCTTTGGCAACTTGGAGGACGGTGTCGTCGAGTTCGTCAAAACCGGCAAGGCGAATTTCAGCGACTTTGCTGACTCGATCATCGAGGACCTGATACGGATTCAGGTCCGCCAGGCCGCCGCAGGCTTCCTCAGCTCGGCGTTCGGTTTCCTTGGTGGGGGCGGCTCGGCACTGGGGCAGGGCACCATGACGGGGTCCAGCGAAGGATCGTTCGTGAAGAATGCCAAGGGCGGCGTCTATGAGTCGCCAAGCCTGTCGGCCTACTCGGGCCAGGTGTACGACAGCCCGCAGATGTTCGCCTTCGCCAAGGGCGCCGGCATTTTCGCTGAGGCCGGGCCAGAGGCAATCCTGCCGCTGCACCGTGGCCCGGATGGTTCGCTCGGGGTTATGGCCGCCGGCGCTGGCGGGGGAGGCGGAGAGGCTTCAGTAACGTTCGGCGGTATCACCCAGCACATCCAGGTGTCAGGCCAGGCCAACGCCGCCACGGTGGCTGATGTCCGGCGAGCGGCGGAGCAGGGAGCGCGAGACGGCTATGAACTGGTACTTCGAGACTTCAAAACGAATGGCGCGGCGAGGCAACTGCTCGAGCGCAGATGACTGATCCAGCCCGCTTCGGCGGGCTTTTTCTTGGAGCTATCCAATGGCGGAGGAATGGCCGGAATCCTTGGAGCCCACTGAGGTTACCTGGGGAATCGTCTACAACAACCGGGCGTTCACCTCGTCGCTGTCGAACTCCCAGCAGATCATGGCGCAGCCAGGCTCGTACTGGATGTGCACGCTGAACTTCGGCGTGCTCTACGAAGAGGATGAGCGTGAGTTGACATCGCTGCTGGGTCGCCTGCACGGCATGTTCGGCATTGTGAAGGTTCCATCGATCACCCGAACCCGGACCGATAACATCGGCGCCCCGGTCGTGGCCTCGGCCAATGCCCAGTCGACGTTCCTGCAGCTGCAGGGAATGACAGCGAGCCGTCAGGTGTTCAGCCGCGGCGACCACATCACCATCGGCGGCGAAATGTTCGAGGTGGTTGAGCGTGCCTCAACCGATGCCGCCGGCAAGGCTGTGGTCTATGTGAACAAGCGTGTTCGCAAGGCCATTGCCGCCGGCACCCCGGTTGAATACAAGAACCCCTACTGCGAGATGCGGCGCATGGATGACACCAATCAGTGGAATATCCAGCCTGTGGTGTCGAACGGCAGCTTCCAGTTTCGGGAGGCTTTCTGATGGCCACGGGCGTTTTCCCCTTCAGCCAGACGGTGGTCGACATCATTGCCCGGGGCAATTTCATGGCGGTGTATGCCTGCCAGTTAGACTTCCCGGACGGTATGGTCTTCGCGCACACCGGTACCGGTGACCTGGTCATTGATGGCATCACTTACCAGGGCGTTGGAAGCTTCGGTGAGGTTGGCCAGTCGCAGGAGAGCAGCAACTCAGGTTCGCCGATGTCGGTCGACCTGACCCTCAACGGCCTGGACACGCAGATCATTACCGAAACTTCTCTCAAGGGCTGCCGGGGGCGGGCCGGCAAACTCATGTTCGTAGTGTTCGCCGAGGACGGCACCTACGCCGCCGATATCCTGTTCAGCGGGCGGATGGATGCCGCCAAATTTTCCTACGCCGGCAATGGCGAGGAGGGCAACAGCATCACGGTCCCGCTCATCGACCGAATGGCCGAATGGAACCGCACCGGCACCGAGCGGTGGACGGATGAGAACCATCGTGCCCGTCGCCAGGATGACCGCTTCTTCTTCGCCATCGCACAGATTGCCGACTGGCCGATTTACTGGGGCGCCTCCAAGGATGCTCCGAAGTTCACCTACGAGAAGTGACCATGCGAAAGCGCGATTGGACGACACAGCTTGCCCACACGATCAAGGCCGCCATAGAGCGGCCTTTTTCATGGGGCGAATTCGACTGCTGCTTGTTTGCCGCCGACTGCGCCGTGGCGGTGTGCGAGGTGGATCCTGCTGAAGCATACCGGGGCAACTACTCATCTGAGGCAGGCGCAAAGCGGTTGCTGAAGAAGCTGCACGGATCCTTGGAGGCGGCATGGGATGCCTGCTTTGCCCGGGTGCAGCCTGGGTTGATCCAGCGCGGCGACATTGCGCTGTACGACGGCCCCAATGGCCGGGGCGTGGCGGTGTTCTGGGCAGATGAGTTCTGGTCGGTATCCCCCGACGGGGTGGGCCGCATCGAGTGTGAGCCGTTGACGGTGTGGAGAGTTGAATGAGTTCAGCAGTCAAGAAGGTTGCCCAGGTTGCCGTCGGCGCCGCGATCGGTTTCGTCCAGGGCGGTCCTTGGGGCGCCTTGGCTGGTGCTGCGCTGGCGTTCTACGTCTCGTCGCAGCAGGACAAGCTCGATACCGGTTCGCTGCGTGCCAGTGAGCCGTCCAGCCAGACCCTGCGCTCTTCGAAAGCTGCCGCCCGCTACGTGCTGGGGCTGGTGAGCACGGGCGGAGTGCTGGCCTGGGGGCAGGAGCAAGCCGGTGGCCAGACCGATGGTGAATGGCTGCACATGGTCTACGTGCTCGCTGAAGGAGCTATTGATGGTCTGGAGGACATCTATCTCGGTGAGGAGGTTGTCCAGGCCTATGGCGATCATGCGTCTTATGAGCTTGTCGTCGACCCATCCCAGGTGAACGCCTTCCTGAAGGCCAACTGTCCGGATTGGCGTGACACCCAGATCGGGCGAGGCCTGTCCTACGTTCGTCTGTCGTTCAAATACAGCGCCGAGAAATACCCGTCGGGCATCCCTGACGTTCGATTTGTGATCCGTGGGCGCCGGGATATCTACGACCCGCGCACCGGCATGACGGGGTACAGCGCAAACACGGCACTGCACATCCTCTGGTTCCTGCGGAACCGATGCGGCGTGCCAGATGACGAGATCGTGTTCGCCAGCTTCGCCAACAGTGCCAGCGTGTGCGATGAGTCGGTCGCCAACCCGGACGGCACCACATCACCGCGTTATCACTCAGGCTGCGTGATCGGCGCCGACGAATCCCGAACTCAGGTCATGCAAAAGCTGGAGGCTGCGTGCGGTGGCAAGCTGATCCGTGTCGGCGGCCGCTGGATGCTGCAGGTAGGAGCCTACTACGGGCCATACGACTTCGAGATCACCGAGGATATGGTCACTGGTACCGTGACCGGTAGCACTGAGCCTTCCAACGATTCGGCCCTCAACACCGTGCGCGGCACCTTCATCGACCCGTCCCAGGCCTGGGCCGAGACCGATTATCCCGAGGTTTCCGTGGCCGAGTGGGTCGTAGCCGATGGCGGCGAGGCGGCCGAGACTCTGGCGTTTTCGTACGTGAGCGATCCGTACCAGGCACAGCGTCTCGCAAACATCGAGCTCCGGCGCCGGCGCGCTGGTGGCACACTCAGCATTCCGATGAACTTCGTGGGCTACAACTGCCGGCCAGGTCGATCCGTGAAGGTCAATCTGCCTTCCCTGAACATCGTGGGTGAGTTCATCGTCACTGACTGGTCGATGGCAGCTGATACTGGCTGCAGCGTGTCGGTCTCCCAGAATGAACCGGCCATCTTCGATGATGCTGTGGGCCAGCCGTACAACCCGATCGGCTTTATCAGCCTCCCGACAGGTGGCCTTGGCAGTCCAACCAATCTGACTTGGACGACCGATGATTCGGCAGAGGTCGTCCAGGGCGTGCTTTCTTGGGCGCCTCCGTCGGGCACCGTCACCGGCTACGCAGTCACCGTGCGTCAGGGCACCACCGCAGTTCAGGCGCAACAGTTGCCGGCTACCGCCGTCCAGCTGCCGCTGTCCGGCCTGCCGTCTGGCAGCTACACGATGAGCGTGGCCGCCCTCGGCCCGCTGACCCGCTCTGGCGAGGCCAGCATCACCGTGAACATCGATGGCCCGCCCATCCCAGAATCGTGCGTGGTGCAGGCGACCATCGACACCATCACGCTGATCCCGGGCAACACGCTGCACGGACTGAACGGCGGCACCTACGAATACTTCTTCTCGACCAACCCGCAGGCCACGCAGGGCGAGTATCTGGGGCAGGGCTTGTCTTTCACCCACACCGGCCTGGCCTTTGCCACCAACTACGCCTACTTCATCCGGTCGAAGAATGCCTACGGGGTGAGTGCATTCCTGAAGGTGGTGGTCTCCACCTCCGCCGACATGACCAACATGCTCAAGGCGCTTGAGGGCCAGATCCGGGAGGGGCAGTTATGGCCAGAACTGGAGTCCCGCATCGAGCTGATAGATGGGAGTGGGCCTGGTTCGGTCAATGAGCGAATCGGCGAGTTGCGCGAAGAGATAGGCGACCTGTCCGACTCGATGCCCTACAACCCGGAGAGCACCTACACCATTGACCAGGGTGTGCTTGGCGACGACGGAAAGCTGTATCAAGCCAAGGGTGATGTGCCGGTCAACACGCCGCCGCCGAACACGAACTACTGGGCCGATGTTGGCCAGGCGGTTCGAACTGCGAACGGGCTGGCTGCGCAGGTGGCGCAGAACCGGGTCGATATAGATGAGCAGGACGACCGTATCACCGCCACGGCAGATAGCCTTCAGGCTGTCCAGGTGAAAGTGAATGACCCCGTAACAGGCGTCGCCGCTACGGCCCAAGGCCTGAGCCAGATGAAGGGTACCGTCGAGACCATTGAGGGCAAGGTGAATGCCAACGCCCAGAAGATCGACGGTGTGTTTGCCCAGGTAAACCCGTCCATGGCTGGTAGTGACGAGGGATTTGCTGGCTCGGAGCAGACGTATGTCGGGGTTTGGACTGAACAGTCAGCGCGAATTGAGGGTGATGTAGCGCAGGCGCAGCGCACCGACCGGGTCGAGGTTCGTCAGGGCGAAACCAATGCACTGGTTCAGCAGGTCAGCAAGTCCGTCGTTGACCTGAGCTCAGCAACAGCGACCCAGTTCAGCCAGGTGCAAGCCCAGCAGGCCCAGAACACGTCGGCAATCCAGCGCAACGACCAGGCAATTGTCGATGCCAATGGCAGGGTATCGGCCATTTCCTCGTGGAAGACCGAGACAAATGCCGCCGGCAAGAAGGTGGCCACCGGGATCATTCAAGGTAGTGACGGTTCCGTCGGAGAGATCCTCCTGTCTGCTGACCGCGTTGCGATCATCAACGGCATCAATGGCCCCGAGGCGAGCCTGTTCGTGTTCCAGAACGGCCAGCTGTACCTCAATTCGGCACTGATCAATCAGGCGTACATTCAGAACCTGATCGTGGGCATGACGCTGAAGTCACAGGCTCTCAACGCTCAGGGCTTGCCGCTCATTGAGATCAACCTGGTCACCGGGGCGTTCACCGTGCGCGGCCAAGATGCAAATGGCTCGACGCTGCTGAACAATGGCGGTCTATACGTCTACGACGCTAATGGGACTGAGCGAACCGCAGTGGGGAGGCTTACCTGATGGCCGATCTCTATGGGCTCCGGACGCGTGATGCGGCGGGGGCAGTAACCCTGGACACGACCATCACGCCGATCCGATCACTGAAGATGATGCAGGTTGCCGGCAACAATGCCTTTGATCAGTACATCCCCATACCGGAGATTCAAACCGCATCGTTTGTGGTGGTGGATGCGCTTTACGATGGAGGCGACAACACGTTCAGCCCGCCGGCTTGGGCTACGGCTGGTCAACTGCGGCTGCGGCAGCCTGGTACGCGAACTTGGCAGGTAATGATCTTGTCCCAAGGTGGTGAGCCTTTTGCCGCTCCCGGTAGCTACGGGATTAGGGCTACAAATAACAATATCAGGACTCAGATTGACGCGGATAACCGAGTGCTTACTGTGCGTTACAACGGCACTCTGAACATTGGCTTCCAAGGGCCCGGTAGCAGAAACCAAATCACCTATGGCACGGTCACCTTCGCCCAACCAATCACCACATATGAGCGTCCGCTGATTTTTCTGAACGCGGACAACTACATGATGGTTGGCAGTTTCTTCGTGACGGGCTCTCCGGGAAATTGGACGGGCTTTCGCATCAAGGCTTTCAACAATCAAACAGCACACGGGGACACAGCGCTGTACCCTATGCTGATTAAATGGTTCTGCGCGAGCTATATGGTGCCAAGCACCCCGGCTGATCTTTACGGAGCCTCGGTACGTGACGCCTCAGCGAACCGTACATTTGTGACGACGGCGAATTTGGCGCTACTCAATAGCCAGCCGGCCAATAACTCTTTCTATACCGCTGGCACGCCGATCTCGGGCGCAGGTTATTACGCCTCACCAGCCCAAATGGGATGGACCGGGAATTTCGCAGACTATGTTCTTGCCAACGCGCTGTTTTCTTCCACGAACGTGATCCAAACCACCCAGCCGATACGCGCAAATTACGGTGGATTTCTGCCTGGGCGGCGGGACGTGCTGCAGATGTATTGCGAGAACTTCGACGGCATCAACGCGCTTAGCGTGAATGGTAGAACCCTCTTTGCATCCCGCCCAATGAAACCCTTATAGGACCTCACATGGCCAAACAGACAATCAACCTCGGCGTCGCCCCAACCGGGCAAGGCGGGGATACGCCCCGCAGCGCCAACGTGAAGATCGGCGCGAATTTCGATGAGCTGTATGCTGCTCTGGGGGCGTCAGGAAGCCCGGCAGTTCTTCCCGCTGCTCTTCCTATTGAAAAAGGGGGGACGGGCGGAAGCACCCCTGCCGCCGCACGTACTGCGCTCGGCTTGGGAACTGCCGCTGTAGCGCCTCTCACTACTTCAAATTACGACCCATCAGCAGGCAGCGTCCTGCGAGTTGGAGATTTTGGTCTTGGCGGTCTGGGCGGTGGAGTAATTCGGTCGCCGAACTTGACGTATTACCCTGGATTCTCGCGCTTCAATGGCGAAGAGGCAGGTGTACCTCATGCTGGTACCGGCGGATCTGTAATCACAAATACCCTCGGCGGCTCGTACATTCAGCAGATCGTCCAAGACCCATCTTACGGTGTTTACAATCCATACATCGCAGTAAGGCACTTTTCTTCAGTGGGAAGCCCAGGGCCCTGGTGCATGCTCTACCACACCGGGAATACCACGCGCGGGTCTGGCGGTGCTTTGTCTGCAGCTTCGCCAATTCTTCGTGTTGCCGATGTTTCGCGATCCGAGCGGCGCGATCTGCTTGAGCAGTCCTTCGAGCCTGCTGGCGCCTATGGCGCGACAAACGACGAGGCGCGCGGCGTAACGGTTGAACGGACCGATGTCGGCGTCTACGTGATCACCGGTAGCCTGGGCCTGGCTCTGGAGGGGTGGCGCATTCAAGACCCATGCTCACCTGATGGCGGCCGCATGCTCGGGATCACGCAAAGCGAGCAGGATGACCAAGGCGTGATCACCCTGCGACTCTTCAAGCAGCGCTGGACGCTGGATGAAGAGGGTGAAATGCACTTGGGGCCTGGAGCCCCGTTGGATGTGCCGTTGAACAGCTGGATCGACGTTCGTCTTGAAATGCCGGCCAAGCCCGACACGGGCGCGCCGGAAGAGCAGCCCGCCTGACCTACACCGAAACCACCGACCGCCGCCTGGCGGTATTTTTTTGCCTGGAGAAAACATGGCCAGACTCACCGAAGCCCATGCCGGATGCGCCAACGCGCTCCGCTTCCTGGACCTGATCGCCTTCTCGGAAGGCACATCAACCGTCAGCGGCAGCGATGCCGGTTACAACGTGCTGTACGGCGGCGGCCTGTTCCAGGGTTATGCCGACCACCCGCGGCGCCGGCTGACCTTACCTATCAACGGCAAGCCGGTTACCAGCACTGCGGCCGGCCGGTACCAGCTGCTCGAGCGCTACTGGGATGCCTACAAGGTCAGCCTGCGTCTGACCGGCGGATTCACCCCGGAGAACCAGGACCGAGTCGCGCTGCAGCAGGTTCGCGAGCGCCGTGCGCTCGACGACATCCGTGCCGGGCGAATAGGCCAGGCGATCGCCAAGTGCTCCAACATCTGGGCCAGCTTCCCGGGTAACGTCTACGGCCAGAATCCGCACAAGCTGGAGAAGCTGCTGGCGCAGTGGGATCGGCTCGGCGGGGTGGCGGCATGAGTGCTTGGTTGTCGCGCTCCGCCGGAGCTTGCCTGCTGATCCTGCTCGGTATGACCGTGGGCACCTGGGCCACCACCAGCCACTTCCGCCCGATTCTCGACGCCGAGCAGGACCGGGTAGCCAGTTGCAAGGCAGCCCGCGACAACCTCGCCAGCCTGGCCACGGAGCAGGGCAAGGCCCTAGGCGACCTGACCCTGGCCGCGAACGAGCGCCAGGCCAGGGCTGAGCAGGCGATGAGAGAAGCGAAGGCCGGCGCTCAAGACGACTACGCCGCGGCGAACCGGCTTCAGCAGGAGCGCACCGGTGGCGACCAGTGCGCAGCTGCTGCCATGATCATCGATAAGGAGCTGGACCTTTGAACGACAAGATGGACAGCAAAACATTCCGAAAAGCATTCCTGCTGGTCGGCCTGCTACTCGCGGGGTGCGCGGCCAAGGCGCCGCCACAGGTTCAATACGTTCGCGTCGAGGTGCCGGTGCAGGTGCCGTGCCGGGCGCCGGAGGTGGCGGTACCGCCTTGGGCGGTCGCCGGTCTTCGCAACACCGACAGCCTAGAGGTGAAGGTGCGGGCGCTTCTGGCTGAGCGCAGGCAGCGGATTGGCTACGAAAAACAGCTTGCTGCAGTTGTGAACGCGTGCCAATGGTAAAAGTTTATCATTGGCTCTGTTAAGCTGTTCAGGTTCATCTCTGGGCATGAGGTCATAAATAACATGGAAGGAAGCTCTAATCGCGAAAAGCGCGGATTTTCAGATCATCCTGTATATGTGGCGGGAGTGGCAGTGGCTGGTACAATTGCTTTAAGTGTAGCAGTTTACAAGGAGGTCATTCTCCCCGCACAGTTAGCTACAAGTGAATTCAAGATTTCGGAGTTGAGTCGCCAACTTGCCCGGGAAACAAAACAGCGAGAGCTTTTGATAGATAGTAGCGCAAAGGAAAAAGCTGAGTTGAGCTCAACTTTGAATGCCGCCTCTGGCGAGCTGCAGGCTACGAAGACTAAACTTGATATTGTTAGCCGAGAGCTCGAAGTGGCCAAGCTTGGAGCCCTTTTCGTAGAAGGATTGTCGTATCCAACCGCCTTTGATAAAGTAAAGGTTGGGCAGTCAATAAGTGAGGTGAAGAAGGTTTATCTTGCTAGTCAAATCGAAGAGGATGAAGATCAGGACTTTGTCTCAGTAAAAGTTGAGCATCCGTTTTTCCACAGCGTCGTCTACTACAATAATTATAGCGATAGTAGCAATATTTCGCATATTTTATATATGGCTCCCTACAATATTGAGAGTAAGGTTCCCTCGGGGTATTTGCAGGATTCGCTTCGGAGAGCGTTTGGTGAGCCCGTTGAAATGGAAAAGGATAAGTATGTGTGGCGCCTGAAAAACGGATTGTATATTTTCAAGGATGATGATAGGTCCGTCATCGTAGCCGCAGGTGGAGTTCTGCCAGGCAACTGGCGGCGGGTCATTGAGCGGTTCGCAAAGAAGATAGAGGAAGAGAAGGTTACTAGTAGCGCAAAATGATTGACGCTTTTCTACTGTGCTTCTGGTTATCAGGTGTCTCGTTGCTTGAGTTGAACAGATCTGTGCTACGTCGCCATCGGCTCTCCGGACTGCGCGACCGGGCTGATGCTCGAGCGGGAGAGCTGGCGAAAGCTTATGACCAAGCCCGAATAGCGGGCCAGCTCTGCGAGAGGTCCTATAATGCGCTGATCAACTGATCGGAGCAGGTAATGGAGAAGCGCACCTTCATCGGGATGATTGAGGCGGGAGAACCCCTGTTGAAGGAGGCTCTGGATGCCATGCGGGCGTATCACCAGGCGCAGGATGAAGGGAAGCCCGCTGAGGAGATCGAGCGGCTGCACCTGCTGGCCGAGTCGCTATTCCAAGTGGTCTGCGATTACCAGATGCGGGTGGTGGCCAAAGCCCGCGGCCAGGAGCTCCCGCCTCTCCATTGATGCTGCCGACCGGCTATTGCTGTCAGTGCGATCTGGGATATACGATACTGTATCGATATACAGTATTGGTGCCCAATGTACTTTCTTCTCGTCCGCCGCCGCGTGAATGGCCAGGCCATCCCCTCTGATCAGCTCAGGAAGATCCAGCCCCTGCGCGCCGACATCCACATCGGCGACCACCACAGCGAGCCGCTGGGTCGGGTGGCCACGCAGGCCTGGGTGTTCAACCCGACCCCTGGGCCCGACATCATCCCTAGGCTGCACGACGCCAAAGTCAACGGCATGGCCCAGCTCGGGATTAACATCAACGGGGTCGAGGACATCGACGGCGTGTTGTATGCGCAGTCCTGGTGGTGCAGGACAGAATGATGAGCTCATTGCCGAGAGCCTGGCTGGATGAGCTCAACGACCAGTGCGAATTGGCCACCGACCCGGATGGCCGGGCGGCGGTGCTGAGCGAGATGGCAATGGCGGCGCACCGGCGCCGAGAGGTGGATGCTGATCAGTTGTGCGAGATGCTCGAGTTTGTCGAGTCGGCGCGGCTGTATGGCTTGGCCGAGCACGAGGAGTGGTACGCGTGCGGACTGTTCAAGTACACCGAGCCAGAGCCGAATTACTACGTGCACGAGATACTGCGGCCGGCCAAAAAGTAAGGGGGGAGGGTTCGGCAGAACGCCGGAGGAGGGTGCTTTGGCTGTCTAAAACCGCGCTGATGCTTCTCGGTTTTACTGGGCGAAAGTCGCCCAAACTCGCCGATGCATATTAGACAGACTCGATGCATAGGCCGCGAACGGCGCGGCCTGAGGTCGGTTTCTCACACTACTGCTGCATCATTGGTGTGTGTGCGGAAAGATCAGACATTCAGGGCCTTACAGCGGGTGGTCTGGTTGGCGATTGTGAAACCGGCAATGGTACAGGCTTTTTCAACCAGATGCAGGCGCGGGCCATGGGGCATGCGCGCGCAGCCAGGCGCATTGCATTTGCCGGCGCATGCCTGCATTATGCATGTTATGCAAAAACGCAATGTAGCCACCGTACTCAGAGAACTGCTCGACCGCCACGGCCTGTCCCCGACGGAGCTGTACCGGCGCACGGGCGTCCCTCAATCCACCTTGTCGCGGATCCTCGGCGGCAAGATCGTCGACCCTTCCGACAAGCACGTGTCGAAGATCGCCGAATACTTCGGTGTAAGCACCGAGCAGCTGCGCGGTCGCGCCGAGCTGGGCGAGTCGCGCGAAGCGGCGTTGCCGGCCCACGGCCATGCGGACCTCAGCGATATCAGCCTGTGGGACGATGAAACCCCCGTCGAGGATGACGAGGTGTCGGTACCTTTTCTTCGCGAGGTCGAATTGGCAGCAGGATCAGGAAGATTCGTCATCGAAGAGAGCGAGCGAGCGCGGCTGCGGTTTGGCAAGCGCAGCCTGCGTCACAACGGCGTGCAGTTCGACCAGGCCAAGTGTGTGACCGTGCGCGGCAACAGCATGCTGCCGGTGCTGCGCGATGGCGCGACGGTCGGTGTGAACACCGGCAAATGCTCGATCGGTGACATCATCGATGGCGATCTCTACGCCATCAACCATAACGGCCAGCTGCGGGTTAAGCAGGTTTACCGCCTGCCTACCGGTATCCGCCTGCGCAGCTTCAACCGTGACGAACACCCCGATGAGGACTACAGCTTCCAGCAGATGCAGGACGAACAGATCAGCCTGCTCGGGCATGTGTTCTGGTGGGGCATGTACGCTCGCTGACGCCTCCACTCACAAGAAACCCGCTTCGGCGGGTTTTTTTTCGCCTGCAGAAAAGCCCTACAAGGCAAGCCGTGCATGGCCTGCATGCATATCAGCAAAAATAAGTGCATAGAAATTTAAAGAAATGCATTGACTGCATATGCATGAATGCATAGCCTGTGTCTCAAGCCGGACGGAAACCGGTTGTTACACAGGCAGCGATGGACAGGCCTCAACTGTCCAGAGGGTTGGCAACTGGCCCGGGTGTGCAGCGTAAAGCACCACGAACAGTTATCCGGCGGGCAGGCGGCCGCGGTCGGAGTCACCAATTTGTAGCGGAACCGCGCGGCGTCACCAGTCGTGGCCGGCGGTTCGACAACGCATTACTGAAAAGCCTGGCGAGCCGGGCTTTTTGGAATGCCGAGGCTTATGAAATATGCAGAGTACCCACAACCCGCCTGTTGGCCCCGTCAACAGGCATTACACAGGAGACAGGACAGTGACGAACGAGCAACAAGCGTTACTGGAGATGCCGCTCTGGCTGGTAATCGTCCTGGCATTGCTGGGCGGCCTGAGCGGCGAAATGTGGCGGGCCGACAAGGCCGGAGCCACCGGTTGGTCGCTGCTGCGCCGTCTGGCGCTGCGCTCCGGGGCCTGCATGGTCTGCGGCGTGTCGACCGTGATGCTGCTGTATGCGGGCGGCCTGTCGATCTGGGCGGCCAGTGCATTTGGCTGCATGACCGCCGTCGGCGGCGCCGATGTCGCCATGCGCCTTTACGAACGTTGGGCGATACGGCGCCTGGGCTTGCGCGACACCACGCAGGCCGACGAGCAATAAGGAGAATATGCATGAGCGAATTGGCCACTTTGCATGCGGCCGTGACCGCAACTATTCGTGAGGCAATGCCGGAACTGGCCTCGGTCGATGCTTATACAGCTGTAGGAAATGCCCCGGAGCGACCGGCGCTGCGCCACGGCATTGTGCAAATGACGGCGGATGCGGCACCACGCGATGGCCGCTCGGTGCTGATCGCCACCTTCGAGGCGGATATCACCGCTGATAGCGCCAACCCCGAAGCGCGCCTGCAGGGCAGCCTGCTTGCCGCACAACTGATGGATCTGCTGCGTCAGCAGCATTGGGCACTGGACTTCGTCGAAGCCAGCCGCAACGTGCAGGCGCAATTCGAGGGCAGCGCCTGGACCGTGCGCTGGGACCAGCCGGTGCTGCTTGGCGAGGCACGCTGGAGCTGGCCGGACCAGCCTCCCGGCAGCCTGGTATTGGGCTTTGCGCCTGATATCGGCTTGGGCAACGAGGCGCACTACATCGCCCCGGAGGACCTGACATGAGCTACGTCAGTGCCATGCATGACCGCATGCTGGCGTGCATGGTCATTCCCTGCCGGGTGGTTGCGGTGGACCTTGCAGCCGCTCGGGTGCGGGTATCCGACGGCAGTGGCTGGACCAGTGCCTGGCTGCGCTGGCATGCCCAGGCTGCCGGCCAGGCCCGGCACTGGCGAGCACCTAGTCTGGGCGAGCAGGGCGTACTGCTCAACCCCAGTGGCGAGCCGGCCCAGGGCACGTTCCTCCCCGGCCTGTATGGCAATGCCGGGAGTGCGGCGGATAACCGCGAGCATGCCGAGGTCTGGCGTTTCGCTGATGGTGGTTCGCTCAGCTATGACTGGCAGGCCAGCCACTACGACATCCAGCTGCCTGGCGGCAGCGCGACCATCAAGGTCGGCGCCAGCACCGTTCAGGTCAGCGACGCTGCGATCAATCTTCAGGCGGCAGCGATCAACCTCACTGGCAACGTCACCATCGACGGCGCGCTGCAGGTCAGCGGCGATATCAACGGCGGTGGGTGGATTATCGATACCGCCGGCAACACGGCCAATCACAAACACTGAATCAAGCCCGCCCACGCGGGCTTTTTCATATCAGGAGAATGCCATGCATACCCATGAACAGGGCGGTGCACCATGATCGGCATGGACCGCCGCACCGGCCAGCCACTGGCCGGCATCGATCATTTGCGCCAGTCCATCGAAGACATCCTCACCACGCCGCTGGGCAGCCGACGCATGCGCCCGGAATACGGCAGCCAGTTGCGGCGCTTCGTCGACCTGCCAGTCAACGAGGGCTGGAAAAGCGCCGTGCAAGCCGAAGTGGCTCGCGCACTGGGCCGTTGGGAGCCGCGCCTGCAATTGCAGCGGGTCAAGGTCGTCGCGGTGCTCGACGGCCAGGTCAGCCTGGCTTTGAGTGGTCGCTACCTGGGCGACGAAGCGTTGCTGGAGGTGAGCGTATGAGCCAGGTCGACCTGTCGAAGCTGCCTGCACCACAGCTGTTGGAGGACCTCGACTACGAAGCCCTCTATCAGGCCGACCTGGACACCTTCCGCGAATACCTTGGCGACGCCTGGAGCGCCAATCTGGAGAGTGACCCGGTCACCAAGCTGCTCGAAGTCGGCGCCTACCGCAAGCTGCTCAACCGGGCGCGCATCAACGATGCCGCCAAGGCGCTGCTGCTGGCCTACGCCCAGGGCACTGACCTGGACCAGCTGGCGGCCAACGTCAGCCTGCAGCGCCTGGTGATCCAGGCCGAGGACCTGGCCAGCGTCCCGCCCGTCGAGGCCTTGCTGGAGGCGGACGATGCCCTGCGTGAGCGGGTGCAGCTGGTCTACGAAGGCCTGACCACCGCGGGCCCGCGCAACAGTTACATCCTGCATGCCCGCAACGCTTCGGGGCAGGTGGCTGACGCCACCGCCGAAAGCCCGTCGCCGGCCGTGGTGGATGTCACCGTGCTGGGCCTGGAAGGCAATGGCGAGGCCAGCCCCGAGCTGCTGGCGCAGGTGGCGGCTTATCTCAACGATGACGACATACGCCCGGTCGCCGACCGGGTCAATGTACGCAGCGCCGATATCCTGCCCTATCGCATCGATGCCGTGCTGTACCTGGCCGACAGCGGCCCTGAGTACGAGGCGATCCTCGCCGAGTGCCAGCGTCGCCTGGAGGCCTGGATCAACCCGCGACGGCGGCTGGGCGTGGAAGTGGCCCGCTCGGGCATCGATGCCCAGCTGCATATCGATGGTGTCAGCCGGGTCGAGCTGAGCGGTTGGGCGGATATTCGCCCGAGCAAGGCCCAGGCAGCGTGGTGCAGCGGTTTCACCTTGAAGCGGGGTGGCTGACATGCAGAGCCTGTTGCCGCTCAATCGCTCAGCGCTGGAGCGGGCCATCGAAGTGGCGGCCGATGAGGACCTGAAGGTCAGCCTGCGCCGGCTCTACAGCCCCGACAGCTGTCCCGCGCCGCTGCTTTATCACTTGGCCTGGGCCTGGTCGGTGGACCGCTGGGAAGACAGCTGGAGTGACGAGATCAAGCGTTCGGTGATCCGCGCGGCGTTCTTCGTCCACGCCCACAAAGGCACCCTCGGTGCGCTCCGGCGTGTGGTGGAGCCGTTCGGCTACCTGATCGAGGTGCAGGAGTGGTGGCAAGCCACGCCGCCTGCACAGGCGGGCACCTTCGCACTGAAGATCGGCGTTTCCGATGCGGGCATCAGTGAAAGCACCTACCAGGAACTGTCATCGCTGATCGATGACGCCCGGCCAGTCAGCCGCCATCTGACCGGGCTGGTGATCAGCCTCGAAAGCCGAGGCGCCCTTCATGTCGGCTGCGCGATCCAGGACGGCGACGAACTGGACATCTACCCGCTGACGCCCCGTGACATCGAAGTCATCGGCGCCATCGGGCGTGGCGGCCGCGAACATACAATCGATACCTTGGACATTGCACATGGTTGACCAGACTTCTCAGTTCTACGCCATCCTCACCAATGTGGGCGCGGCGAAACAAGCCAACGCGGATGCCTTGGGCATCGCATGGAAAATCACCCAGATGGGTGTCGGCGACGCCAACGGCACCGACCCCACCCCCAACGCCACCCAGACCAGCCTGATCAACGAATGGCGCCGCGCACCGTTGAACCAGCTGAAAGTGGATGACAGGAACAGCGCGATCATCATTGCCGAGCAGGTCATCCCGGCGGATGTCGGCGGCAAATGGATCCGCGAGATCGCGCTTTTCGATGCCGATGGCGACATGGTGGCCGTGGCCAACTGTGCGCCTACTTATAAGCCGCTGCTCAGCCAGGGCTCGGGACGTACCCAGGTGGTGCGGATGAACCTGGTGGTCAGTAGTGCCAGCAACGTGCAGTTGAAGATTGATCCGGCGGTGGTGCTGGCTACGCGGGAGTGGGTGACCGAGGAGCTGGCACGGCAGGATTTTAAGCATTCTGTGTTGGCTGCAACTACAGCGAACATCAACTTGAGCGGTTTACAGACGATAGATGGCGTGGCACTTGTCACGGGCGCACGGGTACTGGTGAAGAACCAGATGGCCCCTAAGGACAATGGCATCTACGAAGCTGCAGTAGGGGGGTGGAGTCGCAGCAGCGACGCTGATACCGATGCCAAAGTGACCCCGGGATTATTGATAGTGGTAGAGCGGGGTGTAGCCAATAGCGACAGTGCCTGGCAGCTGGTCAGCGACGGGCCGATTAATGTGGGAGTCAGCGCGCAAGCGTATGAAATGGCTTTCGGGCGCAGTGGCATTACGGCGGGAACGTATCGCAGTGTCACCGTCGACAAATATGGCCGTGTGATCGCGGCAACTAACCCAACCACGGTAGCAGGCTATGGTCTGACAGATGTTCTTACAGCGTCTCAAGTTAATAGTGCGCTCAGTCTGAAGTCTAACCTGGCCAGCCCGGTATTCACGGGTATTCCCAGCGGTCCAACCGCAGCCCCGGATGACAGCAGTACTCAATTGGCCACAACGGAGTTCGTCAAGCAGCTGGGGCTTAATTTGCCAAGTATTGGAGCTGGGCTATCGGACGGGCAAACCTTGAGTCAGGCTCATGCTGGCAAGTATTCCACCATGGCCGGAGTGGGTAGTTGGGTCGGCACCTTGTATCTTCCAGAATCGGGTATATCAAAAGGATCTGTTTTCATCGTGTCGGTAGGCTCCGGATACGGAACACTTACGGTGAACGCTCCTCGTTCCGGTAAAGGGTACATCGCTGTTGGCTCAACAGCCTATGCGGCAGTGACCGTTACGCATTTAGACCCGCCGCTAATCTTGACCTGCATTTCCGACGGCATCTATGCACTAGTTGCAGGTGGTGCGATGAGTGCCACCAGCGTTCACTTTCCTTTCCGTGGTCGAGCGCTCTATACCAAGGCTGGTACTTACCAATGGCAAGTACCAGCCAATGTAACACGAGTACTTGTTGATATTCGCGGAGCAGGGGGGAGCGGAGCATTCGGGCCTGCTGAGACAGGTGCCGGCGGCGGCGGCGGTGGCGGAATCTGCAACCGTATCTGCCTTGTTACACCTGGGACAAGCATTACGGTAACAGTTGGTGCTGGTGGCAAAGCTGTGAGTGTCCTAAATACGGTAGGTTTTAGCGGAGGCACTTCGTCGTTCGGTGCGTTTTGTTCCTCGACCGGAGGCGAAGGGGGCACGCTATTCAACGGAGCAGGTGGCGGTATAGGGGTTGGTGGAGACTTCAACGCCTCCTTGGGGGCTGGCTCGCCGCCTGTACGCAATACTAATAACTCTGGTGCTTGGGGCGGGCCTGGCGGGGGCGGGGAGTCAATTTATGCCGCCTCTGATTTTGTCACCCCGACGCAGCCGGGCATGGGCGGTGCCGGTCGGACAATTAGCAGTTCGCAGCCTGGCGCCGATGGCTGCGTGTTCATCACTTACTGAAGAGATTTTATATGTGGGCACGAATTGCAAACGGTCAGGTGATGGAAGTTACCGATATCAATCCAGTCGACCGCTACCATTCCGACCTTGTCTGGGAAAAGTGTACTCTTGAGACGATGCCAGGTTGGCAAGTTGTCGAGGGAGGTTATGTTCCCCCCTCTGTCACGGCTGAAAGTGAGTCGAATTTAGCGTTACGCATGTGGCGTGATTATCAGCTGCAATCTGGTGAATGGCTAGTGATGCGTCATCGCGATGAGCTCGCAATGAATATCAGTACTTCGCTGACGTCTCAGCAATACACCGAGCTTCTCACCTACAGACAGAGTCTTCGTGATTGGCCAGCTTCTTCAATGTTCCCTGACTCCTCATCGAAGCCTGAACCACCGGTTTGGATTGCTCTGCAATCACAGTAAGGCCCCGTCTCCTCGGGGCTTTTTTCTATCTGACTGATTCTTACCGGCCCTGCACTCGCAGGGCCTTTTCGTACCTGAACCTGGAGTAAACCTATATGAGTGGATTCTTCCACGGCGTCACCGTAACCAATGTCGACACCGGCGCCCGCAGCATCGCGCTGCCTTCTTCCTCGATCATCGGCCTGGTCGACACCTTCACCGAAGGCGCTGGCGTCACGGCCAAGGCCAACGACCTGGTGCTGATCACCAGCGAACGTGAAGCCGTCGCCGCCTTCGGCGAAAACGCCGCCATCACCAAGGCCTGCCGGGCCATCTACACCCGCGCCAAGGCGGTCATCGTCGCCTGTGGCGTGGCCAAGCTGGACGATGCAGCGGAGCAGACCGCCGCGATCATCGGCAGCGTGCAGGCCGACGGCAAGCGCACCGGCCTGCAAGCGCTGCTCGACGGCAAGAGCCGCTTCAACGCCCAGCCGCGCCTGCTGGCCGCACCACGCCACAGCGCCACCCAGGCGGTCGGCACCGCCCTGGTAGCGCTGGCTGACAAGCTGCGCGGCATCGCCATCATCGACGGCCCCAACACCACTGATGAGGCAGCCCTCGACTACGCCAAGAACTTCGGCGCCAAGCGCGCCTTCCTGGTCGACCCGGGCGTGCAGTACTGGGACAACGGCGAGGAGGCCACCGTCGATGCGCCGGGCTCAGCCTGGGTCGCGGGCCTGTTCGCCTGGACCGACAGCGAATACGGCTTCTGGGCCTCGCCGTCGAACAAGGAGTTCGTCGGCATCACCGGCACCACCCGCCCGGTGGAGTTCCTCGATGGCGACGACAGCTGCCGCGCCAACCTGCTGAACAACGCCAAAATCGCCACCATCATCCGCGACGACGGCTTCCGCCTGTGGGGCAACCGCACCTTGTCCAGCGATCCGAAATGGGCCTTCGTCACCCGCGTGCGGACCATGGACATCGTCATGGACGCGATCCTCTACGGCCACAAGTGGGCGGTCGACCGCGCCATCACTGCCACCTACGTCAAGGACGTCACCGAAGGCCTGCAGGCCTTCATGCGCGACCTGAAGAACCAGGGCGCGATCATCAACTTCGAGGTCTTCGCCGACCCGGAGCTGAACACGGCCAGCCAGCTCGAACAGGGCAAGGTGTACTGGAACATCCGCTTCACCGACGTGCCGCCTGCCGAAAACCCCAATTTCCGCGTTGAAGTCACTAACCAATGGCTGACCGAAGTCCTCGATTCCGCCGCTTAAGGAGCGCATCTACATGGCAATGATTCCCGAAACCCTGGCCAACCTGAACCTGTTCGTCGATGGCGTCAGCTTCCAGGGCGATGTACCCAGCCTGACCCTGCCCAAACTCACCCTGAAGATGGAAGAACACCGCCCCGGCGGCATGGACATGCCGGTCGAGATGGACCTGGGCATGGAGAAGCAGGAAGCGGCGTTCACCACCACTGGCGTACGCCGTGAAGCGCTGAAGTTCTTCGGCCTGGCCGATGGCAGCGGCTTCAATGGCACTTTCCGCGGCGCCTTCAAGGGCCTCAAGGGCAAGATCAACCCGGTGGTGGTGACCCTGCGTGGCACCCTGAAGGAAATCGACATGGGCGACTGGAAGTCCGGCGACAAGGCCGAGATCAAGCACAGTGTCGGCCTGACCTACTACAAGCTCGAAGTCGATGGCCGCCTGATCTACGAGATCGACGCACTGGGCATGAAGCGGGTGATCGATGGCGTCGACCAGCTGGCTGCCCAGCGCGCCGCGCTCGGCTTGTAAGGAGACGACCATGGCTCAAGCGAAAAAGCAGCCGCAATGGCTGACCCTGAGTGCCGACCGCGTCACTGTGCGCCTGTCGCGCCCCAGCGAGGCCAACGGCGTCCAGGTCGACAGCCTGTCGCTGCGGGCGCCGACCGTGCGCGATATCCGCAATGCCCAGGCCGGTGGTGCGGCTGATGACGAGCAGCGCGAACTTAACCTGTTCGCGTCGCTGGCCGAGGTTGGCATCAAGGACCTCGAAGGCCTTGCCCTGAAGGACTATGGCCGCCTGCAAAGCGGCTATTTTCGCCTGGTGCAGGACGACGAACTTTGACCCGGCCCGGCAGAAGGCCGCAGCAAAGCGGCTGGCCAAGGAGCTGAACTTTTCCGCGAGCGAAATCATGACCATGTCGTACGGCGACATGGTCTGGTGGCTCGCGCCGTGACAAGGAGGAACCTATGGCGAACACACAGGTGTTCACCCTCGGGCTCGGCGTCACCGTCACCAACCCCTTGGGCCATGCCATCGAGCAGTTGCGCCAGGATGTCGAACGCCTGCGCAGGCAGGCGGATGGCACCCGGCTTGGCAGGCTCATCGGCGAGGTGATCCGCCTGGGGTTGGAGCTCGGCAAGGTACGCCAGGTCGAACGCCAGCTGGAGCTGGACCAGGAGCAGCAACACGAAGACCAGATCACCCGGTTGTGGAGTGAGGCTGAGGCAGTCGAGCGTTTGCGCCAGCACTATCTGATGCTGGATCAGGTGATAGCAGGGTTGGCGAAGTTCAAGACGTTGACCGTTGACGGAGCAAAGCTTGGGCAGTCATCGGGCTCTGGTTCCAAGGCCCCGGATGCTGCACTTGAGGCTTCATCCCGAAAGCGCAGAAGCGCGGCCGAAAGTGCCATGGTCCTCACGTCGGTATTGGGTGGAGGCTTGATTGTCGGCGCTCGTACTGCCTTTGAAGTTGACCGTCACTTACCCCCAGAGAGAAGGCAACGAGCGCGCAAGGCAGTCAGCACTCGCTTGGAGACAGGGGTTGTCAACGCGGCGGTCTCTGGTGCCAAGGCTTTGTTGGAAGGCGATTCACCTGAAGACAAGGCCAAGGGTGTTGGGGCCGCTGCCGGAGAGTTGGGTGGCAGCCTGTTGGGTGCTGCATTGGGGGCAACGCTTTCCAAGAACTCGCGTGTGCAGGAATACGCCAGCATGGCGGGTGGTTTTATTGGCGAATGGGTCGGCGGAGTGCTTGGCGGCGGTCTGTATGACCTGGCCATGTACGAAGGCAAGCCAGGGCCGAGAGCACAAAGCTCGACAACTGCAGCGGCGAGCATCACCGATGGCAATGCCAAGGGCTCAGTGAGTCGCAACAAAGCGCCGCAATCCAACGAAAGGCAAGCGAATGAGGACGAAGAGGAGGAACTGGAAGAAGAAGAGGAGGAAGAGGAAGTTGACGAGGGCCTAGAGGAGGAACGCGAAACGCGACAACCGCAGCCATCTGCTCCCAATTCTGGTGTCCTATCCATCGAGCAAGCCAGCCTTGCTGCCTCTTCTGCAAGGACTCAGCGAGCAGAGCGGGGCTTTGGGCTTGCTCCTCTCTCGCCTTCGCCCGGGCAGGGCGGCAGTAGCCGCTTCGGCATGGTCAAGGGGTTGATGAGGCGAGTACCCGTCGGTGCGCTCCTGGATGCCTCCCTGCAGCTGGTTGACACATACAGCAGCAACGCGACGCCGGCACAAAAGATGGAAGGTTACGGCAGCGCGGTAGGGGGGCTGGGAGGCTCCCTGGCGGGTGCCGCTGCCGGTGCTGCGATCGGTTCTGTCGTGCCGGTCATCGGTACTGCGGTAGGGGGGCTGATTGGTGGCGTGATAGGTGGCATGGGGGGAGAAAGTCTCGGCAACTGGTTGGGCAAAGCCTTGGGCGCGGGGCTTGGCAACGAAGGCACTTCCACCAGTATGCCTGCTGTATCTGCTTCGAGTCATTTGGGCATCACCTCGTCGGTTGTTGGGCAGGCCCCGGGGGCACAAGCCCCGGCGGGCAGTGGTGTTCGCGTCTCGGAGGCCGCTACTGCGCAATCGGCGCCCACCCTTGCGACACAACCAGCTCCCACCAACCAGCAGTTCACCTTCACCGCCAACATGCCGGTGACCTTCAACAACAGCTTCGACGACCCGACCACCCTGCAACAACTGGAAGCCATCGCCCGCCGCGTGCTCGACGACCTGATGCGCCAGGCGCGTTCGGTGCAGATGGCCGATCAACCACAGCCATGAGGAGGACCCATGACCTACCTGGAACAGTTGCAAGGCGGCTTGCATGCACTGGTCAAGGCGGGCGAGGAGGGGCGTCGGCGTGCCGACGCCATGCTCGACCCGATGAACCAGGCGGTCGGCCACGCCAGGGAGGCGGCCGCCGAGCTCGAAGCCCTGCCCTGGATCGGCCCGGAAATCGGCAAGCGCCTGCAACGCACGATGCGCGCCATCGATTCGGCCAAGCAGCGTGTCGACAAGGTGATTGCCAAGTATGACCAGACCCTCGACGTGGTGCGCAAGGTACGCGACCGCGTCGATGCCTTCGCCGAACACCTGGGCAAGGCCGGAGCGGCCATCCGGCGAGTGATCGGCGATGCCCGTTCGGTCGCCAGTGGTGTGCTTTCGACCTTCGGTTTCGCGCCGGATGTTACCCCGGCGGCAGAAGCGATCAAGCCGTTCCCGCACCTGCTGGTTCTGCAGCCACTCAAGGCCAACGCTGCACCGTACTACTTCAACCTCGACACCGCCGCTTTCGACCAGCTGCGCCGGCAAACCCGATTCCGTTGGGCCGGGCAAGAGCGCCTGAGCCGCGAGAACGCCCAACAGGCAGTGAGCCTGGGCGAAGAAAGCATCAGTATCCGTGGTGCGATCTTCCCTGGTTTCAAGGGTGGGTTGGGCCAGCTGCAGGCGCTGCGCGGTATCGGCCGGCAGCTGCTGCCGCTGTCGCTGACCACCGGTTATGGCGAAGTGCTCGGTACCTGGTGCCTGACCAGCATCGAGGAAGAGCAGGGCGCCTTGCTGGCCGGCGGCATTCCCCGCAAACAAGGATTCTCACTGGAGTTCGTCAGTTATGGACAAGACCTGCAAAACGTCTGAGGGGGACGTGCTCGATACCCTCTGCCACCACTATTACGGGCATCTCGACGGTAGCGTCGAGGCGGTGTTGCAAGCCAACCAGGGGCTTGCCGATGAGGCCCAGCCGTTTCGCAGTGGTGTGACGATCCGCTTGCCGACGCTGGCGCCGGCTGCGGCCAACGTCGTGCAGCTGTGGGACTGATGCCATGCAACCGGTATTTCGCATCCAGGCCGATGGCAAGGACATTACTGCGTTGATCAACGACCGACTGTTGCTGCTGCGTACCACCGACAAACCGGGCATGGAATCGGATGACTTCGAGCTGCGCATCGACGCGCGCGATGGCGCCGTGGCGTTGCCGGCGCGCGGCGCACTGATCGAGGTGCATCTGGGTTACGCCGGCCAGCCGCTGACCCGGCTGGGGCGTTACACCGTTGACGAGGTCGAACTGTCTGGCCCACCCGATACCCTGGTGATTCGCGGCAAGGCCAGTGACTTGCGTGGCAGCGGCAGGAGTATTCGCAGTGGCAGCTGGGAGGCCGTGCCTGTGCAGCGCATTGTCGCCGAGATCGGCGCGCGTAATGGTTGGCAAGCGGTCTGCCCGGTGCTCATTCAGGTGCCACGGGTCGATCAGTGCAACGAGTCGGATTTCAACTTCATCACGCGCCTGGCCCGCCAGTACGACTGTACCGCCAAACTCGCCGACGGGCAGCTACTGGTGCTGCCGCGCCAGTCAGGGCAGAGCGCCAGCGGCAAATCCTTGGGCGTGGTCGGTATCGCCCGCAACGAGGTCAGCCAGTGGCATTTTCGCCTGGACGATAAAGCTGCGCGCCGAGCCGTGCGCACTCGTCATCTGGACATCGCCAGTGGTGAGTCGAAAACCATCGAGCTGGTCAACGAGGAGGCCGTTGACGGCCAGCGGCCGGTGCACACCGACCGCCACCTTTATCCCAACCGCGCGGCTGCCGAACAGGCGGCCAGGGCACGCCTGGCCAGCTTCAACCGCGACACTGCCCAGGTGCGCCTGGACCTGCCGGGGCGTACCGACCTGTTCGCCGAACGCAGCATCGACCTGTTGGGTTTCGTCGATGGCCTCGACGGGCAATACCAGATCGATTCGGTGGAGCAGGTGTTCACCAGCTCGGGCTGGCGCACCACGGTGCAGGGCAATGGCGGCAAGACGGGCAAGGTAAAAGCGAAGGGGGCAGCGCCCCGCCGGCAGGCCGCTACCAGGGCTTGATGGACGATACAGGGAAGGAGATTCAGATATGCTCACTGAAACGCAATTGCTACAGATTCTGCCGAACACCCGCCCCGTTGCGGGCGTTTTTCTTTCGGCACTGAATGCCACCCTGCCGCGCTGGGAGATCGACAACCCCAAGCGTGTGGCGGCGTTCATTGCCCAGGTCGGCCATGAGTCCGGCCAGTTCCGCTACGTGAAGGAACTCGGCAGTGACCGCTACCTGGCGCGCTATGACACTGGCAACCTGGCTTTGCGCCTGGGCAATACGCCGCAGGCCGATGGCGATGGCCAGTTGTACTGCGGGCGCGGCCTGATCCAGGTCACCGGGCGCAATAACTACCAGGCCTGCAGCCGTGCGCTGTTCGGCGACGAGCGCCTGCTGGCGCAACCACAATTGCTAGAGCAGCCGCGCTGGGCCTGCGAGTCGGCGGCGTGGTTCTGGCACTCGCGTGGGCTTAATGCCCTGGCTGACCGTGGTGAGTTCAACCGAATCACGCGCCATATCAATGGTGGGCTCAATGGCCTGGAGGATCGTCTCAAGCTCTGGGCACGGGCGCGCGAGGTGTTGTGTTGAGCCGATTGCAGCTTGGCCTCGGGGCATTGTTGTTGCTGCTGTCTGCAGCGTTGGCCTGGCAGGTACAGGGCTGGCGCTGCGGGCGGCAACTGGTGCAGCTGGCGCAAGTACAGGCCGATGCCGAGGCTGCCCGGCTGCTCGCCGAGCGCGGGCAGCGTCAAGCACTTGAGCAACGCCTGGAAGACAGTGAAACCCTTCATTTCAAGGAGCTTGCCGATGCGCAACAGTTTCAGGCTCGCCTGCGTGATCGCCTTGCTACTGCCGATCTGCGCCTGTCGGTCCTGGTCGAGCGGAGCACCGTCTGCAATGCAGTGCCGGCCGCCGCCAGCGCCGGCAGCGTGGATCATGCAACCGTACGCGCCGGACTTGAGCCGGCGCATGCTCGACGAATTATCGCCATCACCGATGAAGGGGACCGGGGGTTGATTGCGTTGCGGGCTTGTCAGGATTATGTGCGTGCCTTGCGGCCTTGATCTCTTGTCTGGTGGTGTCAGGGTGGTAGGGTGGTGCGCAATCTTGAAGGAGCTCGTCATGGACCCGATCACCGTTCTCTCCACCCGCCTCGGCGAACACCTGCGCCGCTTCAACGCCCAGGTGACCACTGCCGAATCCTGCACCGGCGGTGGCATCGCCGAGGCCATTACCCGTGTACCTGGCAGCTCGGCCTGGTTCGAGGTCGGTTACGTGACCTATTCCAATGCCCAGAAAACCCGCCAGCTGAACGTGCCCGTGGCGCTGTTCGCCGAAGTGGGCGCGGTCAGCCAGGAAGTGGTCGAGTCCATGGTCCGGGGTGCCCAGGCCGCCAGCGGCGCACGCTTTGCCGTTGCCGTCAGTGGCGTGGCCGGGCCGGACGGCGGTTCGCCGGCCAAACCGGTAGGGACGGTGTGGCTCGCCTGGGCCGACGGCAGCCACGTGAGCAGCGAGCGCCGGCACTTCGACGGTGACCGCGAAGCCGTGCGCCGACAGACGGTGATCGCCGCGTTAGACGGCTTGTTACAGCTTGGTGCCGAGTAAATCGACGACAGGGGTTTGCTCGCGCGCTTGCCTGTGGAATAATACTGGCTACTTATACAGGTATTCCGGCCGTTCAGGGCCAAGTCGAACACGTGAGGATTTCAATGGACGACAACAAGAAGCGCGCCTTGGCTGCGGCCCTGGGTCAAATCGAACGCCAATTCGGCAAAGGCGCGGTCATGCGCATGGGCGACCACGAGCGCCAGGGTATCCCGGCCATTTCCACCGGCTCCCTGGGCCTGGACATCGCGCTCGGCATCGGTGGTCTGCCAAAAGGCCGTATCGTCGAAATCTACGGCCCGGAGTCCTCGGGTAAAACCACGCTGACCCTGTCGGTCATCGCCGAAGCCCAGAAGAACGGCGCTACTTGCGCCTTCGTCGACGCCGAACACGCCCTCGACCCTGAATACGCCGGTAAGCTGGGCGTCAACGTCGACGACCTGCTGGTTTCGCAGCCGGACACCGGCGAACAGGCCCTGGAAATCACCGACATGCTGGTGCGCTCCAACGCCGTTGACGTGATCATCGTCGACTCCGTGGCTGCACTGGTACCGAAGGCCGAGATCGAAGGCGAAATGGGCGACATGCACGTCGGCCTGCAGGCCCGTCTAATGTCCCAGGCGCTGCGCAAAATCACCGGTAACATCAAGAACGCCAACTGCCTGGTTATCTTCATCAACCAGATCCGTATGAAAATTGGCGTGATGTTCGGTAGCCCGGAAACCACCACTGGTGGTAACGCCCTGAAGTTCTACGCCTCGGTGCGCCTGGACATCCGCCGTACCGGCGCGGTCAAGGAAGGCGACGAGGTGGTGGGCAGCGAAACCCGCGTCAAGATCGTCAAGAACAAGGTCTCGCCTCCGTTCCGTCAGGCCGAGTTCCAGATCCTCTACGGCAAGGGTATCTACCGCAACGGCGAAATCATCGACCTGGGTGTTTCCCAAGGCTTGGTGGAGAAGTCTGGTGCCTGGTATGCCTATCAAGGCAACAAGATCGGCCAGGGCAAGGCTAACGCGGCCAAGTACCTGCAAGAAAACCCTGCTGTTGGCGCCGAGATCGAGAAGCAGATTCGCGAGAAGCTGCTCAAGGCCGGTGCTGTAGCCGAGGCCGGCAAGGCCGCTGCTGCTGACGCCAACGCAGACGACGTAGCCGACGCCGACGCCGGTTATTGATAGCTGCTGGTATGTCCGCCGTACTCGACACCCCCGTCGCCGTCAGGCGGACAGCCATGGACCTGCTCGCGCGCCGCGAGCATGGTCGCGTCGAGCTGACGCGCAAGTTGCGTCAGCGCGGTGCCCCGGATGAACTGATCGAGCCTGCGCTCGATCGGCTCGCCGAAGAAGGGCTACTTAGCGAAGCCCGCTATCTCGAGAGCTTTATCAGATACCGTTCCGGTGCCGGCTATGGTCCTGCGCGCATTCGCGAGGAGCTTGGTCAGCGCGGGCTGAACCGAAGTGATATCGAACAGGCCCTGCGTGAAAGCGAAGTGGACTGGGCGGCACTTTTGCGGGATACCTGGCAACGCAAATTCGCGGGGCCGCGCCCCCAAGATCCACGAAGTCGCGCCCAGCAGACCCGCTTCCTTGCCTACCGCGGTTTCCCCATGGACATGATCGGCCGCCTACTCAGTGGCCGGGATCTGGACGATTACTAACCCTGCATTGTCCTGTAGGAGCGCCCCGGCAAGGCCGCTCCTACAACGACCGCATCATGCAGCGATCAACTGACCTTCAGTGCCTCCCGCGCCCGCTGGGTGGTATGCATCGGCTCTGGCTTGGCCCAGTTTTCCGGCAGGTTGATGAAGTCGACCAACTCCCGTAGTCGCCCCTGGTCACGACCATTGAAGGCAAAGGTCAGCCGCGTCAAATGGCTGAAATTGCCCACCTCGTGTTCGGCGCCGCTATCGGCGTGTTGGTGATAACGGCCACTCAGGCGCAGGTCGGCAAACCCCTCCTGGATGTCATGCAGTGCGGCCTCGCTGAGCCGATGGTGCATGCGGATCACGAACTGGTTCTTCAGCCAGCGACTGGAGTGATAGTTGCTGTAGAACTGGTTGATTTCCTCAACGGCTTCATCGGCGCTGTGCACCAGACGCAGCAGTTTCAGGTCGCTTGGCAGGATGTAGCGGTTTTCCTCGAGCTGGTGGCTGATGAACGCCAGGCAATCGCGCCAGAACGTGCCACCCGGTGAGTCCAGCAGTACCACCGGCACCAGCGGGCTTTTGCCGGTTTGGATCAGCGTCAAAACTTCTAGCGCTTCATCCAGGGTGCCGAAGCCACCGGGGCAGAGCACCAAGGCATCTGCTTCCTTGACGAAGAACAGCTTGCGAATGAAGAAGAAGTGGAAGGGCAGCAGCTTGTCGGTACCATCCACCGTGGCATTGGCGTGCTGCTCGAAAGGCAGGGTGATGTTGAAGCCCAGGCTATGATCACTGCCGGCGCCTTCGTGGGCCGCCGCCATGATGCCGCCGCCGGCCCCGGTAATGACCATCAGCTCGGAGCGGGCGAGTGTTGCCCCCAGCTCGCGAGCCAGGGCGTACATCGGGTGTTCCACGGGGGTGCGTGCCGAGCCGAACACGGTGACTTTGCGTCGCCCCCGGTAGCGCTGCAGCATGCGGAACGAGTGGTCCAGTTCGCGCAGGGCCTGCAAGGTGATCTTGGCGTTCCAGCGGTCGCTGTCGTCATGGGCCATGCGCAAGACCGTGAGCATCATGTCGCGGTACAGCGGCAGGTTGGGGCTGTCCGGTGCGACCAGTTGCAGTTGCTGGTCGATGTTGCTCAGGTCGATGTTGTGATCCCTGAAGTGATTGAACAGGTGTTCATTCGATTGATAAGGCATTCAACGTCTCCTTCTGCAGCAAAACCTCTGACCGGGCCGATGATGTGGCTCGGCCGCGACACTACGTGTGTCGCTGGCTGCCGTGACTCGAGTGTGCATCTCGAGCATTGCAGTAGGCCTTCAAGGCCGTGGTGCAGGATCTTGTCGATTTGCGGGTCCTCGCTATCAATCTAGACCGTAGCGCCTGATCGTGCAGGCGCGATCACCGTGGCCACTCGTCGGGCTGCGAACAGCCTCGGTGAGGGTTTGGTTAACTGGAGAAGCGAAACGTGTCGATGCAGGAGGTGGCGGTATGCATCGCTTGGTCATCGAGGTAGACCGGCAGCTCTATCAGCAGCTGGAAAATGCAGCCCAGGATCACCATGTGAGCCTGGAAGCAGAGTGCCGCCGCAGGCTGGCAGCACTTGAGTGCCAGTCACGCTATGTGCAGGCGTTGCTGGCGGAGATGCGCGCCGACGAAGAGCCGCGGCGCGCTGAAGTGGAGCGGGTTATCTAGTTACTTCTTCTTGTTGCCGGCGGTGCAGCTGGCAGCATCGAAGGCCTGGTCCATCACCGGCTGGTTGGTCTTGTAAACACTGAAGCGATAGACCATCACCGCACCTTTGGACATCAGGTTACGGAAACCACTGTTGCGGCACACGCTGTCGCCCAACTGGCTGCGGACTTGCGCCGGGTTTTGCTGCATGCGTGCCGCATGCTCGGCACGTACGCTGAGGTGGTTGACCAGCGCCTTGCCTTCAACGGTATAGCCCTGATCGAGAATGTCTTCGTTGATGGCGCGTGGTGTGCCGACACTGCTTTCCGTGGCGACCTTCTGCAGCAGCTTGTTGAGCTCGAACTCCTGCTTGGAGGCAGCCTGGGCTGCCAGTGGCAGGGTGAGCAACAGGCTCAGGGCCGGGACGATAAAACGCAGCATGAATCTCTCCTGGTTCGATGACTGGCGCTTTGACATGCGCCGGCGGCGGGCGTTCCATGAAACCCGCTGCATCGCAGGCAAGTTCACGGCGGCCAAAGATGTCGATTATAAGGGACCGATTGGCTCCGCTGCACGGCCAAATGGCGCCTGCTCTGATAGACTGGCGCTTTGCTTCTGCCGAGTCCCTGCAGTGTCCAGTCACAACCCCTCCACAGGCTTGCCAGCATGAGCCATGCGGTAGCACGCCTGCGTGCCGAGCGCCTGGCGCGCAGCATCAAGCCTTTCATTGCCCGTGGTTCGCGCGCCGAGCGTTGCCCCGATTGCCGGGTGATCGCCACCCACTGCCTGTGTGCGTGGAAGCCCAAGGTGCAGGCCGACTCCGGGGTGTGCCTGATCATGCATGACACCGAGCCATTAAAACCGACCAACACTGGCTGGCTGATCGCCGACCTGATCGAAGACACGTCGGCCTTCGGCTGGTTGCGCACCTCGGTGGACGAGCGCCTGCTGGCGTTGCTCGACGACCCGCAGTGGCAGCCCTATATCGTCTTCCCCGGCGAATTCGTTGCCCAAGAGCGGGTAGTCAGCGAGGTTGCGCGTGAACCCGGCAAGCGCCCGCTATTCATCCTGCTCGATGCCACCTGGACCGAAGCCCGCAAGATGTTCCGCAAGAGCCCGTATCTTGATCGCTTCCCGGTGCTGAGCCTGCAAGCCGAGCAGATGTCGCGATATCGCCTGCGCCGGTCCAAACGCGACGACCATTTCTGCACTGCCGAAGTGGCTGCCATGTGCCTGGACCTGGCGGGTGACAATCTGGCTTCCCAGGCACTGGATGCCTACCTGGACGTGTTCAGCCTGCATTACCTCAGCGGCAAGCGTCGTCTTGCGCTGGATGATCAGGATGACACCCACCAGCGTTTGCATACCTTCCTATAGTCCAAGGGGCATAAGTCCCACTTTGGTTCATAATGACGGGGCTGGCAGCCAGGGTGGGCGAGACGGCAGGGTAGTTGACTTGACCACCTGCAGCCGTGCTCGGCATCCTTGGCGCCGATTCCCCGCCAGGCGCCTCACTACCCCGCATGCGCCTGGCATAGAACAGGATCCATAGATCGATGGCCACATACGAAATCCTGATAGCCGATGACCACCCGCTGTTTCGTAGCGCTCTGCGCCAGGCCGTTACCCTCGGCCTGGGCACGGATGTGCGCCTGGTTGAAGTGGCGAGCATCGCTGAACTGGAAACCCGCCTGAGCGAAAAAGCCGACTGGGACCTGGTCCTGCTGGACCTGAACATGCCAGGTGCCTATGGCTTCTCCGGGCTGGTCCTACTGCGCGGCCAGTACCCGCAGATTCCGGTGGTGATGGTCTCGGCGCAGGAAGAGGCCGCCGTGGTGGTCAAGTCCCGCGAGTTCGGTGCCAGCGGCTTCATTCCGAAGTCCAGCGGCCTTGAAGTCATTCAGGATGCTGTGAGAAAAGTGCTCGATGGCGACGTCTGGTGGCCACCGCAGGCCTTTGAAAAGGTCGATGTCTCGGCCGAAGCCAAGGCCGCCAGCGAAGGTTTGGCCAGCCTTACCCCGCAGCAGTTCCGCGTGCTGACCATGGTCTGCGAAGGTTTGCTGAACAAGCAGATCGCCTATGAGCTGAGTGTGTCGGAAGCGACCATCAAGGCCCACGTAACGGCTATCTTCCGCAAGCTCGGAGTGCGCACCCGCACCCAGGCCGCGCTGTTGCTGCAACAACTTGAATCGGTTGCCAGCAACTGAAAATACCTGGATTCACGCTTTTTTGACCCGTGCCGCACTAGTCTGCTGGCCTTTCTGTTGTGAAGTGACTCACATGACATCGCCATTCAAAGGCCAGACCGGCCTGAAACGCATCTTCAACGCCGCCGGCTACTCGCTGGACGGCCTGCGCGCCGCCTTCAAGGGTGAGGCCGCCTTCCGCCAGCTGGTGCTGCTCAACGTGCTGCTGATCCCGATTGCCTTCTGGCTGCCGGTCAGCCGCGCGGAGCGGGCAATCATGATCGCCGTGTGCCTGCTCGGCCTGATCGTCGAGCTGTTCAACTCGGCAGTGGAGGCAGCCATCGATCGCATCTCGCTGGAACGCCACCCGTTGTCGAAGAACGCCAAGGACATGGGCAGCGCCGCGCAGCTGGTGGCGCTGAGCATGGTCGCGCTGGTGTGGGGCGTGATCCTGCTTTAAGCGATCGCTGGCAAGACGATTTCATCACTGCGGGTAAAGCCCGCAGTGAAGTTGCGGCACAACGCCAGGAATTCACGCATCGCCGAGGTCTGGTATTTCTGCTTGTGCCAGATGAAGTAGAACTGGCGCATCAGGTCCAGCTCCGGCGTCTCCACCGGTACCAGGCTGCCGCGACGGAATGCATCGCGCAGGGCCAGTCGGGATATGCAGCCGATACCCAGGCCCGACTCCACGGCACGCTTGATCGCCTCGGTGTGCTCCAGCTCCAGGCGGATGTTCAAACTGGTGCGGTGATGACGCATGGCCTGGTCGAAGGTCAGGCGCGTGCCGGAACCCTGCTCGCGCAGGATCCACGCCTCCTGCGAAAGGGCCTCGACATCGGCGCGCCCGGCCTTGGCCAGTGGGTGTTGCGGTGCGCAGAACACCACCAGCTCGTCCTCGACCCACGGCTGCACTTCCAGGTCAGGGTGGTTGCAATCACCTTCGATCAGACCCAGATCAATTTCGTACTGCGCGACCTGGTGCACGATATGCGCAGTGTTCTGCACATGCAGTTTGACCTGGCTCTCCGGGTGTATCTGCATGAAGCTGCCGATCAGCAGGGTGGCCAGGTAGTTACCGATGGTCAGCGTGGCGCCGACCGCCAGCGAGCCGAAGCCGGACTTGCCGTTAAGCAGGTCTTCGATGGCCTTGGCCTGGTCGAGCAGTGCCACAGCCTGGGGCAGCAACTGATGGCCCAGGGCATTGAGGGCCAGGCGCTTGCCGGCACGGTCGAACAACTGGCAGCTCGATTGCCGCTCAAGTTCGGTGATGGAAGTGCTCGCCGCCGATTGCGAAAGCGCGAGCACGCTGGCCGCCCGCGACACACTCTGGTGCTGGGCCACGGCGACGAATACTTGAAGCTGACGAAGTGTAAATCGCATATCTATATAACCGATAACACATATCTTGATAATTCAGTTAACAGATATTGTGGCTGCCCCTAAACTATCGCGCAACTGCGCGTCTTGCGCGCTGCGTTTTTCTTCAGGAGCCCTTTAGATGAGCAACATGAACCACGAACGTGTCCTCAGTGTGCACCACTGGAACGACACCCTGTTCAGCTTCAAGTGCACCCGCGACCCGGGCCTGCGCTTCGAGAACGGTCAGTTCGTGATGATCGGCCTGCAACAGGACAACGGCCGTCCGCTCATGCGCGCCTATTCCATCGCTTCGCCGAACTGGGAAGAGCACCTGGAGTTCTTCAGCATCAAGGTCCCGGACGGCCCGCTGACCTCGCAGCTGCAGCACCTGAAGGAAGGCGACGAGATCATCATCAGCAAGAAGCCAACCGGTACCCTGGTCCTTGACGACCTGAAACCGGGCAAGCACCTGTACCTGCTGAGCACGGGTACCGGCCTGGCGCCGTTCATGAGTGTCATCCAGGACCCGGAAACCTACGAGCGCTTTGAAAAAGTGATCCTGGTTCACGGTGTGCGTTACGTGAACGAAGTGGCCTACCGCGAGTTCATCACCGAACACCTGCCGCAGAACGAGTTCTTCGGCGAGTCGGTCCGTGACAAGCTGATCTACTACCCGACTGTGACCCGCGAGCCGTTCGAAAACCAGGGCCGCCTGACCGACCTGATGCGCAGTGGCAAGCTGTTCAGCGATATCGGCCTGCCACCGATCAACCCAGAAGACGACCGTGCAATGATCTGCGGCAGCCCGAGCATGCTCGACGAGACCAGCGAAGTGCTCGACAGCTTCGGCCTGAAGGTGTCGCCACGCATGCGCGAGCCGGGTGACTACCTGATCGAGCGAGCTTTCGTCGAGAAGTAAGACGAACGCAAAGAAAAAACGCAGACCCGAGTCTGCGTTTTTTTATGCCTGCAAGGTGGTGATATCAATCTTCCCGAACAACTTCCAGCACCTGGATCTGATCCGGTTGCGGGTAGTGCCAGCGCACCTGCACGTCCCAGAACTTCACCCCGTAAACCCGTTCCGGCGGTGGTAACTGATAGGCCGGGCGCGGGTCCTGCGCCAGGCATTGCTCGATCAGCTCCACCAACGGCTCGCCAAGCCGCAGCCCATGCTCGTGGGCCTGGGGCAGGGCAGTGTCGCTCCAGCCAACGGCAATCGCGGCCGGCGCATCACTGGCCATCAGGTTGCTTGCCCCGGCAACACTGTCGGCGTAGGGCACATACGGCTTGATATCCAGTACCGGCGTGCCGTCCAGCAGGTCGATCCCGGACAGCAGCAGGCGCCCTGGCTCCACGCCCTCAAGGCGCACTACCGATTGGCCGATGCCGTTGGGCCGGTGAGTGGCGCGGGTGGCGAATACGCCCATGCTCTTGTTGCCGCCCAGGCGAGGTGGGCGCACCTTCAGGCGTGGCTTGTCTTCCAGGGCCTGGTGGAACAGGAACAGCAACCAGACATGGCTGACCTGCTCCAGCCCGGCCACCGCATCGCCCTGATCGAACGGCGGCAGCAGCTCCAGCACCCCGCGGGCCGCGGGCGCCAGCTGGGGCTGGCGCGGGATGGCGAACTTCTCCTTGAAGCAGGAGCGAACGATGCCGACCGGTGCAACCGTATGCTGCATGGCCACTCAGCCGCGCACGCGCAGGGTCAGGCCCTTGAGGAAGTTACGCAGCAGCTGGTCGCCGCACGGGCGATAGTTGTCATGCCCGACCTTGCGGAACAGCGCGCTCAGTTCAGGTTTGGACACCGGGAAATTGACCGCCTTGAGGATGGCGTGCAGGTCTTCTTCCTTGAGCTCGAAGGCCACGCGCAGCTTTTTCAGGATGGTGTTGTTGGTTACCGGCAGCTCGACCGGTTGCGCTGGACGGCTATCGTCCTTGCCACGGCGGTGGATCACCAGGCCGTCAAGGAAGTGCGCCATGACCCGCTCCGGGCAGCGCACGAAGCCGGCTTCATCTTCCTTCTTCAAGTAGGTGGCGAGCACGATCGGGTTAACTTCGAGGCCGGACAGCGCGATGATTTCGGCCATCTTGGCGTCGTTCACCTTGAGCATGTAGCGCAGGCTGCGCAGGACATCGTTGTGGTTCATTGCTGCAAAATCCTGTTCAGTAGCCACGCCAGGGCGTGGCGCATTGCTTAGAAACGTTCGGTGGCTGCCAGGTAGCGCCACTGCCCCACGGGCAGTTTGCCCATCGATACACCGCCCAGGCGAATGCGGCGCATGCCCAGTACCTCCAGGCGCAGGTAGGCACACAGCTCGGAGATCTGCCCGGGTTGCGGGTTTTTCACCACCAGGCGCAGGTGGGTCTCGTTCTGCCAGCTGGCCTTGGCCTTGGGCAGCTCCCGGTCATTGCGTGTGGCGCCGCGCGCCAGGCGCTCCAGGGCTTGGGGCGTGGTCTCGCCGCGCACTTCGATGATGTATTCCTGTTCCATGCGGCGCAGGTCGGCGTCGATCTTGCGGGTGACCCGCCAGTCCTGGGTGAACACCTGCAGGCCGCTGGCACCCCGTTCCAGCGGAGCCAGGCAGGACTGCCGGGCAAAATGCCCGTGCAACGGCCGGACGCCTTCACGGTGGGCCTCGCTGAGGCTGCCCATGTTCATGCTGATGCGCGCGGTTTCGCTATCGATACCGGCCGCTTGATGCATCAGCAGGGTGACGGGGTCCAATGCCTCGGCACGGGCACCTGGCAGCAGTTCGACGCGCTGGTTGTCGACCTTGAACTGGGGTTGCTCGACCACCACGCCATCGACCGTGACCCAGCCCCCTTCGATGTACAGCTCGGCCTCGCGGCGGGAGCAACCAAGCTGCTCGATGAGGCGTTTGGACAGGCGGACGGGTTCGGACATGGGGCAATTCGCAAGGCAGGGAAAGACTTACATTGTACCTGCCTGCAGGAGGTTGATGATGGGAATCTGTGTCAGATGCGCCATTTTGGGCGCAGAGCACGGCATATTCGGACGCTGCCCTAGGACGCTGTAGGAATCAGCCTCATGTGCAGCAGGGGATAAGGCTGCCCCAAGCCATCCGTTTCCGAGCGTCCGACCACTTCGAAGCCTTCATGCAAGTAGAAACCCAGGGCTTGCGGGTTCTGTTCGTTGACGTCCAGGCGTTCGGCATTCAGTTCTTCGATTGCATATCGCAGCAGGCGCTTGCCAACCCCCTTGCCACGGTAGTCCGGTGCGACGAACAGCATGTGCACGCAGCCGTTGGCGACCCCTGCGAAGCCGCAGATGCGTTGGCGATCCCGGCAGCAGACCAGCATCACTGCGTCGAGGTAGCGGCGTAGCACTTGCTCGCGCAACAGCAGGATGTAGGCATCGGGAAGGAAGTCGTGGGTCGCGCGCACCGAGTCCTCCCAGAGCTGCACCAGTTCGCCGTAGTCGCTGTAGCGCGGGGTTTGCAGCGTCAGAGCTGAATGCATGCCGGCATATCTCCAGAACGATAGGAAAAACATAGCAGGCCAGCCACTGGTCGGCTTTCGCGTGCGCCACTTGAAGCATGGTTCGCAGAGGTCTATTAATTAGGCGTGGGAAAAAATCCCACGCATAGAAAAAGTAAAACTTACAACAGATTCCCGGTTTGATTTGGCGTTCTCATGGCGAAGACCTGGAGACGGAAAATGCAAATTCACATGCTGTTCAAAAGGGCTCTACTGGCGGCTGCCGTTGCAGGCGTGCTGTCTATGGCCATCGTGTTGGTTCCTGACTCGATTTCTCATGGCTCCAGCGCCTATGCCAAGGATGGTGGCGGTGGCGGTGGCGGTGGCGGTGGTGGTGGTCACGGCGGCGGCGGTGGTGGTCACGGTGGCGGCGGTGGTAGTGGAGGAGGAGGTCACGGCGGCGGCGGTAGTGGCGGCGGAAGCGGTGGTGGCAGCGGCGGCGGCCATGGTGGTAGCGGCAGTGGCGGCCACGCAGGCAACAGCGGCAGCGGCCATGGTGAAGCAGGCCAGGGCCATGACGGCAGTTCAAACTCCGGGCGCAGCAGCAACCACGCTGAAGCGGGTGATGATCATGGCAATCATGTTGGCGGTGAGCCCGGTGATGATCATGGCAATCACGTTGGCGGTGAGCCCGGTGACGATCATGGCAATCATGTTGGCGGTGAACCTGGCGACGATCATGGCAATCACGTTGGTGGTGAACCTGGCGACGATCGCGGCAACCATGTGGGTGGCGAACCGGGTGATGACCGCGGTGCTCATGCCGCCGGTGAGGCCGGCGATGACAACAGCAGGAGCTGACTGGCAGTGAACAGCCCATACAAGACCCAGGGGACGGGTTTTGTATGAGCGGGTATTGGGCAACACAGTTGCCTTCCATCACGCATTTGCAGTGAGCGCTGACAGCTTTTTCTCATTCTTGGTGGGAAGTAGTTACAGTTTGCGTGGGATTTTTTTCCGCGCCGTATACTGGGTTCAACTGTCAAGGAATGCGCTTCATGCAATCGCCCACTTTACCCCCGTTCATGTTGAGTGCCCTGCGCAAGGTCATGCGCCCTCTGGTGCGCCTGATGCTGCGCAAGGGGGTGACCTACACGATGTTTACCGACCTGCTCAAGGAAGTGTTCGTCGATGTGGCCCATCGTGAATTTCGCCTGGACGACAAGGTACCAACAGACAGCCGCATCAGCCTGCTGACTGGCGTGCATCGCAAGGATGTCCGGCGGCTGCGAAGCGAAGTTGACACGTCGATCGCTGGGCTGCCTGAAAACATCACCTTGGGTGCGCAACTGGTGAATGTATGGACCAGCACCCCACCATTCTGCTCCGACGCTGGGCAGGCGTTGGCGTTGCCGCGGCTGGCCAGCGTTGGCGGCGATTGCTCGTTCGATGCCCTGGTGGCGAAGATCAGTACTGACATTCGCGGGCGGGTGGTGCTGGATGAGTGGCTGCGCCTGGGCATCGTCCGGCTTGATGATCAGGATTGCGTCCACCTCGAGGCCCAGGCATTCGTGCCGCAGAAGGGCTTCGAAGAAAAAGCCGCTTACTTCGGCCATAACCTGCATGATCACGCCTGCGCCGCGGTGCATAACCTCAGCGGCGAAGGCTTGCCATTTTTCGAACGCAGCGTGCACTACGATGCCTTGACTTCGGCCAGTGTCGACACGCTGCGCGAAGCGGTGACCAAGGACGGGATGCAGACCCTGCTGGCCTTCAGCAGGCTGGCTGCAGAACTGGAAAACACCGACGTGCCAAGCCACGAGCAACGCCAGCGAATCACGGTCGGGCTTTATTTCTACACCGAAGCCACCGATCCCGGTTCGTCGAAGACGCCGGCACCATGAGCCCCCTCGCGCGCAGCCTAAGTATCGTCACCCTCGTTCTGGCTTTCGGGCTGAACTTGGTGGCGCCTGCCAAGGTGGCTGCGGCACCGGTTTGTGTCAGCCGTGATGAAGTGGGTATGGCCGGCGCAGCGGGCATGCAGTTCCCCGGGGGAGTGGGTGGCACCGGTGCCAGAACCGGCGGTGTTGGCGGCACTGGTGTGCGCCGCGAGAACGGTGGTGTGGGCGGCACAGGTGCGCCGAGCCAGCAGCGCCCTGGCGGCACTGGCGGTACCGGTGCGCTCGCGGAGGGCGTCGACGGTAGCTTCATCGATCGCGGCCACGGCGGTGTGGGCGGTAGCGGCGCGCCGATCCAGCGCCCGGGCGGTACCGGTGGCACGGGAATCGTTGGCACCATCACCGGGTTCGCGTCGATCTGCGTCAATGGCCAGGAGGTGCACTACGGCAAGGATGTACCGGTGAGTCAGAACGGTGCCCCTGCCAGCAGCGCTCATCTGGCGATAGGGCAGGTTGTCGCGGTGGAGGCCTATGGCACACAGCGCGGCCTGCAAGCTGGGCGGATTGCGATCCTCAACGTTTACGAAGGGCCACTGACGGCACTGCCTAATGCATCGCAGCCACTGCGGGTCATGGGCCAACCTGTGCGGCTTGCCGCAGGGGCGCGGGTGGCTGAAGGGCTGCGCCCGGGCGAGCCGGTCAGGGTCAGCGGCCTGCGCGACGCTGCTGGAGAAGTGGTGGCAAGCCGTATCGAGCGGGCACCTGGGCTCAGTGAGGCCAGTGCCATTGGTGCGATCGACCGCCCCGGCAGCCTCCAGGGGCTCAAGCTCGGGACCCGCGTGGCACCGGCGCGGGAAGTGCTGGTGCGTGGCCAATGGACCGGGCGCCAGCTGGAAGTGGCGCAAACCCGCCAAGACCCGAGCCTGCCGTTTGCTGGCCGCGTGCAGACAGCGGTGATCGAGGGGCTGGTGCAGCGTACCCAGGCGCATCAGCTGGTGGTGGCGGGCATCAATGTGACGCTGGGGCAGGATACCGTGATCGTCGGCAGGCAGCCTGCGGCAGTTGCGCTCGACCAACGCGTGCTGGTGAGCGGGGTGTTCAGTGCTGCGCATGAGCTAAGGGCATCTAGCATCGAGTTCCACGACGATCGCCCCGACAATTCGGGCAGAGGGCATTCGGGGCGCGACAGCGAACGCGGTACAAGCGACTCGGGAAGCTCGGGCAACAGTGGCCAGGGTGAGCGTGGTCTCTCCAGCACCCGCAACGAAGGCAGTGATGATCAGAGTGAACGGAGTTCGGATAGCGGTTCCAGTGGCCATGACAGCGTTGGAAGTGAGGACAGGTCTGGAAGGTCGGGGCATGTCGATAGCGTGGAAGTGCGCGAGACCAGTAACAGCGGCAGCTCTGATCGGGTGGAGAAAGTCGAGGCAGTAGAAAAAGTAGAGCTCGAAAAAGCCGAGAAGGTGGAAAAGGTCGAAAAAGTAGAGAAGCCCGAGAAGGTGGAGAAAGCCGAGAAGGTAGAAAGGCCCGAGAAAGTCGAGAAGGTGGAAAAAGTCGAGAAAGTCGAAAGGCCAGAGAAAGTCGAGAAGGTGGAAAAAGTCGAGAAAGTCGAAAGGCCCGAGAAAGTCGAGAAGGTGGAAAAGGTCGAGAAAGTCGAAAAGCCTGAAAAAGCCGAGAAAGTGGAAAAAGTCGAAAAGGTGGAAAGACCCGAAGCGGTAGAGAAGGTTGAAAAAGTCGAGCATCCAGAGCGTTCCGGGCATTAGGTAACTAGGCTGGGTAAGTCCGATCACACTTCCCGACGCAACACTGAGGTGCAGATGCGACCCACGCTCCCTCTTTTTGCCTGTTTGTTGTCCTGTACCAGCGTATCGGTTCTGGCCGATACCTTCAGTGCCGCCATTGGCATGGACTATTCGAGTGGCGACTATGGCACGGGCACCACTTCGGAAATCTGGTACGTCCCCGTGGTCGGCAAGTATGAAACCGGCCCCATGACTTACAAAGTCACCGTGCCCTGGCTGCGCATCACCAACCCTGAAGTAGGCCCGAATGGTGACCCCTTGCCGGGTGGCTGCCATGCAGTGGAGAGCGGGCTGGGCGACACGGTTGCCAGCGCAGGTTATGCACTGCTCGATGGCAGTGACGGTGGCCTGATGCTGGACCTCATCGGCAAGGTCAAATTTCCCACTGCTGATGAAAAGCAGTGCCTGGGTACGGGTGAGTACGACTATACCGGCCAGGTCGATATCGCCAAGGTGTTCGGCCCGCTGACCGGCTTCGCAACCCTGGGCTGGAAGAAGTTCGGCGACCCGCCCGACAGCGATTTCAGAGATCCGATATTTGTCAGCCTGGGCTTTGCCATTCCTGTGGCGCAGGGTACCTCGGCGGGCGCCTCGTACGACTGGCGGCAGAAAGTCGTCTCCACGGGGTCACAGATCCAGGAACTGACTCTGTTCCTGACCCACAAGCTCAACCGGGAATGGAAAGTTCAACTGTATGCGGTCAAGGGCTTTTCCGATGCCAGCCCTGATGCAGAAGGTGGACTGATGGTTTTTCATACCTTCTGACAAAAAAGCCCCTGCCGGGTATTTCCACATTGGGAATACCCGGCAGGGGCTTTTCATGTGCGGGCCGCGTTAAACGGGTTCAGCCCACATGTCGTACTCATCGGCATCCACCACACGGCAACGCACTTTGTCGCCCGGCTTGAAGCCATGGTTACCGTCGATGAACACGCTGCCGTCGATTTCCGGGGCATCGAAGAAGCTGCGGCCAACCGAGCCTTGCTCCTCGACTTCGTCGATCAGCACGTCGATTTCCTTGCCGATGCGCAGTTGCAGGCGGGCGGCGCTGATGGCCTGCTGGTGCGCCATGAAGCGGTCCCAACGGTCCTGCTTGACGTCATCCGGCACGTCTTCCAGGCCCAGGTCATTGGCCGGGGCGCCTTCGACAGGCGAGTACTGGAAGCAGCCGACGCGGTCGAGCTGGGCTTCGGTGAGCCAGTCCAGCAGGTACTGGAAGTCTTCCTCGGTCTCGCCAGGGAAGCCGACGATGAAGGTCGAGCGGATCACCAGCTCAGGGCACTGTTCGCGCCAGTTTTTGATGCGTGCCAGGGTACGGTCTTCGAAAGCCGGGCGCTTCATCGACTTGAGTACCTTGGGGCTTGCGTGCTGGAACGGGATGTCCAGGTACGGCAGGATCTTGCCGGCGGCCATCAGCGGGATCACGTCGTCGACGTTCGGATACGGGTAGACGTAGTGCAGGCGTACCCAGGCACCCAGGCTGCTCAGCGCTTCGCACAGTTCGAGCATGCGGGTCTTGACCGGGCGGCCATTCCAGAAGTCGGTCTTGTACTTGACGTCGACGCCGTAGGCGCTGGTGTCCTGGGAGATCACCAGGATCTCCTTGACGCCGGCCTTGACCAGGCGCTCGGCCTCGCTCAGCACTTCACCGACCGGGCGGCTGACCAGCTTGCCGCGCATCGACGGGATGATGCAGAAGCTGCAGCTGTGGTTGCAGCCTTCGGAGATCTTCAGGTAGGCGTAGTGGCGCGGGGTCAGCTTGACACCCTGTGGCGGCACCAGGTCGATCAGCGGGTTGTGGTCCTGGCGTGGCGGCACCACTTCGTGCACGGCATTGACCACCTGCTCGTACTGCTGCGGCCCGGTCACCGACAGCACGCTCGGGTGCACGTCACGGATGCTGCCTTCTTCGACACCCATGCAGCCGGTGACGATGACCTTGCCGTTTTCCTTGATCGCTTCACCGATCACTTCCAGCGACTCGGCCTTGGCGCTGTCGATGAAGCCGCAGGTGTTGACCACCACTACATCGGCATCCTCGTAGGTGGGCACGACTTCATAGCCTTCCATGCGCAGCTGGGTCAGGATGCGCTCGGAATCGACCAGGGCCTTGGGGCAACCCAGGCTGACGAAACCAACCTTGGGGGTGGCGGGAGTGGTGGACATGACTAACCTCGGTATTGAATGCAGTTCGCCCTGGCGAAGCCGGGGGCGATCTTGACGGACGCTTTTGGCGCCTCTGATCAAAAAGTGCGCAATTCTAGCGAGCACACGGTCGCTTGACCAGCAGAAAAGCGACGAACGCTGCGCTATGCTTCGCGCCATTGCGCCGGGGTCACTGCATGCCCCTGACGCAGGAGTGAATTCTACCGGCCTTCAAGGCCATCTGCGGGAGTGTTCGATGGTTCAGGCAAGCAGTCACGCCGAAGGCGGGCACGCGGGGAAGCAGGGCGCGACACGGTCGCTGGGCCTGCTCGTGGCAGCGGTCGGGGTGGTCTATGGCGATATCGGTACCAGCCCCTTGTATACCCTTAAAGAGGTCTTTACCGGCGGTTACGGGGTGCCGGTCAACCATGATGGTGTGCTGGGCATCCTTTCGTTGATCCTCTGGTCGCTGCTGTGGGTGGTGTCGTTCAAGTATGTGATGTTCATCCTGCGCGCCGACAACCAGGGCGAGGGCGGCACCATGGCATTGACCGCGCTGGCGCGACGGGCCACGGCGGCTTATCCGCGTCTGCGCGCGCTGATGGTCGTCTGCGGCCTGATCGGCGCCTCGCTGTTCTACGGTGACAGCATGATCACGCCGGCGGTGTCGGTGCTATCCGCCGTAGAGGGCATGGGCCTGGCCTTCGAAGGCATCGACCACTGGGTAGTGCCCATTTCGCTGGTGGTGCTGGTGGCCCTGTTCCTGGTGCAGAAGCACGGTACCGACAAGATCGGCAAGCTGTTCGGCCCGATCATGGTGGTCTGGTTCCTCGCGCTTGCCGCGCTGGGCGCGCATGGCATCTCCCAGAGCCCGGAAGTGCTCAAGGCGTTCAACCCTGGCTGGGCGGTGAACTTCTTCATCGTCCATCCGGGCATGGGGGTGGCTATTCTCGGTGCCGTGGTGCTGGCGCTGACCGGTGCCGAGGCACTGTATGCCGACATGGGCCACTTCGGCCGCAAGCCGATCGCCCGCGCCTGGTTCGCGTTGGTGCTGCCGGCGTTGGTGCTCAACTATTTTGGCCAGGGGGCAATATTGCTGCAGAACCCCGAGGCCGCCCGTAACCCGTTCTACCTGCTGGCGCCAGGCTGGGCGTTGCTGCCGATGGTCGGGCTGGCGACCATGGCCACGGTGATCGCCTCGCAGGCGGTAATCTCAGGGGCCTTCTCCCTGACCCGCCAAGCCATCCAGCTTGGCTACATCCCGCGTATGCAGATCCAGCACACCTCCAGCGACGAGCAGGGGCAGATCTACATCGGTGCGGTGAACTGGACCTTGATGGTCGGCGTGGTGCTGCTGGTGATCGGGTTCGAGTCTTCTGGCGCCCTGGCGGCGGCTTACGGAGTGGCCGTGACCGGGACCATGCTGATGACCACAATCCTGGTGTCGGCGGTGATGCTGCTGCTGTGGAAATGGCCGCCGGTTCTGGCGGTACCGATCCTGGTGGGCTTCCTCTTCGTCGATGGGCTGTTCTTCGCCGCCAACGTGCCGAAGATCGTCCAGGGCGGTGCCTTCCCGGTGCTGGCAGGCGCCGTGCTGTACCTGCTGATGAGCACCTGGAAGCGCGGCAAGCAGATTTTGGTGGAGCGTATTGATGAAGGCGGGCTGCCGCTGCCAGTGTTCATCAGCAGCATCCGCGTGCAGCCGCCGCATCGTGTCGAGGGCACGGCAGTGTTCCTGACTGCGCGGGCCGATGCGGTGCCCCATGCGCTGTTGCACAACATGCTGCATAACCAGGTGCTGCACAGCCAGGTGGTGTTATTGACGGTGGTCAGTGAAGACCGCCCACGGGTACCGGAACAAGAGCGTTTCGAAGTCGAGGCCTACGGTGACGGCTTCTTCCGTGTGCTGCTGCACTTTGGCTTCATGGACGAGCCGGATGTGCCGGCGGCGTTGAAGTTGTGCCACCTGGACGAGCTGGATTTCAGCCCGATGCGCACCACCTACTTCCTCAGCCGGGAAACGGTGATCGCGTCGCGTCTGGAGGGGATGTCGCGTTGGCGGGGCAACCTGTTCGCGTTCCTGCTGAAGAATGCCAACGGTAACCTGCGCTTCTTCAACCTGCCATTGAACCGGGTGATCGAACTGGGGACCCAGGTCGAGATTTGAATATTCGCCGATTTCAATGAAGAGCCGCTGCCTGGAGCGGCCTTGCCGGGACGCCGGGCCGGTCGGAAAGGGCCGCCAAGCGGCCCCTCGATTCAAGTTTTAACGCGAACATTGCGGGGACTGCCATGCAGTCCTTTCGCGACACAAGGCCGCTCCCGCAATGACCGCGCCAACCCTCAGTTCTTCGCAGCCACGCTGGACTTGCCCTGGCGGGTCTCGATCTCGTCGATCAGGCGCTTGGCCAGCGCCGGGTAGTTCTCATCGAAGTGATGGCCGCCTGGCAGCTTCATGCGCTCGCCTACAGCAGTCTTGTCGGTGCAGCCGCTCTCGTCGGTTTCTTCCACGCCGTACACGCAGACCACCTTGGACGCCGGCAGCCTGGCCATTTCCGGCCCGGTAGGTGCTTCCTGGCCTTCCTTGCCCAACCAGCCCTCAACCTCGATCTCGAAGCTGCCGCTGCGCGCGAACGCCAGCAGCACGACCGCGTCGATACGCTGCTGGTCTTCGGCCGGCAGGCGGTTGTAGATGGCCGGCAGCACGTCGGCGCCGAACGAATAACCGGTCAGTACGAAACGCTTGGTGCCCCACTTCTGGCGGTAGTGCTGCATCAGCTCCGACAGGTCGGCGGCGCTTTGCTCCGGGGTTTTGTGCTGCCAGTAGTAGCGCAGGGTGTCGATACCGACCACCGGGTAGCCGAGCTTGGCCATTTCACCGGCCACGTCGCGGTCCAGGTCGCGCCAGCCGCCGTCACCGGACAGGAACAGGGTGACAGTGTCGGTGGTCTGGCCAGCCGGTACTTCCACCACCGGGATGGCCAGGGCGTTGCCGTCGCGACCGACCAGGGCCTGGGTCAGTTGGGCCTTGAGCACCTGTGGCAGGTGGATGTCGTAGTCGCTGATGCTGGTCTCGGCGTTGGCCTGGTCGCGCACGAATGCAGCGCTGGCGTCGTCCGGGTTGTCGTTCCAGGCGACGTTCCAGTGGCCGTGGGCGGCCGACTTCGGCAGCTCGGCCTTGCAGCCTGGCTGCTCCAGAGTGAAGTCGACCGAGATGGCCCGTGCCTTGTCGTCATTCTGGGTAGCCAGCCAGCGCCATGCCTGGGCTGCGCCCGGCCCAATGCCGGCGACCAAGGTCGGTTTGTCGGAGAGCTGGGTCAGTGCCTGATCCATGGCTTGTTGCTGCTTGGTGCAGTCGTTCGGCGGCAGGATCACCTGCACCAGTTGTGCCTCGGCGGCCTGGCTCAGGTCCAGCAACTGTTTGTCGGTCAGGGCCTGGTCCTGGGGTACGCCGATGGCGACCCGCGCCTTGGCGTGCACGCCCGGGGTGACGCGGATGATGCTGGTGTCATTGAGGGTCAGCTGCTCCAGCCGTGCCTCGGGGGCAGGGCGGGCCCACAGCCAAAAGCCCGCAGCGCCGGCCAGGGCGGCCAGCAACAGGGGAATCAGTACGTACAGCCAATAGCGTCGGATCATCAACGTTTCACCAATCCAGTCAGGCCGCCGGCAATCAGGGCGGCAGTATCGGCCAGTGCCACCAGCGGGTCGAGCCCGGCCGGCACGGCCATGTAACGAGGTTCCCAGTCCGGCTGGAACTTGTCCTTGAAGCGCCGCAGGCCCTGGAAGTTATAGAGCTGCTCACCACGGCGGAACACCATCGAGCCCAGGCGCTGGGTCAAGGGTGCACCACGGCGTGGCTGCAGGCCGGAAAGCGGGACCATGCCCAGGCTGAAGCGGCCGTAGTCATGGCTTTTGTAATGCAGGATCAAGCCGATCATCATGAATTCCATGGTCAGCTTCGGCGCCTCGGGGTGGGCGCGCATCAGGTCGAGGCTGGCCAGTTCGTTGCTGTGGGTTTCCAGCAGGTTGGCAAAGGCCACCGGCCGGCCCTGGAAACGAATCAGGGCGATACGGAAGTGCTGCAGGTACTCGGGGCTGAAGCGCCCCAGCGAGAAGCCTTTCTCGCGCACGTTCTTGCCGCCGAGCCAGGCATCGGAGATTTCCTTGAGCTCGGCCAGCGGCGCCTGGCCGGGTTCGTGGATCTCCAGGCTCAGGCCATCCCGGCCGCCGCGGTTCCAGGTGTAACGCAGGTCCTTCATTTCCTTGCCCTTGGCTTCGAGGTCGAAGCGGCGCAGGTCTACTCGCGCTTCTTCGCCAAGCTTCAGGGCAGTCAGGCCGATATCCATGTAGAACGGCAGGTTCTCCGCGCGCACCTGGTAGAACACCGGGCGGGCGTGGTGCAGGTCGCACAGGTCGCGGAACTGCCAGATCATTTCGGCGCGCTCCTGGGCCGGGCCGATCGGGTCGTACAAGGCCACCAGGCTGCGGCCGCGACGGGCATACATGAGGAAGGCATTGTCGCTGGGGTGGAACAGCAATGCCTTGTCGCCGGTCAATGCCAGGCCACCATCGGGCTGGTCGGAGGCCAGCAGGATACGGTTGGCGCGTTGCAGTTCGGTGTCATCAGGCAGGTGAATGACCGGACGGGCGGTGCGCAGCAGCCAGGTCAGGGCGACGATCACCAGCAGTACTGCGCTGCCCAGGGCGGCACGCAGGCCGCGCGGTGCGTCCGCGTCGAGGGTGAACTGCCACCACAGCTTGTGGGTATAGGGCACGTCCTGGTAAGCGAACAGCAGCAGCCATACCGAAGCGCCGACCACACAGGCGCTGGCCACCAGGTACACCGGCGAGAACGGCAGCTCGAGCAGCCGGCTCGGCCGATAGAACGAGCGGCGGAAAATGGCCAGCAGCGCGGCGGTCAGGGTCAGCAGGCTAGCTTCTTCCCAATCGAAGCCTTTGAGTATCGACAGCAATGCGCCGACCAGCAGCAGCACGGTGGTCAGCAGCCAGGCCGCCGACAGGCGCCGGCGCAGGCCCTGGGCCAGCAGCAGGCAGAGTACGCCAATCAGGCTCGCGCCGAAGTGCGAGGCGTCGATCAGCCGGTGTGGCACGAGGAAGCCCATGTGCTCCAGCCGCGTGTCGATTTCCGGGGTGGCGCCGGAGAACAGCAGCACCACGCCCGACAGGAACACCAGAATCGCCAGGATCGGTGCGCCCAGGCCTGAAGCCGCCTTGATTGCCTGCTGGGCGAACAGCAGGCGGCGTGCCTCGTTGGCCAGCAACAGCACGCAGGCGAGCAGCAGTGGCAGGACCACGTAGATCAGCCGGTACAGCAGCAGGGCGGCGGCCAGTGGCGCGGCGCCAAGTTGGTCGGCGAAGGCAGCCAGCAGGATCGCTTCGAACACCCCTACGCCACCCGGCACATGGCTGAGCACACCAGCGGCCAGGGCCAGCAGGTAGACCAACACGAAGGCGCCGAAGGGCGGCGCCTCCGGCAGCAGCAGGTAGAGCACGGTGGCGGCAGCTGCCACGTCCAGTGCGGTGATCAGCAATTGCAGGGCCGCCAGGCGGCCACCGGGCAGGCGCAGGGTGCGACGGCCCAGTTGCACCAGCAGGCTGTCGGCCAACGGTTGTTCCGGCAGGCGGCGGCGATACAGCCCGATCACCAGCAGGGTAGTGACGGCCAGTACGGCGATGGCGATGCCGGCCAGCACCGTCGCGGGCAAGCGCAGAGCCGCTGCCGCTGCCGGCAGGTTGCTCAAGGTGGCCAATGCCGCCAGTGGTGGCAGCGCGCAACCCAGGGACAGGCTGGCAAAGACGGTCATGCGCGCGACTTCGGCGGCGCCGAGGCCCTGGCGCGCGTAGAGGCGGTAGCGTACCGAGCCACCCGAGAGCATCGACAGGCCGATCGCGTTACCGATGGCAAAGGCGCTGAAGCCACCCATCAGCAAGGTTCGCGGGGGCAGCTTGACGGCTGCATAACGGCTGGCCGACCACTCGTAACCCAGCAGGATCACGAACCCAATCACTGTCGCCAACAGGGCGCCGATCAGTGACCGTGCCGGTACGTCGAGCATGGCATCGTGCAGGGCGTAGATGTCCAGCTCGCTCAACAGATGCCGGCAAGCAATCAGCGCCATGGCAAACAGCAGCAAGGTAACGGCCAGGCCAATCGGCTGACGGTAACGGCTCATCCGCTCCAGCCAAGGCAAGCGCTGGGTAGCAGTCGGCAGTGCCGAGGCTAGAGGCACCTGGGGTTCAGGGGTGTGCGATGTCATGAGATGCCTCGAGCGTGCTGCGCGAGGAGGGGAAGAGCTGCGGCCAAGTGAAAGTCCCTTTGGTAAACGTATCCAGATATTACTCCGGGCAACGTTACTTTCAGTCGTCCGGCAGTGTTAAAGATAGTTCATCCTATAAGATGAGACCTCAAACAAGCGGGTTTGCTTGAGGCAGATGGATTTTTCAGGCGACGAAATGCAACAAACCCCGCGCTGCTGTTACACAGGCGGGGTTTGTTCTGACGAATATGGTTGCGGGAGCCGGATTTGAACCGACGACCTTCGGGTTATGAGCCCGACGAGCTACCAGGCTGCTCCATCCCGCGTCAGAGGTGCGCATTCTATAGAGTTGGGCGTTCAAGTCAAGAACTAACTGCAAAATGACGCACAATTACTTTTTGTCCTGATTTCCAGGCAAAAGAAAAAGGCCACTGCGTTAACAGTGGCCTTTTCTCGAATCTGGTTGCGGGAGCCGGATTTGAACCGACGACCTTCGGGTTATGAGCCCGACGAGCTACCAGGCTGCTCCATCCCGCGCCTGTGAGATCGAATTCTACAGCTTAAGCAGCGAGTGTCAAGCGCTACTTGTTGATTTCCTTGATTTTTCTTTAGGTAGTTAAAATCGAGGCAAAAGAAAAAGGCCACTGCGTTAACAGTGGCCTTTTCTCGAATCTGGTTGCGGGAGCCGGATTTGAACCGACGACCTTCGGGTTATGAGCCCGACGAGCTACCAGGCTGCTCCATCCCGCGCCTGTGAGATCGAATTCTACGGGTTTTCTTGCCCATGTCAAGCGATATCGTGAAAAACCCTTTTTCGTTCAACCTCTTAGCGTCAATGTAAGGCTGCGACTCAGGCGCGACGCGGCTTACAAGCCGATTATCGAAGCAGGCTGTCTCTGCGTCAGCAGCATGCGCTAATATCTGTATGAATTTACAGTGGTGGCCGTCATCAATGTCCTTGCGCAAGATCATCCATATCGACTGCGATTGCTTTTACGCCGCTATCGAGATGCGTGATGACCCGCGTCTGGCCGGTCGCCCCATGGCAGTGGGGGGCTCCCCGGACCGTCGCGGGGTGATCGCCACCTGCAATTATGAGGCGCGTGCCTATGGCGTGCGCTCAGCCATGTCCTCCCGGCATGCCCTCAAGCTTTGCCCCGACCTTGAGATTGTCAAACCACGCTTCGAAGCCTATCGGGAAGCTTCGCGCGAGATTCACGCCATTTTTCGTGACTACACCGAGTTGATCGAGCCGTTGTCACTGGATGAAGCGTATCTGGATGTCAGTGACAGCCAGTGGTACGCGGGAAGCGCTACACGAATTGCTGAAGACATTCGCCGTCGGGTCGCCCGTACCTTGCATATCACCGTCTCTGCGGGGGTGGCGCCAAACAAGTTTCTGGCCAAGATCGCCAGCGACTGGCGAAAACCCAATGGTATATTCGTGATTACCCCGGACCAGGTCGAGACGTTCGTTGCTGCCTTGCCGGTGGCCAAGCTGCATGGTGTGGGCAAGGTGACCGCAGACAAGTTGAACCGCCTGGGTATCGATACCTGTCTTGACTTGCGAGAGTGGTCGCGGTTGGCGTTGGCGCGCGAATTCGGCAGTTTTGGCGAGCGACTGTGGGGGTTGGCGCGTGGGATTGATGAGCGTGCCGTTCACAACGATAGCCGTAGGCAGTCGGTCAGCGTCGAAAACACGTATGACAACGACCTGCCGGACCTGGCCAGTTGCCTTGAGCGCCTACCTGAGCTGCTCGACAGCCTTAATGAGCGGATTGCCCGAATGGACAGCAGTTACCGCCCGGACAAGCCGTTCGTCAAGGTCAAGTTCCATGACTTCAGCCAGACGACCATGGAGCAGGCGGGGGCGGGCAGGGACTTGGAAAGCTACCGCCAGTTGCTGCGTCAGGCGTTCGCTCGCGGTGGCAAACCGGTGCGCTTGTTGGGGGTGGGGGTAAGGTTGCGGGACCTGCGCGGGGCGCATGAGCAGCTGGAGTTGTTCCCAGCCAAATGAAAGGGGCTGCAAAGCAGCCCCTTCTATATAGTTACTGCACGCCTGGGTCGGCGACCAACCGGCCAGTGGCCTTGGTCAGCGCCGTCAGGAATTCCTGCTGCAGTTCCGGATCGTTGCGTGTCAGCTCGATCAGGCTCTGCTCCATCTCGCTGGCTTCCTCTTCCAGGCCCAGCTCGGACAAGCGCTTGACCCGGTGTACCCACTGGCCGACATCGTCATCCTCGAGGTCATCGAAGATCAGCTCATGGGCTTCGCGCAGCTTGTTGCGCAAGGTAGCGCTGACCAGCAGGCTGGCATCGCCACGCACGCCGTTGTCCTCGTCGACCACTTGCATGTGCAGGGTGCCGACGTGATTCAGGTGCTGTTCCGAGAATGGGCTGTCCAGCAGGTTCAGGCGCAACACGCCGTTCCTGTCGGTGGTCAGCTCGTGGGTCATCTTGCCAGCCTTGACTTCGACCAAGCGCTCGCTCCAGGGCACGCTGGTGAATTCTTCGCGCTTGTCCTTCTGCACTTCACTGATGCCCGCCAGGTTCTGCTGAGCGCGCCCGTTGGACGGCGTGTTCATGAACGGGTTGAGGCCATCCACGCCATAGCTGAGCCAGTCGTGGGTCATGCTCTGCGGCAGGTTGCCGAGGGCGAACACGTTGACCACGTTGGCCCCTATCCCAGCCACCACAGCTACCGCACCCAGCGGGATCTCGTAGATCTCCCGCCAGGGCTGGTAAGGGGTGTAACGGTCGTAGCGACGGGTGACCTCGTACTCGGTCACCTCGAAACGCTTCTGTTCATGGATGCGCACACGCCGTTGCGGAAGCTCCATCACCTTCGGCTCGCCGACATCGATCTGCAGGGTGTGTTCGAGCAGCTTGCGCTCGACGCGCTCCTCATGGTCGCTGCGCTGGGACATCTGGTTGGCGCAACCGCTGACGAGCAGGGTGCCGCACAGTGCGGCGCCCCCCAGGGTAAAGGTACTTCGCTTGGACATGATTACTCGTGCATTGATTATCAGCGGCGAACGCGGGCCTGCAGGAAGGTCAGCACTTCATTGAGCGGCAGCGGTTGGGCCTCCTGCTCGGTGCGGTGCTTGTACTCCAGGTTGCCGTCGGCCAGGCCGCGGTCGCTGACGACGATGCGGTGTGGAATGCCGATCAGCTCCATGTCGGCGAACTTGATGCCGGGGCTGGTCTTCTTGTCGCGGTCGTCCAGCAGCACCTCGAAGCCGGCTGCGGTCAGTTCGGCGTAAAGCTTGTCGGTTGCCTCGCGGACCACGTCGGTTTCGTAACGCAGTGGTACCAGGGCAATCTGGAACGGTGCCAGGGCGTCGTTCCAGATGATGCCTTTGTCATCGTAGCTCTGCTCGATGGCAGCGGCGACCACGCGGGACACGCCAATGCCGTAGCAGCCCATGGACAGGGTTACCGGCTTGCCGTTCTCGCCCAGTACCTGGCATTTGAGTGCCTCGCTGTACTTGGTGCCGAGCTGGAAGATGTGGCCAACTTCGATGCCGCGCTTGATCACCAGGGTACCCTTGCCGTCCGGGCTTGGGTCGCCTTCGACGACATTGCGCAGGTCGGCAACCTGTGGAACCGGCAGGTCACGCTCCCAGTTCACTCCAAAGTAGTGCTTGTCGTCGATGTTGGCGCCGATGCCGAAGTCGCTCATCAGGGCGACCGAGCGGTCGATCACGATTTCCAGCGGCAGGTTCAGCGGGCCGAGCGAGCCGGCGCCGGCACCGATGGCCTCGCGCAGTTCGGCATCGGTGGCCATGACCAGCGGGTCGGCAACCTGTTCCAGCTTGGCGGCCTTGATTTCGTTGAGCTCGTGGTCGCCGCGGACGATCAGGGCGACCAGCTTGCCCTCTTCGGCGCCGCGCACGATCAGGGTCTTGACGGTCTTTTCGATCGCCAGGCCGTGGTTTTCCACCAGCTGGGCAATGGTCTTGGCTTCCGGGGTGTCGACCAGGCGCAGTTCCTCGGCAGGAGCAGGGCGCACGGTTTCACGCGGGACGGCTTCGGCCTTCTCGATGTTGGCGGCGTAATCGGAGCTGTCGCTGAAGATTACGTCGTCTTCGCCCGACTCGGCGAGGACGTGGAATTCGTGGGAGTAGCTGCCACCGATGGAGCCGGTGTCGGCCTGCACAGGGCGGAAGTCCAGGCCCAGGCGGGTGAAGACGTTGGTGTACGCCTGGTGCATGCGGTCGTAGGTTTCCTGCAGGGAAGCCTGGTCGGCATGGAAGGAGTAGGCGTCCTTCATGATGAATTCGCGGCCGCGCATCAGGCCGAAGCGTGGGCGAATCTCGTCACGGAATTTGGTCTGGATCTGGTACATGTTGAGTGGCAGCTGCTTATAGCTGGACAGCTCGTTGCGGGCCAGATCGGTGATCACTTCTTCGTGGGTCGGGCCGACGCAGAAGTCGCGCTGGTGGCGGTCTTTCAGGCGCAGCAGCTCGGGACCGTATTGTTCCCAGCGGCCGGATTCCTGCCACAGCTCGGCAGGCTGGATGCTTGGCATCAGCACTTCCAGGGCGCCGGCGGCGTTCATTTCCTCGCGCACAACGTTCTCGACCTTGCGCATCACCCGCAGGCCCATCGGCAGCCAGGTGTACAGGCCGGAGGCCAGTTTGCGGATCATGCCGGCACGCAGCATGAGCTGATGGCTGATGACCACTGCGTCGGCAGGGGTTTCTTTCTGGGTGGCGAGCAAATATTGACTGGTGCGCATGGTTAGCCGTGTCGATTGCCTAAGACGTTGAAATAGCCCCGCATTGTACGGGGGCGAAACGAAGGCGTACAGAATGCCCCAGGGCGTGGCAGTTGTCAGCCAAGAAAAAGCCCGGCGAGTGTGCCGGGCTTTTTCAGGTGCGGGGCACTATAAGCCAGGCTTACAGGATGCTCAGCGGGTACTCGACGATCAGGCGCAGTTCGTCGATCGAGCTCGAACCGTAGTAAACGCCATCGCTGGAGCGGTAGGTGGCCTGACGGACACGGAAGCTCAGGTCCTTGGCAGGGCCTTCCTGCAGCACGTACTTGACGTCCACGTCGCGTTCCCATTCCTTGCCATTGCTGGTGGAACCGGTGTTGGCATCGCTACCACGCACGTAACGGGTCATGAAGGTCAGGCCAGGCACGCCGAACTCGGCGAAGTTCAGGTCGTAGCGAGCCTGCCAGGATTTCTCGTCTTCGGCGTTGAAGTCGGAACGGGCCACGGAGTTGGCCAGGAAGATGGTACCGCCACCGTCCACACCGTAGCCGTAGTCGCCGTCACCGTGCACTTTCTGGTAGGCCAGGGTGAAGGTGTGGGCGCCGATGTTGTAAGCGCCCGACAGGCTGTAGGCCTGGTTGTCGAGCTTGGTCACGCCATCTTTCTCGGCGCGCTGCAGGCCTTGGCCATCGCTCTTGGTGTCATAGATGTTGAAGTCGAACACCAGACCTTGTTTGTCCGAGAGCGGCAGCGCCCAGTTAACGTTGGCGTAGTACTTGCGCCAGTAGTCTTCGACCTTGGAGTAGTACAGGCTGGTGGACAGGTTGTCGGTGAAGGCGTAAGTGCCACCGATAACGTCGGCTTGCTTCAGGTGCAGGCTGTCATGGAAAGTTTCGGACTGGGCGTTCAGCGCGGTGAAGTGACCGGCGTTGAGGGTCAGGCCTTTGATTTCGTTGCTGGTGATCAGCGCGCCCTGAGCCACTTCTGGCAGCAAGCGGCTGTCATCGGTCGCGAGCACTGGCATGGCAGTGAACTGGTCGCCGACTTTCAGCACGGTATCGGAGATGCGCAGTTTGACCGCTGCACCGCCTTCGGAGAACTCATCCTGCGCACGGCCATCGGCGTCAGTCGGGAACTGGCCGGTGCTGTGGCGACCTTTGCCGCTGTCCAGTTTCACGCCGAGCATGCCGATGGCATCGACGCCCACGCCGATCACACCTTGGGTGAAGCCAGACTCGTAAGTGCCGAGGAAGCCGAGGCCGGTTTCTTCAACGCGGCTCTGACGATCGCCGGTAATAGGGTCGCGCTCGTTGTTACGGAAGTCACGGCTGAAGTACAGCATGCGAGTCTTGACGTTCAGCTTGCTGTCTTCGAGGAAACCCTTGGAATCGTCCTGGGACGAAGCCACTGCCATCTGCGAGGTCCCTGCCGCAACGGCCAGGGCGATCATGCTCCACTTCATCACGCGCATCGTGATTTGCTCCTTTGGTTTTTAGGAAGAGTACCGCTGCGCCCAAGTCTTTTAGTTATATGGGGCAGCTCTTTCTTGTTATGTCGGCGGAAATGTATAGCACGCTGACTGTTGTTGGCGATATGGCAAAAATCTCCATTTCGGGAACTTTATGGCCATGTCGCTTTTAGGTATTTCCATGTCGCAAATCACGCCCCGATTAACTGGGTCGTACAACTCCAGCGCTGTTCCAGTGCCGTAACGATTCTGTAAGTACAGATTCCGGCTAGGGAAACTCCCTGGTGTATCCAATTTCGCTGTTGTTATTTGTCGCGTCACCTGGTCTATGCAGGTGCCGTGCCGACTTGGCGTGAAGAGAATGCAACAAGCGTGCTCAAAATTAACAACGGTTCATGAAATTTTCACAAGCCGTGCTGGCAAAGGTCGAAAAGTGCCGAAAACACGGGCTGCGAGTTGTCTGATGGTGTGCCAGGTTGAATGTGTACGTTAAAAGAAAAAGCTGCCATAAAAGTCAATGTGTTACCGGCAACTGTTGATCCTGAGTCATTGATGTGGGTAGAAGCGTATTGCCGCACACTTTTGTGGCCTCATTTTGGTGCGAAAAGTAGCGCTGTGTTACCGGCGTTGTGCAAGTCGTGGTGATTCATGAACTTAAAGCGTGCAGTCCTGCGCCTGGCGCATGTCGGCTGGGGCGAAGCAGGGTATCCTTGGCGCAATAGGTTTATTGCTGGAGATTGATTGTGTTTGATATGGATTCGCGTTTACAGCAGGACTCTCTGGTCCTTGGCGACTTCCCACTGTGCCGTCTGTTGCTCAGCAAGGATGCGAACTACCCATGGTTTATCCTGGTGCCCAAGCGCGCAGGTGTGAGCGAACTGTTCGACTTGAGCCAGGAAGACCAGGCGCAGCTGTGGAAAGAAACCACCTACCTGGCCGAAGTGCTCAAGCATGAGTTTGCGGCTGACAAGATGAACGTTGCCACCCTGGGTAACGTGGTCAGCCAGCTGCACATGCATGTGATCGTTCGCCGCCATGGCGATGCAGCCTGGCCAGCGCCGGTCTGGGGCAAGGTACCTGCCGTCGGGTACACACCGGAGCAGGTGGATGCCATTCGTCAGCGCGTGCGTGCACTCCTTGCTCTCCTTGCTCTCGATTACCAGGAGGCCTGACATGTCGCTTGAGTCGCGCATTATTGAACTGGAAACCCGTCAGGCGTTCCAGGACGACACGATCCAGGCGCTGAATGATGTGGTGGTCGAGCAGGGGCGGGTCATCGAGCGCTTGCAGCTACAAATGGCCGAGCTGATCAAGCGTCATGAAGAAATGGTCGGGCAATACGGCAGTGAAGGGGAAGAGGCGCCGCCGCCGCACTACTGAGGGTGGCAGCCCTGGGGTTGCCCCAGGGCTGTGCAGGGTCAGCGTCGGTTGACCGCGACCACGTCTTCGGCCTGCAGGCCTTTGTCGCGATGCATGACCGAGAACTCCACGCGCTGGCCTTCGACCAGAATGCGGTGGCCCTCGCCGCGGATGGCCCGGAAGTGGACAAAGATGTCGTCACCCGAATCGCGGGAAATGAAGCCGAAGCCCTTGGAGGTGTTGAACCACTTCACCGTGCCGGTATCCCGCTTGCCGGCCTCCAGCGGTGCGCCTTGGCTGGCGCGCACTTTCTTGCTGCTACGGGCGAAGCCCGCCACCAGGTGCAGGACGACGGCCAGTGCGGCGCAGACCAGCGCCGCCAGGTTGCCCATTTCCGGGCGTGCCAGCAGGGTCAAGGTCTGCAGGACCACGGCCACCACCAGCAGGGCGCAGGCCAGGTATTGCAGCTGTTGCCGCGCACCGCGGTAATACAGCGGCACGACCGGGGCCAGCAGGAGGTTGAGCAGGCCGAGCAGCGCCAGGTAGACCGCGTCGGGTTGCTGCAGGAAGGGTGTTGCGTCGGGTTTTAGGCTGGGCATGAGCGATAGCAGCAAAGCCGCAACGCCCGTCACCAGATGGACGATCTTGAACATGGGTTGGCTCACAGTTGATAAGGCCGATCACAGGAAGAGCTGGCGGCACGGTGCGCATGAGGTGTAAAGCGCGAACACGTGGTGGGCCAGCCTATGCACCCGGCAATGACTGTCCGCACGGGTGGCACCGTGCCTATTTAACAGCAAAGGCGGGGGTATCTCAAACCGCAGGCGGCAGGCACCGATGGCTTGCCCTGTGTCATGGGCGCATTGCGCCAAGTATTGATACAGTGTGTCGGGCCCGCTTGATCATCAAGCCTTATGGAAAGGGGAACTTCATGGCAATCGATATCGGTATCAGCGAAGAAGATCGCAAGTCCATCGTCGAAGGGCTTTCCCGCCTCTTGTCGGATACCTACGTGCTGTATCTGAAAACCCATAACTTTCACTGGAACGTCACCGGTCCGTCGTTCCGCACCCTGCACCTGATGTTCGAAGAGCAGTACAACGAACTGGCGCTGGCGGTCGACTCGATCGCCGAACGGATTCGCGCGCTGGGCTTCCCGGCACCAGGCTCCTATGCTTTCTATGCACGACACTCCTCGATCAAGGAGGAAGAGGGTGTGCCGCATGCCGACGAAATGATCCGCCAACTGGTCCAGGGGCAGGAGGCAGTGGTGCGTACTGCCCGCAGTATTTTCCCTGTAGTGGACAAAGTCAGCGATGAGCCTACCGCTGATCTGCTGACCCAGCGCATGCAGGTGCATGAAAAGACAGCCTGGATGCTGCGGGTTCTGCTCGACGGTAAATGATCGGTTAATCGTGTAGGACTTGTGTGAGGGCCCGGCTGAATCCATATCAGCCGGGCCCTTTCGTTTGTGCGGGAAGGTTTTGCCGCTGCTTCGAGCGCTGCGCTCGGCGCTTCATTGGGCCCCAGTTGATTGAGCTGAGGAAGTGGCGCGATGCAAGCGATCAAGTGTGCGATGGGGATGGGGCGCTGGCCCGGCAAGCAGTGCATCGACCCGTTCAAGGCCGATTTCGACATGTTGCAGACTCAGCCCGTGTCGCGTTCGGTGCGGTTGAATGGTTTTTCCACCTGTCTGCGCCTGGAGGCGGTGTATTGGGGTATCCTCGAGCAGATTGCCGCAGCGAACCAGTGTTCAGTCAGTGCCGTGCTGTCTTATGTCGACCGTGAAGTGCACCTGCGTCAGGGTGGGGTGCGCAACTTCAGCGGGCTGATCCGGGTGATCTGTGTCGCCTGGCTGCTCGATCCGCCGAGTGCACGCTGATCGCCCGGCGGGCTGCGCAGTGTCGGTTAACCATATATAATCCCGCTTTTTGCTGCCCCGGCAGCCAGCGTTGTGGTTGACGAGAGACGTTCATGCCCCTTTATGACTATCAATGTGCTTCCTGCGATCACCGGATGGAGGCGCTGCAGAAGATCAGCGCCGCGCCGCTGACCGACTGCCCGGCCTGTCAGGCGCCGGCATTGAAGAAACTGCTGTCGGTCCCCGGTTTTCGCCTGAGTGGCAATGGCTGGTACGAAACCGACTTCAAGACCGGGGCGAAAAAGAACCTGGCAGGCGGCGACAAGGCCGACTGAGTTGAATTGCAGTAGCCGGGTCTTGCAGTATTAGCCCTCCGGGCGGCCAAGGCCTCCAACGAATACACGAATCACGAGAAGCGAAACCACCATCATGATGCGCAGCCATTATTGCGGCCAACTGAACGAGAGCCTGGACGGCCAGGAAGTCACCCTTTGCGGCTGGGTCCATCGTCGCCGCGACCACGGCGGGGTGATCTTCCTCGACATCCGTGACCGCGAAGGCATGGCCCAGGTCGTGTTCGACCCGGATCGCGCCGAAACCTTCGCCGCCGCCGACCGCGTGCGCAGCGAGTACGTCGTGCAGATCACCGGCAAGGTGCGCAAGCGCCCGGACGGCGCGGTCAACGCCAACATGGCGTCCGGTGCCATCGAGATCCTCGGCTATCAGCTGAACGTGCTCAACGAAGCGGAAACCCCACCGTTCCCGCTGAACGAATACTCCGATGTCGGCGAGGAAACCCGCCTGCGTTATCGCTTCATCGACCTGCGTCGCCCGGAAATGGCCGACAAGCTGCGCCTGCGTTCGCGCATCACCAGCAGCATCCGTCGCTTCCTCGATGAAAACGGCTTCCTCGACGTCGAAACTCCGATCCTCACCCGTGCCACCCCTGAAGGCGCGCGTGACTACCTGGTGCCGAGCCGTACCCACGCGGGCAGCTTCTTTGCCCTGCCGCAGTCGCCTCAGCTGTTCAAGCAGCTGCTGATGGTTGCCGGTTTCGACCGCTACTACCAGATCGCCAAGTGCTTCCGTGACGAAGACCTGCGTGCTGACCGCCAGCCGGAATTCACCCAGATCGACATCGAGACCAGCTTCCTCGACGAAGCCGAGATCATGGGCCTCACCGAGAGCATGATCCGCAAGCTGTTCAAGGAAGTGCTGGACCTGGAATTCGGCGAATTCCCGCACATGACCTTCGAAGAGGCCATGCGCCGCTACGGTTCCGACAAGCCTGACCTGCGTATCCCGCTGGAACTGGTCGACGTTGCCGACCAGCTGAAAGACGTAGACTTCAAGGTCTTTGCCGGCCCGGCCAACGATCCGAAGTGCCGCGTCACCGCCCTGCGCCTGCCAGGCGGTGCCAGCATGCCGCGCAGCAAGATCGACGAGTACACCAAGTTCGTCGGCATCTACGGTGCCAAGGGCCTGGCCTACATCAAGGTCAACGAGCGCGCCAAAGGCGTCGAGGGCCTGCAGTCGCCGATCGTCAAGAACATCCCTGAGGCCAACCTCAACAACATCCTCGACCGCGTTGGCGCCGTCGATGGTGACATCGTGTTCTTCGGTGCCGACAAGTTCAAGGTCGTCAGCGAAGCCCTGGGCGCGCTGCGTATCCGCCTGGGCCACGATTTCGAGCTGCTGACCTGCGAGTGGGCGCCGATGTGGGTGGTCGACTTCCCGATGTTCGAAGAGAACGAAGACGGCAGCTTCACCGCGCTGCACCACCCGTTCACCGCGCCGAAGTGCACCCCGGAAGAGCTCGAGGCCAACCCGGCCACCGCGCTGTCCCGTGCCTACGACATGGTCCTGAACGGTACCGAGCTGGGTGGCGGTTCGATCCGTATCCACCGCAAGGAGATGCAGCAAGCGGTATTCCGCCTGCTGGGCATCGAGGCAGAGGAACAGGAAGAGAAGTTCGGCTTCCTGCTCGACGCGCTGAAGTTCGGTGCGCCGCCTCACGGTGGCCTGGCCTTCGGCCTGGACCGCCTGGTCATGCTGATGACCGGCGCCCAGTCGATCCGTGAAGTGATCGCCTTCCCGAAAACCCAGAGCGCCGCGTGTGTCATGACCCAGGCCCCTGGCATGGTCGACGCCAAGGCCCTGCGCGAGCTGCACATTCGTCTGCGCGAGCAGACCAAGGTCGAGTAATCGGCCCCGGGCGCATCCCGGCGGGTGCGCCCCGGCGCTTCGGCGCAGTATTTCCACGTTCCGCCCTTCGGGGCGGAACCTGTTTCTGTTTCAAGGATTCGGAGTCGTTATGGCTGGTCATTCCAAGTGGGCGAACATCAAGCACCGCAAAGAGCGCCAGGATGCCAAGAGAGGCAAGATCTTCACCAAGTGGATCCGTGAGCTGACCGTTGCCGCCAAGCAAGGTGGTGCCGACCCGGGCTCCAACCCGCGTCTGCGCCTGGCGCTGGACAAGGCCCTGGGCGCCAACATGAGTCGCGACATCATCGATCGCGCCGTGGCCCGTGGTGCTGGCACCAACGAAAGCGACAACGTCGAAGAGCTCAGCTACGAAGGTTACGGCCCGGGTGGCGTGGCGATCATGGTCGAGGCCATGACCGACAACCGTAACCGCACCGCTGCCGCCGTGCGTCATGCCTTCACCAAGTGTGGCGGCAACCTTGGCACCGACGGCTCTGTGGCCTATCTGTTCGAGCGCAAGGGGCAGATCAGCTTCGCCCCGGGCATCGACGAAGATGCCTTGATGGAAGCCGCGATGGAGGCCGATGCCGACGACGTGGTGGCCAACGACGATGGCTCGTTCGAGGTGTTCACCTCGTTCAACAGTTTCTACGCCGTGCGTAACGCGCTGGAAGAGGCGGGCTTCAAGGCCGCCGACGCAGAAATCGTCATGCAGCCGACCACCAGTGCCGAGCTGGATCAGGAGGGCGCCGAGAAGGTGCTCAAGCTGATCGACATGCTCGAAGACCTGGACGACGTGCAGAACGTCTACTCCAATGCACAGATCTCCGACGAGATCATGGAAAAACTCGGCTAAGATTTTGCGCTTGGCTTACAGGGCTTTTTCGCGGGCAAGCCCGCTCCCACAGGTATTGCACCCGGTTCAAGTGCGGTGCGATTTCTGTGGGAGCGGGCTTGCCCGTGAATAGGCCGGTACATTTTGAACTCGCAGGCGCTATGACTCTGATTCTTGGTATCGACCCCGGCTCGCGCATCACCGGCTACGGTGTGGTTCGCCAGACTGCCCGTGGTTGCGAGTACGTGGCGTCGGGCTGCATCCGCACCGGCAGCGGCGAGTTGCCCGAGCGGTTGCAGATCGTTTTTCGCGGTGTCAGTGAAATCATCGCCCAGCACGGCCCAGTGACCATGGGCATCGAACGGGTGTTCATGGCACGCAACGCCGACTCTGCGCTAAAGCTTGGCCAGGCCCGAGGGGCGGCCATCGTTGCCGCCGCAGAAGCCGGCCTGGAAATCGCCGAGTACAGTGCCACTCAGGTCAAGCAAGCGGTCGCTGGCAGCGGTGGGGCAAACAAGGAGCAGGTGATGCTGATGGTCATGCATTTGCTCAAGTTGACCCAGAAGCCGCAGATCGACGCCTCCGACGCCCTGGCCATTGCCCTTTGCCATGCCCATACCCGCTCCAGCCTGGTGCCCCACGGCCTGGCCACGGCACGCCGACGCGGCGGGCGCTTGCGTCTGTAGGCGCTTCATGAGCTGATACACATTTTGTTCGGGTGAAACGTTCACCTGGCGCATTTGCTGATAGGGTTGAGCGGTCTTCGACCGGCTCCCCGAGAGGAAGGATCGGAACGTGATTGGACGTTTGCGCGGCACCCTGGCGGAAAAACAGCCGCCACACCTGATTATCGACGTCAACGGCGTGGGCTATGAGCTGGAAGTGCCGATGACGACCCTGTATCGCCTGCCCAAGGTCGGCGAGCCGGTTACCGTGCACACCCACCTGGTGGTGCGCGAAGACGCTCACTTGCTCTACGGCTTTGCCGAGAAGCGCGAGCGCGAACTGTTTCGCGAGCTGATCCGCCTTAATGGCGTGGGTCCGAAGCTGGCGCTGGCGCTTATGTCCGGCCTGGAAGTGGACGAACTGGTGCGCTGCGTGCAAGTCCAGGATGCTTCGGTTCTGGTGCGCGTGCCCGGGGTCGGCAAGAAAACCGCCGAGCGCCTGCTGGTCGAGCTCAAGGACCGCTTCAAGGCCTGGGAAACCTCCCCGGCAATGTTCACCCTGGTCTCCGATGGCCCGCTGCCGGTGGCCAGCGAGTCCTCCGCCGAGGCCGATGCAGTCAGTGCCCTGGTGTCCTTGGGCTACAAGCCGCAGGAAGCGAGCAAGGCCATTGCCGCAATCAAGGACAAGGCCGGCCTGAGCAGTGAAGAGCTCATTCGTCGCAGCCTTAAAGGGATGATTACCAAGTGATCGAAGCCGACCGCCTGATCGCCGCCAGTGGCCGCGACCGTGAAGAAGTCCAGGACCGTGCGATCCGCCCGTTGCGCCTGGACGAATACATCGGCCAGCCGGTGGTACGCGAGCAGATGGCGTTATTCATCCAGGCGGCGCGGGGGCGTGGCGAGTCGCTCGACCACACGCTGATTTTCGGCCCGCCCGGGCTGGGCAAGACCACCCTGGCCAACATCATCGCCCACGAAATGGGCGTGTCGGTAAAAAGCACCTCGGGGCCGATCCTCGAACGGCCGGGCGACCTGGCAGCGATGCTGACCAATCTCGAACCGCACGATGTGCTGTTCATCGATGAAATTCACCGCCTGTCTCCGGTGGTCGAGGAAGTACTGTATCCGGCGATGGAGGACTTTCAGCTCGACATCATGATCGGCGAAGGCCCCGCAGCCCGTTCGATCAAGCTCGACCTGCCGCCGTTCACCCTGGTTGGCGCCACCACCCGCGCCGGCATGCTCACCAACCCGTTGCGTGACCGCTTCGGTATCGTCCAGCGCCTGGAGTTCTACAGCGACAAGGACCTGGCAACCATCGTCAGTCGTTCGGCCAACATCCTTGGCCTGGCCATCGAGGACCACGGCGCCTACGAGATCGCCCGTCGCGCCCGCGGCACGCCACGTATCGCAAACCGCCTGCTGCGCCGGGTGCGCGACTACGCCGAAGTACGCGGCAAGGGCCAGATTACCAAGGCGGTGGCCGACATGGCGCTGAATCTGCTGGACGTCGATGAGCGCGGCTTCGACCATTCCGACCGTCGCCTGCTGCTGACCATGATCGAGAAGTTCGACGGTGGCCCGGTGGGGGTGGACAACCTGGCTGCGGCCATCAGCGAGGAGCGCCACACCATCGAGGATGTGCTTGAGCCCTACCTGATCCAGCAGGGTTACATCATGCGCACGCCGCGTGGCCGTGTGGTTACCCGGCACGCTTATCTGCACTTTGGCTTGAACGTGCCTGGCAGCCTGGGCGGCGCGGGTGAATTTTCCGAGCCAGGCGATGAATGACAGATCAAAACCGGCTTTTCGTGGTCCTACCGCTGGCATGCCCATGGTGCGCTGGCAATACGACATTAATGAAGAAAAAACAGTTGCCGCAGCGGATTGGCAAGCTGAGGAGTAAGCACTAGAGTATGCGCGCGCTAAAAGGCCTGGAACCGTTCGCACACCGTTGTCGTGTCTATTACGAGGATACCGATGCCGGTGGCGTGGTGTATTACGTCAATTACCTGAAATTCATGGAGCGCGCGCGCACCGAGCGCCTGCGGCATCTGGGGTTTTCCCAGGCGCAACTGGCCGAGGACAATCTGCTGTTCGTGGTTCATTCCAGTGAAGCCCGCTATCACGCGCCGGCACGCCTGGACGACGAGCTGAGGGTCACCGCGCAAGTACTTGAACTCAATCGCGCCAGCCTGCGCTTCGTGCAGCAGGTCTGGCGGGAAAAAGATGAAACGCTGCTCTGTGAAGGGCAGTTCCTGGTGGCCGCCGTGCGCGCCGACACTTTCAAACCCCGAGCCATACCCCCGGAGCTGCGCGATGCCTTTGCGGCGGACGGCTCGGGTAATCAATCGAACGCAGGAGAATAAGCGTGGAAGCTAACGTCGTCGACCATACCTCCATGTGGAGTCTGGTCAGCAATGCCAGCGTGGTGGTACAGCTGGTAATGCTGACCCTGGTGGCCGCCTCGGTCACCTCATGGATCATGATCTTCCAGCGCAGCACCATGCTGCGCGCCGGTCGTCGTGCGCTGGATGCCTTCGAGGAGCGCTTCTGGTCGGGTATCGACCTGTCCAAGCTGTATCGTCAGGCAGGCAGCAACCCGGACCCGGATTCCGGTGTGGAGCAGGTTTTCCGCGCCGGCTTCAAAGAGTTCTCGCGCCTGCGCCAGCAGCCGGGTGTGGACCCGGACGCGGTCATGGAAGGTGTGGCGCGAGCCATGCGTGTTGCCATCTCGCGTGAAGAGGAAAAACTCGAGCAGAGCCTGCCGTTCCTGGCCACTGTCGGTTCCACCAGCCCGTACATCGGCCTGTTCGGTACCGTATGGGGCATCATGAACTCGTTCCGCGGTCTGGCCAGCGCGCAGCAGGCCACTCTGGCCACTGTTGCCCCAGGTATCGCCGAGGCGCTGGTGGCCACCGCCATTGGTCTGTTCGCGGCCATCCCGGCCGTTATTGCCTACAACCGCTTTGCTGCCCGCAGCGAAGTGCTGATCGGCCGTTACTACACCTTCGCCGACGAGTTCCAGGCGATCCTGCACCGCAAAGTGCACACCAGCGAAGAGTAATCAGGTAGAAGCCCATGGCCCGAGTTCGCCACAAACGCAAGCCCGTCGCCGAGATGAACGTGGTGCCCTACATCGACGTGATGCTGGTGCTGCTGGTCATCTTCATGGTGACGGCGCCCATGCTCAACCAGGGCGTGAAGGTCGACCTGCCCAAGGTTTCCAGCGAAGCCTTGCCGCAGGACAACAACGTCCAGATCCTCACCATCTCCATCAAGGCCGACAAGACCTACTACTGGAACCTCGGTAGCGAAGTCGACACCGACAAGCAGATGGACAAGGCCATGACCTTGCCGGACATGACCAGCGCAGTGACCAAGATCATTGCCGCCGGTCGCGACCAGGGCAAGCAGACCCAGGTCTTCATTCGTGGCGACAAGGCTGTCGACTACGGCGCCGTCATGGGCGCCATGGGCGGGTTGCAGAAGGCCGGTGTCGGTAACGTTGGCCTGATTACCGAGGCGCCCTGATGCAACAGCGAGAGCCATCCGCCTCGGAAAGCTACTTCTGGCCCAGTGTCTGGGCCATCGGCCTGCATGTGCTGGTGTTCGCCTTGCTGTTCGTCAGCTTTGCCATGACGCCTGAACTGCCGCCTTCCAAGCCGATCGTTCAGGCTACGCTGTATCAGCTCAAGTCGAAGAGCCAGGCGACCACCCAGACCAATCAGAAGATTGCCGGGGAAGCGAAGAAAACCGCCTCGCGCCAGACTGAAGTCGAGCAGCTGGAGCAGAAGAAGGTCGAGCAGGAGGCCATCAAGGCCGCGGAACAAAAGAAAGCCGACGCCGCTCAAAAGGCTGAGGAAGCGCGCGAAGCCGCCGAGGCGAAGAAGGCCGAGGAAGCTGCCAAAGCTGCCGAAGCCAAGAAAGCCGCCGAGTCCAAGAAGGCTGAAGAGGCGAAGAAGGCCGCCGAGAAGCAGCAGGCCGACATCGCCAAGAAGAAGGCCGAGGAAGAGGCGAAGAAGCAGGCCGAGGAAGAAGCCAAGAAAAAAGCAGCCGAGGAGGCCAAGAAGCAGGCCGCCGAGGACGCGAAGAAGAAAGCAGCCGAGGACGCCAAGAAGAAAGCGGCGGCCGAGGACGCTAAGAAGAAGGCAGCTGAAGAGACCAAGAAAAAGGCCGCTGCAGATGCTCAGAAGAAGAAGGCACAGGAAGCGGCCCGCAAGTCGGCTGAAGACAAGAAAGCTCAGGCCCTGGCCGAGCTGTTGTCCGACACCACCGAGCGGCAGCAGGCCCTGGCTGACGAGCAGGGTGACCAGGTGGCCGGCGACTTCGACGACCTGATCCGTATGCGCGCGGCCGAGGGTTGGGCTCGTCCGCCTTCCGCGCGTAAGGGCATGACGGTGACCCTGCAGGTCAACATGTTGCCGGACGGCACCATCACCGGTGTCAGCGTGATCAAGTCCAGTGGCGATGGTCCGTTCGACAGTTCGGCGGTGGCAGCAGTGAAGAACATTGGTCGTTTGACCGAGATGCAGGGTATGAAGCCGAGCGATTTCAACCGTTATCGTTCGTTCAAGATGACATTTACACCTGAGGATCTAGCGTTGTGATTAAACTCCTTCGAGGAATGCTGGTCATGCTCTGCTGCGTGGCCGGCATGGCCATGGCAGAGGAAAAGAACATCCTGGTCACCAGCGGCAGCGATCGGGCCACGCCCATCGCGGTAGTGCCGTTCGGTCTGCAGGGTGGCAGTGTGCTGCCAGAAGACATGGCCGACATCATCGGCAACGACCTGCGCAACTCGGGCTACTATTCGCCGATTCCGCGTCAGAACATGATCAGCCAGCCGACCCAAGGCAGCGAAGTCATTTTCCGTGACTGGAAAGCGCTGGGTGCCCAGTACGTGATGGTCGGCAGCATCGTGCCGTCCGGCGGTCGCCTGCAGGTGCAGTACGCACTGTTCAACGTCGCCACCGAGCAGCAAGTGCTGACCGGCAGCGTGGCGGGCAGCACCGACCAGCTGCGCGACATGGCGCACTACATTGCCGACCAGTCGTTCGAGAAACTCACCGGCATCAAGGGTGCGTTCTCTACCCGCATGCTGTACGTGACGGCCGAGCGCTTCTCTACCAACAACACCCGCTACACCCTGCAGCGTTCGGACTACGACGGTGCCCGTGCGGTGACCTTGCTGCAGTCGCGTGAGCCGATCCTGTCGCCACGCTTCGCACCGGATGGCAAGCGTATCGCCTATGTTTCGTTCGAGCAGAAGCGCCCGCGCATCTTCGTGCAGAACATCGATACCGGCCGCCGCGAGCAGGTGACCAACTTCGAAGGCCTGAACGGTGCACCAGCCTGGTCGCCTGATGGTTCGCGCCTGGCGTTCGTGCTGTCCAAGGACGGCAACCCGGACATCTACGTGATGAACGTGGCCTCGCGCCAGATCAGCCGCGTAACTGCCGGCCCGGGTATCAACACCGAACCGTTCTGGGGCAAGGATGGCAACACCCTGTACTTCACCTCCGACCGTGGCGGCAAGCCACAGATCTACAAACAGTCGGTCAGCGGTGGTGGTGCCGAGCGTGTAACGTTCGTGGGTAACTACAACGCCAACCCGAAACTGTCGGCGGACGAAAAGACCCTGGTCATGATCCATCGCCAGCAAGGTTTCACCAACTTCAAAGTGGCGGCACAGGACTTGCAGCGCGGAAGTGTAAAGATTCTCTCGGAAACAAGTCTTGATGAGTCGCCCACTGTTGCGCCCAACGGCACCATGCTAATCTACGCCACCCGCCAGCAGGGCCGGGGAGTCTTGATGCTCGTGTCGCTTAACGGCCGTGTGAGGCTCCCACTTCCTACCGCTCAAGGCGAAGTCAGAGAACCGTCCTGGTCCCCTTTCCTGAACTGATTGCGGCGTAACACGTTTTGCTTAACACACTGGGGTTTCATTAGGAGTTTCACGATGGAAATGCTGAAGTTTGGTAAATTTGCTGCGCTGGCTCTGGCCATGGCCGTAGCTGTAGGTTGCTCCTCGAAAGGCGGTGACAACGCTGGTGAAGGCGCTGTTGATCCGAACGCTGGCTACGGTGCCAACACTGGCGCTGTTGACGGCTCCCTGAGCGAAGAAGCTGCCCTGCGCGCAATCACCACCTTCTACTTCGAATACGACAGCTCGGACCTGAAGCCAGAAGCCATGCGCGCTCTGGACGTTCACGCCAAGGACCTGAAAGCCAACGGCAACCGCGTTGTCCTGGAAGGCAACACCGACGAGCGCGGCACCCGCGAGTACAACATGGCTCTGGGTGAGCGTCGTGCGAAAGCCGTTCAGCGCTACCTGGTTCTGCAGGGCGTTTCCCCTGCTCAGCTGGAACTGGTCTCCTACGGCGAAGAGCGTCCAGTTGCCACTGGCAACGACGAGCAGTCCTGGGCTCAGAACCGTCGCGTAGAACTGCGTAAGTAAGTTCTTATGCGTATGTGCCGTCGTGCTGTAACCGTCCTCGCACTCAGCCTTCCGCTTTCGGCGTGGGCTGCGGTTCCTGTAGTTGATGACAACGGGGGTGCTTACCCACCTTCCGGTTATGGCACGAGCGGCGCCTATGCCGGCGCAGGGGCTTCGACCCCTGCCTCGGCACAGGGCCAGCTGTTCATGCAGCTGCAACAGATGCAGGATCAACTTTCCCGTCAGCAAGGCATCATCGAAGAGTTGCAGAACGATGTGTCGCGCATGAAGCAGGAAAACCTGGAGCGTTACCAGGATCTTGATCGTCGCATCAACAGTGGTGGCGCGCCTGCCGCGACCCCCGACAATTCCTCCACCGGTGGTGCACCCGATGCCGCCGCCGGTGCAGCAGCTGGCGCCGCTGGCGCTGCTGCTCAACAACCGGCCGCCAATAGCGAGCCCGGTGATCCGGCGAAAGAAAAGCTCTATTACGATGCCGCTTTCGACCTGATCAAGCAGAAGGACTTCGACAAGGCCAGCCAGGCGTTCAACGCCTTCCTGCGCAAGTACCCGAACAGCCAGTACGCCGGCAACGCGCAATACTGGCTGGGTGAAGTGAACCTGGCCAAGGGCGACCTGCCCGCTGCCAGCCAGGCCTTCGCCCAGGTCAGCCAGAAGTACCCCAAGCACAGCAAGGTGCCCGATTCGCTGTACAAGCTGGCTGATGTCGAGCGCCGCATGGGCCACACCGACAAGGTCAAGGGTATCCTGCAGCAAGTCATCACCCAGTACCCCGGCACATCCGCCGCGCAACTGGCGCAACGCGACCTGCAGAAGCTCTAAGCTGCACCTTTGCAAGAAACCCGCGCTCGCCGCGGGTTTTTTCGTTAGAATCACGTCCCTTTTTTTATAAACACGCTGTAGCGGATAACGCCATGTCGAGTCCGCGACAGTGCCTGACGGAGGCGGACAGCCTGTTTAGCTGTCACGCCCGTGGCGAGCATGCAAGACACATTACGCATCACCGAAGTCTTTTACTCTTTGCAGGGTGAAACACGAACGGCTGGGCTGCCCACGGTTTTCGTGCGCCTGACCGGTTGCCCCCTGCGCTGCCAGTACTGCGACAGTGCCTACGCCTTCACCGGCGGTACCATTCGCACCCTCGATTCGATCCTTGAGCAGGTGGCCGGCTTCAAGCCGCGTTATGTCTGCGTTACCGGTGGCGAGCCATTGGCCCAGCCGAACGCCTTGCCGCTGCTGCAACGCCTGTGCGATGCCGGCTACGAGGTCTCGCTGGAAACCAGTGGCGCCCTCGATATTTCTGGCACCGACGTGCGCGTCAGCCGTGTGGTCGACCTCAAGACCCCAGGCTCGGAAGAGTCGCACCGCAACCGCTACGAGAACATCGAGCAGTTGACCCGCAACGACCAGGTCAAGTTCGTCATCTGTTCCCGCGAGGACTATGACTGGGCAGTGTCCAAGCTGATCCAGTACAACCTGGCCGAACGCGCTGGCGAAGTGCTGTTCTCGCCCAGCCATCATCAGGTGAGCGCCACCGACCTGGCTGACTGGATCGTCGCCGACAACCTGCCCGTGCGCTTCCAGATGCAGCTGCACAAGCTGCTGTGGAACGACGAACCCGGACGTTGATTGAGGAGTGAAAGAGATGACTGAGAAACGCGCGGTAATCCTGCTGTCTGGCGGCCTCGACTCGGCCACGGTCGTAGCCATGGCCAAGGCCGAAGGCTACAGCTGCTACACCATGAGCTTCGACTATGGCCAGCGCCATCGCGCCGAGCTGAATGCCGCAGCCCGCGTCGCCCGTGACCTGGGCGTGGTCGAGCACAAGGTCATTGGCCTGAACCTCGATGGTATCGGCGGCTCGGCCCTGACCGACAGCAGCATCGATGTGCCGGAGACTCCGGGCGAGGGCATCCCGGTGACCTACGTGCCGGCCCGCAACACCGTGTTCCTGTCGCTGGCCCTGGGCTGGGCGGAAGTATTGGAAGCGCGTGACATCTTCATCGGTGTCAACGCCGTGGACTATTCCGGCTACCCGGATTGCCGCCCAGAGTTCGTCGAGGCCTTCGAGCGCATGGCCAACCTGGCCACCAAGGCGGGTGTCGAAGGGCAGGGCTTCCGCATCCAGGCACCGCTGCAGAACATGAGCAAGGCGCAGATCGTGCAAGCGGGTATCGCCCGAGGTGTGGACTACAGCCTGACGGTCTCCTGCTACCAGGCTAATGATGAAGGCCAGGCCTGTGGCAAGTGCGACAGCTGCCGTCTGCGTGCTGATGGTTTCAAGGCGGCGGGCGTAGCAGATCCAACCCGCTACTTCTGACAAAAGGTTGGCTCAGGTATTGATTTATCGTTAGAAATCAGTATTATACGCGCCATCCAATGGGTCGTTAGCTCAGTTGGTAGAGCAGTTGGCTTTTAACCAATTGGTCGTAGGTTCGAATCCTACACGACCCACCACTATTCACAGCGGTTCGTGATGTACTAGCAAGGTCGGCTTGCCAGCCAGTTTCTAGTCTTGCAGCCGTCTGGAGCGAGCCTTAGACTCGCTTCGGCGTGATGTAAATATTGAAAAGCCCGCCGTTTCTGGCGGGCTTTTTCGTTCCTGGTCAAGTTGCAGGACTAAGCATTGCCATCCTGAGCAACGACTCCAAGTCGGCCACGACTGGCTGTCCCAGGTCTTGGGTGAGTGCCGTTTGCTAGTGCTGCCTAGGCGGCCTACCACAAGACAATACAAAGCTTTCATCACTTCTACCGCCATCCCAACTTACTCAAGCCTGGCTCAAGCCAAGTCGTTCCGACAAGGCCGGAGCACGTCTGGGTTACCGATATTACTTACCTGCCTGCACGTAACGGCCCGCTGTACCTGAGCCTGATAACGGATACGTACTCCAGGAAAATTGTTGGTCATCACGCCCATGAAAGCCTGCATGTCGAGTCAGTGGCGCAAGCCTTCAAGCAGGCATTACAAAAGCGACGTCGTCACCAGCTATTAGTCCCCGAAAAAAAGCCCGATGCAGTGCATCGGGCTTTTTGAGGCCTATCGGTCTACCTGAACAGGTGGAAACTTGTTGCAGGACTAGAGAAAGAAGCCGGCAAGCCGGCTCCTACATGGGGGGACGGTCAGAACTTGCCATCCAGCCCGATACGGAACATCTCGTTGCGCTCATTGGTGCCCAGCGCAGTCTTGTACGAGAAACCCAGGCGCCAGCTGCGTCCCAGGGCCAGGTCTAGCCCGGTGTCCAGGTCCATGAAGTTGGTGTCCATCGGGTCGGGCGACAATCGGTACAGCACACCGTCGCTGCCCTGATCGGCGTAGCGCATGCGGTAGTCCTGGTTGCGGCTGAAGTTGTGGCCCCAGGACAGGCCCGCCCGCGGCGTCAGCACACCAAAGCGGGTATCGATGTCGTAGCCCGAGCGCAACCCCACGAACGAGGTGAAGTAGCGCAGGGTCTGCTCTTCGTAGGCCAGGGCATAGGCACCGCCGCCACGCTCGCTGAAGGCATCGAGCTTGGTGTAGCTACTGTTGATGCGCGCATACGGGGCCAGCGATAGCGGCCCCTGGCGGTACTCGTAGCTGGCGGTCAGCGAGGCGAACAACTGGTCGGCATCACGTGAGCCTTGGGCATAGCCATTGGACGGGGCGGCGGTGACATAACGGCGCGAATCGAAGCTCAAGCGGTTGTAGCCCAGCAGCGCATCGATATACACCTCCGACAGCGGGTTGATGCTCAGGTAGGCCGCCAGGCCCAGTGCGTCACCTTCGCTGCGGGTGTCATGCTCGCCGATGTCGGCGCGGTCGTTGCCGTAGCCAAAGCCCACGCCCACCACGGCCCTTGGTGACAGGCGATAGTCCATGCCGGCGCTCAGGCCATAGGTGGTGAAGCTGTTGTCCTTGGCACCACGGGCGCGGTTGGAACCGGTGTTAACGAAGCCATCGGTCCAGAACGCCAGGGCCTCTTCGCTGCATTCGCCGGTGGTGGCACGGGAGCTATCGCGCTCCTGGCGGCGTTTTTCGTCGTCGTCCTCATCGCCGCCCTTGCCGCTGCCTTCCAGCTCGTCGCGCAGTGCCTTGCCCAGGCTGCCCAGGCTCACGTCATCGCGGCCGTGGCGCACGCTGGCGTTGAACGAGTTGCGGTCACAGGTGGGGCGGTGCAGCTGCTCCAGGCGGCGGTTGAAGTTGTCCATCTGGGTGCTGGCAAAGCGCTCGGCTGCCCGCGATTGGGCGTTGAGCAGGCCGATCACTTCGGCGTCCTTGGTCGGGTCGGGGCGCGCTTGCACGGCAAAGGTGACGAAGCTTGCAGCCGAGTTGCCGCTGGCGGCCAGCAGGCGGAAGCTCACCACCGCGCTGCCGCTGAAGGCTGCAGCCGGGGCGAAGCGCATGGTGAACGCGCCGGTCATGCGTGCGGTACCGGCCGAAGGTGGGCTTACCGACAGCAGGGTGGCGCTGGTGAACGGGCCGCCGGTGGCGCCGCGGGTCAGGTCGACCGTGGCGGTCTGGCCCGGCTCCACGGTTTCGCTGCTCGGTGCCACTACTACAGGCAGGGCCTGCACCTCCAGGCTGTAAGGGCGGCTGCCGGTGGCGCCGTTGGCGTCGGTGACGGTGACCGTGAAGTTAGCGGTGACCACCGCCGTCGGCATGCCGCTGAGATTGCCGCCGGCGTCCAGGGCCAGGCCGGCCGGCAGTGCGCCGCTGGTCACGGCAAAGCTGTACGGCGCGGTACCGCCGCTGGTGCTTAGGCTCTGGCTGTAGGCGGTGTTCTGGCTGGCTGCAGGCAGGGTCGGGGTGGCCGGGGTGATCGCCAGGGTTGGCGGCTGCACGGTGATGCTCACGGTTGCCGCTGACGAGCTACCGCCGGCGCCGGTGGCGATGTAGCTGAAGCTGTCTGGGCCGGAATAGCCGGCGGTAGGGGTGTAGGTGATGGTGGTGCCGCTCACCGATGTAGTGCCGTGGGTCGGGCCGCTGCTCACGCTGACGCTGGTGGTGGCGCCACCGCTCAGGTTCAGGGTGACCGGGTTGGCCGAACTGTTGGCTGTCACGTTAAGGCTCAGCGGGCTGGCCACTGGCGCCTGGCTGGTGACTGTCAGGGTGTAGGCCTGGTCGCCGAAGAAGCCGCTGCTGCTCGTGGCGCGCACGGTGAAGCTGCTGTCGCCGCCAGCGGTGGGCGTGCCGCTCAGCAAGCCGGCCGACGACAGGTTCATGCCCGCCGGCAGGCTGCCCGAAACTACGCTGAAGGCGTACGACCCGCTGCTGCCGCTAGCGGTCAGGGCCTGCGAGTAGGCGGTGTTCTGCGTGGCGCCTGTCAGGGTTGCCGGGGTGATGCTGATGGTCGGCGCGGTGACGGTCACGTTAACGGTGGCGGTATTGGACGTACCGCCCGGGCCGGTGGCGTTGTAGGTGAAGCTGTCGATGCCGGAATAGCCCGCGGCCGGGGTGAAGAGGATGGTAGTGCCTGTGGCGGTGGCGGTGCCGTTGCTGGCATTGGAGACGATGCTCACCTGGCTCACCGAGCCACCGGTGAGGTTCAGGGCGACCGGGTTGTTGCTGCTGCCGCCTTGCACGGTCAAGGTGGAACTGGTGGCGACCGGGGCCTGGTCGTTGACCGTCACGCTGTAACCCTGCGTGCCGGTTGAGCCGAGGCTATCGGTGACGGTGACGGTAAAGCTGTAGTTGCCGATGCTGGTTGGCGTGCCGCTGACCACGCCGCTGTTGCTGACGGTGATGCCGGGCGGCAGCGAGCCGCTGGTCGACCAGGTGTAGCTGCCGTTGCCGCCGGTGGCGCTCAGGGTTTGGCTGTAAGCCGAACCTGTGGTGAGCGTGCCAAGGGTCGTGGGGGTGATGGTGATGGTCGCCGCGGCCACGGTCAGGCTGTAGGCCTGGCTGCCGGTGGCGTTGTGGGCGTCGGTGGAGGTGACCGTGAAATTGAAGGTGCCGACGGCGCTGGGGGTGCCGCTCAGGACGCCACCGCTGCCCAGGCTCAGGCCGGGCGGCAAGGCGCCGGAAGTGACCGCGTAGCTGTAAGGCGTAGCACCGTTGGCGGTGCTCAAAGTCTGGCTGTAGACGTTGCTGGCCGTGGCGTTGGGCAGGGTGCTCGGGCTGATGACCAGGGCCGGCGCGTTGACGCTGATGGTGACCGTCGCTGGCGCCGAAGTACCGCCTGGACCGGAGGCGGTGTAGGTGAAGCTGTCGCCACCGGAATAGCCGGCGGTAGGTGTGTAGGTAATGGTGGTACCGCTCACCGAGGTGGTGCCGTGGGTCGGGCCGCTGCTCACGCTGACGCTGGTGGTGGCGCCACCGCTCAGGTTCAGGGTGACCGGGTTGGCCGAACTGTTGGCTGCCACGGTGAGGCTCAGCGGGCCAGCCACTGGCGCCTGGCTGGTGACCACCAGGGTGTAGGCCTGGTCGCCGAAGAAGCCGCTGCTGCTCATGGCGCGCACGGTGAAGCTGCTGTTGCCGCCAGCGGTGGGCGTGCCGCTCAGCAAGCCGGCCGACGACAGGTTCATGCCCGCCGGCAGGCTGCCCGAAACTACGCTGAAGGCGTACGACCCGCTGCTGCCGCTAGCGGTCAGGGCCTGCGAGTAAGCGGTGTTCTGCGTGGCGCCTGTCAGGGTTGCCGGGGTGATGCTGATGGTCGGCGCGGTGACGGTCACGCTAACGGTGGCGGTATTGGACGTACCGCCCGGGCCGGTGGCGTTGTAGGTGAAGCTGTCGATGCCGGAATAGCCCGCGGCCGGGGTGAAGAGGATGGTAGTGCCTGTGGCGGTGGCGGTGCCGTTGCTGGCATTGGAGACGATGCTCACCTGGCTCACCGAGCCACCGGTGAGGTTCAGGGCGACCGGGTTGTTGCTGCTGCCGCCTTGCACGGTCAAGGTGGAACTGGTGGCGACCGGGGCCTGGTCGTTGACCGTCACGCTGTAACCCCGCGAGCCGGTTGAGCCGAGGCTATCGGTGACGGTGACGGTAAAGCTGTAGTTGCCGATGCTGGTTGGCGTGCCGCTGACCAGGCCGCTGCTGCTGACGGTGATGCCGGGCGGCAGCGAGCCGCTGGTCGACCAGGTGTAGCTGCCGTTGCCGCCGGTGGCGCTCAGGGTTTGGCTGTAAGCCGAACCTGTGGTGAGCGTGCCAAGGATCGTGGGGGTGATGGTGATGGTCGCCGCGGCCACGGTCAGGCTGTAGGCCTGGCTGCCGGTGGCGTTGTGGGCGTCGGTGGAGGTGACCGTGAAATTGAAGGTGCCGACGGCGCTGGGGGTGCCGCTCAGGACGCCACCGCTGCCCAGGCTCAGGCCGGGCGGCAAGGCGCCGGAGGTGACCGCGTAGCTGTAAGGCGTAGCACCGTTGGCGGTGCTCAAAGTCTGGCTGTAGACGTTGCTGGCCGTGGCGTTGGGCAGGGTGCTCGGGCTGATGACCAGGGTCGGCGAGTTGACGCTGATGGTGACCGTCGCTGGCGCCGAAGTACCGCCTGGGCCGGTGGCGGTGTAGGTGAAGCTGTCGCCACCGGAATAGCCGGCGGTGGGGGTGTAGGTGATGCTGGTACCGGAAACGTTGGTGGTGCCCTGGCCTGGCCCGCTGGCCACGGCCACGCTGGTGGCGGTGCCGCCGGTAATGTTCAGGGTAATGCTGTTGTTGCTGCTGTTGGCCGCCACCGCGACGCTGACCGCACCGGCCACGGGCGGCGAGGGGGCGATATAGGTGTAGCCGCTGACCAGGGTGGCGGTGCCGCCGGGTGTGCTGAGTACGACATCCACCGCGCCGGCAGCATGGGCCGGGGTGACCACGGTGACCGAGGTGCTGCTGTTGACGGTCACGCCGGTAGCGGCGCTGCCACCGAAGGTGACGCCCGTGGTGCCGATCAGGTTGTTACCGGTGAGGGTCACGCTGGTGCTGCCGGCGGTGGTGCCGCTGTTGGGGCTGGCGCCACTCAGGGTCGGCGCCGGGGTCACGTAGGTGTAGGCGTTGGTCAGGGTGGCGGTGCCGCCCGGGGTGGTGACCACCACGTTGACCGCACCGGCGACATTGGCCGGGGTGGTGGCGGTAATGGTGGTGGCGTTGACCACGGTGATACCGGTGGCGGAAACGCCTCCGAAGGTAACGCCGGTGGCGCCGCTGAAGTTGGTGCCGGTCAGGGTCACGCTGGTGCCGCCGGCGGTAGTGCCGTTGTTGGGGCTGACGCTGCTCAAGGTCGGCGTGGGCGTCACATAAGTGTAGGCATTGGTCAGGGTGGCGGTGCCGCCCGGGGTAGTAACCGTCACGTTGGCCGTACCGGCGGCATGGGCCGGGGCGGTGGCGGTAATGGTGGTGGCGTTGACCACGGTGATGCCGGTGGCGGCTGTGCCGCCAATGGTGACCGCAGTGGCACCGGTGAGGTTGGTGCCGGTCAGGGTCACGCTGGTGCCGCCTGCGGTGGTGCCGCTGTTGGGGCTGACGCTGCTCAAGGTGGGCACTGGCGTCACATAGCTGTAGGCGTTGGTCAGGGTGGCCGTGCCGCCCGGGGTGGTGACCGTCACGTTGACCGTACCGGAGGCATGGGCTGGGGTGGTGGCGGTGATGGTGGTGGCGTTGACCACGGTGACGCTGGTGGCGGCCGTGCCACCGATGGTGACCGCGGTGGCGCCGGTGAGGTTGGTGCCGGTCAGGGTCACGCTGGTGCCGCCTGCGGTGGTGCCGCTGTTGGGGCTGACGCTGCTCAAGGTGGGCACTGGCGTCACATAGCTGTAGGCGTTGGTCAGGGTGGCCGTGCCGCCCGGGGTGGTGACCGTCACGTTGACCGTACCGGCGGCATGGGCTGGGGTGGTGGCGGTGATGGTGGTGGCGTTGACCACGGTGACGCTGGTGGCGGCCGTGCCGCCGATGGTGACCGCGGTGGCGCCGGTGAGGTTGGTGCCGGTCAGGGTCACGCTGGTGCCGCCTGCGGTGCTGCCGTTGTTGGGGCTGATGCCAGACAGGGTCGGGGTACTGCTGGCGCCGACATCGAGGGTGTAGCGAGCCACGCCAGGCAGCAGCGAGTTGCCATCGTAGACCGAGACATAGAAGTCATAGTGCCCGGCCACCGTGGGTGTACCGCTGATGGTGGTGGTGGCGCTGCCGAAGCTTTCGTTGATCGCCAGCCCCGTCGGCATGCACTGGGCGTTGGGGTCGTAGTTGATGTCACTGGCATCGCACTCGTACCAGCCCTGGTAGCCGCCGCTGCCGCCGGAGGCGGTGAGCACCACGCTGAACGGTTGGTTCAGCGGCACGCTGCCAAGGTAGGTGCCAGAGGCCGGGCTGATGACCGGGGCGGCCTGGGCCACGGCGAAGACCTGGCTGAGCCATAGCAGGCAGATCAAGGCGAATGTGCGGTACAGCCAGATTCCGTGGCGATGGACTGAATGTGTCATGGGGCTTCCTGCCATATACCGCTGTGCGATGGTCTACGGCTCAAGGTAACGAGGGCGCCGCCGGGCAGGCCGGCGGGAGTTCGGGGGCATGCTTGAGATGCGGCTAGCCGGTCATGGGCGCACGCTCCCGAAGTGGATTGGCGGGCCTGTGCATCTGCAGCGACAGGCCTTCGCCTGGCAGGGCCAGGAAACCATGGCGCTCATAGAGCCTGCGGGCTGGGCTGAAACTGTCCACCGACAGGGCCACGCTGGCCCCGGACTCATCGGCCAGTGCAGCGAGGGAACACAGCAGAGTGGCGCCTATCCCGCGCCGTTGCCATTGCTCCAGCAGTGCGATATCCACCAGGCGCAGGTTGTCGCCATCGGCGTTGATGCACAGGCGGCCGATGGCCTGGCCTTGCACCTCGATGATCAGAAAAGCAGCGCCGCTGTAGTGCTGGCTATAGTGGCGTTGCTGCAGGTCGGCCTGGCTGTGCAAAAAGGCCAGGCGTTGCTGGTCGTCCCAACCCGGCATCGCGCAGGCCTCGGCCCAGCGCCGGCTGACGAACAGTTGACGCAAAAAACCCAAGTCATCCTCACCCTGCGTGCGCAAGGTGAAAGTGGTTGGGGCGGGGCAGGCCGAACACAGGCGCTCGGCGATGCGAGCGCTTTGCATCAGGGCTTCTCGGGCCAATAGCCGTTGGAGACGCACATGCAGTAGACCATGTTGAGATAAGGTTGCATGTTGTTCACCGGCTGAGCCAGGCCTGCCACTGACACCGTCGTGCTGGCCAAGGTGCAGCCGGCAGAGGGTGTCATGTTGAACATCTTGCTCTGGCGTGGCGACTGTAGGTAGGCGTTGTTGGCAGGGTTGTTCTGGATGGCGCCATCGGTGCCGTCCGCTACCGTGATGGCATGGTTATGGGCAGGCATGTTCGCAGGCGTCAGTGTGGTGGTATTGGCCCCCACCGCCTTGCCGAACGGACGCGGCGTGAGGCCGTTACCGGTGCCGCTGCCGATCACGGTGCTGGCGTTGAGGTTGGGCAGGTTGAAATAGTTTTTCCCGTCACCGCCGAACGTGATGCCGAGGATGGCGTACACCGCCTGGTATTGAGCGATCGCCATTTGCTGGCCATTGCAGATCGCCCAGTCCTGTGGAATGTAGTTGTACGGAAACAGCCGGATTTCACCGTAGAAAGCGTCCATGTTTATTCCACTTCCTCAGGCTTGCGATGGGTAGACGCCCTGCAGGGCGATGATGTAGTTCATGGGCATCGAGCTCATCATGTTGTCGACGGGCGTTGCTGCCGCTCCAGAGCCACCGGTCTGGCCAACGCAGGCCTGGTTGAGCTGAACCAGCGCGCTTGCCTTGGACCCGGTGTTGTACAGGCCGTTGACTGCCTTGTTCTGGGTGAAGGTGCCGAAGGTGCGAATGGGTGTGTTCGCGGCTGTAGTCGGCGCCGTCTGGTCGGCCACGGCAGTGCTGGCGACGAACAGGTGCGTATGGGAGGGGAGGTTGCTGTAGGTCAGGGTGACCTGCTCGAACCCTGAACTCTGGCCCAGTGCCACGTTGCTCAGGCCGTTGCCCCGGCCTTGGCTGACTGGCGCGCGCCCGCGCAGGTCCGGCAGGGCGAACGTGGTTCTGCCATCCCCGCCATAAACAGTACCGATGAGCGAGTACAACGCTTCGTTACCCGTGATCTGCATCACTGTGCCGTCACACAGGTGCCAGCCGACTGGCGCGTACTGGCCTGCGAAAATCCGAACTTCACCAACATATGGATCAGACATGTCTTGCCCCTGGTCAAAAATGTGCTGTTCGTAGACGTTTTACTGGTGGGGCGGGTAAACGCCGCTCAGCGAGATGCAATAGTTCATGCCCAGTGTGGGCTGGCGGTTTTCGGCGGGCGTATTGGGGAACGCCGAGCTGATGGTGGCGGGGTGAAGGGCGGTCTGCGTGGGGCTGCCTGCGGCGACGTAGGTCGCACCACCAGGGACGCCGGAGTTCAGCAGGCTGACGCCGAAGAAGGCGCCGTCAGGTGCGGAATTGTTGGCCGAGGCGACGCTGACCGTGATGCTGTGGGTGTGCGGGGGCAGCTCGCTTGCGGTCAAGGTGTTCGATTCGGAGCCGGCTTGCATGCCCACCTGGGTGACCTGGTTGGTGCCCACGGCAACGCGGCCGCGCAGGTCTGGCAGGCCAAAGGTGGTGCTGCCGTCACCGCCAAAACGGGAGCCGAGGAGTGCGAACAGTGCAGCGTTCGACTGAACTGACAGCAGTTGACCGTTGCAGGGCGCCCACCCCCTGGGGATGATTCCAAACGGGAACAGGCGGATTTCGCCAAGGAAGTAATCCATGTAGTTGTTAACTCCATCAGGGAAATGTGAGGCACTGGCAATGTTTTGCGCAGGGGAGCACGCAGTTCAAACAACTAGCGAAAAAAATCGGTTATACGGTCAACTAGAGGTCACAGCATCCATTTGTGAAGTATGCAGCGGTTCCTGTCCTTGGCGCATGGGGGGAGCGAAGGCGCCGTGGGCACGGACTTTGGTCTTCGATGGAATGGATCCTAGCGCGAAATGATGGGCAATTGCCATCACTTGGTTGCCCCTGGTGTCAGGATAGTTGTTGCCTCTCCCGACTCACCTGAAAACCAACCCTGAGGGCGGAAAGAGAGCCCTTGTTCCGTACTATTCCTCTGAGGGCATAGCTGAACAGTTCAAGCTGCTGGGCCCTGCACTCATCCTGACCATGGCCGAAGCCGCCAGGCCGCGAGGGCGTTACTGAGATGTCGCTGTCCGAGAACAGGCTCGCCAGGATCAGAAGCGCATTAACGAATGGGTCGTAGGTTCAAATCCTGCACGACCCACCATATGCAGTAAGACAAAGCCCGCAACCAGTCATGGTTGCGGGCTTTGTCGTTCATGGCTGCCCGGTGTCGGGGCGCCCCCGCTGATTACTCAGCCCACTCGGGATCCCCGGTAAACACTACGGTGATCCAGCGATCCGGCCCTTCACCGCCTACCGCATCGCCGATTTCATTACGCCACGCGTCCCATTCATCGATGGTTTTCGCCGCCATGGTCTTCGGCACGATGAAATACAGTTCGATCTCGCGCGAGCGCCCGACCTTGGCCACATAGGCTCTGTAAGACTGCAGGCCGTGCCGTGCCACGAAGGCGCGCGCCACTTCGTCAACGTGCAGCTTCAGGTCGCCCGGTGTCACCAGGAAGATCTCCGACAGCGCCTGGCGCACTACCGACAGTGGCAGCGGAATGATCACCAGACAGACCAGTGCCAGTACTGCCGGGTCGATGTACGGAGACACCCACTCCCACGGTGTGCCCTGCACCGCGTAGCCGAAGCAGAAGGCGATCAGCAGGGCGGCGGTGATGCTGGCCGACATCACCCAGCCTTTCACGTCCATGCGCACGAAGTCCGACTTCAGTTTGCGGTTGGCGCGGTCCTCTACCACGGCGATGGTTGCGCAGGCGATCACGGTCAGCAGTGCGTAGACCATGGCGATGCCGAACTCCAGGTGTCGGCCACCCTGCAGCAGGCTGCTGACCGCGTTGATCAACGCGTAGATGGCGACGCCGCTGAGCAGGATACCGTTGAGTGCGAGGACCATCGGTTCCAGATGCCAGAAGCCCATGGTGAAGCGCTCACGCAGCTTGCGCGAGAGTTGCAGGCTGGTGGCGTGCGAGGTGATCAGTTTGACCACTACCAGTGAAAGGCCGCTCATGCTGGCGTCGACCAGCGAGTAGACGCCATCGAAGACGATCGAGAACGAGCCGGATGCCAGGCCGAAGCCGATGCCGATGGTGGCGATGAACAAGGTGACGGCGATCGAGGTACGTAACAGGCCCTGTTCGCTGGTTATATCGAAGAAAGAAGATCGAGGTGTGGTTTGCATAACTTAAGCTCAGAAAGACGATGTTGCTCTTTGGGGCCTGTGCCGGCCTCTTCGCGGGAAAGCCCGCTCCCACAGTGATATCACAAGCCTTGAGTGAGGCGCTGTACTTGTGGGAGCGGGCTTGCCCGCGAAGAGGCCCTGACAGGCTAGACGCGAAACTGTTCCATCAATGCCTGTTGCTGGTTGGCCAGCCTGTTCAGGGCCTGACTGATCCGCGCCGATTCATCGGCCTGCCCGGACAGTGACTCGGTCACGTCGCGAATGCCGGCCACGTTGCGGTTCACTTCCTCTGCCACCGCACTCTGTTCCTCGGCCGCCGAGGCAATCTGCAGGTTCATGTCGCTGATCACCGCCACGGCCTCGCCGATGCGCTCCAGTGCGGGCAACGCCTGCTCCATGCGCGTGGCGCTGGCCTGGGCCTGGCGTTGGCCTTCATGCATGGCGCCGACCACGTCCTGAGTACCTTGCTGCAGCCCTTCGATTACCTGGCGAATCTCTTCTACCGACACCTGGGTGCGCTGGGCCAGGCTGCGCACTTCGTCGGCGACCACGGCAAAACCACGCCCGGCTTCGCCTGCGCGTGCGGCTTCGATGGCGGCATTGAGTGCCAGCAGGTTGGTTTGCTCGGCAATCGCGCGGATTACTTCGAGCACCGAGCCGATCTGCTCGCTGCGCTGCTCCAGCGCACGGGCCTCGTCCATGGCGACGTCCATGCCGGTGGCCAGCTGGTCGATGGTCTGGCGGGTGCTGGCGATCAGTTGCAGGCCCTCACGGCTGGCCTGATCGGCGCCACGTGCAGCCTGGGCCGCCTGTGCAGCGTTGTGGGCAACATCCTGGGCGGTGGCGCTCATTTCGTTGGCAGCGGTGGCAACCTGTTCGATTTCCCGTTGCTGCTGCTGCATGCCATTGCTGGTCTGGCTGGCGATGGCGGCGGACTGGTCGGCAGTGCCGCGGGCTTCGAGCAGTGAGCCCTTGACCTGGGCGATCACCGGTTGCAGCTTGTCGAGGAAGCGGTTGAACCAGCCCGTCAGCTGGCCCAGTTCGTCCTGGCGGGCGTAGTCCAGGCGACGGGTCAGGTCACCTTCGCCGCTGGCGATGTCTTCCAGGCGCGCGGCCACGGCGAGGATCGGGCGGGTAACGCCACGTGCGGTCAGCCATACCAGCAGCAGGCCGATGATTGCCGCGCCCAGGCCAATCAGCAGGCTGGTCAGGTTGGCGCTCTGGTTATGGGTGTCCAGGCGCTGGTTAAGGGCCAGTGCGGGTGCTTGCAGCACCGCTTCGGGCAGTTCCAGTTGCACCTGCCAGGGCGTGGCGTCAGGGATCGGCGCAAACGGCCGTGTCACGCGCAGCAGGCCCTGATCCACCTCCTTGTCCAGTGGCTGGCCCAGCTTGCTGGCGTCACGGCTGTGCCCGGCGAGCAGGCCGGCAGCGCTGACAATGCTGACCTGGCCCTGGCCGTCGAACAGTTCCTGGCGGCCATCCAGGCTCAGTTGCTGGAGATTGTTCAGGCCGATGTCCAGGCCGATCACGCCCACGACCTTGCCGTTTTCCAGCAGCGGCAGAGCGATGCTGGTCATCAGCACCTGGTGACCATTGACCTCGTCGAGGTAGGGCTCGAGCACGCAGGCCCTGGCGGTTTCCTGCGGGCAGGTCAGCCAGCGGTTCTTGGCCAGGCCATTGGTGCCGGGGCTGTTGTCGCCCAGCATGGACTCGGGCATCGCCTCCAGTTCCAGGGTGCCTGGGGTGGGTTGCGACCAGTACAGCGAGAAGCGTCCGCTTTCGTTGCTGCCGCTGTTCTCCTGGCCGATGAACTGGCTATCCAGGTGGTCCAGCGCATTGGGCTGGAACACCAGGTACAGGCCGATAACGTCCGGGTTGCCGGCAAGGCTGGCGTGGGCCTGGCGGGTCAGTTCGGCGCGCAGGTCGCTGCCGCCCTTGGTCTTGAGCACCTGGACCAGGCGGGCAAACCCGTTGCCGTACTGGTAGGCGTCCATGAAATAGCGCTGGATGCGCAACGCCTGGGTCTCGGCGTGGGCCTGCAGGCGCAGGCGCGCGCTGTGTTCGAGCATTTCGGTGTTGGCCTGGTTGACCAACGCTGCGCTACGCCGTGATTGAGCCAGTGAGCTGGCGACCAGCAAGGCGACGATGGCCAGCAAGCAAAGGCCGGCGAGCAGGGTGATCTTCCATTGAATGGAGAGGCGGCGCAGCGGCATCTGGGCATTCCTTTTCGAACAAGAACAACGCCCGCGTTCAGGCGCGGGCGTTGTCGGTGGCTAGTGTCATTCAGCGACGTAGTTCGGTGGTGCGACACGGAAGGCTTTGGTCAGCCAGGCCAGGTGTATCAGCCCCGCCACTGCCCACAGGCCGCCGAATATCAACGAATGTTCGTTGAGGTCAAGCCAGAGCTTGGCGATGATGCAGAAGCCGATGGTCGGCAGGACCAGGTACTTCATCTTGTTGGCCAGCCCCTGGCGATTGCCCTCACGCAGGTAGCAATGGCAGATCACCGACAGGTTGACGAAGCTGAACGCTACCAGCGCGCCGAAGTTGATGATCGAGGTGGCGGTGACCAGGTCGAAGAAGATCGCCGAGAGGGCAATCACGCCGACCACGGCAATGTTCACCACCGGGGTCTTGTAGCGCGGATGCAGGCGGGCGAACACGCCGCTCGGGATCACATTGTCGCGGCCCATCACGTACAACAGGCGCGATACGCTGGTCTGCGAAGCCAGGCCCGAGGCGATGGTGTTAATGACCGTGCAGGCGATGAAGATCGACTGGAACAGCTTGCCACCGACGTACAGGGCGATTTCCGGCAGTGCCGCTTCCGGGTCATGGAAGCGAGCGTTGGTCGGGAAGTACGCCTGCATGAAGTACGACACACCGATGAACACGACGCCACCGATCAGGGCGGTGAGGAAGATCGCACGCGGAATGATCTTGCCCGGATCCTTGGTTTCTTCGGACAGGCAAGTCACTGCGTCAAAGCCCAGGAACGAGAAGCACAGGATGGTTGCGCCGGCTGCCAGGGCGCTGAGCTGCGTCTGCGAGTCGGCGAAAGGCGTCAGGCTCCAGGTGGTCCCCAGCCCTTCACCCTGGTCCAGCCCGCGCACGCAGAGGTAGATGAACACCGACATGATCATCAGCTGCACGATCACGAACAGCAGGTTGAAGTGCGCGACCAGGTTGATGCTGCGCATGTTGATCAGGCTGATCAGGGTGACGAAGCCGGCCACCCACATCCACGCTGGCACCTCGGGGAACATGGCCGAGAGGTAGAGCTTGGCCAGCAGCGCGTTGACCATGGGCAGCAACAGGTAATCAAGCAGCGAAGACCAGCCGACCAGGAAACCCACGTGCGGGTTGATGGCGCGTTGGGTGTAGGTGTAGGCGGAGCCGGACTGCGGGAAGCGGCGTACCAGTGTGCCGTAACTCACGGCGGTGAACAGGACGCCGGCCAGGGCCAGCAAGTAGGCGCTGGGAACGTGGCCAGAGGTAATGCCGGACACGATGCCGAAAGTGTCGAACACGGTCATTGGCGTGAGGTACGCCAGGCCGATGATGACTACGTGCCAGAGGCGCAGGGATTTACGGAATTGGCCGTTGCCGGTGGCGTTGTGGTCATGCTGCATGCTGGTGTGGCTCCATGTTGTTCACCTTTTTGTTCGGAGCAGAGATAGGCGCGTGCTAGGCGCCGACGTCAGGCTGGCAGTGCCTTGGCGAGGAGGTTGAAGCGTGCGGGCAGGGGCATCCGAGCATCATGACGGCGCGACTTTTTCTTCTTCGTGGATCGGGCGCTGGGCGAGGTGGTGAAAATAAAAAACGATTGGTAGGGAGGCGTCAAGTTAAACATGACAAGATGTTGCGAAATTGAAATATTTATCGGTTAAACGGCCTGAATGTTCGGTTTTTGCGCGTTTTTTTGCGGTTTCGATCGACTTGAATGTCCGTAAAAATTAACAAGTGGGAAGTTGAGAGGAGGCTTGTCGGACGCTTCCTAAATATAGGATTTCGTCACCGCAGCCATCACCTGACCAGGCGCCGGGTGATATTCTTCGGCCCTTGTGCGGCCATCGCCGCGAACCTGCCCATATGGACATCGATCGGTTCTATTCATGAAGAAATCAGTAGGCATCCTTTCCGGCCTGGCCATCGCCATTGCCGTCGTCACTACCGCTGGCGCCTGGTACACCGGCAAGCAGTTGCCTGCGGAGCTGGACAACGCCGTCAGCCGCAGCAACGAACAGCTCAAGAAGGCCCTGGTCAACTATGGCGGCAGCATGACTGTCGAACTGGTCTCGCTCGATCAGCATTTCTTCAGCAGCACGGCGCAGTACCGGCTCAAGGCCAAGGACATCAATCTTGGCCATGGCGAAGTGGTCAGTTTCGACCTTGGCATGACCGACCAGATAGAGCACGGCCCGTTCCCCTGGTCGCGGGTCAAGGCACTGAAGCTGTTGCCGGTGCTGGCCGCGAGCAACAGCAGCCTGCAGAAGGACGACCTCACCGCGCCGTGGTTCGCTGCGGCTGGTGAGCAGTCGCCGATCAGCGCGCACACCAGCCTGGGCTTCTCGGGCAACGTCGACAGCAACATCACTGTGGCGCCGCTCAAGCGCACCGAAGCCAACGGCAGCAGCCTGGACTTCTCGGGCATGTCGCTGGAGGTCAGCGGTGACCAGGAAGGCAAGGCGTCGAAGTTCCATGGCAGCGCGGATCGTTTCGAAATCAAGCTGGTCGGCGAGGACCATCCGCCGGCCACTATCGAACTCTCGGGCCTGAAGGTCGGCGGCAATCTGGCAGCCAGCAAGCATGACGCCGTGTACGTCGGCAATGTCGACCTGCTGCTGGCCGAGGCCAAAGCGACCTTGGGGGCCAAGCAACAGGTGCTGGTGCTCAAGGGCCTTGAACAGAACGTCCTGCAGACACTGGATGGCCCGGACACCGTGGGTGGCCGCGTAGATTACCGAGTGGCAGACATCACCTGGGACGGCCGTGCGGTTGGCAACGCGCAGATGGGTGTGAGCATCAAGTCGCTCAACGCGCCGGCCTTGCAGTCGCTGTCCAAATGGTACCAGGCCCACCTGCCGGAGTTCGAAGCGGCACAGGCTGCGGGCCAGCCGGTGCCGGAAATCCAGATGGACGAGGCGGAAAAAGCCAGGTTCCACGGCGATCTGCAACAGTTGCTGGCTTCCAGGCCGAAGCTGGCCATCGAGAACCTGGCGTTCCGCACTGCCAATGGCGAGAGCCGTTTCGACCTGTCGATGGATTTCGCCAGCCCGGCCTCGTTCGACCTGCCGCCTGACCAGTTGAGCAAGCAGCTGATCACCGAGGTGAAGAGCAAGCTGTCGTTGTCCAAGCCGATGATCGGTGACCTGGCGACGTTGCAGGCGCTGCTGGAGGGGCAGACCGATGCCCAGGTGATTGCCGCGCAATCGAGCCAGGCCGGGGAGATGGTCGGCATGATGGCGCTGCAGAGCGGCATGGCCACCGTGCAGGGCAACGATGTTGTTTCGAGCCTGCACTATGCAGACGGCATGGTCGACTTCAACGGCAAGAAGATGACCGTCGAACAGTTCGCCATGCTGTTGGCGGCGCATTTCGCAGCCATGCAGCCAGAGGGCTGACGCAAAGCTACAGGTAAAGCGCTGCCCTCAGGTGCAGCGCTGGCTCCCGTAGGAGCGGCTTTAGCCGCGAAGAAGCCGGCACAGGCGCTACAAAAACCACTTTAGAATTCCCTTGATTGTCTGTAGCCTTCGGCGTCCGATAATAATCCGCGCCCGCAGAGGGCCGTGGCGGTGTACCTGCCGTCCGGCACCCTTAGCCGATCTGCCAGGGCCGGGTGATACACTCGATTTGACGCGCACGCGCGCCTGCAGGTCCAGCGATCATGACCCAGATTTCCGAACGCCTGTTGGTTCAGGCCCACCTTGACGCCAAGCAGCCGAACCCGCTGACTGCCGAGCAGGAGGCCGAATACCGTGCGGCCATCGCTGCCGAGCTGAAAGCGCAGAATGCCGTGCTGGTGGCTCATTACTACTGCGACCCGGTCATTCAGGCGTTGGCCGAAGAGACCGGCGGTTGCGTGTCCGATTCACTTGAAATGGCCCGGTTCGGCAAGAACCACCCGGCCGAGACGGTGATCGTCGCCGGTGTGCGTTTCATGGGCGAAACCGCCAAGATCCTCACCCCGGAAAAGCGCGTGCTGATGCCAACCCTGGAGGCCACCTGCTCGCTCGACCTGGGCTGCCCGGTCGAAGAGTTCTCGGCCTTCTGCGACCAGCATCCGGAGCGTACCGTGGTGGTATACGCCAACACCTCCGCTGCCGTGAAGGCGCGGGCCGATTGGGTGGTGACGTCGAGCTGCGCGCTGGAAATCGTCGAAAGCCTGATGGACAACGGTGAAACCATCATCTGGGGGCCGGACCAGCACCTGGGCCGCTACATCCAGAAGCAGACGGGTGCCGACATGCTGCTGTGGGACGGTGCCTGCATCGTTCACGAAGAGTTCAAGTCGCGCCAGCTGGCCGACATGAAGGCGCTGTATCCGGATGCCGCCATCCTGGTGCACCCAGAGTCGCCGGAAGCGGTGATCGAACTGGCCGACGCGGTGGGCTCCACCAGCCAGCTGATCAAGGCGGCGCAGACTCTGCCGAACAAGACCTTCATCGTCGCTACCGACCGCGGCATCTTCTACAAGATGCAGCAGTTGTGCCCGGACAAGGAATTCGTCGAAGCGCCGACCGCCGGTAACGGCGCGGCGTGCCGCAGCTGCGCGCACTGCCCCTGGATGGCGATGAATACCCTGGAGCGGGTGCTGCATTGCCTGCGTAACGGCGGCGATGAGATTTTCGTCGATCCGGCGCTGGTGCCCAAGGCGATCAAACCGTTGAACCGCATGCTGGATTTTACCCAGGCAGCTCGCCTGAAACTCTCCGGTAACGCCTGAAATTGCTGGGGCCGCTTCGCGCCCCTTTCCGACCGGTCCGGCGCCCCGGCAAGGCCGCTCCTACAGGTGATCGCATACCTCTTGTAGGAGCGGCCTTGCCGGGGCGCCGGACCGGTCGGAAAGGGGCGCAAAGCGCCCCCCAATTATCAGCGCCCCATCATTTCCATAACCATGCGCTTCTGCTCCATGATCTCGCGCTGGCGCTGGTCGATCTGCGATGCCAGCGGGAAGTTGCTGCCCGCCCGGCGCTTGGCGTAGTCCAGCTGCTGGATCGCCTGGTCGAAATCCCCCACCAGGGTGAAGTATTCCGCGCGCGCCCGGTGCAGGCCGATGGTGTTGCCCGACAGCCCGCGCACTTCAGCCATGTCGTACCACACGTCCGGGTCATCCGGCCGGCTCTTGAGCAGGTCGTCCAGCACCTTCTCGGCCTCGGCCGGCTTGTTCTGTTTCACCAACAGGTCGGCACGCACCTGTTTCAGCGGGTAGTTGCCCGGGTACAGCCCCTGCATGCGCTCGGCGCGCTGCTGCGCGTCGGCCAGGCGGTTGTTGGTGATATCCAGGTCGATCTGCGCGAGGTTGTAAGTGATGTCGTTGGGCGCCTTGGCCAGCAATGGCTTGAGGTTTTCCCGCGCTTCGTTGAGCTGGCCGCCCTTGATCTGCGCCAAGGCCAGGCCATAGCGCGCAGCGTCCAGTTTCGGGTCTTCGTCGAGCTGGGCGCGGAAGCGCTTGGCTGCAAGGCCAGGGGTGCCCTCGTAGGTCAGGGCAACGCGGGCGCGGATCAGCTGGTAGCGCTGGCTGTCCTCGACGCCGCCCTTGGGCGCCTGCTCGGCGCGGTTGCGGGTGTCGGCGATACGCGATTCGGTTACCGGGTGAGTCAGCAGGAATTCTGGTGGTTTGGCATCGTAGCGGTACTGGCGCGCCAGGCGCTCGAACATGGTTGGCATATTGCGCGGATCGTAGCCGGCCTTTTCCAGGTTCTGGATGCCGACGCGGTCAGCCTCCTGCTCGTTCTGCCGCGAGAAGCGCCGTTGCTCCTGAATCGCCGCAGCCTGGGTGCCGGCGATCATGCCGATGCCGGCATCGCCAGCGCCCCCGGCCGCCAGCACGATACCGGCCAGCAGGGCAGCCATCATTGGTAGTTGCATGCGCTGCTGGGCCTCGACGCCACGGGCGAAGTGGCGCTGCGACAAGTGCGCCAGTTCGTGCGCCAGTACCGAGGCGTACTCGCCTTCGGTCTGGGCATTGAGGAACAGGCCACCGTTGACGCCGACGATACCACCAGGGGCAGCGAAGGCGTTGAGCTCGCGGCTGTCGATCAGGATGAATTCCAGGCGCCGGTCTTGCAGTTGGCTGGTTTCGGCCAGGCGGTAGACGGTGGTTTCGACGTAGTCCTTGAGCTGCGGGTCGTTCAGCTGGTTGACCTGCCCGCGCAGCAGGCTCAGCCAGGCGCGACCGAGGTCGTGCTCCTGTTTCGGCGAGACGATCGCGGAGCTGGCGTCGCCCAGTGACGGCAGGTCGTCGGCATGGCCAGGGAGGGCCATCAGGCAGGCCAGCGCCAGCAGGGTGGGGCGCAGTAGATTCATGCAGAAGCTCGCGTCGGTCGAAAAGCCTTACTGTAGCCGGGTCGCGCGGAGCCGACCAGAGGCGGTATGCTACCGGGCTTTGCCCAAGACTGTCCGCCCCGCCCTGGAGACGCGCCCGATGAGTGACACCCTGACCTGCGACGCCGAACTCGATGCCAGCGGGCTGAATTGCCCACTGCCGCTGCTGAAGGCGAAGATGGAGCTCAATCGCCTGGCCAGCGGGGCGGTACTCAAGGTTATCGCCACCGATGCCGGTTCGCAGCGCGACTTCCGCACTTTCGCCCAGCTTGCCGGTCATACCCTGCTGCATGAAACGGCCGAGGCCGGTACTTATACCTACTGGCTACGCAAGGCCTGACCCACCCCAAGGATCGTCAATGTTCAAAGTGCTTCGCGACTGGATAGAGCGCTACTTCTCCGATGAGGAAGCAGTGGTGCTGGCGGTCCTGCTGTTCCTGGCCTTCACCGCAGTGCTCACCCTCGGCGGCATGCTCGCGCCGGTGCTGGCGGGCATGGTCCTGGCGTTCCTTATGCAGGGCCTGGTCAACGCCCTGGAGCGCGTGCGGGTGCCGACCCGGCTGGCGGTGATGCTGGTGTTTGCCCTGTTCATGGGGGCGCTGGCGGTGTTCATGCTGGTGCTGGTGCCGCTGCTCTGGCATCAGCTGATCACGTTGTTCAACGAACTGCCGGGGATGCTTGGCAAATGGCAGTCGCTGTTGCTGCTGCTGCCCGAGCGGTATCCGCACCTGGTGTCGGACGAGCAGGTGCTGCATGCGATCGAGTCGGTGCGGGGCGAAATCGGCAAGTTCGGCCAATGGGCGCTGACCTTCTCGCTGTCGAGCCTGCCACTGCTGGTCAATGCGATGATCTACCTGGTGCTGGTGCCGATCCTGGTGTTCTTTTTCCTCAAGGACCGCGAGCTGATCGGGCGCTGGGTCAGTGGCTACCTGCCGCGCCAGCGTACCTTGCTGAGCCGGGTGGGCAGCGAGATGAACCGCCAGATCGCCAACTACATTCGCGGCAAGGGCATCGAGATCCTGATCTGTGGGATAGCCACCTACATCGCCTTCATCAGCCTGGGCCTCAATTACGCCGCGCTGCTGGCGTTGCTGGTGGGGTTGTCGGTGGTGGTGCCCTACGTGGGCGCTGTGGTGGTGACCGTGCCGGTGACGCTGATCGCGCTGTTCCAGTGGGGTTGGGGCGACCAGTTCATCTTCCTGATGACGGTGTACGCGATCATCCAGGCGCTGGATGGCAACGTGCTGGTGCCGCTGCTGTTCTCTGAGGCGGTGAGCCTGCACCCGGTGGCGATCATCTGTGCGGTGTTGCTGTTTGGCGGGCTGTGGGGGTTCTGGGGGATCTTCTTTGCGATCCCGCTGGCGACCTTGATCAAGGCTGTGCTGGATGCCTGGCCGCGGCAGGAGCCTAGCGTTTCACCGATGCTATGAATGTAATTGGGGCCGCTTTGCGGCCCTTTCGCGACACAAGGCCGCTCCTACAAGGGAGCGTGATCGCTTGTAGGAGCGGCCTTGTGTCGCGAAAGGGCTGCAACGCAGCCCCAATCAATCTCAAGCCTTGTTCAGGGCCTGGGCAGCCGCGAGCACGGCATCCACATGCCCCGGTACCTTCACACCACGCCATTCCTGGCGCAGCACACCGTCCTTGTCGATCAGGAAGGTGCTGCGGTCAACGCCCATGTATTCCTTGCCGTACAGCTTCTTCAGCTTGATCACGTCGAACAGCTGGCAGAGGGCCTCGTCCTTGTCGCTGATCAGCTCGAACGGAAAACCTTGCTTGGCCTTGAAGTTCTCGTGCGACTTGATGCCATCGCGCGACACACCGAACACCAAGGTGTTGGCGGCGGCAAAGGCGTCATGCTGGTCGCGGAAGCCCTGGCCTTCGGTGGTGCAGCCCGGGGTGCTGTCCTTCGGATAGAAGTACACCACCACTTGCTGGCCCTTGAGCTCGGCCAGGCTGACGGTCTGGCCGCTGGTGGCCTGGGCCTGGAAGTCGGCGACGGGTTGGTCGAGTGCTACAGCCATGGTCGGTTTCCTTACATGGGGTTTTGTGGACGCCACGGCTCGATCAGGGCATCGAGGTTCAGGGCATCGGCGAAGTCCAGGAACTGGTCGCGCAGCCAGCTGATCTGGGTGCCGGCCGGCAGGATCACGGTGAACTGGGCATTGAGCATGCTGCTGCCGGTCTGCGGTGCCAGATAGGTATCGCAGGTCATGGCTTCGAGCTCGACGCGGTGGTCGAGGAAGAACTGGCACAGCTCGTTGATGATGTCCGGGCGGTAGGCGGCGCTGACGTAGGCCACGTAGGGCAGGGCTTGCGGGCGCACTTCCTGGTCGGCGCTGCGCACCACGTCGAGGGTCAGGCCGTGTTTCTTGCCCAGGCCCGGCAGCATGGCTTCGAGGCGTGCCAGGGCGTCCCAGCTGCCGCCTACCTGCAGCACCAGGGCGCTGGTCTCGCCGTGGCGGCTCAGGCGCGAGGTGACCACCGCGCAGCGGTTTTCGAAGGCGGCACGGCTGAGGACGTTGGCCAGCTCCATGGGATTGGGGCCCAGGGCGCTGATGACAAGGAATTGTTCGCGGACGGTGGGGGTGGACATGCAGCATTCCTAAAGCGATGAGCGGTCGGTGCAGGACGGGCGAAAGCCTCCTGTCGGCAGGGCCCGGGGCTCGCATGCGCGGACGTGGACGCTGGCCGGGGAGCAGGGTCGACGGCCCGGCGGGCCGCGCTGCACCGATCAAAGGGTCAAGGGTAGCGAAATAAGGCGCCGAGGGGAATGCTCCGCCCGCCTGCTTCGCTTGTGCAAGGTCGATGCCCCCAGTACCATTACCGCTCTCTTTTTCCGGCAGGAGCAGTTACATGATTGCGGGCAGTATGGTGGCGTTGGTCACACCCATGGATGCACAAGGGCGTCTGGACTGGGTCAGCCTCGACAAACTTGTAGACTTCCACCTGGAAAACGGCACCCACGCGATCGTCGCAGTCGGCACCACCGGTGAGTCGGCCACGCTGGATGTCGAAGAACACATCCTGGTCATCAAGCACGTGGTCGAGCGCGTCAAGCGCAGCAACAAGCCGATCCCGGTGATCGCCGGCACCGGTGCGAACTCCACCACCGAAGCCGTGCACCTGACCCAGAACGCCAAGAATGCCGGCGCCGACGCTTGCCTGCTGGTCGTGCCGTACTACAACAAGCCGACCCAGGAAGGCCTGTACCAGCACTTCAAGCACATCGCCGAAGCCGTCGACATCCCGCAGATCCTCTACAACGTGCCTGGCCGCACCTCCTGCGACATGCAGGCCGAGACCGTGATCCGCCTGTCGAAGGTCAAGAACATCATCGGCATCAAGGAAGCCACCGGCGACCTGGCCCGCGCCAAGGCCATCCTTGACGGCGTCGACAAGGACTTCATCGTCATGTCCGGCGACGACCCGACCGCCGTCGAGCTGATCCTGATGGGCGGCAAGGGCAACATCTCGGTCACCGCCAACGTCGCCCCGCGCGAAATGGCCGACCTGTGCGAGGCCGCCCTTGAGGGCAATGCCGAGAAGGCCCGCGCAATCAACGAAAAACTCATGCCGCTGCACAAAGACCTGTTCTGCGAAGCCAACCCGATCCCTGTGAAGTGGGCGCTGGTGGAAATGGGCCTGATGCACAAAGGCATTCGCCTGCCACTGACCTGGCTGAGCGAAGGTTGCCACGAAAAAGTCCGTACTGCCTTGCGCCAGTCCGGCGTACTGGTTTAAGAGGAAGTACACCGCATGAAGCGACTGGCTGGTCTTTCCGCGCTCGCCCTTATCATTTCCAGCACCAGTGGGTGTGGCTGGCTGTGGGGCGAGGATGGCTATTTCCGCGACCGCGGAAGCGATTACCTGCAGGCGCACCCGACTGCGCCGATGCAGCTGCCGCCGGACGCCGGCAACGTCAAGCGCCTTGACCCGTTGCTGCCGATCCCGCGCAATGTCGCTGACGATCGTGCCACTGGCGAGTTCGAAGTGCCGCGCCCGCAACCGTTGACCGCCGGCGCCGAAGCCAGCGACTACACCCTGCAGCGCAGCGGCAGCAGCCGCTGGGTACTGGCCCAGCACTCACCGGCCGAAGTGTGGCCGGTGGCTCACCAGTTCTTCGAGGACAATGGCTTCCGCATTGCTGAAGAGCGCCCGCAGACGGGTGAATTCAACACCACCTGGCAGCGTTTCGACGAGCTGTCGGCATCGCTCGGTCAGCGTCTGTCGAGCACTGCCAGCAGTGGCGACAGTGAAGTGCGTGTGCGTGTGCGCATCGAGCCCGGCGTACAACGCAACACCTCCGAGGTGTACATCGTCAGCGTCGAGCGCCCGGCCGGCAGCACCGCCGACACCGCGTTCCCGTCCACTTCGGCCAACACCGGCGCTGACGCGCTGCTGGTCGACGAAATGCTGGCCAGCATGAGCCGTAGCGCCGAGAAGGGCGGTTCGGTTTCGCTGCTGGCTGCACGTGACTTCGACGCCCCTAGCCGGGTCAGCCTGAGCGAAGACGGCAGCGGCAACCCCGTGCTGTTCCTCGGCTCGGACCTGGACCGTGCATGGTCCGGCGTGGGCCGTGCCCTGGAGCAGGGCGGTGAGTGGCGTGTCGAGGACATCAACCGCAGCCTGGGCCTGTACTACATCAACCTGTCGGAAAAGCCTGAAGACAAGCAGAACGAGCCTGGCTTCTTCAGCCGCATGTTCGGCAGCGCACCGACCAAGGAAGAACGTGAAGCCCGTGCCGAGCGTTATCAGGTACGCCTGAGCAAGGTTGGCGAGAGCGTGCAGGTTACCGTCGAGAAGAACATCAACACCGTGGCCCCGGCCGATGTCGCCCGCCGCGTGCTGAGCGCCATTCAGGACCACCTGGGCTAAGTGCGCTTCGCGGTACTCGGAAGCGGCAGCCAGGGAAATGGCACGCTGATCGCCAGTGGTGACACGTTCATCCTGGTCGATTGCGGCTTTTCCCTGCGCGAAACCGAGCGGCGCCTGGCGCTGCTCGGGGTGTCGGCGGCACAGCTGAGCGCCGTGCTGGTGACCCACGAACATGCCGACCACGTGCATGGGGTGGGGTTGCTGTCGCGGCGCTACAATGTACCGGTCTACCTCAGCCAAGGCACATTGCGCGGCATGCGCAAGCCGGTGGAGGTGACCGGTTTTCTCGCTTGTGGCGAGCGCCTGCAGATCGGCGCCCTGGAAGTGAGTGCGGCACGGGTCGAACACGACGCCTACGAGCCGTTGCAGTATGTGTTCAGCGACGGTCGCCGACGTTTCGGCATGCTCACCGACCTGGGCTCGTACGATGCGCTGCTGCTTGAACGCTATCAAGGCCTGGACGCACTGCTGATCGAAGCCAACCACTGCCGCGACCTGCTCGCGCGCGGTCACTACCCGGCCTTCCTGAAGCAGCGGGTCGGTGGCATGCAAGGGCATTTGAACAACCACCAGGCCGCGCGCCTGGTGCAAGAGTTGGGCTGGAACAACCTGCAGCACCTGGTGCTGGCCCACCTCAGCAGCAAGAACAACCTGCCACACTTGGCCCGCCAGTGCTTCGTCGACACCCTCGGGTGCGACCCGGACTGGCTCCAGGTGGCGAATCAGGAACACGGGCTCGACTGGCGCGAAATCGCCTAGCCCAACACCTCAGCAAGCGGAGCCCAATCATGGAAAAACGCGACGAACTCTACCGCGGCAAGGCCAAATCGGTTTACAAGACCGACGACGCCGACCGCTTGATCCTGCTGTTCCGTAACGACACTTCGGCGTTCGACGGCAAGCGTATCGAACAGCTCGACCGCAAAGGCATGGTGAACAACAAGTTCAACGCCTTCATCATGCAGAAGCTCGAAGAAGCCGGCGTGCCGACTCAGTTCGACAAGCTGCTGGGCGACAACGAGTGCCTGGTGAAGAAGCTGGACATGATTCCGGTCGAGTGCGTGGTGCGCAACTACGCCGCCGGCAGCCTGGTCAAGCGCCTGGGCGTGGAGGAGGGCATCAAGCTGGAGCCGTCCACCTTCGAACTGTTCCTGAAGAACGACGAGAAGGGTGACCCGTTCATCAACGAATCCCACGTTGTCGCGTTCGGCTGGGGTACCGCCGAGCAGCTGGTCGAAATGAAGAAGCTGTCGCTGAAAGTCAACGAAGTGCTGAGCAAGCTGTTCGACGACGCCGGCCTGCTGCTGGTCGACTTCAAGCTGGAGTTCGGTGTATTCCACGGTCAGATCGTTCTGGGTGACGAGTTCAGCCCGGACGGCTGCCGCCTGTGGGACAAAGAGACCCGCAAGAAGATGGACAAGGACCGCTTCCGCCAGGGTCTGGGCGACGTGATCGAAGCCTACGAAGAAGTTGCCAAGCGCCTGGGCGTGCCGCTGTAAGGCGCGCGCTCACGCAAGCGCCTGATACCACGTGATTTTTTTTGAAAAAAGGTTTGCCTTTTAAAATATCGCTGGTATGATGCGCGGCATTGGAGAGATGCCGGAGTGGTCGAACGGGACGGATTCGAAATCCGTTGTACTGGCAACAGTACCTAGGGTTCAAATCCCTATCTCTCCGCCATACAAGATGAAGCCCCGCAGATTAACGTCTGCGGGGCTTTTTCGTTTATGGGTCATAGACCTCGCTTCAACTCACCAGGGCGTTGGTTCCAGTGCGCCGACACCGCTGAGGGTGGTGCTGCCTTCGCCATTGCGCAGGAACGGCAGGTGCCAGAAGTCATTGGGCACTATCTCGTCCCCTGGCTTGACGTTCTCCGGGAAGATGAACTCGAACACCGGTGCCACGTACTGCCCGGCAACCAGCCCGTTGGCCACGGTCAGGCGGCTGGCGTTCTGCAGGCAGTTGTCGACCCCGGTTTGCGCAAGGGTGTTGGCGGGCACGCAGAGTGAGCGAGCCATTACCCGCAAGGTACGGCTTGGCTGGCTGAGCAGGCCGGTCGGTGACTTCGACGCACGCAAGCGAGCGCGTTGTGGCTGGGCACCCACGTTTTGCGTGGTGATCCCGCCTGAAGCGCCGGCGCAAGTAGCTGCCAACACGCCAGCGGGGTCACACTCACCGGTCATTTCGAACGGTGTGATCCAGCGGTTGCGTTGTACGCCGGTGGCAGGGTCGACATCGATCAGATAGATGTCCACCGGGGTCTTCACGTCGGTAGTTTCGGCTTCAAGGAAGATACGGTCCTGGGTTTCCTGGGCCGCGCCGTTTACCGCGACCAAGGCCGGGTCTGCAGTGCCGACGCCGAACTCGCCAATGGCCAGATAGCTGGGCTGACTGCCCGGCTGGGTGTAGATGCCGAGGTTGGCCTCGATGGTATGGGCTGAAATGAAGTCCGGAACGCCGGCAGTGGTGGATTTGAACAGCGTGCCGGAGTAAGTGATGAAGTCGCCGACTTCGAACGGCACCTGTTGCGTCGGGTCCGGGTCGGTTGCAGTCCGGGTCGGGTCACTGAAGCGCTTCATGACGAACTGGCTGCAATACAGCTGGCCTGCCTTTGGTGGTGTCAATTCACCCGCAGCAGGCAGCGCCACGCCGGCCTGGGCAAAGTTGCGGCAGTTGTTGGTGGTGGTCGGGGTGACTACCTTAGGCCGGTTTTTCTGCGGGCAAAGAGGGTCATCACCAGTACGCGGCACACACATCGGGTAACCCGTCGCCGAGTGAATGGTCGGGTTGGCGTCATCCACCGAGAAGCGCGGGTCAGGGCTCTGGGCTCGCCCGAAACGCCCGTTGGGGTCGTTGATCTGCAGGATGGTCGGTTGTGGTGAGTTGGTACTGGTCACTTCTATGTTGCCAGTGGTCTGGTCAATCTTGCTGATGTAGCCACTGCCAACATGAGCCGATTGTTGGGAGATGAAGATCAACCCGGCTATTTGTTTTCCGGCGACCGTGTTGCCAACAACATGCACTTCAAATGAAGGGTAAGTGGCGGGTAGTTGTTTGAGGCCCAGTGGCCCGCCGTGGACGAACTCAGCCCAGGTGAGGGTATTGGCGGGCATCTGGATGATCGAGTTACAGGGCACGTTGATGGTTGTACCGTTGACCACTACCGTACCGCCCAAACGGTTTGGGTTACTTGTATTGGGGCAGTTGCTGTTGCTGCTGTCGACGGTCATGTCCTGAATGAAACCGGTGATGTCGAAGCCGTGAATGGCCAAGGGGTCGACAAAGACCGGGTCAGGTAGTGTTGGCGTTGTGAAGGGGGACGGAGTGCCCTTGACCGGCTTGTCGGTCCCGCCCTTGGCCCAGGCATCGCCAGGCCCGGTAATACTCAGTGCCAGTGCGGCGACGACAGCACCGGCAAGCAGGGCCGGGCGAGCGAAAAGCATGCTGAGCCGCGTTTGGGTGGGAGCTGCGGCTGAAGTTCTGACTCCTGCAGATGTGCTCATAATGGTCTCCGAAATGCTGCCAGCCTCTTTGCAAGCATTCGACCTACCGACGTTAGGGCTCGTGTTGCACGGCTTGTGCAACAACTACGGAGCGATACGGATATCGAATAAACAGCTCGACCTGAAATACCGGAGTACGGGACTTCCGACGCTCTCGAGCGGCGATGTTCTGGCCGGTTCCGGACATGCACGCTAGAGGTCGTTCCTTGAGCCATAACGATCAAAGCACGTGTTGTGCCATAGCTGAATTTTCGCGGTGCCCCAAGAGAAACTGTTACCAATTGTAAAAATATTATTTAATTTTCATTGGCTACAAAAATGGATAACCCAGGAGTGGGGGCGCGACGCCAGAAATGGGGGCATGGTGTGATGCCAAATTGGGGCTTTCTGTTTCAACGCCGGGAGGGGGCGAGCACTGAGCTGTTGCAGCCGATCCAGATATTCGGGTGCATTTTTCAGGTGGCAGGCATTTTCTCTAGCGGCTTTACGGTCAATTCCACACCCAAGGCGAGCATCAGCTTCTGGATAGTGGCGAAGCGTGTCTTGTCGCCTCCTTTGAGCGTTTTGTAGAGTGACTCGCGGTTCACGCCTGCATCGTGGGCGAACTGGTTTACGCCTCTGGCTTTCGCAACCTCTCCCAACGCTTGCATGAGGATCTGCGCATCATTGGCCTTCATCGCTTCTGCCAGGAACGCTGCGATGGTTTCTGGGCTATCGAGGAAACGGGAAGCCTCGAAGTGTTTGGTATTACTTAAATCCAGATCCAGAATGGGCATGTTTTCGGGATTGAATTTTTCACTCATGATTGCTTACCTCGAAGCGTATTCAGAATTTCTTTCGCCCGCCTGATACCTCTAGCTTGGTCGCTCTTGCCACTGCCGTAGAGGATCACATAGCGGTTTGTGCCAGCGCGCACAAAATAAATGCGGTAGCCAGGGCCTACGAACACACGCATTTCGCTGAGACCTTCGCCAACGGGTTCAGTATCGCCAAAATTCCCTCCAGCTGCGCGCAGGATCCGACCGTTGATCGCACCTCTCCCAAGAGGGTCTTTGAGTCCATCAAGCCAGTCGTCAAATTGAGGGGTTGTGTCAATGTGGTTCGTCATTTGTAAAAGTAGCCTACTGGCTACTCCTTGTCGATTGTCGATGTCTGTTGTTTTTCTGGTCGCGCTAGCCGGCGCACACGAAGGTGCCCCATGTACGGCCGCCATAGGCTGTAGATGCACGCGGGAGTAAGTTCACTTGTCAAAGCCGGTCGCTGATTTTGCAACGACGGGCCGAGACTAGGCCTACTCCCAAGCACTCACAATAGTTTGGTAGGACCGTCACCATGATTCAGAAACGGCCTACAAGGCATGGGAAAAATCTGAATCGAAAATGTGAGCCGAGGTGTATTCCGGCCCCGGATTAGAGCCTTATCCCTGCAACATTTTGTCTCGCATTGCGCTAGAATGCGCCAGCAAATCGCTACTAGCGCCCAGGCTCCCCCGTGTAATGACTACGCGTCCTGGTCGGTCACCCTGTTCTGACATGGATTGGTTGGATGCTTTTCGCCGCACTGGTTTCCCTCAATGCCCGCTGCTTGCCGGGCAAATCGTCGTCCAACGCCCAGCCGTTGCCGCGCGCCAGTGCAGCCGTCCCCTTGCAAATACCATACAGCCTCATCACGCCCGGCCTGTCGTTGGCCGTCGCGCGCGTGCGCCTGTTCACTCACCGGAAATGGAGTGCTCCACTTGCGTAAGAAATTCGTCGCTTCCCTCTTGGCGGTCGCCATCGCCTCTACCACGGCCTGCGCACAGCTCGGGATCAGCAAAGAGCAAGCGGGCACCGTGATCGGTGGCCTGGCCGGTGTGGCCATCGGCTCGACCATGGGCAGTGGCAACGGCAAGATCGCCGCCGCCCTGATTGCCGGTGGTATTGGCGCCTATGTCGGCAACCGCATCGGCCACCACCTCGATGAGAAGGACCAGCAAGCGCTGGCGCTGCGCACTCAGGAAGTACTGAGCCAGCCGGCCACTGCCAGTGCCCAGCCGGTGACCTGGAAGTCCGACCACTCTGGCGCCACCGCGCAGATCACCCCGGGCAAGGAATACACCAAGACCCAACAGGTCCAGGTCAAGCGCGCGCCGAAGATCCAGGCGGTGCCGTCGATGAAGTTGATCAACGAGCCTTACGTCACCATCAGCGACAACCTCAACGTGCGTGCCGCGCCCAACCCGAGCGGCGAGAAAGTTGGCAGCCTGAAGAACCACACCGAGTTCACTGCCGTCGGCTCCACCGGCGACTGGGTCCTGGTCGGGCGCAAGGGCGTGACCGTCGGCTATGTGCACAAGAACTACGTCGAACCGAAGGCCCAGGCCGTCGCCAAGCGCGTGACCCCGGCCGTCAACCTGGACGACCTGGATGTTGCTGCCAGCAAGGAAACCCAAGGCTTCGACCTCGATTCGATCCAGTCGCTGCCAACCCAGACCGTGGCCGCCGAGGCCGCCTGCCGCCCGGTCACCGTCAGCCTGCAGTCGCAAGGCGGGCAGACCGAGCAGGAGCAGAACACCTTCTGCAAACAAGCCAACGGCACCTGGGAACTGATCTGAGGAACTCCATGAAAAAGCACGCGCTCACGCTGGCTGTGATCGGCGCTTGTGGTCTGGTACCGCAGGCGTTCGCCCACGAGCTGGCCTTTTCGAAGAAAGACAACATCAAGGTCGAAGTGCCAGGGGACGCCAGCAACTGGTGCAAGCCTGACGTCGAAATGACCATCACCCGCCCGGCCTGGGACGACCAGGCGCTGCTCTCGGGCTTGCTGACCAAGCTGCCGTTCGTGTTCGCCAAGGACTGTGCGACGGCGAAGGTCTCCTGGAAGGCCGTTGACGGCACTGGCAAGCTCTTCGCCAGCGGCTCGGGCACGGCGTCCAACCTGGGCCTGGTAACGCTCGCCGCGGCGCCTGCCGCAGCACCTGCCGCGCCAGCGCAAGCGGCGGTAGCATCTGCGCCAGCGCCGGCACCTGTTACTGCTCCGGCCCCTGCTGCCGAGCCTGCCAAGGCAGAAGCACCGGCCGCTCCAGCACCGGTGGCCGCAGCGCCAGCTCCTGCTGCCGAGCCTGCCAAGGCAGAAGCACCGGCCGCTCCAGCACCAGTGGCGGCAGCGCCAGCCCCTGCTGCCGAGCCTGCAAAGGTAGAAGTACCGGCTGCTCCAGCACCGGTGGCCGCAGCGCCAGCCCCTGCTGCCGAGCCTGCCAAGGCAGAAGCACCGGCTGCTCCGGCACCTGTAGCCGAAGCGCCAGCAGCTGCTCCGGCACCTGTAGCCGAAGCGCCAGCAGCTGCTCCGGCACCTGCCCCCGCTTCGGCCATTGCTGCTGCCCCCAGCGCGGATTTCGGCCGTTCTCTGGTACTGCAAAACCCGAAGTTGATGCAGATCACCGACGCTTCTGGTTGCAAGTGGGTACTCAGCACCTCGACCATCAACGACGGTGACAACCTGGCATTCGGCGCCACCCCGGCCATGCCGTGCCCGGCATCCGGCTTCGGTGAGGGCAGCTTCGAGAAACTGTCCTGGAAAGTGCCCGCCACCTACCGTGGCGATAACTGGAACCGTGTCTACGTTCACCCGAGCACGCTGATTTTCAACAAGAACCTCGAAGCCGCGGTGAAGAACAAAGCGGTGGCCTACCTGTCCCCGGAAGCGGACCAGGCAGCCTTCCTGGTCGGTGAGATCCCTGCTCGGCAGATGAAGGTGTATCTGACCTTCCAACGTTCGAACTGGGGTGCACTGCGCCCGTTCAGCAACGACCCTTACTACGTCGCGGTAACCCCCGACGAGTCGTTCGCACTGGATGCTGCCAAGTACCGAGATGCTGCGGTCGAAGTGTTCGAGTTGATCAAGGCCACTTCGCCGAGCACCACCGACGTGGCCACGTTGCTTATCGCGAAAAACCTGCAGGCGATCGCGGCCAATGGCTGGAATGACAACGCGCAGAAGATCGTCCGCAACCGCATTGGCCTCAACCGCAACGGCCTGTACTTCGATGTGCGCGAAGGCACCAACTGGACGGCTCAGCGTGAACAGGAGCGCCTGCGCGAAGAGCGCCAGCGTCAGGCCGAACTGGCCCGCGTGCACACCCGTGTGCTGGCGCGTTATGAGCAGCTGCAGGCCGGCATGGGCGAGTTCAAGGGCCGCGAAACCGAAGCCCTGGCGCAGATGGCCGGTATCACCGTGCGCATCGGCTCGCCACTGGCCCTGCAAGACCCAGGCTCGTCGGCCAGTGTCGCGCCGATGATGGTGCATGTAACCGGCAAGCAAGGTGACTTCTACAGCATCGACTTCCCGAGCAAGGGCCGCCTGGTCGCCGAGGAAGAATATGGCGAAGGCTGGTATGTCGCCCGTGTGGCCAACGCCACGCCGTACTACCCGCTGGAAGATGGCCGGGCCATCCCGACCTACCGTGCCTACGGCATCGGTGAGCCACAGGCCTGCAAGCAGGACAAGTGTGCCGATCAGGTGTCCTTCGGCGCCGTGTTGGCCAGGGAGTTCCCCGGCGCAGGCATCGACTTCAGCTGGACCCCAGAGGTCTCCCAACGGTACGTGAACGACTGGAAGAACGCTTCCGCCCAGGTCCAGTGAGGCAAACACCATGACTAAACAGATGAACAAGAAGCAGCTGCTGATTGGCGGTGTCGCGGCGGCAGTGCTGGCGCTGGGCGGCGGTTACGCGCTGCTCTCAAGCTCGGGCAAGAAGGCCGCGATGGCCTATTACGAGGACTTCAAGGAACGCTACTTCCTGGAAGACGTGCTGTCCGAAGGCGATATCTCCTACTCGGCGTTCTCCGGCAACCTGACCGTGGCCGACCCCGAGATCCGCATGGCGGCGGCGCAGACCAACGGTGCCGAGCAATTCATGCGTGGCCTGCAGGGCCTGTTCGAATCGGCCCGTGGCGGTTCGCCGGAAGAGGGCCTGGCCGGCTGGGCCAAGTACCAGCTCAATGCCACCGCCAGCCGCTACACCGCAGGTGTGTACCTGAAGGCCGATGCGCTGAAACTGGCCCATGAGGGCGACAGCAAGGACGGCAAGATCCACATCCAGCTGATCGGCATGCAGATGGCCAACCCCTACGTGTCGCGCAAAGGTGCCGAGCTGGTGCTGGTTTCGGACGTCAACGACGAGATCCAGCCGCGTGCCGAGCTGACCGCCAATGGCCGTGCCACCCAGTCGGACTTCGCCTGGGGCGCCAACCTGGCAGTACGCCAGCCGGTGACGGGCGCGTTCCTGGTCAGCAGCACCGGTGAATACGGCACCACGGTCGATCTGGACTTCACCCTTCAGCGCTCCGGCGATGGTGAGGGTTCGATGGAATTCGTCGTGACGCACCGCAACGACGGCTCGAAGGTCGGCCAGATCGTGCGCAAGGCCGACTTCCAGTCGCTGCCAGAGCTCGACGATGTCGAGCTTCAGCTCAAGAATGCCCTGAGCGGCCTGATCGTCGGCGCCTACAGCTCGTTCACTGGCCAGGCCGTGCTGGCTGAAGCGGTGAGCGGCTTTGCGCGCAAGGCCAAGGTCGAGAACTACAGCGTGAGCTACAGCGGCTTCAAGCCGCTCAAGCAAGCGTACAGCGCCTTCCAGGAGGGCGCACCGAAGGCGAAGTTCGCGGCGTTCTGTGACGAGGTCGGGCTGTCGACCTGGAGCAGTGACTTTGGTGCCAAGGGCAAGAACCACAGCGATTCGGAGTGTGCCATCGGGCAGAAGCTGGTCGAGGATGGCAAGTTCGAGGAAACGTACACCTTCAAGGAAGGCAAGAGCCTGTTCGCGGCGCTTTTCGTGAGCAAGGCCTACGAGCTGGAAACCAACTGACGGTGTAGCGCCTGTCTAGAGGTTTTTAGCGCCTGTGTGATCGAGCGCCGCCCGCGCGGCGCATCGCGGATGAATCCGCTCCTACATCTGTTTCGGGCCAGTTTTTCCTGTGAAGTCACCTTTGTCCGCCCTTGGCGCAAGGCGGGCAGCTCATCTGGCGCAGGATAGACTGGCTCGAAACAGATGTAGGAGCGGATTCATCCGCGATGCGCCGCGCGGGCGGCGCTCGATCTCACTGCCCACGCAAAAACCAAGGCGATCCCTTGGCCTCCCCCTATCTCATCGCCGCCAGCTTGATGCCGAACCCGACCAGGCACGCCCCCGCCAACCGCTCGAACATGTTGGCGATCCGTGGATTGGCCCGCATACGCTCGGCCAGCAGATGCGTCAGCACCACCGCAATCAACCCGTACAGGAAGGTCACCACTGCCACGGTGGCGGCAAGGAAGCCAAAGGTCACCAGCCCCTGGTGCTTCACCGGGTCGACGAACAGCGGGAAGAAGGCCATGTAGAACATGATCGCCTTGGGGTTGAGCAGGGTGATCATCATGGTCTGGCGCAGGTAGTGGCCGTTGTCCATGCGGCTGGCGCGAGGGGCGCCGCCGGCTACGGCCAGCCACAACAGCACCTGGTCACCCAGGATCACCCGCAGGTTGCCGCCATGCCGCCCTTGCCGGTGGCGGTAATCAGGGCGAAATTGCCAGGCCCCGGGATGGCCAGCACGATGATGAAGGCAATGACGAACGCGCCGTAGTCGGTGACGCCGAGCATGGGAAACGCTTGTTGGGCAGTGCGAAGGCAGGCGCCTAGACTATCGCGCTTTCGGTTGCCCGTCAGGCATGGACTCATGGTCCTCTGGGGCTGCTGTGCTGCCCTTCGCCGGCAAGCCAGCTCCCACACCGACCGCGTCGGCATCGAGACATGCGCTGTACCTGCAGCAGCTTTTGCGACTTGGATCCAATGCCTGGGTTCTGTATCATCCCGCCGCCATCAGAAAGATGGCCGAAGATGAAGCATTTAAAGGACTTAGTATGAAAAAGCTGTTCAAGGCCACTGTCGCCGTTGCTGTCGTATCCGGCGTTGCCCTGCTGTCGGGCTGCACTGGCCAAGTCTACAACCAGCAGAAAAACTGCTCGTACGACTACCTGTTCCACCCTTCGGTTTCCATCTCCAAGGTCATCGGTGGCTGCGGCCCGATCGACAAGCTGCCTCAGCAGCAGTAAGCCTGGTGAACCCCAGATCTCGCCGCTAGCGGCCTGATCCAAAGCCCCCGGTCATGCAAATGGCCGGGGGCTTTTGTTGGCTTCGAGCCACTTCATCTTGGCGTGCACGCTGTTGCAGGGGACGGGATGGCGCCGGTGATCACGCGCATGGGCGTCCCGGCGAGTGCTCAACCTTGTGGGAGCGGCCTTGTGTCGCGAAAGGGCTGCGCAGCAGCCCCGGCGAGAGGTGCATCAGCGTTGAAATCCTGGGGCTGCTTTGCACCCCTTTCGCGACACAAGGCCGCTCCCACAGGTAGGGTGTCGCTTCTACCAGCGCAGCGTAACCGTGCCTAGCAGCGTGCGCTCCTCACCCCAGTAGCAACGCCCGGCGTTGTTGCAACCCGCCACGTATTCCTTGTCGAACAGGTTGCGGGCATTGACCTCGACCGACCAGTTGTCATCGATCTCATACCCGACCTTGGCGTCTATCAACGTCACATCACCGGTATCGAGCTTGCCGTACAGGTTGGCCGGGGTGTACGCGAAGGTACTGTCGAAATGCCGCACGCCGCCTCCGATCTGCAGCCCTTTGAGCAAACCATCACGAAAGCGATAGGTGCTCCAGACCGAGGCCTGGTTGCGCGGCACGCCGGTCATCTGGTGGTCTTCATACAGCGACCCGGCCACGTCCTTGGTAATGCGTGAGTCGGTGTAGGTGTAGGCGGCAGTCAGGTTGAGGTTCTCGCTCAGGTCGCTGTTGAGTTCCAGTTCCACGCCCTTGGCGCGGCTGGCGCCGATCTGGCGATAGTCACCCACGGCAGCGTCGTACAGCACGTCGTCTTTCTTGCGCAGGTCGTACACCGATGCGGTGAACGCAGTGTTCCAGCCCTTGGGCTCGTACTTGATACCCACCTCGTACTGCTCGCTGGTAGTCGGGTCCAGCGGGCCGCTCTTGCTTTCGGTCTGCTGGGTCGGGGCGAAGGCCGTGGAGTAGCTGAAGTACGGCGACAGCCCGTTGTCGAACTGGTACATCACGCCGGTCTGCCAGGTGAAATCGCTGTCCCAGTTGTCCATGTCGGCTTCGGCATTGAGGGTGCCGGCCTTGTTGCGGAACTGGCTGTTGACCCGGTCCAGGCGCCCGCCGAGCAGCAGCACCCAGTGGTCGACCTTGGTCTGCAGCTGGCTGTACAGGCCGTACATGGTCTGCTCGAGCAGGGCGTTCTGCACATGCAGCGGCGTGCTCGGCTTGCCGTTCCACACCGGGTTGAACACGTTGATGGTGCCGCCGTTGCCGGCGTCCCAGTCCTGGTTGAAGGACGTGCGGTCCAGGCTCGCGCCCACCAGCACCGTGTGCTCGAAAGCACCATCGATGAAGTGGCCTTCAAGCTGGTTGTCCAGCGAGTAGGCGATGGACTTGTTGTAGCGGTCGTAGGCCTGGTTGCTCAGGGTGGTGCCGAAGCCGCCATTGTTGAGGTTGCCGGGCCACATTTCCTGGCGGTCGATGCGCGACTGCAGGTAACGCGAGTTCTGGCGGAATTGCCAGGTGTCGTTGAAGCGGTGGCTGAACTCGTAACCCAGGCTCCAGGTTTCGCGTTCGAAGTTATCCCAGTCCGGGTTGCCGGACAGCTGGTCCTTGTCGATCTTGCCGTTGGGGTTGTGCAGCAACGTGCCGGCGGCGGGGTAGCCCAGTTCCATCAGCGTGCGGTCGCGCTGATAGGTGGCCAGCACGGTCAGGCTGTTGAACTCGTCGAAGTTCAGGGTCAGCGACGGCGCAATGTACATTCGGTCGTCGGGCTGTTGGTCGATTTGAGTATCGGACTTGCGGCCCATCATCACCAGGCGACCGAGGATATTGCCTTGGTCGGTCAACGGGCCAGAGACGTCGACCCCGAGTTGGCGGCGATTGTACGAGCCATAGCTGAGTTGCACTTCACCTCGGGCTTCGGCGGTGGGGCGTTTGCTGACCAGATTGACTACACCACCCGGGGCGTTTTCGCCATACAGGATCGAGGTCGGGCCACGGAACACTTCCACTCGCTCCAGACCGTAGGGTTCGCTGCTGGTGTCGTAACGGTTGCCCTGCACCCGCAGCCCGTCGCGCAGCAGGCCATAGCCATAGTCGGTGGCGTTGAAGCCGCGGATGAAGAACAGGTCGCCTGCTTGCCCGTCACCACCAGCGAAAGGTGGCGAGAAAATGCCAGGCACGTAGCCGAGCACTTCGGTCAGGGTCTGCGACTGCTGGTCGTCCATGCGCTGGCGAGTCACCACCGAAACCGAACGCGGGATGTCGGCCAGTGCACTGCTGGTCTTGCTGGCGGTGGCGCTGGCCACGGCGCGGTAACCGCTGTCGCTCTGGCCGTTGCTGACGAGCAGGGCGGCGGCATTGACCGTGGTGGCATCGAGCTGCAGCGCGCTGCCGTCGGCGGACGGTTGCAGCACATAGCCGGCAGTGCCCTGTGGCACGGCCTGCAAGCCACTGCCCTGAAGCAGGCGGGCCAAGCCCTGGGTGACGTTGTAGCGGCCTTGCAGGCCCTGACTGGTCTTGCCGGCGGCCAATGCATTGCTGCCGGCCAGGTAGATGCCGGCCTGGCTACTGAACTGGTTGAGCGCACCGGCGAGCGAGCCGGGGGCGATGTCGAAGTTCATCTGGGCATTGGCGGCCTGTTCGGCATGCGCCAGGGTGGCAGGCAGCATCAGTGGCGCGACGGCGCAGAACGAAAGCGGCGCGGCTAGCGCCAGACGATAAGCGGGGTGGAGGGGCTTCGGCATGCTGGTCCCTGGAATCGTTACGGTGGGTTGTGAGGTGTCGTATGCGGGGTAAACCGAACGAAACGAGGAAAAGGGAACCGGGTTGGAAAAAAAATTTCGTCGGTGTAGCGATTTCTGTGGGAGCGGGCTTGCCCGCGAAGAATCCAACACGGTGCATGGCACCGGCTGCGCCGGTGTTCGCGGGCGAGCCCGCTTGTGTCTTGGCGAGGGAATAGAATCTGAAGTGAGAGCGGTGAATGGCAAGCTGATAGCCCGAGGTGCCTTGAGCACGTGTGGGAGCAAAAGCTGCCATTCACCGTTCCACTTTGGCGAGAGCCCGAACAGTTGGATGAGGGCCGTAATCTCGAATCACAAGCGTGGGCCAAGCCAAAGCGCTCTCACTCCTTGAGTTTAAGAGGGTTTGGCCATGTCTTCCTCTGTCGGCATCGATGTTTCCAGTGCCACACTTGCCGTTCACATCCGCCCTGAGGGTGTGAACTTCAGTGTTTCCAATGACTTGAAAGGATTTCAACTGCTCGTCGAAAAGCTTGGCGGGTATGCAGTTTCAATGGTTTTGCTCGAAGCTACCGGTGGTTACGAGTGCAATGTCCTCAAAGCGCTGCAGGATGCCGACTTTCCGGTTTGCCGGATCAATCCCAGTCGTGCCCGGGACTTTGCCAAGTCGATGGGTAAACGCGCCAAGACCGATCCCATTGACGCCGCTGTTTTGGCTCACCTGGCTGAAGTGATGCCCCCACGGCCTTGCCAGGTGATGACACCTGAGCGAGCTTTGCTGCGCGAACTGCTTATGCAGCGGGATCGCTTCGTCCAACAGCGCGACGATGACAAGCGGCGTCTGAAGCAGGCGCGGGCTATCAGTGTTTGTTTGCGGTTGGAACAACACATTGCCTATCTGAAGGGTGAAATTCGAGCGCTGGAACAGGAGATCGCACAGCAGGCAGCAGCTTTGCCTGATGATCGTGTCAAACAGCTCACGCAAGTCAAAGGAATTGGTCTGATTACTGCCGGAAAGCTGATGGCCTTGCTGCCAGAGCTGGGCCAGGTGGATAAGAAGGAAATTGCCGCCTTGGTCGGTGTTGCGCCATTCAACCAGGACAGCGGCAAGCAGTCGGGCAAGCGTTCAATCTGGGGTGGGCGCTCACAAGTCAGGCGGGCGCTCTATATGGCCTGTTGGGTGGTGATCCGGCATAACAAAGACTTCAGCGAGCGTTACAACGCGCTGCGAGCGCAGGGGAAATGCGCGAAGGTAGCAGTGGTGGCGTGCATGCGGGTATTGATAGTGCGGCTGAACGCGATGCTCAAGACTGGAGCGCCCTGGCAGGAACAGGTAGTTCACTCATAGGATCCAGCCTTGCTGGCGATGCCTGACAGAGTCGGGCTCGGGGCGCTACGCGCCCCATCGCTGGCAAGGCCAGCTTCCACAAGAAGACAGTTGCTCCCACATGGATCGCGCCAACCTTGCGCTTTTAGGCAAGGCCCGGCCAGTCAGGCGGGCTCCACACTCACCCACCAGGGCGTGAGCCGCTGCACACGTACCGGCAATGCCGCCTGCAGCAGCGCCAATGTGCGGTCACTGTCATCGAGCGGGAAGGCGCCCATCACCGACAACTGCGCGACCGCCGGGTGCCAACCCAGATGCCCATGGCGATAACGCCCCAGCGTTTGCAGCAATTGCGCCAGCGGCATGTCCTCGGCATTCAGGCGTTGATGGATCCACGATTCGCCGGCACTTTGTGCCGGCCGTGTACCGCCAATGGACTGAGCGCTGAACTCAACCTGCTGGCCGGCCTGGACGATACGACGCTCGCCACTGCCTGCGGTGCAGACCTCGACAGCGCCGGCGTACACGTCCAGGCGCGTGAGCTCATCTTGCTGGCAGACCGCAAACCGGGTACCCAGGGCTTGCATGCGCCCTTGAGTGGTATCGACGTAGAACGGGCGGCGAGCATCGTGGGCGGTTTCCACCAGGATTTCGCCAAAGCGCAGGTACAGCACCCGCGCCAGCAGGCTGAAGTCCAGGTCCACCGCGCTCTGCGCGCCGACCCACAGCTGGCTGCCGTCTGCCAGGCGGGTTTCCCGGGTTTCGCCGACGCCGGTGGCCAGGTCGGCACTCCAGCCTCGCAGCGGCGCCCCGCGCCAGGTACTCCAGCCCAGCAGCGAGCTGGCACCCAGCACCAGCAACGACTTGAGGCCAGTGCGGCGGGTGATGCGGCGCGCATCGTGCTCCCGCAGTACTCGACCAGCCCCGCTGCCTTCGTGCTGCAGGGGCGCAAAACGCTGGCCAACCCTCTGCACGTATTGCCAGGCTGCCTGGTGGTCGCTGTGCTGATCGAGCCAGGCCTGCCATTGCCCTTGCACCTGTGGGCCGGCATTTTCGTCCTGCAACTGCACATACCAGTGCGCGGCTTGCTGCAGGCTGGCGTGGCTGAGCTTGTGTGCCGCATGGGTCATGGCGTCATTCCACCAGCAGGCCGTCGAGTTCGGCTTCGAGGATGGCGCAGTGCAGCAGCGCCTGGGCCATGTACTTCTTGATCATGCGTTCGCTGACGCCGATGTGCGCGGCAATATCGCGATAGGCCAGGCCGTCGATCTGCGCCAGCAGGAACGCGTGGCGGACCTTGCCCGGCAAGCGCTGCAGCATGGCGTCGACCTCATGCAGGGTCTCGACGATCAGCGCGCGCTGCTCGGGAGACGGCTGCAGGGCAGGGGGCTGCAAGGCCAGATGCTCCAGCCAGGCGTGTTCCAGCTTCTGCCGGCGCCAATGGTCGATGCACAGGCCGCGGGCGATGGTCGCCAGGTAGGAACGTTCCGCCGACTGGCCTTCGAACTGGCGCGGACGATGCAAAATGCGCACGAAGGTGTCTTGCACCAGGTCGGCGGCATCGGGCCGGTTGCCAAGGCGCCGATAGAGAAAGCCCAGCAGCCAGCGCGAATGGCTCTGGTACAGGGTATGGATCGAGCTGTTCAACTCAGGAATCGAAACCACGGCGGCATCCGGCGCTAGCGCGTATTGGGTGCGAATGAGAAATGCTCGCAATACTAGGGGCGCTTGAACGATACTGCAATGGCTTCGATAAGCGCTTGGCCAGCATGAGACAACCTGCCGCCTTGCCTACTGCCGTGCAATTTGTTTGTGCTGGCATTTCGGTTACAATCAGCGAAACGATTCAGCCTTGTCGGTCAATTCGACAAAAGCCTGAGGCGTTTTCTGGTTCTCTGGCTGCTGAACAATCATCTACAACAAGCCTGCGCTGAAGAACAAGGAATACGCTGGGCCAGCCACAGGCCCAACCTCCGTTCTACTGACTGGAATTGATCAATGTTCAAGAAAGCTGGCAAGACCTTGCTGGGTCTGGCTGTTGCTGCGAGCTTCATGCAAGCACACGCCGCAGAAACCAAGAAAGTCGATGTGCTGCTGGTCGGCGGCGGCATCATGAGCTCCACCCTGGCCGTGTGGCTGCACGAGCTGGAGCCAAGCTGGTCGATGGAAATGGTCGAGCGCCTGGACGGCGTCGCCGAAGAAAGCTCCAACGGCTGGAACAACGCCGGTACCGGCCACTCCGCGCTGGCCGAGCTGAACTACACCCCGGAAGACAAAGACGGCAACGTCAACATCTCCAAGGCCATCGAAATCAACGAAGCCTTCCAGATCTCCCGCCAGTTCTGGTCGTGGCAGGTTCGCCAGGGCGTGCTGAAGAACCCGCACTCGTTCATCAACACCACCCCGCACATGAGCTTCGTCTGGGGCGATGACAACATCAAGTTCCTCAAGAAGCGTTACGAGGCGCTGCAGGCCAGCCCGCTGTTCCGCCCGATGCAGTACTCCGAGGACCACGCGCAGATCGCCAAGTGGGTCCCGCTGATGATGGAAGGCCGTGACCCGAACCAGAAGCTGGCGGTCACCTGGACGCCAATCGGCACCGACGTCAACTTTGGCGAAATTACCCGCCAGTTCGTTGGCCACCTGCAGACCCAGAAAGGCTTCGACCTGAAGCTGTCCAGCGAAGTGCAGGACATCACCCGCAATGAAGACGGCTCCTGGCACGTCGAGTACAAGAACCTCAAGGACGGTACCGAATCGGCCACCGACGCCAAGTTCCTGTTCATCGGTGCCGGCGGCGGCGCACTGAAGCTGCTGCAGAAGTCGGGCATTCCTGAAGCCAAGGAATACGCAGGCTTCCCGGTGGGCGGCTCGTTCCTGGTGACCGAGAACCCGACCGTGGCCATGCAGCACATGGCCAAGGCCTACGGCATCGCCTCGACCGGTGCGCCACCCATGTCGGTACCGCACCTGGACACCCGCGTGCTGGACGGCAAGCGCGTGATCCTGTTTGGCCCATTCGCCACCTTCTCGACCAAGTTCCTGAAGAACGGTTCGTACCTGGACCTGCTGAGCAGCACCACCACCCATAACGTGTGGCCGATGACCAAGGTCGGTATCGACCAGTACCCGTTGGTCGAGTACCTCGCCGGCCAACTGATGCTGTCGGATGACGACCGCTTCGACGCGCTGCGTACCTACTTCCCGAATGCCAAGAAGGAAGACTGGAAACTGTGGCAGGCCGGTCAGCGTGTGCAGATCATCAAGCGTGACGAAGAGAAGGGCGGCGTGCTGAAGCTGGGCACCGAAGTGGTGGCTTCCCAGGACCGCACCATCGCCGGCCTGCTGGGCGCCTCGCCAGGTGCCTCGACCGCTGCGCCGATCATGCTGAACGTGCTGGAAACCGTGTTCAAGGAGAAGGTCGCTACCCCTGAGTGGCAGGCCAAGATCAAGGAAATCGTACCGAGCTACGGTACCAAGCTGAACGACTCGGCAGCGGCCACGCAGAAAGAGTGGAACTACACCGCTGAAGTGCTGCAGCTGGAGAAGCCACCGGTGATCGACGAGAGCGTCGGTACCACCGTTGCGCCGAGCAAAGCGGTTGAAAGCAAGCCCGAGAACGACATGGCGCTGTGATCAGGCAATGTTGTGAAAAAAGCCACGGGTAACCCCCGTGGCTTTTTTATTGCGGTTTCGTCATGGCACTGTCGACGGCTAGCTCCTGCAGCACCTCGGTCAGGTCCAGGTCTACCGCCAACGCCAGGAAACTCACGTCACCCTCGTCACTGACGGGAAATACCTTGGCCTCGGTGGCGGCCCGGAGCACTACCTGGTCGCCGGGCATGACGTGCAGTTCCGAGCCATCGGCCATTTCCAGTTTCATGCTTCCCGAGGTGGCGAAGAGCAGCAGGTCGTTGCCTGGGCTCAAGTGTGCAGCTGCATGCAGATGGCGATACTCGGCAATCCAGCCATCGCGCAAAAACGTCTTGCTCAAGGCGTAGGCCAGCGAGCATTCCAGCGACAGGTCGGCCATTTCGTCGATCACCCGGTCACGGGGAACCTGGGGCATCAGGCGGGAAAATTCACTCAGGTTGGTCAAGGTGACTTTCCGGCGTGCAAGGCTCATAGCGGTTTCCTTTTCAGATCCGGGCCTCAAGCCAGCAGCGTGATCGCCACGTGCCCGGCGACACCGGCACACACGCTGTAGATCAAGCTCCTCGACCAGTAAGCGACAATGACCACCGGAATCGCTGCCAGCAGGTCGGCATTCAGGCCCAGCAGCGAGCCATCCTTGGCCACCAGCAAGGCGGGCACGGTGATGCTGGCGATGATTGCCACCGGCAGGTATTCAATGACGTCATTGAACAGCTTGGGGGACTTCTCCATCTTCAGCAGAAACGGTGTCGCGCGGGTCAGGTAAGTGATGGCAGCCATCAGCATCACCGCTGCGATCAGGTAGTTCTTTTCAGGCATAGCCCTGCTCCACAGCCTACGGCGGTTGCGATGAATACGTTCAGGGGCGAAGGCGCAAACATGTTCAGCAGGCAGGTGGTAACGATTACCACCAGGGCGATGACGGCTTTGGTGAAGGTGCTGCACAGCGATATCAACACAAAGATCATCATTGCCGTCAGGGCATAGTCCAGCTTGAACTGGGAAAACCGGTTCAACGCATCCGATGCCACCGCGCCAAACACCGCACCGGCAATCCAGCTGGCATGGCAATAGGTATTGAACTGCAGCAGATAGCCGGGCGAGGTCGGCTTGCCGTTCTCCAGGCGTTGGCTGTGGAAGGCAAAGGACTCATCGGTCAGGCCGAATGCGTACAGCAACTTCTGCGACTTGCTGATCGGCAGTTGCGCGCTGCGTTTGGACATGTACATCGCCATCAGCATGTGCCGCGAATTGATCAGCAAGGTCGACAAGGCAATGGTGATCAGGGGTGCACTGGTGGTCATCAGCGCCAGTGCGGCGAACTGCGCCGCCCCGGCGTAGACGAACAGGCACATGGCGGCCGGCAGCCACAGGGGCAGGCCGGCGTTGATGCACATCACACCAAACACGAAGCTGACGACGAAGTAGCCGGTTACGATCGGCAAGGCGTCGACCAGGCTTTCCTTGCGCGAGGTGGTCAGCAGCACCGACGAGGTCACAGGTCGACCTCGCAGGTGATTTCACCACGGGTTTGCAGGAAGCCTTGCTTGCGCCAGAAGCTCAGTGCGTTGGGGTTGTCCTCTTCAACGAACAGAAACACCCGGCGAATGCCGTGCTGGCGGAAATCGCTGAGGATCGAATTGGCCAGTGAAGTGCCGATCCTGCTCTGGCGATAGTCCGGCGCCACCGCCATGTGGTTGATGGTGCCCCGTGTGCCCATCAAACCCCCGGCAACCGCGCCGACGATGGAGCCGGTGTGGTTTTCGGCCATGTAGCAATACGTATGCTCCGAACCGAGCAAGCCTTTGAGCAGCACTTCGTCCTGCCAGTCGCAGAACGAGGTCTCCTCGAAGCGACGGAAGAAGTCGACGATCTTGCGGGCATGGAAGGGAGTGGCTTTCTTGATGCTCAGGCCATTGATGCGTTCGGCCGTGAACAACTTCGGCGCCGTGCCGATGTAGTTAGTCGATAATGTCATGCTCGCTGCCCGGTCGAGAGAAGGAAATAGCGATGATCTGCCGGTAGCCCATTTCCGAGGGGCTCGGGTTGATCGCCGGGGTGACATAATGCTGCAATTCACGGTCGAGGAAGTAGGTGGTGTCGAGGATATTCAGGTAAGTTCCGGAATCGATCACATTCGACTGTTTGTCGTAGATGTTGCTGGTGGCACCCTCGACGTTATGGCGGCCCCAGAAGTGCACGCCGCTGAACGGATAACCGTCGCAGTGAATACCTTCGGGGGTGATTTCGATCTGCGCCCCCGGTTTGATCTCGATACGGATCTGATGCACCTGGCATTGCCAGTTGACCGTGTGCAGCTCTTTTGGCAGCACGGCCTTGTACACGTCGAAGTCCAGCCGAATCAGCGAACGCAATATCGGTGAGTTGAATACGTCGGCGGAAATGTCGTCGAAGTGACGTGCCATGCCACCGACATAGGCGTTGTGCGCCTCGGATTGTTCATAGGCACGGTGATTGAGTTGGTTCAGTTCGCCGGTGACCGGGTTGAAGTCGAAGTCGCTGTAGCGGCGGTAGCGAGTGCCTTTGTCGGCCTGGCCGTAATAACGGTCAATTCCCATCGTTTCCCAACTTTTGGAAAACTCGACGAACTCTTTGAAGCCCCCGTTCAACGCATAATCACTGCCCATGACATTGACCGTCTTGTTTTGTCGCAGGGCAGTATCGATGTTTCTGTTTAGTGTCAGCATGGCCATCTCTTCTTATAAAAAACTGGCGAAAATCTAACAGTTGAATCGCGCGCAGAAACTTCACTTTTTTTTGACGTGCCTCAACCGTTGCTTGCTACCCGGCCGGCGTGCACCGTTAGCGGGCAGACAGTGCCGGCTGTTGTGCGTTATCCTCGTGGCTTTCGTAGACGGTCTGCGTCAGCGGAATGGGGAGGGAGATTGAATGGACATCAAGGTGCTCAAAAACATCGTGAACGTCGCCCGAACGGGGTCGATCACCGATGCGGCCGAACAGGTTCACGTCACGGTCCAGGCCTTGGCCGCTCAGTTGAAAAAACTTGAAGATCATTGCGGCTTCAAATTGTTCGACCGGACCAACAAAGGGGTATCGCTGACCCAGGAAGGTGTGGGCATCTTGCCGCATGTCCTGGAAATCGTGCGTTCGTCGGAGCGCATGCAGCTGAAGATCAATCAACTGCGCCAGAGCCGCAATCAGCGCCTGCCTTTGCGCGTTGCCCTGAACAGCACGCTGTCGATGGAAATCAACCAGCAGATCATGGGCGGCGTGGTCAGCAAACTGTCAGGCTACAGCCCGATCTTCAGTTGCTCCGAGTCGCCCGACAACCTGACCAAGCTGGCCAAGGACGAAGCGGACATGGTGGTGGTGCTGGGCGACAGCGTCCCTGAAAACTACCATTCGGTGCCGCTCAAGGGGTTGCGCATCGAAGTGGTCGCCTCGTCATCGTCCAACGACCGTTCGGCGCCATGCGCGGTGATCAAGCCATTGCCCGAGTGCCCTTACTCCTCGATCTTTTCCCGCTTCGCCGAGCGCCGTCCCGGCATGCTGGAAGCCGCTACCGTGTTCCACTCCGGCAGCGAGATCGTCAGTGTTTCCATGATCAAGAGCTTTGGCGGGGTGGGTGTGTTGTCCCGTGCTGTTGCCGAGGCCAATGAACTGTTCATCTGGCCCGGCTTCTCCGATTTTCTCGATGTGTACCTGGTCATGAAAGAGCCGTGGATCATCGAAGAAGAGTTCCCGCTGTTCTGCGCGGTGCCCACACCCATACGCAGTTTTGACGCCATCAGCGCCTGACCTGGCATCGCGGTGCGCAGAAGCCACGGGACATCCGTGGCTTCTTGCTTTCAGCGGGCAAACCATTGATCGGAATTTCGCGGCCGGGACAATAAAAACATATTTTGATGCTTAAATTAATCTTGTCAGTCGATCCCCTCCAGGAGGGTGCCGTCATGAACATCAAGATTGCCGCCTTACTGCTGCTCGCCCTGTGCGCACAGCCGGCATGGAGCCAAAGCTACTCCTACTCTTCTGCAACCCCCGCCGCCAAACCTGCTGAATCCGGTGCGATGACCACGCGCATGGCCCTGCGCGACCTGTGGGTCGAGCATATCTTCTGGGTGCGCAACTATGCCGTCGCCAACCAGGCCGGCAATGCCAAGCAGGCTGCAGTTGCCGCCAATGAAGTGGTGAGCGATGCCACCCGGATCGCCAACAGCATCGCCCCGCTGTACGGCCAGACCGCCGCCGATCAGTTGCTCAAGCTGCTCGCCGGCCATTGGGGCGCGATCAAGCACTACAGTGATGCCACCGTGGCCAAGGACAAAAAGGGCCAACAGGCTGCTGTCGACGAGCTGGGCAGCAATGCCAAAGCCATTGCCGCGTTCCTGGCCAAAGCCAACCCCAACCTGCCAGAGCAGACCCTGCTGACCTTGCTCAGTGCCCACGGTGGCCACCATGTGGCGCAGATCGACCAGCTGGCCGCCGGTGACTACGCGGGCGAGGCGCGTACCTGGGCGATGATGCGCGAGCATATCCTGACCTTGTCCGACGCCCTGGCGGCGGCACTGGTCAAGCAGTTCCCGGACAAGTTCTGATGCTCGAAGGCCTTGGCCGTACCCAACAGGACCTGCTCCACGCGTTGCTGCATCAGCCGGTCGGCATGAGCATCGACGAGCTGGCGCAGGCCCTGGCCGTTACCCGCACGGCGGTGCGCCAGCACTTGGCCGCGCTGGAGCGCGACGGCCTGGTCAAGCGCGGCGCTACCCGGCCTACCGGGCGCCGGCCAGAGCAGTTGCACCAGCTGACCGAGCATGGCCGCGAGCTGTTCCCGCGGCAGTATCCGCTGCTGGCCAATCTACTGATTGGTGAAGTCGCGGGTTTGATGGGGCCGGAGGCGTTACTGGCGTTGATGCGTGAGCTTGGGCGCAAGCTGGCGGCAGACCTGGAATCTGAGGTGGTGGATGAAGGGCGGATCGTCGAGCACATGAACGCGGCGGGGTATGAGGCCGAGGTGTTTTTCCGTTCGTCAGGTGAACCGCAGATTGTGGCGCACAATTGCGTGTTCCATCACTTGGCCAAGGCGCATCCGGTGGTGTGCGAGCTGGATCTGGCCTTGATCGGTACGCTTGGCGGCGCCGAGGTCAGCCATGAGGAATGCATGTTGAGAGGCGGGCAGGTGTGCCGCTTTGCCCTGCGCAAGGAATGATGTTGCCTGTACTGGCCCCTTCGCGGGTGAACCCGCTCCCACAGGAAAAGTGCAAGGCCAGAGGGCAGCGCCGTACCTGTGGCAGCGGGTTCACCCGCGAAGAGGCCAGTACAGGCTGAAATCAGCTCTGCTGGAGGATGCAGTCCAGCAACCCGGGAAACCGCTCGGCCAGCATCTCGCTGCGCAGCGAATTCATGTGGGTAGTCCCGACATTGCGGGTGTGCACCAACCCCGCATCACGCAACACGCGAAAATGGTGCGACATGCTCGACTTCGGTCGCCCGCCATCGAGTTCGCCGCAGCTGGCCTCGGCCACGCCGGCCAGATGGCGGACGATGCCCAGGCGCACCGGGTCGCTCAGTGCATAGAGCACACGCTCGAGAATCAGGTCTTCAGGGTTGGGGTGTTGGTAGGCTCGCATGACCGACATGATAACGGGGGTTTCATTAATTGCCATAGTTCGATTATGATCGAACTATCGTATTCAGATGACCCGGAGCTTGCCCATGTCTGCCCTGTTCCAACCTTACACCCTCAAAGATGTCACTTTGCGCAACCGCATCGCCATCCCGCCGATGTGCCAGTACATGGCCGAGGACGGCCTGATCAACGACTGGCACCAGGTGCACTACGCAGGCCTGGCCCGTGGCGGCGCTGGCCTGCTGGTGGTCGAGGCCACTGCAGTAGCCCCGGAAGGGCGCATCAGCCCCGGTTGCGCCGGGATCTGGAGCGACGCACATGCCCAGGCGTTCGTGCCGGTGGTACGGGCGATCAAGGCTGCAGGCTCTGTGCCGGGCATCCAGATTGCCCACGCCGGGCGCAAGGCCAGTGCCAACCGCCCGTGGGAAGGCGATGACCATATCGCTGCCGACGATGCCCGTGGTTGGGACACCATCGCGCCGTCCGCCGTTGCCTTTGGCGCGCACTTGCCAAAGGTTCCGCGCGAGATGACCCTGGATGACATCGCCCGGGTCAAACAGGATTTCGTCGACGCCGCCCGTCGCGCGCGTGATGCCGGTTTCGAGTGGATCGAACTGCACTTCGCCCATGGCTACCTGGGGCAGAGTTTCTTCTCCGAGCACTCCAACAAACGCACCGATGCCTACGGTGGCAGCTTCGAGAACCGCAGCCGCTTCCTGCTGGAAACCCTGGCTGCAGTGCGCGAGGTGTGGCCGGAGCACCTGCCGCTGACCGCGCGTTTTGGCGTATTGGAGTATGACGGTCGTGACGAGCAGACCCTGGAGGAGTCCATCGAGCTGGCGCGCATGTTCAAGGCCGGTGGCCTGGACTTGCTGAGCGTCAGCGTCGGCTTCACCATTGCTGAAACCAGCATTCCATGGGGCCCGGCGTTCATGGGGCCGATCGCCGAGCGGGTACGCCGCGAGGCCGGCATTCCGGTGACCTCGGCGTGGGGCTTCGGTACCCCGCAGCTGGCTGAGGCGGCCTTGCAGGCCAATCAGCTGGACCTGGTGTCGGTCGGGCGTGCGCACCTGGCCGACCCGCACTGGGCGTACTTCGCGGCCAAGGAACTGGGTGTGGAGAAGGCCTCCTGGACTTTGCCGGCGCCTTATGCGCACTGGCTCGAGCGTTATCGCTGAGTGATGCCGGGGGCTGCTTTGCAGCCCGTTCGCGACACAAGGCCGCTCCTACAGCAGAACGCGATCCCTTGTAGGAGCGGCCTTGTGTCGCGAACGGGCCGCACAGCGGCCCCCGAATCTAGAACCGATCCAGTCGATAAGCCGCAGTTGCCGATCCGGCTGGCCGCTCAACCATCCCCCCCACCCATTCCGCCGTCACCGCCGCCTGGGTCAACCCCAGATGCTGATGCCCGAACGCCAACAACACCCGCCCATCGCACACCCGGTCGATCACCGGCAACGAGTCCGGCAACGATGGCCTGAAGCCCATCCACGGCGTAGCCCCTTCAACACTCAGGTCCTGCTGGAACAACCCCTTGCTCAACCGGTGCAGCTGCCACGCCCGCTGCATGCTCGGCGGCGCATCGAGCCCGGCGAACTCCACCGTGCCGGCCAGCCGCAGCCCACCCGCCATGGGCGTCATGATGAACTTGCGCTCCAGCGAAGTGACCGCGAATGGCAAGCGCTGTTGCTCCTGCGGCAGCATCAGGTGGTAACCACGCTCAGTGTCCAGCGGTACGCTCTTGCCGGTCAGGGCTGCCGTCAATTGCGCAGAATGTGCGCCGCAACTGAGCAGCACCTGGCGCGCGTTGAACGTCCCCTGGTCGCTGGCCAGGCTGACCCCGTTGCCGTGCAGTTGCCCACCCGCAACCCGCGCCTGAACGAAACGCACACCGCTGGCCTTGGCGGCCTCGAACAGTGCACAGACCACCCGGTACGGGTCGATGAAGTGCCCGGTACGCGGGAAGAACAGGCCACCCAGCAGTGCAGGGTTCAGCTGTGGTGCTGCCTCGCGAACGGTCCCGGCCGACCACAGGTCCACCGCCACGTTCTGCTCCTGCATGCGCGCGCGCAAGGCCTGCAGCGCCTGGCGTGACTCGGGCCGCTCGAACACCAGCAACGAGCCATCTTCCTTGAACAGCTCACTGCGCCCGATCGAGCCCAGCAAGCGCTGCCACGCCCCCAGGCTGCCTTCGTTGAGCGCGCGGATGCCGGCCACGCTGCGCTGGAACGGCGCCGGGCGCAAGTTGAGCAACAGGCGGGTGAACCACGGCATGGCCTTGGGCAGGTACTTCCAGTCCAGACGCAGCGGGCCCATCGGGTCCAGCAGCATGCGCGGCAGGCGCTTGAGGATCGACAGGTCGGCAATCGGAAACACTTGCTCGGTGGCCAGGTGCCCAGCGTTGCCGTAGGAGGCACCGTGGCCGGGCGCCTGGTGATCGAGCAGCAGCACCCGACGGCCCTGGCGGGCCAGTTGCAGGGCACAGGCAACGCCGACGATGCCGGCGCCGACCACGGCGATATCGGTTTCGGGGGTGTCGACCATGCTCAACCTTCCCGTTTACCGTCGAGCAAGCGCCGAAGCTGCAACGGGTTGCCGTGCTTGAGCGCCTGCGGCAGCAGGGCATCGGGGAAGTCCTGGTAGCACACCGGGCGCAGGAAACGCAGGATCGCCGCCGTGCCGACCGAAGTGGTGCGCGTATCGGAGGTGGCCGGGAACGGCCCGCCGTGGACCATCGCGTCGCACACCTCGACACCGGTCGGCCAGCCGTTGACCAGGATGCGCCCGGCCTTGCGTTCCAGTGTCGGCAGCAATGCGCGGGCACTGGCGATGTCGGCATCGTCCAGTTGCAGCGTGGCGGTCAGCTGGCCTTCAAGGTGCTCGGCCACCTGGCGGACCTGTTCGTCGCTGGCGCAGGCCACCACCAGCGAAGCGGCGCCGAACACTTCGGCCTGCAACGCAGGGTCGCTGAGAAACGCTTCGGCATGGGCCACGAACAGTTGCGCCTGGCACTGGTTCGGCCCTTGCTGCGCCAGGCCGCTGGCGGCGACTGCAGCGTTGGGGTTGTCGGCCAGGGCGCCGACGCCAGCTGCATAGGCGCTGAAAATGCCGGGCGTCAGCATGGTTTGCGCGGCGGCCTGGCGCACGTGTTCGCTGGCGGCGTCTATGAAGCGTTGCAACGCCGGCCCCTGGCGGGCGATCACCAGCCCGGGGTTGGTGCAGAACTGCCCGGCTCCCTGGGTCAGCGAGGCGACGAAGCCTTGTGCCAACGCTTCGCCACGGGCCTGCAGTGCTGCATCGAAGAGGAACACCGGGTTGATCGAGCTCATCTCGGCGTAGACCGGAATTGGCTCCGGGCGTGCCTGGGCCGCCTGGCACAGGGCAAGGCCACCGCTGCGCGAGCCGGTGAACCCGACCGCCTTGATGCGCGGGTCGCTGACCAGGGCGATACCGACTTCACGGCCGGCGCCGTACAGCAGCGAGAACACACCTTCCGGCAGGCCGCAGTGTTTGACGGCGCGGGCCACGGCCTGGCCGACCAGTTCGCTGGTGCCGGGGTGTGCGGCGTGGGCCTTGACCACCACCGGGCAGCCGGCGGCCAGCGCCGAGGCGGTGTCGCCGCCGGCTACCGAGAAGGCCAGGGGGAAATTGCTGGCGCCGAACACCGCCACCGGGCCCAGGGCCACCTGGCATTGACGCAGGTCGGCGCGCGGCATCGGCTGGCGCTCGGGCAGGGCGTTGTCGACCCGTACATCCAGCCATTCACCGCTGCGTACCACGCGGGCGAAGGTGCGCAGTTGCGTGCAGGTACGGCCACGTTCGCCCTGGATGCGTGCCTTGGGCAGGCCGCTTTCGGCCACGGCGCGGTCGATCAGGGCATCGCCCAGCGCTTCGATTTCGCTGGCGATGGTTTCGAGGAAACTGGCACGTTGTTCCAGCGAGGTTTCGCGGAAGCTGTCGAACGCCGCCCAGGCCAGTGCGCAGGCCTGGGCCACGTGTTCGCCGGTGCCGCCGGCGTAAGCGGGTTCGAGGGCCTGGTTGGTGGCCGGGTCGATGGCGCGGATCGCGTCGCGGCTGCCGGTAACGGCGGTCTGGCCGATCAGCAGGTTGCCTGTCAGGGTCATGGAGCCTCCTTCGGAATCAGATGGAACGGGGGGCGCTTTGCGCCTCTTTCGCGACGCAAGGCCGCTCCTACAGGAGTGCGCGATCCCTGTAGGAGCGGCCTTGTGTCGCGAAAGGGCTGCGAAGCAGCCCCAAGGATCAGGCCAGGTTCTGCTCGGCCGACCAGCTGGCGTACCACTTGCGGAACAGCGCGTACTGCTGCTCGGCATAGTTGCGCTGGGCGTCGGTCAGCACGTCGGTTTCGTTGAAGTGCAGGCTGTATTCGGTGTCGCCGTTGAGCACCATCAGGTGCTTGTAGTACAGCACCAGGTCGCAGCCTTCATCGAACGACGACAGCACCGCCAGCGCCGATTCCAGTTCACGCGCCAGGCGGCGGGCCTTGGCGTCGCCCTTGGCGGCCTGCTTGCTCAGGCTCACCAGCTGCAGCACTTCACGCGGCAGGGCGTTGCCGATGCCGGTGATGGCACCGGTGGCGGCGCAGTTGACGAAGCCGTGCACCACCTGGGTGTCGACGCCGACCATCAAGGTCACGTCGTCATCCTTAGACGTGATGTGCTCGGCGGCGTAGCGCAGGTCGGCGCCGCCGCCGAACTCCTTGAAGCCGATCAGGTTAGGGAACTCGCGGCGCAGTTCGAAGAACAGGTCGGCGCGGGTGGCGAAACCGTAGTAGGGGCTGTTGTAGATCACCGCCGGCAGCTTTGGCGCGGCGGCGAGAATCGCCGAGAAGTGGTGCTTCTGGGCGATCAGCGAGGCGCCGCGGCTGAGCACGCGGGGGATGACCATCAGGCCGGCGGCGCCGACCTTGGCGGCGTGGGCAGCGTGGGCCACGGCTTCACGGGTATTCACCGCACCGGTGCCGACAATGGTCGGGATACCGGCGGCCACCAGGCGGGCCACGCCTTCCTGGCGTTCGGCTTCGGTCAGCAACGGCCAGTCGCCCATCGAGCCGCAGTAGACCACGGCGCTCATGCCGGCCTCGATCAGCTCGCGGCCCTTGCGCACCAGGGCGTCGAAGTCCGGCTTGCGTTCGGTGGTGCAGGGGGTCATCAGGGCAGGCATGGTGCCGGTGAAGATGTTGTCGGTCATTGTTGTCACTCCTGGCGGTATTCAGTTGGGTAGAAAAGCCGGGGTCAGATGCCCCAGGCGAACGGATCCTGTTCGTCGATCAGCAGGGTGCTGTCGGCGGTCATGTAGGCGCGGCCGGTGATGAATGGGCGAATGCGTTCGCCGTCACGCTCGTAGCGGCCGTGGAACTGGCTGCCGGTGATGCTGGCCTGCACCCAGGTCTGGCCTTCTTCGAGCTTGCCGTCGGCGGCCAGGCAGGCCAGCTTGGCGCTGGTGCCGGTGCCGCAGGGCGAGCGGTCGTAGGCCTTGCCGGGGCACATGACGAAGTTGCGGCTGTCGGCATTGGCGTCGTCGGCGAACAGCTCGACATGGTCGATTAGCGCACCGTTTTCGCCGGTGATGCCCTGGGCTTCGAGGGCCTTGAGCATGGCCCAGGTGTACTCGGTAAGGGCTTCGCGGTTGTCCAGCTCGATGCGCTGGCCGTGCTCGGCAACCAGGAAGAACCAGTTGCCGCCCCAGGCGATGTCGCCATGCACCACGCCGTGGCCGGGCACGTCCACCGCCACCTGCTGGCGGTAGCGGTAGGACGGCACGTTGCCGACGGTGATGGCGCCGTCCTCATGCAGGGTGGCGCTGACCTGGCCGACCGGCGTGTCGATCTTGTGCACGCCCGGCCCGATCAGGCCCAGGTGCTGCAGTGAGGCAACCAGGCCGATGGTGCCGTGGCCGCACATGTTCAGGTAACCGGCGTTGTTGAAGAAGATCACCCCGCAGGTGGCGTCGGCCGAGACTGGCGGGCAATACAGCGCGCCGACCAGCACATCGTTGCCGCGTGGCTCCAGCAGGCAGGCACGGCGCCATTGATCGTGCAGCTCGCGCAGTTCGTCGCGCTGCTCGGCCATGCTGCGCCCGTGCAACTGCGGGAAGCCTTTCATCACCAGGCGGGTCGGTTCGCCGCCGGTATGCGAGTCGATGACGTGAATCTGTTTCATGGGCTTGTCCATTGCTTGAAGGGTCAGGAGGCGACGGCGGCGGGGCGGCCGGTATAGGTTTCAGTACCGGCTTCGCTTTCGTCCTCGCCTTCCAGGCGTACCAGGTGGGCTGGCACGCCGGTGGCGGCGCCCCAGTAGTAGATACCCAGGGCGCAGACGGCCACGGCCAGGGTGTCGAATGGGTGGCCGAGCACGCCCAGGCCGCCGAAACTGCCCAGCCAGGACAACAGGATGGTCACGGCGTAGAAGCCGATCAGCCAGGCAGACGAACGTACTTGCTGGGCCAGCGACAGGTGCTGGGTCGGAACGAAGCGGCCGCACAGCAGGTACAGCACGAACATCACGATCTGCAAAGCCAGCAGCCAGGACACGGTGTTCCAGCCCGACCAGTAGACGATCAGTGCGGCGATGATGAACGACAGCGGGCCGAGCACACCCATGCCCTTGACCCGGAACGGGCGCGGCATGTCCGGCGCATTGCGGCGCAGGGCGGCGACGGTGACCGGTGCCACGGCGTAGCTCAGTACCAGGGCGGCGGAAACCACGTTGATCAGCGCTTCCCAGGAGGGGAACGGCAGGGTCCAGAACACCGACAGGGCGAAGGTCAGCCACAGTGCCGGGCGCGGGATGCCGGACTCGGCATCGATGCGGGTGAAGTACTTGAAGAAGGTGCCAGTCTGCGCCCAGCCATAGATCACGCGCGGGGTGGCGTTCATGTAGATGTTGCCGCAGCCGCCGGGCGAGATCACCGCGTCGGCCACCACCAGGTAGGCCAGCCAGCCGACCCCCAGGGCCAGGGCGATGTCACGGTAGGGCAGGGCCAGTTCCTTGGTCACTGCGGCCCAGCCGTTGGTGATCATCTCGGTCGGCACGCTGCCGAGGAAAGCCAGCTGCAGCAGGGCGTAGATCGCGGTAGAGAGCAGCACCGAGAGGATCAGCGCGATCGGGATGGTGCGCTGCGGGTTCTTCACCTCGCTGGCCACCGAAATGATCGGCGTCAGGCCCAGGTAGGCGAAGATGATGCCACCGGCAGACACTGCCATTTCCACGCCAGACAGGCCGAACGGGGCAAAGCCCTGGACTTCGAAGTTTTCCGGCTTGAAGAAGCTGAACAGCACGCCGATCACCAGCAGCGGCACGATGAACTTGAACACGCTGACCAGGTTGTTGGCCTTGGCGAAAGTTTTCACGCTGCGGTAGTTGAGGAAGAAGAACAGCCCCAGCAAGGCGAACTGCACCAGCCAGCCGAGCACGGTCGGGTCACTGGAACCGGCCTTGGTCAGCCCCGGGAACCACGCTGCGGCGTACTGGCGCGAGGCGACCACTTCGATGGCGATCAGGCTGGAGAAGGCGATCAGGGTGATGAACCCCATCAGGTATCCGAGCAACGGGCCGTGCGAGTACACCGGGTAGCGCACCACGCCACCGGCGCGCGGCAGGGCGGCGCCCAGTTCGCAGTAGACGATGCCCAGCAGCAGCACGGCGAACCCGCCGAGGAACCAGGAGAGGATACCGGCCGGGCCGGCGATGGCCGAGACGTGGCTGGCGGCGAACAGCCAGCCGGAGCCGAAGATAGCGCCGAGGCCGATGAAGGTGAGGTCGAGCAATGACAGCTGTTTCTTGAATTTGCCTGACATGGGGGCGCCTTTTTGTAGGTTTTGGATAGGCAGGTCTGATGTCACGTGATGCGGCTTTTTACAGCCGCGCTCTTGTCGTTTTGGGCGGCTTGCGTGGGGCATAGAGTGGACCCGAATCGGGGAGGCGTTCTTGATGGTTTTCTGCAGAGGTAATGACGAAATCGGCACAGTTGCAGAAATGCCTGGCGCTCGGGCTGGGTAGGTAGATAGGCTGGAAGCCATACCGCGTAAAGGCTGTAGAGGTGTGCTGGTAGTGCTGGCCTCTTCGCGGGTGAACCCGCTCCTACAGGTACAGCACTGCTTTCGAGACTTGTGATATTTCTGTGGGAGCGGGTTTACCCGCGAAGAGGCCGGCTAAGCCGGTAGAGAACCTGAAGATGACCGATACCCCCCTGGCAACTTTGTACCAATCCCTCGACCAGCACCCCCCGGCCACCCTGGAGGCCTTGCTGGCCGGTGTCTCGCTGCTGCTGCCGATCCTCGACGCCATCCCCAACGCCGCGATCTTCATCAAGGACCCGGCCGCCCGCTATGTGCTGGCCAACAACACCCTGGTCCAGCGCTGTGGCCTCAAGCGCCTGCAACCGCTGCTGGGCAAGACCAGCGCCGAAGTGTTCCCGGCGCAACTGGGCCCCGGCTACACCGAGCAGGACCGCCGCGTGCTCAAGGATGGCCTGGTGCTGGAAGACCAGCTCGAACTGCACCTGTACGGCAGCCGTGAGCCGGGCTGGTGCCTGACCCACAAGCGCCCGCTGTACAACCCCGAGGGTGAGATCATTGGCCTGGTGGGCATCTCCGTCGACCTGCAGTCAGCCGCCGACACCCACCCCGCCTACCAGCGCCTGGCTGCTGTGGACGAGCATATCCGCCGCCATTTTCACCAGCCGGTCAGCATGAATGAACTGACCCGTATCGCCGGCATTTCTGTGGCGCAGCTGGAGCGTTACTGCAAGCGGGTGTTCCACCTCACGCCGCGGCAGATGATCCACAAGGCACGCCTGGAGCACGCTCATCGGCTGCTGCATTCTGATTTGCCGATCACCGAGGTGGCGCTGCGCTGTGGTTACACCGACCACAGCGCGTTCAGCCGCCAGTTCAAGCAGCTGACCGGCTTCACGCCCCGGCAGTACCGCCAGGCGACGGCGGATCAGGCCGGTTGAAACAGCAGCCTGGCTTCGTCGAAGCACTGCTCGGCAATTGCCGAGCGCGGTTCGCTGCGGCGCAGCAGCAGGCCGACCGGGCTGTGGATGCTGGCGTCGGCGATGGGGATGATGCGCATGTGCTCGCTGAGGTCTTCCAGGCCGCAGCCCAGCGGCATGATCGCGCAGCACACGCCGGTGTTGATGGCCTGCACCAGCTGGAAGGTCGAGTCGCTTTCCAGCACGGCATTGGGTTCCAGGCCGCGGCTACGGAAGCTCAGGTCCAGTGACTGGCGGTAGTGCATGCCCTTGCTCAGCAAGCCCAGGGGAATATCGCCGAGTTCGTCCCAGCGCAGGCTGTCGGCGTCGAACTGGAAGTGCTGGGTGTCGAACAGCAGGCCCATGGTGGTGGTGCCCAGTTCGATCACTTCGAAGAAATTGGCGTTGACCTGGTCGAGGTAGCAGATGCCCAGGTCGAGCTGATTGCGGCTCAGGCCATCCATAATCTGCTCGGTGCTGTGCGAGCTGAGCTGAAACTGCAGCTCGGGGTATTTCTCGCGCAACGGCAGCAGCAGGTGCATGGGGTTGAAGCTGGCCAGCGGCACGGTGCCCAGGCGCAAGCTGCCGACCACCTGGCCACGGCAGCTGGCGGCCTCGGCTTGCAGGCCATCATGGGCGGCGAGCAGGGTGCGGGCCCAGGCCAGGATGCGCTCGCCAGCCTCGGTAAAGCCCTCGAAGCGCTGGCCGCGCTTGACCAGCACCAGGTCCAGTTCGTCTTCCAGGTTGCGCAGGCGCATGGACAGGGTCGGCTGGGTGATATGGCACAGCGCCGCGGCTTGGCCGAAGTGGCGGGTCTGGTCGAGGGCGATGAGGAACTTGAGCTGCTTGATGTCCATGGAAGTGCCTGGAGTCTGGTTGTGCAGACCTTAACCCACGTCTGCGATAGATGTCATTGATCGGCCGGTTCGCCATTTCGATTGGACGCCTGTCAGGCTTGCCTCTAGCGTGACGACAATGCCATTCAAGGAGCTTCACCGTGCGCGTCCAACCCGATGCGGTTTTCGTACCGCTGAACATCGCCGTGCTGACCGTCAGCGACACCCGTACCTACGACAACGACACCTCCGGCGAGCTGCTGGCCAGCCGCTCGGTGGAAGTTGGCCATCGCCTGGTGGCGCGGGCGCTGCTCAAGGACGACCTGTACAAGATCCGCGCCCAGGTGGCGACCTGGATCGCCGATGACGACGTGCAGGTGGTGCTGATCACCGGCGGTACCGGCTTTACCGGGCGTGACAGTACGCCGGAGGCGGTGCAGTGCCTGCTGGAGCGCAGCGTCGATGGCTTTGGCGAACTGTTCCGCGCCTTGTCCATTCTCGATATCGGCAGCTCGACCGTGCAGAGCAGGGCACTGGCGGGGATTTCCAACGGCACCCTGGTGTGCTGCCTGCCCGGCTCGACCGGTGCTTGCCGCACTGCCTGGGAAGGCATTCTGGTGGAACAGCTGGATGCGCGGCATCGGCCCTGTAATTTCGTCAAGCATCTGAAGCCTATCGAAGCCTGCGAAAGCCGGGGTTGACCTGCACCGGCCCTTTCGCGGGTAAACCCGCTCCCACAGGAATTGCGCCCAACCTGAGACCTGTGCTGTACCTGTGGGAGCGGGTTTACCCGCGAAAGGGCCAGTACAGAAAAAGCAATTCGTCAGTTCAATACAAAGTCCACCGGCAGCAACACCGGCGGCAGCGGCTCGACCCCCAGGGCCCCCAGCACATCCCGCTCCACCGTGCGCACCATCGCATCCATCGGCAGGTCGTTCTCATCCCGCCCGAATGGGTCCTCCAGTTCGTTGCCGATCGCATCCAGACCGAAGAAGGTGTAACCGACGATGGTGGTGAACAACGGTGCCAGCCAGCCCAATGGTTCGGCCAGGGCAAATGGCAGCAGCAGGCAGAAGATGTAGATGGTGCGGTGCAGCAGCAGGGTATAGGGGAACGGCAATGGCGAGCCTTTGATCCGCTCGCAGGTGGCCTGCACCTCGGTCAGCCCGGCCAGGCGCTGTTCCAGCAGGGTATAGCGCCATTCGCTGATCTGCCCGTGTTCTGCCAGCTGTGAGCAGCGCGTACCGATAGCGCGCAGGATGCCATCGCACACGTTGTGCGCGGCCACCGGGGCAGTGGCATCCAGCCATGGGCGTGTGGCGTCCACTTCGCTTTCGTTGCGCAGCCGCGCATTCAACCCATGGGCAAACCCGCACAGGCTGCGCAGCAGCTCGGCGCGCAGCTTCTCGTCGGCGATCACCATGCTTTCACGCACGAACGAGCGGGTCTCGATGATCAGCTTGCCCCAGGCCTTGCGGCCCTCCCACCAGCGGTCGTAGCAGGCGTTGTTGCGAAAGCTCATGAAGATCGACAGCGACAGGCCGAGCAGAGTGAACGGCGTGGCGCTGACCGGATAGAAGAATGCCGGGAAATGCCGCTCGACCAGCACGATCAGCGCGGCCAGCAAGGTGACCATCAGGCAGCGCAGGGCAATGCGTTTGACGATCGAACCCTTGAGGGTGAACAGCACGCGCAGCACATCGGGGTGGGGGTGGACGATCATGGAAATCCAGAGGCGGCCGTTCAGCCGCCGGTCATGTTCATGAAGCGCAGGATCTGCACCTCGCCACCGACTTCGAAGTGGTGGCGGTAGGGCTTGAGGTGCAGCGAGTCGCGGATGGCCTTCTCCAGCCGTGCCGCATCGCCGGGGTGGGCGCGCAGTACCTGCTTGAGGTCCATCGAGTGTTCGTTGCCCAGGCACAGCAGCAGGCGGCCCTCGACTGTCAGGCGCACGCGGTTGCAGGTGGCGCAGAAGTTGTGGCTGTGCGGCGAGATGAAGCCGACGCGGGTGTGTGCGGCTTCGGCCAGGCGCCAGTAGCGCGCCGGGCCCTGGGAGGATTCGGTGGATTCGATCAGGGTGAAGTGTTCGGCCAGGCGCTGGCGCACTTCGTCGCTGGAGCAGAACGATTCGCCGCGCTCATGCTCGTTGATCACCCCCAGCGGCATCTCCTCGATGAAGGTGATGTCCAGCTCACGGTCGATGGCGAAGCGCACCAGGTCGACCAGCTCGTGGTCGTTGCGGCCCTTGAGCACAACGCAGTTGAGCTTGGTGCGTTTGAAGCCGGCCTGGCGTGCAGCATCGATGCCGGCGATTACCTGGTCAAGGTCGCCGGTGCGGGTGAGCTGCTTGAAGCGCCCGGCATCAAGGCTGTCGAGGCTGATGTTCAGGCGCGTGACACCGGCGTCGAAAAGGGGCTGGGCCAGGCGCCCGAGCTGCGAGCCATTGCTGGTCATGCACAGTTCGCGCAGGCCGGGCAGGGCGGCGATGCGCCCGCACAGGTCGACGATGCCCTGGCGCACCAGCGGCTCGCCGCCGGTCAGGCGGATCTTGCGGGTGCCGAGGGCGACGAAGCGCTCGGCTACCTGGAACAGTTCTTCGAGGCTGAGGATCTGCTGGCGCGGCAAAAACTGCATGTCTTCGGCCATGCAGTACACGCAACGGAAGTCGCAACGGTCTGTGACCGACATCCGCAGGTAGTCGATTTTCCGGTTGAAGCCGTCGATCAGGGCCCGGCTGTTCTGTTCCACGTTGGCGCTCGAAAGGAAATGGGGGCTACAGGATCCAAGCTATCGCCTGTGGGCAGCCCCGTCAAATTGCTTTCCCCGACCGATTCATCAATGCCCTCTATCACGGCTACAGGCCTTGCATTTCAAGGGTTGGATCGCGTCGCTGCCTTCGCGGGCAAGCCCGCTGCCACAGGGAAATCACAGGGGCCGAGGGCAGTGGTGTGCCTGTGGCAGCGGGCTTGCCCGCGAAAGCGGCGACGCGGTCTGAGGCCATGATCGAAATGGCCTATCAAGGGGTAAGACATTTCGATTGGACGGCACTATCACGGGGTCCATAGGCTGGAAAAAAGCACCGAAGCGTGAGGATGCATCGCATGAGCCAGGACCAACACATCAGGGACTACAAAGGCCCCGCCGCCGGCTGGGGCGCGTTGAAAAGCGTGACCAAGAGCTGGCTGGGCAGCGACAACGCCTTCAAGAACCTGCGGGCCATGCTCAAGACCAACCAGAACGGTGGTTTCGACTGCCCGGGCTGCGCCTGGGGCGAATCGCCGGAAAGCGACATGGTCAAGTTTTGCGAAAACGGTGCCAAGGCGGTGAACTGGGAGGCCACCGGTCGCTCGGTGGACCCGGCGTTCTTCGCCAGGTACAGCGTCAGCGCGCTGCTCGACCAGACCGACTACTGGCTCGAGTATCAAGGCCGTTTGACCCATCCGATGCGCTATGACGCGGCCACCGACCATTATGTCGAAACCACATGGCAAGAAGCCTTCGAACTGGTCGCCCAGCACCTGCGTGCGCTGGACTCGCCTGACCAGGCCGAGTTTTACACCTCGGGCCGGGCCAGCAACGAGGCGGCGTTCCTCTACCAGCTGTTCGTCCGCGCCTACGGCACCAACAACTTCCCCGACTGCTCGAACATGTGCCACGAAGCCAGCGGCGCCGGCATGTCGGAAACCCTCGGGGTGGGCAAGGGCACCGTGGTGTTCCACGACCTGGAGCTGGCCGATGCGATCTTCGTCATTGGCCAGAACCCTGGCACCAACCACCCGCGCATGCTCGAACCGCTGCGCGAGGCGGTCAAGCGGGGTGCCCAGGTTGTGTGCTTCAACCCGCTCAAGGAGCGTGGACTGGAACGCTTCCAGCACCCGCAGCACCCGTTCGAAATGCTCAGCAACGGCTCCGAGCCGACCACCAGCGCCTATTTCCGCCCGGCCCTGGGCGGCGACATGGCGGCCATGCGTGGTATCGCCAAGTTCCTCTTGCAGTGGGAGCGTGAGGCCCAGGCCAAGGGCGAGCCGGCGGTGTTCGACCATGCCTTCATCGCCGAGCACACCAGTGGCGTCGATGACTACCTGGCGGCGGTGGATGCCACCTCGTGGGAACACATCGTCAAGCAGTCGGGCCTGACCCTGGCTGAGATCGAACTGGCTGCGCGCATGTATCGCAAGGCCGAGCGGGTGATCATGTGCTGGGCCATGGGGGTCACCCAGCATCGGCATTCGGTGCCGACCGTGCAGGAAATCGTCAACCTGCAACTGCTGCGCGGCAACGTCGGCAAACCCGGTGCTGGCCTTTCGCCGGTGCGTGGCCACAGTAACGTGCAGGGTGACCGCACCATGGGCATCGACGAGAAGCCCAAGGCAGCGCTGCTCGATGCCATCGAAAAACGCTTCAAGTTCCGTGTGCCGCGTGCCCACGGGCACAATGCGGTGCTGGCGATCAAAGCCATGGAAGAGGGCCAGGCCAAGGTGTTCATCGCCCTGGGCGGCAACTTCGCCCAAGCCACGCCAGATACCCCGCGCACCCACGCGGCGCTGCGCAACTGTGCGCTGACGGTGCAGATTTCCACCAAACTCAACCGCTCGCACCTGGTTACCGGCCGCGATGCGCTGATTCTGCCGTGCCTGGGGCGTACCGAGATCGACATGCAGGGCGAAGGGCCGCAAGGCGTGACCGTGGAGGATACCTTCAGCATGGTGCACATCTCCAATGGCCAGCTGCGCCCGCGTTCGCCGCACATGCGTTCGGAGCCGTGGATCGTCGCCGGCATGGCCAAGGCCACCTTGGGCAACCAGCCGATCGACTGGGAATACGCGGTTGCCGACTACAACCGCATTCGCAGCATGATTGCCGACGTTATCCCGGGCTTTGCCAATTTCAACGAGCGCTTGCAGCACCCGGGTGGCTTCCACCTGGGCAACAACGCGGCCGATCGCAACTTCCGTACGGCCACCGGCAAGGCGCGATTCATGCCTCACTCGCTGCCTGAAGAACTGGTCAACGCCAAGGTGCTGGCGCGGGGCGACAAGCCGGACCTGATCCTGCAGACCATGCGCTCGCACGATCAGTACAACACCACGCTGTACGGGCTCGATGACCGTTATCGTGGGGTATTCGGCCTGCGTGAGGTGGTGTTCGTCAGCGAAGCGGACATCCGCCGCCTGGGCTTCGAGCCGGGCGAGCAGGTGGACCTGGTGTCGCTTTGGGAAGATGGCGTGGAGCGGCGTGTGTCGGGCTTCCGCCTGGTGCCCTATGACATTCCGGATGGCCAGGCAGCGGCGTATTACCCGGAGACCAACCCGCTGGTGCCGCTGGAGAGTTATGGCGAAGGGACTTACACGCCGACTTCCAAGTTCATCGCGATCAAGCTGGAGAAGGCCAAGGCCGGGAACAGGGTCGAGGCGGTGCTGGCGGCTGACTGACCTCGATTGCTGGGGGCCGCTTTGCGGCCCTTTCGCGACACAAGGCCGCTCCTACAGGAAATCGCGTTCCCCTGTAGGAGCGGCCTTGTGTCGCGAAAGGGCTGCAAGGCAGCCCCGGCTATCTATGCACTGGAAAGGCCGTGGTGTATTTCATCTGCTCCATGGCAAAACTGGAGGTGATGTTCGACAGCCCCTCGGTACTGTTGATCAGCTTCTTGTAGAAGCGGTCATACGCAGCGATATCGCCCACTACTACCCGCAGCATGTAGTCCCAGTCCCCGGACATCCGGTAGAACTCCATCACCTCCTCGAACCCCTTGACCGTCGTCGCAAACTGTTCAAGCCAGGCGCTGTCGTGGCGCTGGGTCTTGAGCTGGACGAACACGGTCAGCCCCAGGCCCAGGCGCTCGGGGTCGAGCAGGGCGACACGGCCGAGGATGTAGCCTTCTTCCTCCAGGCGCTTGACCCGCTTCCAGCATGGCGTGGTCGACAGGTTGACCGCTTCGGCCAGGTCCTTGAGCGAGATCGAGGCGTCGCGCTGCAGCAGGGTGAGGATGTGTTGGTCGAAACTGTCCATGGCAGGCGCAAACCATCGAGAAAAATTTTCCCCAGATTACCCCAGGGCTAGGAAAATTTCCTGTACGGGCCGGCATTGCCGCCGCGTCAGGTTGTTGCCATAGTTGCAGGCTTGAATCCTGCCAATGGGCCCGACCATGTCCGACAAGCCGCGTAATTTCGCCACCCGTGCCATCCACGCCGGCGAGCAGTCCAGTGTTGCCGATAACGCCATCTTCCCGCCCATCTACACCGCCAGTTCCTACATCAAGCGCAGCCTCGACGATAACCCCGAATATGCCTATAGCCGTGTTGGCAACCCCACTCGGCATGCCTATGAAAGCTGTGTTGCCGCGCTGGAGGAGGGTGTTGGTGCGGTGGCCTGTGCCTCGGGTGTGAATGCCACCGCCACGGTGCTGGAACTACTGCCCAAGGACGCCCACGTGGTGGTGATGAATGGCGTTTACGGCGGCACCTTCCGCATCCTCGAAGACTACCGCGGGCGCACATCGGGCCTGACCACTACTTATGTCGACCTGAATGACGTCGAGGCCGTGGCGGCAGCGATCAAGCCCGAGACCCAGTTGATCTGGATCGAGTCACCGACCAACCCGCTGCTGCACCTGGTGGATATCAAGGCGGTCTGCGACCTGGCCCGTACCCGCGGCATCCTCACCTGCATCGACAACACGTTCTGCTCGCCGTGGAACCAGCGCCCGATCACCCTCGGTGTGGACCTGGTGATGCACTCGGCGAGCAAGTACATCGGCGGCCATTCCGATCTCACCGGGGGCGTTGTAGTCGCAGCCAATGACCAACTGCTGGCGCGCCTGCGCAAGATCAGCATGGCGGTCGGGGCGATCCAGGGGCCGTTCGACTGCTACCTGGCCCTACGCGGGCTGAAGACCCTGGATGTGCGCATGGAGCGCCAGTGCGCCAACGCGCTGCAGGTGGCGCGCTTCCTCGAAGGCCACCCGCAGGTCGAGCAGGTGTATTACCCGGGCTTGGAAAGCCATCCGCAACATGCGTTGTGCAAGCGCCAGATGCGTGCAGGCGGGGCAGTGGTGGCGATGAAGGTCAAGGGTGCCGACCGCGCAGCGCTCAATCGGCTGGTCGAGACGCTGCAGATCTTCGTGCTGGCCGACTCGCTGGGCGGGGTGGAAAGCATGATCAACCACTCCTGGAGCATGTCGCACAACTCGTTGAGCCCGGCGCAGAAGGGCGAGATGGGGATCAGCGAGAACCTGCTGCGGCTGTCGGTGGGGATCGAGGATTACCGCGACCTGATCGAGGACCTGGATGGGGCGTTGAAGGCTTCAGCGGCTGGCTAGCAAGTAAGCGGTCTTGTAGGAGCGGCCTTTCCGGGGCGCCGGACCGGTCGGAAAGGGCTGCGCAGCGGCCCCCGGGGTTACCGCTCTAATGCAAAGATTGCCGGGGCCGCTTTGCGGCCCTATCGCGACACAAGGCCGCTCCTACAAGGGGCTGTGTATATTTATGCCATTGATCAGGACTTTGGCGGATGGATGATCCGCTCGATCTTGTCCTTGAGCAGCAGCCTTTCCTTGCGCAGGCGGTTGACCGCCTCGTCGTTGGTGCCGTTGGACTCGGCGGCCAGTACCTCCTTGTCCTTGGTGTTGTATTCCTTGTGCAGTTTGTGAAGGTTCTGGTCCTTGTCTATGAGTGCCTGGAATGCGTCAGCGGTAATGTGCAAGTCAGCGAGCAGATCATGCGGAACTGGCATTTCTTCACCTCTGTCAGGGTTGTCGGTAAGGTCCTGACCTTTGAGGATAGACGCCTTTGCGCAGGTGGGGGACTGGGGTAGGCTGTCGCATCCCTTCCCGTGCCTGGAACCTGCGCCATGCCTCACCTGAACCTGGAATACAGTGACAACCTGCGCGCTCTGAATGTCGATGTGCTGCTGCTGCGCCTGAACCACGCCCTGGTCGGCAGTGGCCAGTTTGCCGACGAGGCCGACATCAAGAGCCGGGCCGAGGCCTTCAGGCATTACCGGGTGGGTACCGCACCGGGTGAGCGGGCCTTTGCCCATGTGCGCCTGGCGATACTCAGTGGCCGCTCGCCGGAGGTGAAGCAGCAGTTGTCCGGCAGCTTGCTCGAGGTATTGCGCGAAGCCATCCCGGCGCAGGCTGGCGTGGACATCCAGCTGTGTGTCGAGGTGCTCGACATCGACCGCGAACCCTATGCCAAGCTGCGTCTGCCTGGCTGAACGAACGCTGAATGAAGTTAATTTAATGTAAAAAAATGCATCGGCTTACGAAATTGTTACCGTCTTTTTCACGAAAAATTGATGGTGCGCTTTCTAGAGTCTCGCGACTTTCCCACGGTGCCATCAGGCCTGGGGGTTGATAATTACTCTTGATTGCGAATGCCGATGCTCAACTTCAAATCCCTGCGGACTGAATGGGTCACGCTGTTGGCCAGCGTTTACCTGCTGGTCGGTCTCAACATGTTCCTCTGGGAGCACCTGCAAGAGGTGGTGCCCGCAGGGCTGTCAGGGCTTTGGCTGAGCCTGGCGTTCGCCGTGCTGATGCTGTTCGCGTTCAACCTGGTATTGACGCTGTTCGCCTTCCGTTATGTATTGAAACCGCTATTGATCGTGTTGTTCGTGAGTGGCGCGAGTGCCGCTTACTTCATGAACCAGTACGGCGTACTTATTGATGCCGGCATGTTCCGTAACATGGCCGAGACCAATGTTACGGAAGTGCGCGATCTGATGTCGTTCAAGTTCGCCGCGTATATTCTGTTGCTCGGCGTATTGCCCTCGATATTGCTGTGGAAAGCGCAGATCGCCTACCGCCCGTGGCACCGCGAATTGCTGGGCAAGCTGGTGGTCAGCGGTGCCTGCGTGGTGGCCCTGGGCTCGGTGGCACTGGTCAACTATCAAGGGCTGTCGTCGCTGTTTCGCAACCACCACGAACTGCGCCTGATGCTCACCCCGAGCAATGTCGTCGGCGCGACCATCGGTTACGTCAACGAGCGCGTCGGTACTGCAGCGCGACCGTTCCAGAATTATGGCGAAGATGCCAAGCGTGATGTGGCCTGGCAGAAACACGAGCGCAAGTCGCTGACCGTGCTGGTGGTGGGTGAAAGTGCGCGGGCCGATCACTTCGGCGTGCTGGGCTATGACCGCGATACTACCCCGAACCTTGCCAGGCAACAGGGCTTGCTGAGTTTCTCCGATGTGCATTCCTGCGGTACCGAAACCGCCGTCTCGGTGCCCTGCATGTTCTCTGGCATGAAGCGCAAGGAATACGACGCCCGTGTGGCGAAGAACCGCGAAGGGCTGCTGGACATCCTCCAGCGTGCCGGCCTGGCCGTGCAGTGGCGCGACAACCAGTCGGGCTGCAAGGGCACCTGCGACCGCGTGCAGTTCATCGACGTCAGCAACCTCAAGGACCCGCAGTTGTGCGCCAGCGGCGAGTGCCATGACGAAATCCTCCTGCAAGGCCTGGGCGAGCTGATCGACAACCTCGACAAGGACACCGTGCTGGTGCTGCACCAGATGGGCAGCCACGGCCCCGAGTACTTCAAGCGCTACCCCAAAGGCGGCGAGCGCTTCACCCCGGTGTGCCAGAGCAACGCGCTGAACCAGTGCAGCGAGCAGGAAATCATCAACGGCTACGACAACACCCTGGCCTACACTGACAAGGTGTTGTCCTCGCTGATCGATACCCTGCGCAGCAAGCAGGACAAGGTCGACACTGCGATGATCTACCTGTCGGACCATGGCGAGTCGCTGGGCGAGTACAACCTGTTCCTGCACGGCACCCCTTATGCCATTGCCCCGGAACAACAGAAGCATGTGCCGTTGCTGACCTGGTTCTCCGACAGCTACAAAGAGGACTTCGGCCTCGACACCGACTGCCTGGCCAAGCTCAGCGATGCACCGCTGTCGCAGGACAACCTGTTCCACTCGATGCTGGGCCTGCTGCAGGTGCGCACCGAGGTCTACCAGCAGTCGCTGGACATGTTTGCCAGCTGCCGGCCGTGGTTGGCTGCCCAGCGCTGAGGCCGTTCATCTAAACCAGGGATGGCGCAGGTTTCACCAGCAGGGCCCGCGCCGTATATACTGCGCGCCAATGTTTGTGGGAGAGCCTTGTGGCCATCGAAATTCACTGGATCCGTGACGACCAGACCCTGGCCGAACAATGCCGCAAGTGGCGCGAACTGCCCTTCGTGGCGCTCGACACCGAATTCATGCGGGTCGACACCTTCTACCCGAAAGCCGGCCTGGTCCAGGTCGGTGACGGGCAGCGGGCTTTCCTCATCGACCCGTTGCTGATCGGCGACTGGCAGCCGCTGGGCGAACTGCTCGACGACAGCAGTGTGGTCAAGGTGCTGCACGCCTGCAGCGAAGACCTTGAAGTGCTGCTGCGCCTGACCGGCAAGCTGCCGCAACCGTTGTTCGACACCCAGCTTGCGGCCGGCTACCTGAACCTGGGCTTCTCCATGGGTTACTCGCGCCTGGTGCAGGAAGTGCTGGGCATCGAGCTGCCCAAGGGCGAAACCCGCTCCGACTGGTTGCAACGCCCGCTGTCGGAAACCCAGGTCAGCTACGCTGCCGAAGATGCCGTGCACCTGGCCGAATTGTTTGCTGCCCTGCAGCCACGCCTGTCCGGCGACAAGTACGCCTGGGTGCTGGATGATGGCGCCGAGCTGGTGGCTGCGTTGCGCCGTGAGGTCGAACCCCAGACCCTGTATCGCGACGTGAAGCTCGCCTGGAAGCTGGGCCGCCAGCAACTGGCGGTGCTGCGCGAGCTGTGCGCCTGGCGCGAACGAGAAGCGCGCAGCCGCGACGTGCCGCGCAATCGCATCCTCAAGGAACACTCGCTGTGGCCCATGGCCAAGAGCCAGCCGGACAACCTTTCGGCCCTGGCCAAGATCGAAGAAATGCACCCGCGCACCATCCGGCAGGACGGCGCCTACCTGCTCGAGCTGATCAAGCGCGCCGGCAACCTGCCGTCCGAGCAATGGCCACAGCCGCTGCCTGAGCCGCTGCCGATCGAAGCCGCCGGTATCCTCAAGCGCCTGCGCGCCATCGGCCAGGCCGAAGGCGAGCGCCTGGGGATCGCCCCAGAGCTGATGCTGCGCAAGAAAGCCCTGGAAGCCCTGCTCAAGAGCGGCTACCCCAACGGCCCCTACCAACTGCCCGATTCGCTGCGCGGCTGGCGCCGTGAGCGGATGGGCCAGGCCCTGCTGGACGACCTTGCAGGCGCCGGAGACAAGCAATGAAACGTATCTGCTCGATCTACAAGAGCCCACGCAAGAACGAAATGTACCTCTACGTGCTCAAGGCCGAAGGCCTGGAGCGTGTGCCAGAGGCGCTGCTGCCATTCTTTGGCAAGCCTGTGCACGCCTTCGACCTGGTGTTGACCCCAGAGCGCCAGCTGGCCCGCGAGGACATCACCAAGGTGCTGGAAAACCTCGAAAGCCAGGGCTATCACCTGCAGATGCCACCTGCCGAGGACGAGTACATCGAGCACTTGCCCGAAGAGCTGCTGCGCCGTAACGACCCGGTCTGATCATGCGCGTACTGATCGCTGAGCATGATCATGCTCGATACGCCGAGTTGTTGCGCCAAGCCCTGCCTGAAGTGGAAATCCTGACCAGCGACGACTCCGCCGAACTGGCCCGCCAGGCGCCGCAGTGCCCGGTCTGGCTGGGCCAGCCGGATTTGCTGGCGAGCCTGCTGCGCCAGGGCCACAAGCCGGCATGGATGCAATCGACCTGGGCCGGCATCACGCCGTTGCTGGCCGAGGGCCTGCCGCGTGATTACCGCCTGACCCGCGCCGTGGGCATCTTCGGCCAGGTGATGGCCGAGTACATGCTCACCTACATGCTTGGCCACGAGCGCGAAGTGCTGTCGCGCCTGGTCAGCCAGGTCGAGCGACGCTGGGATGACCGCCCGGGGCGCACCCTGGAGGGGCGCAAGGTGCTGATCGTCGGCACTGGCGATATCGGCCAGCGCGTGGCTGAGTTCCTCGTGCCGTTTGGGGTGACCCTCTACGGCATCGCCAGCAGTGCCCGCGAGCAGGCGCCGTTCGTCGAGGTTGCGGGGCTTGCGGATTTGCCGCGCATGGTCGGGCAGGTGGACTACGTGCTCAACCTGCTGCCGGACACGCCGGCAACCCATGACCTGTATGACGCGGCGCTGTTTAAGTGCTTCCAGCCCACGGCGTTGTTCATCAACGCCGGACGCGGCGCGGCGGTGGTCGATGCCGACCTGGTCGAGGCGTTGAAGGAAGGGCACCTGGCCGGAGCGGTGATCGACGTGTGCCGGCAGGAACCGCTGCCACAACGGCATCCGTTCTGGACCGCCTGGGGGTTGTTGCTGACCGGGCACAGCTCGGCGCCGACCTCACCGGCGGCGATGGTGCGGTTGTTTGCCGAGAATGTGCGGGCGTATGCAGAGGGGCAGGGGTTGCGCGGGGAAGTCGATTTCGCCCGGGGCTACTGATTGTTGATGCCTGTACCGGCTTCTCGCGGATGAATCCGCTCCTACAGGGGCATACGTTTTTTGTAGGAGCGGATTCATCCGCGAGAGGCCGGCACAGCCAACACAAGCCTTACAGGCTGAAATCACCCTCAGCCGCCAATTCGCTCAGCGGCCGGCGCGGGCTCGGCACTTCACGTGCCTGCAGCGCTTCGTCCAGGCTGGCCTTGTCGCCCAGCTTGCCGATCGCCACCATGGCATGCAGTTCATAACCTTCTGGAATCTTCAGCTCCTGGCGCGCCAGTGCCTGGTCGAACCCGGCCATGCCGTGGGTGTGCCAGCCGCTGATGCTGGCCTGCAGTGCCAGGTGGCCCCAGGCGGAGCCGGTGTCGAAGGTGTGCCACAGCGCCGGCTTTTCTTCCGTGGCACCAGGTGCCGCGAAGGTGGTCTTGGAAATGATCAGCACCAGTGCCGAGGCCTGCTGCGCCCAGCTGCGGTTGAACGGCACCAGCAGGTTCAGGTAGCGTTCCCAGCTCGGCGTGTCGCGGCGTGCATAAAGGAAGCGCCAAGGCTGCGAGTTGTAGGCCGATGGCGCCCAGCGTGCCGCTTCGAGGAAGCTCAGCAGGGTCTCTTCGCTGATCGGTTCGGCGGTGAAGGCGCGCGGCGACCAGCGGTTGATGAACTGCTCGTTGATGGCGTAATCGGCAATGCGTGGGGTGGCGCTCATGGCGGCTCCTGCAACTGGATGGCAAAGCACGCACGCTACTGCGTCCGCCCGGCACTGACAAGCGGTCTGGCGTTGCCGAAGGCCAGGCTCTAGACTGGCGCCGCCGCGCGCCGCGGCCTGAAGATGAATGCAGGAAACCCGTGTGATGATCGCTGACAGCGCGCCGTTCTGGCGGCGCAAGACCCTCGAACAACTCAGCCCGCAAGAGTGGGAGTCGCTGTGTGACGGCTGTGGCCTGTGCTGCCTGCAAAAGCTTGAGGACGAAGACGACAACAGCGTCTATTACACGCGCATCGCCTGCAAGCTGCTCGACCTCGATACTTGCCAGTGCAGCGACTACCCCAACCGCTTCGCCCATGTGCCGGACTGCATCCAGCTCACCCCGGGCAAGGCCGACCAGTTCAAATGGTTGCCGAGCACTTGTGGTTACCGCCTGGTCAGCGAGGGCAAGGACCTGCCTGAGTGGCACCATCTGGTCTGCGGTGACCGCAAGCAGGTGCATGAACAGCGCATATCGCAATCGGGGCGTATGCTCAGTGAACATGATGTGGATGAAGACGACTGGGAAGACCACCTGATTTTCCGCGCCAGCTGAACGGCGCACGCACCCCGTCGCCTCTGAGGAACAAGGAGTTTCGCCATGCGTTGCCAGTTGTTGTTGCTCCTCGGGCTTGTGGCCTGTTCGCCGGCCTGGGCGAAAAAAGTCGACCTCGATTACCAGGTGCGTCTGCTGCCTGCCAATGGCCAGGCCGAAGTGCGCCTGACCCTGGCTGAAGGCAGTGCCGTGCGCAGCCTGGATTTCGACCTGGGCAAGGCTGGCGCCTACAGTGGCTTCCAGGCTGATGGCCAGTGGCAGCAACAGGGCGAGCGTGGGGTATGGCACCCGGCGACGGGCAAGACCAGCCTCAGCTACCGGGTGAAACTGGACCAGAAGCTGCGCAGCGGCGCCTACTCCACGCGCATCACCCCGCATTGGGCGTTGTTCCTCGGCGATCAGCTGGTGCCGCCTGCGCGCCTCGACCAGCAGGACGGTACCGAGCTGGTGGCGCGCCTGACCGTCGATTTGCCTGAAGGCTGGAAGAGCATCGAAACGTCCTGGCCACGCATCGGCAAGGACAAGTTCCGTATCGACAACGTGTCCCGCCTGTTCGACCGCCCGACCGGCTGGATGCTGGCGGGCGACCTTGGCAGCCGCCGTGCCCGCCTGGGCGAGACCGACGTTACCGTGGCCGCACCAGTGGGGCAGGGCATGCGGCGGATGGACAGCCTGACGCTGCTGACCTTCGTCTGGCCGCAACTGCAGGCGGTGTTCCCGCGTAACCCGGCCAAGCTGCTGCTGGTTGGCGCCCGTGATGGCATGTGGCGCGGGGCGATGGCGGCCGATGGTTCGATCTACCTGCACAGCAGCCGGCCAATGGTCAGCGAGAGTGGCAGCAGCCCGCTGCTGCGGGAGCTGGTGCAGCTGTTTGCGCAGATTCGTGTGCGAGACAACAGCGACTGGCTGGGCCAGGGCCTGACCGAGTACTACGCCACCGAGCTGTTGCGCCGTGCCGGAGGCATCAGCGACGACCGTTACGAGGTATGGCAGGCTCGCTTGCAGAAGCAGGGCGGCAAGGTCACCCAGCTGCGTGCCGAGCACGCAAGCCCCGCGCAAGTGGCCCGTGGGGTGATGTTGCTGCAGGCGCTGGACAAGGAAATTCGCATCCATACCCAGGCCAAGCGCTCGCTGGACGACGTCACCCGGGCACTGATGCGCCTGCCCAGCGTGAGCACCGAAGAGTTCGTGCAGATCAGCGAGAATGTGCTGGGGCGCCGCTCCGACGTGTTGCAGAGCAAGGCCCTGCACTAGCCTGTACTGGCCTCTTCGCGGGCAAGTCGGGGCGCCGAACCGGCGCTCCCACAGGTTCACCACAGATTTCAAGAACTGTTGGGGTCACTGTGGGAGCGGTTTTACCCGCCAAGAGGCCGGCACAGGCATCACAAGACTCAGCTGCCAGTCAACGGATCTTTCCCGGTCACGGTTACCCCACGGGTAGCCGCCTCGGCACTGGCCCTGAGCACCTCAAGCTCCGCCGCACTGCGCTGTATATCCGAACGCAAACGGTGATACTCCTGCCGATGCCTCAGCCACCAGGCCTTGGTCGAGCAATGCCCGCTGACCCCGCGGGCCACCGCCAGGCCACCCACCACCATCTGCAACAACCCGATCAGGCCGCCGTGGCGCAGCCCCTTGCTGAACATCAGCGCGCCCCCGGCCAGTGAGCCGGCGCGTTCCAGGCCATGGACATTGTGCTCCCGCGACTCCGGGGCGGAATGGATATCGAGCATGGCAAGCCCTCCTTGTGGAATGTAAGCAACTGACCCGACCGCGGCAGCCAGCGTTCATTCGCGGTGCCGGGTGGTCGCGAAGGCTCTGCAATGGGCGCTGCGTACGTATCGATGTCTGGTCCGGTCAATTGCTTGGCGGATACGGGCAACTGAAGCTCGCTCATGCAGGATTAACTTGTCCCCGCGCGAAGCTCATCCACGCTGGGTTTCGACCCAGGAGCTTCACGTCCCCCTCCACAAAAGAACAACAGCAGGGATCAGGATGACAATGACAAGCGCGAGTGGCGCCGGCAATCAGCTGGCGCAAGGCTTCAAGCAGCGCCACGTGACCATGCTTTCCATCGTCGGAGTGATCGGCGCCGGGCTGTTCGTCGGCTCCGGGCACGCCATCGCCGCCGCCGGGCCTTCAGCCATCATCGCCTATGCACTGGCCGGTGCCCTGGTGGTGCTGGTGATGCGCATGCTTGGTGAAATGGCGGTCGCCAGCCCCGACACAGGCTCATTTTCCACCTATGCCGACCGCGCCATCGGGCGCTGGGCCGGCTTCACCATCGGTTGGCTGTACTGGTGGTTCTGGGTACCATCGCCGCCTCGGAATCCAAGGACCCGGCACGCAACATCGCCAAGGCCACCCGCTCGGTGATCTGGCGCATCAGCGTGTTCTACCTGCTGTCGATCTTCGTGATCATTTCGGTGGTGCCCTGGAACGATCCGCTGCTGCCGGTGCAGGGGTCCTACCAGCGTGCGCTGGAAATCATGCACATTCCGTATGCCAAGCTGCTGGTGGACATGGTGGTGCTGGTGGCGGTTGCCAGTTGCCTGAACTCGTCGATCTACATTTCCTCGCGCATGCTCTATTCGCTGAGCAAGCGCGGTGACGCACCGGGCTTTATCCAGCGCACTTCCAAGGTTGGCGTGCCGCGTGCGGCGGTGATCGGCAGCACGCTGATCGGCATGCTGGCGACCATCGTCAATTACTTCGCACCGGCCGAAGTGTTTGCCTTCCTGCTGGCCAGCTCTGGCTCGATCGCCTTGCTGATGTACCTGGCCATCGCCTTCCCGCAGCTGCGCATGCGCGCCATCCTGCAATGTCAGCATGTCGAGATTGCCTTCAAGATGTGGCTGTATCCGTGGCTGACCTATGTGATGCCGCAGCACCGGATGGAAGTGTCGCTGACCCTGGCCTTGGCGCTGGTGATCCTGGTGTTGGGGGTGATTACCAGCCGCCGGCACGAGCGGCGCGAGGCACTCGCGGCGGCCTGATCGCGCTGGTACGACGAACGTTTTTTGCTGGGTTTGAGATCGAGCGCCGCCCGCGCGGCGCATCGCGGATGAATCCGCTCCTACATTTGTTGCAACGTGGCCATGCCTGTGAGGCCATGGTTGTCAGCCTTGTTTGTAAGGCTCAAGACATGCACAAGGCAGGCGACCATGGCCTGTCAGGTTCGGCACGTTGCAACAAATGTAGGAGCGGATTCATCCGCGATGCGCCGCGCGGGCGGCGCTCGGTCGTAAAGGCGCTGAAAAAGCTACGTCTTGTCTGATCTGGATAATTACCTGTCCGGTTTGGAAATGCAGCCTCAAGGGTGTTTAATCACACCCCTGTGATGCCCTCAAACCCTTTAAAACAAAGGCCCCGAGAGATTTCACCGTTCATCGAAAATGCTGTAGACACATTGTCTAACAGTGCCCTATAGTCGTTATACAAATAGTAGACATAGTGCTATGACAACAAAGAAGGCCGCCATGAAAGCCACCGTCCAACCACTCGCTGCTGAGGTGCCGCAGGACCGTAAAACCGTCCTTGCCGAAGCGCTGCGTCGCCGGATCCTCAGCATGGAACTGGCCCCTGGCGCGGTGGTGGACGAACTGGCACTGTGCGACGAATTTGGCCTGTCGCGCCCCCCGGTCCGTGAGCTGCTGCGCCAGATAGCCGCCGAAGGCTACATCGAGCTGGAGGCCAACCGCGCGCCACGCGTCGCGGCGATGAACCACGAATCGCTGCACAGCTTTTTCGTTGCCGCGCCGCTGGTCTACGTCGCCACCACCCAGCTGGCTGCAACCAATGCCACGCCAGCAGAAATCGAAACGCTCAAAGGCATCCAGGCCCAGTTCCGCCAAGCCATCGAAGAGCGTGACGTTGAAAACCGCGTGCTCTACAACGACGCCTTCCACCTGGAAATCGGCAAGATGGCGCACAACGACTACCTGTTGCCGAGCCTGCGTCGTCTGCTGATCGACCATGCCCGCCTGGGCAAGATCTTCTACCGCCATCCGACCACCGACGACATGCAGTGTGACCTCGAAGTCGCCTGCGACCAGCATGACCAGATGATCGAAGCCATCGAGCGCCGCGACCCACAGGCCGCTGGCCAGCTGGTGCGCGAGCACTTTGAGCTGTCGCGTCGGCGCATGGCCGAATACGCCGCGCCGCAAGGGTTGGATGTACCGATTCAGATATGAAATTCCCGGTCGCCGCCACCCGCGCTGACCACCCGTCAAAAACGAGAACCAGGTTAGTGACATGACAAGAATAAGTTCGTTACCTGCCGATGATGCCACCTGTGGTTGGTATCACCTGAGCAAGCCCCGCACGCCGAGGCCGGCCCACAGTGGCCACAGCCAGGCGCGCTGGGTGGTGGTCGGCGCAGGTTTCACCGGCCTGGCGGCTGCACGCCAGCTGGCAACGAACTTCCCGAACGACGAGATCGTGCTGATCGAGGCCCAGGAGGTCGGTTTCGGCACTTCCGGGCGCAACGCCGGTTTTGCCATCGACTTGCCGCACGACATTGGTGCCGAGGACTACATCGGCGACATCGACATCGCCAAGACCGTGCTCAAGCTCAACCTGGGCGGCCAGTCGTACCTCAAGGAGCTGATCGAGCGCTACGACATCGAGTGCCAGTTCCGCCATTGCGGCAAGTACCAGGCTGCCATCGAAGGCCGCGGCATCGCGGTGCTGGATGCCTACCGCCGTGGCCTGGACAAGTTGGGCCAGCCCTATGAAGTGATCGAAGGCAGCGACCTGCCAGAGCACATCGGCACACACTTCTACCGCAAGGGGCTGTTCACCCCCGGCACCGCACTGCTGCAGCCATCGGCATTGGTGAAAGGCCTGGCCGACAGCCTGCCAAGTAACGTTTCCCTCTATGAGCACACACCGATCACCGACGTCGAGTACGGTGACAAGGTGCTGCTGCGCCATGCCAACGGCACGATCACCGCTGACAAGCTGGTGCTCACCACCAACGCTTTCGGCATGAGCTTCGGCTTCCTCAAGGGCCGCATGCTGCCAGTGTTCACCTACGGCAGCATTACCCGCCCGCTGACCGAGGACGAACAGGCGCGCCTGGGTGGCAAGCCGTACTGGGGCGTGATCCCGGCCGACCCGTTCGGTACCACCATGCGCCGGACCGTCGACAACCGCCTGCTGATCCGCAACAGCTTCAGCTACAACCCGGACGGGCGCAGCAATCGCAAATACCTGGAGCGCTTCGTAGAGCGCCATCGCGAATCCTTTGCCCGGCGCTTCCCGATGTTGCCCGGTGTGAACTTCGAATACACCTGGGGCGGTGCACTGGCGTTGTCGCGCAACCATATGGGCTTCTTTGGCAAGTTGGCGCCGAACGTGGTCGGTGCATTGTGCTGCAACGGCCTGGGCGTTACCCGTGGCACCGTCACCGGCAAGTTGCTGGCTGACTGGCTGGCAGGCGACAAGAACGAACTGATCGAGTTTCTGCTCAATGCCCCAGGGCCTTGTGCGAACCCACCGCAGCCCCTGGTTTCCCTGGGCTTGAACGCTAACCTGATGTGGGGGCAGTTCCGCGCTGGCAAGGAAAGCTGATCGTTAGCTGAAGTTGCAAGAATGCTTTGTTAAGCCGGTTGTATTTAACCGGCACGGGCACCCTTTGCCCGAATTTTATGATCGGGATGCGTAGTCCGGTCACTCGGAGCTGAATGCAGTTTTCAGTTTCGCGGACACGCTCGCCTTGAAAATGTGCAGGCAAGAAGTGGTAGGAACAACAATGACAAGTCCGAATATTTCGATTGAAGATGTACCGATCAACAACTTCCACCAGTTGCTGACCTTGCGTTCCGGTGGCGGTTCGTTCGTCGATGGTTATGTGCTGAGTATCATCGGCGTGGCCATGGTGCAGATGTCCGCTGGCCTTGAGCTGACCAGCTTCTGGCAGGGCATGATCGCCGCCTCGGCGCTGATTGGCATTTTCTTTGGCGGCTTCTTCGGTGGCTGGCTGACCGACCGCCTGGGCCGCAAACGGGTGTTCTTCGTCGGCCCGATCCTGTTCATGCTGGCTTCGGTCGCGCAGTTCTGGGTGGAGTCGGCACTGGCCCTGTTCCTGTTGCGCTTCGTCATCGGCATCGCGGTGGGCATCGAGTATCCGGTGGCGACTTCGCTGCTGGTCGAGTTCCTGCCCAAGAAGAACCGCGGGCCACGCCTGGCCACCCTGACCGTGCTGTGGTTCGCCGGTGCTGCCACAGCCTACATGGCCGGTGAAGCGATCCTGCGTCACGGCGGCGACGATGCCTGGCGCCTGGTGCTGGCCAGTGCCGCGGTGATTGGCGCGCTGCTGTTCGCCATCCGCCTGGGTACCCCTGAATCGCCGCGCTGGCTGATCAGCAAGGGCCGTTCGGCCGAGGCCGAGCAGGTGATCAAACAGGTGTACGGCAACGGCTTCAGCCTGAAGAACCTGCCCGAGGAACCCAAGACCCGCAAGCTGTCGTTCTTCAGCCTGCTGCACTCCGGCTACGGCAAGCGCATGTTGTTCGTCACCATGTTCTGGACCTGCTCGGTGATCCCGGTGTTCGCCGTTTACGCCTTCGCTCCGAAAGTGCTGGGTGCGCTGAACCTGAAAGGCGACTGGGCGGCGATCGGCTCGGTGGCCATCACCTGCCTGTTCGTGGTCGGCTGCATCATCGGCACCCGCCTGCTGAACACCCTCGGCCGGCGCACCACGCTGCTGCACAGCTTCTTCTGGTCGGGGCTGGCGCTTCTCGGCCTGGGCGCCTTCAGCAATGGCAACGAGATGCTCATCCTCGTGCTGTTCGGTGCCTACGCCCTGTTCATTGGCGGCGCCCAGGTACTGCAGCTGGTCTACCCGAACGAACTGTTCCCCACCGAAATCCGTGCTGGCGCCGTGGGCGTAGGCACCTCGATGTCGCGCATCGGCGCCGCAGTCGGCACCTGGCTGGTGCCTATCGCCCTGGATAGCTATGGCATTGGCGCGACCATGTACGCCGCTGCCGCCGTGACCTTCGTCGGCCTGGCCTTCTCGGTCGCCCTGGCCCCGGAAACCCGTTCGCTGAACCTGCAACAGGCCGCTTCGCTGGGCTGATTCGACTGACAACCCGCCACGGCATCGATCCGCCGTGGCCTTTACAACACTGAGCAACGCACTGGAGAACCTACCGTGAAATTCGAAGGCATCTACACCCCGGCAATCACTCCGCTGGCTGCGGACGGCTCGATCGACAAGGCGGCGTTCGCCGAAGTGCTCGAATACCTGGTCGAGTCGAAGATCCACGGCGTCATCATCGGCGGCTCTACCGGCGAGTACTACGCCCACACCACCCAGGAGCGCATCGAGCTGGCCGCCCAGGCCAAGGACGTGCTCAACGGCCGCCTGCCACTGATCGTCGGCACCGGTGGCATCCGCACCGAAGACGCCGTGGCCTTCGCCCAGCACGCCAAGGAAATCAAGGCCGATGCGCTGCTGGTCGGCACCCCGCCGTACGCGCTGCCGACCCAGCAGGAAATCGCCCTGCACGTCAAAGCGGTCGACGCTGCCGCCGGCCTGCCGATCATGCTCTACAACTACCCAGGCCGCATGAGCGTCAGCATGGGTGAGGCGTTCTTCGACGCCGTGGCCGACGTGAAGAACATCGTCGCCATCAAGGAAAGCTCCGGTGACATGGCCCAGCTGCACCGCCTGGCCATCAAGCGCCCGAACATCCAGCTGTCGTGCGGTTGGGACGACCAGGCCCTGGAGTTCTTCGCCTGGGGCGCCAAGAGCTGGGTCTGCGCCGGTTCCAACTTCATCCCGCGCGAGCACGTGGCCCTGTACGAGGCCTGCGTGATCGAGAAGAACTTCGACAAGGGGCGCAAGATCATGGCCGCCATGATGCCGCTGATGGACTTCCTCGAAGGTGGCAAGTTCGTCCAGTCGATCAAGTACGGCTGTGCCCTCAACGGCCTGAGCACCGGTGGCGTGCGCAAGCCGCTGTACGACCTCGACGCCGCCGAGAAGCAAGAGCTGCAGCGCGTGGTCAGCGAACTCAAGGCCACCATCGCCCAGATCAAATAAGGAGGCCGGAAAAATGGCTGAATTGCTGAGCAAGGAACAATACGCGGCCATCGCCGCCGACCTGCAACTGCGCACCCAGGCGTTCATCGACGGCGAGTTCCGCGATGCCATCTCTGGCCGAACCTTCGTCACCACCAACCCGGCCACCGGCAAGCAACTGGCCGAGGTCGCCGCCTGCGACGTCAACGACGTCAACGTCGCCGTGGCCGCTGCAAAGCGTGTGTTCGAAGAAGGCACCTGGTCGAAGATGCAGCCCAACGACCGCAAGCATGTGCTGCAGAAATTCGCGCAGCTGCTGGAAGACAACGCCCACGAACTGGCGGTGCTCGAAGCGCTGGACAGTGGCAAGCCGGTCAGCGAGTGCCAGAGCGTCGACGTGCCGGAGACCATCCACACCATTCGCTGGCATGCCGAGTTGATCGACAAGATCTACGACGCCACCGCCCCGACCGGCAACGCTGCAGTGACCATGGTGGTGCGTGAAGCCATCGGCGTGGTCGGCCTGGTGCTGCCGTGGAACTTCCCACTGCTGATGCTGGCCTGGAAGATCGCCCCGTCGCTGGCCGCCGGTTGCTCGATCGTGGTCAAGCCGGCCAAGGAGACCACGCTCAGCGCCCTGCGCGTGGCCGAACTGGCCCATGAGGCGGGCATTCCTGCTGGCGTGTTCAACCTGGTGCCTGGCGGTGGCCGTGAAGTAGGTGAGGCCATCGGCCGTCACATGGACATCCCGATGGTCAGCTTCACTGGTTCCACCGACACTGGCCGCCTGTTCCTGAAATACGCTGCCGAGTCCAACCTCAAGCGCATCGTGCTGGAGCTGGGCGGCAAGAACCCGGCTGTGGTCATGAACGACTGCGAAGACCTCGATGAAGTGGCCCAGTTCGTCACCGCCGGCGCGTTCTGGAACATGGGTGAGAACTGCTCGGCATCGTCGCGCCTGATCGTCCACAAGGACGTCAAGGACGAGCTGCTCGGCCTGATCGCCAAGCACCTGAAGGACTGGAAGCTGGGCGATCCCCTCGACCCGGAAAACCGCCTGGGCGCGATGGTCAGCAAGTCGCACTTCGAGAAGGTGAAGTCGTATCTGGAATACGCTGCCGAGCAGAAACTCAGCATCGTTCAAGGTGGCGAGACCGAGGAAGGCGTGTTCGTGCAGCCGACCATCGTCGACAACGTTGGCCGCGACAACAAATTGTTCGTCGAGGAAATCTTTGGGCCGGTGCTGAGCGTGACCAGCTTCGAAACCATTGATGAGGCCATCGAACTGGCCAACGACACCGTTTACGGCCTGGCCGCTTCGGCTTACACCGGCAGCCTGCGCAATGCGCTGCGCCTGTCGCGTGAAATCCGCGCGGGCGTGGTGACGGTCAACTGCTTCGGTGAAGGTGACGTGACCACGCCGTTCGGTGGCTACAAGGAGTCTGGCTTCGGTGGGCGCGACAAGTCCATCTGGGCCCACGACCAGTACACGGAGCTGAAGACCATCTGGATCAACGCTTCGTGACCTGAGCAAGACCGGTGCTGTTCTGACGGAGCTCAGCACCAGCCGGCCGTTTTGTGATGGCAGGGCCAGCCTCTTCGCGGGTAAACCCGCTCCCACAGGAACTGCACAAGCCTTGAAGTCTGTGAGTTCCTTGTGGGAGCGGGTTTACCCGCGAAGAGGCCGGCCCTGCCAACGCAAGGCGGCCTTTTTATTTGAATTTGGGCCCAGATCGGGTGTTCAAGCCCTTGGCCATGCGGTCATACAGCACCACGTTCACCGTCGCCGCGAGGTTCATGCAGCCTTCGGTGGGGATGTAGATGGTCTCTTCGCACCACCCGCGCACTTCCTCGCTCAACGAGCCATCCTCAGGCCCGAAGATATAGATCGCCCGGTCCGGGTGGGTGTATTCCGGCAGCGGCCGTGCGCCGTCCACCAGCTCCACCGCCACCGGCGTGCAGCCCAGGGGAATGATGCGCTGCAGGTCGTCGATGCCGATCAGCGGTATGTCGTAGTGCACCCGCTTGGTGTCGGTGACGAAGTCACGCGCGCGCTCATAGCGCTTGCCGGTGTAGAACACCGAGTTGACGCCGTAGCAACCCGCTGCGCGCATCACCGAACCGACGTTCTCCGCAGACTTGGGGTTGAACAGGCCGATGCAGCTGTACCGTTTGTTTGCCACGTGCCGGGGCCCTTCGTGAAAAAAAGAGCGCGATTATACGGGCTTGCCGGCAGCAGCGGGGTGTTGCAGCGACAGGAGTCGTGGCGGTCAGTCTTTTTTCAGCATGCCCGCCAGCCCGGCGAACGGGTTATGGGTGGCCTTGGCGATGCTCGGGGTGCTGGTCGAGCCTTCGCTGAAATACTGCTGGTCGGTGTAGCGCGAGTGTTCGTTGTCGTGGCAGTACAGGCACAGCAGCTCCCAGTTGGAGCCGTCCTGCGGGTTGTTGTCGTGGTTGTGGTCACGGTGGTGCACGGTCAGCTCGCTCAGGCGCTTGCCGGCGAATTCGCGGGCGCAACGGCCGCACACGTGCGGGTACATTCTCAGGGCTTTGTCGCGGTAGCCCATCTCCTTGTCGCGCTTGGCGTCGGCGAGGATGCGGTCGAGGCGGGCGGTGGCGGCGGAGGTGGAAGCCGAACTCATGGTGTTTCCTTTGTTCTGATCAGGCAGGTGACGGTTATGCCATTGAGTCTAGCGCGCTTGCGGGGCAGGCGGACAGGCGAAAACTCGAATATCGGCGTAGCCTGTACAGAGGTTCCCGACAGGAGGTTGCTGATGTTCCACGCGATCCTCGCCGCGCTGCTTGTCGCCGCCATGCCTTTGGCCGAAGCGGCGAGCACGCCACCCCGGCTCAGTACCCCGGTGCCTGGTGCACCCGGCACGCCGACGCCCACGCCTTACCCGCAGATTACCCCGAGCACGCCGCCCAAGGCCTACGACAGCACGCCAGGCGCGCCACTGCTGCCGCCGATGCCGGTGCCTGGGCCGCCCAAGGACCAGGACTTGCCTGGTTTGCGCCAGGAGCCGCCGAAACCGCCTGCGCAGGATGATTGACTGACAGTTCGTGTTGATAGAGGGATTTTGGGGCTGCTTTGCAGCCCATCGCGACGCAAGGCCGCTCCTACAGAGAGAACGCGATCGACTGTAGGAGCGGCCTTGTGTCGCGAAAGGGGCGCAAAGCGCCCCCGGCATTCTCAACCAATACCCAGCTCGCCAAACACGAACGCATATTCCAGCGCCACATCACGCAGCCCCTGGTAACGACCGCTCATCCCGCCATGCCCGGCCCCCATCTCGGTCTTGAGCAGCAGCAGGTTGTCGTCGGTCTTGCGGGTGCGCAGACGCGCCACCCACTTGGCTGCCTCCCAGTACTGCACCCGGCTGTCGTTGTAGCCGGCCACCACCAGCATGGCCGGGTAGGCCTGGGCGCTGACGTTCTCGTAAGGTGCATAGGTCTTGATGCGTGCGTACACATCAGGCTCTTCGGGGTTGCCCCATTCGTCATATTCGGTGACGGTCAACGGCAGCTCGGGGTCGAGCATGGTGTTGAGCACGTCGACGAACGGTACCTCGGCGATGGCGCAGCGGAACAGCTCCGGGCGCAGGTTGAGCACCGCGCCCATCAGCAGGCCGCCGGCGCTGCCGCCGCTGATGGCCAGGCGCTCCGGTGCAGTAACACCCTGGGCGATCAGGTGTTCGGCGCAGGCGATGAAGTCGCTGAAGGTGTTGTGCTTGTGTTCCTGCTTGCCGGCGCGGTACCAGGCCTCACCCAGCTCGCCGCCGCCGCGCACATGGGCGATGGCGAAAGCCACGCCGCGCTGCAGCAGGCTCAGGCGGGCGTGGGAGAACCACGGGTCGAGGCTTTCACCGTAGGCGCCGTAGCCATACAGGTAAAGCGGCACGGTCTTGCCTTGGTCTTCGCGGCGTCGCACCAGGCTGATCGGCACCTGGGTGCCGTCCGCTGCGGTGGCCCACAGGCGTTGGCTGACGTAATCGTCGGCGTCGAACTGGCCGAGCACCGGGGTCTGCTTGAGGACTTCCTGGGCACCCGTGGCCAGCTCCAGCTGGCGCACCTGGGCCGGGCGGTTGAGGGCTTCGTAGCGCAGGCGCACACGGCGGCTGGCGAACTCCAGGCTGTCCTGCACGTACAGGCTATAGGCCGCATCGGGCAATTCGACCCGGTAAGGGGCCAACCCTTGCGGGCGTACTTCGATGATCGGCAGGCCGCCTTCACGCAGGCTCAGGGTCAGCGCGTCGGCATTCAGGCTCAGGCCTTCGAGCATGATGTCGTCGCGGTGCGGCACCAACACCTGCCACTGGTCGCGGCTGGGTACCGGGGCGACCGGTGCATGGTAGAGGGCAAAGTTGATGCCCTGCTGGTTGCTGCGGATGAACCAGCGCCATTGGCCATCGAGCTGGCCGTGATCAGGGAAGTACTCGTGGCCTTCGACCCTTGGCGCCAGGCAGGTGAACGCCGCCTGTGGTGTTTCGGCGTCGAGCACCCAGGCCTCGCTGGTGGTCTTGCTGTTGAGCAGCAAGACCAGCTGGCGTTCGGAGCTGGTGCGGTAGCAGTGCAGGAAGAAACGGCCGTCAGGCTCTTCGAACACGGTGCTGGCGTCAGCCTCGCCGAGGGTGTGGCGGCGCAGGCGCCAGGGGCGGTGGGTATCGTCCAGCTCGGCGAAGAACAGCGTCTGGCTGTCGTTGGCCCAGGTCATGCTGCCGTCGCAGTCGTCAAAGGGCAGGGCGGTCAGGTTGCCGCTGGTCAGGTCCTTGACGTACAGGGTGTAGATTTCGTCGCCGCTGGTGTCGAGGCTGTAGGCCAGCAGGCGGTGGTCGGGGCTGACATTGAACGTGCCCAGCGACAGGAAGCCGCCGTTGGCCAGGGCGTTGGGGTCGAGTAGCAGTTGTTCCTGGCTTACGTCCACCGTGTTGGAATCGTCCGCCGGGCGAGGGCAGCGATAGTGACGCGGGTATTCGTCACCTGCCGTGGTGCGGGTGTAGTACAGGTACGGGCCCCAGGGCGAGGGCAGCGACAGGTCGGTTTCCAGGATGCGGCCCTTGATCTCTTCGAACAACTGCTCGCGCAGCGCTGCCTGGTCGGCCAGGCAGGCCTCCTGGTAGGCGTTTTCTGCCTGCAGGTAATCGAGCACTTCCTGGGTGTCGCGCTGTTGCAGCCAGGCATAGGGATCGGTGGCCTGGTCCTGGCGGGCAATGGGGGGCTGGGGCTTGGTTGGCATCGGGGATCTCTTGACCGGGACAGGGAGACGCTGTCTGCGCCCTGAAAAGTGTTTATCATAGGCATCTCTTTGCCTGGCTTGCACGAACCACCATGATCGAGAATGACTACACCTTCGCCTGGGGCCTCTACGCTGTCGCCGCGCTGGGCTGCCTGCTGGTGGGCTTCAAGCTTACCGGCTGGATGTGGCGCTGGCTGCGTGAACCACTGCGGGTGATCCTGGCGGTGCTGCTGCTGACGCCGACCATCGTCGACCCGGGCAAGGACATCTTCGCCCCGGCGATCGCCATCACCGCCCTGGACCTGGCCTTCAAGGTCGGCAACAACGCCTGGCGGGCGATTTCCGATTTTGCCATGTACGGCATGATCGCCTTCATCCTGTACATCGTCTTCGTGCTGATCCGCTGGCCGCTGGAAAAGCGCGCCCGCGAGCGCCGCGCGCAGGCTGAAGCCGCCGCCGAGCGCCGTGTGGCCGAGGACAATGCAGTCACAGCCGGCGCACCAATGGCTGCCGAGCGCCATGACCGTTACCGCGACGACCCGCCACCTGCCGCACCCAGCGGCGGCCGTGGCCGGGTCGAACCACGCCTGTAAGCGGAGACACCCCCATGTGCGAACTGCTGGGCATGAGTGCCAACGTCCCCACCGACATCGTTTTCAGTTTCACCGGCCTGATGCAGCGTGGTGGGCGTACCGGCCCGCACCGTGACGGTTGGGGCATCGGCTTCTACGAGGGGCGCGGCCTGCGCCTGTTCCAGGACCCGGCCGCAAGCAGCGAGTCGGAAGTCGCCAACCTGGTGCAGCGCTATCCGATCAAGAGCGAAGTGGTGATCGGCCATATTCGCCAGGCCAACGTCGGCCGCGTGTGCCTGTCCAATACGCACCCGTTCGTCCGCGAAATGTGGGGCCGCAACTGGTGTTTCGCGCACAACGGCCAGCTTGGCGAGTTCAAGGGTGAAGCGACCTTCTATCGCCCGGTGGGCGATACCGACAGCGAGGCGGCCTTCTGCGATCTGCTCAACCGCATCCGTGCTGCCTTCCCGGAGCCGGTCGAGGTGGAACAGCTGCTGCCAGTGCTGGTCGAAGCCTGTGCCGAGTATCGCGGCAGGGGCGTGTTCAATTGCCTGCTCAGCGACGGCGACTGGCTGTTCTGTTTCTGCTCGACCAAGCTGGTACACATTACCCGGCGTGCGCCATTTGGTGCAGCTCGGTTGAAGGATGTCGACCTGATCGTCGATTTTCACACCGAAACCACGCCTAATGACGTGGTCACGGTAATCGCCACCGAAGCCTTGACCGAGAACGAGACCTGGCGGCGCTACGAGCCCGGCCAATGGGCCTTGTGGCGGCACGGAGAGTGCGTTTCGCAAGGCCAGAGCTAAGGACGCTGCATGTTCAGAAGTTACCTGCGGTTGCTGCTGTTCACGTTCGGCCTGCTGGCCGGTATCCAGGTGCCTGGGCTGGTCAAGGACTACAGCCAGCGGGCCGAGGCGCACCTGTTCGAATCGCGCCAGGCGCTGGATGGCTTCAAGCAGACCGCCGAGCGCTTCTTCAAGGGTGATCTGCAGGCTCTGGTGCGGCATTACCGGACCAGTGACGACCCGGTGTTCCTCAGCGATGCCAACAGCATCGAGAGCCTGCTGATTCGCAATCAGTTGCTGGAAGACGAATGGCAGGCGCTGCAAGGGTCCTGGCTGAGCCGGACCTGGCATGTGCTGGTGCAGCCGGATGCGCAATTACGCGAAGAAACACTCAAGGGCTACAGCTATCAGATTCTGCTGGTGCCCGAGGCCATTGGCTGGGGCGTCGGGGCCGGGTTTGTACTGGCCTTCGTGGTCGAAAGCCTGCTGCTGGGGATTGGCTGGGTGATCCTTGGCGGGCGGCGGCGTGGAGCGGTGAAAGAGAGCTGGCGCTGAGGGCTTGCCTCAAATCTTGCGGCGCCTGGGAAATCGAGCGCCGCCCGCGCGGCGCATCGCGGATAAATCCGCTCCTACATTTGTTGCAACGTGCCGAACCTGTTACGCCATGGTTGTCAGCCTTGGCGCATGACTTGAGCCCTACGAACAGGCTGACAACCATGGCCTGACAGGCATGGCCACGTTGCAACAAATGTAGGAGCGGATTTATCCGCGATGCGCCGCGTGGGCGGCGCTCGATCCCACAGGCGCAGAAAACCTAACGGCGAACATCTACGAAACCAGCACTATCCGCTGCCCCCCCACATCCCGCGCATACTGCTCCAGCACCTGCCGGCACACCCCGACCACCTCATCCACCAACGCCACGCCAGTCTGCCAGGCCACCACCAGCTCCAGGCTCGGAGGCGGCTGCAAGCCTTCCAGCAACACCAGCTCACCCCGGCTCAACTCCGCATCCACCAACGCTGGCGGCAAGGCGCCAACCCCGAAGCCATCGCGCAGTAGCCGGGTGATGGCCGCCACCGAATTCACGCAGTTCAATCGCGGCGTCTCGGCCCCGGCCCCCTGCAGCAGGCTGAGTACCTCCTGGTGTGGCCGCGAGTTCTTCGAGAAGGTAACAATCCGCTCGCGCCCCAGTTCGGCCAGCGAGGCGAAGTCGCGGTGGTACACGGAGCCCGCCGCCACCACCCAACCCATCGGGTAGCGCGCCAGGTCCTGGCTGCGGATCGATTGTTCGCGCAGCAGGTCAGTCTGCAGGATCACGTCCAGAAAGCCCTTCTGCAACTGCTCGCGCAGGTTCAGCGCGGTGTCGGCGACCAGTTCGATTTCCACCTGCGGGTAGCGCTCGGTCAGTTCCGCCACCAGCGCGCTCATCCAGGTGTGGATCACCGTGTCCATCACCCCGACGCGAATACGCCCGACTTTAGCCCGGTCGCTATCCAGCGACTGCTTCATGGCCTTGGCTGTGTCGAGCATGCGCTCGGCGTACTCCAGCACTTTGCTGCCCTCTGGCGTCAGGCTGACACCGCGGGAGTCGCGCAGCAGCAGTTTCACCCCAAGGTCGGCCTCCAGCGCGGCAATGCGGCTGGACACCGAGGCCTGGGTGGTGAACAGCTTGTCTGCAGTCAGGCGGAAGCTCTTGAGGCGGGCGACCCAGACGAAGGTTTCGAGGAAGCGAAGGTTCATGATCAGTTTTTCTTGTTCCAGACCGGCGGTTTTTCTAGTTGGACTCAGCCGGCACGGCCTCTGAACATGATGCCCAGGCCGCGACGCCCGACGTCGCCCATAAAACAATACCAACAAGCCGAGGCAAGCATGAACCCAAGCGGCGTGCAGCAGCAGGTGCAATCCCCTCCTTCGACCGGGCCGTTCGCCTGGTACCGTGACATCGACCAACAGCAACGGCGCACATTCTGGAGCTGCAAGATCGGCTATGGCCTGGACGGCATGGACACGCAGATGCTCAGTTTCGTCATCCCGACACTGATCATGCTGTGGGGCATCAGCACCGCCGAAGCCGGGCTGATCCACACCAGCACGCTGATCGCCTCGGCCGTCGGCGGCTGGGTTGCCGGCATCCTGTCCGACCGCATCGGCCGCGTGCGCACCCTGCAACTGACGGTGTTGTGGTTTGCCTTCTTCACCTTCCTTTGCGGCTTTGCCCAGAACTATGAGCAGCTGCTGATCGCCCGCACCCTGATGGGCTTTGGTTTCGGTGGCGAATGGACCGCCGGTGCGGTGCTGATCGGCGAGGTGATCCGTGCCCAGGACCGCGGCAAGGCGGTGGGTATGGTGCAGTCGGGCTGGGCCCTCGGCTGGGGCCTGACGGCAATCCTGTATGCGCTTCTGTTCTCCTGGCTGCCGGCCGAGCAGGCCTGGCGCGCGCTGTTCTTGCTCGGCCTGGTACCGGCGATCTTCGTGATCTTCGTTCGCCGGCTGGTCAAGGACCCAGAGGTGTATCGCCAGGCCAAGGCCGGGGAGAGTGTTGAGGCCCCGTCGCATTTCTACGAGATATTCGCCCCCGGCATGCTCTGGACCACCGTGCGCGCCTCGTTGCTGACCACCGGTGCGCTGGGTGGCTACTACGCCATCACTTCGTGGTTGCCGACCTTCCTCAAGAACGAGCGCGGCTTGAGCGTGCTGGGCACCGGCGGTTACCTGGCGATGGTGATCATCGGTTCCTACATCGGCTATGTGGTCAGCGCGTACTTGTCCGACCTGCTGGGGCAAAGAAGAACTTCATCCTGTTCGCCGTAGGCTCGTTCATCATCGTGCTGCTGTACACGCAGATGCCGGTCAGCGATGGCGTGATGCTGTGGCTCGGTTTCCCGCTGGGCTTCTTCGCCTCGGGCATCTTCAGCGGCATGGGCGCGTTTCTGACCGAACTGTTCCCCACCCGGGTGCGTGGCTCGGGGCAGGGCTTCTGCTACAACATCGGCAAGGTCATCGCCGCCCTGTTCCCGCTGTTGATCGGCCTGCTCGGCGAGAAAATCCCTCTGGGCCTGGGCATCGGCGTGTTCTCTGCGGTGTCGTATGGCGTGGTGATCGTGGCGGCGTTGAGCTTGCCCGAAACACGCGGCAAACAACTTCAGGCGCGCTAAGGTAGGCCTATGAACATCGACACGGGAGCACGTCAGGTGAAACCCCTGCTACTCAATTGCGACATGGGCGAGAGTTACGGCAGCTGGCGCATGGGCCTGGATGCCGAGGTGATGCCCCACATCGACTGCGCCAACATCGCCTGCGGCTACCACGCCGGCGACCCGAGCATCATGCGCCGCACCGTGGCCATGGCGCTGGAGCACGGCGTGACCATCGGCGCGCACCCGGCCTACCCGGACCTGGTGGGCTTCGGCCGCCGCTCCATGGCCTGCAGCCCTGAAGAAGTCCGCGACTTGCTGCATTACCAGATCGGCGCCCTGGACGGTATCTGCAAAGTGCTCGGCGGGCGCGTGGCTTACGTGAAGCCCCACGGCGCACTGTACAACGACATGATGGCTGACCCGCTCAAGCTGCGCACCGTGCTGGAAGCCGTGGCGGCCTATGGCAGCGGCCTGCCGCTGATGCTCATGGCCACCGCCGACAACAGCGCGGCCCAGGCACTGGGCGATGAAATCGGCGTGCCGCTGTGGTTCGAGGCCTTCGCCGACCGTGCCTACACCGCCAGCGGCCACCTGGTTTCGCGCCGTTTGCCGGGGGCAGTGCACCATGAGCCGGCGCTGGTGGTCGAGCAGGCCCTGCGCCTGGCCCGGGGCGAAACACTGGTGGCGGATGATGGCAGCGCGCTGAAGCTTGCCGCCAGCACCCTCTGCGTGCATGGCGACAACGACAGCTCGGTGGCGGCCGTGCGGCAGATCCGCCAGGCCCTCGATGCGCTGGAGGCGCGATGAAGCTGCGTATCGAAACCGTCGCCATCGACAGCCTGATGGTGCGCCTGTTCGACCGTATCGACGAAGCCAACATGCCCTGGATGCTCGCCGCCAGCCAGCGCCTGAGCGCGGCGTTCGGCGTGCACCTGGTGGACCTGGTGCCGTCCTACACCACGCTGATGCTGCAATCAGACCTGCCGCCAGGCGAGGCGAGGGCGCTGATCGGCCAGGCGCTGGACGGTTTGCAGCCGGATACCGGCAACGGTGGCCGGCGCCATGAAATCCCGGTGTGGTACGACGCCAGCGTCGGCCCGGAACTGCCCGTGCTGGCAGCCCGCAGCGGGCTGAGCGAAGCCGAGGTGGTCCGTTTGCACAGCGAACGTGAATACCCGGTGTTCGCCCTTGGCTTCGCCCCAGGTTTCGGCTTCATGGGGCTGGTCGACGAGCGCCTCGCCAGCCCGCGCCTGAGCACCCCGCGCAAGCGTGTGGCGGCCGGCAGCGTTGGTATCGCCGAACGCCAGACGGCGGCATATCCTGCGGTGTCGCCGGGTGGCTGGAACCTGATCGGGCGCACACCGGTGCGCCTGTTCGACCGTGAACGTGAGGGCTACAGCTTGCTGCAGCCGGGCGACCGGGTGCGCTTCGTGGCGGTGTCGCGGGCCGAGTTCGTGGCCTTGGGCGGTGACGTGGAGGTGCAGGCATGAAGCAGCTGAAAATCGAGGCCAGCACCGCATTGTGCCAGTTGCAGGACGCCGGGCGCTTTGGCGTGCGGCACCTGGGTGTGACCCAGGGTGGGGCGCTGGACTGGGTGGCGATGCATTGGGCCAACTGGCTGCTGGGTAACCCGCTGGGGGCGCCAGTGGTCGAGGTGGCGCTGGGTGGTTTTGCCCTGGTGGCCGAGCAGGACTGTGTGCTGGCGCTGGCCGGAGCTGACCTGGATGCGCGGGTGGATGATCAGCCCTTGCTGCCATGGCGCAGCTTCAGCTTGGCCAAAGGGCAGCGTTTGACCCTGAAGCAGCCAAAGCAAGGTGTGCGGGCGTATCTGGCAGCGCCGGGCGGGTTCCTTGGTGAGGATGTGCTGGGCAGCTGCGCCACGGTCGTGCGCGAGGAGCTGGGTGGTATCGATGGGCGAGGCAAAGCGCTTGAAAAAGGCCAGAGCCTGGCGTTTGTTTGCGATTCACCGGCCCTGCGCGAGGTGCCGGCGACGTTGCGTCCGAGCTATGCGCAAAAACCTGTGCTCGACCTGGTGATGGGCGCGCAGATCGGTGACTTCAGCGGGACCAGCCTGTTCGAGGCGTTCAACCGTGATTGGGCGCTGGACAGCCGCGCAGACCGCATGGGCATCCGCCTTTTGGGGCCGCAGCTGGTCTACCAGGGCGCGCCGATGATTTCCGAAGGCATTCCGCTGGGTGCGATACAGGTACCGCCGGATGGGCAGCCGATCGTGTTGCTCAATGATCGGCAGACCATTGGCGGCTATCCGCGATTGGGGGCTTTGACGCCGTTGGCGTTGGCGCAGCTGGCGCAGTGCATGCCGGGGGCGGTGGTGCGGTTCAGGGCAGTGGTGCAGGAAGAGGCCTGGCGGGAACAGCAGGCATTTGGTCGGCGTTGGATTTGAGCATTTTGGGCTGCTTTGCAGCCCTTTCGCGACACAAGGCCGCTCCTACAGGAGATCGCGGCCCCTTGTAGGAGCGGCCTTGTGTCGCGAAAGGGCCGCAAGGCGGCCCCGGGGCATGAGCTACTTCGACAGGTAACGCATGCCGTCCTCCAACCCCTGCAAGGTCAGCGGATACATCTTGTCCTCGATCAAGTCCCGCACCAGGTGTGTCGATGCCGTGTAATCCCAAGCCTGCTTCGGATAAGGGTTGATCCAGATGACTTTCTTGAATTTCTCCATGAAGCGCTGAATCCACACATACCCGGCTTCTTCGTTCCAGTGCTCTACGCTGCCACCCGGCTGGGTGATCTCGTAGGGCGCCATGGCTGCGTCACCGACGAATACCACCTTGTAGTCATCGCCGTATTTGTGCAGCAAGTCGAAGGTGGAGAAGCGCTCTGATGTACGCCGCAGGTTGTTCTTCCACACCGACTCATAAACGCAGTTGTGGAAGTAGTAATACTCCAGGTGCTTGAACTCGGTCTTGCAGGCCGAGAACAGCTCTTCGCAGACCTTGACGTGGGCGTCCATCGAACCGCCGATGTCGAACAGCAACAGCAGCTTCACCGTGTTGCGCCGCTCCGGGCGCATCTGGATGTTCAGCAGCCCGGCGTCACGTGCGGTGTGGTCGATGGTGCCGTCGATGTCCAGCTCTTCGGCGGCGCCTTCGCGGGCGAACTTGCGCAGGCGGCGCAGGGCCAGCTTGATGTTGCGCGTACCCAGCTCGACCTGGTCGTCGAGGTTCTTGTACTCGCGCTGGTCCCACACCTTGACTGCCTTGCCCTGGCGCTTGCCGGCTTCGCCAACGCGGATGCCTTCGGGGTTGAAACCACCCGAGCCGAACGGGCTGGTGCCGCCGGTGCCGATCCACTTGTTGCCGCCAGCGTGGCGTTCCTTCTGCTCTTCGAGGCGTTTCTTGAATTCCTCGATCAGCTTGTCCAGGCCGCCCAGCGACTGGATCTGAGCACGTTCTTCGTCGCTCAGCGAGCGCTCGAACTCCTTGCGCAGCCATTCATCGGGGATCAGCGCCTCGATGTGCTGGTCGAGGTTTTCCAGGCCCTTGAAGTAGGCGGCGAAGGCACGGTCGAACTTGTCGAAGTGGCGCTCGTCCTTCACCAGGATGGCGCGGGCCAGGTAGTAGAAGGCGTCCATGTCGGCAAACACCACGCCTTTCTGCATGGCGTGGTGCAGGTCGAGCAGTTCGCGCACCGATACCGGCACCTTCGCCGCGCGCATTTCATTGAACAGGTTGAGCAGCATGGCCCGGCTCCTGTCAGCGGTTGCCGCGCCGGCTCATGAAGGCCAGGCGCTCGAGCAGCGTCACGTCCTGCTCGTTCTTCACCAGGGCGCCAGCCAGTGGCGGGATGGCCTTGGTCGGGTCGCGTTCGCGCAGCACGGCTTCACCGATGTTGTCGGCCATCAGCAGCTTGAGCCAGTCGACCAGCTCGGAGGTGGACGGTTTCTTCTTCAGGCCCGGTACCTTGCGCACGTCGAAGAAAACGTCCAGCGCCTCGCTGACCAGTGACTGGCTGATGTTCGGGTAGTGCACGTCGACGATCTGCTGCAGGGTGCTGCGGTCAGGGAAGGCGATGTAGTGGAAGAAGCAGCGGCGCAGGAAGGCGTCGGGCAGCTCCTTTTCGTTGTTGGAGGTAATGATGATGATCGGGCGTTGCTTGGCCTTGATGGTCTCGTCGATTTCGTAGACGTAGAACTCCATCTTGTCGAGTTCCTGCAGCAGGTCGTTGGGGAACTCGATGTCGGCCTTGTCGATCTCGTCGATCAGCAGGATCACCCGCTCGTCGGCCTCGAAGGCCTCCCACAGCTTGCCTTTCTTCAGGTAGTTGCGCACGTCGTGGACCTTGTCCACGCCCAGCTGCGAATCGCGCAGGCGGCTGACCGCGTCGTACTCGTAGAGGCCCTGGTGGGCCTTGGTGGTGGACTTGATGTGCCAGGTGATCAGGCGTGCGCCGAACGAGGCAGCGAGCTGCTCGGCGAGCATGGTCTTGCCAGTGCCTGGCTCGCCCTTGACCAGCAGCGGGCGTTCGAGGGTGATGGCCGCGTTTACCGCCAGTTTCAGGTCGTCTGTGGCGACGTAGTCGCGGGTGCCTTCGAACTTCATGGATCTGTCCTCTGCGGGGTGCCTGTGCCGGCCTCTTCGCGGGCAAGCCCGCTCCCACAGGATCAGCACAGGCTTGGACCTTGTGGAGTACCTGTGGGAGCGGGCTTGCCCGCGAAGAGGCCAGTGCAGACAACACATGTTTGTGATTTGCCAACGACTATAACGCGGGCTTGGGCAGCTGGAAACGCAGACCGGGTATTCAGTCCCTGAATGGCCCGTCACACGGCTTCAGTCAGTCTTGGGCGGGGGCTGTTCATAGCGTGCATTGAACGCCTGGATGAAGCCATTGCGCAGGATCTGCAAAAACGCCTCGAAGGCACTGATGTCCTGCTTGTGCACGCTGCCACTCAGTTCGACGCGGGTGGCGAACTGGTTCTTCGGCTGGTTCTTCAGCACCGTCTCGCTGGCCCCTACCAGCGCCTCCCAGACCGAGCGGAAGATGTTCTTGTTCTTGTTCTCCACGTCCTGCTGCCAGTCGAACACATCCACATCGCGCAATAACGGCTTGATGTAGCCATGCAGGCGGCCGTCTTCGGCCTGGGCCTCGATGACCAGGTCGCCGTGCCCGGCATTGAAATCGAACTTGCCGTAGGCACTGGAAAAATCGTTGAGCCTGCGCAGCTCAATGCCGGTGGCACGCAGGCGGAATTCAAAGTCGTCGAAATCACTGAAGGGGTCGAAGGTGGCGCGGCTCTCGACCTTGGCATCGCCCAGCAGCAAGGCACTGGCGTCGAAGCTGGCATCGCGCCGGCCCTTTTCGTCGCGCACGTTGGTCAGGTTGCGGATGTTGGCATCGAGGTGCGTGGCCTTGAGGTCGACCGGCGGTTTGGAGGTGAAGTTGCGAAAAGTCAGTGTGCCGTCTTCGATCTGCACTTCGTTGAGGGTGATCGGCAGCAGTTTTTCCAGCTGCTGGCGCCAGTCGGTACCGCGACCGGTCTGCGAGGCCTGCTTGTTGCCGCCGTCTACGAAGTTGAGCTCTGGGCGCTTGAAGGTCACCTTGGCCACCACGGCCTTGTCGTAGATCAGCGAATGCCAGCTCACCGACAGGTCGATCAGCGGCGCTTCCAGCAGCGGTACCGGTACTTTTCCGGTGGCCTTGACGATCTTCAGGCCATTGATCTGGTAGGCGCCGCGCCACCAGGCCAGGTCGACGTCGGCCACCTGGCCCCGGTATTCGCCCATCTGGGCGAGTTTGTCGTTCAGGTAATCGCGCACCAGGTAGGGCAGGGCCAGCTGCAAGGCCACCAGCAGCACGATCAGACTGGTCAGGCCAATCAACGGCCAGCGATAGCGAGCTTTCATCGCAAGGCTCTCCGCGGCGGGTTGCACGGTTGACCGCAGATAAAGCCCGGGAGTTCGAACAGGCTTTACTGGCCACCGGGGCGGGCTTACCCTTTAAGTCTTTCCCTGTTGTTTCTCATGTTCAAGGACCCTGCCATGAGCCGTATCTTTGCAGACAACGCCCACTCCATCGGCAATACGCCGCTGGTGCAGATCAACCGCATCGCCCCGCGTGGGGTGACCATCCTGGCCAAGATCGAAGGGCGCAACCCGGGCTACTCGGTCAAGTGCCGGATTGGCGCGAACATGGTCTGGGACGCCGAGAGCAGCGGCAAACTCAAGCCGGGCATGACCATCGTCGAGCCGACTTCGGGCAACACTGGCATCGGCTTGGCCTTCGTCGCTGCCGCCCGTGGCTACAAGCTGATCCTGACCATGCCGGCCTCCATGAGCCTGGAGCGACGCAAGGTGCTCAAGGCACTGGGGGCAGAGCTGGTGCTGACCGAGCCGGCCAAGGGCATGAAAGGCGCCATCGAGAAGGCCAACGAAATCGTCGCCTCCGACCCTGCCCAGTACTTCCTGCCGGGCCAGTTCGAGAACCCGGCCAACCCGGCGATTCACGAAAAGACCACCGGGCCGGAGATCTGGAACGACACCGACGGCGCGGTCGACGTGCTGGTTGCGGGCGTTGGTACCGGCGGCACCATCACTGGCGTGTCGCGCTACATCAAGCACACCCAGGGCAAGTCGATCCTGTCGGTGGCGGTCGAGCCGGTGGCTTCGCCGCTGATCAGCCAGACCCTGGCCGGTGAAGAGCTCAAGCCCAGCCCGCACAAGATCCAGGGCATCGGCGCAGGCTTCGTGCCGAAAAACCTCGACCTGTCGATCGTCGACCAGGTCGAGACCGTGACCGATGAAGAGTCCAAGGCCATGGCCATTCGCCTGATGCAGGAAGAAGGCATTCTCTGCGGTATTTCCTGTGGTGCGGCCATGGCAGCCGCGGTGCGCCTGGCCGAGAAGCCGGAGATGCAGGGTAAGACCATCGTCGTAATCCTGCCCGACTCGGGTGAGCGGTATCTGTCCAGCATGCTGTTCAGCGACCTGTTCAGCGAGCAGGAAAACCAGCAGTAATCAGCCCTGCCGCTGATCCGGCGCAACATTCGGCGGCCTGGTTTATTGCAAAATCTTCATGAGTGAGATCCTGCCCTGGTTGTTTTTACCGGGGCGGGATGGGTTTATGATGGCCGGATGATTTTTCTGGGAGCAGGCAGCGCTGGCCTGCGTCCCATCCAAGGAGTGTTGCATGACCTTTTCCTTCCTCGCCAAGGCAGGTGTCCTGCTGGTGTTCTTCGGCAGCGTGCTGTACGTGCACCTGCGCGGCAAGGCACGCCTGCCGGTACTGCGCCAGTTCGTCAACCATTCGGCGCTGTTCGCTCCCTATAACAGCCTGATGTACCTGTTCTCCGGCGTGCCGTCCAAGCCTTACCTGGACCGCCAGCGTTTTCCCGAGCTGGACGTGCTCAAGGACAACTGGCAGGTGATCCGCGAGGAGGCCATGCGCCTGTTCGACGAGGGTTACATCCGTGCTGCCGAAAAGGACAACGACGCAGGCTTCGGTTCGTTCTTCAAGAAAGGCTGGAAGCGCTTCTACCTGAAGTGGTACGACAAGCCGCTGCCGTCTGCCGAAGCCCTGTGCCCGAAAACTGTCGAGCTGGTCAGCAGCATCCCCAATGTCAAAGGCGCGATGTTTGCCTTGCTGCCGGGCGGTAGCCACTTGAACCCGCACCGCGACCCGTTTGCCGGTTCCCTGCGCTACCACCTGGGCCTGTCGACCCCAAACTCCGACGCTTGCCGCATCTATGTCGACGGCGAGGAATACGCCTGGCGTGACGGCGAGGACGTGATGTTCGACGAGACCTACGTGCACTGGGTCAAGAACGAAACCGACGTGACTCGGGTGATCCTGTTCTGTGACATCGAGCGGCCGCTGAGCAGCCCGCTGATGACCCGTATCAACCGCAAGGTCAGTGCCTTCCTCGGCCGCGCCACCGCGCCGCAGAACACCGACGACGAGCGTGTGGGCGGGATCAACCAGGCCTATGCCTGGAGCAAGCGCTTCAGCAACAAGATCAGCACCCGCGTGAAGCAGTTCAAGCGTGCCAACCCCAAGGCCTACCGCATCTTGCGGCCGGTGCTGGCGGTGGTGGTGGCTTACGTGTTGTACCGCTGGTTGTTCTAAGGCAGGTCTGGCCTCTTCGCGGGTAAACCCGCTCCCAAGGGGATCGCGCAGTACTTGAAGCCTGTGCACTACCTGTGAGAGCGGGTTTACCCGCGAAGAGGCCGGAACAGGCTATTGCCCAACCCAGGATTCACCGCTATATTCCGAAACACTTCTCTTCCCTGAAGACCCGATCATGCCAGCCATCCCTTCCACCGCAAGCTTTGCCATCGCGCCAGTCGCGGGCATGGTCGTGCGTGGCAGCCAGCAGCCGGCCATGATCAGTCACTACCCACCACCTGTCAGTGGCGTTGTAGGCGGCGTAGCTCCGCCTCGTTGTGTGGTCGTACTGGGCTGATCGGCTGCTGCCGCATCCCCCTCGCATCCGCAACCTACTGAACACGGTCGGCACCTTCCCTCGCTGAAGTTCACGCCCGCCGTCTGGCTTATTCGCCTTATATCAGGTGGCAATACATGTCTGTCTTCAACAAAGCATCCGTGGCCTCGGCGGCCACCACCAGCCTGTTCGTCCTGCTCTGGAGCAGCGGCGCGATCGTTTCCAAACTTGGCCTGGCCCATGCCAGCCCCTTCGCCTTCCTGCTGTTGCGCTCGGCGCTGGCCCTGACTGGCCTGCTGCTGATCGGCCCGTTGCTTGGCCTGCGCTGGCCGCGCAGCAGGGGGGCGATCCTGCGTGCCTTGGGTACCGGCTGCGTGCTGCTCGGCGCCTACCAGATCTTCTACCTGGTGGCACTCAACACCCATGTCACCCCTGGCGTGATGGCCACGGTGATGGGGGTGCAACCGATCCTCACCGTGGTGCTGATGGAGCGCCAGCGTTCCTGGAGCCGGCTGTTTGGCTTGGCGCTGGGGCTTGGCGGGCTGGTGATGGTGGTCTACCAGGGCATCAACCTGGGCGGGGTTTCGCTGCTCGGCATGCTGTTCGCCCTGCTGGCGCTGGCCAGCATGACCTTTGGTTCGATCCTGCAGAAGCGCATCACCGACAACCCCATGGGCACACTGCCATTGCAATACATCGCAGGCTTCGCCATGTGCGCGGTATTTGCACCGCTGCAGCCGTTGCAGGTGGAATGGACCGGCGGCTTCATCGGCGCGCTGCTGTGGATGGGGCTGGTGGTGTCGCTGCTGGCAACGCTGCTGCTGTACCGGCTGATCGCCAAGGGCAACCTGGTCAACGTCACCAGCCTGTTCTACCTGGTGCCAGCAGTGACCGCAGTGATGGATTTCCTGATCTTCGGTAACCGCCTGGCGCCGTTGAGCCTGCTGGGCATGGGGCTGATCGTGGTCGGCCTGCTGTTTGTGTTCCGCAAACCGGCCGCACGGCTCGCCGAGGCGTAAGGCCTAGCGGAACTCTTCGGGGATGGCGTGGCGCAACACGCCTTCCTCGAAGTCCAGGGTGCCGGCTTCGCGCTGGGTCAGCAGGTAGTAGAGCAGGGTGTCGGCCGATCGCGTTGCCGCCACCTCGACTGCCAGCATCCTGACCGCTTTTTCCACTTCGCAGGTGCAACCGAACTCGATCAGGGCCGCGTGTACCTGCTCCAACGTTTCCGGTGGTTTGACGACGACCCGGAACACCGACGCCCCGGCACTCTGCTGCAAAGCATCGAACCAGGCCTGGTCGCCCTCATGGCGGATGCTGATGATGTCGCCGGGCGCGATGCCGTAGACGTGGAAGGGGATGCTGTCGACCCGATGGCCACCTGCGACCGCCTGCGTCCACAAGCCTTCCACCGAGGCTGGCGGGTAGCCGTGTTCGTCCTGCTCCAGGCGGAACAGCACCTTTTTGAATGTGTCGCTCATGGTTCGCTTCGCCTCACGTGCGCGCCGGGCGCAGCACCAGCCACAGTGCCAGGGCAATCAGCACACCGCCATACACATGCGCCATCGACAAGGGCTCGTCGAGCAGCCATGCCCCCCACAATACACCGAACACCGGGATCAGGAAGGTCACGGTGCTGGCCCTGACCGGGCCGATTTCCGCCAGCAGGCGGAAGTACAGGATGTAGGCGAAGGCGGTGCACAACAGGCCCAGGCCCAGCAGTGACAGCCACACCTGCCAGCCACCCCAGCTTGCAGGCGGCTGCGTCAGGGCGCTCCAGGCGAACAGCGGGCTCAACATCAAGGTGGCGCCGAGCATGCTGCCCAGGGCCGACAGGCGGCTGTCCAGGCCGCTGATCCAGCGCCGCGCGAGGAAGCCGGCAAAGCCGTAGCAGGTGGTGGCCGCCAGGCAAGCCAGGGCGCCTTGCACCAGGGCCATGTCCAGTGCTACCGGGCCAGCGCCGCTGAGGATGCCGACACCGAACAGGCCGAGGAAGATACCGCCGAGCTTGGGCAAGGTCATGGCCTCACGGAAGAACAGCGCGCCGATCAGCACGCCCATCAACGGTGTGGTGGCGTTGAAGATGGCCGAGTAACCGGCGGGCAGCACCTGCGCGGCCACTGAATAGAACGTGGCCGGGATGCCCGAGTTGATCATGCCCAGCACCAGGCAGGCGCCGAGTTTGCCGTCGAAGTTCCAGCGCACCCGGGTGGCGGTGAGGATGGCAACAAGGCCCAGGCAGGCGATGGAGACGCGGAAGAACGCGGTAGGGATGGTGCCCAGCTCCGGGGCAATGATGCGCATGAACAGGAAGCTCGCCCCCCAGACAGCGGCAAGGGTCAGCAGACGGGCTAGGGCGATGGGGCTCACAACGGTCTCCGGATACAGGGCAGGGCGCGAGTGTACGCCAGGCGCCGGGTGTGTTTCTTGTGCTTTCTTGCGCTGTAAACCTGTACCGGCCTCTTCGCGGGTAAACCCGCTCCCACAGGGATATCACTGCCTTCAAGCACTGCGCAAACCTGTGGGAGCGGGTTTACCCGCGAAGAGGCCAGTACAGGCTAAGCTCTTCATCTCACCAGGCGTGAGGTTCATCGCATGACCCAGCATTGGCCAGCCGGCGAGATCGCCCGGATGATCCTCGACGGTTTTGACGACTATCGCGAACATTTTCGCCGCATCACCCTGGGGGCTCGCGAGCGCTTCGAGCAGGCGCGCTGGCAAGAGATTCAGCGGGCGTCGGCCGTGCGCATCAACCTCTATGAACAGAAGGTCGGTGAGGTCAACGCCTGGCTGCGCGATGGCTTTGACGCAGAGGTGCTGCTGGATGTGGAACAGTGGCCGCTGGTGAAAAACGCCTACATCCGCCTGATCGACCCACGCCTGGACGATGAGCTGGCGGAGACCTGGTACAACTCGCTGTTCTGCAGCCTGTTCAGCCATGACCAGATCAGCGACGGCTGCATGTTCATCCACACCACCCGGCCTTCGATCCGCGCCCATGAGCGCGCTGCGCAGACCCGCACCTACACACTGGGTGCCGGCCTGAAGAGCCTGCTGCGGGCGATCTTCGCCGATTACCCGTTCGATGCGCCCTATGGCGACCTGGAAGGCGACCTCGCCCGCCTTGAGGAGCAATTGCGCGAATGCCTGCCGGACTGGGTGTGCAAGGACCCGGCCCTGACCGTGGAGCTGTTCGTGCCGGTGCTGTACCGCAACAAGGGCGCTTACCTGGTCGGCCGCTTGTACAACAGCGACGAGCAGTGGCCGCTGGTGATTGCGCTGCTGCACCGTGAAGGCCACGGCATCGAGGCCGACGCCTTGATCACCGACGAGGCCGAAGTGTCGATCATCTTCTCGTTCACGCGTTCGTACTTCATGGCTGACGTGCCGGTGCCAGCGGAGTTCGTCAACTTCCTCAAGCGCATTCTGCCGGGCAAGCACATTGCCGAGCTGTACACCTCGATCGGCTTCTACAAGCAGGGCAAGTCGGAGTTCTACCGCGCCCTGATCAACCACCTGGCCAGCAGCGACGACCGCTTCGTCATGGCGCCCGGGGTGCGCGGCATGGTCATGAGCGTGTTCACCCTGCCGGGTTTCAACACGGTGTTCAAGATCATCAAGGACCGTTTCTCGCCGTCCAAGACCGTCGACCGTGCCACGGTGATCGACAAATACCGGCTGGTTAAAAGCGTCGACCGGGTGGGGCGCATGGCCGATACCCAGGAGTTTGCCGATTTCCGCTTCCCGCGTGGCAAGTTCGAGCCCGAGTGCCTGGCCGAGTTGCTGGAAGTGGCACCCTCGACCGTGGCGCTCGAAGGCGACACGGTGCTGGTGCGCCATTGCTGGACCGAGCGGCGCATGACCCCGCTCAATCTGTACCTGGAGCAGGCCAGCGAAGGGCAAGTGCTTGAAGCCCTGGAGGACTATGGGCTGGCCATCAAGCAGCTGGCGGCGGCGAACATCTTCCCGGGTGACATGCTGCTGAAAAACTTCGGCGTCACCCGGCACGGGCGGGTGGTGTTCTACGACTATGACGAGATCAGCTTCCTCACCGAGGTGAACTTCAGGCACATCCCGCCGCCGCGCTACCCGGAGGACGAGATGTCTGGCGAGCCGTGGTATTCGATCGGGCCGCACGATGTGTTCCCCGAGGAGTTCCCGCCGTTCCTGTTTGCCGATATCAGCCAGCGCCGGCTGTTCAGCCGGTTACACGGGGAGTTGTATGACGCGGATTACTGGAAGGGGCTGCAGGCGTCGATCCGCGAAGGCAAGGTGATCGACGTGTTCCCCTATCGGCGCAAGGGGCGCTGATTCTCGGCTTCCAGGCCTGGCCTCTTCGCGGATGAACCCGCTCCCACAGATTCCACACTGGTTTCAAGTTCGCACAAAACCTGTGGGAGCGGTTTTACCCGCGAAGAGGCCGGGCCTGCTGTTCGCTTCACCCTTTCAGGCACTTCAGCTCACTGAAGTCAGTGCGCACCTTGGCCAGCCGCTCTTGCAGGTATTGGCGCTGCACCGGTGTGCTCAGGCGCAGCAAGTCGATCAACAGGCTGCGTGCCTGCTGCTCGCTATTCTGATAGGCAGCGCGATACTCCGGCGTCCACAGGCTTTCCTTGCGTTGCAGCAAGGTCGCCAGGCGCGGCTCGAAGCTGGCGTCGTTGCGCTGGTTCATGGCCAGCAGCAGTTGCTGCTGCCAGTGCTGGCGGTTGGCGATCCACTGGCGGTTCTGGTCACCCAGCGCCTGCGACCAGGCCTGCACACGCTGGTGTTGGGCAGAATTGAGCTCGCCGAACCAGTTGTTCAGGCGTTTTTCCATGCGTTCGCTGCGGCGGGCGATCTGTTTGGCCAAGGGGGTGTCGACATATTGCTTTTGCCGCTCGCTGATATCGTCGCGGAAGGCATCGCGCATCTGCGCCACTTGCGCATCGCTCATGCCGCGCAGCAGCTCGGTGGCCGAGGGGGTGATTTCTTCAGCCACCCGGCCAATCGCCTGGCGTGCTTCGACCGTGCGTTGCTGCAGGGCCTGGTCGGTCACCTGGTCCTCGGCGACCATGTCGCGTATGCGGTCGAGCCAGTCGAGGTAGCCGGGCAACTGGGTTTTACAGTGCCAGGCCAGGTGCTCTTTCAACCGTTCGTCGAGCAAGGTCTTCTGCTCACGGTTCATCGCCATGTAGTCGCCCAGCGACCAGGGCACCAGGCGGTCGAGGTTGCGGTAGGCCAGGTCGATCCGGCTGCAGGCGGCCAGTGCCACAGTGCAGGCGATGGCGAGGAGCAGGGCTTTGGACTGGCGTACAGGCATGTGCGAATCCTTGCAGTGGCTGGCCATTCGGTAGACGCAAGGGGGGCGGCGCGGTTCCGCCGAATCAGCGACCGGGCAGCGCGCTGGCTTCAGGTGTAGAATAGCCGCCTTGTCTTGAGGAACATCGGAAATGGCTCTGCTTGGGCGTTACAACAGTTTGCAAATCGTGAAACACGTGGAATTCGGCCTGTACCTGGACGGCGGCGCCGACGGCGAAATCCTGCTGCCCGGGCGTTACATCCCGAAAGACGCCGAAACCGAGGTCGACGACTGGCTGAACGTGTTCATCTACCTGGACAGCGAAGACCAGCTGATCGCCACCACCGAGAAGCCCAAGGTGCAGGTCGGCGAGTTCGCCAGCCTCAAGGTCAAAGACATCAACGGTGCCGGCATCTTCCTCGACTGGGGCCTGTCCAAGGACCTGCTGATGCCGTATTCGGAAGAGTCACGCCAGCTGAAGATCGGCGACTACTGCGTGGTGCATGCCTACCTCGACAAGCGCACCCGGCGCATCACCGCCACTTCGCGTCTGGACCGCTACCTCGATCGCACGCCCGCCGACTACGCGGTCGGCCAACCGGTGCAGTTGCTGGTGGCCGGCGAGACGCCGATGGGCTTCAAGGCCATCATCAACAACCGCCACTGGGGCCTGATCCACAAGAACGAGGTGTTCAAGTTCCTGCGTTCGGGCATGCACGTGGAAGGCTTCATCAAGGAAGTGCGCCATGACGGCAAGATCGCCCTGAGCCTGCAGCCGGTCGGCAAGGCGCTGGGCGACGACCTGCAGGAGCGCATCATGGCGCGCCTGGAGGCCGAAGGCGGGGTGCTGGCGGTGAGCGACAAGAGCGCCCCGGAGGCGATCAGCCAGATGTTCAACGTCAGCAAGGGCAACTTCAAGAAGGCCATTGGCGGGTTGTTCAAGCAAGGCCGCATCGTCATCCATGACGATCGTATCGAAAAGGCCTGATCAGGCCTGGACGAAGGTGCGGAAGTCCAGCTGCTCGCCACCCGGGCGGGTGTCGCGCAGCAGCGAGTCGCGGTCGGCGCTCAGGGCCAGGCTGATGGTCGAACGGCGCTTGCCAGGGTTGCGCACCTCCATCTGCTCCTGGTGAGCACGCAGGAAGTTGATCGGCACCTTCAGGTGTTGCAGCTCGTCGCTTTCCGGGGTGTGCAGCAGCAGGTTGACCCAGTCGGGCTGGCCCTTGCGCAGCAGTGCCACCGGCACCTCGAACCACCACAGGTTGCGCTTGCGGTCGAGGATGGCGAACAGGGTGTTGGCGCTGGTCAGCACCGGGTTGGCCAGGGCCTGGTTGCGGCGGGCGATGGCGGCTGGTTTGTCGAGTTTCATGCAGGTTCCTGCGGGTTGACGCTTGATTAGGGCTGCATTGTGAGGGGTGGCACCGGGCCTAGCAAGGTTTACAGGCCTCTTCGCGGGCAAGCCCGCTCCCACAGGAATGTCATTGCCTTCAGGCTATTTGATATCCCAGTAGGAGCGGGCAAGCCCGCGAAGAGGCCATGAGCCCTAGCGGCTGACCGGCAAGCTCAACTCGGAAGTGGCCCCATCCGCAGTGGTCACCGTCGCAGTGAAGCTCTTCAGCTCGCCGATGTTCTCCAGCACCTGAGCAAACCTTGCCTGCCCTTGCGCATCGCTATTGACCAACAGTTCCCCCAGATACTGCTCCGCCTCGGTCCCATTCGCCTGGGCATTGCCAAACACCTCGATGCGCAGCAGGCTCGACACAGGCCCCTGTACCTCGCCACGCAGCACATTGCCGTCCAGGGCGATCAGCCGTGGCGCCTGCTGGTTGTGGTTGGGCAACGGCTGGCATGGCTTGGGCTCGCCCTTGGCATCGCAGATGATCGCCTGGTCCTGCTTCGGCAAATCCGCGCCGACCCCGCGTGAACCCACATACAGCGCATGGGCCTGGGCCGGCACGCCGAAGATGATGGCCCCCGTGCGCTGGTCAGGCACGCACGAGCCGCCGGCCTCGCAGCGGCGGATGTCCTGGCTGTTGCCCCAGATGCGGTTGCCGGTGAGGCGCGTGGCGGTGACATCCGGCTCCGGGCGCAGGGCCACGCCGATGCGGTTGCCGTGGATCAGGTTGCCGTCGAGGATATTGCCTTCGCCGGTGACGCTGATGCCGATCGAGTTGCCGCTGAAGGTGTTGGCGCCGAGGTAGTTGCGCTTGCCCCAGTTGATCTGCAAACCGTCGGAGTAGTTTTCGAAGCGGTTGCGCACCACGCTGTTGTCGTTGCCCAGCAGGATTTCGATGCCCTGGGAAGGCTCGGGGTTGGCCGGGGTGGAGCGGAACAGGTTGTCGGCCACCAGGTTGAAGGCCGCGCCGCGGGTCAGCTCAAGGCCATCGCCGTTGTCGATCAGCTGGTTGCGCAGCACCTTGTTGTTGACCGTGGTGGTGGCGGTCGGGTTGCCGGCGCCGTCATCGCCCGTGAGCATGATGCCGGCGCCGCCTTTGTTGGCGACGATGCGGTTGTCTTCGATGACGTTGCCGCTGGCGCGGTTGACCAGGATGCCGATGCAGAAGTTGCGCACTTCCAGGCCGCTCAGGTGCACGTCCTGGGTATCACGCAGCACCAACCCAGGGTTGGTGGTGGTGCGAACGTTGGTGCCGAACTGGCCGGGCAGGGCGCCGGGGCAGGTGCGCACGCCCTGGTCCTTGATATAGCCCGAGCCGTCGATGGCAATGTACTGGCCATCTCGGGCCCAGGGCAGCCCGGTGATCTGCACCGGGCCCTTGATTTCCGGCAGGGCGCGGGTTGGGCGAATCACGTAGGGCGGCTTGCCCACTGCGGCGATATCGATGCGGTAGTGGCCGGGGTTCTGGTTGCTGGTTTCGATTGCCCAGCGCAGGGTGCCGGGTTGGTCATCGTCGGCATAACGCTCGACTTTCAGGGTTTCGCTGGCCGGTGCGGCGGCCAGGGCAGACAGGGGCAACAACGGCAGCATGGCCGTGAACAGGGACATCAGACGCATGGGGCGGGTATCCGGAAACTGTTGTTCTTGTAGGCTTGCAACCTGCTTCGGGTTGCCGTTTGCCGGCGATTCTAGGGCAGCGCGCAGGCCTTGGGCAGCACGACAGGGCTGATTCGGTGCGGTATTCGCCCTTAGAATCACCGCTCGGCTTGAATCCGGAAAATTGATTGAAACTCCTGCCAACTGCGGTCGGTCCACAGACTGTCGACACGGTTCACGTGTCTCCATTTGCAGGAGATTTGCCATGAGCGGCACCAAAGACAAAGCAAAAGGCCTGGCCAACGAAGCGGTCGGTAACGTCAAGCAGGGCGTCGGCAAGGTGACCGGCAACGACAAGCTGCGGGCCGAGGGCAAGGCCCAGGAACTGAAGGGCGAAGCGCAGCAGATCAAGGGCAATGTGAAAGATGCGGTGAAGAAGCCTTGATGTGAAGTGGCCTGTTTCTGCCTCTGTGCGAGGCAGAAACAGGCATAGGCAATTTCTTCTGGCATGGCCGGGAGCAGTACATCCTCCGCGTGGTCTATTAGACTTACCCGTTGTACTCAAGAATCAAGCGGCGAAAGGAGACGCTATGATTTTCCCCGACCTGCGCGGCCTGCCCCTGCACCGCGTGCTGGTGCGCACCGTCAAGGAGTTCCTCGACGACGAGATGTCGACCTACGCATCCGCACTGGCCTACCAGATGCTGTTCTCGCTGTTCCCCTTCATCCTGTTCCTGATCGCCCTGATTGGCTTCCTGCACCTGCCAGACTTCTTTACCTGGTTGCGCTTGCAATCCGAACTGGTGCTCCCGCCCCAGGCGCTGGAGCAGGTGAACCCGGTGATCGACCAGTTGCAACAGTCCAAGGGCGGGCTGTTGTCGGTGGGTATCGTCATCGCGCTGTGGACCGCCTCGGCCGGTGTACGGCTGATGATGAGCGCGATGAACGCCGCCTACGACGTGCCCGAAGGGCGCCCGGTGTGGAAGCGCATCCCGCTGTCGATCTTCTATACCGTCGGTATCGCCGGCATGTTGCTGGTGGCGGCAGCGCTGATGGTGCTTGGCCCGCAAGTAATGGAGTGGATCGCAGCTCAGATTGGCATGCAGGAGGTGATCGTCACGGTGTGGACGATCTTGCGTTGGCCGGCCATTGTCATTTTGCTGATGGTGGCCGTGGCGCTCATCTATTACGTGATGCCGGACGTGAAACAGAAGTTTCGCTTCATCACCCCCGGTTCGGTACTGGCGGTAGTAGTATGGATCATCGCCTCCCTGGGCTTTGCCTACTACGTCAAGACCTTTGCCGACTACAACGCCATGTATGGCAGCATCGGTGCGATCATCGTGCTGTTGCTGTACTTCTACATCTCGGCCGCCGTGCTGTTGCTGGGCGCTGAAATGAATGCGGTGATCGAGCACATGTCGAGCGAGGGCAAGAACCCGGGCGAGAAGGATTTCAAGGGCGTCGAAACCCAGGAAACCATCACCGTGCTCGGCCATGAACACCCGGTCGAGCCACAACCGACCGAGCCGAACCCGCGATGATCCGTGACATTCTCAAGATGGGCGACGAGCGCCTGCTGCGCGTCGCTCCACCGGTGCCTGAACACCTGATCGGCAGCAGCGAGCTGCAGCAGTTGATCGACGACATGTTCGAGACCATGCACCACGTCGGAGGCGTGGGCCTGGCAGCGCCGCAAATCGGCATCGACCTGCAGCTGGTGATATTCGGCTTCGAGCGCAGCGCACGTTACCCGGATGCCGAGCCGGTACCGCAAACCATCCTGCTCAACCCGGTGATCACGCCGCTGACCACCGAGATCGAGGACGGGTGGGAAGGTTGCCTGTCGGTGCCCGGCCTGCGTGGGGTGGTGCCGCGCTTCAAGCACATCAGCTATGAAGGCATCGACCCGCAGGGTAATCCGATCAGCCGCTTTGCCGATGGTTTTCATGCGCGGGTGGTGCAGCACGAATGCGACCACCTGATCGGCCGCCTGTACCCCTCACGCATCCAGGACTTTGCCAGGTTCGGCTACACCGATGTGCTGTTCCCTGGGCTGGATGCCAGCGACGACTGAGCCCGTACCATGGCCAGCAGGCTTTTGCTGCGCTGGTAGCGCTGCAGGCGCGAGGCCAGGGCTTCGGGTAGTTGCGCCGTAATGCTGAAACCCAGGCGCTGGTAGTAGGCGGCAAGGTCGGGGTGGCAGAACAGCCAGGTTGGGCCACTGTGCCCGGCCAGCGCCGCCTCGATCAACTGCGCGGCCACACCACGCTTGCGCGCTTGCGGGGCGACGAACAGGCCGGTGAGCCATTGGCCGTCGGCAATCGTACTGAGGCAGAGGCCGGCAACGATCCCATCACTGCGAGCCACCCACGATTCACCATCATTGGCTGCACGCATGCGCGAACCCTGCTGTTTGTAGAAGTGTTCGAGCAATCGGCGCTCGGGGCCGATGAGCAGGGCGCAGTGCAGGGCAGTCATGGGTATACCTGGAACGGTTGGCTCTAGCTCGCTGATCTCAGGCCATCGAGCCGTTTCGCTTTGTCGCAGATTGTTGCAAAACCTGCAAGGGTGAATGTCCGAGTTCAGGGTTCAACTATTCCCGGCCAGGAGTAGAATTTTAACCATTCCCCCTGGCAGTAGACGAAGCGGGATCGGTACTTCGTGTCATCTTCGCAGTTGATGACAACTTCTCCGCGCCATTGACGGCATAAGAAGTCACTCGATCAGCTGGATTGCTTTAAAGGTCAAACCCCATGAAACCATTACTGATTCTTGCTCTGGTCGGTATGTCCTCGTTCGCCCTCGCCGATGAGGCCAAACCGGTCTCCAGCGAGCCTGTGGCCCAGCAGTACGACTACTCCATGAACCTTGACATCAAACGGGTGATCAACCTGTCGACCATCCCCAATGTCTGTGAAGTGGTGCCTGCGACCATGACCTATGAAGACCACCATGGCCAGGTGCACACCATTCAGTACCGGGCGATGGGTGAAGGTTGCCAGCAGGGTTGATAGCTCGCGTAAGCGGCCCTTCGCGTTGAGCAGTAGCGAAGTGGCTGCTCTCGTCCCCTGGATCATTGCCCCGAAAGTACCTGCTGTACTACCTCCAGGCCTTGTTTCAGCTCTGCTCGGCTGCCTGCTGCCGACAGGCTGATGCGCACGGCTTGCACCTCGGTCGCGCCAATCGCGAACACACTGGCCGGGACGACTTCCACACCTCGCTCGCGACATTGCTTTACCACCGCCTCGGCCCCCGGCGGCGTGCCTAGCCACGCGTGGGGCGAAGGCTGGCCCGTAAGGTGCAGCCCATCACCCAGCAGCCTGCGAGCCAGGCGCCATCGCTCGGTGATTTCCGTTTTCTGCCAGGCGAGCCGCCGCGCAGCTGTACCGTCTTCGATCCATTGGCGAGCGATCTCCAGGCTCAATGGCGACACTGGCCAGTGGCTGGCCTGGGCATGCGGGTCAACCTGGGCCAGCAGTTTCGGGCTGGCCGCAATCCATCCCAATCGCAAGCCAGCAGCCACCGTCTTGGACAGGCTGTTGATGTAGACCCCTTGATCGCCCAGCAGTGGGTAGAGCGGCGGTTGGTCGCTGAATGCGCCGTACACATCATCCTCGATCAGCAACAGCCCCAGACGTTTGACTACCTCAGCAATTGCCGCGCGGCGAGCATCATCCATGCAGGCGCCTGTGGGGTTGTGCAGGGTCGGCGTAGTTACCAGCACGCGGGCACCGCTGGCGCGCGCCACACGGTCCAGGTCATCGGGCCGCAGGCCTTGGTCGTCCAGTGCCACGCCATGCACGGGCAGACGCAGTTGCCGGCAGGCCGCCTTGATACCCGGTGCGGTCAGGGCCTCAAGCATGACTGGCTCACCCGCCTGACAGATCGACTGCAGCACCAGTGCCAGCGCCTGCTGGGCTCCGCCACACAGCAACAGTTCGTCCGCTGACAGGGCCAGGCCGCGGTTGGCCATCCACTGGGCGCCACGCATCCGCCCAAGCAGCAACTGCTCGGGGCCCAGGTAATGATTGAGCAAGTCGCTATCGGGGCGTTTCAGCAGGCTGCGCAAGCTGTCGTGCAAATCATGATTGTGCGGATCAGCCACCGGAACGTTGGTCGACAGGTCGATCAGCGGGCGTTGCCCGTCATGATGCTTGATGCGGAACAGGGTCGCTTCCTTGCTGCCCGCCAGCACGTAGGTGCCGCGGCCCACTTCGCCAGCCACCAGGTGGCGAGCGGCAGCTTCGCGGTAGGCCTGCTGGGTAGTACTAGGGTTGAGGCCCAGTTTCCAGGCCAGCCGCCGTTGCGGGGGCAGGCGGTCACCGACCTTGAGGGCGCCACTTTCGATGGCATTGGCAATTGCATCGACCAAGGCAAGGTAACGGGGTTGGTCATCGTCGATCAGCTGTGGGATCCACACGAAATTGCTGCCCATGCAATATAAGGTTGTACCCATACAATGCCTGGCGCTTAGGATCGGATCAACCACCTACCGAAGAGGGATGATCGCCATGTTCGACCTTGCTGCCCTGCGCGAAGCCGCCGATTTCGTCCACCAGCATGTACCCGCCACCCCACAGCACGTCTGGCCCTTGCTGGCCCAGCGGCTGGGCTGCCAGGTGTGGGTAAAGCATGAAAACCACGCACCCACCGGCGCATTCAAGGTGCGTGGCGGGCTGGTCTATGTGCGTTCGCTGATGGCGAGGGGCGAGCCACCCCGCGGGCTGGTCACCGCGACCCGCGGCAATCACGGGCAGAGCATGGCGCTGGCCGCGAGCCAGGCTGGCGTGCCGCTGGTGATCGTGGTGCCCGAGGGCAACTCGAAAGAAAAGAACGCCGCCATGCGTGCACTGGGCGCAGAGCTGGTGGAGCATGGTGTCGACTTCGACGTGGCCCGTGAAGAGGCGGCGCGCCTGGCGGACGAGCTGGACTATGACATGGTGCCGTCGTTCCACCCTGAACTGGTGCGCGGGGTCGCCACCTATGCCCTGGAGCTGTTCGAGGCCGTGGGCCAGCTGGATTGCGTGTACGTGCCGATCGGTATGGGTTCGGGCATCTGCGGGCTGATCCAGGCACGCAACCTGCTGGGGCTGAAAACCGAGATCGTCGGCGTGGTGTCCAGTGCGGCCGATGCCTATGCGCAGAGTTTCGAGCTGGGCCGCATCGTCACCACGGCCACCGCCGATACCTTTGCCGATGGCATGGCCTGCCGGGTTCCACACCCGGATGCCTTCGCCCTCGTACGCGAGCATGCCGCGCGGATCGTACGGGTCACCGACAGCGAAGTGGCAGAGGCTATGCGGATCTATCACGAAACCACCCATAACACGGCCGAAGGCGCCGGTGCTGCAGCGTTGGCGGCGTTGCTGCAGGAGCGCGAGCGCCAGGCAGGCAAGCGCGTGGCAGTGGTGCTGAGCGGGGCCAACGTGGATCGCGGGCGTTATGCGCAGGTGCTGGCAGGTGCTGAAAAATCCTGAATGAATATCGGGGAAAAAGTGCTATCTTATTTTGATAGCATTTTCCGATGAACACTCGATACCGAAAAATCTACGACGCTATCTTCAGGACGCCCACGACACCTTCATTGGCGTTTGCCGAGGTCGAAGCCCTGGTGCTTCACCTCGGCGGGCAAGTGCTGGAGCGGCAAGGCTCCAGGGTCAAGCTGGTGCTTGGCGGCCAGAGCTGGAGGTGCCATCGCCCCCATCCTGGCAAGGAAGCCAAACGGTATCAGATTGAAGAAGCCCGCGAATTCTTGCTGCGGGCAGGAGTCAGCCTATGAGTTGCATGCGTTACAAGGGCTATGCCGCCCGTATCGAATACGATGAGCGTGACGACATTTTTGTTGGCCGTGTACTGGGCATGCGCGACATCATCAGTTTTCACGCAAGCTCGGTGCCCGAGCTTCATGAAGCCTTCCGCGGGGCGCTGGAAGATTACCTGGCCGATTGCGCGGAGCAGGGCATCACCCCGGAAAAACCCGCGTCAGGCAAGGTCATGCTGCGCATTCGCCCAGAGGTGCACGCGGCCGCCAGCGTTGCCGCCCGAGCTGCGGGCAAAAGTCTTAACCAGTGGGCGGATGAGGTTTTCGAGCAGGCAGCTCTGGCTTGATCGTACACCCTTCCATCCCATGACCGCTCGTGGCAGGCTCTACGGCGCCTGATTGCCCTGACTTCGAGTGTTCAATGCCTTTTTCCAACGGTTTCTTCCTCAGCCTGTCCCTGTGCCTGGACATCGGCGTGGCCAACATCGCCATGATCACCCTGGCCATGCAACGCGGGTTTCTCCAAGGCTTCTGGCTCGGCCTGGGGACCTGCGTGGGCGACCTGGTCTACGCCATTGCGGCGCTGGCTGGCATGACCGTGCTGCTGCAATTCGAAAGCGTGCGCTGGACCCTGTGGCTTGGCGGTTCGGTGTTGCTGGTGTGGTTCGCCATCAAGATGCTGCTGGCCGCCTGGCGGGGCGGGCACATGGATGCCAGTGCGCAGGTGGTGGTGGAGTCGGGCTGGCGCGAGTTTCTGCGTGGCATCTTCCTGGCCATGTCGTCGCCCAGCGCCATCCTCTGGTTCGCCGCGGTCGGTGGCGTGCTGATTTCCCGCTCTGGCAGCGGCAGCCTGCTGGACGCCGGGTTGTTTCTTGGCGGCTTCTTCGCGGCCGGGCTGGTCTGGTGCATGAGCCTATGTGGCATCGCCAGCCACGGCGGGCGCTTGCTGGGGGACCGCCTGCTGACCTGGTCATATCTTCTGTCGGCGGCTATTTTCTGTTATTTCGCGGTGTACGTGATTGTCTCGGGTTACCGGGAATTCATTGGCGCCGGCGTTTAGGTTGTGGTTGGGGCATGGGAGCATGGGTGCATGCCTGGAGTTGTTTGGCGCTTGTGAGATCGTGCGCCGCCCGCGCGGCGCATCGCGGATGAATCCGCTCCTACATCTATTTCGGGCCAGTCTATCCTGTGGCAGATGGGCTGCCCGCTTTGCGCTCACCTCGATATTGAAGGTAACAAACAGGGCGGACAGCGGCGAATTCGCAGGAGTGATTGGCTCGAAACAAATGTAGGAGCGGATTCATCCGCGATGCGCCGCGCGATTTCACAGGCGCCACTGCAATCAAGGCATGCGTCTCTCAAGAAAAACGTTGGTAAGACCTGTCGATTTATCCGATTACCGTTCGACCATGAGCTGAAGGTACAAGACAACCCTTTACCGAAACGCTCATGAACGATCGGAGGAACACCCGATGAACACGGCAGCCGAAAACGAAATCCGTCAGCTTATCGAACGCTGGATGCAGGCCGTGCGTGACCGTGATATTCCCGCCATCACTGCGCCCTACGCCGACGACATCGTCGCCTTCGATGCCATCCAGTCGCTGCAATTCAAGGGCAAGGCCGCCTACCAGGCGCATTGGGAAATGTGCATGGGCATGTGCCCCGGGCCCATGGTCTTCGAGCTCGCCCAACTGACCGTGCACGCCGAAGGCGAGCTGGGCCTGGCGCACTGGCTGAACCGCTGCGGCCCTGGGGATGACGAGAGCCAGTGCGGCTTCATGCGGGCCACCGTCGGTTACCGCAAGTCTGGCGGCCAGTGGCAGGTGATCCACGAGCATTGGTCGGCACCGTTCGACATGCAAACCCAGAAAGCACTATTCGATCTCAAGCCTTGATCGGCTATCGCCAAATGCACGTTGCCAACGCCTGGAGACGACCATGAAATACCTGTGCCTGGTCTATTGTGACGAAGGGCTGCTGCACAGCCTGCCCGACAGCCCGGAAGACGCCGAATGCATGGCCTACGCCGAATCGCTGCAGAGCTCCGGGCGCATCATTGCAGCAGAAGCGCTGAAGACCGTGCAAACCGCCACCACCGTGCGCATGCGCGCAGGGCGAATGAGCATCACCGATGGCCCGTTTGCCGAAACCAAAGAGCAGCTCGCCGGTTTCTACCTGGTCGATGCCCGTGACCTCAACGAGGCGCTGAACATCGCCAAGGGCATACCGGCGGCGCGGGTCGGTAGCGTGGAAGTGCGGCCGGTGCGCGAACTGCAACCCTGACAGCAACGGAGAACAACAAGAATGACCCTTGCCCAACCCGCGCCTGCGCAGCACGAGCTGTCCATCAGCCGCTTGATCGATGCCCCACCTGCCAAGGTATTCCGTGCCTGGACCGAGCCCGAGTGGCTGATGCAGTGGTGGGGGCCGCACGGCATGACCACCCCTGAATGCGAGATGCAACTGTGGGTCGGGGGCCTTTTCCGTACGCTCATGCGTGCTCCGGATGGCTCCGAGTACCCCACCCAGGGGGTGTTTCTGGAAATTGCCGCCCCGCGCCGGCTGGTGTTCACCGATGCCTTCGGGCCGGGCTGGGTGCCGTCGGGCAAGGCCTTCATGACTGCAGTGATCAGCTTTGACGAAGAAAACGGCAAGACCCGCTACACCGCCCGTGCCTGGCACTGGAATGCAGCCGACAGCCGTGCCCATGAAGAAATGGGCTTCCATCAGGGCTGGGGAGAAAGCCTGGACCGCCTGGTGGAGGTGGTGACCCAGCGGATGCCAGACTGATGGCGGAGCTGGCGCAGGTGCGTGGCGAAGTCGAAGCGGTGTACCGGCGTGATTCGCGGCGCATCCTGGCGACGTTGATCCGCCTGCTGGGGGATTTCGACCTGGCCGAGGAGGCCATGCACGATGCCTTTTTCATCGCCGTCGAGCGCTGGCAGCGCGATGGTATCCCCGGCAACCCGCGCGCCTGGCTGGTTTCGACCGGGCGCTTCAAGGCCATTGATGCATTGCGCCGGCGTGCCCGTTTCGACCGCTCCCAGGCCGACCTGATCATGCTGATCGAAGGCCAGGGGCAAGATCCCAGTGAAGAGGAGCTGCTCGCTGACGACCGCCTGCGGTTGATCTTCACGTGTTGCCACCCGGCCTTGGCCGCCGATGCCCAGGTGCCGCTGACCCTGCGCGAAGTCTGCGACCTGACCACCGAGCAGATCGCCCGGGCGTTTCTGCAAAGCCCGGCGACCATTGCCCAGCGTATCGTGCGGGCCAAGGCCAAGATCCGCGACGCCGGCATTCCTTATCAGGTCCCTGAATTGCACGAACTGCCCGAGCGCCTGGAGAGTGTGTTGCGGGTGATCTATCTGGTGTTCAACGAAGGCTATTCGGCGTCTTCGGGTGAGGATTTGCTGCAGCAGGAGCTGAGCGACGAGGCGATCCGCCTCGGGCGCCTGCTGGTGCAATTATTGCCGGACGCAGAAGCCGTCGGCCTGCTGGCGCTGATGCTGCTACAGGCATCGCGGCAGCGCGCGCGCAGCGATGCCGAAGGCAATCTGGTGCTGCTCGATCAGCAGGACCGCAGCCTGTGGGACCGCGAGCAGATTGGCGAAGGCTGCGAGCTGGTGCGCCTGGCATTGGCCAGTCGGGCTTTTGGTGCCTACACCGTGCAGGCGGCGATCGCGGCGGTGCATGCCGAGGCGGCGACGGCGCAAGAGACAGACTGGGCGGAGATCGTCGGGCTGTACGATGTACTGCAAAGGCACTGGCCGTCTGCCGTTGTGGCGCTCAACCGGGCGGTGGCGCTGGCCAAGCGTGACGGGGCGCAGGCTGGGTTGGTGGCGGTGGAGGCGATCCTGGCAGGCGGAGAGTTGCGCGACTATCACCTGGCGCATGCGGCGCGGGCGGAGATGCATCAGCAGCTGGGGAATGTGGATGAGGCTCGGATGGCCTGGCAAAAGGCGCTGGAATTGACCTGCCAGGAGCCGGAGCGGCGGCATATCGAAAGGCGATTACGCGAACTGATGTGATGGCTTGGCCGGCCTCTTCGCGGGTTCACCCGCGAAGAGGCCAGCAGCGAAATCAGCTGGCGACGAAGTTCGGCGGCGATACCAGCTCGACGGTCTGCTGTTTGCGCGGTGCGAGGATCTCGGCCTCGCCCTCGACTACCAGCTCATCGTTCTGGTTGTACACATTGGTGGCGATACGCACCTTGAACTTGGGCAGCTTCTCGAGGATTTCCAGGCGCACGGTCAGGGTGTCGCCAATTTTCACCGGCTTCTGGAAGCTCATCTTCTGGCCCAGGTAGATGGTACCAGGGCCAGGCAGGGTGCAGGCCACTGCAGCGCTGATCAGCGCACCGCTGAACATGCCGTGGGCGATACGTTCCTTGAACATGCTCTTGGCTGCAAATTCGGCATCCAGGTGCACGGGGTTGTGGTCACCGGACATCGCGGCGAACAGCTGGATATCGCGTTCTTCGACAGACTTTTCGTAACTGGCTTTCTGGCCGACTTCCAAAGCTTCGTAAGGCGTGTTGGTGACCTGGGTCATTGGCGTTTCCTTGATAGGCGGACGAGGCCGATATCATTCACTGCGAGCAGGGCGGCCAAGGGCCAGCGCCTGCTCAAGCCATGCGAGGATATCGGCGGTGACCTCGTCCCGATTGATTTCGTTTAGCACTTCATGCCGCGCCTCAGGATAGACGCGCAGTTGTACATGTCGATTGCCGGTCGCGCGCAGGGCATCGGCCAGATGGGTGAGACGCTTGCCGGCACTCACCGGATCACATTCGCCACCGATCACCAGCAGCGGCAGGTTCGGATCGATCTGTGCGAGGTTACGCGCCTGGCTGATTTGCGTCAGCCCCTGCAGCAGGTCGAGCCACAGCTGGTTGCTGCAACGAAAGCCGCACAGCGGATCGTTGACGTACTGGTCCACTTGCGCCGGGTCACGGCTGAGCCAGTCGAACGCCGTGCGGTTGGGCTTGAAGGCGCTGTTGAACGAGCCGAACGACAGCCATTCGATCAGGGCGCTCTTGCCCAGTGGCCCCTGGCGCCAGGCTTCCAGGCGCGCAATCAGGCGGGCCGCCCGATACAGCGCGGTGGGCTGGAAGTTGGAACCACTGAGAATCGCCCCCTGCAGGCTGGCGCTGTGGTGCGTGAGATAGGCCTGGGCGATGTAGCTGCCCATGCTGTGGCCGAACAGGAACAGCGGGGTGCAGGGAAACTGCTGGCCGATGTGCTGGGCCAGCAGGCCAAGATCGTTGACCACGGCATTCCAGCCATGGTGTCGGGCGAACAGGCCGAGGCTGCCCAGTTCGGCGGTGCGGCCGTGGCCGCGCAGGTCGGGCGCCAGCAGGGCGTAGCCGGCATCGCAGAGGGCGTGGCCCAGGCGCTGGTAGCGCCCGGCATGCTCGGCCATGCCATGCGCCAGCAGCACCACGGCCTTGACCGGTGTGGCCGGCAGCCATTGGTGCACGTACAGGCTGCAATGCTCGCTGGCGGGTAGCCAGAAGGCGTCATGGGGCATGGCGAATCCTTTGCGCGATGGTTACCCGCACAGTGTATGCATAACCGCCCGGATTGCAGGAAGGGCACAAATAAGATTCACAATGTTAATGGCGGCACTTGGCATATATGCCACCTCGGGCTTACCTGCTAACGTCGGTTCAACGCCTTTTTGCCATCAGGCAAACGGGACAAGGAATCAGCGCGGGCTCAGGCAGAGGAACAATAATAAATGCAAGCCGACTTCTGGAATGACAAACGCCCCGAGGGCGTGCCTTCCTCCATCGACATCCACGCATACGCTTCGGTCGTCGAGGTGTTCGAGCGCTCCTGCAAGCGCTTTGCCGAGCGCCCGGCGTTCAGCAACCTCGGCGTGACCCTGAGCTACGCCGAGCTCGAGCGCCATTCGGCGGCCTTCGCTGCCTGGTTGCAGCAGCACACCGACCTCAAGCCGGGTGATCGCATCGCAGTGCAGATGCCCAACGTCCTGCAGTACCCCATTGCCGTGTTCGGCGCCCTGCGCGCCGGGCTGATCGTGGTCAACACCAACCCGCTGTATACCGAGCGCGAGATGCGTCACCAGTTCAAGGATGCCGGCGCTCGCGCCCTGGTGTACCTGAACATGTTCGGCAAGCGCGTGCAGGAAGTGCTGCCCGATACCGGTATCGAGTACCTGATCGAAGCGAAGATGGGCGACTTGCTGCCAGCAGCCAAGGGCTGGCTGGTCAACACCGTGGTCGACAAGCTGAAGAAAATGGTCCCGGCCTATCATCTGCCCCAGGCCATCCCGTTCAAGCAGGTACTGCGCGAAGGCCGCAGCCTGACGCACAAACCGGTGCCGCTCACCCTCGATGACATTGCCGTGCTGCAGTACACCGGCGGCACCACGGGCCTGGCCAAGGGCGCCATGCTCACCCACGGTAACCTGGTGGCCAACATGCTGCAGGTGCTGGCTTGCTTCTCCCAGCACGGCCCGGATGGGCAGCGGCTGATCAAGGAAGGCCAGGAAGTGATGATTGCGCCGCTGCCGCTGTACCACATCTATGCCTTTACCGCGAACTGCATGTGCATGATGGTCACCGGCAACCACAACGTGCTGATCACCAACCCGCGCGACATCCCGGGCTTCATCAAGGAGTTGGGCAAGTGGCGTTTTTCGGCGCTGTTGGGGTTGAACACCTTGTTCGTCGCACTGATGGACCACCCAGGCTTCCGTCAGCTGGATTTTTCGGCACTGAAAGTCACCAACTCCGGCGGCACGGCGCTGGTCAAGGCCACTGCCGAGCGTTGGGAGCAACTTACCGGTTGCCGCATCGTCGAGGGCTACGGCCTGACCGAGACCTCGCCGGTGGCCAGCACCAACCCCTACGGCCAGCTGGCGCGGTTGGGCACCGTGGGCATTCCGGTGGCGGGTACGGCATTCAAGGTCATCGATGATGACGGCAACGAACAGCCACTGGGTGAGCGCGGCGAGTTGTGCATCAAGGGCCCGCAGGTGATGAAAGGCTACTGGCAGCAGCCAGAGGCCACGGCCCAGGCACTGGATGCCGAGGGCTGGTTCAAGACTGGCGATATCGCGGTGATCGACCCGGATGGTTTCACCCGCATTGTCGACCGCAAGAAGGACATGATCATCGTCTCTGGCTTCAATGTGTACCCCAACGAAATCGAGGATGTGGTGATGGGCCATCCGCAGGTCGCCAGCTGCGCGGCCATCGGCGTGCCGGACGAGCGTTCGGGGGAGGCAGTGAAGCTGTTCGTGGTGGCGCGTGAGGGTGGGGTGAACGTCGATGAGCTGAAGGCCTACTGCAAGGCCAACTTCACCGGCTACAAAGTGCCCAAGCACATCGTGGTGCGCGAGTCGCTGCCGATGACCCCAGTGGGCAAGATCCTGCGGCGCGAATTGCGTGACATAGCCTGATACCGAATGTGCTTCTTCGCGGGCAAGCCCGCTCCTACCGGCACTGCACATGCCTGAAGAATGTGCGGTAACTGTGGGAGCGGGCTTGCCCGCGAATGCTTCGAAGGTGCTCTAACAGGCTGCTTACAGCCCGATTTGCGACATTTTGGTCAATTACTCTAAAAATGACTTGTATAGTTCATTGAGTCATTTTTGTGACTGAGAGGCCGTTCTTGGCCCCTAGGCGACCCCATTTAAAGCTGTTACTCTCGGGCCGCTTTCAGATGATCAGGTTTGCAACGAACCCTCATCACATATCAATAATAAACGCATCGACGCGTGAATCGAACTTCGCTGTTGCTGAAGGAGTGGGCTTCCATGATCGAAAATTTTTGGAAGGATAAATACCCAGCCGGGATTACGGCGGAAATCAATCCTGACGAATTCCCCAATATCCAGGCGGTACTCAAGCAATCCTGCCAACGCTTTGCCAATAAACCGGCCTTTAGCAACCTGGGCAAGACCATCACCTACGGCGAGCTCTATGCGCTGTCAGGCGCTTTTGCGGCCTGGCTGCAGCAGCACACCGACCTCAAGCCGGGTGACCGTATTGCCGTCCAGCTGCCCAATGTCCTGCAATACCCGGTAGCCGTATTTGGTGCCATGCGCGCCGGCCTGATCGTGGTCAACACCAACCCGCTGTATACCGTGCGGGAAATGGAGCACCAGTTCAACGACTCCGGTGCCAAGGCCTTGGTGTGCCTGGCCAACATGGCGCACCTGGCTGAGAAGGTGGTGCCCAAGACCCAGGTCAAGCACGTCATCGTCACCGAGGTGGCCGACTTGCTGCCACCGCTCAAGCGCCTGCTGATCAACAGCGTGATCAAGTACGTGAAGAAGATGGTGCCGGCCTACAACCTGCCGCGCGCCGTGCGCTTCAACGATACCTTGGCGCTGGGCAAGGGCCAGCCGGTCACCGAAGCCAACCCGCAAGCCAATGACGTGGCCGTACTGCAGTACACTGGCGGCACTACCGGCGTGGCCAAGGGGGCAATGCTGACCCACCGCAACCTGGTGGCCAACATGCTGCAGTGCCGGGCACTGATGGGCTCCAACCTGCAAGAAGGTTGCGAGATCCTGATCACTCCGCTGCCGCTGTACCACATCTATGCCTTCACCTTCCATTGCATGGCGATGATGCTGATCGGCAACCACAACGTGCTCATCAGCAACCCACGCGACCTGCCAGCAATGGTCAAGGAGCTGGGCAAGTGGAAGTTCAGCGGTTTCGTCGGCCTCAACACGTTGTTCGTTGCGCTGTGCAACAACGAGGCATTCCGCGCCCTGGACTTCTCGGCGCTGAAAATCACCCTGTCTGGTGGTATGGCCCTGCAGTTGAGCGTGGCCGAGCGCTGGAAGAGCGTTACCGGCTGCGCCATCTGCGAAGGCTACGGCATGACCGAGACCAGCCCGGTGGCGGCGGTGAACCCGGCCGAGGCGAACCAGGTGGGTACTATCGGCATCCCGGTACCATCGACCCTGTGCAAGGTCATCGACGACGCCGGCAACGAGCTGGCGCTGGGCGAAACCGGCGAGCTGTGCGTCAAGGGCCCGCAGGTCATGAAAGGCTACTGGCAGCGTGAAGACGCCACCCGCGAGATCCTCGACAGCGACGGCTGGCTGAAGACCGGCGACATCGCGCTGATCCAGCCGGATGGCTACATGCGCATCGTCGACCGCAAGAAGGACATGATCCTGGTCTCGGGCTTCAACGTTTACCCCAATGAGCTGGAAGATGTGCTCGCCGCCCTGCCGGGCGTGCTGCAGTGCGCAGCCATCGGTGTGCCGGACGAGAAGTCGGGTGAAGTGATCAAGGTGTTCATCGTGGTCAAGCCGGGCATGACCGTGACCAAGGAGCAGGTGATGGAGCACATGCGTGCCAACGTCACTGGCTACAAGGTGCCGCGTTACATCGAGTTCCGCGATGCGCTGCCGACCACCAACGTTGGCAAGATCCTGCGCCGTGAACTGCGCGATGAAGAGCTGAAGAAGCAGGGCTTGAAGAAGATCGCTTGATCCAAACCTGCACGGCCAGTGTGGGAGCGGCCTTGTGTCGCGAATGGGCCGCAGAGCGGCCCCAGCAATTTCAGCGTCACTGCTGAGACCCTGGGGCCGCTCTGCGGCCCTTTCGCGACACAAGGCCGCTCCCACACTGGCCAGTGCAATCAGCGCAGTTTTTCTAGCATCTGGTAGTACCACATCCCCGCCGCCAGCAGCGGGTTGCCCAGCAAGTCCCCCATCGGCACGCGCACGTGCTTGCACTGCGCGAAGGTGTCGAACTTCTCCAGCGTTCCGGTCAGTGCCTCGGCCATGATCTCGCCCATGATGTGGCTGGTGGCGATGCCGTGCCCGGAATAGCCCTGGCAGTACCACACGTTGTCCGATAGCTTGCCCAGTTGCGGAATGCGGTTGACCACGATGCCCATCGCGCAGCTCCACTGGAACTCGATCGGCACGCCCTTGAGCGCCGGGAAGGTGCGCTCGATGCACGGGCGAAGCTCGCCTTCGATATCACGCGAATCCTTGCCCGAGTAGTTGGCGCCGCCGCCGAACAGCAAACGCTTGTCAGCCGTCAGGCGGTAGTAGTCGAGGACGAAGCGGCAGTCGTACACCGCCAGGTCCTGCGGGTTGATCTGCTCCGCCAGTTCGCCCAGCGGGGCAGTGGTGACGATGCCGCCCATGGCCGGGAAGATCTTGCCCTTGAGCTGGCGCTTTTCCAGCTTGTGGTAGACGTCGCCGGCCAGCATCACCTGGCGCGCTTCGACCCGGCCGTGGGCGGTAACGACTGCCGGGCGTGGGCCGTGGACGATGTCCAGCACCTCGGAGTTCTCGAAGATCAGCGCACCCAGGCTGTGGGCGGCGCGGGCTTCGCCCAGGCACAGGTTGAGCGGGTGCAGGTGCAGGTTGCGCAGGTTCTTTAGTGCGCCCAGGTACAGCGGGCTCTGCAGGTGCCCGGCGACGCCGTTGCGGTCGAGCAGTTGCACCTGGTCGCCCATGCCGCGGCGTTCGGCCTCGGCCTGGAAGCTGCGCAGCTCCTCCATGTGCGAAGGTTTCATCGCGGCATGCAGATGGCCGCGTTTGAGGTCGCAATCGATGCCATAGCGCTCGACCCGTTGCTCGATGACCTGGTGCCCACGCCAGCGCAGGTGCCAGATGAAATCATCGACCTCGGCGCCCAGGTGGTTGCGCATCTGCGTGCGCATGGCTTCGTCACCCGACAGGCTGCCGGTGACCTGGCCGCCGTTGCGGCCGCTGGCGCCCCAGCCAATCCGGTTGGTCTCGACGATCGCCACCTTCAGGCCGCGCTCGGCCAGCTCCACCGCAGTGGCCACACCGGTGAAACCACCGCCGATGATTGCCACGTCGACCTGCACCGTGCCCTTGAGCTGCGGGTACTCGGTATGGTCGTTCAGCGAGGCGCTGTAATAGGACGGCGCGCGCTGGGCCGGGCCGTTGTGCAATGCTGCGTTCATGGGTGTTCCTTGTTCTTGATGGGGTAAGGCTCAGGCTTGGTGCAAGTACCAGCGCCAGTCCTGTTCGCTGACTTCGGCCATGAACTGGCGGTACTCGGCGCGCTTGACCTTCAAGTAGACGCCGAGAAACGCTTCGCCGAGCGCCTCCCGCGCCCAGTGCGAGCGCTCCAGTGCATCGAGTGCGGTGAGCCAGTCGGTGGGCAGGTGCTCGGTGGCCTGGGCATAGCCGTTGCCTTCTACCGGCGCGCCGGGGTCCAGCTGCTCGCGGATGCCGCGATGGCAGGCGGCCAGAATGGCGGCGGCAGCCAGGTACGGGTTGGCATCGGCGCCACAGATGCGGTGCTCGACGTGCCGGCTGTTGGCCGGGCCGCCGGGAACGCGCAAGCTGACGGTGCGGTTGTCGACACCCCAGGTCGGCGCCAATGGCGCATAGCTGTTGGCCTGGAAGCGGCGGAACGAGTTGGCGTTGGGGCAGAACAGCAGCAGCGAGTCACGCAGGTGGCGGAGCATGCCGGCAACAGCCTGGCGCAGCAGTGGGGTGCCAGCCTTGTCTTCGCTGGCGAACAGGTTGTTGCCGGCGCTGTCGGCCAGGCTCAGGTGCATGTGCATGCCGGTGCCGGCCAGTTGCGCGAACGGCTTGGCCATGAAGCAGGCCTGCATGCCATGGGCATGGGCCACGCCCTTGACCAGGCGCTTGTAGCGCACGGCCTGGTCCATCGCTGCCAGCGCATCGCCATGCTCCAGGGTGATTTCCACCTGGCCCGGGGCGTACTCGGAGATCGCCGTGCGAGCAGGGATACCCTGGGCCTTGCAGGCAGCGTAGAGGTCAGCGAGGAACGGTTCGATCTGTTCCAGCTCACGCAGGCCATAGACCTGGGTGCTGCGTGGGCGCCCGCCGTCGTTGTCCAGTGCCGGTTGCGGGCGGCCCTGGGCATCGCGTTTCTGGTCAAGCAGGTAGAACTCCAGCTCGCAGGCCATCACCGGGTGGTAGCCGTCAGCCTTGAGTGCCTCGATGGTGCGCAACAGCACATGGCGCGGGTCGGCGACGCTGGCCGGCAGGCCCTCGCTCGGGTGCATGCTGACCTGCACTGCCGCAGTCGGCACACGCCGCCACGGCAGGCGTACCAGGCTGCCCTCCAGTGGGTAGGCGCGGCAGTCGATGTCACCGACATCCCAGACCAGGCCGGAGTTTTCCACGTCGTCGCCATTGAGGGTCAGGCCGAGGATGGTGCTGGGCAGCGGGCGCCCGCTCTGGTAGACCGCCAGCAACTCCTCGCGGTGCAGCAGCTTGCCACGTGGCACGCCGTTGGCGTCGAGGATGAACAGTTCGAACAGTTCGATATCGGGGTTTTCTGCCAGGAAACGGCTGGCGTGCTCTACAGGTGCAAAGTGCATGATGGATTCGCTCACAGGCGCACGGGACCTGCGCGCAGGCGCGGTCCACTTGAGTCAGACGGCCGGGCTGCGGCCGAGTCGGGTCACAAAGGCGTGAGCGATGAATCCGGTGGGCGCGCATGGCGGCAGTGCCACAGGGCCCAGAAGGCGAGGATGATGTGGACCAGCGGATTTTCACCGGCGTGGGACCGGGCCTTCGCTGGCGAAGGGCGGGACGACGGTGGGGCGATGGTCTGGGCGGGAGTCATGCCTTTGATACTCACATGCGGCGTAAGGTTGATTAAAGCAGTGAATGGCAACCTTCACATCAGACCTGGCTAAACATTTGTCTGGAGTCTGACGCGGTCATGTGGGAGCGGCCTTGCGTCGCGAAAGGGGCGCAGCGCGCCCCCGGATTTTTTGTATCAACGGCGAAATCCTGGGGCCGCGTTGCGGCCCTTTCGCGACGCAAGGCCGCTCCCACAGTGATCGCTCAGGCAGCAGAGAACCGGTAAATCTGCGACAATCGCGCATCCTTCGAATGCCGATCATGAAAAAGCAGGCCCACCTGCATCACTAAAAAGCCCCATGACTGACCAAGCCATCGACAAACTGCTGCAAAACCTCGACCACGCCATGATTGCCGAGCGTCATCGCCTGCGCCGGCAACTGCATGAACTGCGCAAGCGCCCCGATGAGGCCAAGCTGGCGCAGTGGGTGGAAAAGGTCCAGGCATCCTGCGCCCAGGTCACCGCGCGCCAGAACAGCGTGCCGCAAATCCGCTACGACGACAGCCTGCCGATCGCCGCCAAGCGTGATGAGATCAAGAAGGCCCTGGCAGAACACCAGGTACTGGTGATTGCCGGCGAAACCGGTTCGGGCAAGACCACTCAGTTACCGAAGATCTGCCTGGAACTGGGCCGCGGCAGCCATGGCCTGATCGCCCATACCCAGCCACGGCGGATTGCGGCGCGCAGTGTCGCCGCCCGGGTTGCCGAAGAGCTCGGCACGCCGCTGGGCGGGCTGGTCGGCTACCAGGTGCGTTTCGAAGACCAGAGCGATGCCAACACCCTGGTCAAGCTGATGACCGACGGTATCCTCCTGGCCGAAACCCAGCACGACCGCTTTCTCGAGCGCTACGACACGATCATCGTCGACGAAGCCCACGAACGCAGCCTGAACATCGACTTCCTGCTCGGTTACCTGAAGACGCTGCTGCACCGCCGCCCGGACCTGAAGCTGATCATCACCTCGGCGACCATCGACCTGGAGCGCTTCTCCAAGCACTTCGACAATGCCCCGATCATCGAGGTGTCCGGCCGTACTTTCCCGGTGGAAACCTGGTACCGGCCGCTGACCAGCGAACAGGACGAGGAGGGCAACCAGGTCGAGGAAGACCTCACTGTCGACCAGGCGATACTGGCCACCCTCGACGAGATCGCCCAGCACGAGCGCAGCGTGGGCAAAGGCCCCGGCGATGTGCTGGTGTTCCTCCCGGGCGAGCGGGAAATCCGCGATGCCGCAGAGATCCTGCGCAAGGCACAGTTGCGCCATACCGAGATCCTGCCGCTGTACGCGCGCCTGTCGCCGGCCGAGCAGCAGCGCATTTTCCAGTCGCACACCGGGCGCCGGGTGGTGCTGGCCACCAACGTTGCGGAAACCTCGCTGACCGTGCCCGGCATCCGTTACGTGATCGACACCGGCACCGCGCGCATCAGCCGCTACAGCTACCGCGCCAAGGTTCAGCGCCTGCCGATCGAGGCCGTTTCGCAGGCCAGTGCCAACCAGCGCAAGGGCCGTTGCGGCCGGGTCGAGCCGGGTATCTGCATTCGGCTGTACAGCGAAGAAGACTTCAATGGCCGGCCGGCCTTCACCGACCCCGAGATCCTGCGTACCAACCTGGCCGCGGTGATCCTGCAGATGCTGCACCTGCGCCTGGGCGCAATCGACGCCTTCCCGTTCATCGAGCCGCCGGATGGCAAAGCCATCAGCGACGGCTTCAACCTGCTGCAGGAACTTTCGGCGGTAAACCGCGAGAACCAGCTGACGCCGATCGGCCGCCAGCTGGCGCGCCTGCCGATCGACCCTCGCTTGGGCCGCATGCTGCTCGAAGGTGCGCGTCAGGGCAGCCTGCAGGAAGTGCTGATCGTCACCAGCGCCCTGTCGGTGCAGGACCCGCGCGAGCGCCCGCCAGAGCGCCAGCAGGCCGCCGATCAGGCACATGCGCAGTGGAAGGACGCCGATACCGACTTCGCCGCGCTGGTCAATTTGTGGCGGGGTTTCGAAGAGCAGCGTCAGGCACTGACGGCCAGCCCGCTGCGCAACTGGTGCCGCAAGAACTTCCTGAACTACCTGCGCCTGCGCGAGTGGCGCGACGCCCATCGCCAGTTGTCGCTGATCTGCCGCGAGCTGCAGTTGCCGGTCAACAAGGAACCGTCCGACTACCAGAAGGTGCACAAGGCGATCCTCAGCGGCCTGCTCAGCCAGATCGGCCAAAAGACCGAAGAAGGCGATTACCAGGGGGCCCGCCAGCGGCGCTTCTGGGTGCATCCGTCTTCCGGCATCGGCCGCAAGCGCCCGCAGTGGGTGATGGCGGCCGAACTGGTAGAAACCACCAAGCTCTATGCGCGCATGGTCGCCAAGATCGAGCCTGACTGGATCGAGCCGTTGGCTACCCACCTGATCAAGAAGAACCACTTCGAGCCGCACTGGGAGAAGAAGCGCGGGCAGGTGGTTGCCTATGAGCAGATCACTTTGTATGGCCTGATCCTGGTCGGCCGCCGCCCGGTGCACTTTGGCCCGATCGACCCGGTCACCTCGCGTGAACTGTTCATTCGCGAGGGCCTGGTTGGCGGTGAAATCCAGTCACGTGCCAAGTGCCTGGCCGCGAACAAGCGCCTGCTTGAAGAGCTCGACGAGCTGGAAGCCAAGGCCCGTCGGCGCGACATTCTCGCCGATGAAGAAACCCTGTACGCGTTTTACGAAGCACGCTTGCCGGCAGAAATCCACCAGACCGCGACCTTCGATGCCTGGTACCGCATGACCAGCCAGAAGGACCCGAATCTGCTGATCATGCGTGAGGAAGACGTGCTGGCACGCGAGGCCAGCGAAGTCACTGCGGCGCAGTACCCCGACAGCATGCAAGTCGGTGAACTGCGCCTGCCGCTGACCTACCACTTCGAGCCGGGCCACCCGCGTGACGGTGTGACCGTGCGGGTACCGGCGCCGCTGTTGCCGAGCCTGCCGGGCGAACGGCTGGAGTGGCTGGTACCAGGCCTTCTGGAAGCCAAGTGCGTGGCGCTGGTACGTAACCTGCCCAAGGCTTTGCGCAAGAACTTCGTGCCGGTACCCGATTTCGTCAAGGCCTCGCTGGCGCGGATGACCTTCGGCCAGGGCGCGCTGCCCCAGGCGCTGGGCCAGGAGCTGTTGCGCATGACTGGTGCGCGGGTGAGCGATGAGGCCTGGGCCGAGTCGGTCAACCTGGTCGAAGGCCACCTGCGCATGAACATCGAAGTGGTCGATGGCCAGGGCAAGTTCCTTGGCGAAGGCCGCAACCTGGCCGAGCTGACCGCCCGCTTTGCCGCTGCCAGCCAGGCCGCTTTGGCCGTGCCACGCACCGAGAAGAGCGAGCAACCGGTACAAGCCAAGGCCTTCAGCGAGGTCAAGCAGACCGCCCAGCAGAAGATCGCTGGCCTGTCGATGACCGTTTACCCGGCGCTGGTGGAAGAGAACGGCACCGTGCGTGAGGGCCGCTTCTCGACCCAGGCCGAAGCCGAGTTCCAGCACCGCCGCGCCTTGCAGCGCCTGTTGCTGCAGCAGTTGGCGGAGCCTGCCAAGTTCCTGCGCGGCAAGCTGCCGGGGTTGACCGAGCTGGGCCTGTTGTACCGCGAACTGGGCCGCATCGAGGCGCTGGTCGAGGACATTCTGCTGGCGAGTCTGGACAGCTGCATCCTTGACGGTGAAGCGACGTTGCCGCGTGACGGTGCGGCGCTGGCCGGGCTGGCTGAACGCAAACGCGGCAGCTGGGCCGAGCATGCCGAGCGCCTGGCCCGCCAGACTCTGGAAGTGCTCAAGCTGTGGCACGGTTTGCAGAAGCGCTTCAAGGGCAAGATCGACCTGAGCCAGGCGGTGGCGCTGAACGACATCAAGCAGCAGCTGGCCAACCTGGTCTATCCGGGCTTCGTGCGCGAGACTCCGGCAGCCTGGTTCAAGGAGTTGCCGCGCTACCTCAAGGCGGTGGAATTACGCCTCGAGAAGCTGGGCGCTCAGGTGCAGAAGGACCGGGTCTGGAGCGGCGAGCTGGGCAACCTGTGGGCGCAGTACAAGGCGCGGGCCGAGAAGCATGCCCAGGAGGGCAAGCGCGATGAAGCGCTGACCTTGTATCGCTGGTTGCTGGAGGAGTATCGGGTGTCGCTGTTTGCCCAGCAGCTGGGCACCAAAGTGCCGATTTCCGACAAGAGATTGAGCAAGCAGTGGAGCCTGGTGGAGGGATAAACTTCCGCAGTTGTGGCAATATTGATGCAATTTGGGCCGCTTTGCGGCCCATCGCGGATGAATCGGCTCCTACGGGGTATTGCACCGTCCTGTAGGAGCGGATTCATCCGCGATCGAGGGCGCAGCCCTCGCCGAGAAATTGGTACTAAAGTGCCATTATTCTGTCATATTCCCAGCCAGCGCCCCGTGGCGATGGCCTTTGAGCAGAGGATCGATCGTGCATAACGTCGTGATCAGCGGCACCGGCCTGTATACCCCGGCCCAGAGCATTTCCAACGAAGAATTGGTGGCCTCCTTCAATGCCTGGTCGCAGCAGTACAACCAGGATAACGCCGCCGCCATCGAGCGTGGCGAAATCGAAGCAGCCCCCGTGTCCGACGCTGCCTTCATCGAAAAGGCCTCGGGTATCAAGAGCCGTTTCGTCATGGACAAGGCCGGCATCCTCGACCCGCAACGCATGAAGCCACGCCTGCCGGAGCGTTCCAACGACGAGCAGTCGATCCTCTGCGAAATGGGCGTGGCCGCTGCGCGCCAGGCGCTGGAACGCGCGGGCCGTACCCCGGCGGATGTCGACGGGGTGATCGTCGCCTGCTCCAACCTGCAGCGTCCTTACCCGGCCATCGCCATCGAAGTGCAGCAGGCGCTGGGCATCGAGGGCTTCGCCTTCGACATGAACGTGGCCTGCTCGTCGGCCACCTTCGGCATCCAGACCGCTGCCAACAGCGTGCAACTGGGCCAGGCCCGGGCACTGCTGGTGGTCAGCCCGGAGATCTGTACCGGGCACCTGAACTTCCGCGATCGCGACAGCCACTTCATCTTCGGTGACGCCGCCACTGCGGTGCTGGTCGAGCGTGCCGACAAGGCCACCTCGGCGCACCAGTTCGACATCGTCGGCACCAAGCTCAAGACCGCGTTCTCCAACAATATCCGCAACAACTTCGGCTTCCTCAACCGCGCGGCGGAAGAGGGCATTGGTGCCCGCGACAAGTTGTTCGTGCAGGAAGGCCGCAAGGTGTTCAAGGAAGTCTGCCCGATGGTCGCCGAACTGATCGGCGAGCACCTGGGCGAGAATGGCCTGCAGCCATCCGACGTCAAACGCTTCTGGCTGCACCAGGCCAACCTCAGCATGAACCACCTGATCGTCAAGAGGCTGATGGGGCGTGAGGTGAACGAGGAAGAGGCACCGGTGATTCTCGACCGCTATGCCAACACCAGTTCGGCGGGGTCGGTTATTGCCTTCCACCTGTACCAGGATGATCTGGCCAAGGGTTCGTTGGGCGTGTTGAGCTCGTTTGGTGCGGGTTATTCGATTGGTAGCGTGATTCTGCGCAAGCGCTGATTTCTTTAGAGACTGTACTGGCCTCTTCGCGGGCAAGCCCGCTCCCACAGGTACTACACAGGCTTCAAGGGCTGTGGGGTATCTGTGGGAGCGGGCTTGCCCGCGAAGAGGCCGTTGCATTTCTGGCAGGCAAAAAAAGGCGGGAAATACCGGATGGGGTCGGCATTTCCCGCCTCAGAGTGAAGCAGAGGAGTTTGCTAGCTTAGAACTTGGCTTCCAGGTCCACCTGCAGGGTGTCTACGTCAGCATTGCTGTCCGGCAGGTTGGAGTAGTCGGTCTTGGCCATCATGTAGGCCGCGCCGAGGGCGAAGTTCTTGTCGATTTCGTAACCGACCTTGAACTTGTGACCGCGAGAACCGGTGAAGCCGTTACCGAAGTCAGAGTCGGTGAACAGGCTGACCACGCCGTTACGCTGTACGTCGCGGTAGTTGTAGTCCAGGCTCCAGGCACCGATCTTCGACTTCAGGCCCGCCAGCCAGGCGGTGTCCATGCCGTCGGTGCTTTCGGTGTTCTTGACGTACTGGCCATAAGCCGACAGCGGGATGGCGAAGCCGGTGAAGTCGAGCTGACCGAAGCCTTCAACCAGGTTGAACTCGTCGGTGGTGTTGCCCAGCGAACGCAGCGCCGCCGAGGCTTTGTCGTTGTCGTAGCCATAGAGGCTGGCACCGACGGTGACCTTGACGGTGTCAGCCGCATTGAACTTGGTACCCAGCTGGGCAGCGTACAGTTGAGCGTCGTGCTTGAACTGCACGCCGTCGCCGTCGACGTTGTCCTTCAGGTTGTAGTGGCCGATGCTGCCGAACACTTCGGCCGGGCCGGCGTTGGTCTTGTAGGTGACAGCCACGCCTTCCGGGTTGATGTCGCTGTCCCAGATGATGTCGCCCATGCTCACCCATGGCTGCATCATCTTGCCGCCGATCAGGTGCAGGTTCGGTACGGCAGTCGGGTGCCAGTCGAGGTAGGCCAGGTCGACCCACAGCGATTTCTTCTCGAAGTAGTTGTCCAGGCTCTGGTTGGTCGAGCGGGCATCGGCGCTGCTGCCGGTGGCCACACGCACGCCGGCGTCGACCTGCGGGTTGATCTCGCTGTAGAAGCCGACACGGGCACGCACGCGCTCGCGGTCCTGGTTGCCACTGCGGGAGATCGGGTTGTCGACGTTGACGTCTTCGTAACGCAGGCGCACATCACCCTTGATCTGGGTCTTGGCGGCCCATGCCACTTTTTGTTCGAAAGAGCTCATACGTTCGGACTGAGCTTTCTGGTCGGCCTTTTCCTTGGTTTCTTTTGCCAGGTCGCCTTGCAGTTCGTTGTACTGCGCCTGGTTGATCGAGCCGTTGGCGCGGAGCATTTCGAGCAGCTTGGCGTCGACGGCCGCACTGGCCGGAGTACTCAGAGCCAGCATCATGCCGGTGAGGCTCACTCCGGTAAGTGTAGAAACAAGACGCATAAGGTTCTCCCTACTTAAAAGATTTGGGGAGGCTTAGCGCCCACCCCCATGTTGGCATGTCTTCGGAAAGGGCCTGACTAGACAGGTTCTGGGGTTCCGGAAAACAGGCGCAAGTATTGCGGGGGCGAATGACAGAATAATGTCTAATTAGTGGCACTGCTGTTAAGTAATTGAGAATGAAAGGCGAAACGGGCCGATCATCATTTGAGCGACGGGCCTCTGTTCGCCGATACTGATGGCCTTGAACAGCGAGTCGAAAACGTGACCAGTCTCTACAGCCTTGCCCACCTGCGTGACCTGCCAGCGGCGACCTGGGATGCCCTGGTTCCCCCTGGCCAACCCTTCCTGCGCCATGCCTTTCTAAGTGCCATGGAAGACAGTGGCAGCGTGGCGCCCAACACCGGCTGGGCAGCCGAACACCTGGTGCTTGAGCGTGACGGGCAGGTGCGTGCGTTGCTGCCGGCTTATCGCAAATGGCATTCGTATGGCGAGTACGTGTTCGATCACGGTTGGGCCGATGCCTGCGAGCGTGCCGGCATCGCCTATTACCCCAAGCTGCTCGGTGCCGTGCCGTTCAGCCCCGTCAGCGGGCCGCGCCTGCTGGCGGTGGACCCGGCCGATGCCTTGCTGGTGTTGCAGGCATTGCCGGAGTACCTGAGCAAGGGCGGGTTGTCAGGGGCGCATATCAATTTCACCGACGCTCAGCTGGATACGCAAATGGCCGGCCTGCCGGGCTGGATGGAGCGCCTGGGCTGCCAGTTCCATTGGCGCAATCACGGGTATCGCGACTTCCAGGACTTTCTCGACAGCCTCAGCTCACGCAAGCGCAAGCAGATGCGCAAGGAGCGTGAGCAGGTGGCGGGGCAGGGCATTGATTTTCGTTGGTACCGCGGCGACGAGCTGGACGAGGCGCAGTGGGATTTCGTCTTCCTCTGTTACGCCAATACCTATGCGGTGCGCAGGCGCGCGCCTTACCTGACCCGCGAGTTCTTCAGCCTGCTGGCCGAGCGCATGCCCGAGGCGGTGCGGGTAGTGATGGCGCGCCAGGGTGGGCGTGATGTGGCGATGGCCTTGAGCCTGGTCGGGGGCGACAGCCTGTTCGGTCGTTATTGGGGTTGCCTCGATGAATTTGACCGGCTGCATTTCGAGACCTGCTTCTACCAGGGCATGGACTTTGCCATTGCCGAGGGGCTGCAGCGTTTCGATGCCGGCGCGCAGGGCGAACACAAGCTGATACGCGGGTTCGAGCCTGTGCTGACGCGGTCGTGGCATTACCTGTTGCATCCGGGGTTGCGGCGGGCGGTGGAGGATTTTCTGCAGCAGGAGCGGGCAGGGGTGAGGGGGTATGCCGAGGAAGCCAGAGAGATGTTGCCTTACCGCAAGGACTGAGATCTCTATTGCCTTTTCGGGCCTCTTCGCGGGTGAACCCGCTCCCACGGGATCACCGTCGCCCTTGAGACTTGTGCAGTCCCTGTGGGAGCGGGCTTGCCCGCGAAGAGGCCGGAACAGGACTTAGTCGACCCCGACAAAGCCCCCGGTCTGGTGATGCCACAGGCGGGCATACAGCCCTTGCTGCTCCAGCAGCTCACTGTGGCTGCCACTTTCGACGATCCGCCCCTTGTCCAGCACCACCAGGCGGTCCATGCGGGCGATGGTCGACAGCCGGTGGGCGATAGCGATCACCGTCTTGCCTTGCATCAGTGTTTCCAGGCTTTCCTGAATGGCCGCCTCGACCTCCGAGTCCAGCGCCGAAGTGGCTTCGTCCATGATCAGGATCGGTGCGTTCTTCAGCAGCACCCGGGCAATCGCGATGCGCTGGCGCTGGCCGCCAGACAGTTTCACCCCCCGCTCGCCGACATGGGCATCGAAACCGGTTCGGCCTTGGGCGTCCGACAGCTGCGGAATGAACTCGTCGGCCCGTGCGCGGCGCACGGCTTCGTGCAGCGCCGCTTCACTGGCGCCGGGGCGGCCATACAACAGGTTGTCGCGGATCGAGCGGTGCAGCAGCGAGGTGTCCTGGGTGATCATGCCGATCTGCGCGCGCAGGCTGGCCTGGCTGACTTCGGCGATGTCCTGGCCGTCGATCAGGATGCGCCCGCCCTGTACGTCGTACAGGCGCAGCAGCAGGTTGACCAGGGTCGACTTGCCGGCGCCTGACGGGCCGATCAGGCCTATCTTCTCGCCCGGGCGGATGTCCAGGTTGAGCCCTTCGATCACGTTGGCGGCCTTGCCATAGTGGAAGTCCACGTTGTCGAAGCGCACGGCGCCGCGGCTGACCTTGAGTGGCGGCGCGTGGGGCTTGTCGGTGACGGTGACCGGCTGGGCGATGGTCTGCAGGCCGTCCTGGACCATGCCGATGTTCTCGAAGATGCCGTTGACCACCCACATGATCCAGCCCGACATGTTGACGATGCGGATCACCAGGCCAGTGGCCAGGGCAATGGCGCCGACGGTGATCAGCGACTGGCTCCACAGCCACAGCGCAAGGCCGGTGGTGGTGACGACCAGCAGGCCGTTGAGGGTGGTGATGACCACGTCCATGCTGGTGACCACGCGCGACGCCAGCTGGGTTTTCTCGGTCTGTTCACTGATCGCTTCGCGGGCGTATTGCTGTTCGTAGTCGGTATGGGCGAACAGCTTGAGGGTGGCGATGTTGGTGTAGCCATCGACGATCCGCCCCATCAGCTTGGAGCGCGCGTCGGAGGAAATCACCGAACGTTCCTTCACCCGCGGCACGAAGTAGTACAGCGCGGCAATGTAGCCGATGATCCACAGCAGCAGCGGCAGCATCAGGCGCCAGTCGGCCTCGGCGAACAGCACCAGCGAGGTGATGGCGTAGATCAGCACATGCCACAGCGCATCCACCGCCTGTACGGCGGAGTCGCGCAGCGAGTTGCCGGTCTGCATGATGCGCTGGGCGATGCGCCCGGCGAAGTCGCTCTGGAAGAAATTCAGGCTCTGCTTGAGCACATAGGTGTGGTTCTGCCAGCGGATCAGGCTGGTCATGCCGGGGTTGATGGTCTGGTGCACCAGCAGGTCGTGCAGGCCGAAGAATACCGGCCGCAGCAGCAGGATCACCACCAGCATCCAGATCAGCTCGCCGCTGTGGTCGCTGAAGAAGTTGGCATTGGGCGTACCCTGGGCCAGGTCGATGATGCGGCTCAGGTAGCTGAACATCGCCACCTCGATCAGCGAGGCGAACAGGCCTACCACCAGCAGGGCGAGAAAACTCGGCCAGACCTGGCGCAGGTAATACAGGTAGAACGGCCAGACCTGGCCGGGCGGCGACTCGCTGGGCGCGTCGCGGAAGATATCGATCAGTTGCTCGAAACGGCGGTACAGCATGGGTGACAAGACTCCTGTGCTACCCGACCCACAAAGGTTTCACGTCCTTGTGAAACCAGCAGTCAGTCGATGCGTTTGGCGGACTTGATGTACACCGGGTCGGCCGGCACATCGCGCATGCCTTTCTTGACGGTAGTTGGCGAATTGACGATCTGGTCGACCACTTCCATGCCCTTGGTCACTTTGCCGAATACGGCGTAACCGGCGTCGCGGCCCGGGTTGAGGAAGTCGTTGTCGGCGACATTGATGAAGAACTGGCTGGTGGCCGAGTTCGGGTTGGAGGTGCGGGCCATCGACAAGGTGCCGCGGGTGTTCTGCAGGCCGTTGCTGGCTTCGTTCTTGATCGGGTCCTTGGTGTCTTTCTGCACCATCTGGTCAGTGAAACCGCCGCCCTGGACCATGAAGCCCGGGATCACGCGGTGGAAGATGGTGTTGTTGTAGAAACCACTGTCGACATAACCGAGGAAGTTCTTGGTACTGATCGGTGCCTTCTCGGCGTTGAGCTCGATTTCGACCTGGCCGAAGCTGGTGTCCAGCAGTACGTGCGGGGTCTTGTCGGAGGCCATGACGCTGGTGGCGAAGGCGACCGAGCAGGCGGTGAGCAGGATTTTTTTCAGCATGGGCTCAATGATCCTTGAGAGGTGGAAGCGGCTGCGAGGAACTGCAGCAGGGTCTGGTTGAAGACCTCGGGTTGATCGAGGGGCGTAGCGTGCCGGGAATCGTCGATGACCACCAGCCTGGCGTGGGGCATCAGGGCGACGTAGTGTTCCTTCAGTTGTATCGGGGTGTAATCGTGGTCGGCGGCAATCACCAGCGTGGGACAGCGAATCTGCCCGATGCGTTCCTGCACGCCCCAGTCGACGATGGCGTCGAAGCTCTTGAGGTAGGCGCGTTTGTCATTGCGTGACCAGCGTTCAGCCATCTTCTTGCGCAGGTCGGCTTGCCCGGGCTTTGGGAACAGCCTGGCGGCCAGGCCCTGGCCAACCGTCTCGACGCTGAGGATGCGTGCCAGGCCCCAGCGCTTGAGCCACCACAGCCAGTCGCTGCGGGTGCGGCGCTTGACCTCGGGCGCGCTGTTGACGATGCACAGGCTGCGCAGCCATTGCGGGTGATCGACCGCGAACTGGAAACCGACCATGCCGCCCATGGACAGGCCGACGAAGTGCACCGGGCCGGTCTGCAGGTGCTCGAGCAGGGCCAGCAGGTCTTCGCTGAAGGTGGCGATCTGGTAACCGTCGCGTGGCTTGTCGGAACGGCCGTGGCCGCGGATATCCATGAGGATCACCCGGTAGTGACGGCTCAGTTCGGGTACCTGCAGCTCCCAGTCCTGGCTGCTGGAGCCCAGGCCATGCAGCAGTACCAGGGGCTCGCCCTGGCCATATTCCTGATAATGCAGCGAGCATCCTTCATGTTCGAAATAGGCCATGGGCGCGGTCCTCTCAGGCTTGTGGGGGGGCTGCGAAGGGCACGTCCAGTGGCGCAGTGTCGAAATTGCGCAGCAGGTCGATGAGAATCTGCGTGGCCGGGCCCAAGGTCTTCTCTTTGCTCGAATAAAGGTAGAACAGTGGGTGGCGGCTGCCACCCTGATCGAGTGGCAACGGCTTCAGCACGCCGTCGTGCAGCTCGCGCTCGATCATGTGCCGTGGCAACCAGGCAAAGCCCAGGCCGCTGCCGACGAAGGTAGCGGCGGTGCCCAGGCTGCCGACGGTCCAGCGCTGCTCGGCGCCGAGCCAGCCGACATCGCGTGGCTGCGCGCGGCCGGAGTCGCGGATCACCACCTGCAACTGGCTTTCCAGGTCCTGGAAGGTGATCTCCCGGCCCAGGCGGTGCAGGCTGTGCTCGGGGTGGGCAACGGCGACGAACTCCACCGAGCTCAGCTCGGTACCCAGGTAACCACCGATGCTGTAGCTGCTGATGGCAAGGTCGGCGATGCCTTCGTGCATCACTTCTTCGACGCCGGACAGCACCTCTTCACGCAGGCGCACCCGGCAACCGCGGCTCTGCGGCATGAACGCGGCCAGGGCGCGTACCAGCCGGGCACTGGGGTAGGCCGCATCGACCACCAGGCGCACCTCGGCTTCCCAGCCTTGCTCCATGTGATGCGCCAGGTCTTCCAGCTGGCTGGCCTGCTTGACCAGATGCCGCGAACGGCGCAGCAGCACATTGCCGGCCTCGGTCAGCACGGCCTTGCGGCCATCGATGCGCAACAGCGGCACACCCAGCTGCTCTTGCATGCGTGCCACGGTGTAGCTGACCGAAGACTGCGAACGGTGCAGGGCTTCGGCGGCCTGGGCAAACCCGCCATGGTCGACCACTGCCTGCAGGGTCCGCCATTGATCCAGGGTCACGCGCGGCGCTTTCATGTTTGGCTCCTGTTGTCCTAAGCTGCGCTCTTTCAAGGAGAGCGCCCCATGAAGAAATGTTGTGCGGCAATACTGATGTGCCTGCCCCTTGGGGCCATGGCTTACCCCATCGACGTGGAGAAGGAACTGACCGGGGTCAAGCTGGACTACACCACCTACGACACTGCCTACGACATCGGCTCCATTACCCTGAACAACTATGGGCAAGTGCCAGCGGCCTGCAAGGTGACCTTCCGCAACGGGCCCGAGGCGCCACGCGTGCGCCGGGTCAACGTGCCGGCCGGTAAAAGCGTCGACGTGACGGCCAATTTCAATCGGCAGATCATCAAACTGCGCATCGCGCTGGACTGCAAAGCGCAATAAAACTGATTAATCGATAGATTGAACCCACTTTTTACGCTTTTTTATCGATAGGTCAAGCCTTAATCTCACCTCCATCGAATCGCAACCCTTTTTGCCGATGGAGGCACCCCATGTCCCGCGTACTGATCATCGAAAGCAGCGCCCGCCAGCAGGATTCCGTTTCCCGTCAACTGACCCGTGATTTCATCCAGCAGTGGCAGGCGGCGCATCCGGCCGACGCGATCACCGTACGTGACCTGGCGGTGAACCCGGTGCCGCACCTGGATGCCAACCTTCTCGGTGGCTGGATGAAGCCCGAAGAACAGCGCAGCGCCGCCGAACTGGAAGCCCTGGCCCGTTCCAACGAGCTGACCGATGAAGTGCTGGCGGCCGACGTGCTGGTGCTGGCTGCGCCGATGTACAACTTCACCATCCCCAGCACCCTCAAGGCCTGGCTGGACCACGTGCTGCGCGCCGGCATCACCTTCAAGTACACCCCGACCGGCCCGCAAGGCCTGCTCACCGGCAAGCGCGCCATCGTCCTGACGGCCCGCGGCGGCATCCATGCCGGTGCCACCAGCGACCACCAGGAACCGTACCTGCGCCAGGTGATGGCCTTCATCGGTATTCACGATGTCGACTTTATTCATGCCGAAGGCCTGAACATGAGCGGTGAGTTCCACGAGAAGGGCCTGAACCAGGCCAAGGCCAAGCTGGCCGCCGTGGCCTGAGGCTCAACGAATTCCCAACCCTGACACCTGTTTTTGCTCCTTTGGGTGTACCTGCCCGGCCTGATGGCCGGGCTTTTTTATGCCTGCGCACGCGGTCTGCTTCTGCTCTGTGTGGGAGCGGCCTTGTGTCGCGAAAGGGCTGCGGAGCAGCCCCAGCAATATGTGCAGCTGTGCTGAGATCCTGGGGGCGCTTCGCACCCCTTTCGCGACACAAGGCCGCTCCCACAAAGACCGAGTGGCCAGCCACCCTTACTTTCCCAATGGTTGAACTCACTTGCCGCAACCCGCTAAGGTCGCGCCCTTGATCCACGAGAGGCAACCATGGGCTACCTGATAATCGTCGCGCTGATCCAGGCGTTTTCCTTCAGCCTGATCGGCGAGTACCTGGCCGGGCACGTCGACAGCTATTTCGCCGTGCTCGCGCGGGTGGTGCTGGCCGGCCTGGTGTTCCTGCCGCTGACCCGCTGGCGCCAGGTCGAGCCGCGTTTCTTGCGCTCGATGCTGCTGATCGGCGCGCTGCAATATGGCATCACCTACGTCTGCCTGTACTTGAGTTTCCGCGTGCTGACTGTGCCGGAAGTGCTGCTGTTCACCATCCTCACACCGTTGCACGTGACCTTGATCGAAGACGCCCTGAACCGGCGCTTCAACCCTTGGGCGCTGCTCGCGGCCCTGGTGGCCGTGGCGGGGGCCGGGGTCATCCGCTTCGACAGCATCAGTGGCGACTTCTTCATCGGCTTCCTGCTGCTGCAACTGGCCAACTTCACTTACGCCGCTGGCCAGGTGCTGTACCGCCACCTGGTGGCACGCAACCCCAGCGACCTGCCGCACTACAAGCGTTTCGGCTACTTCTACCTGGGCGCGCTGATCGTGGCACTGCCGGCGTTCCTGCTGTTCGGCAATGCCCAGCATCTGCCGAGCACCCAGGTGCAGTGGCTGGTGCTGCTGTTCCTCGGCCTGTGCCCGACGGCGTTGGGCCTGTACTGGTGGAACAAGGGCGCGTGCCTGGTTTCTGGCGCCACGCTGGCGGTGATGAACAACCTGCACGTGCCGGTGGGGCTGCTGCTGAACCTGCTGATCTGGAACCGCGACGAGCCGCTTGGCCGGTTGTTCCTGGGTGGCGCGATCATTCTTGCCTCGGTGTGGCTGAGCCGCCTGGGCAGCCGTGCGCAAGCGCCTGCGACGGGCAAGGCCTGACATGCACACCATCTTCGTCATCGTCGCGCCGATCTTCGCCCTGATCCTGGTCGGCTTTCTGTGCCGCAAGACCAACAAGCTCGGTGACAAGGCCGCCGCCGAGATCAACAAGATGCTGGTCTGGCTGTGCCTGCCGGCGCTGCTGTTCAAGGTCACCGCCACAGCGACCTGGAGCGAGATCTGGCACCCGGGCTTCATCGTGGCCTTCGGCGCCGGAGCGCTGGCGATGTTTGTCGTGACCCTGGGCTGGCGCCTGTACAGCGGCCATGGGCTGGTGGCAGCGAGCATCGACGGGCTCAGCGCCGGTTATGCCAATACCGGCTACATCGGCATCCCGCTGTGCCTGCTGTTGTTTGGCCAGCCGGGCCTGCAATCGGCACTGATCTCGTCGTTGATCGTGGTCTGCCTGGTGTTCGCGATTTCCCTGACGCTGATCGAGATCGGCCTGCAGGAAGAGCGGCAGATCGGCCGTGCCATCCTGTTGGTCAGCAAGGCGCTGGCGAAGAACCCGCTGGTGATTTCGCCGCTGGCAGGGGCGGGCTGGGCCATGGGTGGCTTGGGGCTGGCCGAGCCGGTGATGCATTTTCTCGACATGTTGGCGCTGGCCACCACGCCTTGTGCGTTGATCTCGTTGGGGGCGTTCCTGGCCGAGAAGCGCACCGGTTCGCAAGCCAGCCCATGGCCGCTGGTGGGCCTGAAGCTGATTGGCCAGCCCGCGCTGACCTGGGTGCTTGCGTTCAAGGTGTTCAGCCTGCCGACCATGTGGGCGGCTTCGGCGGTATTGCTGGCGGCGCTGCCCACCGGCACCGGGCCGTTCATGCTGGCGGAGTACTACAACCGCGAGGCGGGGCTGATTTCGCGGACGATCCTGTTGTCGACCGTGTCGTCCCTGGTGACCTTGACCGGGCTGCTATACCTGCTGGGCTATGCGGGGTAACCGGGGGCCGCTTTGCGGCCCTTTCGCGACGCAAGGCCGCTCCTACAGGCTAGCACGGTCCTTGTAGGAGCGGTCTTGCGTTGCGAAAGGGCTGCAAAGCCGCCCCCGACAATCTCAAACCTCGCCCATCTCTTCCAACCGCCGCGAAACCGGCTCCACAACCCGCCCAGCCAACCCCACCCGCATGTCATTGCCACTCGGCTGCTGATACAGACTCAACCCAAACTCCGGCAACACCGCCAGCAGATAGTCAAAGATATCCCCCTGAATCCGCTCGTAATCCGCCCACACCGTGGTGGTGGTAAAGCAGTAGATCTCCAGCGGCACCCCTTCGGCGGTGGTCTGCATCTGTCGCACCATGCAGGTCATGTTCGGGTGCACGTTCGGGTGGTTCTTCAGATAAGCCAGGGCAAACGCCCGGAACGTGCCGATATTGGTCAATTTGCGCCGGTTGGCCGACAGCTCGGGCACCGGCCCAAGCGCTTCGTTCCAGGCCAACAGTTCCTGACGCTTGCCGGCCAGGTAGTCGCCCAGCAGGCTCACCTGGCTCAGGCGGTGTTCCTCGTCCGGGGTCAGAAAGCGTACACCGGCTGCGTCGATGAACAGGCTGCGCTTGATTCGCCGCCCGCCTGACTGCTGCATGCCGCGGTAGTTGCGGAATGACTCGCTCATCAGGCGCCAGGTCGGGATCGAGACAATGGTCTTGTCGAAATTCTGCACTTTGACCGTGTGCAAGGTGATATCCACCACATCGCCATCGGCGCCGACCTGTGGCATCTCGATCCAGTCGCCCACGTGCAGCATGTCGTTGCTGGTCAGTTGCACGCTGGCGACGAACGACAGCAGCGTGTCCTTGTACACCAACAGCAGCACCGCCGACATCGCACCCAGGCCCGACAGCAGCAACAGCGGCGAGCGGTCGATCAGGGTGGCGACGATGACGATCGAGGCGAAGATCCACAACATCATCTTGGCCAGCTGCACGTAGCCCTTGATCGAGCGGGTGCGGGCGTGTTCGGTGCGGGCGTAGATGTCCAGCAGGGCATCCAGCAGGCACGACAGGGCCATGGTCATGAACAGCAGGGTGAAGGCCAGGGCGACGTTGCCGAGGAAGTGCTGGGCGGTTTCGGACAGCTCCGGCACCAGTTTCAGGCCGAACTGGATCACCAGCGACGGGATGGTCTGGGCCAGGCGGTGGAACACCTTGTTATGGCGCAGGTCGTCGAGCCACTTCAATGCTGCCTGCCGGGCCAGCAGGCGCGCACTGTGCAGCACCAGAAAGCGCGCCAGGCGGCCGAGGACCAGGGAAATCAGCAGCAGCACCGCCAGCCCGATGGCGGCGTGGAGCAGGGGATGTTGGTCGAGGGTGCCCCACAGGTCGAGGCTGTCACGCCAGATGCGTTGGATGTCCATAAGCTTGTAAACCAGTCTATTGCAGCGAAACGAAGCGCCATTAGAGCGCGGAAGCCGACAAAGTTGCCAAAAGAAATTCGGCTAAGGCGGCAGAAAACGTTACCCTATGCAACTGAATTTCCCGCACTTGCCTGAGGTTACCTCCGTGTTCTCCCAATTCGCCCTGCATGAACGCCTGCTTAAAGCCGTGGCCGAGCTTAAATTTGTCGAGCCAACCCCGGTGCAGGCCGCGGCCATCCCCCTGGCCCTGCAAGGGCGCGACCTGCGTGTGACCGCGCAGACAGGCAGCGGCAAGACCGCAGCGTTCGTCCTGCCGCTGCTCAACCGCCTGGTTGACCTGAAAGGCGGGCGCGTCGAGATCCGCTCGTTGATCCTGCTGCCGACCCGCGAGCTGGCCCAGCAGACCCTCAAGCAAGTGCAGCTGTTCTCGCAGTTCACCTACATCAAGGCGGGCCTGGTCACCGGCGGTGAAGACTTCAAGGAGCAGGCCGCCATGCTGCGCAAGGTGCCGGATGTGCTGATCGGCACCCCGGGCCGCCTGCTCGAGCACCTCAACGCGGGCAACCTCGACCTGTCCCACGTGCAAGTGATGATCCTCGACGAAGCCGACCGTATGCTCGACATGGGCTTCGCCGAAGACATGGAGCGCCTGTGCAAGGAGTGCGAGAACCGCGAGCAGACCCTGCTGTTCTCCGCCACCACCGGCGGCGCGGCCCTGCGCGACATCATCGGCAAGGTGCTGAAAGACCCTGAGCACCTGATGCTCAACAGCGTCTCGCAGCTGGCCGAAGGCACCCGCCAGCAGATCATCACAGCCGACCACGACCAGCACAAAGAAGCCATCGTGCAGTGGCTGCTGGCCAACGAGACCTTCGACAAGGCGATCATCTTCACCAACACCCGCGCCTTGGCCGATCGCATCTACGGCCACCTGGTGGCCAAGGACGTGAAAGCCTTCGTGCTGCACGGCGAGAAGGACCAGAAGGACCGCAAGCTGGCCATCGAGCGCTTCAAGCAGGGCAGCTCCAAGGTGCTGGTAGCCACTGATGTGGCGGCCCGTGGCCTGGACATCGACGGCCTGGACCTGGTGATCAACTTCGACATGCCACGCAGTGGTGACGAGTACGTGCACCGTGTGGGCCGCACCGGCCGGGCCGGCGGTGAAGGCCTGGCGATTTCGCTGATCACCCACAATGACTGGAACCTGATGTCCAGCATCGAACGCTACCTCAAGCAGCAGTTCGAGCGCCGGGTGATCAAGGAAGTGAAAGGTACCTACAACGGGCCGAAGAAGGTCAAGGCTTCGGGCAAGGCGGTGGGTGCCAAAAAGAAAAAGGTCGACAAGAAGACTGGCGAGAAGAAGGCCGCTGCCAAGCGCAAGCCGACCGCCAAGCCACGGCCTAATGCCCCGCTGGCCAGCTCCGACGGCCTGGCGCCGCTGAAGAAGCGCAAGCCGGCAGCCGAGTAAGGCTGATCCGATTCCTGTAGGAGCGGCCTTGTGTCGCGAAAGGGCCGCAAAGCGGCCCTCAAATTGATGCTTCAATGCGAATATCGCGGGGCTGCTGTGCAGCCTTTTCGCGACACAAGGCCGCTCCTACAGGGCTGGCGGCAGCGGCTAATGAATTATTCAGTTTTCTTCTCTGCTTCCTTCAGCTCCTTGATCCGCTTGTCGATCAACTGACACTTGTCGGGCAAATCCTTGCTCGCCGTCCCTAGCTCCATCCCCTGGAGCTCGTCATTTATCTCCTTGGCCTTCTGAGGGTTCTGCTCGGTCAGTTGACTGACCAGCCCGGCCAGCTCTTCACGTTTCTGTGTCGCTTCTTCCGGCGTGCAGGCCCAGGCGGGCAGGGCACAGCACAGGGCGGTGGCACAGGCGATGCGCAGCAGCGGTTTCATCCTTTCTACCTCCGGCGGTGATGATGCCCGGTGGAGGCCCGCGCGCGATGGTTGGTTCAGTGCCAACGACCGGCGGCTATACCCCTGGGTATATTTACCGCGATCCCCCTCGGCTCTAGTTTGAAGCCACAAACACAACAACCGAGGAACACACCCATGGATCGATTGAAAGGCAAGGTGGCACTGATTACCGGCGGCGCAGGCGGTTGTGGCCTGGCCGCATCGGCGCTGTTCGCCGCCGAGGGCGCCAAGGTGGTGATCCTCGACTTGCCGACCAGCCAGGGCGAAGCCGTGGCCGCACGCATCAATGCCCAAGGCGGGCAGGCGCTGTTCGTCGCTGCCGATGTGTCGCAGGCCGACCAGGTGCACCGCGCCGTGACCCAGGGCCAGGCGCACTTTGGCCCGATTACCGTGCTGATGAACCATGCCGGGATCATCGCCGCCGGCCCGTTCCTGGAAACCAGCGAAGCCGACTGGGACCGGCTGATGAGTGTCAACGTCAAAAGCATGTTCCTGGTCACCAAGGCGGTGTTGCCGGGGATGCTCGCCGCAGGCGGTGGCAGCGTGATCTGCACTTCGTCGATCTCGGCAGTGGTCGGCACGCCCATGGAGGTGCTGTATTGCACCACCAAGGGCGCTTGCCACATGTTCGCCCGCGCCCTGGCCGTGGAATACCGCGACCAGAATATCCGCAGCAACGCCATTTGCCCGGGCTTCATCGGCACCGCCCATGGCCGCCGTGAGCTCGACCTGCTGCGCGGTTATGGTGTGGACGCTTCCGACGAGGCGATCAAGACCATGCAGGGGCGCCTGTGCGACCCGGCCGAGGTGGCCAATGCTGCGTTGTTCCTGGCCAGCGACGAGTCGAGCTTCGTCAGTGGCTCGCACCTGTTCGTCGACAACGCCTACACCGCCATGTGATGCCCGGCCGGCAACCCGCTGCCGGCCATCAACAACAACGATATGCAGCACCCTTCAATTCTGCCCCCACGCCAATTCCAACAAGACAGAGGCAGCAGATGGAAAACATAGGCACTTACGTCATCTACGTGATCATGGTGTGCGCCGTGATCGGCGCGATCGCATCGATCGTCAATGCGCAATCCGAGCTGGCCAAGGAGTTCACCGCCGGCCTGCACAGCATCGGCCCGATCTTCATCCCGGTGGCCGGGATCATGGCCGCCATCCCGTTCATCTCCAGCTTCATCAGCCATGTCATCGGCCCGCTGTTCCTGGCCATGGGCGCCGATGCCGGTATCGCCGGGCCGATCTTCATCGCCTCGGACCTGGGCGGCTATCAGTTGGCCCAGGCACTGTCGCACAGCCCGGAAGGCTGGATCCTCGGTCTGATCACGGGCTTCCAGTGCGGTTCGACGGTGATCTTCGTCATCCCGGTGGGTTTGGCCATGCTCAACAAGGCCGACCACAAGTACATGGCCTTAGGGATCATGGCCGGGCTGCTGAGCATTCCGATCAGCATCGTGTTCATCGCCATGGGCATGCAGGCCATGGGCCTGGGTGTGCGCCCGGACATCGCCACGGCAGGCGCCGCGACCCAGGCGCTGCACTTCACTTTGCCGACCCTGCTGCGCAACCTGTCGCCGCTGATCCTCTTCTGCGTGGCGCTGGCGGCGGCATTGCGCTACTTCCCCAACCTGATGGTCAGCCTGTTCCTCAAACTGGGGCAGTTGATGTATGCGGCGGTGACCCTGGTGCTGGTGGCCTCGGTCGTCGAGTACTTCACCGGGGCATTCACCTCGCTGTTCGGTGGCTGGGGCTTTGCGCCGATCATTGCCGACAAGGCCGACCAGTTCCGTGCACTGGAGATTGCCGGTTACGTGGGTATCATGCTCTGCGGTGCGTTCCCGATGGTCTACCTGATCAAGCGTTTCCTGTCGCGGCCGATCGAGAAAGTGGCCTCGAAGCTTGGCCTGTCGCCGGTGGGCGCCGCCGGCATCCTCGCGGCCTCGGCCAATATCCTGGCGATGTTCCGCCTGGTGGCCGACATGCCACCGAAGGACAAGGTGCTGGTGATCGCTTTCGCCGTGTGCGCGGCTTTCACCTTTGGTGACCACCTGGCCTACTCGGCCAACTTCCAGCCGACGCTGATCGGGCCGCTGATCGTCGGCAAGCTCGCCGGTGGCCTGTTGGGCATGGCGCTGGCTTACTGGCTGGCGGTGCCTAAGGCGTTGGAACTGGGCCGCCAGGAGGAGGGCGCCGGCCTGCTGCCTGCCAGCGCAGCGTTGCACTGACAGGGCCTGGCATCGTTCAATGCCGCTCGGGCTGGAACAGCCGGGCGGCATGCGCGCCTTCTCCTATCACCGCACGGGCCATCGCAATGAACAGCGACAACGCCGACCGCCTGGGCACGGTCATTCGTAGTATCGGCAGCGAAACCCTGGGCCCCGCTCTGGACGCTGCGCTCAAGGGCGTGGTCGATTTCGACATGAGCTGCGCCTACCTGTTCCGCTTCAACCAGCCGGCGCTGCTGATCCACGACGGCTATAACCAGCGGGTGGCCGAACGTACGCTGAAGGCCTACCTGCGCGGTGGCTATCTGCTCGACCCGTTCTATGTCGCCTGCACCAACAACCACCCGTCCGGCCTGTGGCGCATGAGCGAACTGGCCCCGGACAGCTTCTTCGCCTCGGGCTTTTCCATCTCCCACGACATTCACCCCTGCGTTTCTTCGTACCACGGCAGCCTGATCGAGGAAATCGGCTTCATCGTCCCGGTGCGGCCACGTACGGCGCTGGTGTATTCGCTGATGCGCGGCCTGGACAAGGGCGCGTTCGAGGCGGCGGAAGCGCAACGGCTGGCGTCACTGACGCCGGTGATCGATGCCATCTTCAGCCAGCACTTGCGCCTGGCCCATGCCGATGACCTGGCCGACCCGCAGGAGTCGGATAGCCAGCTGGGGGATGCCTTCGTCGATATCCTTCAAGGTCAGCTGACCGAAACCCAGCGGCATGTGGCCAAACTGATCCTGCAGGGGCACAGCAGCCAGTCGATTTCCCGCGAACTGGGGATCTCCGAGGGGACGGTGAAGGTGCACCGGCACAATATCTGGCAGCGGTTGGGGATTGCCGGGAATGCGGAGTTGTTTCGGTTGTTTATCAATTATCTGGTGAAGCAGTAGCTGAGCTGCAGCAGTTGGCCGATTAGGCTGATTTCGCTGCAAGCTGTAGTCCTTTTCCCAAAGCCTCCTGGCGCTATTGAAGGGCGTGCGATTGCCCTCTAGTCTCGCCTGCAATCAGGAGGTATCGTATGTACATATGTAAATACGTGGCGTCCCATGTTCTTTGAGTGGGATGATGCGAAGAACCAGATCAACATCCGCAAGCACGGCATCGACTTCAATGATGTTCCAGATATGTTCAATCATCCCATGCTGACTCGCCGGGATCATTGCCTGGATTATTGCGAAGAGCGTTGGGTCAGCCTCGGCTGGCTGAAATCATTGCTGGGTGTGGTCGTTTACACGGAGCGGCAGGGTGATGTCATTCGCACTATCTCCGCACGCAGAGCCACCAAGTGGGAGGCCAAAGTTTATGACCAAATCATCGAAAACTGATTGGAGCCGGTTGGCTCAAATGGACGACAAGGACATTGATACCTCGGACATTCCAGAGCTAGGAGAGGATTTCTTCCGCGAGGCCGAACTGCGAGTCCCAGCGAAGCAGACGGTGACGATACGCCTGGATTCCGATGTTCTTGCCTGGTTCAAGGAGCAGGGGACGGGCTACCAGACGCGGATCAACCAGTTGCTGCGCCAATACATGCAGGCTCAACAACGCCAGCGCTGAGATCTTTTGGAACGGTCGCCACTGTCAATTGGTCCCAAGTTGTGAACCCTTCGTCCACAGCAGGAGGCCACCTCCATGAGCAGCACCTACGACTGGGACCTGATCGAGCGCATGCTGCACGAAGTGCAGAACGGCGCCGGTCACAGCTTCACGCCACGCCCCTATGCCGAGCAGCACGCCGCGGCGCTGGCCGCCAAGGGCCAGACGGTGGGCGACCTGGACCATCTGAAAACCCGTGCCTGCGAGTACGAAAAGCTGCTGTTCGAACGCGGCTTCATCGAAAGCCGGCCGCAAGAGGATGGCGGCAATGGCGAGAATTTCGTGCTCACCGAGCGTGGATCGCGACTGTTGAGCTTGATCGACAGCAGCATCCCGGGCTTCGAACACCCGCGCCAGGTGCTCGATGAGCAGGCTGACGGGCTGGACGAAGTCACCTTCGAGCAGGTGTCTGCAAAGGCGCAGATCGCTTGAGGTCGTTTTGAGGCTGGCAAGGGCGGGCAGGGAAACCCGATAATCGGTATCCCTTGACCTCTGCCGAGCCGTTGCCAATGTCCTTGACCACCCAAAAGGCCCGCCCATGAGTGCGGCCCGCAAGAATCCCGATGCCTTTGCCTTCCAGGTGATGCTGGGCCTGTGCCTGATCTGGGGCTGCCAGCAGGTACTGATCAAGACCGCGGCAGTGGATATCGCGCCAGTGATGCAGGCAGCTTTGCGTAATTGCATCGCCGCGGTGCTGGTGGGGCTGATGATCTGCTGGCGCGGTGGCTGGGAACAGGTGGGCAGCACCTGGCGGGCAGGTCTGCTGGCCGGCGGCTTGTTCGGGCTGGAGTTCCTGTTCATTGCCGAGGGGCTGAAGCTGACCTCGGCGGCGCACATGTCGGTGTTCCTCTACACGGCGCCGGTATTCACAGCGCTTGGTTTGCACTTCATGTTGCCCAGCGAGCGGCTGCGGTTGTTGCAGTGGCTGGGCATCTTGCTGGCTTTTGCCGGGATTGCGATGGCCTTTGCGGGTGGCATGTCGTTCGCCGAGATGGATGGGCGCATGCTGCTGGGTGATGCCTTTGGCGTGCTCGCCGGGCTGGCCTGGGGCGCGACCACTGTAGTGGTACGTGGCTCGCGCCTTTCCGAGGCCCCAGCCACCCTTACCTTGTTCTATCAGTTGGCGGTGGGCTTTGCCGGGTTGCTGTTGATCGCCCTGATCAGCGGGCAGATTGGCGATGTGAGCTTGACGCCGCTTGCGGTGGGCAGTGTGCTGTTCCAGGGGATCGTGGTGTCGTTCATCAGTTACCTGACCTGGTTCTGGCTGTTGCGCAAGTACCTGGCTTCCAACCTGGCAGTGTTTTCGTTCATCACCCCATTGTTCGGCGTGACCTTCGGGGTGTTGTTGCTGGGCGAGCCGTTGAGTGTGAACTTTGTGCTTGGGGCGGTGATGGTGCTGCTGGGCGTGATCCTGGTGAGCGCAGAGCCTTGGGTGAAGCAGCAACTGCGCAAGTTCGTGGGTTGAAGTTTGCCAGTACCGGCCCTTTCGCGGGTGAACCCGCTCCCACATGGACTGAGCAGGCTCGAACTCTGTTGTAGCCCTGTGGGAGCAGGTTTACCCGCGAAAGGGCCGGTACTGGAAATCTCAAAATTTCAGGCTGTTCGGGTCGCTGCCTGGCAATCTTGAGGGCTACCCCCAGCGCTCAGCACCAGTACCCCTGCCAGTCCCAGCCCAACCGCCGCCAGCACCAGCGCTGGCTGTAGACTCCCACTGAAGTGGTTGCTCAGTGCCGCCAGCAACGGCCCACTCAACTGCCCCAAGGCAAAGCAGGCGGTCAGCAGCCCGGCATTGCGCTGCGTGGCATGCGGTGCCAGCTCCCGCGAGCGCTGCATCACCAGTTGCATGCAAGCCAGAAATGGCCCGCCACACAGCACCACGCCCAGTGTCAATCCAACACCACCGCCCATCAGGCAGGCCAGTACTCCCAAGCCTTGCAACCACAGAGTGAGTGTCAGCCAGGCCGAGGTACGGCCGGCCCTGCGCAGGCTGACCAGCACCACACCGAGCGCCGCCGCCAGGCCGAACGCTGGCCAGAACAGGTCAGCCATCCAGTTGCCGCCAAACTGCTGGTTGGCCATCTGCGACAGGAAGGTCGCCGGCAGGATGTAGCCAATGCCGTACAAGGCATAGACCAGCCCCAGGCGGCCGATGCCGACGCTGCGGGTTGGGCCCGGTTGCGCGGCGGCGGGCGCTACGGCAGGTTGCAGGGCGCGAGGCAGCCAGGGGTATACGGCCAGCAGCATCACCAGTGCTGCAACGGCATACACCAGCCAGAGTGCCGCCGAACCAAGCCCCAGCAGATGCGCCACCAGTGCCAGCAATCCCGTCAGTGCAATACCCAGCCCGGGCCCGGCGAACACCATCGCCCCGAGGCGCTGGCGGTTGTGGGCATTGGCAACCTGCTGGCTGAGGCTGGTGATCATTACCAGCACCCAGGCACTGGCTACGCCGGTACCGAAGCGCAGCAGCAGGTGGCTCCAGAAACCGTCAGCAGCCCAGGAGGCCAGGGTCAGCAGCACGCACAGCCACAGGCCCGTGTGCAGGCGCAGCCGCACCTGGTTCGGTCGCCGGGCGTACATGGCGTCTACGGCGCCGAGGAAGTAGCCCAGGTAGTTGGCTGCCGCAACCAGCCCGGCGGCGGTCAGGTCGAACTGGCCTTCAGCGATCAGTTGCGGCAGTTGCGGAGTGAGGGCGAAGCGGCCGATGCCCATGGCCATCATCAGGGCCACGGCGCTGGCCAGCAGTTGTACGAAGGGCGACATGAGTACTCTCCTGCGCGAATCAATGCGATGGATGGCAGGTTAGGGCGAGTTGACTTTCAATAAAATTGAATAATGATGATGAAGTTGTTCTGTTTTGGAGAATGTCATGGAGTTCAGCCAGCTACGCATCTTTCAGGCCGTGGCCGAAGAAGGTTCGGTAACCCGCGCTGCCGAGCGCCTGCACCGGGTGCCGTCGAACCTGTCGACGCGTCTGCGCCAGCTCGAAGAGCAGCTGGGGGTGGAGCTGTTCTTGCGTGAACGCCAGCGCCTGCAGCTGTCGCCCGCTGGCAAGGTACTGCTGGATTACGCCAACCGCCTGTCGGCGTTACGTGATGAAGCCGTGGCGGCGGTGCAGGGCGGTCAGCCGGCCGGCGATTTCGTGCTGGGCACCATGTACAGCACTGCCGCCATCCACTTGCCAGCCCTGTTAGCGCGCTACCACCAGCAATACCCGGCAGTGAACCTGCAGGTGCAGGCAGCACCCAGCGGCGATCTGCTGGAAGGGTTGCTCAGCCATCGTCTGGATGCGGCATTGGTGGACGGCCCGCCCAGCCTGGCCGGGCTGGATGGTGTGCCACTGTGCGATGAAGTGCTGGTGTTGATCACCAGCCCCGAGCACCCGGCGGTGCGCAGTGCCAGGGACGTGGCCGGCAAGGCGGTGTTCACCTTCCGCCAGGGATGTTCCTATCGTATGCGTCTGGAGGCGTGGTATGCCCATGACCACACGCCGATGGGGCGTGTGATGGAAATCGAGTCGTACCAGAGCATGCTGGCCTGCGTGATCGCCGGTGCAGGGGTGGCCTTGATGGCGCAGTCGATGCTCGACAGCCTGCCTGGGCGCGATCGGGTGAGTGCTCATCGCCTGCAGCCGCCGTTCGATCACGCGGAAACCTGGCTGATGTGGCGGCAGGGGATGCGGGGGGCGAATTTACATGCCTGGATCGACCTGCAACAAAGCGAAACGATTAACCAGTCGTCGGAATGCGCCGTTTCCGCTTGATCCGCGTCAAGCTAGCCCATATCTGTAGATACAAGAGCATGCGTAGTACAGGACATCGGGCTATGATCTGTATGAAACATCGCAGGATTGAATTGCCGTGAGGCTGACCCGTCAAGGGGGCATTATGAAAAACCAAATGTTCAACTGGCTCCACGACCTGGGCGTCGCTTTGGGGCTGATTCCACCACCCTTGCAGCCGGTGCCGATCCCGACTGATGAAGAGCAGCGCAGGCGCCAGCCGCGTCGTCGCTGAAATGCAAAAAGGCCGCAGCATCTGGATAGATGCCGCGGCCTTTTTGTTTCTGTTGCATTAGCTTGGCCTGCACCGGCCTCTTCGCGGGTTTGCCCGCGAAGAGGCCGGTGCAGGCTGGCCCATCAGGCCAGCTTCACTTCACCCACCGGTTTGCGCGAGAGCACGCTCACCAGCACGAAGCTCACCAGGCCTACAGCCAGGCTGTAGTAGATCGGCGTGTTGGCATCCAACCCGTCCTTGAACATGAAGAACAGCGCGGTGGCAAAGCCCAGCGACATGCTGGCGATGGCGCCTGCGGTGGTTGCGCGCTTCCAGAAGATCGCACCGATCAGCGGGATCAGCATGCCGCCGACCAGCAGGTTGTAGGCCAGGGTCAGGGCACTGATCACATCGTTCACCGCCAGGGCGATGCCCAGCACCACCAGGCCGGTGATCAGGGTGAACAGGCGGCTGATGCCCAGGCTCGATTGCTTGCCGCCACGCAGCTTGGGCAGCAGGTCTTCGGTCAGGGTGGTCGAGGCCGCCAGCAGGCCGGCGCTGGCAGTGGACATCATGGCCGCCAGGGCCGCAGCCATCAGCAGGCCACGAATACCTTCGGGCAGCTGGCCTTTGATCATCTCGGCAAACGCATTGTTCGGGTTGGCCAGGTCCGGCATCAGCACGTGTGCAGACATGCCGATCAGGGCGCAAGCCAGGCCGTACAGAACGCAGTACACACCTGCAGTGGTACCGGCGCGCTGGCAGACCTTTTCGTCACGGGCAGTGAATACCCGCTGCCAGATGTCCTGGCCGATCAGGATGCCGAAGAAGTAGATCAGGAAGTAGGTGATGATGGTGTCCCAGCCGATGGTGGTCCAGCTGAAGCTGGCCGCCGGCAACTTGGCCACCAGGGTGTCCCAGCCACCGGCCTTGTACAGGCAGATCGGCAGCAGAATGAACATCAGGCCAACGGTCTTGATCACGAACTGGACGATGTCGGTGAGGGTCAGCGACCACATGCCGCCGATGGTCGAGTAGACCACCACCACGCCGCCGCCGAGCAGCAGCGACGCCCAGAAGGGCAGATCGAGCAGCACTTGCAGCACGGTCGCCATGGCCAGGGTCGAGGTGACGCCGATCATCAGCGCATAAGCCAGCATGATCGCCGCACTGGCCTGGCGGGCCATGGGGTTGTAACGGCGCTCCAGCACCTGGGTGACGGTGAAGATCTTCAGGCGCAGCAACGGTTTGGCGAGGAACAGGTTGAGGGCGATGATGCCCAGGCCCAGGGCGGCACACAGCCAGAAGCCAGAGATGCCATGGACGTAGCCCAGGCGCACGGTGCCGACGGTGGAGGCACCGCCGAGCACGGTGGTGGCCATGGTGCCCATGTACAGGGTCGGGCCGAGGTTGCGCCCGGCCACGAGGTAGTCTTCGTGGGTTTTTGCGCGTCGCATGCCATACCAGCCCAGCCCGAGCATGCCGGCGGTATAGATCATTACAACAATGATGTCCAAGGCCATTGGGGGTCTCCCGATTATCTTTATTATGGCGAGATCGACCGCGCAGGCGTGTTCACGGCGCCCGGCGGTCTTGTCTTGTGTTGGCGGGCCTCTATGGCCCTCCCTCATGGCTCCTGCCGGGGTGTAGCGGTATCAGCGGCGCACGACGCCCGGCAGCACGCAGAGCATCTCGAACAGCAGGTTGGCGCCAAGCAGCGAGGTGTTGCCGGTGGTGTCGTAAGGCGGGGAGACTTCGACCAGGTCACAGCCGATCAGGTCCAGGCCGTGGCAGCCGCGAATGATCTCCATCGCCTGGATGGTGGTCAAGCCGCCAATTTCCGGGGTGCCGGTGCCAGGCGCCCAGGCCGGGTCGATGCCATCGATGTCGAACGACAGGTACACCGGGCCACCGCCGACCTTTTCGCGCACTTCGGCCATCAGCGGTTCCAGCGACTTGTGCCAGCACTCTTCGGCCTGCACTACGCGGAAGCCCTGGCGGCGGCTCCAGTTGAAGTCGTCGGCGGTATAACCCTGGGCACGCAGGCCGATCTGCACCACGCGGTCGCAATCGAGCAGGCCTTCTTCCACGGCGCGGCGGAAGGTGGTGCCGTGGGCGATCTTCTCGCCGAACATGTGGTCGTTGACGTCGGCGTGGGCATCGATGTGCACCAGGCCGATCTTGCCGTGCTTCTTGTGCAGGGCGCGCAGGATCGGCAGGGTGATGGTGTGGTCGCCACCCAGGGTCATCGGGATGACATTGTGCTCGACGATCTCGTCGTAGGCTTCTTCGATGATGCGTACGGCGTCGAGCAGGTTGAAGGTGTTGATCGCCACGTCACCGATGTCGGCCACCGACAGCGAGTCGAACGGGGCGGCACCGGTGGCCATGTTGTACGGGCGAATCATCACCGATTCGGCGCGGATCTGCCGTGGGCCGAAACGGGTGCCGGAGCGCAGCGAGGTGCCGATGTCCAGCGGCACGCCGATGAACGCGGCGTCCAGGCCTTCAGCACTTTGCAGGTGTGGGAGACGGAGCATGGTGGCGATGCCGCCGAAACGCGGCATTTCGTTGCCGCCCAGTGGTTGGTGGAGAACTTTGTCCACGGTGGGCCTCATCAGTCGGTCGATTGTTCTGTTTGTTCGAACCTGTTCCGCCGCACGCCTTCCAAGTCTGGATATGCCGGCGGGCAGGGACATTTCGGCCAAGTCTGCGCAAGGTAGTGCGCGGGAAAAATCGCTACCGGCAAATACTTACTTCAGGAATTTCTGAACTAAAGGCCGCAGGAGCGGTTAGACTGCGCGCAAATACCCCCTGCGGAACCGTTGCACCATGGCCTCGACCTTGCCCGACCTGAAACTGCTGCGCATCTTCGTCAGCGTGGTGCGCCACCAGGGGTTCGCCAATGCCCAGCGCGAGCTCAACCTGTCGACCTCGGCCATCAGTACCTACATGAGCCAGCTCGAAGGCGCCTTGGGTATCGTCCTGTGCCACCGCGGCCGGGGCGGCTTCAGCCTGACCAGCAAAGGCGAGCTGTTTCACCAGGAGACGCTGCGCCTGCTGGCCGAGCTGGATGGTTTCGAACAGTACGCTGCAGCGCTCAAGGGCGAGCTGCGCGGCACCCTCAACCTCGGTGTGATCGACTCCACCGTCGGCGATCGCGCATTGCCGCTGGCCGAAGTGATCGGCGCCTACAGCCAGGAACACCCGGCCGTGCACTTGCACCTGTCGGTATCCAGCCCCTACGAACTGCAGCTGGGGGTGCAGGACAACCGCCTGGACCTGGCCATCGGTGCGTTCTCCTCGCGCATGAGCGGCCTGCTTTACCAGCCGCTGTACCGCGAGCAGCACTGGCTATATTGCAGCAGCCGCCACCCGCTGTTCGCCGAAAGGCGCATCCCTGAGCAGGTGGTGACCCAGCAGCGCATGGTCGGGCGCGGTTACTGGAGCCAGGCCGAGCTGGCCCGGCATGGCTTCAAGCACAGTGCGGCGACAGTCGAGAGCATGGAGGCGCAGCTGATCCTCATCCTCTCGGGCGCCTACATTGGCTATCTGCCCGAGCACTACGCCCAGGCGTGGGCGGACAAGGGCGACTTGCGGGTGCTATCGCCGGCCACTTTCGGCTATCAGGCGCCATTCTCGCTGATCATTCGCCGTGGCCGCAGCCGCGAGCCACTGATTCAGACCTTCCGCGACCTGCTCAAAAGCCAGCTCTACGTGGGCTGATGAATGCAGCCCGTCGGAAGTAGTCCATTTCCTGCATAAAGCTGACCGCTCTGATGATGGCGTTCTGCTAAACCTCTACTTGCTGTGATGCCCTTCATCTATACGAGCAGGGACCGCCCCAAGATGCGCATGAATTTGCCCGTCACTGAGCACGAAAGAACCTTTTCCGGCGATCAGCGGCTGATCTCCACAACGGACCTCAACAGCCGCATCACCTACTGCAACGATGCCTTCGTTGCGATCAGCGGCTTCACCTACGACGAGCTGGTCGGCCAGCCGCACAATCTGGTGCGCCATCCCGATATGCCGCCAGCGGTCTTCGGGCATATGTGGGAGACCATCAAGCAGGGCAAGCCCTGGATGGGCGTGGTCAAGAACCGCGCGAAGAACGGCGATCATTACTGGGTCAGCGCCTATGTCACGGCCATCTACGAGAATGGCCGGATTAGTGGCTACGAGTCGGTGCGCTCGGTGCCAAGCCGTGAGCAGATCCGCCGTGCCGAAGCGCTCTATGCACGATTGCGCGGGGGCAAGTCGGCGGTGCCAGCGGCGGCCCGGTTGGGCCAGCTTCTGGGGCATGGCTGGCCACTGATCGGTGCGGGGCTGGTGTCCGCAGCCGGTTACTTGTGGTTGCCGGCTTATGCGGCACTGGGAGTACTGATGGCAAGCCTGCTGGTGGCCTGGTACCTGATCGAGCATCAGCAAAGCCAGGCGATCCGCCGCACGCTCGCTGAACACCCCAAGGCGTTCACCAGCCCCCTGGTGGCCCTGACCTACAGTGACAACCCCGGCCTGCGGGGCCAGCTGGACCTGGCGATCATCAGCGAAGAGGCGCGCCTGCAAACCGCGCTGACCCGCTTGGTGGATGCCGGCGTCGGCGTGAAGTCACGCGCCGCGCAGTCGGCCGACCTGTCCGATGCCCAGGCGCAGATGCTCGACCGCCAGCGCAGCGAGACCGACCAGTCGGCCACGGCCATCGCGCAGATGGCGGCGACCATTCAGGAGGTCACCCACAATGTGCAGAGCACCGCTCACGCGGCTGGCGATGCCGATCAACTGGCCCAGCACGGCAGCGAACTGGCGCAGCAGAGCCTGAAGGCCATGGGCAGCATGAGCGAGGCGGTCAGCGACATCGGCCAGGCTGTCAATGCCCTGGCCGAACAGACCCAGTCGATTGGCAGCGTGGTCGACACCATCACCTCGATTGCCGAGCAGACCAACCTGCTCGCGCTCAATGCCGCGATCGAGGCGGCCCGGGCGGGCGAGCAGGGCAGGGGCTTTGCCGTGGTCGCCGACGAGGTGCGTTCGCTGGCCCGGCGCACGCGCGCTTCCACTGACGAGATTCACCAGATCATCGCCTCGCTGCGTGCCGGGGCTGAGCGGGCGGTGAGCACCGCCAGCCGTGGCGAGCAGATTTCGCGGGACAGCGTGCACAGCGTTGAGGCGGTGCAGACGGCGCTGGCCGGGATTGCCCAGGCGGTCAGCCGCATTACCGGCATGAGCCAGCAGATGGCCACGGCGTCGGAGCAGCAGAGCCATGTGGCCGAGGACATCAACCAGCAGATCGTGCGGATTGCCCAGCTGTGCGACCAGACGGCGGGGCAGGCCAAGCAGGGGGCAGAGATCAGCCTGGACTTGGAGCGGATGGCCGAATACCTGCACAGCCTGGCGGAGCGGTTCAACCGGTAGGTCCGGGTTTTCAGGTTCATTCGCGGGCAAGCCCGCTCCCACAGGGATCTTCACCGCCTTAGAGTCGGGTGATATCTCTGTGGGAGCCGCGGCGATGGCCCGCAAAGCGGGCCCAAAATTTCGGCATATGGCAAAATACTCCGCCAACGGAGAAGCCCATGCCCAGACCCCGCTGCGAACGCTGCCAGCGCCCGCTCGACCATTGCCTCTGCCTGCTGATTCCCAGCCTCGACAGCCGCACCCGCGTGCTCCTGTTGCAGCACCCCAGTGAAACCGCCCACGCCCTGAACACTGCCCGCCTGGCTGCCCTTGGCCTGGTCAATGCCGAGTTGCGGGTCGGGGAAGTGTTCGCTGATCTTGCCGAGCTATTGGCCACCCCAGGCTATCGGCCTGTGCTGCTGTTCCCGGGCGAGCAGGCCCAGGCGCTGGTAGCCTACGGCGAAACGGATGACAGGCCATTACTGTTGATCGTCCCTGACGGCACCTGGCGCAAGGCACGCAAGCTGCTGTACCTGAACCCGCTGCTTGATGCTCTGCCCCGAGTGACTCTGGCTGAGGTGGCGCCATCCCGCTATCGCCTGCGCAAGGCCCCGGAGCCGGGGGCGGTGTCGACCATCGAGGCGGTGGTGCAGGCGTTGAATGTGTTGGAACAGCCTGCCAGTTTCGATGAGCTGCTTCGGCCGTTCGAGGCGTTGATCGAGGGGCAGATCAGGGCCATGGGGGTTGATGTGTTCGAGCGCAACCATTGAGCGGGAGTTCAAAGGTTTACGCCGCGAGAATTTCGGCGCCTGTGAAATCGAGCGCCGCCCGCGCGGCGCATCGCGGATGAATCCGCTCCTACATCTGTTGCAACGTGCCGAACCTGTAACGCCATGGTTGCCAGCCTTGGCGCATGGCTTGAGCCCTACAGACAAGGCTGACAACCATGGCTTCACAGGCGTGGCCACGTTGCAACAAATGTTGGAGCGGATTCATCCGCGATGCGCCGCGCGGGCGGCGCTCGATTTCACAGGCGCCGAAAATGCAGCGGCATGCACCTGTCCGCTCTCACACAATCCAAACCAGTCACCGTTCGCGCAGCGCCTCGGTGCGGGCCTTGAGCACCGGCTTGAGCAGGTAATCCAGCACGCTTTTCTGCCCGGTGATGATATCCACCGTGGCCACCATCCCGGGGATGATCAGCAACGGCTTGTTGTCCCCGCCCAGGTGGTTCTTCTCGGTTCTCACCTGGATCAGGTAGAACGCATTGCCCTTGTCGTCGGTGACCGTGTCGGCGCTTATCAGCTCCAGCTTGGCCTTGAGCCCGCCGTAGATGGTGTAGTCATAGGCACTGAACTTGACCATTGCCGGTTGCCCCGGGTGCAGGAAGGCCACGTCCTGAGGGCGCACCTTGGCCTCGATCAGCAGGTTGTCCTCGATCGGCACGATCTCCACCAGGTCACTGCCCGGCTGCACCACACCGCCGATGGTGTTGACCTTGAGCAGCTTGACGATGCCGCGCACCGGTGACACCACGGTGGTGCGGTTGACCCGGTCGTCGATGGCGATACTGGTGGCAGTGATCTTGGACAGCTCGGTGCGCTTGTCATTGAGTTCCTTGGCAGCGTCCGAGCGGAAGCCTGCATCGGACTCCTCGATCTTGCTCTTGATCTCGGCAATCGCCGCTTCGGCGCGGGGGATGGCCAGGCTGGTGGCGTTGAGCTGGCCGCGAGCTTCGACGGTGCGTTGCTTGAGGCGCAGGATCTCTACCGGGGAAATGGCGCCCTTGCTCACCAGCGGCGCCGACATGTCGGTTTCCTGCTGCAGCAGTGCCACGGCCGAGCGGTACTGATCGACCTTGGAGCGGAACTCGGCAAGTTCCTGGTTCTTCTGCCGCAGCTGTTCGTTGAGGGTCTGCTTTTCGCTGGCCAGGCGCCGCTGGCGCGAGCCATACAGGGCGATTTCGTCTTCGGCGACCTGGGGCGCCTTGGCGCGCACTTCGTCCGAGAGCACGAACGGGCGCCCTTCGGCTTCTGCCGACAGGCGCTCGACCTGGGCGGTGAGGGCGTAACGGTCAGCCTCGCTTTCGCCTTTGTTGGACTTGAACCGGGTATCGTCCAGGCGCAGCAAGGTGGCGCCTTTCTCGACCATCTGGCCTTCGCGCACGAAGATCTCGGTGACGATGCCACCTTCAAGGTTCTGCACCACCTGCACCTTGCTAGATGGGATCGCCTTGCCTTCACCGACCGTGACTTCGTCGAGCACCGCCAGGCTGGCCCAGGCCAGCGCCACCAGCAGCAACGCTGCGGCCAGCCACACGGTCAGGCGCGAAAGGCGAGGCGAATCCTGCAGGGTGGCGCCTGCCAGTTCCGGCATGTAGTCGCGCTCGGCCCGTTTGTCGGTGCCATGGCTACTGCGAATGTTATGGCTCAAGGACATGGCCTACCTCACTTTTCTCAGTGGCAAGGTGCGGCCCCTGTGGGAGCGGGCTCGCCCGCGAACACCGGCAAAGCCGGTGCCACACACCGCAGTGTCTGCTTCGCGGGCAAGCCCGCTGCCACAGGGTTGAATATGTTGAGTCAAAGGGCCGAGCCGATGCGGCCCTTGCGCAGTGCGTCGACAACCGCATCCTTCGGCCCATCAGCGACGACCTTGCCGTTGTCCAGCACCACCAGCCGGTCCACCAGGCTGAGCATCGAGGTGCGGTGGGTCACCAGCAGCACGGTCTTGCCTGGCACCCAGGCCAGCAGGCGCTGGCGCAGTTGCTCTTCGCTGCTGTTGTCCATGTGGCTGGTCGGCTCGTCGAGGATCAGGATCGGCGGCTCCAGCAGCAGCGCGCGGGCCAGCAGCACGGCCTGGCGCTGGCCGCCGGAAAGCAGCTGGCCGCGCTCGCCCACCGGGCGGTCGAAGCCGTTGGGGTGTTGCCGGGCCAGCTCGCTGACGCCGGTCAGCTCGGCCACTTCGAGCATGCGCGCATCGCTGATATGGCGCGCGCCCAGGGTCAGGTTGTCGCGCAGGCTGCCGGCCAGCAGGGGCAAGTCGTGGGCAACGTAGCCGATCTGGCTGCGCAGGTCGGCGATGTCCAGCTGGCGCAGGTCGAGGTTGTCCAGCAGCACCTGGCCATCGTCGGGGTGGTGGAAGCCCATCAGCAGGCGGCCCAGGGTGCTCTTGCCCGAGCCGCTGCGGCCGATGATGCCGATGCGCTCGCCGGGGGTGATGGCCAGGTTCACGTCCTGCAGCGCCGGGCTGGTCTGCCCCGGGTAGCGGAAGCTGACGTGGCTCAGCGCCAGTGCGCCCTTGAGCGTGGTGTGCTCCAGCGCCTGCTGGTCGAGCTGACGCTCCTGGGGCAGGGCCATCAGCGCGTCGGTGCTGCGCATGGTCAGTTGCGCTTGCTGGTAGCGGGTGATCAGCCCGGCGATCTGGCCGAGTGGGGCGAGCACTCGGCTGCCGAGCATGTAGCTGGCCACCAGCGCACCGACGCTGAGGTTGCCGGCGATGATGCTGTACACACCGGCAACGATGGTGGCCATGCCGCAGAACTGCTGGATGAACAACGTGCCGTTGCTGGCCAGCGACGACAGGTTGCGGGCGTGGGCGTCGAGGCGGGCGATGGCTGCGTTGGTGTGCTCCCACTGGTACTGGCGTTCGCTTTCGGCGCCACAGGCCTTGAGAGTTTCCAGGCCGCCCAGGGTTTCGATCAGCAGGGCCTGGCGCACGGCACCGAGGTTCAGGCTTTTCTGTACGGTGTCGCGCAGGCGGGCCTGGATGATCAGGGCAAAGCCCACTGCCAGCGGGAAGGCGATCAGCGGGATCAGCACCAGCCAGCCGCCAAGCAGGCCGATCACCAGCAGCATCAGGGCCACGAAAGGCAGGTCGATGATGCTGGTCAGGGTGACCGCGGTGAGAAATTCGCGCAGGCCCTGGAAGTCATGGATGCTCTGGGCGAAACCACCGATGGTGGCGGGCTTGGCCTTCATGGCCATGCCGGTGATGCGCTCGAACAGGGTGGCGGAGAGGATCAGGTCGGTCTTCTTGCCGGCCTGGTCCAGCAGGTGGGCGCGGACCATGCGCAGCACCAGCTCGAAGGCGGTGCCGATGAACAGGCCGGCGACCAGCACCCACAAGGTCGACAGCGCCTGGTTGGGTACCACGCGGTCGTAGGTCTGCATGACGAACAACGGCACCATCAGGCCAAGCAGGTTGATCAGCAGGCTGGCCAGCAGGGCGTCGCCGTACAGCCAGCGGGAATGGCGCAGGGTGTCGCGGAACCAGGCGTTGACCCTCGGCAGCAGCGGCGAACGCACGTCTTCCAGGGTATGCCGCGGGCGGGCAAACAGGGCGTGGCCGCTGTAGGCCTGCTGCAGTGCCTCACGTTCGACCCATTGCTCGCCGCCTTCGGCTTCGCAGGGCAGGATCAGTGCCCGGCCGTCATCGCCCCAGCGTTGCAGCACCGCGCTGCGGCCATTGCCAAGCAACAGCAGTACGGGCAGGTTGAGCGCCGAGATGCCATCCAGCGCCCGTTCCAATACCCGCCCTTGCAGGCCGGCACGCGCTGCGGCCCGTGGCAGCAGGTCTGCGCCCAGGCGCTGCTGGGCCAGGGGCAGGCCGCTGCACAGGCTGGCGCGGCTGGCCGGGCGGCCATGCAGCCGGCACAGGATCAGCAGGCCATCGAGCAGTGGGTCATCGACATCCGGGCGCGGCTGCGCACTTTGCATACTGGTCACGATGGCCTACTCCCGCCAGGGTGGATGGGTTGCTGTGCAGGCGATCCGTGCCAGCGCGTGCGATGCTCAGCGCATGTCGGGCAGCCTGGCCTCGGTCCGGACCTCGTTGTTGGCGATAGCCTCCGGTGGTAGCGAAATGCGTTGCTTGCTCAGCAGTTCACCCATGGTCGCCAGCACCCGGTACATCGAGAACTCTTCGGTGTAACGCACTTCGGTGTAGCGGCGGTTGGCGTTGTACAGCTCGTTTTCGCTGTCGAGCACGTCGAGCAGGGTGCGCTGGCCAAGGCCGAACTGGTCCTGGTAGGCCGCACGTACACGCTGGGTGGTTTCCGCGTACTCACGCGCCGTCGGGGTCTGCTTGCGGGCGTTGTTCATGGCGTTCCAGGACAGGCTGAGGTTTTCGGTCAGCTCGCGCAGCGCATTGTTGCGGATGTCCAGGGCCTGGTTGATCTTGTGCGCGTCGGACTGCAGGCGGGCTTTGTCGCTGCCGCCGCGGAACAGGTTGTAGTTGAGTTCTACGCCGGCCTGCCAGTCGTTGTTGCTGTGGCCCTTCTCACCGCCAATGTTGTTGTCGGCACCGGTCGCCAGTACGGCGTCCAGGCGTGGGTAGAAAGGCGACTTGGCCACTTCGTACTGCTGTTCGGCGGCATTGACGTCGGCCTGTGCCGATTTCAGGTACGGGTTGTTCTGGCGCATGCCTTCGCGTGCTTCGTCGAGGGTGCCCGGCACGTCCACCTTGATCGACTGCGGCCCTTCCAGCTCATCGGGCACGCGGCCCACCACGCTGTAGAAATTGGCCTCGGCATCGGCCAGGTCGACTTCGGCCGTGTCCAGGTTGTTTTCCGCCAGGGCGCGACGGGCGCGGGACTGGTCGAGGTCAGCGGTGCTGCCGACGCCGCGTTCGCTGCGCAGGCCGATCTGGTCGTTGACGCGCAGGTGCGCCTGCAGGTTGTTCTTGGCCAGAGTCACCAGTTCACGGCGCTTGAGTACCTCGAGATATACCTCGACGGTACGCAAGGCGACGTCCTGGGCGATGGCCTGGGTGTAGTAGGCGCGAGAGGTCGCCACCGCTTCGGTGCGGCCCACTTCATTGGCGGTGTTGAAGCCGTCGAAGATCATCTGCCGCAGGCGCAGTTCCGACTGTGTGTAGTTCAGGGTTTCCTTGTTGTGGTTGGTCGTGCCGTCCGGGTTGAGGCCCCGGGTATTGAGGTTGTCCGAGCGCTGGCGCCCATAACCTGCCACCAGATCCACGGTCGGGTAGTAACCACCACGGGCGAATTTGACGTCCTCATCGGCCGAAAGCTTGCTGTTGCGGTTGGAGCTGACTTGCGGGTGGTAATCCACGGCACTCTGGATTGCTTCGTTGAGGGACATCGCCTCGACGTTCGTGCATGCCATGGCTACCAGCATTGCACTGGCGAGGGGGGTGAAAACGCGCATGGGGTTACTTCTCCCTGGTCACAAAAAAAGTCCTGCTATTCGCCAAAAAAATGACGAAATTTATAATTCAAACCGTTTCATGTTTGTAACAAGAGCTAAGAACATTTAACGCGCGAGCTAAGAATTTTTTTTCATAACGCCTATGCGAAAAAAAACTTATGCGGTCTAACGAAAGCAAGACATTGTTTCATCCAAGTGAATTCGCGCGCGGTTGCAAGGCGCGGTCTACAAGCACTGCAGCAGGTTCCAGATTATTTTCAGCTAAGGACGCGGAACGGATGGGTGGAAGCAGTATTTGGCGACAAAAAATTGGCATCAAATGATGGCCAACTTACATTATTACTATCGCCAAAGTAGTACCTGAGAGAACGATTCTCACCGTTGAGATATTTCGGACTCCATGCCCACATCTGCCTGCGCAAAGTCATTGGCTGAAGTAGCCGATCAGTAAGGGGAGGCGTTCGCTCATGGCTAAATTAGTCGGTGTGGTCAGCAAGGTGATTGGTCAGGTCTTCGCGGTTGCCGGCGATGGCAGCCGGCGCCCCTTGATCGAAGGCGACCGCCTGTTCGCTGGCGAGCAACTGGAGACGGGAGCTGCGGGGGCCGTGGCGGTCCGCCTGCAGAACGGTGCCGAATTGACCCTGGGCCGCGACAGCAGCCTGGAGATGACGCCGGACCTGCTCGCCAGCCGGGCGCCCCATGGGCAGGGCCACGACGTTGCGCCGAGCGACGCGCAACTGAGTGATGTGGAGCGTATCCAGCAGGCAATTGCAGCTGGCGACGACCCCACCCAAAGCGCTGAGGCAACCGCCGCCGGGTCACACAGCGGGATGGCGTCCGGGGAGCTGGGGGGAGGCCACAGTTTCGTCCTGCTGAATGAAGTCGGTGCGCGTGTCGATCCCCAGGTGGGTTTCCCGACGGCGGGCTTCAATGGCATTCCAGAGTTGGCCAACCGCGAGGTAGGCGGCCTTGACCCGAGCAATGGCAGTTCGCTCAACGGTCGTCCCGTTGGCGGCGGCAACGGCGATTCAGGCACGCCCCCTACAGAGCCTTCCATCCCGACGGTAGACCCCAATCATCCCGTCACCTTGTTGGGGCTGAATATCGCCCCCGGTGAGCTGAGCCTGAACGAGGCGAACCTGCCGTTGGGCTCTGCCAGTGATGCGGCGGCCTTGACCCAGCACGGCAGCTTTACCGTGGTGGCTCAGGACGGTGTGTTCAACCTCAGTGTCGCTGGCATCAACGTGGTGACAGGTGGCGCGGTGACCGGCGTTGGCCAGTCGATCACCACCGGGCTGGGCAACATCCTGACCATTACCGGCTACAACCCGAGCACCGGCGAGGTGAATTACACCTACACGCTCTCCGCATCCGGGCAACATATCGAGAATGATGGGGCCAAGTCGCTGACCGAGCACTTGCCGGTCCTGGTCAGTGACCGCGACGGTGATGTCGCCCAGGGCTCGCTGGATGTCATCATCCACGATGATGCACCCCAGGCATTCGATGATGGCAACGGGGTCACTGCGACTGAGCAGCAGGTCGAACTGACCGGCAATGTGCTGACCAACGACGTGCAAGGCGCCGATCGCGTGGCGGGTGGCCCGGTCATCGCCGGCACCTACACCGGCACCTACGGCACGCTGGTGCTGGCCGCAGACGGCTCCTACACCTACACCCTCAACCCCAACGCCCCGGACTTCAAGAACCTGGGCGGTGGCGGCAATGGGGTGGAGAACTTTACCTACACGATCAAGGACGCCGACGGCGACACCAGCTCGGCGACCCTGACGCTGAACATCAGCAACCTCAACGACCCGGTCACCCTCAATGGCCTGGACGCGCGGGGCGGTGAGCTGACGGTCTACGAAAAGCACCTGAGCGATGGCACCGCGCCGGACGCGGCTGCGCTGACCCAGCAAGGCACCTTCAAGGTTACGGCGCCGGATGGCCTGCAAAGCCTGACGGTTGGTGGCATCTCGGTAGTGACCGGAGGCGTGGCTGCCGGCTTCCCGCAATCGGTGACCACCCCGGAAGGCAACACGCTGACCATCACCGGCTACAACCCGACCACCGGGGTGGTGAGCTACAGCTACACCCTGACCGGCAACGAAAGCCACCCGGACGGTGCCGGCAGCAACAGCATCAGCGAGCACTTCGAGGTAGTCGCCAAAGACGTCGACGGCAGCACCGCCACTGGCAGCCTGGACGTGAACATCGTCGATGATGTGCCGAAGGCAGTGGATGACAGCAACGCTGTCACAGCGACCGAACAACACACAGAATTGACCGGCAATGTGCTGACCAACGACGTGCAAGGCGCCGACCGCGTGACGGGCGGCCCGGTGATCGCCGGCACCTTCACCGGCACTTACGGCACGTTGGTCCTGGCCGCAGACGGCTCCTACACCTACACCCTCAACCCCAACGCCCCGGACTTCAAGAACCTGGGTGGCGGCAGCAATGGGGTGGAGAACTTCACCTACACGATCAAGGACGCCGATGGCGACACCAGCTCGGCGACCCTGACGCTGAACATCAGCAACCTCAACGACCCGGTCACCCTCGATGGCCTGGACGCGCGGGGCGGTGAACTGACGGTCTACGAGAAGCACCTGAGCGACGGCACCGCGCCGGACGCGGCTGCACTGACCCAGCAAGGCACCTTCAAGGTTACGGCGCCGGATGGCCTGCAAAGCCTGACGGTTGGTGGCATCTCGGTAGTGACCGGAGGCGTGGCTGCCGGCTTCCCGCAATCGGTGACCACCCCGGAAGGCAACACGCTGACCATCACCGGCTACAACCCGACCACCGGGGTGGTGAGCTACAGCTACACCCTGACCGGCAACGAAAGCCACCCGGACGGTGCCGGCAGCAACAGCATCAGCGAACACTTCGAGGTGGTCGCCAAAGACGTCGACGGCAGCACCGCCACTGGCAGCCTGGACGTGAACATCGTCGATGATGTGCCGAAGGCAGTGGATGACAGCAACGCTGTCACAGCGACCGAACAACACACAGAATTGACCGGCAATGTACTGAGCAACGACGTGCAAGGCGCCGACCGCGTGGCGGGTGGCCCGGTCATCGCTGGCACCTTCACCGGCACCTACGGCACGCTGGTGCTGGCCGCAGACGGCTCCTACACCTACACCCTCAACCCCAACGCCCCGGACTTCAAGAACCTGGGCGGTGGCGGCAATGGGGTGGAGAACTTCACCTACACGATCAAGGACGCCGACGGCGACACCAGCTCGGCGACCCTGACGCTGAACATCAGCAACCTCAACGACCCTGTCACCCTCGATGGCCTGGACGCGCGGGGCGGCGAGCTGACTGTCTACGAGAAGCACCTGAGCGACGGCACCGCGCCGGACGCGGCTGCACTGACCCAGCAAGGCACCTTCAAGGTTACGGCGCCGGATGGTCTGCAAAGCCTGACGGTTGGTGGCATCTCGGTAGTGACCGGAGGCGTGGCTGCCGGCTTCCCGCAATCGGTGACCACCCCGGAAGGCAACACGCTGACCATCACCGGCTACAACCCGACCACCGGGGTGGTGAGCTACAGCTACACCCTGACCGGCAACGAAAGCCACCCGGACGGTGCCGGCAGCAACAGCATCAGCGAACACTTCGAGGTGGTCGCCAAAGACGTCGACGGCAGCACCGCCACTGGCAGCCTGGACGTGAACATCGTCGATGATGTGCCGCAGGCAGGGGCAGATACCACCAGCGTCGTGGAAGGTGGGACTGTCACGGGCAATGTCCTCTGGAACGACAAGCTGGGCGCAGACCAGGCAGGTACCAGCAATGTCGTGGTCGGTGCACGCGCTGGCTCCGACACCTCGACATCCGCCATCGGCAATCTCAATACCGAGATCTCCGGCCAGTACGGCACATTGACCATCGATGCGGCTGGTAACGCGATCTATCACGCCAACCCGAACGCGGTGCTGCCGCCAGGCGCCAGTGATGTATTCGTCTACACCATTCGTGACACTGACGGCGACGAGAGCACCACGACCATCACGATCAATGTGCAGGACTGCTCGCTCGTCGCTGGACCGGTTGGCGGGGTAACGGTCCACGAAAGTGCGCTGGATGTTCATCAGGACGGCAACGACCTGGCCCCGGGTAGTGTCACCGGCAGCGATCCTGACTCGCCCCGTGAAACCGCGTCTGGCAGCCTGGCGGGCACGGCCAGCGGCGGTGTCGGTGCGCTGACCTACAGCCTGGTGAGCGACGCCACGGGCCAATACGGCCAGCTTCACCTGAACGCCGACGGTACCTACACCTACACCCTGACCTCACCGGCCAACTCGCCGACCCACGCCAATGACGGCCCCAACACCGTCACCGAAACCTTCACCTACCAGGTGAAAGACTCGGTAGGCAACTCGACCACCAGCACCATCGTCATCTCCATCATCGACGACGTGCCGCAAGCCCATAGCGATTTTGTCAGCGTGTACAAGGGCGAGGACGTACGCGGCAACGTGATGTACAACGATGTGGTCGGTGCCGACGTGCGCAGCGATGGCAACTACGTGGTCGGTGTGCGCGCCGGTAGCGATACCAGCACCTCGGCCATCGGCCAGCTGAACAGCCAGGTGAATGGCCAGTACGGCTACCTGACCATCGACGAGAAGGGCAACGCGGTCTACCACTCCAACCCGGACGTGGTGTCGCCGAGAGATGCCGTCGACACTTTCGTCTACACCATCCGCGATGCCGATGGTGACGAAAGCACCACGACCCTGACCATCAACGTGCATGACCCGCGCATCGAAGTGTGCATGGATGGTGGCGTCACGGTGTTCGAAAAAGCCCTGGACCTGAGCAAGGACGGCAGCGACCTCGCCGCAGGCACAGTCACTGGCAGTGACCCCACGTCGCCCCTCGAAACAGCCACTGGCAGCCTGGCCGGCTTGGCTTCTGGCGGGATAGGCGCTTTGTCCTACAGCCTGGTGGGTAATGCTGTCGGCCAGTACGGCCAGATTCATCTCAATGCCGACGGTAGCTACACCTACACCCTGACCTCACCGGCCAATTCGCCGGTGCATGCCAACGACGGTGCCAACACCGTGACGGAGTCCTTTACCTATCAGGTTCAGGACGCTTACGGCCATTCGGCCACCAGCACCATCGTCATCACCATTGTCGACGACGTGCCGCAAGCCCACAGCGATTACACCAGTGTGTACAAGGGGGACGAAGTACGCGGCAATGTGATGTACAACGACGCGGTCGGTGCCGACGTACGCAGCGATGGCAACTACGTGGTCGGTGTGCGCGCCGGTAGCGACACCAGCACCTCGGCCATCGGCCAGCTGAACACTCAGGTGAATGGCCAGTACGGCTACCTGACCATCGACGAGAAGGGCAACGCGGTCTACCACTCCAACCCGGACGTGGTGTCGCCACGGGATGCCGTCGACACCTTCGTCTACACCATCCGCGATGCCGATGGTGACGAAAGCACCACGACAATCACCATCAACGTGCACAACTCGTTGATGGCCTGCGCCGACCGTGATGTCACGGTCTACGAAAACGCCCTGGACCTGCACAAGGACGGCAACGACCTGGCCGCCGGCAGTGTCACCGGCAGCGACCCGGACTCGACCCGTGAAACCGCCACCGGCACCTTGGTCGGTTCTGCCAGCGGCGGTGTCGGTGCGTTGACCTACAGCCTGGTGAGCGATGCCACGGGCCAATACGGCCAGCTTCACCTGAACGCCGACGGTACTTACACCTACACCCTGACCTCACCGGCCAACTCGCCAACCCACGCCAATGACGGCCCCAACACCGTCACCGAAACCTTCACCTACCAGGTGAAAGACTCGGTAGGCAACTCGACCACCAGCACCATCGTCATCTCCATCGTCGACGACGTGCCGCAAGCCCATAGCGATTTTGTCAGCGTGTACAAGGGCGAGGACGTACGCGGCAACGTGATGTACAACGATGTGGTCGGTGCCGACGTGCGCAGCGATGGCAACTACGTGGTCGGTGTGCGCGCCGGTAGCGACACCAGCACCTCGGCCATTGGCCAACTGAACACCCAGGTGAGTGGCCAGTACGGCTACCTGACCATCGACGAGAAGGGCAACGCGGTCTACCACTCCAACCCGGACGTGGTGTCGCCGAGAGATGCCGTCGACACTTTCGTCTACACCATCCGCGATGCCGATGGTGACGAAAGCACCACGACCCTGACCATCAACGTGCATGACCCGCGCATCGAAGTGTGCATGGATGGTGGCGTCACGGTGTTCGAAAAAGCCCTGGACCTGAGCAAGGACGGCAGCGACCTCGCCGCAGGCACAGTTACTGGCAGCGACCCGACATCGCCCCTTGAAACAGCCACTGGCAGCCTGGCCGGCTTGGCTTCTGGCGGGATAGGCGCTTTGTCCTACAGCCTGGTGGGTAATGCAGTCGGCCAGTACGGCCAGATTCATCTCAATGCCGACGGTAGCTACACCTATACCCTGACCTCACCGGCCAATTCGCCGGTGCATGCCAACGACGGTGCCAACACCGTGACGGAGTCCTTTACCTACCAGGTTCAGGACGCTTACGGCCATTCGGCCACCAGTACCATCATCATCTCCATCGTCGACGACGTGCCGCAAGCCCATAGCGATTTTGTCAGCGTGTACAAGGGCGAGGACGTACGCGGCAACGTGATGTACAACGATGTGGTCGGCGCCGACGTGCGCAGCGACGGCAACTACGTGGTCGGTGTGCGCGCCGGTAGCGACACCAGCACCTCGGCGATCGGCCAGCTGAACAGCCAGGTGAATGGCCAGTATGGCTACCTGACCATCGACGAGAAGGGCAACGCGGTCTACCACTCCAACCCGGACGTGGTATCGCCGCGGGATGCCGTCGACACCTTCGTCTACACCATCCGCGATGCCGATGGCGACGAGAGCACCACGACCCTGGCCATCAACGTGCATGACCCAAGGCTCCAGGTTTGCGGGGATCAGGAAGTCACGGTGTACGAGAAAGCGCTGGACCTGCACAAGGACGGCAATGACCTGGCAGCCGGCAGCGTCACGGGCAGTGACCCGGCCTCGACCGGTGAAACGGCGAGCGGCTCGCTGGCAGGCTCCGTTTCCAATGCCGTGGGGGCGCTGACCTTCAGCCTGGTTGGCAACGCTGTCGGCCAGTATGGGCAGATCAGCATCAACCCTGACGGCAGCTACACCTATACGCTGACTTCACCTGCCAATACCCCGGGCGCCGATTCGGCGGTCGAGTATTTCACTTACAAGGCGACCGATTCGCTCGGCCACAGCATCACCAACAACATTGCCATCACCATCGTCGACGATGTGCCCAATGCGGTCTGCGCCGAGCGCAGCATCACGCCGGGCCATCTGGATTCCAACATCCTGTTGGTGATCGATGTGTCCGGCAGCATGGATTCTGCCTCCGGCATACCAGGCCTGACCCGGCTGGACGCGGCCAAACATGCCATCGCTGCGCTGCTCGACAAGTACGACGGCATGGGCGACATCAAGGTGCAGATCGTCACCTTCAGCGGTGGTGCGCAGATCCAGTCGGCGGAGTGGGTCAGCATCGACGTCGCCAAGTCGATCGTCAACGGCCTGCACGCCGGTGGTTCGACCTACTACGACAGTGCGGCCACCGCTGCCCAGGCGGCCTATGCCCAGAATGGCAAGCTGGCGGGTGCGCAGAACGTCAGTTACTTCTTCTCCGATGGCGAGCCCAGCGCCGGGCATGCCATGACCGCTTCCCGCGAAACCAGTTGGGAGACGTTCCTCGACAGCAATGGCATCAAGTCCTACGCCATTGGCCTGGGCAAGGATATCCACGCGGACAACCTGAACCCGTTGGCCTATGACGGCAGCAGCCATACCGACACCAATGCAGTGATCGTCAGCGACTTCAACCAGCTTTATGGCGTGCTGTCGGGTACCGTGCAGGGTTCGCCGATTACCGGCAGCCTCCTCAGTGATGGCACTTTCGGTGCCGATGGCGGCTTCATCAAGGCTCTGCTGGTCGACGGCATCACCTACACCTACGACCCGAAAGCCAACGCGGGGCAGGGTGGGTATTCGGCCAGTGGTGGCGCAGACAATGCCAGCTTCGACACCACGGGCAACACACTCACCATCAAGACCAACCTGGGCGGCAGCCTGCTGGTGAACATGGACAGCGGCGAGTTCACCTACACGCCACCCAATGGCAATGGCAGCAGCCCGCCCGAGCGTTTCGGCTTCACGGTCAGCGACAATGACGGCGATACCAGCAGTGCCGACCTGCTGATAATGATCAATGGCAACCATGCACCGGTGGCGGTGGCTGACCATGTAATCACCAACATCACCGGCGCCAGTATCACCTTGCCGTCCGAAGTGCTGCTGGCCAATGACAGTGATCTCGACAACGACCATTTGAGTGCGGCGCCGATCACCGTGAACACCAACTTTGCCGACAAGGGGGCCGGCTTCACCCTCGGCACTAGCGTCCCGAACATCACCTTCGATGGCCATGGCAATTCGCTCGACAACCAGTTCAAGGCCCTGGAGCGCAGCGCCTTCACCACTGCTGCTGGCAGCATGACCGCAGCGCTGGTGGTGCTCGGCTACCTCGGTGACATCAACAGCAGTCATGCCAATGCCGAGGATGTGATTACCGTCAGCCTGCGCAAGGGCGAGACCCTTCACCTGGACCATGACCGCCCCGACGGCAACGTAGGCCTTGAGTGGAAGGATGCCAACGGCAGCTATCAGCCCATTGCCGATGGCGGCAGCTTCACCGCCAGCCATGACGGGGTGTACAGCATCCATGTGGTCAACCAGATCAACCCCTCGGACAACAGCAAGGCCGCCGAAAACTACAAGCTGAGCATGGTGGTGGACTACAGCAACGCCGTGAATGACGTGCATCAGGCCAGCTACACGGTCACCGATGGCCATGGCGGCAGTGCTGCTGGCGCGGTGGATATCACTTACCAGGCCGGCAGCACCTTGAACGGCACGGCAGGCGATGATGTGTTGATGGCAAGCAATGCCGACACCATCCTCAACGGTGGTGACGGCCATGATGTGCTGGTAGGCGGTGCGGGCAATGACACCCTGCACGGGGGCAATGGCGATGACCTGCTGATCGGCGGCCTTGGCAACGACCTGCTAGATGGCGGCGCGGGCAACGATACCGCCAGCTATGCCTCGGCCACCGCAGGTGTGACGGTCGACCTCAGCCTGCACGGCCCACAGAATACCGGTGCCGCAGGCATCGACACCTTGATCAGCATCGAGAACCTGATCGGCTCCGATTACAACGACACCTTGATCGGCGATGCCGGCGACAACACGCTTAGCGGTGGCCGGGGCAACGATGTGCTCAAGGGCGGTGATGGCAATGACATCCTCATCGGCGGGCCAGGTGACGACATCATGACCGGTGGCAACGGCAACGACACTTTCGTCTGGCAGAAGGGCGACACCGGGCATGACACGGTGACTGATTTCACTCCGGGCAGCGACCGTCTGGACCTGTCGCAACTGCTGCAGGGCGAGAATGCCACTTCGGCCTCGCTGGATGACTACCTGCACTTCAAGGTCAGCGGCAGCGGCACCAATGTGGTCTCGACCATCGAAGTCAGCAGCGTGGCGGGTGCGGCGCCGACCCAGACCATCGACCTGGCCGGGGTCGACCTGGCCCAGCATTACGGGGTGACGGCAGGGGCGGGCGGGGTGATTTCGGCGGGGCATGATACTGCGACCATCATCAACGGGATGATCAATGACCATTCGTTGAAGGTGGATACGGTCTGATCAGCCTGTGCCGCCCTCTTCGCGGCTAAAGCCGCTCCTACAGATACTTCGCAGCCCTTGAGAGCTGCAGAGTACCTGTAGGAGCGGCTTTAGCCGCGAAGAGGGCGGCACAGGCGATAGCAGGGGTCAGCCCGATCGGCGCAAGGTCTTCTGCTTGAGGATGTACAGGCTGACCAGCACTGCACTGGTCAGCATGAAGGCCCTGGCCCAGAACAGTGGTACCAGGTAGCAGGACAGGCCGATGCTCGCCCACATCAGGCCGATGGCGTAGACCTTGCCCTTGAGTGGAATACCCTCGCCACTCAGGTAGTCACGGATCCACGGCCCAAGCTTGGGATGGTTGACCAGCCAATCGTGAAAGCGCGGCGAGCTGCGCGCGAAGCAGGCCGCAGCCAGCAGCAGGAACGGGGTGGTGGGCAACACCGGCAGGAAGATCCCCAGCACCCCCAGCGCAACGCTGAGCCAGCCGACGGCCAGCAGCAGGTAGCGCACGGCCGACTCAGTGGTGGCGTGGCTTGAGCAGCGCCGGCTTCTCTTCTGGAGCGTGCAGCAGCAGGAACAGCGCGCTCAGCGCTTCCGGGATCTGCACGATCATGTCGTCCTGCAGGTTGGCGTTGCTGGCGATGTCGGCGAACTCAGGCTGTTCGTCGAACAGGCCGGAACCGACCATGATCGGCAGCAGCATTTCGCTGACTTCTTCTTCGGCGTTCTCGAACCAGGCCTCTTCACGCAGGAACACGCCCTCCATGAAGCCGATGCACCAGCCGCGCAGGTCGGAATCGTCCGGCTCGTCGGTCAGGTCAAGGTCGCATGGCAGGTCGAATTCTTCGTCGCTGGCCAGTTGGCGGGCGATGTGGCCTTTGAGGGCTACCAGCGTCGCTTCGATCTCGGTGCGCTGGGCATCGCTGGCGTAATGGGGCTCTTCGGCGAACAGCGCGTCGATCCATTCACGCTCGGGAACGACTTCCGAGCAGATCGACAGCGCGGTCAGGTAGCCGTGTGCGGCGACGTAGTCCAGCGCTTCTTCGTGCAGCTCGTCGGCGTCGAGGAAGGCTTGCAGGCGGGTCAGTTGCTCGGCGAAGGACATTACAGGGCTACCTTGGGGAATAAACGATAGTGAATTCTAGCACCTTGCGGCGGCAGCGGGGCAAAGGGAACGTCTGTCACCGGGCATCCTGTGCGGGCCAGCACTGCGGTATACTCCGCCGTTTTTCATCCAGGTGCGGGATTTCCCGTCCATCTGGCAAAAGCCGCTTACGCTTTTGGCGTGTGCGGGGCGGGTTTTTCGTCCAGCCTGTGTCCAGGATGGTACGGCGATTTGTGGAGTTGCACATGCTCGAACAGGCTCAGCGCGTTCTCAAGGATATCTTCGGTTACGACAGTTTCCGTGGGCGCCAGGCAGCGATCATCGAATGCGTGGCCAATGGCGGCGATGCCTTGGTGCTGATGCCTACCGGTGGCGGCAAGTCCCTGTGCTTCCAGGTGCCTGGTTTGTTGCGCCCGGGCCTGACGGTGGTGGTGTCGCCGCTGATCGCGCTGATGGACGACCAGGTCGCCACCCTCGATGAACTCGGCGTCGCCGCGGCGGCGCTGAACTCCACGCTTAGCCCGGAGCAGCAGCGCGACCTGGCCGGGCGCTTGCGCCGGGGCGAGGTGAAGATGCTCTACCTGGCGCCGGAGCGCCTGGTACAGCCACGCATGCTGGACTTCCTGCGCGATCTCGACATCTCGCTGTTCGCCATCGACGAAGCGCACTGTGTATCGCAATGGGGCCATGACTTCCGCCCGGAGTACCTGCAGCTGGGGCAACTGGCCGAGCTGTTCCCGCACGTGCCGCGTATCGCCCTGACCGCGACCGCCGACATGCGTACCCGCGAGGAGATCGTCCAGCGCTTGCACCTGCAGGGCGCCGAGCGCTTCCTGTCGAGTTTCGACCGGCCGAACATCTTCTATCGCATCGTGCCAAAGGAGTCGCCACGCAAGCAGCTGATGGCCTTCCTCGGCGAGCGCCGTGGCAATGCCGGCATCGTCTACTGCCTGTCGCGCAAGAAGGTCGATGAAACCGCCGCGTTCCTTTGCGAGCAAGGCTTCCCGGCGCTGCCGTACCACGCCGGCCTGGCCGCGGAGACCCGTGCGGCCAACCAGCACCGCTTCCTCAATGAGGAGGGGCTGATCATGGTCGCCACCATTGCCTTCGGCATGGGCATCGACAAGCCCAACGTGCGCTTCGTGGCCCACCTCGACCTGCCCAAGTCGCTCGAGGCCTATTACCAGGAAACCGGGCGTGCCGGCCGTGACGGGTTGCCGTCGGATGCCTGGATGGCCTACGGCCTGCAGGACATGGTGATGCTCAAGCAGATGCTGCAGAACTCCGAAGGTGACGAGCGCCACAAACGCATCGAGCAGCACAAGCTCGACGCCATGCTGGCCCTGTGCGAAGAAACCCGCTGCCGCCGTCAGTCGCTGCTGGCCTATTTCGATGAAACCCTTGAGCAGCCCTGCGGCCACTGCGACAACTGCGTCGACCAGATCCAGACCTGGGACGCCACCGAGCCTGCCCGCCAGGCGTTGTCGGCTGTGTTCCGCACCGGCCAACGCTATGGCGTAGGCCACCTGGTCGACGTGCTGCTGGGCAAGGACACCGAGAAGGTGCGCAACTTTGGCCACGAGAAGCTTTCGGTGTTCGGTGTCGGCAAGAACCTGGCCGAGGCCGAATGGCGTTCGCTGTTCCGCCAGCTGGTGGCGCGCGGCCTGGTCGACATCGACCTGGAAGGCTACGGTGGCCTGCGCCTGTCCGACAGCTGCCGGCCACTGCTGCGCGGCGAGGTGAACCTGCAGCTGCGCCGCGACCTCAAGCCACAGACCGTGGCCAAGGCGGCCTCCAGCGGCGGCAGCCCGGCCAGCCAACTGGTGCGCGCCGAAGAGCGCGAACTGTGGGAGGCGCTGCGCACCTTGCGGCGCAAGCTGGCTGAAGAGCACAGCGTGCCGCCCTATGTCATCTTCCCCGACTCCACCCTGCTGGAAATGCTCCGCAGCCAGCCGACCAGCCTCAGCGACATGGCCCAGGTCAGCGGCGTGGGTGCGCGCAAGCTGGAGCGCTATGGCCAGGCCTTCCTCGAAGTGCTCAACGGCGCCGGTGGCACCGAGGAGGCGCCGAAGGTGGTGCTCGACCTGCGCCACGAACTGGTCAGCCTGGCCCGTGCCGGCATGACCCCGGCGCAGATCGCCGGGCAGCTCAACTGCAGTGAGAAGAACGTCTACAGCCTGTTGGCCGAGGCCCTTGGGCGCCAGGAGCTGAGCCTGGAGCAAGCGCTGGACCTGCCGGAAGACCTGATGATGGAAGTGCAGGATGCCTTCCTCGACGGCGAAGGCGAGCTGCCGCCGGTGTCGGCGATTGCGCCGTTGTTCGGCGCCCGGGTGCCAGAAGGCGTGCTGTACTGCATACGTGCGGCACTGGCGGCGGAGTTCGAGCTCTGATGGGCGGCATTTCTGTCAACTGCTGATGTTTGTCATCCTTTTTGACGATTATCGGGTGTTTCCGGGGCGGGCAGCCTTGCCTGATCCCCCGGAGCATGGTTAGCTGACTAACAATTAGTTCTAGTCTATTGAGTTGCTTATGCCCCTGACCGACAACCAACACCGCTTCGGCATGCAGCTGGCGCAGATGTCCCGCGGCTGGCGCGCCGAGCTGGATCGCCGCCTGGCCGGGCTGAACCTGTCCCAGGCGCGCTGGCTGGTGTTGTTGCACCTGGCCCGTTTCGAAGAAGCGCCCACCCAGCGCGAGCTGGCGCAGAGCGTGGGCGTTGAAGGCCCGACCCTGGCGCGTCTGCTCGACAGCCTGGAAAGCCAGGGCCTGGTGCGCCGCCAGGCGGTGCTGGAGGATCGGCGGGCGAAGAAAATCCTGCTGTGCCCACCGGCCAAGCCGCTGATCGAGCAGATCGAAACCATTGCCAACGCCCTGCGCCTGGAGCTGTTCACGGGCGTGGATGAGGCGGATCTGGAAGTGTGCATGCGGGTGCATGCCAAGATCCTCGGCAACCTGGAAAAGTCCTGATCCCTCCGGGGGCTGCTTCGCAGCCCTTTCCGACCGGTCCGGCGCCCCGGCGAGGCCGCTCCTACAGGCATATGCGATCCCCTGTAGGAGCGGCCTCGCCGGGGCGCCGGACCGGTCGGAAAGGGCCGCAAAGCGGCCCCAGCCCTCTAGAAGGTATGCCCCAGGTTCAGGTACACCGCCTGCTCGTTCGCACTGTTGGCTCCATAACTCAGGTTCAACGGCCCCAAAGGCGTCTCCAGCCCCAGGAAGATGCTCGCCGCATTGATGTAGCCACTGTCGAACTCGTTGTCGTTGTTCCAGGCCCGCCCACGCTCCAGCGACCCGCCGATATACAACGGGAAGTCCAACGGAAGATAGGCCCTCGGCGTCAGGCGCCGGTAGTACACCATCCGCAGCAGGCTGACGTTCTGCCCTGACACCGAGTCCTGGCGGAAGCCCGACAGCTCTCGCGCACCCCCCAACACGAAACTTGAGGTCACCACCTCCGTCGGGTCCAGCGTTCGCCCGTAACGCCCACCCAGCACGAAGGTGTTCGCCCCGACGCTGAATGCCTTGTCCAGGTTCAGCAGCCACTGCCGGTACTCATCATCCGAATCCAGCGACTTGTCGTACTTGCGCAAGGTCAGGCCGATGTCCTCGCCACTGTGCGGGAAGTACACGTTGTCGAGGGTGTCGAACGAATACTTCAGCTCGTAAAAACCTTCGTTGAAGCTGACCGAGGGCAGGTCCTGATCGCCAATACGCACTTCGGCCTCGCCCCAGGCCTTGCCCACGCCCAGGCGCACTTCACCGGACGTGCCGATCTGGCGACCGACGTTGAGGCCGAAGCCATAACGCTCCAACCGGTACTCGGCGATAGGGTCGTTGTCCAGGGTCGCTTCGATGTTCTGCGAGCTCAGGTCCAGGTAGGGCGCGACGAAGTAGCGCGAACCCACGTCCAGCGGTTGATAGAACTCGCTGTACAGCTCCTGCTGGTCGCCGATCTGGGCGCGCGTCAGCCATTCCGCACCCAGCCGGTTGATGCCGTTCATGCGGTAGCTGGCGCCGAGGTTGAAGGCGCTGTCGCCACGCAGGTCGTCCGACAGGTTCAGGCCCAGGCGCAGGTAGTCGGTGCCGCCGCGCTTGCCGCGAGCATTGATCACCAGGGTGTTGTCGTGGCCCTTGTGCACCACGCGGTACTGCACCCGGTCGAAGTAGTCCAGGCCATACAGGGTGCCCATGTCGGTCTGCAGGCGGTCGAGCGCCAACGGCTCGCCAATTGGCTGGCGGATGTAATAGCGGATCACGTCGTCGCTGACCTTGGAGTCGTTTTCTATCCTGATCGCAGTGATCACCGGCGTGCGCTGGCCCGGCGAGCGGGCCACGGCCAGGCTGGCGTCGCTCTCTGGCTGGCGCAGCGTGGCCAGGCGCGTGTCGAGCAGGCGGGTGGCGCGGTAGCCAGCGTCAATCATGTCCTGGGCACGGCCGAAGTCGGTGACGCCGAAGGCGGCCAGTTGTGGCTGGATCAGGATGTCGTCGCGGTGCAAGCTGGCCAGCTGTTCCTCGGAGTTGCGCCGGGTCATCAGGGTGATCGACTGGTTGAGCACATCGACCACCGTGGCCAGTTGCTTGCGGTCACGCAGCGGCGTGCCGATGTCGACGACGATGGCCAGGTCAACGCCCATTTCCCGGGCCACGTCGAGGGGGATGTTGTCGACCATGCCGCCATCCACCAGCAGGCGGCCATCCAGCTCGACCGGGGCGAACACGGCCGGGATCGACATGCTCGCGCGAATCACCTGCGGCAGGTGGCCACGGCTGAACACCACCTTCTCGCCGCTGGCGATATCGGTGGCCACGGCGCGGAAGGGGATTGGCAGCTTGTCGAAGTCGCGGGTGTCGGCGGTGTGGGCCAGCTTGCTTTCCAGCAGCAGAGCCAGGTTCTGGCCCTGGATCACGCCCAGGGGCAGGCCGAGGCTGCCGTCGTCGCGAAAGCTCAGCTTCTGTTTGACCAGGAAGTCGCGGTCATCCTGCTTGCGCCGGAACGGCACATCCTTGCGCGGCGGGGCATCGGACAGCGCCTGTTGCCAGTCCAGCGTGGTGGCGAGTCTTTCCAGCTCTTCGACGCTGTAGCCGGAGGCATACAGCCCGCCCACCACCGCGCCCATGCTGGTGCCAGCGATGGCGTCGATGTGCACGCCCTGTTCCTCCAGGGCCTTGAGCACGCCGATGTGGGCCAGGCCGCGGGCGGCACCGCCAGACAGCACCAGGCCGACCTTGGGACGGGCGGGCTCGGCGGCGAATGCGGTGAAGGCAGTGAGCATCAGCAAAAGGCAGAACAGCAGGCGGCGCATCTTGAGTCTCAAACCGAAGGCTAAAGACCGCTAGTATAAGCGGCCCCTTACCTGGAGATGCCTCAGCATGGCCGACAACAAGCCGGAAATCGTCATCACATATTGCACGCAATGCCAGTGGCTGCTGCGAGCCGCCTGGCTGGCCCAGGAGCTGCTCAGCACCTTCACCGACGACCTTGGCCGGGTAGCGCTGGAACCGGCCAGCGGTGGGGTCTTCCGCATCACTTGCAATGGCGTACAGATCTGGGAGCGCAAGGCTGACGGAGGTTTCCCCGAGGCCAAGGTGCTCAAGCAGCGAGTGCGCGACCAGATCGACCCGCAGCGCGACCTGGGCCACAACGATCGCTGATCAGGCGCCCTCGGCCACGGCCTTGTGCCTGGGAGGTTGCTCTGCGGCCATGCGGCTGGACAGCACGATGGCAAAGATGATCAGCACGCCACCCAACAGCATGCGCAGGGTTGGCGTTTCGGCAAACACCGCCCAGGCCACGGCGATACCGTAGACCGGTTCCATGGCGAACACTACGGCGGCGGTGCGCGCCTTGATCACTCCCAGGCTGGCCACGAACAGGCTGTGGGCGACGCCGGTGCAGAAGACCCCGAGCAGGGCGATCCACAACCAGTCCATGGCGGCTACCTGGCTCAGGCCTTGGCCGGCGAAGGGCAGCAGGCACAAGCCGACCACCAGGTTCTGCCACAGCGCCGCCTGCACGGCTGGCAAGCGCCCGGAGCCAGCACGGTTGGTCAGGGACAGCAGCGAGAACAGCAACCCGGAGAGCAACGCCCAGAGCAGGCCGCCGGTAGCCTGGCTGGCCAGGTCGAATGCCGGGGTGACCAGTATCAGGCCGATGCTGACCAGTACCACCAGCACGCCTTCGTTGCGGCGGATGCGTTCGCGGAACAGCAAGCCTTCTAGGATCACGGTGAAGGCTGGGAAGCTGGCAAAGCCCAGGGTGGCGATGGCCACGCCGCCAACTTTCACAGCGATGAAGAAGCTGACCCAATGGCCGGCCAGCAGCACGCCACCGAGCAGCAGGCGGCGCATGTCCTGGCCACTCAGGCGTCGCCAGCCGGGGCCGGTGAGGCTTGCGAACAGCGCCAGGGCCAGCACGGCGAAGGCGGCGCGGCCGAAGACGATGATCGCCGGGCTGGCGCTGGTGGCCAGCTTGCCGAAGACGCCGGTCAGGCCGAAGAACAACGCGCCGATGTGCAGGGCGCCGAGGGCAGTGCGGTGGTTCATATGGGGTCCTTGCTTGTATCTTTACTGGCTGTGCCGGCCTCATCGCGGATAAATCCGCTCCTACAGGTACCGCGTAGGAGCGGATTTATCCGCGATGAGGCCGGCGCAGCAAAGTGTAAATCTTCAAGACAACACGTTCTGTCGCCATCCTGCCGTCAATTGTCGCCAGCCTCTCGCCGCATGGCCAACGGCGGGCAGCCAAACGCGCGCAGCATCGCCGCCGAGAACGCACTCTGCGAGCTGTACCCCACCTGCGCTGCAATCTCCCCCATCGGCAGCAAGGTCTGCTTGACCAGCCGCCTTGCCTTGAGCAGGCGCCGCTGGCGGATGTAGTCCATCGGCGTCATGCCGCACTCCGCGGTGAATCGTGCATGTAGCCGGGCACTGGACAAGCCGGCGATACGTGCAAGGTCGGCAACCTGCAGCGGGTAGGCCGCATGCTGTTCGATATGCGCATCGAAAGCGGCATAGGGAAGGCGATGGCTGGGCGTGACGATGGCCGCGGCGCCGGGGTTCAGGCTGGCCAGCAACAGCACCGCGCCTTGCCGGGCAATCAGTGGGTCGTCCATGGGGCTCGCCGCCAGCCAGTCCACCAGTTGCTGCTGGCGATCGTCCAGCCCCATTGCGCCAGGCTGGTCGAGCAGGCGCCGGCTGGCATCGGCATGGGCCCCCAGTTGCTCGTGCAGCCAATGCTCACCGGGCACATCCAGTACCAGGCAATCGCTGCCGGCATCGCTGCCACAGGTGTGGTGGGCGCCAGCGGGCACCACCACCAGCCCCTGGCGGGCGACCTTGGCGCCGTGGCCCTGCACCTCGAAATCCAGGCGACCTTGCAGGCCGAATACCAATTGCGGGTGTTCGTGGCTGTGGGCGATCAGCTCATCGCGGTAGTGGCGCAAGGAAAGTATCGGGCCGGCCATGGGGGTTCCTCGTGGGGCTGCCAGCCATTGTGCCGCATTCCTGGCAGCCCATCACTCGTCACATCCCTGCCACCAACCTGTCACCTGTGCCTGCCAGTCTCCAGCAAACAGCGCCGGAGCCTGCCCATGACCCATGCCGAACTCTCTCGCCCGTCACGCAAGCAGCGCGTACGCACCTTGTGGATATCCGACGTGCACCTGGGCACGCGTGATTGCCAGGCCGAACACCTGTCGCAGTTCCTCAAGGGCTACCAGGCCGACCGTATCTACCTGGTCGGCGATATCATCGATGGCTGGAAGCTGCGCGGTGGCATCTACTGGCCGCAGGCCCACACCAATGTGATTCGCCGCTTGCTGACCATGAGCAAGCGCGGCACCGAGGTGATCTACGTCACCGGCAACCACGACGAATTCCTGCGCCGTTACTCGAAGCTGATGCTGGGCAACATCCAGCTGGTGGACGAGGCCGAGCACTTGACCGCCGATGGCCGACGCCTGCTGGTGATCCATGGCGACCAGTTCGACGTGATCACCCGCTATCACCGTTGGCTGGCCTTCCTTGGCGACCGTGCCTACGAGTTCACCCTGGTGCTCAACCGCTGGCTCAACCATTGGCGTGTGCGCTACGGGTATGGCTACTGGTCGCTGTCGGCGTACCTCAAGCACAAGGTCAAGGGTGCGGTGAACTTCATCAGCGACTTCGAGGATGCGATTGCCCATGAGTGCACCCGCCGTGGTTTTCACGGGGTGGTGTGCGGGCATATCCACCACGCCGAAATACGCAAGGTCGGCGAAGTGGATTACCTCAACTGCGGTGATTGGGTCGAGTCGTGCACGGCGCTGATCGAGCATTGGGACGGCAGCATCGAGCTTTACCGGCTGGCCGATGCCCAGGCGCGTCAGGCCGACGCTGCGGCGGCTCTGCGTGAGCCAGCCTAGAGGCTGATCCGGCCAAGCAGGATGTCGCGGAACATGGCGAAGTCACCTACCAGGCTGTACCACGGGTGCTTGAACGTCGCCGGCCTGTTGCGCTCATAGAAGAAGTGCCCCACCCAGGCGAAGCCGTACCCGCAAAGCGGCACTGCCAGCAACAGCAACCACTTCCCGCTGCCGATGGTGTAGGCCAGCAAGGCGATCACCAGGCTGGTGCCGACAAAGTGCAGGCGCCGGCAGGTGGGGTTGCTGTGCTCCCCCAGGTAATACGGATAGAACTCGGCGAAACTGCGAAACTGCGTGGTGCTGGTCATGGGCAGTACTCCGGGATTATCACTTTTTGACAGGTTACACGGCGTGGAGCCTGAATCGAGTCTAGAGTGATTGGCGGGGCCGGCCAGTGACAATAGGCGCCAAATGAGTATCCTTGGGGTTAACCGCATGATGCGGTCAGCATAAGAAGCCTGCCATGAGCGAAAGAACCACGTCAGCCAGCTGGGCATCAGGGATTGTCAAGGCGCTGGAGCTGGAAGGGCTCGACTGCCCAGCCATGTTCAAGCAGCTGGGGCTGGATTTCGCCGCACTCGACGACCCGGATGCGCGTTTTCCTCAGGACTCCATGACCCGCCTGTGGCAGCTTGCGGTCGAACTTTCGGGCAACGAAGCCATTGGCCTGAACATGGCACGGGTGGTGCGCCCGGCGTCGTTCCACGTGGTGGGCTACGCGCTGATGTCCAGCCGCACCCTGGCTGAAGGCTTCGAGCGGCTGGTGCGCTACCAGCGCATCATCGCCGAAAGCTCCGACCTGAGCTTCATCCTCGGCCCTGAAGGCTATTCGCTGATTCTGACCGTGCATGGCGACCACCTGCCGCCCACCCGGCACAGCGCAGAAGCCTCGCTGGCCTGCGCGCTGGCCTTGTGCAAGTGGCTCAGTGGTCGGCCGGTGCAGCCGCGACGGGTATTGGTGCAAGGGCCGCAGCCGAAGGATATTGAACCGTACAAGGTGGCATTCCATTCCCCGCTGGTGTTCGGTGCACCGCACGATGCGCTGGTGTTCGAACGGGCCGACATGGAGGCGCCATTGCCCACCGCCAACGAAGCCATGGCCATCCTGCATGACCGCTTTGCCGGTGAATACCTCGCGCGCTTTTCGGAGAGCCGCGTGACTCACCGGGTGCGCCAGGTGTTGTGCCGCATCCTGCCGCAAGGCGAGCCCCAGCGCGAAACCCTGGCCCAGGCCCTGCACCTGTCCCAGCGCACCTTGCAGCGCCGCCTGCAGGAAGAGGGCACCAGCTTCCAGACCCTGCTGGACGACACCCGTCGCGAGCTGGCCGAGCAGTACCTGGCCCAGCCAGGCATGACCTTGCTGGAAACCGCCTACCTGCTGGGTTTTGCCGACCCGAGCAACTTCTACCGGGCGTTCCGCCGCTGGTTCGATGTGACCCCCAGCGAATACCGCGCCCGGCTGGGTACCGAGCCCGGCGAAGTCAGTGACGCCAGAACGCCGGCATGCACAACACCAGCACCGTGATGATTTCCAGGCGGCCGAGCAGCATGCCGGCGGCGAGGATCCACTTGGCGGCATCCGGCAGCGTCGAGTAGTTGCCCGAAGGGCCGACCACTTCACCCAGGCCCGGGCCGACGCCCGACACCGTGCCGGCGGCGCCGGTCAGTGCGGTCATCCAGTCCACCCCCAGCAGCGACAGCAGCAGGGCCATCACGCAGATGGTGATGGCGAAGAAGAACGAGAAGGTCAGGATCGAACGCACGATCTCTTCGTCCAGGCGATGGCCGTTGTACTTCTGCTTGATCACCGCGCGCGGGTGGATCAGCTGGTTGAGGCTGGCCTTGAGCAGGATGTAGGCCACCTGGAAACGGAAGATCTTGATGCCACCGGCCGTCGAGCCGGAGCAGCCACCGACGAAGCCCAGGTAGAAGAACAGCATCAGCGAGAAGTTGCCCCACAGGCTGTAGTCGCCCAGGGCGAAGCCGGTGGTGGTGACCACCGAGGTCACGTTGAGCGCCACGTGGCGCAAGGCGTCGAGCCAGTGCAGGTTGGTGGTGTACCAGTACCAGGTGCCGAGCACGAGCCAGGTCACCACCAGCATGCCCAGCAGGCCCTGCACCTGCTGGTCGCGGATCAACGCCTTGCGGTTGCCGCGCAGGGTCGCCACGTACAGGGTGAAAGGCAGGCTGCCGAGGATCATCACCACCACCGCGACCCAGTGCACGGCGGGGATGTCCCACTTGGCCAGCGACTGGTCGGAGGTGGAGAAACCGCCGGTGGAGATCGCCGACATGGCGTGATTGATGGCATCGAACGGGCTCATGCCGGCCCACCAGAAGGCCAGTGCGCCAAAGATCGAGAAACCGACGTACACGCCGACGATCGACTTGGCGACCATGTGCGAGCGCGGCATGACCTTTTCCGAACGGTCCGACGACTCGGTCTGGAACAGGCGCATGCCACCGATGCGCAGCAGCGGCAGGATCGCTACCGCCATGGCGATGAAGCCGATGCCGCCGAGCCAGTGCAGCATCGAACGCCACATCAGGATGCCCGGTGACATGTTGTCGAGCCCGCTGAGCACCGTGGCGCCCGTGGCGGTGATGCCGGACATGCTTTCGAAGAAGGCGTCGGTGTAGCTGATGTGCTGGGTCAGCAAGAATGGCAGCGCCGCGAAGATGCACACCACCACCCAGCTACTGACCGTCAGCAAATACATGTCGCGTGGGCGCAGGTGGACGTGCTCGGGTCGCCCCTGAACGACCATGGCCAGGCCGGCGATGAAGGTGATCAGGCTGGACCAGAGGAACGAGGGCATGTCGCCGGTGCGTTCGAAGATCACCAAGGTCGCCATGGGCACGGCCATGCCTACGGCCAGGGTAATCAGGAAGATGCCGATGATGAAACCAATGATCCTTAAGGTCGGCAACGCCATGTGATCTGCTCAGACTCGAAACGGAAGGGCGCCATTCTACCTATGGGTCTGGTGATGTAAACGCTAGAATGGCCGCACATTTACCTGCCAGGAGGGTAGCCGATGGAGGCTCTCGACGCATTGCTCAACCGTGTTTCCGTGCCACGCCTGACCGAACCTGCACCTAACGAGGCCCAGCGCGAGGCGTTGTTCCAGGCGGCCTTGCGCGCACCGGACCACGGCCAGCTGCGGCCATGGCGCTTCCTGACCATCGAGGGTCAGGGCCGCGACAAGCTCGGTGAACTGTTCGCCGAAGCGCTGCAGCACAAGGGCGACGCCAGCCAGGCTGCGCTGGACAAGGCGCGCGCGATGCCGCTGCGTGCGCCGTTGCTGATCGTGGTGATCGCCAAGCTGCAGGACCACTTCAAGGTGCCCAAGTCCGAGCAGCGCCTGGCAGCGGGTTGCGCGGCCCATGGCATCCTGATTGCGGCGCATGCCCAGGGCATCGGCGCGGTGTGGCGCACTGGCGACATGGCCTTCGATGCCCACGTGCACAAGGGCTTGGGGTTGGCCGAGAACGAGGAGCTGATCGGCTACCTGTATGTCGGCACGCCGCTGACCGAGCCGCGTACGGCGCCGATACTGGAAACCGCCGAGTACGTCAGCGTCTGGGGCGAATAACGCGCTGGCTTCTTCGCGGGCAAGCCCGCTCCCACAGGCACGGCACAGGTTTCGAGCCTGTGGTGATCCCTGTAGGAGCGGCCTTGCCGGGGCGCCGGACCGGTCGGAAAGGGCTGCAAAGCAGCCCCCGGCTTTCTGTCAGTCAGCCGCGATGTTCTCAGGCAACTCCAACCGGGCTACGAATCCACCCTGCGGGTGATTCTCCAGCACCAGGCTGCCGCCATGGCGCTCCGCCGCCTTGCGCGCAATCGCCAGGCCCAGGCCATGCCCCGCTGCCTCCTGCCCCGGCGCACGGAAGAACGGCTCGCCCAGCTGTGCCAGGTGCTCCGGCGCCACCCCGGGGCCGTGATCACGCACGCTCAGGACGATCTGCCCGGGCTCGCGCTGCGCGCTGATCTCGATCGGTTGCCCCTGCGGGTTGAAGCGCAGGGCATTGCGCACCAGGTTGTCCACGGCGCGCTCGATCAGCGTCGGCCAGCCTTGCAGCGTCAACCCCGGTTGTGCCTCCAGCTTCACTTCTTGCTCCGGCGCACTGAGCTGAGCGTCCTTGCGCACGCTGCCGAGCAGCGTGTTGAGGTCGACAGGCTCGGCATGGGCCTGCTCGGCATCGACCCTGGCCAACGTCAGGATTTCGCTGATCAGGTCTTCCAGGCGGTCGCATTCGCGGGTCAGGCGCGGCCACAGGGCCTGGCGCTGTTCGGTTTCGGCACGTTCGGCCAGGGCCAGGGCAATGCGCAGGCGGGCCAGCGGTGAACGCAGCTCGTGGGACACGTCGCGCAGCAGCTGACGCTGGCTGCCGATCAGACTCTGCAGGCGTGCGCCCATCTTGTTGAAGTCCTTGGCCAGCACACCAAACTCGTCACGCCGGGCAGCCAGGCGGGCCAGGCTGTTCTGTTGGTAGGTGGCCTGGCCAAGGTCGTGCACGGCACCGCGCAGGCGGCTGAGCGGACGGGTGATGGACAGGGTCACCAGCAGGCTGAACAAGGTAAGCACCACCAACGCGATGCCCAGCGCACTCAACGGCCACAGCAGGCTCTCGCGGTGCCACGCATCCAGCTCCGGGTGCGGGATGCGGTAGATCAGCAGGTAGGTCTCGCCGGTGTCGGGGCTGGTGTATTCCTCGGTCAAGCGGCGCCACGGCAGGCGGCGCTCGTCATTGTGCTGGCGCGCCTCGAACGCCGCAGCGCGGCGCGGGAAGGTGCCGGGCACCACGGCATCGCCGCTGTCGTCGAGCACCTGTACATCGATCTTGTAGCGCTGCTTGCGTCGCTCCAGAAATGCCTGGGCAGACTCCAGGCCCTCCTGCTCATAATGCTTGGTCCAATGGCTGGCCATGGTTTTCAGGCCCGGGTGGCGGCTGAGGATCCAGGCGTCCTGGTTGAGCATGTGGCCGAGCAGGATCGACAGGCCCGCGACCAGGGTGATAGCCAGCCAGAAGCTGGCCAGGATGCGCCAGAACAGAGAACGCAAGAGCACCTCCTGTAAACGGGAAAAGCCCGGCCCGCTTGAGGGCGGGCCGGGCATTGGGTGACAGCTTACTGGGCCTTGCCAGCTTTTTCAGCTTTCCAGGCCTGGAACTCCTTCCATTCAGCCTTGCGTGCTTCGCGTTCCTTCTGCAGTTCGTCGAATTTCTTCTGCTGGTCAGGCTTGAGCAGTGCGCGGACCTGGCTGTCGGTCTTGTCGTGGCTGGCCTTGAGTTCGTCTTTCATGGCCTTCTGGTCGGCTGCCGGCAGCTTGTTCAGGTAGCGCTCGGTGATTTCGTGGCGGTTCTTCATCTGCTCGCCCATCAGCTTGCCGATCTGCTGGCGCTGGTCGCGGCTCAGGTCCAGTTGGGCGAAAGGCGCATCACCGCGATGATGCGGGCCGTCGTGACGCTGGCCGCCTTCAGGCATGGCCATGGCCACGGTTGGCAGGGCGGCGGCGAACATCAGAGCGATAAGGGTCTTGCGCATGGTGTCTCTCCTGTCATAGGCCGGTGGTTACCGGATGAGCTCAGTCTAGGGAGATCAAGGTCAAGCGCAGTCAGCGCAGCGTAAAGGCAGGGTAAAGATGAGTGGATATGTTGCGGGGGCAAGGCAATTGTCTGGCTCAACTTTTAGAAGCAGGCGCGATTCCTGTGGGAGCGGCCTTGTGTCGCGAAAGGGCTGCGCAGCAGCCCCTGGGATTCGGTATTCATGCGGGCTTTGCTGGGGCTGCTTCGCAGCCCTTTCGCGACACAAGGCCGCTCCCACAAGGTCAGAGGCTGTAGTAGTAACCGCGGCTACGCAGCGCGACGATCCGTGGCCGCCCATCGGCATGCGGGCCAACCTTCTTGCGCAGGTTGCTGACGTGCATGTCCAGGCTGCGGTCATACAGAGTCAGCTTGCGCCCCAGGGCTATCTGCGCCAGTTCCTGCTTGTCCAGCGGCTCGCCGGGCTGGCGCAGCAGCGCTTCGAGGATGCGGCTTTCGGACAGCGTCAGGCTCATGTCGCGGCCGTCGATGCTGACCACCCCTCGCACCGGGCTGAACGCCAGGTCTCCGATCTCCAGCTGGGTGGTGGTGGCGGTGGGGTGGCTGCGGCGCAGCACGGCGCGCAGGCGGGCGGTGAGCTCACGGGGGTCACAGGGCTTGGCCAGGTAATCGTCGGCGCCCAGTTCCAGGCCGAGGATGCGGTCCAGGGGTTCGCCACGGGCCGACAACATCAGCACCGGCAGCTCGGCATGCTCGCTGCGCAGCTGCTTGAGCAGCTCCAGGCCGCTGCCGTCGGGCAGCATCACATCCAGCACCACGGCCGCCGGGGCATGCTCGGCCAATGCCTGGCGCGCGCTCTGGCCATCGTGGCAGGCGCGTACCGCAAACCCTTCCTGGGTCAGCCAGCTGCCTAGCAGCTCGCAGAGTTCCTGGTCATCATCAATCAGTAACAGCTCGCTCATGACTCACTCAATTCAACCATTGACGGCGTCTACTGTGTCCGCCAGTGGCAAAGATACCGCAGACTGAGGACGAGTGTGCAATTGGAGCGGGGGAGGCTGCGTCGCCCTCTTCGCGGGCAAGCCCGCACCCACAGGTCTCTGGCAGCCTTCGGGCCTGTGCAATCCCTGTGGGAGCGGCGGTTCGGCGCCCCGGCTTGCCCGCGAAGCAGACGACGCGATATCAGGTCAAGGCAGGACTTGCTTGAACGGCTTGACGATGACCTTTTCGTACACGCCTGCGGCGATGTAAGGGTCGGCATCGGCCCAGGCCTGGGCAGCGGCCAGGGAGTCGAACTCGGCGACGATCAGGCTGCCGCTGAAGCCAGCTTCACCCGGGTCGTTGCTGTCGATGGCCGGGTGCGGGCCGGCCAGCACCACGCGGCCTTCGGCCTTGAGCTGCTGCAGGCGCTCGATGTGCGCCGGGCGTGCGGCCAGGCGTTTTTCCAGGGAGTTCGCGACGTCGCTGGCGATGATGGCGTAGAGCATGTCAATCCTTGGGTTTGGAGGTGGAAGGGTCGTCGTGCAGGTGGCGCGACAGGTACACACCCTGCGCCACCAGGAACAGCACGGTCATGCCGAGGCTGCCGAACACCTTGAAGTCGACCCAGAACTCCTGGAAGGTGAAGGCGACGAACAGGTTGGCAGCACCGCAGAACACGAAGAAGGCGATCCAGGCCACGTTCAGGCGCGACCAGATGGCATCGGGCAGGGTCAGCGCATGGCCCATGATGCGTTTGATCAGCACCCGGTCGCCGATGAAGTGGCTACCGGCAAAGGCCAGGGCGAACAGCCAGTTGACCACCGGCGCCTTCCACTTGAGGAAGGTTTCGCTGTGGAAAGTCAGGGTCAGGCCGCCGAACACCAGGCAGGCGACCAAGGTCAGCCACTGGCCCTTTTCCAGCTTGCGCTGGCGCAGGAACAGCGCGCCGTACACCAGCAGCGAGCTGATGATCAGCATCGCCGTGGCACTGTAGATGCCGCCGAATTCGAAGCTGTGGCCAGCGACGTCCATCGGCCGTGGGTCGAGCTTGTAGACGATGAAGAACAGCAGCAGCGGGATGAAATCGATGAATTGTTTCACAATGGCAGCCAGAATCGGGATGTGACGGCATAATAACAAACATCGATTCCAGCGAAAGCGCTCCTCCATGAATGTTGATCTGCACTGTCACAGCACGGCCTCCGACGGCGCCCTGTCGCCCACGGACCTGGTCGCCCGGGCCCACGAGCACGGGGTGCAAACGCTGGCACTGACCGACCACGACACCCTCGAAGGCCTGCCCGAGGCGCGCCAGGCCTGCCACGCGCGCGGCATGCGCTGGGTCAGCGGGGTAGAGCTGTCGTGCACCTGGGGGGGCGCGACCATTCATGTGCTGGGCTACCACTTCCCGCTCGATGCGCCGCCTTTGCTCCAGGCCATCGAGGCCCTGCACCGTGGCCGCTGGTTGCGCGCCGAGGAAATCGACAAACGGTTGGCGGCCAAGGGCATGCCCGGTGCCCTCGACGGCGCGCGGGCCGTGCAGCAAGAGCTGGGGGACAGCGGCAACGCACCCGCGCGGCCACATTTTGCCGAGTTCATGGTGCGCGCCGGCCATGTCAAGGACCGCGGCGAGGCCTTCCGCAAGTGGCTGGGGGCCGGCAAGTTGGGCGACGTCAAGCAGCACTGGCCAACCCTGGACGAAACTGTCGCCACCCTGCGTCAGTCCAACGCCTGGGTGAGCCTTGCGCACCCCATGCACTACGATCTGACCCGCAGCAAGCGCAGGCGGCTGATTGCCGACTATATTCAGGCAGGCGGGCAGGCACTTGAAGTGGTCAACGGGATGATGCCGGCCGAGCAGGTGGGCACGATGTCCATCCTTACCCGTGAGTTCGGCCTGCTGGCAAGCGCTGGCAGCGATTTCCACGGCCCCGGCACCTGGGGCGAGATCGGTGCCTACCGGCCATTGCCCGAGGACTTGCCACCTTTGTGGCGTCGATTCAGCCATGAACAGCCTATGGCGCTATGAACAGGATGACTTCGTGAGCCAATTTTTCCAGATTCATCCGGAGAACCCGCAGCCGCGCCTGATTCGCCAGGCGGTGGAGATCATCCGCAAGGGTGGTGTGGTGGTCTATCCGACTGACTCGGCCTATGCCCTGGGTTGCCAGATCGGCGACAAGGCAGCAATCGAGCGGGTGCGCCGTCTGCGCGGCCTGGACAAGACCCACAACTTCACCCTGATGTGTTGCGACATGTCGCAGCTGGGGTTGTACGCCAAGGTCGACACCGGCACCTTCCGCCTGCTCAAGGCCCATGTGCCGGGGCCGTACACCTTCATCCTCAACGGTACCCGCGAAGTGCCGCGCCTGCTGCTGCATGAAAAGCGCCGTACCATTGGTTTGCGCGTGCCGGACCACGCCATCACCCTGGCGTTGCTGGCCGAACTGGGCGAGCCGTTGATGAGTGTGAGCCTGATCCTGCCGGGCGACACCGAGCCAATGACCGACCCCTACGAGATTCGCGAGCGTCTGGAGCACCATGTCGACCTGGTCATCGATGGCGGCTTCGGTGACCTCAAGGCCTCGACCATCATCGACCTTTCCGGCGACGAGCCTGAACTGATCCGCGAAGGCTGCGGCGACCCTACGCCGTTCATGGTCAACGCGTGAGTCAGGTAGAAGCACCCGAGGCACCGGCCGAACAGGCGCAGGTGCAAACACAATCGCCCCCCCAGCAGTTGCAGCTGGCGCTGGTCTACGGTGAAGCGCTGACCGAGTTGCCGCTGGACCTGTACATCCCGCCCGACGCCCTGGAAGTCATCCTCGAAGCGTTCGAGGGCCCGCTGGACCTGCTGCTGTACCTGATCCGCAAGCAGAACATCGACATCCTCGACATCCCGGTGGCGGAAATCACCCGCCAGTACATGGGCTACGTCGAGCTGATGAAGAGCGTGCGCCTGGAGCTGGCGGCCGAATACCTGGTGATGGCGGCCATGCTCGCCGAGATCAAGTCGCGCATGCTGCTGCCGCGCTCGGCCGCGATCGAGGAAGAAGAGGGCGACCCACGCGCCGAGCTGATCCGCCGCCTGCAGGAGTACGAGCGTTTCAAGGCCGCCGCCGAGGGCATCGACGAGCTGCCACGGGTTGGCCGCGAGATTGTCGTACCGCGCCTGGAGGCGCCGCAGGCGAAAGTGCGCAAGCTGCTGCCGCAGGTCAGCCTTGAGGAGCTGCTGGTGTCCATGGCCGAGGTCATGCGCCGCAACGACCTGTTCGAAAGCCACCAGATCACCCGCGAGACGCTGTCTACCCGCGAGCGCATGAGCGACGTGCTGGAGCGCCTCAAGGGCGGCGCGTTCGTGCCGTTCGTCGAGTTGTTCACGCCCGAGGAGGGCAAGCTCGGCGTGGTGGTGACCTTCATGGCGATCCTCGAGCTGGTGAAGGAATCGCTGGTCGAACTGGTGCAGAATGAGCCTTTCGCGCCGATCCATGTGCGGCTGCGCCCCGAGTCTGTCGAAGAACCTGATGAATCTGAATGAACCCCGCGACCTGGCGTCGCTGATCGAAGCCTTCCTGCTCGCCTCGGGCAAGCCGCAGTCCCTCGAACGCCTGTACGAGCTGTTCGAAGAAGCCGAGCGGCCTGAGCCCAAGGTGTTCAGAAAAGCCCTGGAAGTGCTCGGCAAGTCTTGCGCCGGGCGGGCTTTCGAGCTCAAGGAAGTGGCCACCGGTTACCGCCTGCAGATTCGCGAAACCTTCGCGCCCTGGGTTGGCCGGCTGTGGGAGGAGCGCCCGCAGCGGTATTCCCGGGCACTGCTCGAAACCATGGCGCTGATCGCCTACCGCCAGCCCATCACCCGTGGCGAGATCGAGGATGTACGGGGGGTAGCGGTCAACAGCAACATCATCAAGACGCTGATGGAGCGCGAGTGGATTCGCGTGGTCGGCCACCGCGAAGTGCCCGGGCGCCCGGCGATGTTCGCCACCACCAAGGCGTTTCTCGATCACTTCAACCTCAAGAGCCTGGACGAGCTGCCAGCGCTTGCGGAACTGCGCGAAATGGAACCGGAGCCACTGCTCGATCCGGATGACGCGCCGGTGCCGGCACACCTGCAGGCGCTGGCCGATGCCAGCCTGGGTGAGGAAGAGGAGGTGGCTGAACCGAAGGATGAGACCAGCTTCCGCAGCCTGCTGGTGGAGCTGGATGCCATGGAGGAGGGGCTGAAGACCGACTTCGATGACCTTCGTGAGGAAGAGCCGGAGGTTTCGGTAGAGGAAGAGGGCAAGTCAGAGCCCTGACTCTTTTGCCGCGTGTGCCGGCCCTTTTGCGGGTAAACCCGCTCCTACAGGTACTGCGCCGCAATCAGGATGTGACCTCCTTGTGGGAGCGGGTTTACCCGCGAAAGGGCAGGCACTGGCCACACATCACCATTAGGCAGAATTCACTCGCAAAGCTGACAAAACCCTCTACCCTCCAGTGCGTTCCCCCAGCGAACCGCGTATGATGCGCGGCCTTTTGGCGCGTTCGTCGCCAGAACCCTGTTTTCATTCCTACACCGGGAGGTGCCCAGATGAGTGAGCAAGACCTGCAAAATACCGAAATCACCCCGCCAGCCGGCGAGAAGCTGCAGAAAGTGCTGGCGCGCATTGGCGTCGGTTCGCGCCGTGACGTCGAAGCCTGGATCAGCCAGGGCCGCATCAAGGTCAACGGCGTCGAGGCCACCCTCGGTCTGCGCGTCGACCTGCACGACGCCATCACCGTCGACGGCAAGCTGATCAAGCGCGAAGAGGCTGCCGAAGCCACGCGCCGGGTGATCATGTACAACAAGCCCGATGGCGAGATCTGCACCCGTGACGACCCGGAGGGCCGCCCGACCGTGTTCGACCGCCTGCCACGGCCGAAAGAAGGTCGCTGGATCAACATCGGCCGTCTGGACATCAACACCACTGGCCTGCTGCTGTTCACCACCGACGGTGAGCTGGCCAACCGCCTGATGCACCCGTCCTACGAGATGGACCGCGAATACGCCGTACGTGTACGTGGCGAAGTCGACGACGAGATGATCGACCGCCTGAAGGCGGGCGTGATGCTCGAAGACGGCCCGGCCAAGTTCACCGACATCCAGAAGGCGCCAGGTGGCGAAGGCTTCAACCACTGGTACCACTGCGTGGTGATGGAAGGCCGCAACCGTGAAGTGCGCCGCCTGTGGGAGTCCCAGGGCATGGTGGTCAGCCGCCTGAAGCGCGTGCGTTTCGGCCCGGTGTTCCTCAACTCCGACCTGCCGATGGGCCGCTGGCGTGAAATGACCCAGGGCGAGATCGACATCCTGGCTGCTGAAGTAGGCTTGCAGCCGGTGGCGCTGCCAACCCTGAACCTCAAGGCCAAGGACAAGATGGAGCGCCTGCAGCGCAAGTCGAGCCGGCCGATGGGGCGCAACGAGCGCGTACGTAGCCTGCGCCCGGCCCATGAAGGCGGTGCTGCAGCCGCTGAGCGCCCGGCACGTCAGCCGCGGGATACCTCGGGTGAGCGCCCTGCGCGTCAGTCGCGCGACGAAGCGCCGCGCAAAGGCAACCGTGGCAGCGCCGTGGCCGAGCGCCCGAGTGAGATGCGCAAGCGCCCCGGCAAACCTGACGGTGACAAGCCGGCCGGCCGTGGCCGCGGCAAGCCGCGTGGTTGATCGGTAAGTGCAGCAATGAGAACCAGCCTTCGGGCTGGTTTTTTTATGCCTGTGAGAATCTGGGGCTGCTGCGCAGCCCTTTCCGACCGGTCCGGCGCCCCGGCAAGGCCGCTCCTACAGAAGCACGCGATCACCTGTAGGAGCGGCCTTGCCGGGGCGCCGGACCGGTCGGAAAGGGCCGCAAAGCGGCCCCAAGATATTGAACAAAAAGAATTTTTCGGACGACTGGCAAGTTTCCAAACCACCATGTAAATAAATTTTTACAGAACTGCTCGAATTCAGTCTGGATTTCGGAATTTTCCTGTTCGTGTAAACAGAACTTGCCGCACCACCCGCCGCAAAGCCCCTGCCTTCCTCCTGCCCAGTCTTGCCCAAACCCCCGTACCACGGTGATATAGCGCTCATTGCCGTGTGCAAGAGCCCGTCCACAGAGCCGGGCTGACAAAACAACAAATGGAGGCGCCATGTACGCCGATCACTTCGCCTTTTCAGGCTCCTACCACAGGATCGCTGCGTTTTTTCCCGAGGAAACGATGCAACGCGTTGACGCCTGCGCGTTTGCAGGGGTATACAGTGCGCCGCGTTTTACCTGTGACCCTCTTGCGTACCGCGCACTCTTGCCAACACCTGGCTGATCCGCCCCGGCGGCATCCGTTGGCAGGAAACCCAAGGTAACCACCTTGCCCATTCCGCTGCGCCACGAGCGCGGTGGGTCCGATTCCGTCACAGATAAAAACAATGCAGGTGACTTCGTTCATGAGTGGACAAAACATGCATTCAGGCGAGCTCAAGCGGGGCCTGAAGAACCGCCACATCCAGTTGATCGCCCTCGGCGGCGCGATTGGCACCGGCCTGTTCCTCGGCTCGGCAGGCGTGATGAAATCCGCCGGCCCGTCGATGATCCTGGGTTACGCCATCTGCGGCTTCATCGCCTTCATGATCATGCGCCAGCTTGGCGAGATGATCGTCGAAGAGCCGGTGGCCGGCTCGTTCAGCCACTTTGCGCACACCTACTGGGGCGGCTTCGCCGGCTTCCTGTCGGGCTGGAACTGCTGGGTGCTGTACATTCTGGTGGGCATGTCGGAGCTGTCGGCGGTGGGCAAGTACGTTCACTACTGGTGGCCGGAGATCCCGACCTGGGTCACGGCGGCAGCGTTCTTCGTGCTGATCAACGCCATCAACCTGATGAACGTGAAGTTCTTCGGTGAGGCCGAGTTCTGGTTCGCCATCATCAAGGTCGTGGCCATCGTCAGCATGATCGGCCTGGGCGCCTACCTGCTGACCAGCGGCAACGGCGGCCCTGACGCCTCGGTGAGCAACCTGTGGAGCCACGGCGGCTTCTTCCCGCATGGTGTCAGCGGCCTGGTGATGGCCCTGGCGTTCATCATGTTCTCCTTCGGTGGCCTGGAAATGCTCGGTTTCACCGCCGCCGAGGCCGACAAGCCGAAGACCGTGATCCCGAAGGCGATCAACCAGGTCATCTACCGTATCCTGATCTTCTATGTCGGTGCCCTGATCGTGCTGTTGTCGCTGACCCCATGGGACAACCTGGTCGCCAGCATCGACGCGTCCGGTGGCAGCTATGGCAGCAGCCCGTTCGTCCAGGTGTTTTCGCTGCTGGGCAGCGACGTGGCGGCCAACCTGCTGAACTTCGTGGTCCTGACCGCAGCGCTGTCGGTGTACAACAGCGGCACCTACTGCAATGCGCGCATGCTGCTGGGCATGGCCGAGCAGGGTGACGCCCCGGCCTCGCTGGCCAAGGTCGACAAGCGTGGCGTACCGGTGCGTTCGATCCTGGTGTCGGCGGCTGTGACCCTGATTGCCGTGCTGCTCAACTACCTGATGCCGCAGAATGCGCTGGAGCTGTTGATGTCGCTGGTGGTCGCGACCCTGGTGATCAACTGGGCGATGATCAGCTACTCGCACCTGAAGTTCCGCCAGCACCTTGACCGTGTTGGCCAGAAGCCGCTGTTCAAGGCGCTGTGGTACCCCTACGGCAACTACCTGGTGCTGGCTTTCGTGGTGCTGATCCTCGGCATCATGCTGATGATTCCGGGCATCCAGGTGTCGGTGTATGCAATTCCTGTGTGGCTGGGAGCGATGCTGGTCGCCTACCTGCTCAAGGGCAAGCGTCGATCGCAGGCCAATGGCACTGCAGGTACCGTGGCCAAGTAAATCTTTGGCTGCGTGAAGAAACCCGATGTCAGGTGACTGGCATCGGGTTTTTTATTGCCTGTTCCGGCCCTTTCGCGGGTAAACCCGCACCACAGGCAGTGAGTTCCCTGTGGGAGCGGGTTTACCCGCGAAGAGGCCGGAACAGGATTCAGATCTGTTCCAGCAACCAGCTGCGAAATGCCCTCAGTGAAGGCAAGGCTTCATTGCGCGGTGGATAGATCAGGTAATAACTGCGCTGGCTGGCAAACGCCGCCCCCGGGCTGAACAGCTCACCCTTGGCCAGCTCTTCCTCCACCAGAATCCTCGGTACCAGGCCGATGCCGATCCCGGCCCGCACGGCTTGTATCAGGTGCGAGGTCAGTTCGAAGCTTGGCCCCAGGCGCATCGCCCGGTGCGGCAAGCCGTGGTGCGAAAACCACTCGCCCCAGGCATGCGGGTTGTTGGCCACGTTCAGCAGTACCTCTTCACTGACCCGCGCCGGGCCCCAACCCTGGGCATCGCCGCCTGCTTCCGGCGGCAGGATCACCACCAGCTCCTCGGCGTGCAGCCGGTGGCAGATCAAGCCCGGCAGGTCATGGCTGGCCACGCCGATGGCAGCGTCGATCTCGCTGGTGTCGAAGTTGATCGCTTCGATGCGTGAATGGATATGCACCAGCATGCCCGGGTGGGCACTGTAGAACGCATGCAGGCGCGGCAGCAGCCACTTCGAGCCGAAGGTAGGCAAAGTCGCCAGGCGCAGGGTACCGACACCAGACTGATAGGCCAGTGCCTGCAGGGTGGCGCTGCGAATGCGCCCTAGCGCCTCGCTCAATTCGCGCTGATACAGCCGGCCGACGTCGGTCAGTTGCACCTGGCGGCCCTCGCGGCGGAACAGGGTCAGGCCCAGTTGCTGCTCCAGCGCCTGCACCTGGCGGCTGACCGCGCTCTGGGTCAGCGACAGTTCGGCGGCGGCGCGGGTGTAGCTTTCATGCCGGGCGGCGGCCTCGAAAGCCAGCAGCAGCGACATGGACGGTGTCAGGTGGCGGTAATTCATTCATAAAAGTCATTGATAGCGGCAGGATTATCCGTTTGCCCCTGAAGCGAAACTACAGGAACATTGGCCTATGCGTCATCCTCGCGTGTGGCTACCCATACCGGCATGACAGGATTCCCGTGAATTAGCCCATATCAAGAGGCCATCCTTCGATGATCGCCCAGCTGTCGACCCTTGCGCCGAGCGCCAACTACCCAGAATTCCTCGAAGCCCTGCGCAACAGCGGCTTCCGTGGCCAGATCAGCGCCGACTACGGTACCCGTACGGTGCTGGCCACCGACAACTCGATCTACCAGCGCCTGCCTCAGGCGGCGGTGTTCCCGCTGGATGCCGACGACGTGGCGCGGGTCGCCACGCTGATGGGCGAGCCACGCTTCAAAGAGGTCAAGCTGACCCCGCGTGGCGGCGGCACCGGCACCAATGGCCAGTCGCTGACCGACGGTATCGTCGTCGACCTGTCGCGGCACATGAACCAGATCCTCGAAATCAACGTCGAGGAGCGCTGGGTGCGGGTCCAGGCCGGTACGGTCAAGGACCAGCTCAATGCCGCGCTCAAGCCACACGGGCTGTTCTTCGCCCCTGAGCTGTCCACCTCCAACCGCGCCACCGTCGGCGGGATGATCAACACCGACGCCAGTGGCCAGGGCAGCTGCACCTACGGCAAGACCCGCGACCACGTGCTCGAACTGCACAGCGTGCTGCTTGGTGGCGAGCGCCTGCACAGCCTGGCGATCGACGACCGCGCGCTGGAGCAGGCATGTGCCACGCCTGGCCGGGTCGGCGAGGTGTACCGCATGGCCCGGGAGATCCAGGAAACCCAGGGCGAGCTGATCGAGACCACCTTCCCCAAGCTCAACCGCTGCCTGACCGGCTATGACCTGGCGCACCTGCGCGACGAGCAAGGCCGCTTCAACCTCAACAGCGTGCTGTGCGGTGCCGAGGGTTCGCTCGGCTATGTGGTCGAAGCCAAGCTCAATGTGCTGCCGATCCCGAAATACGCGGTGCTGGTCAACGTGCGCTACAGCAGCTTCATGGACGCCCTGCGCGACGCCAATGCGCTGATGGCGCTCAAGCCGCTGTCGATCGAAACGGTCGACTCCAAGGTGCTGATGCTGGCGATGAAGGACATCGTCTGGCACAGCGTTGCCGAATACTTCCCGGCCGACCCCGAGCGCCCGACCCTGGGCATCAACCTGGTGGAGTTCTGTGGTGACGAGCCTACGGAGGTCAATGCCCGGGTCCATGCGTTCATCGATCACCTGCAGAGCGACACCAGTGTCGAGCGCCTTGGCCACACCCTGGCCGAGGGCGCCGAGGCGGTAACCCGCGTCTACACCATGCGCAAGCGCTCGGTCGGCCTGCTCGGCAACGTCGAGGGCGAGGTGCGCCCGCAGCCGTTCGTTGAAGACACTGCCGTACCGCCAGAGCAGCTGGCCGACTACATCGCCGACTTCCGCGCGCTGCTCGATGGCTACGGCCTGGCCTACGGCATGTTCGGCCACGTCGATGCCGGTGTGCTGCACGTGCGCCCGGCGCTGGACATGAAAGACCCGGCCCAGGCCGCACTGGTCAAGCCGATTTCCGACGCCGTCGCCGCGCTGACCAAGCGCTACGGCGGCCTGCTGTGGGGCGAACACGGCAAGGGCCTGCGTTCGGAATACGTGCCGGAGTACTTCGGTGAGCTGTACCCGGCGCTGCAGCGCCTGAAGGGCGCCTTCGACCCGCACAACCAGCTCAACCCGGGCAAGATCTGCACGCCGCTGGGCAGCACCGAGGGCCTGACCCCAGTCGATGGCGTTACCCTGCGTGGCGAGCTCGACCGCACCATCGACGAGCGCGTGTGGCAGGACTTCCCCAGCGCCGTGCACTGCAACGGCAACGGTGCCTGCTACAACTACGACCCCAACGACGCCATGTGCCCGTCCTGGAAGGCTACCCGTGAACGCCAGCATTCGCCCAAGGGCCGCGCCTCGCTGATGCGCGAGTGGCTGCGCCTGCAGGGCGAGGCCAACATCGACGTGCTGGCGGCTGCGCGCAACAAGGTGTCGTGGCTCAAGGGCCTGCCGGCGCGGCTGCGCAACAACCGTGCACGCAGTCAGGGCCAGGAAGACTTCTCCCATGAGGTGTACGACGCCATGGCCGGCTGCCTGGCGTGCAAATCGTGCGCGGGGCAGTGCCCGATCAAGGTCAACGTGCCGGACTTCCGCTCGCGCTTCCTGGAGCTGTACCACGGCCGCTATCAGCGCCCGCTGCGTGATTACCTGATCGGCTCGCTGGAGTTCACCATTCCGTACCTGGCCCATGCACCTGGCCTGTACAACGCCGTGATGGGCTCCAAGTGGGTGAGCAAGCTGCTGGCGGACAAGGTCGGCATGGTCGACAGCCCGCTGATCAGCCGCTTCAACTTCCAGTCGACCCTGACCCGCTGCCGCGTCGGCGTGGCCAGCGTGCCGGCCCTGCGCGAACTGACCCCGGCCCAGCGCGAGCGCAGCATCGTACTGGTGCAGGATGCCTTCACCCGTTACTTCGAAACGCCGCTGCTGGCCGCTTTCATCGAGCTGGCCCATCGCCTGGGCCACCGGGTGTTCCTGGCGCCATATAGTGCCAACGGCAAGCCGCTGCACGTGCAGGGCTTCCTCGGCGCCTTCGCCAAGGCGGCGATCCGCAACGCTACCCAGCTCAAGGCCCTGGCTGACTGCGGCGTGCCGCTGGTGGGCCTGGACCCGGCGATGACCCTGGTCTACCGCCAGGAATACCAGAAGGTGCCGGGCCTGGATGGGTGCCCGAATGTACTGCTGCCGCAGGAGTGGCTGATGGATGTGCTGCCGGAGCAGGTGCCTGCCGCGCCGGGCAATTTCCGCCTGATGGCGCATTGCACCGAGAAGACCAACGTGCCGGCCAGCACCCGGCAGTGGGAGCAGGTGTTTGCCCGTCTGGGGTTGAAGCTGGTGACCGAGGCGACGGGTTGCTGTGGCATGTCTGGTACCTACGGGCACGAGGCGCGCAACCAGGGCACTTCGCGGACCATCTTCGAGCAGTCGTGGGCGACCAAGCTGGACAAGGAAGGGGAGGCGTTGGCGACTGGCTACTCGTGCCGCAGCCAGGTCAAGCGTATGACCGAGCGGCAGATGCGCCACCCGCTTGAGGTGGTGTTGCAGTACGCCAGGCGCTGACCTTCAGGGCCCCGGGGGCTGCTTTGCAGCCCTTTCGCGACACAAGGCCGCTCCTACAGGGGATCGCATTCTCTTGTAGGAGCGGCCTTGTGTCGCGAAAGGAGCGCAAAGCGCTCCCAGCTTTATTGGCCGCGCCCCAGCCGCGCCTGGCGATAAAGATACAGGCTCAACACCAACCCACAGCAAGCCGCCGCAGCCGCAAACAGAAACATCGAAGCAAACCCGAACCCCGACGCCACCGCACCCACCAGCGGCCCGGTAATCCCCAGCGACAGGTCGATGAACAGCGAATAAGCCCCCACCGCCGCCCCGCGGTTGGCCGCCGACACCTGGTTCACCGCTTCCACCCCCAGTGCCGGGAACACCAGCGAGAAACCGAACCCGCTCAGTGCAGCGCCTGCCAACGCCATCTCGGCATTCGGCGCCAGCCACAGCATCAGCAGCCCAAGGGTTTCCACCGAAAGGCAAACGATTGCCACCCTGAACCCACCCATGCGGTTGATCAGGTTGCCGAACAGCAGCCGCGCGCAGATGAAGCTGGCGCCGAACAGGCTCAAGGTCAGTGCTGCATTGGCCCAGCCACGGCTGGCGTAGTACAGGGTGATGAACGTGGCGATGGTGCCAAAGCCGATGGAACCCAAGGCCAGCCCCGAACCGTGCGGGAATACCTTGCCCAGTACCTGCATGAACGGCAGGCGCTTGCCGCTGACGACGGGCGCCGCGTGCTTCGGCCAGGCCAGCAGCAGGCCAAGGCCGCATAGCAGGATGATGCTCACCCCCATGCTCCACAGCCCCAGGCTCTTGACCATCAGCACGCCCAATGGCGCACCGATGGCCAGCGCGCCATAGCTGGCGATGCCGTTCCAGGAGATGACCTTGGCCGTGTGCTCGGCACCGACCCGGCCGATACCCCAGCCGATCGAGCCAGAGCCCACCAGGCTCTCCGCGCTGCCAAGCACCAGGCGGCCGACCAGCAGGCAGCTCAGGCTGACCCAGGGCAGGTGGGTGAGGAAGGCGCAGGCAAGCATGAACACCCCGCTCAGGCCGCAGCCGAACAGGCCGTACATCACGGCTTTCTTGCTGCCCAGGTTATCGATGATGCGGCTGGCGGTAGGGCGGCTGAGCAGGGTGGCGAGGTACTGCACGCTGATCACCAGGCCGGCGATCACGGCACTGAAGCCGAGGTCGTTGTGCACATAGCCAGGCAGCACGGCCAGGGGGATGCCGATGTTCAGGTAGCCGATGAAGGTGAAGAGGACGATGGATACGACTTGCAGGGTGACCGCAAGGGGGCGCGGTGAGTCAGGCATGGGGGTCTTCGTGGCAGAGGTTCGTGACGGTGTGAAAACGTGATGACGGGGGTGGCCCGCAGGTCAGCCGTTTTCACACAGTCGGAGGGATGCGCAGTTTATTCCTGGTCAGCGCTGGATTGATCGTCACCATCCTGATCGACGGCAGGCGTCGGTTCGGCGTGGACGGTAACGGTTGGCTCTTCTGGGTTCAGGCTTGGGAAGGGAAGATTCGGGATTTCATGCATCTCGTCGTTCCTCGCAAGTGTGAGTGAAAAGTCTGCGCCAGGCGCGTTCGGAGCTTCGTAAAGCTGGGGCAGGATACACAAGTCTGGATGACAGTTTGTATTTTTTCCCGGTCGCTTGTCGGTTTTGCGGGCGGATACCGGACAGATTTCGGACAGACAGCGGGCAAAAAAACAGGGCCTTGAGGCCCTGTCGGTGGTGTTACTTACGGCCTTCAGCCGTCTCGGCGACCTTGTCGGTGCGCGCGCACATGATGAAGTCGTTGCGGTGCAGGCCCTTGATCGAGTGGCTCCACCAGGTCACGGTGACCTTGCCCCACTCGGTCAGCAGGCCAGGGTGGTGGCCTTCGGCTTCGGCGATCTCGCCCACGGCATTGGTGAACGCCAGGGCATGCTTGAAGTTCTTGAACAGGAACACGCGCTCGAGCTCCATATGGCCATCGCGGACTTCGATGTTCCAGTCCGGGATCTCGCGGATCAGCTCGGCCAGTTCTTCGTCGGTGACCTTGGGTGCGTCAGCGCGGCAGGCTTCGCAGTGGGCTTGGTTCAAGGCATTCATGGTGTGTTTTCCGCTTCGAGTTGTTATCGGCAAGGTGCTCAGGCAGCGACCTTGGGTGGAAATTTCGGTGCATGCAGCCCCAGCTGCATGGCTTTGTGGACCATCGCCATGATGTCTTCATGGGCCAGGTCGAACAGGCGTTTCATGTTCGGCAGCACGAAGTACAGCGGCTGCAGAATGTCGATACGGTAGGGGGTGCGCATGGCCTCGATCGGGTCGAAGGCCTGGTGCTCAGGCTCGCCAGAAAGACTGTAGACGGTCTCTTTCGGCGAAGAGAGGATGCCGCCGCCATAGATCTTGCGACCCTGTGCGGTCTCCATCAGGCCGAACTCGATGGTCATCCAGTACAGGCGTGCCAGGTACACGCGTTGTTCCTTGGTCGCTGCCAGGCCGAGCTTGCCGTAGGTGTGGGTGAATTCGGCAAAGAACGGGTTGGTCAGCAGCGGGCAGTGGCCGAAGATCTCGTGGAAGATGTCCGGTTCCTGCAGGTAGTCCAGTTCTTCCGGGGTGCGGATGAAGGTGGCGACCGGGAAGCGTTTGCTGGCCAGCAGCTCGAAGAAGGTCTGGAAGGGGATCAGTGCCGGTACCCGGGCAACCTGCCAGCCGGTGGTGGCGCCCAGCACCTTGTTGACTTCGCCCAGCTGCGGGATGCGGTCATGGGGCAGCTTGAGCTGGTCGATGCCATCCAGGTATTCCTGGCACGCGCGGCCTTCGATGACTTTCAGCTGGCGAGTGATCAGGGTGTTCCATACCGCATGCTCTTGCTGCGGGTAATCGATAAAACCGTGCGCATCGGGCTCGCGTGCCACGTATTGCGTCTGTTTCATGTGGCTCTCCTGGTGAGGGCTTTCTTGTTATGTCCACGACATGACTCAGGAATATCCCTTCACCGGTTGATTTGCACGGGGGCAGCGTCTGCTGGCAGGTGCACTTTGGCCGGATATTCGTAACGATAATTTTACAAAATGCCCTGCATGCCGGAAAATCCGGGTCATCAAGCTGCCCTTTGTGTCGTTTTTGGCAGTTTATCTTTACGACTTTTCCGTGCGACGTTGAAAAACTTCGCCGCTTCGAGAGCATCCATGCGTATCAAAGTGCATTGCCAGAACCGCATCGGCATCCTTCGCGACATCCTCAACCTGCTGGTGGAATACGGCATCAACGTACTGCGCGGCGAGGTGGGGGGAGACCATGGCAACGCCATCTACCTGCACTGCCCGAACCTGATCAATCTGCAGTTCCAGGCGCTGCGGCCCAAGTTCGAATCGATTGCCGGCGTGTTCGGGGTCAAGCGCGTTGGCCTGATGCCCAGCGAGCGCCGCCACATGGAGCTCAATGCGTTGCTCGGTGCGCTGGATTTCCCGGTGCTGTCGATCGACATGGGGGGCAGCATCGTCGCTGCCAACCGCACCGCGGCGCAGTTGCTCGGGGTGCGGGTCGACGAAGTGCCGGGCATGCCGCTGGCGCGCTACGTCGAGGATTTCGACCTGCCGGAGCTGGTGCGCGCCAACAAGTCGCGCATCAATGGCCTGCGTATCAAGGTCAAGGGTGATGTGTTCCTGGCCGATATCGCGCCGCTGCAGTCAGAGCACGATGACAGCGAGGCCCTGGCCGGTGCCGTGCTGACCTTGCATCGCGCCGACCGCATCGGTGAGCGCATCTATAACGTGCGCAAGCAGGAGTTGCGCGGTTTCGACAGCATCTTCCAGAGCTCGCGGGTAATGGCAGCGGTGGTGCGTGAGGCGCGGCGCATGGCGCCGCTGGATGCGCCCTTGCTGATCGAAGGCGAGACCGGTACTGGCAAGGAGTTGCTGGCCCGCGCCTGTCACCTGGCCAGCCCGCGTGGCCAGGCACCTTTGATGGCACTCAACTGCGCCGGCCTGCCAGAGTCGATGGCCGAAACCGAGCTGTTCGGTTATGGCCCCGGGGCTTTCGAGGGGGCGCGTGCCGAGGGCAAGCTGGGGCTGCTGGAGTTGACGGCTGGCGGTACGTTGTTCCTCGATGGCGTGGGGGAGATGAGCCCGCGCCTGCAGGTAAAGCTGCTGCGCTTCCTGCAGGATGGTTGCTTCCGCCGTGTCGGTAGCGACGAAGAGGTGTACCTGGATGTGCGGGTGATCTGCGCCACCCAGGTCGACCTGTCCGAGTTGTGCGCCCGCGGCGAATTCCGCCAGGACCTGTATCACCGGCTCAACGTGCTGTCGCTGCACATTCCGCCGCTGCGCGAATGCATGGACGGGTTGGAGGGCCTGGTGCAGCACTTCCTCGATCAGGCCAGCCGGCAAATCGGCTGCGCCATGCCGCGCCTGGCACCAGCGGCCATGGACAAGCTCAGCCAGTATCACTGGCCAGGTAATGTGCGGCAGCTGGAGAACGTGTTGTTCCAGGCGGTCTCGTTATGCGAAGGCGGGGTGGTGAAGGGCGAGCATATCCGCTTGCCGGATTATGGCGTGCGGCAGCCGTTGGGCGAGTTTTCGCTGGATGGGGATCTTTCGCAGATTGTAGGGCGATTTGAAAAGGCGGTACTGGAAAGTCTGATGGGGGAGTTTCCAAGTAGCCGGGCACTGGGAAAACGCCTGGGTGTTTCCCATACGACAATTGCCAACAAGTTGCGGGATTATTCGCTGGGCAAGTCGGCAGATTAAAGGGCTGTTATTTAATGCCTCGTTAACTTCCAATTCGGGGTGAAAGTTGCAGGCGGGCAAGAACGCGAACGGGGCCCGCAGGGGCCCCGATTCGAAGGTATCAGCCGTTGGAGCAGCCGTTCCCCATCACGCGGTATTCGAGAATGTGCTTCTGGCCCTTGGAGTCCTCGTAGGTCATGCGGGCGGGCACTACTTCGCAGACGTTGGGCACTTCGCTCATGGAGATGACGCGGGCAATGTCCAGGTGCTGCGAGTAACTGTACTGTTCAACCGGAATCTGCTCGACATTGTTTGCTTCGCCGGCCATCGCCGCGCCGCAAAGACTGCCAAGTACCAATACCAGTAAAGCTTTCATTTTCTATTTACCTGTCTAAGGTCGTGAGGGGGCACGCGGCGCTTGTGGCGCCGCGGGTATTGCCAAAGTTCAACTATCGGGATTAGAGAGGGATTAACTGATTGCCTTCGTGGGGGCTGTTCCAGTAGTTAATCGCCTTGCCGTTGCTGGCGAGGTGAATCTTATGCCTGAGCAACTAAGGGAAACAGATGGCGTTTTGATAAAGTTTTTTCGCCTTTTTCCATAATCTGTAACAATCCCTTGGCAAGCACCCTCGTGTTTTTCCCTTGCCGGGCCGGCGGCTGCGGGCTAGAGCCTCCCGCGCCGTGCGCATGAAGATTTGCCGGGCGTGCTACTACCATCGTCGTATGGTTTTTCCCGCTCTGGTACAGTTACAAACGATTCCATACAAAAACAACTATTACACCGAGGTAACACAGATGAGTGCGGCTCCACTGTATCCCGTTCGTCCCGAGGTTGCGGCCACTACCCTGACCGACGAGGCCACCTACAAGGCCATGTACCAGCAATCGGTGATCAACCCGGACGGCTTCTGGCGCGAGCAGGCCCAGCGTCTGGACTGGATCAAGCCCTTCACCAAGGTCAAGCAGACCTCGTTCGACGACCACCATGTCGATATCAAGTGGTTTGCCGACGGCACTCTCAACGTTTCCTCCAACTGCCTGGACCGCCATCTCGAAGAGCGCGGCGACCAGCTGGCAATCATCTGGGAGGGCGACGACCCTTCCGAGCACCGCAACATCACCTACCGCGAGCTGCACGAGCAGGTCTGCAAGTTCGCCAACGCCCTGCGCGGCCAGGACGTGCACCGTGGCGATGTGGTGACCATCTACATGCCGATGATCCCCGAGGCCGTGGTGGCCATGCTGGCCTGCGCCCGCATCGGTGCCATCCACTCGGTGGTGTTCGGCGGCTTCTCGCCGGAAGCCTTGGCCGGGCGCATCATCGACTGCAAGTCCAAAGTGGTGATCACTGCTGACGAAGGCCTGCGTGGCGGCCGTCGCACGCCGCTCAAGGCCAACGTCGACCTGGCGCTGACCAACCCGGAAACCAACAGCGTGCAGAAGATCATCGTGTGCAAGCGCACCGGTGGCGACATCGCCTGGCACCAGCATCGCGACATCTGGTACGAGGACCTGATGAAGGTTGCCTCCAGCCACTGTGCGCCGAAGGAAATGGGTGCCGAGGAGCCGCTGTTCATCCTTTATACCTCCGGCTCCACCGGCAAGCCGAAGGGTGTGCTGCACACCACCGGTGGTTACCTGGTGTATGCCGCGCTGACCCATGAGCGCGTGTTCGACTACCGCCCGGGCGAAGTCTACTGGTGCACCGCCGACGTCGGCTGGGTCACCGGCCACAGCTACATTGTCTATGGCCCGCTGGCCAACGGCGCAACTACGCTGCTGTTCGAAGGCGTACCGAATTACCCGGACATCACCCGCGTGTCGAAGATCGTCGACAAGCACAAGGTCAATATCCTCTACACCGCGCCGACCGCCATCCGCGCCATGATGGCCGAAGGGCAGGCTGCCGTTGCCGGTGCCGACGGTTCCAGCCTGCGCCTGCTGGGCTCGGTCGGCGAGCCGATCAACCCCGAGGCCTGGAACTGGTACTACAAGACCGTCGGCAAAGAGCGTTGCCCGATCGTCGATACCTGGTGGCAGACCGAGACCGGGGGTGTGCTGATCAGCCCGCTGCCGGGTGCCACGGCACTCAAGCCGGGCTCGGCGACCCGTCCATTCTTCGGTGTGGTGCCGGCGCTGGTGGATAACCTGGGCAACCTGATCGAAGGGGCTGCCGAAGGCAACCTGGTGATTCTCGATTCCTGGCCGGGCCAGTCGCGTTCGCTGTACGGCGACCACGACCGCTTCGTCGATACCTACTTCAAGACCTTCCGTGGCATGTACTTCACCGGCGACGGTGCGCGTCGTGACGAGGATGGCTACTACTGGATCACCGGCCGCGTGGACGACGTGCTCAACGTGTCCGGCCACCGCATGGGTACCGCCGAGATCGAGAGCGCCATGGTCGCCCACGCCAAGGTCGCCGAGGCGGCGGTGGTCGGCGTGCCGCACGACATCAAGGGGCAGGGCATCTATGTCTATGTCACCCTCAATGCCGGAATCGAGCCGAGCGAGCAGCTGCGCCTGGAGCTGAAGAACTGGGTGCGCAAGGAGATCGGCCCGATTGCCTCGCCGGATGTGATCCAGTGGGCGCCGGGGCTGCCGAAGACCCGTTCGGGCAAGATCATGCGGCGCATCCTGCGCAAGATCGCCACGGCCGAATACGATGCCCTGGGTGATATCTCGACCCTGGCCGACCCAGGTGTGGTGCAGCACCTGATCGATACTCACAAGGCGATGAGCCTGGCTACGGCCTGATTCCAGGCTGGCCGCGGCCCCTTGTGGGAGCGGCCTTGTGTCGCGAAAGGGCCGCGCAGCGGCCCCGGCAATACAGGCTGCGAAGCTAAAATCCTGGGGCCGCTGCGCAGCCCTATCGCGACACAAGGCCGCTCCCACAAAGAGGCGCGCCGCGAGTATGAACCCCGCCAGGGCAACCGGCGGGGTTTTTGCTTTACTGTTACCCGACAATCATCGGTAACTCTTCTGTCACCGATTTCGCACAGGATCGGGGCGCAGGGAAACACATCCGTGCCGTTTTGGTGCGTCTCGGTGGCCATTTACAGCCAGGTGGAACGCTGCACTTGCCGTAATGCAAGGCTTTGCCAATAATAGGCCCAGTAATTGCTTGGCTTACAGGTTATTTCTCTCGAGCTCTTGCATGATTTGCAAAAGCTGTCAACATCGCCCGCCGCGATTTCAAGCGCTTCTGTAAGTAGTTGTCGCTTTGAAGAAATATCGACTACCGGGCTGTCGTTAAAATGCCACTCACTCGCTCGTGGTCTGCGACCTTGGTCGAAACCTGCGCGGCTCGCGTTGTACCCATTCGCATATCGGGCAGCTGTTACCCCTGCCTCGTATTGCCCCGTACCGATGGAGTTACCTGATGAAGAAGCTCGCACTGCTTGGCGCCCTCGCGCTTTCCGTGTTTTCCCTGGTATCGCAGGCCGATGAAAAACCGTTGAAGATCGGCATCGAAGCCGCCTACCCACCCTTCGCCTTCAAGCAGCCGGACGGCAGCATCGCCGGTTTCGACTACGACATCGGCAATGCCCTGTGTGAAGAAATGAAGGCCAAGTGCACCTGGGTCGAGCAAGAGTTCGACGGCCTGATCCCGGCGCTTAAGGTGCGCAAGATCGACGCCATCCTGTCGTCCATGTCGATCACCGATGATCGCAAGAAGTCGGTCGACTTCACCAAGCGCTACTACCTGACCCCGGCGCGCCTGGTCATGAAGGAAGGCTCCACCGTCAGCGACAGCCTCGACGAGCTCAAGGGCAAGAAGATCGGCGTGCAGCGCGGCTCGATCCACGACCGCTTCGCCAAGGAAGTCCTGGCTCCGAAGGGCGCCACCGTGGTGCCTTACGGCACCCAGAACGAAATCTACCTGGACGTTGCCGCCGGCCGCCTGGACGGTACCGTGGCCGACGCCACCCTGCTCGAAGACGGCTTCCTGAAAACCGACGCTGGCAAGGGCTTTGCCTTCGTCGGCCCATCGTTCACCGACGTGAAGTACTTCGGTGACGGCGTCGGTATTGCCGTGCGCAAGGGTGACGACGCCAACCGCGAGCGCATCAACAAGGCCATCGACGCCATCCGCGCCAACGGCAAGTACAAAGAAATCGAGAAGAAGTACTTCAACTTCGATATCTACGGTCCAGACTCGAACTAAGACATCGAGTTTCACCTGTGCAATGGTGCAAACAGCAGAGGCTCTGAGGTTTGCACCATTTTTCATTCCCAAGCCCTGAGGAATCCGAATCATGTTGAAAGGCTATGGGGCAGTCATCCTCGACGGGGCGTGGCTGACGCTGCAGCTCGCCCTGTCGTCGATGGCCCTGGCCATCGTCCTCGGCCTGATCGGCGTGGCGCTGCGTTTGTCGCCGGTGCGCTGGCTGGCCTGGCTGGGGGATCTGTACTCCACGGTGATCCGTGGTATCCCCGACCTGGTCCTGATCCTGCTGATCTTCTACGGCGGCCAGGACATCATCAACCGGGTGGCGCCGCTGCTCGGCTATGACGACTACATCGACCTTAACCCGCTGGTGGCCGGTATCGGCACGCTGGGCTTCATTTTTGGCGCGTACCTGTCGGAAACCTTCCGTGGTGCGTTCCTCGGTATCCCCAAGGGCCAGGCCGAAGCCGGCGTGGCCTATGGCATGAGTGCGCGCCAGGTGTTCTTCCGCATCCAGGTGCCGCAGATGATTCGCCTGGCCATCCCGGGCTTCACCAACAACTGGCTGGTGCTGACCAAGGCCACGGCGCTGATTTCGGTGGTCGGCCTGCAGGACATGATGTTCAAGGCCAAGCAGGCGGCCGACGCCACCCGCGAACCTTTCACCTTCTTCCTGGCCGTGGCCGCGCTGTACCTGGTGATCACCAGTATTTCGCTGCTGGCGCTGAAGTATCTCGAGCGCCGCTACTCGGTAGGCGTCAAGGTGGCTGAACTATGATCTTCGACTACAACGTCGTCTGGGAAGCCATGCCGCTGTACCTTGGCGGCCTGCTGACCACCCTCAAGCTGCTGGCGCTGTCGCTGCTGTTCGGCCTGCTGGCGGCCATCCCGCTGGGCCTGATGCGCGTATCCAAGCAGCCGCTGGTGAACATGGGTGCCTGGCTGTACACCTATGTGATCCGTGGCACGCCGATGCTGGTGCAGCTGTTCCTGATCTACTACGGGCTGGCCCAGTTCGAGGCGGTGCGCGAGAGCATCTTCTGGCCGTGGCTGTCCAGCGCAACCTTCTGCGCCTGCCTGGCCTTTGCCATCAACACCAGCGCCTACACCGCCGAAATCATCGCCGGCAGCCTCAAGGCCACGCCCCATGGCGAGATCGAGGCGGCCAAGGCCATGGGCATGTCACGCATGAAGATGTACCGCCGCATCCTGCTGCCGTCGGCCCTGCGCCGGGCGCTGCCGCAGTACAGCAACGAAGTGATCATGATGCTGCAGACCACCAGCCTGGCGTCGATCGTGACCCTGATCGACATCACCGGTGCAGCGCGCACGGTCAATGCCCAGTACTACCTGCCTTTCGAGGCCTACATCACGGCGGGCGTGTTCTACCTGTGCCTGACCTTCATCCTCGTGCGCCTGTTCAAGATGGCCGAACGCCGCTGGCTCGGCTACCTGGCGCCGCGCAAGCACTGAACGCTCTGTGAGAACCGACAGTATGTACAAACTCGAAGTCCAAGACCTGCACAAGCGCTACGGCAGCCATGAAGTGCTCAAGGGCGTTTCCCTGGCGGCCAAGGCCGGCGACGTGATCAGCATCATCGGCTCCAGCGGTTCGGGCAAGTCGACCTTCCTGCGCTGCATCAACCTGCTGGAGCAGCCCCATGCAGGGAAGATCCTGCTCAACAACGAAGAGCTGAAGCTTCAGCCCGGCAAGGACGGCGCGCTCAAGGCCTCCGACCCGCGCCAGCTGCAGCGCATGCGCTCGCGCCTGTCGATGGTGTTCCAGCATTTCAACCTGTGGTCGCACATGACCGCGCTGGAGAACATCATCGAAGCGCCAGTGCACGTTCTCGGGGTGAGCAAGAAGGAAGCCCTGGAGAAGGCCGAACATTACCTGGCCAAGGTCGGTGTGGCGCACCGCAAGGACGCCTTCCCCGGGCACATGTCTGGCGGTGAGCAGCAGCGTGTGGCCATTGCCCGGGCCCTGGCCATGGAGCCGGAGGTCATGCTGTTCGACGAGCCGACTTCGGCGCTCGACCCCGAGCTGGTGGGTGATGTGCTCAAGGTCATGCAGGCCCTGGCCCAGGAAGGCCGTACCATGGTGGTGGTGACCCACGAAATGGGCTTTGCCCGCGAAGTGTCGAACCAGCTGGTGTTCCTGCACAAAGGCCTGGTCGAAGAGACCGGTTGCCCGCGTGAAGTGCTGGCCAACCCGCAATCGGAGCGGCTCAAGCAGTTCCTCTCCGGCAGCTTGAAGTAAAAGGCTGCATATTTGCACCAGAATAGGGCATGCTGCGCAGCGAGCGCAGCCTGACCCGGCGCCACTGACTCGAACGAACCCAGGTTTCGGACCGCACCCTATGACCACCCAGCGAATCGGTTTTCTCATCTGGCCAAGCACCAAGCCTTTGACCTTGGCGCTGGCGGAGGAAGTGTTGCAGGTGGCCCAGCGGGTGCATCCGGAGGTGGTCTACGAGATCGCCTTTCTCCAGGCGGAGCCGGTCGAGGAGGGCGCCTGGCGCCTGCCGGGCGAGCCGTGGAATGGGCGCCTGGAGGGCTGTCACAAGCTCTTCCTGTTGGCAGACGACTTGCCCCAGGCGGTGGGTTCGGCGCTGTCGGCGGCGCTCAAGCAGCTGGCGCGCAGTGGCTGCATGATCGGTGGTCTGTCCGCTGGTGTGTATCCGCTGGCCATGCTTGGTTTGCTTGATGGCTACCGTGCGGCGGTGCACTGGCGCTGGCAGGATGATTTCGCCGAGCGTTTCCCCAAGGTGATTGCCACCAGCCACCTGTTCGACTGGGATCGTGATCGCCTGACGGCCTGTGGTGGCATGGCGGTGACCGACCTGTTGCTGGCGGTGCTGGCCCGCGATCATGGGGCTGAGCTTGCCGGGGCGGTGTCCGAGGAGCTGGTGGTCGAGCGCATTCGCGAAGGTGGCGAGCGCCAGCGCATTCCGCTGCAGAACCGCCTTGGTTCGAGCCATCCGAAGCTGACCCAGGCCGTGCTGTTGATGGAAGCGAACATCGAAGAGCCGCTGACCACTGATGAAATTGCCCAGCATGTCTGCGTCTCTCGCCGGCAGCTGGAGCGGATCTTCAAGCAGTACCTCAACCGCGTGCCGAGCCAGTATTACCTGGAGCTGCGGCTGAACAAGGCGCGGCAGATGCTGATGCAGACCAGCAAGTCGATCATCCAGATCGGGTTGTCCTGTGGCTTCTCCTCGGGGCCGCATTTCTCTAGTGCCTATCGCAACTTCTTTGGCGCCACGCCGCGGGAAGACCGCAACCAGCGGCGCAGCAGCAGCCCGTTCGAACTGAGCTCGGCGCCGGCCGAAAAGTGCTGAGGTTTCGGGTGGGGGCGGGGTGCATGCCTTGGGTTTGAGGGTGGTGCTGAAATCGAGCGCCGCCCGCGCGGCGCATCGCGGATGAATCCGCTCCTACATTTGTTGTAACGTGCCGAACCTGTAATGCCATGGTCGCCAGCCCTGGCGCAGGTCTTGAGCCGTGCAAATCGGCTGACAATCATGGCCTCGCAGGCATGGCCACGTTGCAACAAATGTAGGAGCGGATTCATCCGCGATGCGCCGCGCGGGCGGCGCTCGATTTTCGCCACTACACACCAATCACGCCTTGCATCCGCTGCTACATCCATTTGCCTGTGCACACCCGTTCACCCAGCCCCCTCTCTCCCGTACACTGCGCGATTGCGACAGTGTTTGTCGCATTGCCGAAAGCCTTGGTAAAACTGGGTTTTGCGCTGTAACAAGTTGTCGCTTGGCCGCAAGGACAGGCGCGGATCAGTCCTTACAATCCCCCCATCGCTCGCCACTTCCAGGCCAGCGTTCCTCTTCAGGAGACTCAGATGTCCGTTGAGCAAGCCCCGGTGCAACGTGCCGATTTCGACCAGGTCATGGTTCCCAATTATTCTCCGGCGGCCTTCATTCCTGTACGAGGCGAGGGTTCCCGCGTCTGGGACCAGTCGGGCCGTGAGCTCATCGACTTTGCCGGCGGCATCGCGGTGAACGCCCTGGGCCACTGCCACCCGGCACTGGTCAAGGCCCTGACCGAACAGGCCAATACCCTCTGGCACGTATCCAACGTCTTCACCAACGAGCCGGCCCTGCGCCTGGCGCACAAGCTGGTCGACGCCACCTTTGCCGACCGTGCGTTCTTCTGCAACTCCGGCGCCGAGTCCAACGAAGCCGCCTTCAAGCTGGCCCGTCGCGTCGCCCATGACCGCTTCGGCCCTGAGAAGCACGAAATCATCGCCACCGTGAACAGCTTCCACGGTCGCACCCTGTTCACCGTCAGCGTCGGTGGCCAGCCGAAGTACTCCGACGGCTTCGGCCCGAAGATTACCGGCATCAGCCACGTGCCCTACAACGACCTGGAAGCGCTGAAGGCACAGATTTCCGACAAGACCTGCGCCGTGGTGATCGAACCGATCCAGGGCGAGAGTGGTGTGGTACCGGCCGACAAGGCTTACCTGGAAGGTGCCCGCAAGCTGTGTGACGAACACAATGCCCTGCTGATCTTTGATGAAGTGCAGACTGGCGTTGGCCGTACCGGCTCGTTGTACGCCTACCAGCACTACGGTGTGACCCCGGACATCCTGACCAGCGCCAAGAGCCTGGGCGGTGGTTTCCCGATTGGCGCCATGCTGACCACCACCGACATCGCCAAGCACCTGGCCGTCGGCACCCACGGCACCACCTACGGCGGCAACCCGCTGGGCTGCGCCGTTGCCTGCGCCGTGCTGGATGTGATCAACACCCCGCAGACCCTGGCCGGCATCAAGGCCAAGCACGAGCGCTTCAAGTCCCGCCTGGAGAAGATCGGCCAGCAGTACGGCCTGTTCAGCCAGGTGCGTGGCGTCGGCCTGCTGATCGGCTGCGTACTGACCGAAGCCTGGCAGGGCAAGGCCAAGGACGTGCTCAACGCCGCTGAAAAAGAAGGCGTGATGGTGCTGCAGGCCGGCCCTGATGTGGTTCGTTTCGCGCCAAGCCTGGTGGTGGAAGATGCCGATATCGACGAAGGCCTGAACCGCTTCGAGCGCGCTGTGGCGCAACTGACCAAGGGCTGATCAGCCTGCGGTCGCTTCACCGATCCGTCGGGGGTCGGTGAAGCTCGAATTCCAGTGCGGGTGCCGTTGCGCCCGCCGTTTTTCCGTGCCGTCCTGGATGGCCCGTTTTTCCAAAGGAGTGACACCATGCTGGTGATGCGCCCCGCGCAAATGGCTGATCTGAACGAAGTGCAGCGCATGGCTGCCGACAGCCCCGTTGGTGTCACCTCGCTGCCGGACGATGCCGCCCGCCTGGGCGACAAGATTGCCGCGTCGGAAACCTCCTTCGCTGCTGAAGTCAGTTTCAACGGTGAAGAGAGCTACTTTTTCGTACTTGAAGACAGCGACACCGGCAAGCTTGCCGGCTGCTCGGCCATTGTCGCCTCGGCCGGCTACTCCGAGCCGTTCTACAGCTTTCGCAACGAGACCTTCGTGCACGCCTCGCGCGAGCTGAAGATCCACAACAAGATCCATGTCCTGTCGCTGTGCCACGACCTCACCGGCAACAGCCTGCTGACCAGTTTCTATGTGTTGCCGGAACTGGTGAACAGTGGTTGGGCCGAGCTAAACTCCCGTGGCCGCCTGTTGTTCATGGCCTCGCACCCGGAGCGCTTCGCCGATTCGGTGGTCACCGAAATCGTCGGCTACAGCGACGAGCAGGGCGAGTCGCCGTTCTGGGACGCCATCGGTCGCAACTTCTTCGACCTCAACTATGCCCACGCCGAGCGCCTGTGCGGCCTGAAGAGCCGCACCTTCCTCGCCGAACTGATGCCGCATTACCCGATCTACGTGCCGCTGCTGCCCGACGAGGCCCAGGAAGCCATGGGCCAGGTGCACCCGCGGGCGCAGATCACCTTTGACATCCTCATGCGCGAAGGCTTCGAGACCGAGCACTACATCGACATCTTCGATGGCGGGCCGACCCTGCACGCGCGTGCCTCGGGCATCCGCTCGATCGCCCAGAGCCGCGTGGTGCCGGTCAAGGTGGACGATACCCCGGTCAAGGGCGGGCGCCCGTACCTGGTGTGCAACGGCCAGTTGCAGGACTACCGCGCAGTGTTGCTGGAGCTGGACTGGGTGCCGGGCAAGCCGGTCAGCCTGAGCAGCAAGGCGGCCGAGGCTCTGGGGGTAGGCGAAGGCGCCAGCGTGCGCCTGGTCGCCGCCTGAGCGAACGCACGCAAACCGCAACAGCAGGCAGGTATAGAGAGTCATGCGGCAGGCACAGGCCGCCGCACAAGGAGATAGCATGATCGTTCGTCCTGTACGCAGCAGCGATTTACCCGCGCTGATCGAGTTGGCCCGCAGTACCGGTACCACCGGGCTGACCACCCTGCCAGCCAACGAGGAGCGCCTTGGCCACCGTGTCGGCTGGGCCGAGAAGAGCTTCCGTGGCGAAGCCGAGCGTGGCGACACCGATTACCTGTTCGTGCTTGAGAACGATGAAGGCCTGGTGGTCGGCATCAGTGCCATCGCCGGGGCCGTGGGCCTGCGGGAGCCCTGGTACAACTACCGGGTCGGCCTGACGGTCAGCGCCTCTCAGGAGCTGAAGATCTATCGCGAAATCCCCACGCTGTTCCTGGCCAACGACCTGACCGGCAATTCCGAACTGTGCTCGCTGTTCCTGCGCAGCGACTATCGCTCCGGGCTCAACGGCCGCTTGCTGTCGCGTGCGCGCATGCTGTTCATTGCAGAGTTCCCTGAACTGTTCGGTAACAAGATCATCGCTGAAATGCGCGGCATGTCCGATGAGCAGGGCCGTTCGCCGTTCTGGGAAAGCCTGGGTCGGCACTTCTTCAAGATGGAGTTCAGCCAGGCCGACTACCTCACCGGGGTGGGCAACAAGTCGTTCATCGCCGAGCTGATGCCCAAGTTTCCGCTTTACACCTGCTTCCTGTCCGAAGCTGCGCGCAATGTCATCGGCCGCGTACACACCGACACCGAGCCTGCGCTGGCGATGCTCAAGCAGGAAGGCTTCAGCTACCAGGGCTACGTCGATATCTTCGACGCCGGCCCGGCCATCGAATGCGAGACCTCGAAGATCCGCGCCGTGCGCGACAGCGAGACCCTGGTGCTGGCCGTGGGCACGCCAGGCGATGACGCTACCCCTTACATCATCCACAACCGCAAGCGCGACGATTGCCGCATCACCGCTGCGCCCGCTCGCCTGGCCGCCGGCACCCTGGTGGTCGACCCGCAGACCGCCAAGCGCCTGCGCATGGGCGCCGGCGACAATGTGCGCGCCGTGCCGCTGTCGGCAAGCCGGGAGGCCCAGTAAATGACCACGCATTACATCGCAGGCAACTGGCTGGCTGGCAAGGGCAAAGCCCTGCAGTCACTCAATCCGGTGACTCAGGCGGTTGTCTGGCAAGGGCAGGGCGCCGATGCCGGCCAGGTCGACGCAGCCATCAAGGCTGCCCGCCAGGCATTCCCGGCCTGGGCGCAGCTGAGCCTGGAAGCGCGTATCGACGTGCTGGAGAAATTCGCCGAGCAACTGAAGCAACATGCCGAGGCGTTGGCACACTGCATCGGTGAGGAAACTGGCAAGCCGTTGTGGGAATCGGCCACGGAAGTGACCAGCATGGTCAACAAGGTGGCGATTTCGGTGCAGAGCTACCGCGAGCGCACTGGCGAGAAGAGCGGCCCGCTGGCCGATGCCACGGCCGTGCTGCGGCACAAGCCCCATGGTGTGGTGGCGGTGTTCGGCCCCTACAACTTCCCCGGGCACTTGCCCAATGGCCATATCGTCCCGGCGCTGCTGGCAGGTAACTGCGTGGTGTTCAAGCCCAGTGAGCTGACCCCCAAGGTCGCCGAGCTGACGGTCAATTGCTGGATCGCCGCGGGCCTGCCGGCCGGTGTGCTCAACCTGGTTCAGGGGGCGCGTGAAACTGGCGTGGCACTGGCTGCCAACCCGGGTATCGACGGCCTGTTCTTCACCGGTTCCAGTCGCACCGGCAACTTGCTGCACCAACAGTTTGCCGGGCGCCCGGACAAGATCCTCGCCCTGGAAATGGGCGGCAACAACCCGCTGGTGGTAGATGAGGTCAAGGACCTCGACGCCGCGGTGTATACCATCATCCAGTCGGCGTTCATCTCTGCCGGCCAGCGCTGCACTTGTGCGCGCCGCCTGCTGGTGCCGCAGGGGCCCTGGGGTGATGCGCTGGTCGCCCGGCTGGTCGAGGTGTGCCAGAGCATTACGGTCGGTGCTTTCGATCAGCAGCCGGCGCCATTCATGGGCTCGGTGATCTCCTTGCAGGCGGCGCAGGCACTGATCGCAGCCCAGGCCGAACTGCTGGCCAAGGGCGCCGTGAAACTGTTGGCAATGACCCAGCCCCAGGCCGACGCCGCGCTGCTGACGCCTGGCATTCTCGATGTCACCGCCGTGGCCGAACGCCCGGACGAAGAGTTCTTCGGCCCGCTGCTGCAAGTGATCCGCTACGCCGATTTCGATGCTGCCATCGACGAGGCCAACAACACCCAGTACGGCCTGGCTGCTGGCCTGTTGTCCGATTCCCGTGCCCGCTACCAGTACTTCTGGCTGCGCAGCCGCGCCGGCATCGTCAACTGGAACAAGCAGCTGACCGGCGCTGCCAGCAGTGCACCGTTCGGCGGTGTGGGCGCCAGTGGCAACCACCGTGCCAGCGCCTATTACGCAGCCGATTACTGCGCTTACCCCGTAGCTTCGCTGGAGACCGCCAGCCTTGCCTTGCCGGCGACCCTGACGCCGGGCGTCACCCTATAACAACAGGTCACGGAGCCTAGCCGATGAAATCCTATGAAGTGAATTTTGATGGCCTGGTGGGGCCTACCCACAACTACGGCGGCCTGTCCTACGGTAACGTGGCTTCGCAAAGCAACAGCCAGCAAGGCTCCAACCCGCGTGAAGCTGCGCGCCAGGGCCTGGCCAAAATGAAAGCGCTGGCCGACATGGGCTTCAAGCAGGGTGTGCTGGCGCCACAGGAGCGCCCTGACGTGGCCGCCCTGCGCCGCCTGGGCTTCGGCGGCAGCGATGCCGAGGTGATCCAGCGTGCCGCCAAGGAGGCCATGCCGTTGCTGGTCGCCAGTTGCTCGGCCTCGAGCATGTGGGTGGCCAATGCCGCCACTGTCAGCCCGAGTGCCGACACCGCCGATGGCCGCGTGCACTTCACCGCCGCCAACCTCAACTGCAAGTACCACCGCAGCATCGAGCACCCGACCACCAGCCGCGTGCTGGCGGCGATGTTCAACAACGAGAAACACTTTGCCCACCACGAAGCACTGCCTGCCGTGGCACAGTTCGGTGACGAGGGCGCGGCCAACCACACGCGCTTCTGCCGTGAATACGGCGAAGCCGGGGTGGAGTTCTTCGTTTATGGCCGCAGTGCCTTCGACAGCCGTTACCCGGCACCGCAGAAGTACCCGGCGCGGCAGACCCTGGAGGCCTCGCAGGCCGTGGCCAGGCTGCATGGGCTGAGCGATGACGGTGTGGTCTACGCTCAACAGAACCCTGCGGTAATCGACCAGGGCGTGTTCCACAACGATGTGATTTCGGTCGGTAACGGTGAAGTACTGTTCTACCACGAGGACGCTTTCCTCGAGACTGACGCGGTGCTTGGTCAACTGCAGGCTAAACTGGCCAGCAAGGGTGGCAACTTCCAGGCCATCCGTGTGCCACGCGCGGCGGTAGCGGTAGAGGATGCGGTGCGTTCCTACCTGTTCAACAGCCAGCTGCTCAGCCGTGACGATGGTTCGATGCTGCTGGTGGTGCCGGAAGAGTGCCGCAACAACGAGCGGGTCTGGGCCTACCTCGGCCAGCTGACCGCCCAGGGTGGTGCGGTGAAGGAGGTCAAGGTGTTCGACCTCAAGCAGAGCATGCAGAACGGCGGTGGCCCGGCTTGCCTGCGTTTGCGCGTGGCATTGAAGGAATCGGAACTGGCGGCGGTCAATCCAGGCGTTATCATGACCGCCCCGCTGTACGACACCCTGGTGCAGTGGGTCGACAAGCACTACCGCGATCGCCTTGGCGAAGCCGACCTTGCCGACCCGCAGCTGCTGCTGGAATGCCGTACCGCGCTGGATGAATTGACCCAGATCCTGAAGTTGGGCTCGGTGTACCCGTTCCAACGCCAACCTTGAAGAGAGAATTTGCAATGACCGACGCCCTGCGCCTGATCCTCGAAGATGTAGACGGCACCCAGCTGGAAACCTCCTGCACCCGTTTTGCCATTGTCTGGCAAGGCAAGGAAGTGTGGGTTCAGCAAGATGGCCGTGGCCAGCTGCTGATCGGCGTGGATGTCGAGGAAGGCGATGCTGAATACGCCAACCTGCTGCTGCGCCCGATGGCCACCAACCTGGTCAGCCTGCAGCTGGAAATGGAGCCGGCAGAGGTTGGCGAAGATGACGATCACGTCCATGGCCCCGACTGCGGCCACCACCACTAAGGAAGCGCCTATGCTCGCCCTTGGCAAATTGCTCGAGCTGACCCTGACCGATCACGAGCCGGCCGAGAAGACTCAAGTGACACCCAAGGGCGTGCGGTTGCGCTGGCTGGGGGAGGGCGCACTGGAGGTGCGCCCACCTGAAGGCGAGGATTGTGGGCTGGACCTGCTGCTGTCGGCCGGCATACACGGCAACGAGACGGCACCGATCGAACTGCTCGAAAGGCTGCTGCATGGCGTTGCCAATGGCAAGGTCAAGCCGCGCGCGCGCATACTGTTCCTGTTCGGTAACCCGGTAGCCATCCGCAAGGGCGAGCGTTTCGTCGAGCAGGATATCAACCGCCTGTTCAACGGTCGCCACGAGCTCTCCAGTGGTTTCGAGGCATTGCGTGCGGCCGAGCTGGAGCAGTTCGCTCGGGTATTCTTCAGCAAGCCGGAACGCACCCGCCTGCACTACGACCTGCATACTGCCATCCGCGGCTCGAAGATCGAGCAATTTGCCCTGTACCCTTATAAAGAGGGGCGCAAGCATTCCCGTCGCGAGCTGGCCCGCCTGGCGGCAGCCGGCATGGAGGCGGTGCTGCTGCAGAGCAAGTCGTCGATCACCTTCAGTGCCTTCACCTACGAACAGCTGGATGCCGAGGCATTTACCCTGGAACTCGGCAAGGCCCGGCCGTTCGGGCAGAACGAGCAGGTCAACCTCGACAGGCTCGAAGAGCGCCTGATTCGTATCATTGAGGATACCGAGCCCGAGATCGACGGCTCGCTGGATGGCCTGAAGCTGTTCAGCGTAGCGCGCGAGATCATCAAGCACAGTGACAGCTTCCACCTGCACCTGCCGGCGGACATCGAGAACTTCTCCGAGCTGAGCAAGGGTTACCTGCTGGCCGAGGACCTGGCAGAGATGCGCTGGGTGGTCGAGGAGGAGGGGGCGCGGATCATTTTCCCCAACCCCAGGGTCAAGAATGGCCTCAGGGCGGGGATTCTCATCGTGCCGGACACGGGGCGCGGTCTGGCCTGATCATCAATCGGCTGGCGTCGGCACGAGCATGTCCGGGGCGAGGGCCTCATACGCCTGTTGCAGCATCCTTGCCAGCGTGGTCAGGCCATCGAGGCCCTCTGCGCTGTAAGGGTCGTAAAGAATCACGGTGTAGTGGCCGGGCAGCAGGTGGGCATATTTGGCGGGGATCACTCGCTGCAGATCGAACCCAGGGCCTAGCTGCGTTGGGCCGGCGTGGCACTGCATGATCACGATATCGGGCACGCTGGCGAACTGTTTGCGCGCCATTTGCAGTTGTCGGTTGAGCGCCGGATAACCAGGCAGCAGCGCCAGTTGCTCAAGCACGCGGGCCTGGAACTGTGGTGTGCCGTAAAGGAACAGGTGGTCGATCGCCGTGACTTCGAATCGCCGGTCCGGGCTTGCGTTACCATCCACGTACAAGGGGACGGTAATGCTTTCGGTAATACCTGCTGGAGCCTCTGCTCCTGAAAACAGCAAGTGCAGGCGCTGATCTGCGGAGCTTTGTCGGATCGCGAAGGACTTGCCCGCGACTTCCAGCTCAAGGTCACTGTCGTGGTTCAGCTTCACGTCGATGGTGTTCAGCCAGATCAGTATTTCATCAGTGCGGCCGACGACCACGTTGTCGTCCATCGCTTCAATCAGCCGGCGCTGAATGTGGATGTTCGGCTCGCGATGCAGGTCGAACAGTTCGTAGTTAAAGTAGACCCGCGACTGGGTCAGCTCTGACGAAGCCAGGTCGTCATAGCCAATCGCCTCGTCCAGTTCGCCGAATGCGACCGCCTTGCCTTTCTCGTTGCCGAGCACAATTTGTGGGGTTGTTGAGGTTGTCATGGGCATGGCCTTTCGTAAGTGGGGCGGCCAGACTAGGTCGTTGCGGGGTACGCAAGGCGCTATACATCTAGCCCATGACAAGCAGCAGTGGTGTTACGTGGGCCTGCTGATCGCCCGGCTGGTGCCTGCTGGCCCCAGATGAAAACCTTTTAACTCACCGTCTGTTCCATTTCTCCTTCCCTTGAGCGGTAATGGACTTGCCAGTGGCGAAAGGCAGCATTTAGCATCCGGTCATGCCATTTTCGTTTGCAAGCGTCTCAAAACCCGTCCAAACGACGTTTTCTAACGCATAAACACACTGCACCTTGCTTGCAGGACCGATATAATGCGGCCCTTTGCCGTCGTTTCGTCGACGTGTTTGCCCCCAAGGGCCGCCGTTTCCGTGGAAGAACCTATGAAAAGCGCAGAAATCCGTGAAGCCTTCCTTCGCTTCTTCGAAGAGCAGGGCCATACCCGAGTCGCCTCCAGTTCGCTGATCCCGAACAACGACCCGACCCTGCTGTTCACCAACGCTGGCATGAACCAGTTCAAGGACTGCTTCCTCGGTGCCGAGAAGCGTGCCTACACCCGCGCAGTCAGCAGCCAGAAGTGCGTGCGTGCCGGTGGCAAGCACAACGACTTGGAAAACGTCGGCTATACCGCGCGTCACCACACCTTCTTCGAAATGCTGGGCAACTTCAGCTTCGGTGACTACTTCAAGCGCGACGCAATCACCTTCGCCTGGACCTTCCTGACCTCCGACCAGTGGCTGAACCTGCCCAAGGAAAAGCTCTGGGTCACCGTCTACGCCTCTGACGACGAAGCCTACGACATCTGGACCAAGGAAGTCGGCGTGCCGGCCGAGCGCATGGTGCGCATCGGCGACAACAAAGGCGCCCCATACGCCTCCGACAACTTCTGGACCATGGGCGACACCGGCCCGTGCGGCCCGTGCACCGAGATCTTCTACGACCACGGCGCCGACATCTGGGGCGGCCCACCCGGCTCGCCGGAAGAAGACGGCGATCGCTACATCGAGATCTGGAACAACGTCTTCATGCAGTTCAACCGCACTGCCGATGGCGTGCTGCACCCGCTGCCAGCACCGTCGGTAGATACCGGCATGGGCCTGGAGCGCATCAGTGCGGTCATGCAGCACGTGCACTCCAACTACGAGATCGACCTGTTCCAGAACCTGTTGTCTGCCGCGGCCAAGGCCATCGGTTGCAGCAATGACGGTCAGGCATCGCTGAAAGTGGTTGCCGACCACATCCGTTCCTGCGGTTTCCTGATTGCGGACGGCGTGCTGCCGTCCAACGAAGGCCGTGGCTACGTCCTGCGCCGCATCATTCGCCGCGCTTGCCGCCACGGCAACAAGCTGGGCGCCAAGGGCAGCTTCTTCTACCAGATCGTCGCTGCCCTGGCCGCCGAGATGGGCGAGGCCTTCCCTGAGCTGAAGAACCAGCAGGCGCACATCGAGCGTGTGCTCAAGGCTGAAGAAGAGCAGTTCGCCAAGACCCTGGAGCAGGGCCTGCGCATCCTCGAGCAGGACCTGGCGCAGCTCAAGGGCGACGTGGTCCCGGGCGACGTGGTGTTCAAGCTGTACGACACCTACGGCTTCCCGATGGACCTCACCGCCGACATCGCCCGTGAGCGCGAGCTGACCATCGACGAAGCCGGCTTCGAGCGTGAAATGGAAGCCCAGCGCGAGCGTGCCCGTTCCGCCAGCAGCTTCGGCATGGATTACAACAGCCTGGTCAAGGTCGACAGCGCCACCGAGTTCCTCGGTTATGACGCCACCGAAGGCCAGGGCAAGATCATCGCCCTGTACAAGGACGGCCAGTCCGTCGATCAGCTGGGTGAAGGCGAGCAGGGCGTCGTGGTCCTCGATCGCACGCCGTTCTACGCCGAATCCGGCGGCCAGGTTGGTGACAGCGGCTTCCTGCAGGCCGGCGCTGCACGCTTCGACGTGCGCGACACCACCAAGACCGGCGGTGCCTTCCTGCACCACGGCGTGGTCGCCAGCGGTGCACTGGTCATCGGCTCGCCAGTCGAGGCCAAGGTCGATGCCGACGTGCAGCACGCCACCTCGCTGAACCACTCGGCCACTCACCTGCTGCACGAAGCGCTGCGCCAGGTCCTGGGTGAGCACGTGCAGCAGAAGGGCTCGCTGGTCGACAGCCAGCGCCTGCGTTTCGACTTCAGCCACTTCGAAGCGGTAACGCCTGCGCAGATCAAGGCCCTGGAAGACATCGTCAACCGTGAAGTGCGCAAGAACACCCCGGTTGAAACCGAGCTGACCGATATCGAAACCGCCAAGGCCAAGGGTGCCATGGCCCTGTTCGGCGAGAAGTACGGTGATACCGTGCGCGTGCTGAGCATGGGCGGCGACTTCTCCGTCGAGCTGTGCGGTGGTATCCACGCCAAGCGCACCGGCGATATCAGCCTGTTCAAGATCATCAGCGAAGGCGGCGTGGCCTCGGGCGTACGCCGTATCGAAGCGGTTACCGGTGCCGCTGCACTGGCCTACCTGAACGCTGCCGAAGAGCAGGTCAAGGAAGCCGCGCAGCTGGTCAAGGGCAACCGTGACAACCTGATCGACAAGCTGTCGGCTGTGCTTGAGCGCAACCGCCAGCTGGAAAAGCAGCTCGAGCAGCTGCAGGCCAAGGCCGCCAGCGCCGCCGGGGACGATCTCTCCAATGCGGCCGTTGAGGTCAAGGGCGCCAAGGTGCTTGCTGCCCGCCTGGATGGGCAGGATGGCAAGGCCCTGCTGGCCCTGGTCGATCAGCTGAAGAACAAGCTCGGCCACGCAGTGATCCTGCTGGGCAGCGAGCATGAGGGCAAGGTCGTGCTGGTGGCCGGCGTGACCAAAGACCTCTCCAGCCAACTCAAGGCTGGTGACCTGATGAAACAAGCCGCTGCGGCAGTGGGTGGCAAGGGCGGTGGCCGTCCGGACATGGCCCAGGGTGGTGGCGTCGACGTCGCTGCACTGGACCAGGCCCTGGCGCTGGCCGTGCCGTTCGCAGAGCAGGGACTTTGAGATGAAGGGGCGGCTGGTCTAGTCATCTGCCCCTTCATGTTGGATGGTTTTTTTGAGGCCCGGTATGGGCTGAGGCACCATTGAAATGGCGTTGATCGTACAGAAATTTGGCGGCACCTCTGTCGGTTCCATCGAGCGGATCGAGCAGGTAGCCGAAAAGGTCAAGAAACACCGTGAAGCGGGCGACGACCTGGTGGTTGTGCTGTCGGCCATGAGCGGTGAAACCAATCGCCTGATCGACCTGGCCAAGCAGATCACCGATCAGCCGGTTCCGCGTGAGCTGGATGTGATCGTGTCGACCGGTGAGCAGGTCACCATTGCCCTGCTGACCATGGCCTTGATCAAGCGCGGTGTGCCAGCGGTGTCCTACACCGGCAACCAGGTGCGCATCCTCACCGACAGCGCGCACAACAAGGCGCGCATCCTGCAGATCGATGACCAGAAGATCCGTGCCGACCTCAAGGAAGGTCGCGTGGTCGTGGTGGCCGGTTTCCAGGGTGTCGACGAGCACGGCAGCATCACCACCCTCGGCCGTGGTGGCTCCGACACCACCGGCGTGGCCCTGGCGGCTGCGCTCAAGGCTGACGAGTGCCAGATCTACACCGACGTCGATGGCGTCTACACCACCGACCCGCGCGTCGTGCCGCAGGCCCGCCGCCTGGAGAAGATCACCTTCGAAGAGATGCTGGAAATGGCCAGCCTCGGTTCCAAGGTGCTGCAGATCCGCTCGGTGGAGTTCGCCGGCAAGTACAACGTTCCGCTGCGCGTGCTGCACAGCTTCAAGGAGGGTCCAGGTACCCTCATTACCATTGATGAAGAGGAATCCATGGAACAGCCGATCATTTCCGGTATCGCCTTCAACCGTGATGAGGCCAAGCTGACCATTCGTGGCGTGCCGGACACCCCGGGCGTTGCCTTCAAGATCCTCGGCCCGATCAGCGCTTCTAACATCGAAGTGGACATGATCGTGCAGAACGTTTCGCACGATAACACCACCGACTTCACCTTCACCGTGCACCGCAACGAGTACGAGAAGGCCTACAGCGTGCTGGAAAACACCGCACGTGAAATCGGTGCCCGTGAAGTGATCGGCGACACCAAGATCGCCAAGGTGTCGATCGTCGGTGTTGGCATGCGCTCCCACGCGGGCGTTGCCAGCCGCATGTTCGAAGCCCTGGCCAAGGAGAGCATCAACATTCAGATGATCTCCACGTCCGAAATCAAGGTCTCGGTGGTTATCGAAGAGAAGTACCTGGAGCTGGCCGTTCGCGCGCTGCACACCGCGTTCGAACTCGACGCTCCTGCCCGACAGGGCGAGTAAGGCCTTGCCTGGAGGGCGCGGCTTAGCCGCGCCCTTCGCGTTTCTGGTCGCCACGCAGGCCCTGTCCTGCCGGCGGGGCGATCATCCAGGCCCTGTGCCGTGGTCCACGGCAAGGCCCTGACATCCCAAGACTGTAATCCCTGAATGTTTTGCGTAAGGAGAAAGCTATGTTGATTCTGACTCGTCGGTGCGCCGAGAGCCTGATCATTGGAGACGGCGAGATCACCGTGACGGTGCTCGGCGTCAAAGGCAACCAGGTGCGTATTGGCGTCAGCGCCCCGAAGGAAGTGGCTGTTCACCGCGAGGAAATCTACCTGCGGATCAAGAAGGAGAAGGATGAAGAGCCAAGCCTTTAATTTTTTTGAAGTTTTTTTCAAAAAAAGGGTTGCAAAGGTGAAAGAGGTTCTTTAATATTCGCCTCGTGTTGCGGTGAGGTGGCCGAGTGGCCGAAGGCGCTCCCCTGCTAAGGGAGTATACCTCATAAGGGTATCGGGGGTTCGAATCCCCCCTTCACCGCCATTATTTGCGTAGGGCGCTGTAAACGGTAAGAACGCTAAGTCGTTGAAGTTAAACGAAAAAGTTCTTGCAAAAATGTTTCAGCGAACTATCATGCGCGGCAAGACACGGACTCATAGCTCAGCTGGATAGAGTACTCGGCTACGAACCGAGCGGTCGCAGGTTCGAATCCTGCTGAGTCCGCCACTTTTGAAGTGGCTTTGCTTTCAAAGCTGCTTCAAACCACCAGTGGTAATCTGGTCTAAAACTACCAATGACGGACTCATAGCTCAGCTGGATAGAGTACTCGGCTACGAACCGAGCGGTCGCAGGTTCGAATCCTGCTGAGTCCGCCACTTTTGAAGTGGCTTTGCTTGCAAAGTTGTTTCGCCCGCCAGCGGTATCTGGTTTAAAACTGCCAACCACGGACTCATAGCTCAGCTGGATAGAGTACTCGGCTACGAACCGAGCGGTCGCAGGTTCGAATCCTGCTGAGTCCGCCACTTTTGAAGTGGCTATGCTTGCAAAGTCGCTTCACCCACCAGTGGTAATCTGGTCTAAAACTACCACCACGGACTCATAGCTCAGCTGGATAGAGTACTCGGCTACGAACCGAGCGGTCGCAGGTTCGAATCCTGCTGAGTCCGCCACACAATCAAGAAGCCCGCTCAATTGAGCGGGCTTTTTGTTTTCTGTTTCACTGCTTTGTCAGTGATGCCTACTAGACTGCACAGAAACCAGCCCGACAGACTTTTGCGCGGCGCATGTGTTTTTAATTGCGCGTCTGCCGTCGCACTGATGGCTTCGAGCGTTGTCCCAGCTTTATCACGCAAACGATTGTTCTGGCCAAAATTTTAAGCGATCTGGCAGCTAAGGCAGTGTATGATTGCGCCCGTCAGCCCCGCCGGGGCTTGTGGAAAACCACCATGGACTTACCCAGTAGTTACTCCCTAACAAGATTCATACAGCTAGATCTGACTGATTGATTCTCCCGGCGTGCTCCGCTGCTGGGAGTGGAGTTCGCCTATGACTGAAGTAGAAGTAAAGAAAGCTCAAGAGAGCCTGCAGGATCGCCTGGCCCAGGTGGTCGAACTGTTGCAGCGCCAACGCGTGGTAGAAGACCTGACTCATCGTCAGGAAGGTCAGCACAATGACCTGGTGGAAAACCTCGTCCACCGCCAGAATCTGGTCGAGTTGCAGCGCAAGCTCGACGACCTGCACCCAGCAGACATCGCCTACATCCTCGAAGCCTTGCCCCTGCAGGACCGCCTGACGGTCTGGCAGCTGGTGCGCTCGGATCGCGATGGCGACATCCTCCTCGAAGTTTCCGACTCTGTTCGTCAATCGCTGATCGCCGACATGGACGATCACGAGATCCTGGCTGCGGCCAAGGAAATGGACGCCGACGAACTGGCAGACCTTGCGCCAGAGCTGCCGCGTGACGTGGTTCACGAGCTGATGGAAAGCCTCGATGCCCAGCAGCGCGAGCGTGTGCGCTCGGCACTGAGCTACGACGAGGAGCAGGTCGGTGCGCTGATGGACTTCGAGATGGTCACCATCCGCGAAGACGTCAGCCTGGAAGTGGTACTGCGTTACCTGCGCCGTCTGAAAGAGCTGCCCAACCATACCGACAAACTGTTTGTGGTCGACTATGAGGGCATCCTCAAGGGTGTGCTGCCGATCAAGCGCCTGCTGGTCAACGATCCGGAGAAGAAAGTGGCGGAGGTCATGGCAACCGACCCCGTGTCTTTCCACCCTGAGGAAGATGCCTACGACGCTGCTCAGGCCTTCGAACGTTATGACCTGGTGTCGGCGCCCGTGGTGGACAAGAGTGATCGCCTGATCGGCCGTCTGACCATCGACGAAATGGTCGACCTGATCCGTGAGGAAAGCGAAAGCGAAGTCCTCAACATGGCGGGTCTGCGTGAGGAGGAAGATATCTTCGCCTCGGTCTGGCGCTCGCTGCGCAACCGCTGGGCGTGGCTGGCGATCAACCTGATTACCGCCTTCGTCGCCTCGCGGGTGATCGGCCTGTTCGAAGGTTCGATCGAGAAGCTGGTGGCGCTGGCTGCGCTGATGCCCATCGTTGCCGGTATTGGCGGCAACTCGGGTAACCAGACCATTACCATGATTGTCCGTGCCATGGCGCTGGATCAGGTATCGCCAGGCAATACCAGCCGGCTGATGCGCAAGGAGTTGGCGGTAGGGCTGCTCAATGGCCTGATCTGGGGTGGGGTGATTGGTGCGGTAGCGTTCTGGCTCTATGGCAGCTGGTCGCTGGGCGTGGTAATGACTGCGGCGATGACCTTGAATCTGTTGCTGGCGGCATTGATGGGTGTACTCATCCCTATGACACTGACGCGCCTGGGGCGCGACCCGGCGATGGGCTCGAGCGTGATGATCACTGCCGTGACCGACAGCGGCGGCTTCTTCATCTTCCTGGGTTTGGCAACGCTCTTCCTCTTGTAGGAGTGGCCTTGCCGGGGCGCCGGACCGGTCGGAAAGGGCTGCGAAGCTGCGCTAGGATCTGTGATCCACTGCAGTATCCTGGGGCTGCTTTGCAGCCCTTTCCGACCGGTCCGGCGCCCCGGCAAGGCCGCTCCTACACACAACGAAAAAAGCCAGCTTACGCTGGCTTTTTCGTGTCTGCTTGCTGCCGGCCTCAGGAGGCGTCGGCGGCCATTTCCACATCGTGAGCGATGAGGGCCACCAGTGCATTCTGCTGGCGGTGGGACAGCTGGCGGAAACGTTGCAGGAGCTCACGCTCGTGCAGCGACAGCTCCGGGCTGTCCAGGCGCATGCTCAGCTCGTCGCCCAGCGCGCCTTCCTGGATAAGGCTCTGCTCCAGGCGCGCGATGATCTCGGAGTTCATGCTGCGGTGATGGTTGCGCGCTACCTCGGCAATGCGCTCACGCATCCCGTCTGGCAGGCGGACGACGAACTTGTCAGCGGTGCGGCTCGAATAAATAGCCTGTTTCATTGGGCGCATATAAATTGACCGGATTTACTGGTTCAGGGGAAGCGGTTCTCAAATTGGCCGCACGGAGTGGAAGTACGACCGTGGCGACGACAAAATGTTCAACCGTCATGGAAATTTGGATGGTCATCTTGCCTCATGGTCGCCGTTTCCTTGGCGTCAATTCTGTGACAAATAGTGAGCCGGATAAAGGCTTTTTGCCAGTACCAATTATCAGAAATGAGCACTGGTTTGAAAAGTTTTGCATTATCCAGCCCTCTGCACCGTCAGCCTTTTGCCGTCAAAAACCTGTAAAACGCAGCAAAGGTTGCAGAAAACACCTAGAATGCGCGGGTTTCCTTCCATAGAGCATAGTGGCTATGCAACATGACGCAAGCGCCCGAGATGGAGCCTCAGGCCGCCTGATATTTCTGGTAGGACCATCGGGTTCGGGAAAAGATTCCCTGATCAATGCTTCTCGTGCGCAATTGTCTGCCGCAGGGGTAGAAATTGCCCGTCGGGTCATCACTCGCTCGGCCGAGGCCAAGGGTGAAGCGGCCCACGGCGTGAGCGCGGAACGCTTCGCGCAACTGCGCGAGGAGGGCGCATTCGCCATGCACTGGCGGGCCAATGGCCTGGAGTACGGGATTCCGGCCCAGGTGGATCAGTGGTTGGCGCAAGGGCGCTCGGTGCTGGTCAATGGCTCTCGGGCCTATCTGCCCGTCGCGCGGGAGCGTTACCCGAATCTGCTGGCGGTGTGCCTCGAAGTGCAACCCGAGGTGCTGCGTGAACGCTTGCTCGCCCGCGGGCGGGAAACCCCGGAGCAAGTCGACCAGCGCCTGGCGCGCAATGCCCGGCTTCAGCTGGAGGCTGCGCCGTCGGTCCACACGCTCGACAATTCAGGTGATCTGGCTGCGGCGGTTACTGCTTTGATCGAACTGTTGCGTCAGGAAAAGTTGATTGCCTGATGGCTCCCAGAAAAACCCTACGTGCAAAAAGCCCGATTCAGGCATGACAAACGGTGGCGCGCTGGTTAACATGCTCGCCGTCGCGCTAATGCTGCATTCAGCTCAGTAAAATCGCCGACGGGTTTCAGTCCCTGTAGTTTAATGGATAGAACGGGGTCCTCCTAAGACTCTGGTGCAGGTTCGATTCCTGCCGGGGACGCCATCTACGCTAAATCCCTCCCTCTGCCCCTCGTTTCCTCTGCACAAGGCCGACGTGCGCTGCGCGCCCGAGCCGGAGCTTGCTGTCATTTTATCGAGGGTCGAAGGATGCATGCCGCCACCTGCTTCAAGGCCAGCCAGGCGCTGCCTGTTGCCATTCAATTGCTGCTCAGCCCGCTACGGCCCGCCGCCGTAAGGGGGAAGCCATGAGCGCCATACTGGAACTGCTTGCCCGGCCACTGCTGCCCGGCCAGCGCACCCTGCCCCTGCTGGTCGAGGCGCCCCACGCCGGCCTGGACCTCAACGAGGCGCTGGAGCCGATTCGCGAATTGGTCGACCGCCACTTGCTCGACGCCGGTGGCATTCTTTTTCGCGGCTTCGACGTGGGCGGCGCCGAGGCCTTCCGCAGTTTCGCCGGCGGCTTCGGCCACCCGTTGCTGAATTACGAGTTCGGTTCTACCCCGCGAAGCAACGTCACCCAGGGTGTATACACCTCCACCGAGTACCCTGCGCACCAGAAGATCCCGCTGCACAACGAGCAGGCCTACACCCGCGAATGGCCGATGAAGATCTGGTTCTACAGCATGATCGCTGCCGAAAGTGGAGGGGAAACGCCAATCGCCGATAGCCGCGAAGTGTTCCGCCGCATCGACCCGCGCATTCACGAACGTTTCAATCGCCATGGGCTGATGTACGTGCGCAACTTCGGCAATGGCCTGGACGTGCCCTGGGAGCAGGTATTCAACAGCGACGACCCGGCGGTGGTGGAGGCCTACTGCCAACGCCATGCGATCACCTGCGACTGGAAGGATGACGGTGAACTGCGCACCCGCCAGATCTGCCAGGCAGTGGCCCGCCACCCACGTACCGGTGAGGATGTGTGGTTCAACCAGGCGCACCTGTTCCATGTGTCCAACCTGCCGCCCGAAGTGCGCGAGAGCCTGCTGGAAATCGTCGACGAGGAAGACCTGCCACGCAATGTCTATTACGGCGACGGTTCAGCCATCGAAGACTCGATCCTCGACGAAGTGCGCGGCGTGCTGGAGGAGTGCACCATCGCCTTCCCGTGGCAGGAAGGCGATGTGCTGATGCTCGACAACATGCTCGCCGCCCACGCCCGCAGCACCTTCACCGGCAAGCGCAAGGTCATCGTGGCCATGGCCGAGGGGCACGGCGCGGGCTGAGCCGCGCAAGCAGTGCAGCGACCGCCGGCACGTCTTCGGGCGCACCGGCGCGCGGTTGCCAAACGGGCGCCACAGGTTTTGCCAACAGCGCCTAAATGCAAGCCGGAACCATTCGTTCAACAGGTATCGCGGAGCCCAGGGCGGCTCCCATCACCGGTTCGGACGACCTATGAGCACCCTCGATCAATCCCTGAAGCTGGCGCGCCGCTTCATTGAACTGCCGCTGGAAAAACGCCGTGTCTTCTTCGCCGCCCTGCGCGACGAGCAGGTCGATTTCACCAGCTACCCCATCCCCGACTGCAGCGGTGTCGCCGGCCGCGACCAGCTTTCCTACGCCCAGCAGCGCATGTGGTTCCTCTGGCAGTTGGAGCCGGGCAGCGCTGCCTACAACCTGCCAGGGGCCGTGCGCCTGCTCGGCAGCCTGAATCATCAGGCGCTGGACCTGGCCTTTGCCGATCTGGTGCAGCGCCATGAGTGCCTGCGTACCACCTTTGAGGAAGTCGACGGGCAGGCCGTGCAGTGTGTCGGTGACGGTGCGCAGGTGCAGGTTCGCCATGTCGACCTGACCGCCCTGGGTGCGGATCAGCGCCTGCAGCGCACCCGGGAAGAAGTCGCCCGCGAAGCAGGCCAGCCGTTCGACCTGCAGCAGGGCCCGCTGCTGCGGGTAGCGTTGCTGCAATTGGCGGCGGATGAGCATGTGCTGCTGCTGACCATGCATCACATCATTGCCGACGGTTGGTCGATGAACATCCTCATCGAAGAGTTCATGCGCTGCCTGGACGCCCGCAGCGCTGGGGGCCAGGCCCAATTACCGGCGCTGGCCGTGCACTACCGCGACTACGCCCTGTGGCAGCGCAGCTGGATGGAAGCCGGCGAGCAGGCGCGGCAGCTCGACTACTGGCGGGCGCAGCTGGGCGAGGAGCATGAGCCACTGGAATTGCCCACCGACCGGCCACGCCCGGCACAGCCGAGCCACGCCGGCGCGCGCCTGGAGTTCGCCATCGACGCCGAGCTGCGCAATGGCCTGAAGGCGCTGGCCCAGCGCCAGGGCGTGACCTTGTTCGTGGTGCTGCTGGCGGCCTTCAAGACCTTGCTGTACCGCTACAGCGGGCAGGGCGATATCCGCGTCGGCGGCCTGATTGCCAACCGCAACCGCGGTGAGGTCGAGAGGCTGATCGGCTTCTTCGTCAATACCCAGGTACTGCGCAGCCAGCTCGACGGCCGCCAGACCTTCGCGCAGCTGTTGCAGGCCCTGCGTCAGACCGCCCTGGGCGCGCAAGCCCACCAGGAGCTGCCGTTCGATGCGCTGCTGGAGGCGCTGCAGCCCAGCCGCAGTCAGAGCCACAACGCGTTGTTCCAGGTCATGTACAACCATCAGCCGCTGGTCACCGACATCCAGGGCATGCGCCTGGGCTGCGGCCTGCAACTGGCGCATCTTGACGCCGAACAGAGCGTGGCCGGTGCCCGCAGCCATGCCGCCGCCAGTGACCTGATGCTGGAAACCCGCGAGGAAGGCGAACGTTTGCTGGCCGCCTTCACCTACGCCACCGACCTGTTCGATGCCGCCACCGTCGAGCGCATGGCCGGCCATTGGCGCAACCTGCTGCACAGCGTGCTCGCTGACCCGCAATGCCGAATCGGCGAGCTGCAAATGCTCGATGTTGCAGAGTCTCGCCAATTGCAGCATTGGGCACTGCGTGCACCCGCACCGCACGCATCGGCATTGGCCCATCAGCGCTTCCAGGCACAGGCAGCGCGCACGCCCGAGGCGGTTGCCCTGGTGCTGGCCGGCGAAGGGCAGGGCGCCAGCCTGAGCTACGCCGAGCTGGAGCGCCGCAGCAACCGCCTGGCCCAACGCCTGATGCAGTCGGGTGTCGGCCCAGAGACCCTGGTCGGTGTAGCGCTGGAGCGTTCGCTGGACATGGGGGTTGCCCTGCTGGCGGTACTGAAGGCCGGCGGCGCTTATGTGCCGCTGGACCCGCAAGCACCCGGCGAGCGTATTGCCCAGGTGTTCGCCGACAGCGGCCTGCGTTTGCTGCTGACGCAATCGAACTTGCTCGGCCAGCTGCCAGAGGCTGACGGCATCGAGGTCGTGTGCCTGGATCAGGCGCAGGGTGAGCTTGCCGAGCAACCTGAGCATGCCCCACCGGTATCGCTGCAGCCAGGCAACCTGGCCTATGTGATCTACACCTCCGGCTCTACCGGCCGCCCCAAAGGCGTCGCCATCAGCCATGGCGCGTTGGCCGAGTTCTGCGAACTGGCAACTGACTATTCGCGCCTGGCCGCGGAAGATCGTGTGCTGCAGTTCGCCACCTGCAGCTTCGACGGCTTTGTCGAGCAGTTCTACCCTCCGCTGTGCGTCGGTGCCCGCGTGGTGCTGCGCGACAGCCGCCTGTGGGACAGCGCCAGCTTCCTGCAGGCACTGCAGCAGCACGGCATCACTGTCGCCGACCTGCCGGCGGCCTACTGGCACATGCTGGTGCAGGACTACGCCCGCGCTACTCCACAGTCGTTTGCCGGACTGCGCCAGGTGCATGTCGGCGGCGAAGCCATGGCAGTCGATGGCCTCGACCTGTGGCGCCGTGCCGGCCTTGGCGGGGTGCGCTTGCTCAACACCTATGGCCCGACCGAGGCCACGGTAGTGTCAAGCATCCATGACTGCACGGCGCTGGCATCGCAGGATGTGTCCTGGCGCGGCATCCCCATTGGCCAGGGCCTGGCCGGCCGGCGCCTGTGCATTCTCGACGGCGAGATGCAGCCTGTGCCAGCGGGTGCCATCGGCGAGCTGTACATCGGTGGGCCCGGCCTGGCACGCGGTTATCACGGCCAGCCCGCGCTCAGCGCCGAACGCTTCCTGCCCGACCCGGAGGTGCCCGGTGAGCGCCTGTACCGAACCGGCGACCGAGCCCGCTTCGATGCCAGCGGTGCCATTGAATACATCGGCCGAGTCGACCATCAGGTGAAGGTGCGCGGCTTCCGTATCGAGCTTGGCGAAATCGAGATGCGCCTGCAGCAATGCCCAGGTGTGCGCGAGGCGGCGGTGCTGGCCCTGGACATGGCCGGCGGGCGGCAGCTGGTGGCCTATGTGGTCACCCAGGCCGATGGCGCCAGTGACGAAGCGCAGCGCCAGGCGATCCGCGAGGGCCTGCGCGCGACGCTGCCGGACTACATGGTCCCTTCGCACCTGGTGCTGCTGAACAACCTGCCACTGACCCCCAGCGGCAAGCTTGACCGCAAGGCCTTGCCCGCGCCCGACCCGAGCCAGTTGCAGGCCAGCTTCCGCGCGCCGGTCAGCGAGCAGGAGCAACAGCTTGCGGCGATCTGGATGGAAGTCCTGCAGGTGCCCCGCGTCGGTCTCGACGACAGCTTCTTCGACCTTGGCGGGCACTCGCTGCTGGCGGCCCAGGTCATCGCCCGGATCAAGTCCGAACTGAGTGTTGCGCTGCCCATGCGCAGCCTGTTCGAGCGCCCGCACCTGGCCGCCCTGGCTGAAGAGCTGCAGGCCCTCGGCGGCACCGCTGACGAGGACTGGGCCGACATGGAAGCGTTCATGAATTCACTGGAGGAGGTTTGAGCATGACCCGCAACACTACGCTGCGTATCGCCGAGAAGTTCATCGGGTTGCCGCTCGAACAACGCCGTCAGTTCCTCGCCAAGCTGCGCCAGGATGGCAAGGATTTCGGCCTGCTGCCGATCCCGGTCAGCCGCCATGGCCTTGAGGCGATTCCGCTGTCCTACGCCCAGCAGCGGCTGCTGTTCCTCTGGCAGCTCGACCCGCAGAGCGCCGCCTACAACATGGCCGCCGGCCTGCGCCTGCGCGGCGCGTTGGACGCAAGCCGTTTGCAGGGCGCCTTCGACGCCCTGATCGAGCGCCACGAAGCGCTGCGCACGGTGTTCCAGGTCGACGGCGAACAGCCGCTGCAACGGGTGCTGGCTGCGGCGCCTATGGCCCTGCAGCGTATCGACCTCGGCACGGATGACGAGGTCGAGCTGGCGCGCCTGGTAGAGGACGAAGTCGCTCGCCCGTTCGACCTGCTCAATGGCCCGCTGCTGCGCGCCAGCCTGTTCCGCCTGGGCCAGGATGAACACGTGCTGGTGGTGTGCATGCACCACATCGTTTCCGATGGCTGGTCGATGGACGTGATGGTCCGCGAGTTCGTCCAGTGCTACCAGGCTGGCCCCCAAAGCCTGCCGGCGCTGCCGCTGCAGTATGCCGACTACGCCGTGTGGCAGCGCCGCTGGCTGGAGGCTGGTGAGGGCGAGCGCCAGTTGCAGCACTGGCGCGAGCAGTTGGGTGAAGAACACCACCTGCTCGACGTGGCTGCGGACTTCCCGCGCCCGCCCGTGCAGAGCCTCCAGGGCGAGACCCTGAAGTTCGACTTCGGCGGGCCGCTGTCGCAGCGCCTGCGCGAGACTGCCCGGGCCCAGGGCGTGACCCTGTTCATGCTGATGCTGACCGGCTACGCGCTGTTCCTCTCGCGCCATTCCGGGCAGCGTGACATCCGCATCGGTGTGCCCAACGCCAACCGCGGGCGCGAAGAGGTGGAAGGCCTGATCGGTTTCTTCGTCAACACCCAGGTGCTGCGCTGCGTGGTCGACGAGCGCCTGTCGCTGGGTGAACTGCTGGTGCAGGTACGCGAGGCAACCTTCGCCGCCCAGGCCAATCAGGAGCTGCCGTTCGAGCAATTGGTGGAAGTGCTCGCACCGGAGCGCAGCCTTGGCCACAACCCGCTGTTCCAGGCCAAGTTCAACCAGAACGTCGGCGTGCAGAAGCAGACCGCACTGCAACTGCCGGGGCTGGCAGTCAGCGAATATCCGCTGCGCAAGGAAGGCACCCACTTCGACCTCGCCCTGGACGTCACCGACGATGGCAGCCTTGTGCACGGCGAGATGACTTACGCCAGCGATCTCTACCAGCGCACCACCATCGAAGGCTTCATCGGCGCCTTGCGTGAGCTGTTCGAGACGTTGCTGGCCGCACCAGATGCGCCGCTGCATACCCTGGTCAAGGCGCCTGCCCCAGAGGTGGCCAGTCAGCGTGCGCAACCGGCCCTGGTCCTGCAGCGCTGGGAGCAGCAGGTGCGCCGTCAGCCCGATGGCATTGCGGCGGTCTGTGCAGGGCAGGGGCTTGGCCATGCCGAACTGGATAGCCAGGCCAATCGCCTGGCCCATCACCTGCGCGACCTGGGCGTCGCCGCTGGTGCGCCGGTTGCGGTGCTGATGGAGCGCTCGCTGGACTGGCTGGTGTGCCTGTTGGGCATTCTCAAGGCGGGCGGCGTCTACATGCCGCTGGACATCAAGGCGCCGACCGAACGCCTGCAAGGCATGCTGGAGCGCAGCGGCGCGTCGGTGCTGCTTTGCGATTCTGCCGAGGCTCGCCAAGAGGCCTTGGCATCCTCAGGCTGCCAGGTACAACCTTACACTCCGCAGTGCTGGGCTTCGTTGCCGGGTAATGCGCCACACGCCGCGATACTGGCAACTGCACCGGCTTATGTGATCCACACCTCCGGCTCCACCGGCCAACCGAAGGGGGTGGTGGTCAGCCATGGCGCGTTGGCCAGCTATGTCGATGGCCTGCTGCAACGTCTGGACCTGGCCGCAGATGTGAGCATGGCGCTGGTTTCCACCATTGCTGCCGACCTTGGCCATACGGTGCTGTTCGGCGCCCTGTGCTCCGGGCGCACCCTGCATGTGCTGCCGGAGGCGCTGGGCTTTGATCCCGATGCCTTCGCTACCTACATGGGCGAGCAGCGCATTGGCGTGTTGAAGATCGTCCCCAGCCACCTCAATGGCCTGCTGCAGGCGGCCAACGCGGCAGATGTGCTGCCCGAGCATGCCTTGATCGTCGGCGGTGAGGCCTGCTCACCCGCGCTGTACCAGAAAGTGCGCGAGCTCAAGCCGGGCTGCCGCTTCATCAACCACTACGGCCCCAGCGAAACCACGGTCGGTGTGCTGACCCACGAGCTGCAAGGTGAAGCGCCGCACGCGATACCCTTGGGCGCAGCGCTGCCGGGTGCCAGCGTGCGGGTGCTGGACGATGTGCTCAACGTGTTGCCCGCGCGTGTCGCTGGCGAACTGTACATTGGCGGCGACAGCCTGGCGCAAGGCTATCTCGGCCAGGCGGCGCTGACCGCCGAACGTTTCGTGCCCGACCCGTTTGGCGCGCCGGGCACGCGCTTGTACCGCAGCGGTGACCGTGTACATCGCGACAACGCAGGCTTGCTGCACTTCCTCGGTCGTGCCGACGACCAGGTGAAGATCCGCGGTTATCGTGTCGAGCCAGGGGAAGTCGGCCGTGTACTGCGTGGCCTGGCAGGGGTGCATGACGCCGTGGTGCTGGCGGTTGCGCAAGGGGATGATCCGGCGCAGTTGCAACTGGTCGGCTGGTGCGTGCCGGGCAACCCCGCGCTGAGCGCCGAGGCCCTGCGCGAGCAGTTGCAGGCGTTGCTGCCGGACTATCTGGTACCGGCTCATCTAGTGTTGCTGGAACGCCTGCCGCTGACCGCCAACGGCAAGCTGGACCGCCGCGCATTGCCGCAGCCGCAGGTGCAACTCAAGCGCCATGTCGCCGCCAGCACTGCGCTGGAGGAGCAGCTGTTGGCCATCTGGCAAGCGGTGCTCAAGCGTGAAGATATCGGCGTCGAAGACAACTTCTTCGAGCTCGGTGGCGACTCCATCCTCAGCCTGCAGATTATCGCCCGGGCCAAGCGCCAGGGGATCAAGCTCAGCCCGCGCCAGCTGTTCGAGAAGCAGACCATCGCCCAGCTGGCCCAGGTTGCCAAGGTGACTGCTGCAGTGGCCAAGCCCGCTGCTGTTGCACAGGTCGGCGGCAGCATGCCGCTGCTGCCGGTGCAGGCACGCTTCTTCGAGCTGGCCCTGAACCAGCCTGGGCATTACAACCAGGCAGTCATGCTGCAACCGCGCCAGGCGTTGACGGCGAACATCGTCGAGCAGGCCCTGACGCTGCTGGTCAACCAGCACGACGCACTGCGCCTGGCCTTCAGCAATCTGCAAGGCAGCTGGCGTGCCGAGCACCGTGCGGGCGTGCCAGGCGGACTGCTTTGGCATCGTCAGGCGAGTGATGCTGAGCAACTGCAGGCAATCGCAGAAGAGGCGCAGGGCAGCCTTGAGCTTGCTCACGGGCCGTTACTGCGCGCAGTGCTGTGCGACCTTGCCGAAGGTGGGCAGCGCCTGTTGCTGGTAATTCATCACCTGGTGGTCGACGGTGTGTCCTGGCGCGTGCTGCTGGAGGACCTGGAGCAGGCCTGCGTTGCCCTGCTGGCCGGGCGCGCGCCCGCGCTGGCGGAGAAGAGCACGGCATTCAAGGCCTGGGCCGAACGCCTGGTGGGCTGGGCCCAGGAGCCTGCCCGCGAGGCAGAGCTGGCTTACTGGCAAGCGACCCTCACGGGGCACAGCGGCGACCTGCCGGCTGCACGCCGCGACGTCAGCCTGCAGGTACGCGATGCACGCACCGTACGCTGCCGGCTGGCTGCCGACATAACCCAGGGCCTGCTGCAGCAGGCGCCGGCAGCCTATCGCACACAGGTCAACGACCTGCTACTCACGGCCCTGGCACGGGTGCTGTGCCGTTGGACCGGGCAGGGCAGTGCGCTGGTCCAGCTGGAAGGCCATGGCCGTGAGGATCTGTTCGACGGCGTGGACCTGAGCCGCACGGTGGGTTGGTTCACCAGCCTGTTCCCGGTGGCGCTGACCCCGGCCGACGACCCGGCCGGCTCGCTCAAGGCCATCAAGGAGCAGTTGCGTGGCGTGCCCGGGCGCGGCGTCGGCCATGGCGTGCTGCGTTACCTTGGCAGCCCGGCGCAACAGGCGGCGCTGCAAGCGTTGCCGCAAGCGCGGGTGACGTTCAACTACCTCGGCCAGTTCGACCAGGGCTTCGGTGAAGACCGGCTGTTCGCACCCGCCATGGAAAGCGTGGGCGCCACCCTGGCTGCCGACGCGCCACTGGGCAACTGGCTGAGCGTCAATGGTCAGGTATTGGGCGGCGAACTGGAGCTGGGTTTCACCTTCAGCCAGGCGATGTTCGACGAACCGGTGATCGCCAAGCTGGCCGACGACTACGCCTGTGAACTGGCCGCGCTTGTCGCGCATTGCCTCGACAGCCACGCCGGCGGGGCTACCCCGGCCGACTTCCCGCTGGCAGGCCTGACCCAGGCGCAGCTGGATGCGCTGCCGGTCGACCTGCGCCAGGTCGAGAACATCTACCCGCTGGCACCGATGCAGGAATGCATGCTGTTCCACAGCCTGTACGACGGCCAGGCCAGCAGTTACGTCAACCGCCTGCGCCTGAACCTCGACGACCTCGACCCTGAGCGTTTCATCCAGGCCTGGCAGCTGGCGCTGGACCAGCATGAGTCGCTGCGCGCCGGGTTTGTCTGGGAACAGGGCCTGGAAGCGCCACGCCAGGTGGTATTGCGCCATGTCGAGCTGCCAGTCGAGCGCTTCGACTGGGCAGGCGAGGCCGATATCGACGCCCGCCTCGAAGCGCTGGCGCAGGCCGAGCAGGCACGCGCCTTCGACCTTGGCCAGGCGCCGCTGCTGCGCCTGGTGTTGGTGCGCACCGGGCCACAGCGCCATCACCTGATCTACAGCAGCCACCACATTCTCATGGACGGCTGGAGCAATTCGTTGCTGTTCGCCGCCGTGATGCAGGCCTACTCGGGGCAGCCTGCCGCGCTGACGCAGGCCACCCGCAGCGATTACCTCGGCTGGCTGCAGCAGCAGGACCGCGCTGGCGCCGATGCGTTCTGGAAAGCCCAGCTGCTCGACCTCGACGGGCCGTCGCTGCTTGGCGCTACCCGCGATGCCAGCCAGTCCGGGCAGGGCGCGGTGGTGCTGGAACTGGGCGAGGCACTGAGCCAGGCCCTGAAGCACTTTGCGCAGGCACAGCAGGTCACCCTCAACAGCGTGCTGCAGGCTGCCTGGGCGCTGCTGTTGCAGCGTCGCACCGGTCAACGTCGGCCTTGCTTCGGTGCCACCGTCTCCGGGCGCCCGGCGGAATTGCCAGGTATCGAGCAGCAACTGGGCCTGTTCATCAACACCCTGCCGGTGGCCGCCGAGCCACAAGGGCAGATGGCGGTGGGCGACTGGGTGCGTGAGGTGCAGGCGCTCAACCTGCGCCTGCGCGAGCATGAATACCTACCGCTGTATGCCATCCAGGCGGCGGCCGGGCGCAATGGCGAGGCATTGTTCGACAGCCTGCTGGTGTTCGAGAACTACCCGCTGGCCCAGAGCCTGTCGGACAGCAGTGCCGGGTTGCGTCTTTCCGGCCTGGATTATCAGGAATACAGCGGCTACCCGCTGACCCTGATTGCCGAAGCACGCGAACAGATGCAACTGACCTTCGCCTACCAGCGCCAGGTCTTCGGCCATGAGCAGGTGCAGCAAATTGCTGCCGAGCTGCGCCATCTGCTGCAAGGCTTTGCCAGCGCGCCGCAAGCCTTGCTGGGCAGCTTCGGGCTGGTCGATGCGGCGGCTCATTCGCGGATAGTGAAAAGCTGGAACGCCACAGCACGCGAATACTCAGGTACGCCGTATGTGCATCAGCTGTTCGAACAGCGAGTCATCCAACAGCCGCAGGCGCCGGCACTGACCTTCGCCGAACGCACGCTGAGCTACGCCGAACTCAATACCGAGGCCAATCGCCTGGCGCAGTACCTGCGCGGTATGGGCGTGGGCCCGGACGTGCTGGTCGGCATCGCCGCCGAGCGATCGGTGGAAATGGTGGTCGGCCTGCTGGCGATCCTCAAGGCCGGCGGCGCCTATGTGCCGCTGGACCCGGACTACCCGCAGGACCGCCTGGCCTACATGTTCGAGGACAGCGGCATCGCCTTGCTGCTGACCCAGTCGCACCTGCGCGATGGCCTGCCGATTCCCGAAGGCTTGAGCGTGCTCGATCTGGACCGGGCCGAGGCCTGGAACGCTCAGGATGCGCACAACCCGGATGTGCTACTGCACCCGGAAAACCTCGCCTACGTCATCTACACCTCCGGCTCCACGGGCAAACCGAAAGGCGCCGGCAACCGCCATGTCGCCTTGCACAATCGCCTGGCCTGGATGCAGGAGGCCTATCAGCTCAGCGCCAATGACAGCGTGCTGCAGAAGACGCCGTTCAGCTTCGATGTGTCGGTGTGGGAGTTCTTCTGGCCACTGATGGAAGGCGCACGCCTGGTCATGGCGCTGCCCGGTGACCACCGCGACCCGGCGCGCCTGGCCGAGCTGATCACCCGCGAGCAGATCAGCACGCTGCACTTCGTGCCGTCGATGCTGCAGGCCTTCGTCGGCGATGAAAACGCCGCCCGCTGCACCTCGCTGCGACGGATCATCTGCTCCGGCGAAGCACTGCCGGTGGAGCTGCAACGCCAGACCCTGGCGCTGCTGCCGCAAAGCGGCCTGTACAACCTGTACGGCCCGACCGAAGCGGCCATCGACGTCACCCACTGGACGTGCGTCGAAGAAGGCAAGGATGCCGTCCCGATCGGCCAGCCGATCGCCAACCTGCAGACCTACGTGCTGGACGGCGAGCTGAACCCGGTCAGCCCTGGCGTGACCGGTGAGCTGTACCTGGGTGGCATTGGCCTTGCCCGCGGTTACCACCGCCGCCCGTCGCTGACTGCCGAGCGTTTCGTCACCAGCCCGTTCGTTGTTGGCCAGCGGCTGTACCGCACCGGCGACCTGGCGCGCCAGCGCGAGGACGGCGTGATCGAATACGCCGGGCGTATCGACCACCAGGTGAAGATCCGCGGCCTGCGCATCGAACTGGGCGAGATCGAAGCGCGCCTGCAGGAACAGGATGCCGTGCGCGAAGCCGTGGTAGTGGCCGCCGAAGGTCAGCTGGTGGCGTATCTGGTGGCCGAGCAGGCCGACAGCCTGGCGGCGATCAAGGCGCACCTGGCTGCCGTGCTGCCGGACTACATGGTGCCAAGCCAGTGGGTGCTGCTCGAGCGCATGCCGCTGTCGCCCAACGGCAAGCTCGACCGCAAGGCACTGCCCAAACCGGCGCTGGGCCAGTCCCGGCGCGAGTACCTGGCGCCGCAGAGCGAGCTGGAGCAACGCCTGGCTGCCATCTGGCAGGAGGTGCTGAAGGTCGAGCGGGTTGGCCTTAACGACAATTTCTTCGAACTGGGTGGGCATTCGTTGCTGATGGTGCGCCTGGTTTCCCGGATCAAGACCGAGTTTTCCGTCGAATTGCCGATCCAGGATGCCTACCTCGCCGACGACCTTGGCGCCCTGGCTGCCCTGGTGTCGCGCAACGCGGGCCCGGCAGAACAAGACTACGACGCCATTTTTGACGCGTTGGACGAACTGGAGGCATTTGATGCTTAAGCAAGGGACCCAACAGGGCAATGAGCTGGTCCAGCGGATCAGCGGGCTGGGCCATGACAAGCGCGTGGCCCTGTTCAAGCGCCTGCTGGAAAAAGGCATCGACCCGGGCCGCCTGCCCATCGTCGCGCTGGCTGAAGGCGATGAGCCACGCCTTTCCCATGCCCAGCAGCGCCAGTGGTTCCTCTGGCAGCTGGACCCACAGAGTGCCGCCTACAACATGCCGGCAGCGTTGCGCCTTGAAGGCCCACTGGACCTTGCCGCGCTGCAGAGGAGTTTCGATGCGCTGGTGGCGCGGCACCAGCCGCTGCGCACCACCTTCGAGGCAGCCGAAGGTGAACCCCTGCAGCGTATCCACGCTGCAGCCCCGGTGGCGATCGAGCACGTGGCCTTGCCAGGCGCCGACGACCAGGCCATCGCCGCGGCGGTAAGTCACGAAGTGGTGCGGCCCTTCGACCTTCAGCGTGGCCCGTTGCTGCGGGTGCTGTTGCTGGAAATCGGCGCGACGGACCGGGTGCTGGTAATCACCCAGCACCACATCGTCTCCGATGGCTGGTCGATGCAGGTGATGATCGGGGAACTGATCCAGCTTTATCAGGCCGCCTGCGAAGGCCGCGAGGCCAACCTCCCGGCGCTGGCCATTCAGTACGCCGATTTCGCCGCCTGGCAGCGCCAGCTGCTTGAAGCGGGCGAGGGGCCGCGGCAGTTGGCCTATTGGACGGAGCAACTGAGCAATGCCCCTGCGGTGCTGGAACTGCCCACCGATCGACCACGCCCAGCTGTGCCCAGCCATCGTGGCCAGGCGGTGACCGGCACGCTGGACGAGCCGTTGCGTCAGCGCCTGGTCGCCCTGGCCCAAGCGCACGGCTGCACGTTGTCGACTGTGCTGCTGGCGTCGTTCCAGCTGCTGCTGCGCCGTTACAGCGGCCAGAACGATGTCTGCGTGGGCATGCCGTCGGCGGGGCGCAACCGGCCAGAGGTGGAGCCGCTGACGGGTTTCTTCGTCAACACCCTGGTATTGCGCGGTCGGCTTGAAGATGGCCTGACCACCGCGCAGCTGCTGCACGACACCCGCACCACCTTGCTCGCCGCCCAGGCCAACCAGGACCTGCCTTTCGAAGCGCTGGTCGATAGCCTGGTGGCGCATCGCGATCTCAGCCACAACCCGCTGTTCCAGGTCATGTTCAACCACCAGGTGATGGGCGATGACCTGGGGGCTTCGGCGCTTGCCGGCTTGTCGATGACCCTGCTGCCCGCGCCGACCTCGCGGGCCAAGTTCGACCTGGCACTGGACACGCAGGAGCATGGCGGTCAGCTCAGTGCCAGCTTGAGTTATGCCACTGACCTGTTCGATGGCGCTACCGCCCAGCAGATGTTCGCCCATTGGCAGAACCTGTTGTGGCGCATGAGCACCGAGCACGACAAACCGCTCGCCGAGCTGTGCATGCTGAGCAAGGCTGAACGCAACTGGCAGCTGGAGGATTTGAACCCTGGGCTGGGCATGGCCGCCGAAATGCGTACCGTGCACGGGCTGATACAGCAACAGGCCCACCTGCGCCCCAACGCCCCCGCGCTGGTCGTGGCGGGCAGGCAGCTCGATTACCAGCAACTCAACCAGTGGGCCAACCGGCTGGCGGCGCGCCTGCACGAGGCGGGTGTAGGCCCGGAGGTGCGCGTGGGCATAGCGCTCGAGCGCTCTGTCGAAATGCTGGTTGCCTTGCTGGCCGTGCTCAAGGCCGGCGGCGCCTACGTGCCACTGGACCCGACCCACCCGCGCGAGCGGTTGAGCTACATGATCGAGGACAGCGGCGTTGCCCTGGTGCTGGCCCAGCCCCATCTGCTGGCCGAGCTGCCACTGCCTGCCGCTGTCGCAGTGTTGCCGGTCAGCGCGGATGGCGCCGAACTGCAAGGTTACCCGGCGCACGATGCCCATTACCCGGTGGCGGCGGGCAACCTGGCCTATCTGATCTACACCTCCGGCTCCACCGGCCGGCCGAAAGGCGTGGCGGTCACCCACGGCCCACTGGCCATGCACTGCCTGGCCATTGCCGAGCGCTATGGCATGACCCCCGAAGACCGCGAGCTGCAGTTCGCCTCGATCAACTTCGACGGCGCCCATGAGCGCTGGCTGGTGCCGCTGGTTTCCGGTTCGATGCTGATGCTGCGCGACAACGATGCCTGGGATGTCGAGCGCAGCGCGCGCGAGATTGCCGAGCATGGCATCACCATTACCTGCTTCACCCCCAGCTACCTGCAGCAGCTGGCCGAGCATCTGGGCGAGGCGGGTGCAGACTTGCCCATTCGCTCTTACACCGTGGGCGGCGAAGGCACCAGCCGGGCCACCTTCGAGCAGATCCAGCAGGTGCTGCGCACACCGCGCATCATCAATGGCTATGGCCCGACCGAGACCGTGATCACGCCATTGCTGTGGGCGGTTCACCTGGGCAGCGGGTTCGATGCGCAGTACATGCCGGTGGGCACGCCCGTCGGCGCGCGTTCCGCCTATGTGCTGGGCAGCGACCTGCAGCTGTTGCCAGCTGGCGTGCCCGGCGAGCTCTACATCGGCGGTGAGGGGTTGGGGCGCGGCTACTACCAGCGCCCGGGCCTGACCGCCGAGCGTTTCGTCGCCGACCCGTTCGGCCCGACAGGTGGCCGCCTTTACCGTACCGGCGACCTGGTGCGCCTGCGCCATGATGGTGTGGTCGAGTACCTTGGCCGGGTGGATCATCAGGTCAAGGTGCGCGGTTTCCGCATCGAACTGGGCGAAGTGGAATCGTGCCTGATGGCCATGGATGAAGTGCGTGAAGCGGTGGTCGCCGTGGCAGGCGAAGGGCGTGGTTCGCGCCTGGTGGCTTACCTGGTGCTGGCGCCGGGCCTGCAGTGGGATGCCGCGCTGCGTGGCCAGGTGCTTGCCCGGTTGCGCCAGGCCTTGCCGGAGTACATGGTGCCCGCGCACCTGCTGGTGCTGCCAGCCATGCCATTGAACCCCAACGGCAAGCTCGATCGGCATGCCTTGCCAGCCCCCGTGCTGGACCGTTCCGAACACTACCGCGCGCCGGTCACGCCATTGGAGGTGAGCCTGGCGAAGCTCTGGGGCGAGCTGCTGGATGTGGAAGAGGTCGGCCTTGATGACAGCTTCTTCGAACTGGGCGGCAACTCGCTGCTGGCCATGGAACTGGTACGCCGGGTGCGGGTGGCAGCGCTGGATGGGTTCACCATGACCCTTCGCGATCTGATGACCACGCCGCGTATCGGCGAGTTGGTCGGGCGCCTGCAAAGCGCTGCCAGCCAGCCCCCGATGCTATTGCTGAACACCCCGAAGCAGGGCGCCACACCGCTGTTCTGCCTGCATGGCGTGCATGGCTCGGTGTTCGACTACCTTCCGTTGGCCAGGCGGCTGCAGCCGCAATGGGCGGTGCACGGCATCCAGTGCCGCATGTTGTTCAATGCTGCCTGGGTCGACGGGGATGTCGAGTCGATGGCGGTCGACTACTGCGACTACATCCGCGCCGTGCAGCCACAGGGGCCCTATTACCTGCTCGGCTGGTCGCTGGGTGGCGCCTTGGCGTTGCAGGTGGCGCGTGAGCTGGAGGCACAGGGCCAGGCGGTGGCCTTCGTCGGGCTGCTGGACAGCTACTTGCCGCAGGCCGACCAGCAGCAGCCCTGGGATGAGCGCTTGTTGAGCCTGCTGCTGGCGCTGGGCGCCGATGCGGACGCTAGCCGAGCACTGTGCTGTGGTTGGCAGGGCCCCGGCAAGGATGAGCGACTGCTGTTAGGTGAGCCAATGGCGGCCGTGCTTGGCACCTTGTCGTCGCCAGTGTTGGTCGATCTCGCCATCGCCGAGCGGGTTGCTTTCGTGCGTACCACGCTGCAACTGGACCGAGTAGCGATGGCCATGAAGGCATTGCCAGGCACTCGAGTGAAACCCACCTGCTGGTGGGCGGCGGGGCGCGAAGTGGCGGCGCGGTCAAGTATCGATGGGCACTACGGCACGCCACTGCGGCACCTGAGCAGCGACCGGGGCCATTTCGAACTGCTGCAGGACGGGCAGTTGATCGAGGATGTAGCCTCGCTATTGCAGGGTATTGGCGTCGAACGCCAAGAGGCGGCACTCGCGGTCTGATCCTTAGCGCTGGTTCTCGACAGTTATAGCGGTACTGCGACAAACAAAGCAGTCATACGCGACCACGGCCTCCTACAGGAGGCCGCGGTCCGCTTCAGATCTTCGTGCATGCTCGACGCACCCATCACACGTGTCATCCCAGGCGCGTCCGTTGAGCGCAATTTTCTTGACGTCATTTTTCCATCTAAATAAGATTTCCCGCCAATGATGGCCAAATGACATATACAAGGAAGTTACATGCAGTTTCACCACCTCGTGATGAGGTTGTGCTTCATGGCCTTGGGGCTGTGCGCAGCTCAAACCACCTTTGCAGCTACCCCGGGCGAGCAGGACCTGATTCGTGATCGACAGGACCGTTTGCTGCAAGAGCAGCAGCGCCGCCTGGACGAACTGCGCGACCTGCCAGGCCAGCAAGCAACACAGCCAGCCGCGCCGACGGCCGCTGACACACGCTGTTTCCCCGTCGATACCATCGAGATCAAGGGTGCCGACAGTCTGTCCAAAGCCGAGCGGGAGCGCCTGGTGCAGCCCTGGCTTGGCCAATGCCTGGGCGTGTCGCAGCTCAATGCCTTGCTCAAGGCCATCACCGACCATTACCTGGCTATTGGCCAGGTCACCAGCCGTGCCTACCTGCCGCAACAGGACCTGACCACCCGCCACCTTGAAATACAGGTGGTGGAAGGGCGCCTGGAAGGCCTCAAGAGTGGCGATGACAGCGGCCTCTCGGCGCGTGAGCTGGCCATGACCTTTCCTGGCACGGTCGGTGAGCGGCTCAACCTGCGGGATATCGAGCAGATGGTCGATCAGCTCAACCGCCTACCGTCCAACCAGGCGAAGATGGAGCTGATGCCTGGCAACACCGTAGGCGGCAGCACCGTTGATGTGCGCAACACCCCGACCAAACCTTGGCGGGCCAGCCTGTCACGTAACAACGAAGGGCAGCGCGCCACCGGCGAACAGCAATGGGGTTATGGCCTGGAATGGGACAGCCCGCTGGGCTTGGCCGACCAGTTGCTGGTCCGTGGCGGCCATGACGCTGTCAGCGACCATCAGCACACCTCCCATAGCGAGATGCTCAACTACAACCTGCCCTGGGGCTGGTGGAACTTCAACTATGCCTACAGCCAGAGCGCCTACCGCTCCCAGGCCGTGGCCAACAACTTCGCCTTCAAACAGACCGGTGATACCCAGAACCACCAGTTTCGCGCCGAGCGGGTGATCTACCGTGACAGCGTTTCGAAGACCGCATTGAATACCGGTTTGGCCTACCTGCGTTCGAACAACTACATCGAAGACAGCCGCCTGAAGAACAGCAGCAACCGGCTCAGCGAAGCGCAGTTCGGCATCAACCATGGTCGGCGTATCGGCACTGCGTTCGTCAACCTCGACCTGGGGATGCAGCAAGGCATCGGTGCCTTCGGTGCCCAGCCCCGGCAGACAGACACCCCCGGCGATCCAGACGCGCGCTACCGCAAATACACCCTCACCTTCAGCTACCTGCAGCCGTTTGCGTTGTGGGGCGAACGCCTGAGCTTCAGCAGCCTGTTCACTGGGCAGCGCAGCGAGGATCCGCTGTTCAGCCCGCAGCGCATGAGCCTGGGCGGGTTGTCTTCGGTGCGAGGCTACAAGGACCAGTTCCTGACCGGGGACAGCGGTGGCTACTGGCGCAACGACCTGCGCTGGAGCCGCCCGATGCAACTTCAGTGGCTGCGCCCGCTACTCGCCGAGTATGGCGCCAGCGTCGGCTACGACCAGGGCGTGATTCGCCACGACCGCTTCAGTGGCGACCAGCACGGCCGAGTCTCCAGCCATTCCCTGGAACTGTTCGCCCGCAGACAGCACCTGGCCGCCAGCGTCACCTTCGCCCATTCACTCGAACGCCCGGATGCCATCACCGAGCGCGAGTCACCCATCTACTTCCGGCTGGATCTGCTGCTGTAAGCGCTGCCGCTGCTGACCTGAGGTCGTTACATGGACGTTCGCCAATTCGCCTTCCTGGTTCGCCTGCCTTCTGCCGCCGTGCAAGCACGCGACACATTCTGTGGCATGCCCAAGCGTGCGCTGGCCTTGCTGCTGGCCAACGTCATGTTCTGGCAGCCGCTGTGGGCCCAGGCCGAAGGTATTGCGGTCAGCGCGCCAGGCACGGGGCTGGCGCAGGCAGGCAATGGCGTACCGATCGTCAACATCGCCGCGCCCAATGGCAACGGCCTGTCGCACAACCAGTTCAAGGACTACAACGTCGATGCGCAGGGGCTGATCCTCAACAACGCGACGGATCGCACGCAGAACACCCAACTGGGTGGCATCATCGTCGGCAACCCGAATTTCTCCGGTCGTGCCGCCGATATCATCCTCAATGAGGTCAACGGCGCCAATCCGAGCCAGCTGCGCGGTTACACCGAAGTGGCGGGCAAGGCCGCGCACGTCATCGTGGCCAACCCCCATGGCATCAGCTGCGATGGCTGCGGCTTCATCAATACCCCGAAAGTGACCCTGAGCACGGGTACGCCAGTGATCGAGAACGGCCAGTTGCGCCGTTACCAGGTCGATCAGGGTGCCATCGCGATTCAGGGCGCGGGGCTCAATGCGAGCAATGTCGACCAGTTCGAGATCATCACCCGGGCAGCGCAGATCAATGCGCAGATCCAGGCGAAGAAATTGGCGATCGTCGCCGGGCGCAACGATGTCGATGCCCAAACGCTGACGGCCACCGCGCGGGCGGCCGATGGCAGCACGGTGCCGCAGTTGGCGATCGACTCCTCGGCCCTTGGCGGTATGTACGTCGATACCATTCGCCTGGTCGGCACCGAGGCAGGCGTGGGGGTGAAGCTGGCCGGCGACATGATTGCCGGGGGAGACATCCAGATCGATGCCAATGGCCAGTTGAACCTCGGCCAGGTGTCCGCCGGCGGCTCGCTTGCTGCCAAGGCACGGGGTGTCGATGCCCAGGGGACCGTGTACGCGGGCAAGGACCTGGCCATCAGCGCCCAGGGCGAGTTGCGCAACCAGGGTAATCTGGCCGCGCGTGACAGCGTGAGCCTCGACAGCAAGGGGCGGGTGCTCAACCAGGGTGTCATCGAAGCCGGGGTCAACGCCGACAACAGCCGCAACACCCAAGGTGATGTGCGCATTAGTGCGCAGTCGTTGGACAACAGTGGCCATACCCTGGCCGCCAGTCGGGACGTTGTGGTCACGGCCAGCGAACTGGCCAACCAGGGGGGTACCCTGAGCGCCGGGCGCAATGCCCAGCTTGAGGTCGCCCGGGTGGACAACCAGAACCACGGGCGTGTGCTCGCTGGCTCCAACCTTGGCGTCAACAGCCAGAGCCTGCTCAACGGGCAGGGCGGGCTGTTGGGCAGCAGCGGTGCATTAAGTGTCAGCAGCACCAGCCTGATCAACCGCAATGGCGAATTGTCGGGCCTGGGGCAAGTCACCCTGCACGTGGCAACGCTGGACAACGTCGCCGGTCTGGTGGCAGCCGGGCAAGCACTCGACCTGTATGCCGCGGGCCTTCTCGACAACCGCAACGGTGGCCAGCTCACCAGCAAACAGCGCCTGACGGCGAGCGTCGGCAGCCTTGATCAGCAGGGCGGCGGGCGCCTGGTCAGCGATGGTGACCTGAGCCTCGACCTGCGTCGCGGGCTGTTGGACAACCGCAGTGGCGTGATCAACGCCAGCGGGCAGCTGACCCTGAGCAACCTCGATGGCGTCGATAACCGTCAGGGTGAAATCGCCAGCCAGCGCGCCTTCAACGTCAGCGCAAGCAGCCTCGACAACGGTGCAGGCAAACTGTTGAGTGACCAGGGCCTGACCTTGAGCATTGCCCGTACCCTCAGCAACAGCGCGGGCCTGATTGCCGCCAGTGGCCTGTGGCTTGATGCCGCCAGCCTGCTCAACGACCAGCAAGGCATGATCAGCAGCCAGGCAGGCCTGGATGCCCATTTCAGTGGTGCCCTGAACAACCACGACGGTAACCTGACCGCGCAGGGTGACATGCGGCTCGCGGTCGGCAGCCTGGACAACGGTGCCGGCCGCCTGCACGGCCAGGCCGGTGTCAGCCTGGACCTCAACCACGGCAGTTGGAACAACCAGGGCGGCCTCGTCACTGCACCGGGCCCGCTGCAGCTGCTCAACCTCGCCTCGGTAGACAACCAGGGCGGCGAAATCTCCAGCGTGCGCGGTTTCGAACTGCGTGCCGAGCGACTGGACAACCGTTCTGGCAAGCTCAAGAGCGAGGGTGACCTGGGGCTGGTAGCCTCAGGCGGGCTGGATAACCGTGGCGGTGAGGTGGTGGGCGCAAACCTCGGCCTCGACCTGGGGCCGCTGGACAACCAGGGCGGCCGGATCCAGGCCATCGACCGTTTGCAGTTGAATGCAGCAGGTGTCGATAACCGTAACGGCATCCTGGCCAGCGGCGCAAACGTGGCGCTGACTACAAATGAGTTGGATAACCGCTCCGGCAAGCTCACCAGCGGTGGCGACCTGACGGCCACCTTGGCAGGTGACTTGCTCAACCAGAGTGGCCTGTTCAGTGCCGGTGCCAACCTGCAACTGACCGGCGCCAACCTTGTCAACCAGCAGGGCGAACTGGCAGCCGGGGCCACGTTGCAACTGCGTGCCGCGCAACTGGATAACCGCAACGCCGGGCGTGTGCACGCTCAGAATGTGCAGGCCAGCGTCAGCGGGCTGATGCAGGCCGGTGGCGGGCAGCTCTACAGCCAGAACGACCTGATCCTGGACTTGAATCACGGTCACTTGAACAACCAGGGCGGCCTGCTCAACGCTCCGGGGCAGTTGCTGCTGCGCAACCTGGACAGCGTCGATAACCAGGGCGGCGAGATCTCCAGCCGCCAGGCTTTTACCGTGGACGCCAGCAGCCTGGACAACCGCGGCGGCAAGCTGCTCGGCGAGCAACTGCTGACCCTGCGTATCGCCAGGGCCATGGACAACGCGGCCGGGCTGGTTTCTGCGGCGCGGCTGGAAGCGCAGCTGGGTGGCCTCGACAACAGCCAAGGCAATCTGAACATACGCGATGACCTGACACTGGCCGTCGAGGGTACGCTGAACAACGTCGACGGCAAACTGCAGGCCGGAGAAGGCCTGATTTCTGCTGGCACGTTGGACAACCGCAACGGTCGGATCCAGGCAGACCGTAACCTGAAACTCACTAGCGCAGCAGAGGTGCACAACGGGGCCGGTCATATCAGTGCCGGCGACCAGCTTTCCCTGCGTGGCGCGCAACTGAATAACCAGCAGGGTGCGGTGTTCGCAGGCAATCATCTTGGCCTGGTGCTTGACGGCACGCTGAGCAACGCCAATGGCACGCTGCGCGGCGAACGCAGCCTCGACCTGCAAGCCGGAGTGTTGGACAACAGCAGTGGCGGCCGAGTCAGCAGTGGCGAACGGCTCGATGCAACGCTGGGCGCTCTTGACCAGCACGGTGACGGGCAGTTGCTCAGCCAGGGTGCACTCACCCTCGACCTGAACCAGGGGCGCCTGGACAACCAGGGTGGGCGGTTGAATGCAACCGGTCGCCTGCTGCTGAACAATGTCGCGTCGGTCGATAACCGCGGTGGCGAAATTTCCAGCAACCTCGGCTTCCTCCTGGCTACCGATGCACTGGACAACGGCGCTGGCAAGCTGCTCAGCGAGCAGGGTCTGACCTTACGTATCGCCCGTGTGCTGGAAAACACCAAAGGCCTGGTTTCGGCGGACCAGCTGGATATCCGCGCGGGTGCCTTGGTCAACCAGGGCGGTAGCATCAGCACCAGCGGCGCGCTCGCGCTACATGCCGAAGGTACCCTCGACAACCAAGGCGGACAGTTGCTGGCCGGCGAGGCGACGATCAGCGCCGGTTCGCTGGATAACCGGCAGGGCCTGGTCCAGAGCGACCGTCAGTTGACCATCGACAGCCTCGGCGCAGTGGACAACCGCCAGGGGGCGCTGTACGCCAGGCAAGCGGCCGAACTCAACGCCGCCAGCCTGGACAACCGCGCAGGCAAACTCAGCAGTGACAGCGGCCTGACCGCATGCATCAGCGCTCAACTGCTCAACCAGGCCGGCCTGGTCGACAGTGCGGGTGACCTTTTGCTCAATGCGGGTGCCACCGACAACAGCTTGGGTGGCAGCATTCACAGCAGCGGGCAGCTGGAGGCCTCGGTCGCCAGCCTGGACCAGCATGACGGTGGCCGGCTTTACGGCCAGGCGGGTGTCACCCTCGACCTGAACAATGGCTACTTGAACAACCAGGGCGGGCTGATCAACGCGCCAGGCCAGTTGCTGCTGAAGCAGCTTGCCAGCGTCAGCAACCAGGGCGGTGAAATTTCCAGTGGCCAGGCTTTCGAACTGGCCGCCAGCGACCTGCTCAACGGCGGCAAGGTCCTCAGCGAGCAGGGCCTGATCCTGCGCATCACCCAGGCTCTGGACAACACCCTGGGGCAGATCAAGGCCGCTTCGCTGGATGTTCACGCGGGCAGCCTGGTAAACCGCGAAGGTAGCCTGGAAGCCCGCGAGGGTCTTGACCTGGCCGTCGACGGCGTGCTGAACAACCAGCAAGGGCGCGTTCTTGGCAGCAGCGTTGCGCTGACCAGTGCCGAGCTGAACAACAGCGCCGGGCTGGTGCAAGCCGACACGCGCCTGGCCCTGCGCCAGACCGGTGCGGTCAGCAACCGCAATGGGCAGTTGCTGGCTGCCAATGCGCTGAGCCTGGAGGCCGCCAGCTTCGATAACGGCCAGGGTCGTGTTGCCAGCGATGGCACGATGGCGCTGGCCGTTAGCGGTCAGCTGCTGAACCTGGGGGGCGTGCTGGGTGCCGTCGGGGCCCTGCAACTGCGCGCCGACAGCTTGTTCAACACCGCTGCCGGGCGAATCACCGGCAAGCATGACATCGCAGTCGATGCTCGCCAGTTCGACAACCGCACTGGCAACGTGGTCGCGACCGGGCAACTGCGAGTGCAGAGCCACGCGCTGGACAACCGTCAGGCCGGCCTGCTCAATGCCGGCAACGGCATGACACTCGCGGTCGAGCGGCTCGACAACCGCGCGGGCCAGATTGCCAGTGTTGCGGACCTGGACATCAACGGCGAGTCCCTGGACAACAGTAGCGCCGGCCAGGTTGTCGCCAATGGCACCCTGCAGCTGACCCTGTCGCGCCTGGACAACCAGGCCAAGGGCATCATCTCCGGCCAGCGCGCCGTGGCCATCATTGCCGGGCAGATGGACAACAGTGCCCAAGGCAGCCTGTATGGCAAGACTGGCGTTTCACTGCTGCTGAAGGGGGGGGGTGGGAGCGGGCAACTGAACAACCGCCAGGGCGCGATTCGCAGCGATGCCGACCTGCGCCTCTCCACGGCGCAGGGCATCGGCAACCAGGGGGGCGAGCTGCTTGCTGCCGGTGCCTTGGCGCTTTCCAGCCTCAGCCTCGACAACGCGGCCGGGCGCATCGCCGCCAATGGTTCGATGACGTTAGGTACTGGGGCTTTCAACAACCAGGCTGGGCGCCTCATCAGCCTCGACCAACTCGACCTGAATGCCGGGCAGGTAGACAACCTGGGCGGCACGATTGCCAGCGTCAAGGCACTCACGGCCTCGTTGCGCGGCCTGGACCAACGCGGTGGCGGCGAGCTGTACAGCAACAGCGCCCTGACTCTGGACCTGAATCAGGGCTTGCTGAACAACAGTGGAGGCCTGATCAACGCACCGGGGGCACTGGTGCTGCGCAACCTGTCCACAGTCGTCAACCGGGGCGGCGAGATCTCCAGCGAGCAGGCCTTCGGCCTGCTGGCCGACAGCCTCGACAACAGTGATGGCGGCCTGCTCAGCGACCAGGCCATCGATCTGGACATCCGTCAGGCATTGCTCAACGCCGACGGTCAGATCACCGCCAACGGCCTGACGGCCAAGGCCGCCAGCCTGGACAACAGCAATGGCCTGTTCAGCAGTGGCGCCAACCTCGATCTGGCGATCACTGGCGCCTTGCTCAACGCGGCCGGCGAAGTCTCCGCCGCTGGAGTCAACAAAGTCGCAGCCCAGTCCCTGAGCAACGACCGGGGCCAGGTCATGGGTGATGTTGCCCTCGACCTGCAGGTGGGCGGCGCACTGTCCAACCAGGGCGGTACCTTGGGCGCCGGGCGCGAGCTGCAGGTCACTGCCGGCAACCTGGACAACAGTGGCAATGGCAGCCTGGTCAGCGACGGCAGCCTTGGGCTGAGCGTCGCAGGCCTGCTGGATAACCGGAACGGCGGCAGCATACTCAGCAAAGGCGCCATGGCGCTGCAGGTCGAGCGCCTCGACAACCGTGGCGGCCGGCTGGCCGGGCAGAACGCCCTGACCTTCAGTGGTACGTCGCTGGACAACCGTGGTGGGGTCGTGCGCGCCAACCAGGGCATGCAGCTGCACCTGGCGCAGCTGGACAACCGCGAAGGCCTGCTCAGCGGCGTACAGGCGCTGGAGCTCGATATCGGTGAGCTGCTCAACCAGGGCGGCTTGGTCAGCACCAACGGTGGGTTGAGGCTCACAGCCGATTCGGTCGGCAACGGCAAGGGGCGTATCGCCAGCCAGGGCGATCTGTTGGCGAGCATTGGCCTGCTTGAGCAGCAGGGCGGCGAGCTGGTGGCCGAGGGCGAACTGAGCCTGACCGGCGACCAGCTGGACAACAGCGCGGGTGGCTTGGTCGGCAGCCGCAAGGCACTGCGCCTGCAGGTGCAGTCGGTAAACAACCAGGGCGGGGAAATCTCCAGCCAGCAGCAGGTCACGCTCGGCGCCGCGCAGCTGGACAACAGTGCGGGCAAGCTGCTGGCAGGCACTTCGCTGGAAATGACCGTGGCTCGGCTGGTCAACCAGGCCCGTGGCCTGGTGTTCGCCCGCGACATCAACCTGGCCGCTGCCCGACTGGACAACGCTTTGGGTACTCTCGCCGCGCAGCAGTCGTTGCAGGTTCGCCTTGCGGCGCAAGGGGCAGGAACGCTTGACGGCGGCCTCGACAACCGCCAAGGGCGCCTCGGCAGTGAGGGCTCCCTGAGTCTCGACGGCCAACTGCTGGATAACCGCGCCGGGAGTATTTCCAGTGCCGGCCTGCTGCTGGTGAACGGCGCGGCCGGAGTACTCAACCAGGGCGGCGTGGTGGAGAGCGGTCAGGGCCTCAGCCTCACCAGCGCCAGCCTGGACAACAGCGAGCAGGGTCTAATCAAGGGCCAAGGCAATACCACCGTGGTTACCGGACGCCTGGATAACAACCAGGGCGGCCGTCTCATCAGCAGCGCAGACCTGACCCTGAACGCCGGCCAGGTCAGCAATGGCGGACGTATCGCCAGCAATGGCGTGCTCGACGCCAGCGTCACTGGCCTGGTCCAAGACCAAGGCGAGCTGTTCAGCAACCGTCAACTGACCCTGGACCTGAACCGGGGCGCGCTGGTCAACGGTGGCTTGATCAATGCCCCGAGCCTGGCCCTCAAGAACCTCGGCACGGTGCTCAACCAGAGGGGCGAAATTTCCAGTCAGGGCGCGATCGACCTTGCTGCCCATAGCTTCGACAACAGTGATGGCAAGCTGGTCAGCAACCAGCGCCTGGTCTTGCGCGTCGACCAGGTGCTGGGTAATCGCAACGGTCGCATCAGCGGGACGCAACTGGCGCTGGACAGCCAGCGCCTGGACAACAGCGACGGGCTGATAAGCGCCCGTGGCTCGCTTGCGGTTCATGCTGGCGAGTCGTTGCTCAACCGCCGCGGCACCCTGATTGCCGACGATGTGCTCACGCTGGGCAGCGACAACCTCGACAATGGCCAAGGCCAGATTGCCGGCAAGGCGCTGGTCGAACTGAAGACCGGCACCTTTGATAACCAGGGCGGCCAGCTGATAGGCACCGATCGCGTCAGCGTCACCGCCACCCGGGTGGACAACCGCTCTGGTTTGCTTGGCGCGACCCAGGCGCTGGACCTGACTATCGACAACCTGGACAACCGCGCAGGCGAGCTGACCAGCAACAGCGACCTCACTCTCACCGGGCTTTCTCTGGACAACAGTGATGACGGTGTTCTGTTCGCAGGCGGCAAGCTGACACTGGCGGTGCAGCAGGTGCTCAACCGTACCCGTGGCCAACTGCATGGGCAAGCCGTGGAGCTGAGCGGTGCCAGCATGGACAACAGCGGCGGGGCGATCTTCTCGCAGCGGCCACTGGTGCTGAATTTCAGCGGCGAACTGAGCAACCGGCAGGGCATGCTGAGCAGTGAGTCGACGCTGGTGGTCAGCGCTAACAGCCTCGATAACCAAGGTGGCAACCTGGGCAGTGCCGACGACCTGACCCTGACCGTGGCCAAAACGCTCGACAACAGCGATGGCGAACTGCTCACCGATGCTCGACTGCACCTGCGCAGCGCCAGCCTGGTCAACGACCAGGGCAGCATCAGTGCCAAGGGTGCGGTCAGTGTGCAGACCGGTGCCATGAGCAACCGGGGCGGCAGGCTCAACAGCGCGCAGGCCCTCGACCTTGATGCCGGGCAGGTGATCAACGGTGGCAACATCGGCAGCCTCGGCGCGCTGACCGCCACTGTCACCGGGCTCGATCAGCAAGGTGGCAAACTGTCGGGCAATACCAGCCTCAGCCTCGACCTCCAGGGCGGCAAGCTGGACAACCAGGGTGGCCTGATCAACAGTGCCGGCCCGTTGCGGCTGAGCAACCTGGCTGATGTCAGCAACCGCGCCGGTGAAATCTCCAGCGCCCAGGCCTACACCCTCGCTGCCCGTAGCCTGGACAACGACGGCGGCCGTGTACTCGCCAGCCAGGGCCTGAACCTGGTCATCGCCCAGACCCTGAGCAACCTCAAGGGCCTGATCGGCGCCGCCAGCCTGGGCGTCAGCGCAGGCGCGGTGGACAACCGTGGGGGCACCTTCAACAGCCGCAGCGACTTGCAGCTGGGCAGCAGTGGCCTGCTCGACAATGGTCAGCAGGGGCTGATCAGCGCGGCAGGCCAGCTGACCCTGAGCAGTGACAGGCTGACCAACCAGGGCGGGGCGCTACTCGCGGGCCAAGGCCTGTCGCTGACGTCGCGCGCTGTGAACAACCGCGCGGCCGGCCTGATCAACAGCCAGGCGGGTGTGAGCATCAACGCCGACAGTGTCGACAACAGCGGGGGCGAGGTCTCTGCCACACAGGACCTGGCGCTGACCGCCGGTAGCCTGGTAAACGACAGCGGCAAACTGATTGGCGCACGGCAGCTGGTGCTTTCCGCCGCCAGCGTCAGCAACCAGGGCGGCCTGCTGTCCGGTTGGCAGGGACTGAGCCTCAAAGGCGGCAGCCTCGACAACCGCAACCTCGGCACCCTGTCCAGCCGCCAGGGTGCCTTGGACGTACAACTCACCGGTGCCTTGCTCAATGGTGGGGACGGTGCCCTGGTAAGCCAGGGGCGCATGGACGTCGACGCGGCCAGCCTCGACAACAGCGGCGGTGTGCTGTCCAGCGGCGCGGCCTTGCAGCTGGACACGGCCACCCTGGCCAACCTGGGGGGGAGCATCGATGCCCAGCAACTGTTGAGCATCAATGGCAGTGACCTGGACAACCGTGGTGGCCGCATTGCCGGTAATGGCAGCCTGCTGCTCGACCTGCGTGGCAACCTCGACAACAGCGGCGGCACCTTGGTCAGCGCTGAGGAGCTGCAACTGGTGCAGGCCCGACAGGTGCTCAACCATGCTGGCAAGATCGTCAGCCGCAGCGGGCTGGAGCTCAATGCCGGCAGCTTCGACAACGGCCAGTTGGGTACCTTGGCGGCCAAGGAGCAGGTCAAGGTCAATGTCGCATCGACCCTGCGCAATGACAACCAGGGGCTGATCTACAGCGAAAACGCCGATGTCGCGTTGCAGGCGGGCGAACTGCTCAACCAGCAGGGCGAAGTGCAGGGGCGCAGCAGCGTGCTGCTGGACATCGCCGGGGCGCTGGAGAACCGCGGCGGCAAGCTGCTGGCCCAGGGCGGCAACCTGGTGGTGCAGCGGGCCGGCAGCCTGGGTAACCAGGGTGGCATCCTGGCCAGCGTCGCCGGGTTGCTGGACGTCAACGTCAGCGGCCTGCTCGACAACCGGCGCGACCTCGCCGGCAACGGCGGTGTAGTGCAGGGCCAGCAACTGTTGCTGGTGGCCGGCAGCGTTGACAACAGTGGCGGCCGGGTTGCCGCCCAGTCGGGCGATGCACGTATCCGCAGCGCGGCCCTGGTCAATGCGGGCGGTGGTCTGTATGCCAAAGGCCTGGTGCGGGTCGATGCCAGCAGCCTGGACAACAGTGCCGGGCAGCTGGCAGGCAACCGCGTGGAACTGGCGCTCGGCAACATGCTGGCCAATCGCTCGGGCGTTATCGAAAGCGACACGCAATTGCTGGTGTCAGCGGCCGCCGTGGACAACCAGGGTGGCCAGCTGCGCGCCCTGGGCACGGCCGGCAAGAGCGAGTTCCAGATTGGCGGTGGCTTCGACAACCGCAGCGGCAGGGTAGAGGTGGCCAACACCGACCTGACCCTCAACACCAGTGGCCTGAGCAACCTCGATGGCACTGTGCTGCATGGCGGCACCGGCACCTTCGACATTTCCACGGCAAACATCACCAACAGCGGCGGCACCCTGGTCACCCGTGGCGGGCTGACCCTGACAGCGGCCAGCTGGACCAACAGCAGTGTGATCCAGGCCGGGCGCCTGACCGTCAACGTCGGCGAACTGAACCAGACGGCCGGTGGGCAACTACTGGCCTCGGAACGTTTCAGCGGCAGCGGCAACAACTGGAGCACGGCAGGGTTGATCGCCAGTGATGGCGGGCTCGACCTGAGCCTCGCCGGCAGCCTGAATGCCAGCGGGCGTGTCAGCAGCCTTGGAGCCATGAACTTCACCCTCGGCCAGCTGACCATGGGCAACAGCGCCAGCGTCGCCTCCGGTGGCGACGGCACGCTCAACGTCGGCGGCTTGCTGAGCAATGCCGGGCGCCTGACGTCGGCGTCGAGCCTCGCGGTCCAGGCTGGCGGCATCACCAACTACGGTTCGCTGGGCAGCGCCCAGGCCCTGACCCTGACCTCCGGCAACGTGTTGAACCAAGGCGGTTTCATCTACAGCGGCACGGACATGGCGCTGTACGCCCAGAGCCTGACCAACCGCCAGGGCGATATATACAGCCTGGGTGCGATCCGGGTTGCCCGGGATGCCCAAGGCAATCGTTCGGCCCTGCTGGAAAACATCTCCGGGACGATGGAAAGCGTTGGCGATTTCACCATCGCGGCCAGCACCGTCAGCAACAAGCGCGTCGACTTCAGCCTGACCCCGACGGTGCAGTCCGGTTACATCGGCGTGCGCTGCTACAGCTGTTCCAGCTACATGGACGGCAGCGTACAGATTTCGCCGAGCTCGCACCTGGTCTGGGGGCAGACCTACACCTATGAGGCCTTGGGGGCGGTCGAGCAACAGGCAAGCCTGGTGTCGGGACGTAACCTGAGCGTGGCCAGCGATGCGTTCGCCAACTCCAACTCCACGGTTTCCGCCGCCGGTAATATCACCATCAATACCGGCTCGTTTGCCAATACCGGGACATCGCTGAACGGCTACTCGGAGCTGAAGTACATCGACGTTGGCAAGCCCGGCGAGGGGTTGTGGAAGCTTATCGCCCAGTACAACGCCGATAACGACGCCGGCTACACAGGGGGTATCCGCTTCTGGAACGCAGCGGGCAACGAATCGATGGCAGCGATCAACGGCGGGACCCGCTCCGTCGGTAGTGGCAACACGATCTCTTGGGTGAATTTCGCCAGCTTCAGGCTTGACACCACCCAATCGAAAGGCGGCAGCGGTAAATACAAGTACGCCGAATTCATTTTCCCGGCCAACTACGGAAGTGGGCAGCCCAGCAGCGCTCCGGCGGCCATTCAGGCTGCAACGCCGTTCCTCACGCAACGCGTGGAAAATGCCGGTTCCAACTACCTGCCTTCAGTTGTTCAGGCCGGTGGCGCGATTGCCATCACCGCGTCCAGCAACATTTCCAACGGCGTCGAGCGGGCCTACAGCCAAGCGGCCACTGGGGCTGCAAGGGGCCTGAATACCGGTGCCACGGGCACCGGCATGGCGCCGGTGATCGTGCTGAACCGGCAGTTGCCGCCCAACCTCGCCCAACAGCAGATCAACCCGTTGAGCCTGCCGGGCTTCAGCCTGCCGACCAACCCCAACGGCCTGTTCCGCCTGAGCGACCAGGCAGCCAGCGCAGGCCAGGCCAGCCAAGCTGGCAGCGGCGCCGGCAACTGGACCCTAGGTGCTGCCAGCATTGACCTGGCGCAACGCGAGCTGGCGCTGCCGGGCACGACCGGGCGCACCTTGCAGGTGGGCGACAACGCCCAGCTCTGGGCCAGCACGCAGCAACTCTCGGTCGCTGCGCGCGAAGCCGGCACGTTGGGCGCCACCGCGAGTGCGGTCGATGTGTCTGCGGTTGGCAGCGTCAACAACGGCAGCTGGCAGTCGGGCCGTAGCCAGGCCGGTGATGTCACCCGCAGCGATGGCATCGGCAGCCAGACGCCTTCCGGCGATGCCGCCGGCTCGCTCAGCGCCACCGGGCAGTCTGTCGACCTTGCCGGCATCGAGACGAACCGCGACACCCAGGTTGGCGTCACTACGCCGGGCAGTTCGGCAGGCCCGGCGAACGTGCCGGGGCTGGCTTCCGGCAGCCGCGACACTACAGTGGCCGGCCAGTCCGCTGGCCGCACCGACCTGGCGCCGCAGGCCCGTGACGGGCTGACCGATGTGGCCGCCGCGCAACCTGCACAGGTGGCCACCGTCGCCCCCTTGTCGCCGGCCAGCCAGGCCGTGGTTTCGGCGGCCGATCGCCCCGGCACGCCGAGTGCCGACGGCCGCTCGACCGTCGCCTCGCCAGGAAGCGCGCAACCGACGGCAGCGGCCGGGCAGAACATCGACCGGGTGACCGGCCTGCCGGACCGCACTGTCGCGTCCCAGCCGCACAAGTACCTGGTCGAAACCAGCCCCTTGCTCACCGACCTGAAGCAGTTCATGAGCTCCGACTACCTGCTGGCCGGCCTGGGCTACAACCCTGACGAAAGCGCCAAGCGGCTGGGCGATGGCTTCTATGAGCAGCGTTTGCTGCAGCAAGCCGTGGTGGCCGCCACCGGGCAGCGCTTCCTGGCCGGCCAGACCAGCGACGAGCAGATGTTCAAGTACCTGATGGACAACGCCATCGCCAGCAAGCAGCAGCTGAATTTGGCGGTGGGCGTGGGCCTGACCTCGGAGCAGGTGGCGGCGCTGACCCACGACATCGTCTGGCTGGAAGAGGTCACGGTCAACGGCGAGAAGGTGCTGGTACCGGTGCTGTACATGGCCAATGCCAACAACCGCCTGGCGCCCAATGGCGCCTTGGTGGCAGGCAATGACGTCAACCTGGTGGCCGGGCAGGACCTGCTCAACGTTGGCACCCTGCGCGCCAGCAACAACCTGTCGGCCGCGGCCGGCAACGACATCATCAACAGTGGCCTGATCCAGGCGGGCAACCGGGTCGACCTGCTGGCCGGCAACGACATCGTCAACAAGGCCGGTGGCATCATTTCCGGTCGCGACATCAGCATGACCACCCTGAAGGGAGACGTAATCAATGAGCGTTCGGTAACCAGCCAGGTCACCGACGCTGCTCGCCTGCAGATGCGTACCGATTACGTCGACAGCGCCGCGCGCATCGAGGCCGCCAACGACCTGAGCATCAACGCTGGACGAGATTTCGTCAGCGCCGGCGGGGTACTGCAGAGCGGGCGCGACACCTCGATCGAGGCCGGTCGCGACATCCTGCTGGGTTCCGCCGAGTCCATCGACAGCGCCGCCTATGGGCGCACCACCACCCAGTCGGTGACGCAGAACGGCTCCAGCGTCAGTGCCGGGCGCGATTTCACTGCCGTGGCAGGGCGCGACCTCACTGCGGTGGCCAGCCAGATCGAGGCACAGCGCGCCATCGATATCAGCGCCGCTGGTGACGTGACCTTGATGTCGGCGGCAGACGAGACCCATTCGGCGTACACCTCCAAGAAGCTCAAGACCCAGGAAGACCATGTCAGCCAGGTGTCCACCGTGCTGACAGCCGGTGCCGATGTCTCCATCAGCGCCGGCCAGGACCTGGCCCTGAGTGCCAGCCGCATCAGTGCCGGCGACGAAGCCTACCTGGTGGCCGGCGGCCAACTTGCCTTGCTGGCGGCGGAGGATTTGGACTACTCGCTGTACGACAAGAAAAAGAAGGGCAGCTTCGGCAGCAAGTATACCAAGCGCGATGAAGTCACCCAGGTCACCAGCGTCGGCAGTGCGATCAGCACAGGTGGCGACCTGATGCTGGTCAGCGGTGGTGACCAGTTGTACCAGGCGGCCAAGCTCGACAGCGGCGCAGACCTGATCATCGACAGTGGCGGCGCAGTGATTTTTGAAGCGGTCAAGGACTTGCATCAGGAGAGTCACGTCAAGAGCAAGACCAGTCTTGTCTGGAACAGCGCCAAAGGCAAAGGCAACACCGATGAGACACTGCGTCAGAGCCAGTTGCTGGCCAGTGGTGACGTGCTGATCAAGGCCGCCGATGGCTTGAAGATCGATATCAGGCAGGTCGATCAGAAGAGCGTGAGCGAGACCATCGATCTGATGGTCCAGCAAGACCCTCAGCTGGCTTGGCTCAAGGAGGCCGACGCTCGAGGTGATGTTGATTGGCGGCAAGTCAAGGAGGTGCACGATTCCTTCAAGTACAGCCAGTCGGGTATGGGTGTTGCGGCACAGTTGGTCGTTGCGATCATCATCACTTACCTTACTGCAGGCGCAGCCAGCGCTGCCTTGGGTTCTGCGGCTGGTGCGACTGCTGGATCCGGGACGGCCATGGCGGCAAGTGGAACAGCGACGGCCAGTGCCGTAGCCGGCGGCGCGGCAGCGGGTTCGACCGTTGCGGCAGGATGGGCGAATGTGGCGCTTTCCTCGATCGCCGCCAGTGCGGCAAGTGGAGCGACCATCAGCGCGATCAACAATCGTGGCAACTTGAGCCTGGTGCTTAAGGATGTCACGTCCACTGATGCGCTTCGCGGCTATGTGGTTACGGGGCTCACCGCAGGTTTGACTACCGGCGTGTTCGATGACTGGACAGCGACCGAAACGGGAACTTCAAGCGCGCTGCCTAATAGTGGCGCCGTATTGCCGGCGGGAGGGCTTTCCACTTGGGACGGCATTGGTCGCTTTGCAGGCAACCAGCTGCTTCAGAATGGTACTTCGACCGTGCTGGACCGCGCCCTCGGTGGTGACAGCGCGTTGGGTGATGCTCTGCGAAGCAGCCTCGCCAGTACATTCGCAGCTGCAGGGTTCAATCTGGTTGGCGATTTGGGTAGTCGCTTCGATCTTCAGCCGGGAGGCGCCGGCAAAGTTGCACTGCATGCGGTGATGGGCGGGCTGGCCGCGGAGGCGGCTGGAGGCGATTTCAAAACCGGTGCAGTTGCAGCCGGGCTCAATGAGGCGGTAGTGGATACGCTTGCGCAGCACTATGCCGAAATGCAGCCTGAGAAGAAGCAGCAGTTGCTGATAATGAACTCACAATTGTTGGGTGTTTTGGCTGCTGCTGCGGTCAACGGTGATGGCGACAGTTCGCAGATGGGCGCGTGGGTGGCAAGCAACTCGACGCAATATAATTACCTTACACATGAAGAAGTTCAAAATAAGGACGCGGAAGAAAAAGCCTGCCTGGATGATGGGTGTGTTCAGGATACTAGAGAGAAATATGCGCAGTTGGATGAGGCTCGCAATAAAGAGTTGGCCGACGTGTGTCGTAAAAATCCTGGGCAGTGCGAAGATATTTCCGCGAAGCTCAGTGCTGACGAGCCGAAACTCAGAGCGTTAGCTAAAGAAGCATCTGCTCGAGGTGAGTTTGGCGCATCTGTTGTCATCGGCTATGTGATTAGCAGTAGTAATCAAGACGCGCAGAATATTATCGCAAGTGAACTGGGCGCGCTCAAAGGAGGAGATGAGAGCCGGCTCCTTTCCATGATAGGCTCGACGTTGCTAAACGCGACCATGGGCGGTCGCTCGGTCGTTACAAAACAACCTGTGTACAGGACTACAAAAGAGGCTAAGGTAGCAGCTGAGGCGTTAGGGTATCAGAAAATAAGCGAAACAGTTCATGGCGGCCAAGCAGTGTTCCGTAAGGGCAAAACCTACATTACGAGAGATTTGGATGGGCACAATGGAGGTGCATGGAAAATGGCCGGTTCAGTAAAAGCCCTGGAAAGTAAGTCAACACGTGACGGTACCTTTGATAAAAATTTGAATCGTATCGGTGATTGAATGAGCGATAGAGTAGACTGGGAAAATCGAGGCAAGACAGTGGCGGAGCTTATCGCTGAGCTTAAGACGTTTGGCGACCAGCACCTTAAGGTTGAAATGTCTTTTGATGAGGGAGAAACAACAAGGCCGATTAGTCTTGTCGTCAAGCGAGAAGGCAAGTGCCTTTTATTGCATGTAGATTCGTCGGGTCAACCATGATAGTGACGGTGGTTCGTATGTCACACCATCAAACTCTGGATTTAAGAATGATGAATTGGAGCTTGAGTTTAAGCTGGAGGGGGAGCGCTTAGTCAAAGGTTTGAGGGATGAACTCGGGCCAGATTTTTCTGTGTTCCTTAAGATTTAAGCTCTGTACGTAAAGAAGTGTCGCAAACATCGTATGGGATTTTGAGCTGGTTCTGCACGAAAAGCTATGTCACAACCGCATTGAAAAGGCCCCTCGCGCATCACGCCAGGGGCCTTTTTCATACCGTTTGCGTCAGAAGTCAGCTCTGAGGGTCACGGTGTAGTTACGAGGTTCGCCATACACATTGCTCGCGTTCAACCAGCCGATGGACGAGTAGTACTTTTTGTCGAACAGGTTGTTGCCGTTGAGGGCGACGCTGAAGTTCTGGTTGATCTGGTACGCCACGCGGGCATTCCAGATGGCGTAGCCGGCTTGCTCGATCTTGTCGATGCCGTTGGTGCCACCCTGGTTGGTGTTGTGGTTCTTGCTCTGGATGTTGGCGCCGGCACCGACGGTCCACTGGTTCAGCTCGCCAGGCAGGTTGTAGTCACCCCAGAAGCGCAGCAGGTGGCGTGGCGTGTAGCTGTTGAAGGTGGAGCCGGAAGACGAGCTGCCATCACCCGGGTCGTTGAGAAACTTGGTCGAGGTATAGGTATAGCCGGCGAATAGTTGCAGGCCAGCCAGCACCTCACCGCTGATTTCCGCATCGAAGCCTTCGGCGCGTACCTTGCCGCCTGCCACGTAGCAGTTGGTTTCACCGTCCTGTCCGCACACCGAGTTGTAGTCGTACTGGGCGCGGTTTTCCTGGTCGACGCGGAACACCGCGAAGCTGGTGTTGACCCGGCCATCCAGCAGTTCGCCCTTCAGGCCGATCTCGTAGTTGGAGCCTTCGATCGGCTTGAGCGGGGCAAGGTCCTCGGTCAGTTCGGTCTGCGGCTTGAAGATGTCGGCATAGCTGACGTAGGCCGACCATTGGTCATTCAGTGCGTAGATCAAGCCGCCGTACGGCGTGACTTCACCGGTTTCCTTCGCATGTGAAGGGTCGGGCGACGACGTGGTGAAGCGCGTCAGCTCGTAGTCGTACTTGTAGTTGCTGACCCGTGCGCCGAGCACCAGGGTCAGCGGGTCGATCAGCTTGTAGCGCATCACGCCGTACACGCCATTCTGGCGAATCTTGGCCTTGGAAACACCGGCATAGGTGGTGCTGAGCATTTCATCCAGGGTGGGTTCGCGAGGCGAGACCGGGTCATAGATGTTCATCGGGCCGAGGTTGAGCAGGCCGCCTTGCAGGTCGTCGGTGCGCAGGTCGCTGGCGTTGGCACCCACCACGATCTCGTGCTCGTGGCCGAAGGCGCGCCATTTGCCGGTGAGGTTGATGTCGGCGCCCTGGTTGATGTTCTCGAAGTCGTACAGGTAGGCACGCGACTGCATGCCGTTACCGGTTGCCGGGTCGACGGCGCCGCGGCCGAAGCTGTAGAAAATGTCGTTGGTTTCGCGGATGTAGCTGCCGGAGGCTTTCAGGCGCCAGTCTTCGTTGAAGTCGTGGGTGATATCGGCGAAGTAGGTGGTCTGCTTGTTGTTCCACTTGTTCCAGTCGGCGCCGGTGAAGGTCGAGCGGCTGACGTTTACCGCACTGCCGTCCTTGTTGCGCGGCAGGCCACCGAAGTAGGGCGTCGAGTGCAGGTCTTCGACGCTGGCACCGGCGGCGACTGTGGTGGAGTCGCTGAGGTCGTATTCGAGAATCCCGTACAGCACGTTCTTGCGGCTATCCGCCGTGTCGTAGAAGTAGTCGCGGTCTTCATGGCCGGCGACCAGGCGCCCACGCAGCCGGCCATCGGCGGTCAGCGGGCTGCTAGCGTCGATGGTCTGGCGATAGGTGTCCCAGGAGCCGGCGCTGGCGGTGATGGAGAGGGAAGGCTCGGCCTTCGGACGTTTGCGTACCAGGTTGATGGCCGCACCCGGGTTGCCGCTGCCTTGCAGCAGGCCGTTGGCGCCGCGCAGGATCTCCACGCGGTCGTACAACAGGGTGTCGGAAGTGAAGCTGCTGCCGATGCCGTAGTAGCGGCGGTCCAGCGGCACGCCGTCGTACTGGATGGTCTCGACCTCGAAGCCGCGCGAGTAGATGTACTTGCCGCCGGACGGGCTCTGGTAGGTGGTGATGCCGGTGGTTTTTTCCAGCACCTGGTCAAGGGTGTCGAGGCGCTGGTCGTCCATCGCCTTGCGGGTGACCACGCTGACCGACTGCGGGATGTCCTTGAGGCGATGGGTGCCTTTGCCGATGGTCACCGCGTTGGACGTGTAGCTCCCCGAGTCCTCGGTGGTGGCATCGAACTGGCGCCCGGAAATGTTCACCGGGCCCAGGTTCAGGGCGGAAGCATCGGCGGGCCCGCTGAGGGTGATGGTGTGGCCGTCGAGCTGGTAGGTCAGGCCGCTGTCGCGAAGCAGCAGGCGCAGGGCCTGTTCCGGCTCCATGTTGCCCTTGACCGCTGGCGCCGGGGTGTTGTGCACCGCGTCCGGGCTATACAGCAGCTGCAGATTGGCCTGCTTGGCCAGGGTATTCAGAGCCCCCACCAACCCTTGCGAAGGGATATCCAGCGCGACCGGCTCGGCTTGCGCTGCCATGGACGCTGCCAGCGCACAGGCGAGTAGCGACGAAGGGAGGATGGCCAGTGTTTTCCTGCGAACCGCCCGGGCGAGCGGCGAAACCGTATTAATGGTCATGCGGATACTCAGTGTTAGCAGATAGATTACTTATGAGTTTTATTTGCATTTATGTAACGTGCCGGCTCCCCAGAACCGGAAAAATCAATGTGAAAATTCTGTGATTTCTTCTTCCACCCGCTTGCCGTCGCGCAGTCGCAGCAGGTGATCGGCCACGTCGAAGTAGCGGTCGTCGTGGCTGATGACGATGATGGTCTTGCCCAGGCGCTTCAGTTCCGGGAGCAATTCGGTGTAGAAAATGCGCCGGAAGGTCGGGTCCTGGTCGGCGGCCCACTCGTCGAACACCAGCACCGGGCGTTTCTCCAGCCAGGCGTTGACCAGTGCCAGGCGCTTGCGCTGGCCGGTGGACAGGTCGGTGGTGGTGAAGGCGCCATCGCGGATCTGCACCTTGTGGGCGATCTCCAGGCGTTGCAGGTACTTGCCGGCGTCCTCGGGCAAGGCCTGGCCGTCCTGCAGCAGGTCATCGAACAGGTAGTAATCGGCAAACACCGTGGTGAACAACTGGCGGTAATCGTCGCGGTTGCTGGCGGTAACGGCCTGGCCGTCCAGCACGATCTCGCCTTCATGGGGCGCGTACAGGCCCAGCAGCAGCTTGATCAGTGTGGTCTTGCCGCAACCGTTCTCGCCGACGATGAACAGGATGTCGCCCTGTTCGACGCGCAGGTTGATCGGCCCCAGGGCAAACGGCGCGGCACCGTCCACTGGCGGGAAGGCAAAGCGCACGTTGCGCAGTTCGAGGGTGCTGATCTGCCGGTCGGGGACTTCAGGGGCGTCGAGCAGCAGGTGCGGTTCGGGCGAGGAGAACTGGGTCGACAGCTCGGCAATGCGGCGGAAGGCGATCTGCGCGCGGCTGACGATGGGCAGGGTCGAAACCAGGTGCTCAAGCGGCCCCTTCATGAACAGCAGCACCAGCACGAAACCGCTGGTGACCTTGGGGTCGGTGATCAGCTCGGCCTGTTGCAGGGCCAGCACCAGCCCGATGACCACGAAGAACAGCATCGAGCCCAGGCTCTTGGCGACCACGAAGATGTTGATCGAGCGGATGTGGGTGTCGCGGATGAAGTTGGCGGTGCGGCTGATGCGTTCGTCGAACATGCGCTGGCGCCGCGGGCGGCTGATGCGCAGCTCCTTGGCCCCGGACGCGACACCGCTGTAATGCCGCTGCATTTCGTCTTCCGCCTCGCGGGCCGCATGGAAGCCGCGGATACCGCGCACCCGTGCGATGTACTGCACGGCCGTGCCCACCAGGATGGCGCAGGCGGTGATCAGGAACATCGGCAAGGACAGCTGGGCCAGGTAGCCGAGGCAACCCAGGGTCACCGACAGGGAAATGGCCAGTGGCGCGAAGGCGAAGGCAAAGTCGCTGATGGTGTCGACGTCATGGGTCAGCACCGGGATCAGGCGGTGGCTGCGGTAGCGCTCGATCTGCTCGATGGGCGCGCTGAGCACTTTTTCGCCGAGGTCGCGGCGCAGCCTGGCGATCACATGCTGGCCGACATAGTTGGTGCCGATGTCCGAGGCGATGGACGCGCACAGGGCGAGCAGGCAGATACCGGCGAACGCCAGTACCACGCCCCAGGTGATGGCGCCGGGGGCATGCAGCAGGTTGTTGATGTTGGCGAGCAGCAAGGTGATGCACAGGCCGCCGACGATCCCCAGCACGACGGCCAGGGCGACGATCAGTCGGTAAGGCTTGAGCAGGCCGAGGAGTTCGCGGAGTGCGCCAGGGGTCGATCGGTTCATGGTGAATTCCTGGTGGGTACGCGGATGCGGTTTCGGCGCTGCGCGTGCGAGCGCCGTGTGGGCTGGTTGCCCAGTGAAAAGACGTGTGAGGGGGGCTGTGATTTAGCCGGCCCGGGCCGTGCGCCCGGGCAAGTCAGGTAGCGCTGGCGGTACCTGGCAGAGGGGTGTTGCTCAGAGCTCGCGGGCTACCCGGAAGCCCAGCCAGTCACCGCGCACATAGGGTTCGCGGTAATTGCGGTTGCCCGAGCGGGAGAACACCGGCGCTTCGCTGTAGTCGTTGCCGCGGATGTGGTTGTACTCGCAGCTCGCTTCCATCCACGCGCTGCCATCGCCGGGCGCGCCGACGTAGCTGTCGTGGCGGCAGTCGGCAACCCATTCGTAGACGTTGCCGTGCATGTCGTAGAGGCCGAAGGCGTTGGCCGGGAAGCTGCCGGCGGGCGAGGTGTAGTTGTAACCGTCGGCGGCGCCATAGGTGTTGGCGTGCTTGGCGATGCTGTATTCCTTGCCTTCATCGAAGGGGAACGGGAACGGGCCGCTGGAGCCTGCGCGGGCGCCGTATTCGCGCTCGGCTTCGCTGAGCATGCGGTAATGCTTGCCGGTCTTCTTCGACAGCCAGGCCACGTAGGCCTTGACCTCGTCATAGCTGATGCACACCGCCGGCTGGTCGGGGCCTTGCGGGTAGCTGGGCTTGCCGTTGGTGCAACGGCGCCCTGGGCGGTCGTCGCCGTCAGGCAGGGTGACCTTGGCTTCGCGTTGCCAGGCCTGCAACTGCTTGGCCTGCACCTGGAACTGGCTGATGGCGAAGGGTTTGGCGAAGGTCACGGTGTGCATCGGGCCTTCGTCGGGCTGGCGGCCGACTTCGTCATCCGGTACGCCCATGGTGAAGCTGCCGGCGGGCAGCACGACCATTTCGGGGCAGTCCTTGCAGTCCTTGAAGGTTTTGCCGGGTGTGTGCGTGCCGGCGGCAAAGGCCGGGGCGCTGGCGAGCAGGGCGGCCATCAGGGCCAGGGGCTTGAACATGTGCATGGCGGTTCTCTTGAAAGGCGAAAGGTCAGGCGAGTTGCGGGGCGAGGATGGCCATCACCCGGTCGATCTCGGCTTCGTCGTTGAGCAGGCTCGGGGCCAGGCGCACTACCGGGCCGACATCACGGTCGACGGCATCGCTGATCACCTTGTTGGCCATCAGGTGGCGGGCGACGGCGTCGCAATCGCGGCCCTCGACGCGGAAGAAGGTGAAGCCTGCGGAAAGCTGGCTGCTGCGTGGCGTCACCAGCTGCACCTTGGAGTGCTCGGCGAGGCGCTGCTTGAGGTAGTCGTTGAGCTGGTGCACGCGGGCCTGGACATCGGCCTTGCCCAGTTGCAGGTGCAGTTCGAACGCCTTGCCCAGGGCCAGGCGATGGTCGAAGGCGTGGTAGCCACCGGGGGTCATCAAGGTGCCGAAGTTCTCGCCCTTGGTGAAGGTCGGCAGGCTGGGCACCAGATAGGGCTGGGGCTTTGTTTCGCGGGCGATGATCACGCCGGTACCGCGTGGGCCGAACAGCCACTTGTGGGTGCCGGCGATGAAGTAATCGCAGTTGAAGTCGGCGAAGTTCACGTCCTCGATGCCGAAGCCGTGTACGCCGTCGACCACGTAAATGATCCGGTCCTGCTCGTCGCGGCTCTGGTTGACGGTTTTCACCAGTTCGCCGACTTCACGGATCGGCAGCTTGACACCGCTGCCGGACTGCACCCAGGTCATGCCGAGCACGCGGGTTTCCGGGCGGATGGCCTGGCGGATATTGCCGAGCATTTCGTCCACCGAGGCCAATTGCGGTTCCTTGAACAGCGCCACCCGGCGCACCTGGGTGCCCATCAGCCGTTCGCGGTAGGCCAGGCGGGTGTTGGTGGAGTAGTGCTCGTGGGCGCTGACCAGGATCTCCTTGCCCGGCGCTACCTGCAGGCCGCCGTAGATCATCGACAAACCATCGGTGGTGCTGCCGGTCAGGGCCACCTGGCCCGGCTGCACGCCGAAGTAGCGGCCGGCCCACGCGCGCACTTCGTTTTCATAGCCCCAAAGTTCCTCGCGGTCCCAGTCGACCATTTCGCCCGGGTTCTGGTCCAGCCGCGCACGGAAGCGGGCGATGGCCTCGCTGACCACACGGGGGTGGGAGGCAAGCAGGAAATTGCAGAAGTGCAGGTAGGCCGGGTCCAGGTCGAACTGCTGGCGCAGGGCCTGCCATTTGTTCTGGCCGGGGTTTGCCACAGGCGTGGCAGCCAGTGCGGTCTGGGCAAAACTGCCGGTCAGGGGCAGGGCGGCGGCAAGCACGCCTGCCTGCTTGAGAAAGCTGCGACGGTCGTTCATCAGCCACGCTCCGCTTGAGTGTTGGTGCCGGGTTTGGCCAGGCGTTGCACCTCTTCCCACACGCGCAGGAAGTTACCGCCCCACAGCTTGGCGATATCGGCGTCGGAGTAACCGCGCTGGATCAGCTCGGCGGTGACATTGCGCGACTCGCCGACGTTCATCCAGCCGGTGACGCCGCCGCCATCGTTGAAGTCGGAGGCGATGCCGACGTGGTCGATGCCGATCTTGCGCACCGTGTAGTCGATGGCGTCGACCATGTCCTTGACTGTGGCGCGGGGCTCTTCGTCGAGGATGGCGTAGAGCGCGCTGGCGTACTCGCCGAACTTCTTTTCCGGCCAGATGGAAATGATCGCGTCGCCCGGCATCAGGGCGTTGGCCAGGCCGTTCAGCGGCTGCAGGTCGAAGCGCTTGCGCAGGGTGTTGAGCTTGTCCAGGGTGCCCTGGCTCAGCGGCTTGAGGTAGGCCGGGAAGCCCACCACCTGAACCACGCCGCCGCTGTGCTTGATCGCTTGCAGCTCGTGGTCGCTGAGGTTGCGCGGGATGTCCACCAGTGCACGCGGTGCCGAGTGCGAGGCGACCATCGGCGCGCGGCTCAGGCGGGCGACGTCTTCCAGCGCCAGGGTAGACATCTGCGAGACATCGATGATCACGCCCAGGTCGTTGAGCCGGCCCACGGCCTGTTCACCCAGCGGCGACAGGCCGCCGAGGGCGTCGGGGGTGTCGTTGAGGAACGGCAGCGGGCGCGAAGAGTCGGCCCAGGCGTTGTTGCCCACGTAACTGAAGCCGAACATGCGCATGCCGCGCGCGGCCCAGGTGTCCAAGGCATTCAGGTCGTGGCCCAGCGGGTAGGCATTGAGCATGCTGAGGAAGATCGCGAACTTGCCTTCGCCGTGCAGGCGTCGGAAGTCAGCGGGGGTGTAGGCGATGGCGACCTGGTTGGGATAGTCGCGGACCATGCCGGTGAGGATCTTGTAGCGCATTTCCTGCTGCTGGCGTGCTTCATCGACGAAGGCGGCAGTCGGGCGATGGGGCGCGTTGGCGCCGTTCCAGATTTCCGGCCAGCCGAAGATCGTCAGCGCCGCGCCAGAGAGGCGGCCGCGGCCAGCCTTGACCAGGTCGAACTGGCCGCTGCCGTCCTTGTCGGCCTCTTTGCCTTCGGTGCCGAAGTTCAGCGGCACGGTGATGTGGCTGTCGAAGGAGATGATGCGTTCCTGCAGCTCTTCGGCATGTTTCATCACCTCGCGCGGGTAGCCGGCGGGCAGGTAGATGAAGAAGTACCAGGCCGCGGCGCCCGCGAGTGTGAGGATCAGCGCCAAGGCGGCGAGGTAGGGGGCCTTGCGCAAGCGTGTCGTGTTCATTGCCATCCCGTTGGTTGCCAGGGTCGATGCGGTTGCGGCAGCCGCGATCACGGGGCTTGCCTGTCACGGAGGGACGAGAGCGGCAGGGGGAAATTTAGCGGTGTGCTACTGGTAAATTTGCTGCCCGGCATCTCGTTCTAGCTCGATAGGCGTGGCTGACACGGATACGGATGTGGCGATGAGGTTTTCCAGGCGTGGGTTCATGGTGGGGCTGGCGGTAGCCGGGGCGGCGGGTTCGGCAGCGTGGTATGCGCGCCAGCCGCAGGACCACGACGAGAAGCTCAGGAAGGATGAAGTGGAGACCCCCGGCGAGGCCACGGTCGAGGCCGCCGCCAGTGCGGGCGTGCGCATCGGCGACAAGCTGCGCGGCATCTGGGACCTGCGCTTCAGTGGTGCCGAGGCCGGCCTGGATGGCCTGCCGCTGCAGGGTGTGCAGATGCTGCTCGATGTCGGCCCGACCGGCCGCTCGCTGCGCGGCTTCATCGACGTGGCCGAACGCCTGCGCGGCAGTGACCAGCCGCGCTACCGGGTGCTCGGCGAGCTGGTTGCCGCCGATGCCGGCAAGGTTCGCTGGCGCCTGGTGCCGGCTGGGGCGTCAGCGCCGAGCCATGAACTGGTGGCGACCCTCGATGAAGTCTGGGCTTCCTGGGGCAACGCCGGTGCCGGCACCCTGACCGGGCGCATCCGTCGCATCGACCGGCCGCTGCTGAGCCCTGAACCGGACAACCACTTCGTCGCCAGCAAGCGCGCCTTCCCCGAGGCACGCCAGGTCACGCCGCTGGCGCCGGCGCTGATGGCCTGGCTGAATTCGCCCGAGCACCGGCTGTTTCACCAGGTGTGGCATGCCACCCGGGACAAGTGGCACCGCCTGGACGACAGCAAGCGCGATGCCCTGCGCGGTGCCGGCTGGCAACCTGGCCCGCGTGACGCCGAACGCGGCGCTCGTGGGCGGCGCAAGCACCTCAATGGTTCCGGCGAGGACTTCTTCTTCATGCACCGGCACATGCTGAGGCATGCGCGTGGCTTGCAGCCCGACTTGCCGAACTGGGCGCAACTGCCGCTGCCGTCACCGCAGCTTGAGTACGACCGGCAAGGGTTCATCCGCTATCAGGAAAACCATGACGGCAACTCGGTGCCGCCGGCCTGGGTCGCGGCCAATGATGAGGAACTGAGCCAATGGCTGCATGGCATCAAGGCGGCAGAAACGTTCTTCAGCAATTTCCAGGTCTGGGAATCGCAGTACCAGGACCCTGACTACCTCAGCCGCCTGACCCTCGGGCAGTTCGGCTCGGAGGTGGAGCTGAACATCCACGACTGGCTGCACATGCGCTGGGCAACCGTCACCCGCGACCCTTCCAATGGTGCGCCGGTGATGGGCGACCGGAACCAGACGGACTATGCGGCGCGTTGGTTCCGCGAGGAAAACGACTTCCTCGGCGACCCGTTCTCGTCCCATGTGAACCCGGTGTTCTGGCGCTTCCATGGTTGGATCGACGACCGCATCGAGGACTGGTACCGGGCCCACGAACGCGCCCATCCGGGGGAGGTGCAGCGTCGCGAGGTCAATGGCGTGTCGTGGTTTGCGCCGGGGCGTTGGGTGCAGGTTGGTGACCCTTGGCTCGGGCCGATGACCCATGGCTGTGGGGGTATTTCCGATGCGGGGGGCGGTGCTGGGGAGATGGAGGTGGAGGCGATGAAGCTGGCGTTGCGCATTGCCTTCAGCGGTGAGCGGGATGTTGGCGACCTGCTGCGGCGTACGCCGCGCAGGCCTTGGTATGCGCGGCATATGAAGTTGCCTGAGAGGTCATAGTGGGTTGTGCAACGGTTCAGAGGTGTTCGCCGTGAAAGGTTCAGCGCCTGTGAGATCGAGCGCCGCCCGCGCGGCGCATCGCGGATAAATCCGCTCCTACATCTGTTGCAACGTGCCGAACCTGTTACGCCATGGTTGCCAGCCCTGGCGCATGTCTTGAGCCCTACAAACGGCTGACAACCATGGCCTCCCAGGCATGGTCACGTTGCAACAAATGTAGGAGCGGATTTATCCGCGATGCGCCGCGCGGGCGGCGCTCGATCTCACAGGCGCTGAACCTCTCGCGATGATCACTTCAACGCCACATCATTGAACGCCGCCATATGTGTTCTCTCAAACTGCAGCGGTGTGACGGTGACATGCCCTGCCGCCAGTTCAGCCATTTCAGTCCCAGGCTGGTCGACCTCCCTGGCATTGTTCAGCTTGATCCAGTGGTAGTCGAACCCACGAGGGTCCACCTCTTTGCGCACCGACATGCTGTTCAAAGGCCCGGCACCTTGCCGCGTCACCTTCAAAGGCAAGGTGGCCTGCGGGTCGCAGTCGGGGAAGTTCACATTCAGGCAGGCATCGCTTGGCCAATCCTGGCTCAGCAGTGCCTGCAGCACCTTGGGCGCGTGGGTCAGCGCGTTGTCCCAAGGCACGTCTGCCCGGTCGCTATAGGCCTGGCTCAGGGCAATCGAGCGAATCCCTAGCAGCATGCCCGTCATGGCGGCACCGACCGTGCCGGAGAACACCGTTTCCAGGCCCAGGTTCGCGCCTCGGTTGACCCCGGAAAGGATGAGGTCTGGCCGCGCGTCCTTGAGCAGGTGCTGCACCGCCATCACCACGCAGTCACCTGGCGTGCCGGTGACGGCGAAGCGTTTGTCACCATGCTCACTGACCCGCAGCGGAGCGTGCAGGCTGAGCGAGTGCGAGGTGCCGCTCTGGTCTGCACGCGGGGCAACCACCCACACCTCATCGGCCAGTTGCGCGGCAACCTGCTCCAGGACTTTCAGGCCAGGGGCGTCGATGCCGTCGTCGTTGGTGAGCAGAATCCTTCCAAGTTTTTGCTGAGTCATGGCTGTCGGTTGATCCTTGTGATGGGTTCCGACAGCTGAGACTAGACCGGTTTCTTCGGATTGAATGGCGGGGGGGATGTGTAGTGGCTTACAGGTGCTCGCCATGGAAGGTTCAGCGCCTGTTAGATCGAGCGCCGCCCGCGCGGCGCATCGCGGATAAATCCGCTCCTACATTTGTTGCAACGTGGCCATGCCTGTCAGGCCATGGTTGCCTGCCTTGTTTGCAAGACTCAAGACATGCGCCAAGGCTGGCAACCATGGCGTTACAGGTTCGGCACGTTGCAACAAATGTAGGAGCGGATTTATCCGCGATGCGCCGCGCGGGCGGCGCTCGATCTCAAAACCGCAGAAGGTATCGAGGCGAACACCTCTTGGCCCTCACACAACCCTCACACCGTTACTTGCAGTTCCCAGCCTTGCGATACCCCGCCGCCTGCGCCTCGGCCTCACTGCCAAACGCCACCTGGTTCTTCTGCGAAACCTGGCTGTACCCCGGGCAACCACTGGCCAGGTGATACACATGGCTATTGCGGTTGCCCACAACCGCGCCACCCGTCACCGCACTGGCCAGTGTCGGCTTGGCCGCCTCTTTCACCGCCGTAGCCGGCACCGCAGCCGCGCCCTGCGGCGTATACCCCAGTGCCCACTTGCGCTCACCCGTCACGAACGGGTTGCTGTGCCCCATGATCGCGGCAATCCGCTGATCACGCTGCTTCTCCCAGGCCGTCACCGGATGCTGCTTGTCCCAGGCCATCAACACCTGCTGCTGCTGGCGCGACATGCTCAGCTTGTAGCGATCGAACATGTAGAACGTGGTGCGTGCCACCAGCCCCTTGACCTCGTCGCGCGGCTCGGCGGTTTTTTGCTGGAAATCGATCTTGGTGGTGCACTGGCCGTATTGCGGCGCAACGCCGGAAACCATGCCGTAATTGAAGTTGCTGCGGTCACCGTTCACTTCGCCCACGGACGGATAAAGGTTGAACAGGTCGGCTTCCATGGCGCGGAAGGTCGGGTCGCTGTCGACGCACTGCTCGCGCCCGCCGTTCTGCCAGCACTGGCGCTGGTGGCCAAAGGTCCAGGCCGGGACGATGTGTTCCCACTCGGTGCGCTCGGCGCGGGTCTGCAGCTTGCGGGTTTCATAACCACAGGACTTCAGGTCGACTCGGCCGCCGGATTTGCCGACCCAGGTCCACTTGCAGCCACAGTACAACTCGCCCATGGCACTGTTGCCCTGGTCGAGGTAGATCTTCTGTTTGGCGACCACCTTGGCTTCGGTGAAGGTGGCGGGCGGGGTGGCAAAAGCGGCGGGGATGGCGGCGAAGGCGAGGGCGACGGCGCAAAGCAATTTCTTCATGAAAATACGTCTTAGGCTTACAAAAGGACGCGATTATACGGCTTGAGCGATTTGATAGTAGAGAGGAAAGGGTTGCGCTTGAGCGCTGCGGCGCTATCGTTTTCGGGTCAGGATTTTGCCGAGCGAGTTGTCATGCAAATTGCCCCGTCGCCTCTCAACGAGGCCGCCCGCCTGTGTTTCCTCGAGAGCCTGAACATCCTCGATACCCCGGCCGAGGAAACCTTCGACCGCATCACCCGGTTGGCCAGTGTGCTGCTCGATGTGCCCATGGCCCTGGTGTCGCTGGTCGACATGAACCGCCAGTGGTTCAAGTCGCGCCAGGGCGTGGAGGTTGCCGAAACCACGCGCGATGTAGCGTTCTGTGCCCATGCCCTGCATGCCGAAGATATCCTGGTGATCCCGGATGCCAGCGCCGACCCGCGTTTCGAAGACAACCCCCTGGTGACCGGCGGACCGCGCATTCGCTTTTACGCCGGCGTGCCGTTGCGTTTTGCCGGCGAACTGACCGTGGGCACCTTGTGCGTGCTGGACACCCGCCCTCGCCAGGTATCGGAAACCGCACTGGCCCACCTGCGCGACCTGGCGCGGATCGTCGAGCGCGAGATGCTGCACCGTAGCCTGGCCATCGACTCGGGCAGCGCGGTGCAGCAGGCGGAGCAGGGCGCACTGGTGTCTTCCGAGGCGCGCTTTCACCGCGTGTTCGACAACAGCCCGACCAGCAAGGCACTGGTTGGCCTGGACGGGCGCATCCTCGAACCCAACCGCGAATTCTGCCAACTGCTGGGCCAGGCCAAGGAATTGCTGGTGCTGACCCAGCTGCGCGCGCTGATCCACCCGCAGGACATGAGCAGACTGGACGAGCCGTGGCAGCGGACAGTGGCCGGCGAGCAGGACTCGCTGCTGGTCGAGGTGCGGTTGAGCACGCTTGGCAATGCCGCGCTGTGGACCGAGCTAAGTGTATCGGCGCTGCGCAACGCGCGCGGTGTCACCGAGCAGATGGTGGTCTTCGTGCGTGACATCAGCGAGCGCAAGCGCCGCCAGCAGCAACTGCAGCGCTACCAGGCCACCCTTGAGCAGCAAGTGGCGCAGCGCACCGAAGAACTGGCGCGCAGCCAGGAAACCCTGCAGGCCATCGCCGACAACATCCCGGTGTTGATCGCGCAGATCGGCACCGACCTCGAATACCGCTTCAACAATGCCGTGTACCGCCAGGTGTTCGGTGTAGAGCCCACTGAGCTCAAGGGCCGCAAGGTGCAGGATCTGCTCCCGGCGCAGGTGTATCAGCAACTGCTGCCTTGCTTCCAAAAGGCCTTGGCCGGGGAGCGGGTAGAGGCCGACAACGTGAGCTACGGCCGCGACGACTCGCGGATCTGGCACGCGTCCTATGTGCCTGATATCCGCAACGGCAAAGTGGAGGGCTTTTTCGTCATGTCGCTGGACGTGACCGAGCGCAAGCGCAAGGAAAAGACCCTGCTCGACCAGGCCACGCTCGACCCGTTGACCGGCTTGCCCAACCGGGTGGCACTGCACAAGGAGCTGGATTTCGCCCTGCAGCAGCGTGCCGCCTTTGCCTTGTTCTTCATCGACCTGGATGGCTTCAAGCAGGTCAACGACCAGCATGGGCACGAGGCGGGTGATGCCGTGTTGCAGGCTGCAGCGGGGCGCATGCTCGCGACTATGCGGGCGGATGACACGGTGGCCAGGCTGGCGGGTGACGAGTTCGTGGTCATCGCCCAGGCCGTGGCCAACCAGGCGTCAGCCCGGGATATTGCGCGCAAGCTGTGCGATGTGCTGTCGGCGCCAATTTCGGTGGAGGATGCTGAAGTGGCCGTTGGTGCCAGTATCGGGGTTTATCTGAACCTGTCCGGGCATGAACCGCAGAGTGCCGAGGAGGCTTTGGCGTTGGCAGACAAGGCGATGTATGAAGCCAAGCGGAGTGGGCGGAACAGGTTCAGTCTGGTGGGGGATTGAGATGCTGGCTGGGGGGCGCGTCAGGGCTTCGATGGGCCTGCCACAACAATTTCAGCGCCTGTGATACCGAGCGCCGCCCGCGCGGCGCATCGCGGATGAATCCGCTCCTACAGTTGTTGCAACGTGGCCATGCTTGTGAGGTCATGGTTGTCAGCCGGTTTGCACGGTTCAGGACATGCGCCAAGGCTGGCAACCATGGCGTAACAGGTTCGGTACGTTGCAACAACTGTAGGAGCGGATTCATCCGCGATGCGCCGCGCGGGCGGCGCTTGATCCCAAAGGCGCAAAATCTGTTATGGCTGGCCCACAGAAGCCTTCATGCCATCCTCAGCCGATCACATTCCCCAGTACTGCAACCCCCACAACACGCCCATGCCAACCGCCAGGGTCAGCAACGTGCTGCGTGTACGCCAGGCAACCAGCCCAGCCACGATCGCTGCCGGTATCTGCGGGTTGCCCCAGTCAATCCCAGGCTGGCCGGCCTTGAACACCACGGCCGGCAACACCAGTGCGGCCAATACACTGGCCGGCACATACACCAGTGCGCGGCGCAACAGCGGTGGAATGCGCAGGGCACCATAGAACTCGATGAACGACAGGCGTATCGCAAAGGTGCCCAGACCAATCAGGGCGAAGGTGAGCCATGGGTTGATGTCGGTCATGGCGCCTCCGCTGCCACACGTGCGCCCTTGCGCAGTTGTTCGAGGGTCAAGCCGCTGATCACACCGCCCAGCGAGGCGACCAGCAAGCCGAGGTTGTAGGGCAGGTCGTGGGCCAGCACGGCCAGCGTGCCACCCGCGACCGCTGCGCCCAGCATGGCCGGGTTACGGATGCCTGGCACCAGCAGTGCCAGGAACGACAGCGGAATGGCAAAGCCCAGCGACCAGGATTCCGGGATGCCGGTACCCAGGTATACGCCGGCCAGCACCGCCAGGTTCCAGCCGAACCACATCGGCAAGGCAGTCCCCAGGTAGTAGGGGAAGGCAAACCGGCCGAGGTCGCCGGCGCCGAACTTCAGGCTGCACAACGCGAACGACTGGTCCGAAAGCAGGTATGACAACGGCCAGCTCTTGCGGCGTGGCAGGTCGCTCAGGTGCGGGGCCAGGGCGGCGCTGTACATCAGGAAGCGCAGGTTGATCACCAGGGCGGTGACCACCATGGTCAACGGCAGTGCACCGCTCTGCATCAGTTGCAGCACCACCATCTGCGCAGACCCGGAATAGAACAGCAGGGTCATTCCCATCGCGTCGAAGGGCGACATGCCCACGCCAATGGCCGTCACCCCGGTGATCAGGCCGAAGGGCACCATGCCGGTCATCAGTGGCAGTACCGCGCGGACACCTTCGGTGAATGCGTGCATCGCGCTTTTGTAGTGCATGTCGGTTCCTTGGCAATTCATCAGGCCCGCTCAAGGTAAAACCCGCATGGCTTGGTAACAACGCAGATTTCTGGAATATTAGGCCTAAAAAAAATAGGCCTGAAACCATGTCGCTCGACTCACCTACCCGGCACACCTTGCAACTCAACGCCCTGCGCGCATTCGAGGCGTCTGCGCGGCTCGGCGGTTTTGCCCGGGCTGCGCATGAATTGAAGGTCACGCCAGGGGCGATTGCGGCGTTGATCAAGACCCTGGAAAGCCAGTACGGCGCAGCCTTGTTCGAGCGCCATGCCAAGGGGGTGCGCCTGACCCCGCTGGGCGAAAGCGTGAAGACCCAGTTCACCGACGCCTTCGATGCGGTGGAGGAGGCCGCCCGCACCCTGCGCCGGCTGGCCGCGCCGCAGCGGGTGCATATCGTCACCTCGCCAGCATTGGCGCAATTGTGGATCGGGCCACGGCTGCCGCGCCTGACCGAAATGCTCGCACCCATCGAGATCTCGGTAACCGCAGTCGACGAAGCGCCCAACCTCAAGCGCAGCCCGTTCGACCTTTGCCTGTTCTATGTCGAGCGGGTCGAGCGCGGCCAGCGCAAGCTGGCCGACGAAGACATCCTGCCGGTGTGCAGCCCTGCACTGGCCATGCAGATAAGTGCGCCTGCGGATCTGGCCAGCGCACGCTGCATCAAGGATGTCGGCTGGCAGGACTGGGACGTGTGGTCGGCTGCGATCATGCCTGAGCAGCACTTCGTGGCTCGCGGCCCCGGTTTTTCCCTGTATTCGATCGCGGTGCAGCAAGCCTTGCTGGGCGCCGGCGTGCTGATCGGGCGCAGAAGCCTGATACAGCCCTATCTCGACAGTGGCGAACTGGTCGCGCCCCTGGCCCGCTCGGTGCCCCTCGGGTTGACCATCGCGGCCTGGCGCTTGCCCGGAGCCACGGGCAACCCACGGGTGGCTGCGGTAGAGGAGGCATTGAAACTGCTGGCCTGAAGTGTGGCCAACGTTGCGCTGGCCACACCCTGGTTTCAGACCTGTTCGGTTTCTGTTGTCTGCCCGGCCAACTTGGCCTGGGTCTTGATTTCGACATCTTTCTTCATGCGGTGGGCGATCTGCTCATCGACCTGGGCCTGTTGCTCAGGTGGCAGGGCGTTGTACTCGTCCTCGGTCATGCCCAGTTCCTGCAGGACCTTCTCCTTGATCTTCTCCTCCGGTGACTTGGCCATGTAGTCGCGGAACTCCTGCAGCGCATCACCGGTTTCCTGGGTACTGGTGCTGGCCTGCTGGCGGGCAGCCAGGTCGGGGTTCTGCAGCATGACCTTGAGCTTGGCGAAAGCTTCTTCGCGGGCATCGTCGGCATTTTGCTGCGAAGTGCTGCCCTGGCTGTTCTGCTGCGCAGACATATTGCTGGTGGCCAGCGGCGCATGGAACGGCACCAGCGCGGCTTGCGCCTGGTCGTGGTTGATGCGCTGCTGCTGGTGCACGGGGGCCTGCCAACCTAGGCCATTGAGGGTGATTGCCATGTTCTCCTCCTTGGAAGTTGCAAAGCCAGGGAAAACGGGCAAAACCCATGCCAGTCGTGCAAGCCACGAAAATAGGACGTTCGGGCTATTCCGATGGTCGCCCGCCAGGCATATGCTTGCCTGTCAGAGGAAGTACGTTGCCGCCTGCGGCAAACACAAGCACTGTCGGCAGCACCTTGACCGGGGCGCAGTTGCTGGACACCAGGGAGAGCGTCCATGAGTCAGGAAACACTGCCGGCACCTGCCGGCTTCAGTGAGCAGCAGTTGGCCACGCTGTTCGAGTTGATCAGCGATGGTATCTGGGACTGGAATGCCAATACCGGCTACGTCTATCGCAACCCCGGCTGGTACGCCATGCTCGGTTACCAAAGCCATTCCAAGGCCAACACCGTGCTGACCTGGGAAAGCGTGATCCACCCCGAGGACTACCCACGGGTGATGGCGCATTTCGAGGCCTACATCAACCAGCGCAACGAGCACTATCTCATCGAATACCGCTGCCGCTGCCAGGATGGCAGCTACCTGTGGATCGAGGACAGTGGCCATATCATTGCCCGCAACGAGGATGGCTCGGTGGCACGCATGCTCGGCGCGCACCGCAATATCGACGCGGGCAAGCGCCTGGTGGCGCAGCTGGAGCAGAAGAACCATTCGCTGGAAGCCCAGGTGGCCGAGCGCACCCGCGAGCTGTCGTGGGTCAACCAGCAGCTGCAGCGCCAGCTCGACGAAAACCGCATCCTGGCCGAGCGCGATGCGCTGACGCGGGTTGCCAATCGCTACCGGCTGGAAAAGACCTTGCAGCAGGAGTGCGAACGGGCCAAGCGCTTCCGCCAGCCGCTGGCGCTGATTGCCATGGACCTGGATGACTTCAAGCCGATCAATGACCACCATGGCCATGCCCGGGGCGACGCGGCGCTGATCCGGGTAGCAGACAACCTGCGTAGCAGCCTGCGCGAGCTCGACCTGCTGGCGCGTTGGGGCGGTGACGAATTCGTCATGGTGCTGCCGCAAACCACCCTGGGCGAGGCGCTCGACCTGGCCGGGCAGTTGCGCCGGATGATGGAGCGGATGGAGCCAGTGGGCGATTGCCGCTTGACCATGAGCTACGGCGTGGTGCAGTGGCAGGACGGGGAGGGCCAGGAGGAACTGCTGGCGCGGGCCGACAAGGCTTTGTACCGGGCCAAAGGCTCGGGGAAAAACGCCATTGCCGAATGAATCGATGCCTCAGGGCCGTCTGTAGGGGCGGCCTTGTACCGCGAAAGGGATTTGGCGATCATGCCTGCGGCATGCTGACGTCTTTCGAAATTCACAGTCATGCTCGGAAGATTGCGGCCGATACAGCGGTTGCAGCAGTACGTCCCTGAAGATCCCTTCGAAGCGAGCACCATGCCCCCCATCTACTTGAACCTAGGTTGCGCCGATCACCCACGCCAGGGCTTCATCAATATCGATCTGGATGCCGCAGGCGCTGACTTGCAGTGGGCGCCGGGTCAGGCGTTGCCGTGGGAAACGGGTACGTTGGCAGGGATCTACAGCGCCCATTTTCTGCAGCGTCTGGGGCGCAACCAGGCTATCCGCCTGCTGCACGAATGCCGCCGGGCGCTGCAACCGGGTGGGGTGGTCCGCCTGGTCTGCACCGACCTCAACGCGCTGATCGACGATTACCTGGGCAATCGCAGCCACCCCGAGGCCCCAGGTATCGGCCGCGGCGAAAGGCTGAATACGGCCCTGCGCCAGCACGCCTGGACCTTCGACGCCGAGGAGCTGACGCGGATCTGCACGATGGTCGGCCTGGAGCCGGTGGCCATCAGCGAAGCGGGCACCAGCTGCGATCCGCAACTGAGCGGCCTGGACGCACCGCTGCCCGGGCAACTGGTACTGGAGTTTCGCAAGACCGCGCGACAGCTGGCGGAAAGTGCCCAGCCACTGGTCAGCATCGTCATGCCGACCTACAAGACAGAGCACCTGTACGACGCCCTGGGCAGTGCGCTGAACCAGACCTACCGCAACCTGGAAATCCTGGTGTGCGACGACTGCCCGACCGATGAAATCGAACGCATATGCGCCGACCTGAGCCAGCACGACCCGCGTGTGCGCTATGTGCGCAACCCGGATGCCGGCAAAGACATCGGCCGCCTCAATCACGTGCTCTGCCTGAAAGAAGCGCGTGGCGAGTTCATCAAGTTCCTCAATGACGACGACCTGCTGGACCTCGAATGCGTGGAGCGGATGCTCGACAGCTTCCGCCGCTACCCGGATGTCACCCTGGTGACCTCCAAGCGCCAGCGCATCGACCAGCACGGTGAGCCACTGGCCGATATCGCTGCCACCCAGGCCCCGGTAGCGGACGACTCGCTGATCGAAGGCCTGTCGCTGGGTACTGCACTGATGCAGTCGCAGCTCAATTTTGTCGGCGAACCGAGCACGGTGATGTTCCGCCGTGCTGACATGCTGGGCATTACCCCGGACTTCATGTCGGTTGACCAGCAACCCATTGCCTGGGCCTCGGACGTGGCGATCTTCCTCAACCTCGCCCTGCGCGGCAACACCGTCTACCTGATTCAGCCGCTGAGCAGCTTCCGTATCCACGGCGAGCAGTGCCAGGTGCTGTATGGCGCAGCTGCCCAAGGTGAATCCCGGCGCTGCTGGGCGATCATGCGCGACTTCTGGGCGCGGCATGAGTTCGACAAGGCGATCTGACATGCCCAAGCCTGCCCACGCCCGTACCCCCTGGGAGCAGTCAACGGCTGCGTCCGCGCAAGCATTGCCAGAGCCTGGCCGGCAACCGGTCTACGTGACCCAGCCGTCACTGCCTGAGCTGGACGCGTTTTTGCCCTACCTGCAGGAAATCTGGGACAGCCACATACTGACCAACGGCGGCATCATGCACCGGCAGCTGGAGGCGGCGCTGTGCGCCTACCTGGGCGTGGAGCACGTATCGCTGTTCTGCAACGGTACCCAGGCCTTGATCACCGCGCTGCAGGCGGCCGGGCTCAGCGGTGAGGTGATCACCACGCCGTACTCCTTCGTCGCCACCGCGCATTCATTGCTGTGGAACAACCTGACGCCGGTGTTCGTCGATATCGACCCGCACACCCTGAACCTGGACCCTGCGCGCATCGAAGCGGCCATCACCGAGAACACCACGGCGATCCTGCCGGTTCACTGCTACGGCTACCCCTGTGATGTCGAGGCGATACGCGCGATCGCCGACCGCCACGGCCTGAAAGTGATCTACGATGCCGCCCATGCCTTTGGTTCGCAGGACGCTGGCGGCAGCCTGCTGCGTCACGGCGACATGGCCACCTTGAGCTTTCATGCGACCAAGGTGTTCAGCACCTTCGAGGGTGGCGCCATCGTCTGCCGCGACGAGGCGACCAAGCGGCGCATCGACCAGTTGAAGAACTTCGGCCTGTCTGCCGACGGCACTACCGTGGAAGTGACCGGCACCAACGGCAAGCTCAGCGAGATTCACGCGGCGTTTGGCCTGTTGCAACTGCAAGGCGTGGACGAAGCACTGGAGAAACGCCGGCGCATCGACCAGCGTTACCGTGCCGGCCTCGCGGGCATTGCCGGTATTCACTGCATTAGCGGGGTGGCCGAGGCAGTCGCCAACCATGCCTACTTCCCGATCCTGGTGGGGCCTGAGTTCGGGCTGAGCCGCGACGCACTGTTCGCCCACCTGGCGGCCCACAACATCCATGGGCGGCGGTATTTCCAGCCACTGATCAGCGGCCTGCCGATGTACCGCGGGTATCCGTCGGCCAGCGCCGGCAACCTGCCGGTGGCGCATCAGGTGGTGGAGCAGGTGATCTGCCTGCCGATCTATCCCGACCTCGACCACGCTACTGTCGACTTCATTATTGGCCTGATCGCCGGGGCTGCTGCATGAGCGCCGTGGCGATCATGCAGCCTTACCTGTTCCCCTACATCGGCTACTGGCAACTGTTGCAGGCCGCAGATCGCTTCGTGGTCTACGACGATGTGAATTACATCGTCCGTGGCTGGGTCAACCGCAACCGCATCCTGATCAACAATGCACCCGGGCTGATTACCCTGCCGTTGTTGCAGGCCTCGCAGAACCGCAAGATCAACGAGATCGACATTGCCCCCGCTGCCCAGTGGCAGCGGCGCATGCTGCGCTGCGTGGAAATGGCCTACCGCAAGGCGCCCTGTTTCGATCAGGTGTTCCCGGTGATCGAGCGCATCCTGGCGCATCCGGACAACAACCTGGCCGGTTTCCTGACCCATCAGATTCAGGTGCTGGCCGGTTTCATGGGCCAGACGGTACAGATCGTCAGCAGCAGCCAGGGCTACGGCAATGCCCGGCTTGCGGCACAGGAGCGGATTGTGGATATCTGCCGCCAGGAAGGCGCGGCCCGCTATATCAATGCCCAGGGTGGGCGTTCGCTGTATACGCCTGCCAGGTTCGCCGATGCCGGCATCGACCTGCGCTTCATCGGCATGCGCCCGCTGCCTTATCGGCAACGCGGCGAGGGCTTCACCCCCTACCTGTCGATCGTCGATGCCTTGATGGAAGTCGGCGCCGAGGGCATCGGGCCGCACCTGGCGGCCTACGATTACCTCTGAGGCTCAGGCCTCGCAGACCACGTAGACGCTCGCGGTGAGGTCCGGGTACTTCATGCCCATCTTGTAGCAGCCATCGAAAAACGCCTGGTCGATGATGCCGGCACGCAAGGCAGCGTCGAACTGGAAGTTGGCCATGGGCTTGAACAGGATGCCGCCACGCTGGGTCACCTGCAGGCCGGCCTGCAGCGCTTCGTGCTCCAGCGTGTCGAGGCTGTAGGTGCAGCGGTGGCCGTGCTGGCGTTCGCCGTCGGTAACCGCCGCGTTGAAGTCGATCAGCCCCATGCCCACCGCGATCTGCCGCGACGCCGCGTTGGCATTGGGCACGACGATGAACAGCCGGCCACCCGGCGCCAGCCACTCACGTACTTTTTTCAGCACCGGCTGCGGCTCGCTGAGGTGTTCGAGGGTGTGGATCAGGAAAATGTTGTCGAAGCGCCGCTCCAAGGTGGCGTCCTCGAACTGCCCGAGGATGAAGGTTGCCCGTGTATCGGCCACATTGCGGCGGGCGATCTCGATCAGGTCGCAGGCGCCTTCGAGCACGGTCACGTCATCGAAGACCTGCAACAGCTTGCGGGTGAACTCGCCGTGGTAGCAACCCATTTCCAGCGCATTGCCCGGGCGAAACTGCCCGCTCAGCGCCTTGATCATGTAGTCGCGGTGAATGTAGTCGAAGTCGTAGGCGTACAGGCGGTTTTCCGTGTCCTGGTACTCGGTGTTCAGGTCGCGTGACATGGTTAACCCTGGTTGGAGTGGTACATGCGCCTGGCCGGTGGCTGATACCACTCGTCCAGGGTCGCGGGTACCCGCGCGTTGTAGCCGATGACCTGGCGCATCATCGGCTCGAGGTCTGGCCCCAGGTCATAGCCCAGGGCGCGCGGGTAATCGAATTGCTGCTTCATGAATGGCTTGGAGAACATCGGTGTGACCGAGCGGCGTACCTGATCGGTCACGTTGCTGCCGCCAGCATGCCAGACATTGGAGTTGAACATCAGGATACTGCCGGCCGGGGCGATCGCCTGTTCGGCGTGGGCCTTGAAATACTCGTCGGTCGGCTTGGCTTCGGCCTTGTGCGAGCCGGAGAGCATCCAGGTCGCCCCATTGTCGGCGGTGAAGTCGTCCAGCATCACCAGCGTGTTCAGCAGCAGCGGCATGTCCCCGGAATAAGAGCGGATATCCCGGTGGACGCGCTGCGCATAGGACTGGCTGGCACGCGTGTTGATGGCACCGCCATAGGAGTTGAGGATGAACTGGCCGGCGAAATAGCGCTCGATGAAGGCATAGATCGGGTAAGCCTTCAGGCAGTCGAAAAAGCTGTCGAACTGCCCAATCAGGTGATGCACCGTGTTGCTGGTGTCCTGGTCGATGCCGTTCTTGACCTGGTAGTCGCGACAGACGGCGTAGGCCTTGTGGATGTCTTCGCGCATCTGCTCGACGATAGCGGCAGGGATGGCGTTCTCGAAGATCAGCCAGCCCTGCTGCGCCATGCGCCGGTCGAACGCCTCGGTGGAAATCATGGGCGCCTTACCTGATCGTGACGATGCATTTGGAAGGGTACAGCTCACACTTTTCCAGGCTGTATTCGGCAGGGCTGAAGACTTCCTTGAAGGCCAGTGCCTCGCCTGGCGATTCCGCCCAGGTCAGTTCGTCCATCAGCAGCACACTGCCGCTGACCAGATGCGGCTTGATCGCCTTGAGCGCTGCCAGGGTCGGCTCGTACAGGCCCATGTCGAAGTAGGCGAAGGCGACGATGGCAGCGCCGTTGGCCTTGAAGAACTCAGGTGCGGTCTGGCAGACGTCACCCGCCACCAGTTCATGCACGCCGCGCTTGTGCCCGAGCACGTTGTTGCCTTCGTGTACCTGCAGCAGTTCGTTCAGGTAGTCCTTGTAACTGGCTTTGGTGGAGTACGAGTTCTCGACCCACACGCCACTTTCCTTGCGGTCTTTCTCGCCTGGTGCCGAATAGCCTTCGAACGTGTCGAAGCCGACGATCTTGCGCTGCTTGTTGAACGGCTCGTACATGGCCCGCAGGTTTTCCAGCAGGACCAGGTTGTGGCCGTACCAGGTACCGAATTCGCAGATCATGCCGGGGATGTGCTTGAAACGCTTGTACAGGTCGCTCAGCACAATGAACTTCACCAACACCGAGCTGCGGGTGTACAGGCCGAGGTTGAACAGCACGTCATCGTCCGACAGCGGGCTGTTCAGGTACAGGTCGCGCAACTTGTCACGGAAGGCGTACTGCAGGTCCGAAGCAGTGGATTCGAGTTTGTAGACGTCGTCTTGCAGCTGTTCGTTACTCATCATCACTCCACTGGGCCAGGCCGAAGCCGCTGGTCCCGAAACGGTTGCCGTTGTACAGCATGTAGGTGTGCCCGTTGCTCTGGAAGATGAACGGGTAGCAGGTCATCAGCGAGTCCCAGCCTTCGTCCGACGGCGCTATGCCTTCGTCGTCATGGCGGGTCCAGGCCCGACCGTCGAGCGACTCTGCGTAGCGGATGCGGTAGGAGCCAGCACCGTTGCGGTAGTCCTGCGAGGCGCGCGAGCAGTACCACATCTTGTACACCCCGTTGTCCTTGATCACGCAGGGGCGGGAAAAGGCTTCGGTTTCGAAGCGCGACACCAGGCATTGCTGCGGGAAGCGGGTGTACTCGAAGCCATCCCGGGATTCGGCGTACTTGATCACGTACAACGGCTCGTATTTGCCATCCACCTCCAGCCAGCGGGTACCAGAGACGTACCACATCTTCCACAGGCCTTCGTCGTACAGCACGGTGGGCGTCACCGCCAGGTAGGGCTCGGTGGCCGTGCGATCCATGATCGGGCCTTCGAACAGCTTCTTGAAGTGCAGGCCATCGTCGTCCGAGACCGCAACGCCCATGGCGTTGTGGTACGGCACGGTCAGCCGCTGGTTCCAGCCGCTGTAGTACAGGTAGGTGCGGCCATCTTTCTTCACCGCATAGCTGGGCATCACCCCTTCGTCATCGAAGGTGCCGGGGGCACCGAAGCCCAGGCACGGTTCGCGGTGGCGGGCGACGACGGTGCGTGGGTCGTGCTTGTCCAGGTCTACTGCGTAGCACAGGCTCTTGCCGGCGCTGTTGCGGGTGGAAATGAACACCCTGATCACATCGTCCAGCACCAGTGCGGTGGGCACCTGGGCGTGGGAGCCGACCCAGTCGTGGTCAGGGTCGAAGGTTCTGCCGAGTTTTTTCCAGGCCATGCTCTACCTAAAAATCCAGATCCTGGCTGCTTTTCACGGCGCGCGCGGGGGCACCGACATAGAGCTGCCAGGGTTGAGTGTCTTTCGAAATCAGCGCACCCATGGCGACGCAGGTACCTTCGCCGATGGTGCAGTTGTTGGTGATGGTGGCGTTGACGCCGAACCAGGCGTAGGGCTCGACCAGGCAGTGCCCGGACAGCACCACGTGGGAGGTGAAGAACACATGGTCACGGATTTCGCCATGGTGGCCGATATGGTTGCCGCTCCACAGCACCACGTTGTTGCCGATGGTGGTGAACGGCTGCAGCGTGTTGTCTTCGAGGATGAAGCAGTTCTCGCCGATGACGTTATCGTTCACCGTGGCATGCGGGCTGACATAAGAGATGAAGTCATAACCCTTTTCCTTGCCTTGCAGGTACACCGACTCGCGCAGGCGGTTCATCTTGCGCCCTGTCATGGGCGCGAACAGCTTGTAGTCGGTGCTTGGAAAATAGTCCTGCAGGGTTTCGAACGGCACCACCGGCAGCCCTTCGAACAGCCTCGATTCGGGCAGGTAGCGCTCGTTCACGGTAAAACCGACCACCTGCACCGAAGGGTCCTTCTTCAGGTAGTAGTGCGCCAGCTGGGCAGTGTCCAGAACTCCGAAAATGACAACTTTTTGCATCATGGCATCCAGGAAATTCGAGGCTGAGCCAGGTCAAGCCGATCCAAAGGTACGCTGTGTATACTGCCGCCCACGATAGCACCTCCGCTGGCGTAACTAAAAAGGGCACCGGGCCGATGGGAAAAATTCTTGATCGAAATCAAATCCGCTTTTACAGGGAGCAGGGTTACCTGGTTGCCGAGGATATTTTCGACCCGCTGCACCTCGATGAAACCCTTGCCCACTTCAACCTGGCCTTCGCCCAGCAGCTTGACCGCCTGGCACTGCCGGTCGCCGCTGGCCCTGCCGTCGAAACCCTGCACCGCAACATGGCCGCGTTGCTGGGCGCGAACGTTGCGCTCTACCTGGCGACGCTGCGCATGTGCTCCAAGCTGTACGGGGTCTACCGGTTGATGACCGCCGAGCGCTTGCGCGATGCGGCTGCCGACCTGGGTATCACCACGCCGTTGTTCCAGACCACTCCCGTACTGCACTTGATGTCGAAGCAGCTGGTGATCCCGGGGGGCTATCAGGGTTTCGACGTGCACCAGGACTGGACCTCGGTACAGGGCAGCCTGGATACCATCACCACCTGGATCCCATTCATGGACATCGACCCACGGTTGTTCACCATGGAAGTGCTGCCCGGCAGCCACTTGCTTGGCCTGCTCAGCGGCGACCAGCAACAGCATGTGCTGCGGGTCGACGAGAAGCACTACAAGGAAAGTGACTTCGTTCCTGTCTGTGTCGGCAAGGGTGGCGTTTGCTTGATGTCGAACTTCACCATTCATCGGTCTTCTCGCGAAGGCGATGACCGACTGCGCATTTCCATCAGCGGGCGCTATGAAAATGCCAGCGAGCCGACGTTCATCGAACGCGAGTATCCGTTTACCCAGCAGAAGAGCATGCAGCGCGGCCTGATCACCGAGAACTTCCCGAGTGCCGAGCAGGTGCGCGACGTGTATGCCGTTGCAGGCAAGGGATTCTGATCGCTGGTACGCGCAGGCTTTAAAGTTTCCTGCCGGCATGCCGATCACAAGGTCGCATGGGGCTGAATGAGTGCTGAAGGGGCAAGTATGAATCTTTATGTCAACCAGGTGAAAAACAAGCCGGACTATCGGGGCGCGCTGTTCAAGGGCGATATCTTCCTCGAAACCGGCCTTGGCAATGCACACCAACTGTGCGCCCTGGCCCGGCAGAGCATCACCGCCGCGTTCGAAGGCGAAACCGACCACCAGTCGCTGCACAAGATGATGCCGGTGGAAACCTTCGTCGAGCGCGTCACCGCACTCAAGCGCCAGTTCACCAATGGCCCTGAAGCCAAGGCACTGATCCGCGATTTCATCCGCGAAATCGGCGCCGACCCGAAGGACTACATCTTCGACGTGCCACGGGTACGCGTGGTGCCGAACTACGACTACCTGCATGCAGGTGTGAGCTACGCGTACAAGCCGCACCGCGATACCTGGTACGGCAGCGTCGAAAGCCAGGTGAACACCTGGATGCCGGTGTACAGCATCGAGCCCGAGCAGACCATGATGATCAACCCGGCGTACTTCGAGCGGCCGGTGCAGAACAGTTCGGCGCAGTGGAGCCTGAACGACTGGATCAACGTGCAGCGGCACAAGGCCTCGCAGAACATCACCGAAGAGACCCGGGTGCACCCGGTGCCGCTGGAAGACATCGACACCAGCGCCGAGCTGCGTGTGGCGGCCAACAGTGGCGAGATGCTGATCTTCTCCGGTGCCCACTTGCACGGCACCGTGGCCAACTTCACCGACAAGGTGCGCTTCAGCGTGGACTTCCGCCTGATCCACCTGCAAGACTTGCTGCACAAGCGCGGCGCACCGAACGTCGACAACGGCTGTTCGGACGCAGAGGCCGGCTTCAAAGACTTTTTCAATGCCAGCGACTTTTCGCAATTCCAGGGAGTTAACCCATGACCAAACGTCGCCTGACTGCTGCCGAGGTCGAGTACAACGAAAAGCGCGCCAGCGTGCTGAGCCGTGTCGATGCCCAATACGTGGCTGATGCGCCGTTCCTGTTCGCCAACCGTATCGCCGTGACCGCTGCGCTGTCGCGCATCGAGCTGTTCAAGATGGTCCAGGACATTCCGGGCGCCATCGTCGAGTGCGGTGTGTACAAAGGCAACTCGTTGATGCTGTACATGCAGCTGTCGATGATCCTTGAGCCCTATGCGATCAACCGTTCGATCATTGGTTTCGATACCTTCGGCGGCTTCGCCAGCATCGATGCCGAGCAGGACCCGGCCGACATCAACGAAAGCATGTTCTCCGACACCGACGAGACGCTGATCCAGGACATGATCGATGCCAACGACCTGATCCGTCCGGTCAACCGCATCCCGCGCTGCGAGATCGTCAAGGGCGACATCCTGGAAACCGTGCCAGCCTTCGTCAAGACCCGCCCGGACCTGGTAGTGGCGATGCTGATTCTCGACACCGACCTGTACAAATCGACCAAGGTGGCGCTGGAAACCTTCCTGCCGTACATGCCCAAGGGTGCGATCGTGGTGCTGGACGAAGTGGCCTACCGCAACTTCCCGGGCGAGACCCAGGCGCTGCGTGACGTACTGGACCTGAACAAGATCGAGCTCAAGCGCCTGCCATTCGATTCGTCGGTGGGCTACTTCCGCGTCTGACGCACACTCGCGACCGACGAAAAAAGACCCGCGGCGCCTGGGGCGCAGCGGGTCAAATCGGCCTCGGCCGCTTCAGTGTCAAATATGCAGTGCGTGGCCCAGCGCGCGCAGTGCCGCTTCCTGTACTGCCTCGCCCAGCGTCGGGTGAGCGTGGATGGTGCCAGCCACATCTTCCAGCCGTGCGCCCATCTCCAGCGACTGGGCAAACGCCGTGGACAGTTCCGATACCGCCACGCCCACCGCCTGCCAGCCGACGATCAGGTGGTTGTCACGCCGCGCCACCACCCGCACGAAACCGCTTTTCGACTCAAGGCTCATGGCCCGGCCGTTGGCGGCGAACGGGAACTGCGCGACGATGCAGTCCAGCCCTTGCTGGCTGGCTTGCTCCGGCGTCTTGCCCGCTACCACGACTTCCGGGTCGGTGAAGCACACCGCGGCTATTGCCGCGGGTTCGAAACGCCGGGTCTTGCCGGCAATGATTTCGGCAACCATCTCGCCTTGCGCCATGGCGCGGTGGGCGAGCATCGGTTCGCCTGCCACGTCACCAATGGCCCAGACATTGCGCATGCTGGTCTGGCAGCGGTCGTCGATTGCAATGGCGGCGCCGTTCATCTTCAGGTCCAGGCATTCCAGGTTGAAGCCTTTGGTCCGTGGCCGGCGGCCCACGGCCACCAGCACCCGGTCGGCCTCCAGGCGCAGTTGCCCGCCCTGGCCATCGCTGGCCAGCAGGCAGCCGTTTTCGTAGCCTTCGACGCTGTGGCCCAGGTGCAGGGCGATGCCCAGCTTCTTCAGTGACTCGGCCACGGGGGCAGTCAGTTCGCTGTCATAGGTCGGCAGAATGCGCTCGCGTGCTTCCACCACGCTGACCTGCGCGCCCAGCTTGCGATAGGCGATGCCCAGTTCCAGGCCAATGTAACCACCGCCCACCACCACCAGGTGCTTGGGCAGGGCCTTGGGCGCGAGGGCTTCGGTGGAGGAAATGACCGGCCCGCCGAGCGGCAGCATTGGCAGCTCGACGCTGTTCGAGCCGGTGGCCAGCAGCAGGTGCTCGCACTGGATACGCTGGCCGTCGACCTCGACCTGCTTGCCGTCGAGGATTTTCGCCCAGCCGTGAATCACCTTGACCCCATGCTTTTTCAGCAAGGCGGCTACGCCGGTGGTCAGGCGGTCGACGATGCCATCTTTCCAGGCCACGCTCTGGCCGATGTCCAGGCGCGGGGTATCGACGCTGATGCCCAGTGGCGACTGCCCGGCAAAGCGTGCGGTCTGGTGGAACTGCTCGGCTACATGGATCAGCGCCTTGGACGGGATGCAGCCGATGTTCAGGCAGGTGCCGCCCAGGGCCTGGCCTTCGATGAGCACAGTGGGGATGCCCAGTTGCCCGGCGCGGATGGCGGCCACGTAGCCGCCGGGGCCGCCGCCGATGATCAGCAGGGTGGTATCGATGATCGGGGACATGCTCACTCCAGGAACAGACAAGCAGGTTGTTCGAGCAGGCCGCGCACGGCCTGGATGAACTGCGCGGCATCCATGCCATCGACCACTCGGTGGTCGAACGAGCTGGACAGGTTCATCATCTTGCGCACGACGATCTGGCCGTCGATCACCACCGGCCGCTCAACGATGCGGTTGACGCCGACGATCGCCACTTCCGGGGTGTTGACCACCGGGGTGCTGACGATGCCGCCCAAGGCGCCGAGGCTGGTCAGGGTGATGGTCGAGCCGCTCAGCTCTTCACGGCTGGCCTTGTTGCTGCGTGCGGCGTTGGCCAGGCGCGAGATCTCGCCGGCGTTGGCCCATAGGCTGGCGGCTTCGGCATGGCGCAGTACCGGTACCATCAGGCCGTTGTCGCCCTGAGTGGCGATGCCCACATGCACCGCACCGTGGCGGGTGATGACCTGGGCTTCGTCGTCGTAGGTGGCGTTGATCTGGGGGAAGTCACGCAGGGCCACGACCAGGGCGCGGACCAGGAATGGCAGCAGGGTCAGCTTGCCACGCGTGTTGCCGTGCTTGGCGTTGAGCTGCTGGCGCAGGGCCTCCACGGCGGTGACGTCGATCTCTTCCACGTAGCTGAAGTGCGCGACCCGGCGCTTGGCGTCCTGCATGCGCTGGGCGATCTTGCGGCGCAGGCCGATCACCGGCACCTGCTCGCTGTCGGTGCGCTTGGCATAGCCATTCGGCGCCTGGCCGGCAGCGCTGTGCGGTTTGCTCATGAAGGCGTCGAGGTCTTCGTGCAGGATGCGCCCGGCCGGGCCGCTGCCATGCACGTAACGCAGCTCGATGCCGGCATCCAGGGCGCGCTTGCGCACCGCCGGCGAGGCCAGCGGCTTGTCGCCCGGCTGGCGCGGCACGATCGGCGCTTCGACGTGATGCTCGGGTGCCTGGTACGTCACCGGCTGTGGCGCTTTCGCTTCTGGCTTGGGCGCCGCGGGTGCAACGGGCGCGCTGTGCGCTTCCACAGGTTTGGCCTGTGGCACATCCACATGGTTGCCGCTGCCTTCCACTTCGATGCGGATCAGCTCGCTGCCGACCGCCATCACTTCACCAGGCTGGCCACCCAGGGCCAGCACCTTGCCGCTGACCGGCGAAGGGATTTCCACGGTGGCCTTGTCGGTCATGACATCGGCCACCACCTGGTCCTCGGCGATCACGTCGCCGACCTTGACGAACCATTCCACCAACTCGACCTGCGCGATGCCTTCGCCAATGTCCGGCATCTTGATGACGTGCGTGCCCATTCAGACCTCCATGACCCGTTTCAATGCCGCGCCTACCCGCGAAGGGCCTGGGAAATAAGCCCATTCCTGTGCGTGGGGGTAGGGGGTGTCCCAGCCGGTGACGCGCTCGATCGGTGCTTCGAGGTGATGGAAGCAGTGCTCCTGCACCAGCGACACCAGTTCGGCGCCGAAGCCGCAGGTGCGGGTGGCTTCATGCACGACCACGCAGCGGCCGGTCTTCTTCACCGACTCGACGATGGTCTCCAGGTCCAGCGGCCAGAGGCTGCGCAGGTCGATGACTTCGGCGTCGACGCCGGTCTCCTCGGCGGCCACCTGGGCCACGTAGACCGTGGTGCCGTAGGTCAGCACGGTGACATCGTTGCCAGGGCGAGTGATCGCCGCCTTGTCCAGCGGCACGGTGTAGTAGCCGTCCGGCACGGCGCTTTGCGGGTGTTTCGACCAAGGCGTGACAGGGCGGTCGTGGTGGCCGTCGAACGGGCCGTTGTACAGGCGCTTGGGCTCAAGGAAGATCACCGGGTCGTCGCACTCGATCGAGGCGATCAACAGGCCCTTGGCGTCATACGGGTTGGACGGCATGACCGTGCGCAGGCCGCAGACCTGGGTGAACATCGCTTCCGGGCTCTGGCTGTGGGTCTGGCCGCCGTAGATGCCGCCGCCGCAGGGCATGCGCAGGGTCAGCGGGGCGATGAACTCGCCGGCAGAGCGATAGCGCAGGCGGGCCATTTCCGAAACGATCTGGTCGGAGGCCGGGTAGAAGTAGTCGGCGAACTGGATTTCCACCACCGGGCGCAGGCCGTAGGCGCCCATGCCCACGGCGGTGCCGACGATGCCGCTTTCCGAGATCGGGGCGTCGAACACCCGCGACTTGCCGTACTTGGCCTGCAGGCCTTCGGTGCAACGGAACACGCCGCCGAAGTAGCCGACGTCCTGGCCGTAGATCACCACATTGTCGTCGCGCTCGAGCATGACATCCATGGCCGAGCGCAGGGCCTGGATCATGGTCAGTGTGCTGGTGGCCATGGCGGTTTCCGGGTTGATGCTGTTGTTGTGATCGTTCATCTCAGACCCCCAGTTCCTGGCGCTGACGGCGCAGGTGGTCAGGCATTTCCTTGTACACGTCCTCGAACATCGAAGCCGCGCTCGGGATGTGGCCGTTGGCCAGGGTGCCGTACTGTTCCGCCTCCTTCTGCGCGGCGATGACCGCGGCTTCGAACTCGGCGGTAGTGGCCTGGTGTTCTTCCTCGGACCAGTGTTCGATCTTGATCAGGTGCTGCTTCAGGCGGGCGATCGGGTCGCCCAGCGGGAAGTGGCTCCAGTCATCGGCCGGGCGATATTTGGACGGGTCATCCGAGGTCGAATGCGGGCCGGCACGGTAGGTCACCCACTCGATCAGCGATGGGCCCAGGCCGCGGCGGGCACGTTCGGCGGCCCAGCGCGAGGCGGCGTACACGGCGACGAAGTCGTTGCCGTCGACCCGCAGCGAGGCGATGCCACAACCCACGCCACGGCCGGCGAACGTCGTTTGCTCGCCACCGGCGATGGCCTGGAAGGTGGAGATCGCCCACTGGTTGTTGACCACGTTGAGGATCACCGGGGCGCGGTAGACGTGGGCGAAGGTGAGGGCGGTATGGAAGTCCGACTCGGCAGTGGCGCCGTCACCGATCCAGGCCGAGGCGATCTTGGTATCGCCCTTGATCGCCGAGGCCATGGCCCAGCCAACTGCCTGCACGAACTGGGTCGCCAGGTTGCCGCTGATGGTGAAGAAGCCGGCTTCGCGCACCGAGTACATGATCGGCAACTGGCGGCCCTTGAGCGGGTCGCGTTCGTTGGACAGCAGCTGGCAGATCATCTCCACCAGCGACACGTCGCGGGCCATGAGGATGCTCTGCTGGCGGTAGGTGGGGAAGCACATGTCGCTGCGGTTGAGCGCCAGCGCCTGGGCGCTGCCGATGGCTTCCTCGCCCAGGCTCTGCATGTAGAAGGACATCTTCTTCTGGCGCTGGGCAACCACCATGCGGCTGTCGAAGATGCGCGTCTTGAGCATCGCGCGCATGCCTTGGCGGAGGATCTGCGGGTCGATGTCCTCGGCCCATGGGCCTTGGGCATTGCCTTGCTCGTCGAGCACGCGGACCAGGCTGTAGGACAGGTCGGCGGTGTCGGCAGCATCGACATCGATCGGGGGTTTACGGACTTTACCTGCGTCGTTCAGGCGCAGGTAGGAGAAATCGGTCTGGCAGCCTGGCCGGCCGGTGGGCTCGGGCACATGCAAACGCAGGGGGGCGTACTCGTTCATGCTTTTTACGCTCGCTCGGATGTTGTTTTTGTGAGCTCTGAAGCGGCCGCCGCTGAGTACCGGCTTGTGACTGGTAGGTCAGCGTCTTTTACATCTTAGTGGGAGGGCAGGAGAATTTTTCTCTCAAGTTGATTGCCTTTGTCTGACGGGGGAGATAAACATTCCGGATAAACACAAAAAACCGGTGAATTTGTCTCATGCGCAAGCTCGATCGTACCGATATCGGCATTCTCAACAGCCTTCAGGACAACGCCCGCATCACCAATGCCGAATTGGCGAGGTCGGTGAACCTGTCGCCGACGCCCTGTTTCAACCGGGTCAAAGCGATGGAAGAGTTGGGGGTGATCCGCCAGCAGGTGACCTTGTTGTCGCCGGAAGTGCTGGGGCTGGATGTGAATGTGTTCATCCATGTCAGCCTGGAAAAGCAGGTCGAGCAGGCACTGCACCGCTTCGAGGAAGAGATCGCCGAACGGCCCGAGGTGATGGAGTGCTACCTGATGACCGGTGACCCGGATTACCTGTTGCGAGTGCTGTTGCCGAGCATTCAGGCGCTGGAGCGGTTTCTCGATTACCTGACACGGCTGCCGGGGGTGGCGAATATCCGTTCGAGTTTTGCCCTCAAGCAAGTGCGCTACAAGACGGCATTGCCTTTGCCGGCGAACGGCATCACCCTGCGCGAGTAGACGCGTCAAGCGAAATCGTCGGCAAAGGAGCGGTGCCTACATTCAGTCAAGCTGAAGATTGCGCAGCTTGAACACGAGGATTTCCCCCTCAAGCGCGCTGGCATTCATGAAGTGCAGGAAAGAAAGATTGGGCCCACTGGGTGCGGTTTGTGCAACCCGGTGGCCATTTTTGTCGCGCAGATAGAACGGAACAGATTCGACACTCGCCACATCCCCGTCCCAAGGTTCGAGCGTCTCGATCTTCCAGTAGTCCTGACTCCTGACAAGGTTCACGGGGTTGAGGGCGTCAAGAACTCGCCCAGCTACATGTGTTCCATACAGTCCCAACCACCCGTTAGTGTTTTGTTCGAGCCGTGCCCCAGCGTAATCCCAGTGCTGCGAACACGTAATGACGTAGAACGTATGTTTACCCGCTTGCTTGATGAAGTGGAAATCGAATGCGACACGTTTGAACTTATCTGCTGTCGCCCAGTGATCGCGGGCGCCCTCTGTAATCAGCCATCCATCCTCGTCAAGACTGGTGAATGGGTGATCTGAAAAACTAGTGTCTGCAATGACAGCCTGGCCATATTGGCAGTGCAATTCGGCAGTGAAATTGGCGTGAATCATGGAAGCTCCAGGTGATGTGAGCGCACGCAAATGACGTGCGGGCGGCCACAGTAAAACTCCGCTCACCCTCGGTGGGAGCCTGGAAGGCTTTCAAGCGATGCCCGCGTATGCGCTCAGGGCCTGCCGTTATGGGTATAAGGGGTGCTTGATATTTTAAACACCCCAAGCCTATGTTGTTGTCAGCCTATAACAACAAGGACAAGCGTCATGACCACCGCCGCCCATCGCTCGCCTGCCGAGCTCCTCCAGGGCATCGACCAGATCGAATGCGTCACCCCCGACCTCAACGGCGTCCCGCGCGGCAAGGTGATGACCGCCGAGGGCTTCCTCGAAGGCCGCCGCCTGCAGATGGCCCGGGGGGTACTGTTGCAATGCATCATGGGCGGCTACCCGCCGGCGCGTTTCTACGGCAGCGATGACGGTGACCTGGCGCTGGTCGCGGAGCCTGCGCAGATCCACCGCTTGCCGTGGAGCGAGGAGGGCCTGGCGCTGGCTATCTGTGACGCCAACGAGCTCGATGGCCGGCCATCGGGGCTGTCCACGCGAGGGCAGCTCAAGGCTGTGATCGCTCGTTACGCTGCCCTGGGCCTGGCGCCGGTGGTGGCGACTGAACTGGAGTTCTTCGTCTTTGCCCCCAACACTGACCCCCAGCAACCTTTCCTGCCACCCGTTGGCAAGGATGGCCGCCGCGAGCTTGGCCATTCGGCGTTCAGCGTCAGCTCCAACAACGGCCTGCGCCCGTTCTTCCAGGAGGTCTACCAGTGCATGGCGGCCCTGGGTCTGCCACGCGACACCTTCATGCACGAAATGGGCGTCAGCCAGTTCGAGATCAATCTGTTACACGGTGATCCGCTGCTGCTGGCCGACCAGACCTTCCTGTTCAAGCACCTGCTCAAGGAAGTGGCGCTCAAGCACGGCCTGAGCGTGGTGTGCATGGCCAAGCCGTTGGCGCATACCCCGGGCAGCTCCATGCACATTCACCAGAGCCTGGTGGAGATCGCCAGCGGGCGTAACGTGTTCAGCGACGAGCAGGGCCAGCCGACCGATACCTTCTACCACTTCATTGGCGGCCAGCAGGCGTGCATGGCCGACTTCACTGCGCTGTTCGCGCCCAACGTCAACTCCTACCAGCGGCTGTGCCATCCGTACGCTTCGCCTAACAATGCCTGCTGGTCCGAGGACAACCGCGCTGCCGGCTTGCGCATTCCGGCCAGTGCCCCGGTGGCGCGGCGGGTCGAAAACCGCCTGCCGGGCGCCGATGCCAACCCCTACCTGGCCATCGCTGCCAGCCTGGCCGCGGGCCTGCACGGCATCGAACAGCGCCTGCAGCCCACCCCGGCGATCCAGGGTGAGTTCGAGGTGCCGGAGCATCTGAGCCTGCCGTGCACCCTGCATGCGGCCCTCGAACGCCTCAAACGCAGCGCGTTGGCCCGGGAACTGTTCGGCAGTGAGTTCATTGAAGGCTACATCGCCAGCAAGACCCTGGAACTGACCGACTTCTTCAACGAGATCACCCCGTGGGAACGGCGCGTGCTGGCCGCACAGGCCTGATCACGACACGATCGGCACTGGACGCGCCCCTGTGAGGCTATTTATCTGGTAGGGGACTGCGCCGTGGCCATTTTGCTTTTATGCTTGCCAGGCCAACGCCACCTGACCAGGGAGTTCGAAGGGACGTATGCGAAACATCTGGAAGCCCTTTCAGTCGCTGTATTTCGCCGCCTTGATGATGCTGATCGGCTCCGGCCTGCTCAGTACCTACCTGGCGCTGCGCCTGGCGGCCGATCATGTCGACAGCCTGTGGGTGGGTGCGTTGATGGCGGCCAACTATTTCGGCCTGGCCGTGGGCGGTAAGGTCGGCCACCGGCTGATTGGCCGGGTGGGGCATATCCGTGCCTACGCCACTTGCGCCGGTATTGTCGGCGCAGCGGTGCTGGGCCATGGTCTGACCAGTTGGTTGCCGGTGTGGGTCGGGCTGCGGATGATCGTCGGCCTGGGCATGATGTGCCAATACATGGTCATCGAGAGCTGGCTCAACGAGCAGGCCGAGGCCAAGCACCGCGGTGCGGTGTTCAGTGGCTACATGATCGCTTCCTATCTTGGCCTGGTGCTCGGCCAGCTGATCCTGGTGGTGCACCCGCAGCTGGGCCCGGAGCTGCTCATGCTGGTCGCCATGTGTTTTGCGCTGTGCCTGGTGCCAGTGGCGATGACCCGGCGCATCCACCCGGCGCCGCTGCGCCCGGCACCGATGGAGCCGAAGTTCTTCATCAAGCGGGTACCGCAGTCGCTGAGTACCGTGCTGGGTTCAGGTTTGATCGTGGGTTCGTTCTATGGCCTGGCGCCGCTGTACGCCTCCAGCCAGGGCATGTCGACCGAGCAGATCGGTCTGTTCATGGGGTGCTGCATCTTTGCCGGGCTGTTGGTGCAATGGCCGCTGGGCTGGTTGTCTGACCGCTATGACCGGGCGGTGCTGATCCGCAGCGTTGCGGTGGGCCTGGCACTGGCTTCGGCGCCGCTGGCATTTCTGCCGAGTGTGCCGCTGGAGGTGCTGTTCGGTATCGGCTTCGTGATTTCGCTGCTGCAGTTCTGCCTGTACCCGCTGGCGGTGGCGTTCTCCAATGACCATGTCGAGAGCGAGCGGCGGGTGTCACTGACCGCCATGCTGCTGGTCACTTATGGCGTGGGTGCCTGTATCGGGCCGCTGGCGGCGGGCGTGCTGATGAAGGTGCTGGGGCCGCAGATGCTCTATGCCTTCTTCGCGTTCTTCGCCCTGGTGCTGGTGTGGCGGATCCGGCCGAAGGCGGTTACCGGGTTGCACCAGGTGCAGGATGCGCCGCTGGGGCACGTGGCCATGCCGGCTGCCGGTTCGCCGTTGTCGGCAGCGCTCGACCCGCGGGTGGATGAGCAGACCGTGCAGGAGGTGATGCAGGCGCCGGTGGCGGCTGAAGATACCGAGGATGATCAGAAGGCCGAGCCGGTTGCCGAGGCTCAGGCGCAGGATGAGGTCAGCAAGTCGGTTTGAGCCTGTACCGGCCTCTTCGCGGGTACTGCACAGGCCTCAAAGGCAATGCGATCCAGTGGGGGCGGGTTTACCCGTGAAGGGGGCGGCTCGGGAGAAACAAAAACGCCACCCGATGGGTGGCGTTCATATATCGGCTGACGATCAATAGTCGTCCTTGTCGAACCGCCGCGCTTCTCGCTGCAGCTGGTAGACAAAACTCTCGATCTTGCGCTGTGCCTGACCATTGAGGTTGTGAAAGCGCACGCCAGCGAAGGTGGTGTTGATCCGCTCTTCATAGTGCAGGTGGCGCAGCTCGACCATGGTATCCACCAGCCCCAGCGGGTTGCTGGCCTTGAAGCGTTCGTACACCTGGCCCAGTTGCAGGCAGTTCTCGACGTTGCCCTCGAAACGCAGCTTGCAGCCAGTGGCGGAAATGTCCAGCAGCTTGCCGCGCAGGGCGCCGTTGCCCTTGAGGAAACTGCCGTCGAGGATGATGTCGACCAGTTGCGACAGCTTCAGCGCGGCGCGGAAGGCGTTGCGGCGCTGGTGGTAGGTCATCTCTTCCGGCATCGCGCCGCGGTAGCAGCGGTGGCCGTCGACTTCGCTGATCTTCAGTTCGTGATTGCATTCCCAGGCGATGCGCACGCCGTCGTGGAAGCCTTCGACGCGGAACGGTTCGCCGTTCTCGATGAATTTTTCGCCATCGCGCGGGATCATTTCGTCCAGTGCCAGGGTATTGCTGTCACGGTCCACATGCACCACATAGCTCTGGAACCGCTGGCTGCGCTCGTGGAAGGTGATGATCAGTGGATCATGGCTTTCTTGCAGCTGGCGCAGGTTGGCCGCGATCTCCAAGGGCGTGTTCAGCACCTTTGGCGGTTGCGGGGCATCGGTTTCATTGAACACGGGTTTTCAATCTCCAGGCAAAAACGACACACGCAAGTAACGGCATTTTGCCAGTATGTTCCGTGCCTTGATAGAAGTAATCACACTTGGCTGAGCGCCCGGGGCTTGGCAAGTGGAGAAGTGGTGCCACGGCTGTCGTAGAGCGATGGTGCTTCACCGCCCTGGAGGATTCTGATCTGGTTGGCCGTGACGTGCTGCTGTACCTGGATGATCCGGCCATTGGCCTCGTTGGTCTTCTGGCAGTCGTTCATCAGCTGGTTCAGCACTTCGAGCTGCTGCATGATCAGCTCGCCGTTGTCCGACTGCGCCGCCAGTGCCTGCACGCCGGCGCGATTGGCGCTCAGGCCAAGGCTGGTGAGCAGGTTGCTGCGGCGCATGCCTTGCTGCTCGAGCAGGACGATAAGCGACTGCTTGCGGGCCAGGATGCCCTCCAGCGGTGCCATGTCGCGGCCGTGCAGGGCCATCGACTCCTGCTGGAGGAGGTCGAGCAGTTCCTGGGTCGGGGCGATGTCGTCTTCGATCAGTTGCAGCAAAGTGATGTCGTGCATGGCTAACTCTTGGCTTTACATAGCGTCCGTGAAGTCAGCGCGCCGAACGGTCAGCGCTGGGCTTCGAAATCGAGCAGTTTGCTGGCGACCCGGCCGGCATCGACCTGGTAGCTGCCGTCTGCGATCGCCTGTTTCAACTGCGCCACGCGGGCACTGTTGACGACGGGCTGGTCGCGCAGCTTGTCGCTGACCTTTTGCAACTGCTGGGCCTCTTGGCTGAGGTGTACCGCTTCTCCGCTGGCGCTGGCGCTTTTTGGCGCTTCTTGGGTTTCGCCGGTTTTTTCGGCGTTGCCGGGCGTGGCATTGCCACGAACGCCGCCCGTAACGGACGGAGAGTTATTCAAACGACTGAAGTCGATGACCATGATCAGAAACCTCTGGGTATTTGGACGCTTGCCTTGTTTTCGGCCAACCCGAAAGAAACTTTAGGCACAAATGCTTAGCCGCCTGTCAGCAAGCTCGCGAACCCGTTTCCGCACAGTTTAGGAAAAGCAGTTGCACACCGCCAGCGTAATCTACATGGCGACCTCGACCTGGCCGGGGCCGGTTACCCGGGCCTTGACCACCCGCTGCGAATTGAGGTTGCGCACGCGGATCTGCTCGCCCTGGCCACCCTTGGCCAAGGCTTCGCCAGGCATGCGCACGCTCAAGGAACCGCTGCGCGCAGTGATCACTACATGGTCGCCCTTGCGCACCACCTCGGCTTGCTCCAGATGCTGCGGCGTGAGGACCTGGTCGAGCACCGTCGGGCGCAGCATCTTCATGCCAACTGCCTGGTCGAGGTCGGTGAGAAAGCCCTGGGGCAATGTGCCGACGTCGCGTTCGCGCAGGGCCACGTCGCCCTCGCCGATGAGGTTGTCGCGCTTGAGTGGGCGGGTCACCACCACCACATCGCGGAACAGCCGTACGGTTGCCGGCACGAAAATCGTCCACGGTGCGCTGCCGTCGCAGCGCACTCGCACGGTAACCCGGCCCAGTGGTTGCGCCGGGCTTTCCAGCGAGGCGTCCAGCTGCTGGCTGCACAGCGGCATGCGCAGGCGCGGGTCGAGCGGGTTGACCTGGATTTCGTAACGCCCTGGGGTCTGGGTGGTGGCCAGGTAATCCTCGACGCTGAATTCAAGAAACCCTTGGGTGACACCGATAAGCTGTTCAGGCAAGGTAACCGCGTCCGCCAGCGTGCGAACGCCGGGTGCCAGCAGGCACAGCACGGCGAGCGAGCCGCTCAGCAGGTGCGTCAGTCGTCGGAAATTTGTCGTTTTCGTGTACATGGCGCTCAAAAAAGCAAAGCCCGTGCCGACTTGGTGACCATGTAGCACCAAAAAGGCAGAAAGCATAAGGAGTCAGGCATGGCGGGGGTAATGGATTCAGTCAACCAGCGCACACAGCTGGTCGGGCAGAATCGCCTGGAGTTGCTGCTGTTCCGTCTCAACGGGGCGCAGCTTTACGGCATCAACGTATTCAAGGTCCGCGAGGTGCTGCAGTGCCCTGAGCTGACCGTGCTGCCCAAGTCGCACCCGGTGGTGCGAGGCGTGGCCAACATTCGCGGGGCGACCATCCCGATCCTCGACCTGTCGATGGCGACCGGCCTGCCAGGGTTGCAGGAAGACACGCGCAACAGTTTCGTGATCATCACCGAGTACAACACCAAGACCCAGGGCTTTCTGGTGCACTCGGTCGAGCGCATCGTCAACATGAACTGGGAAGAGATTCATCCGCCACCCAAGGGCACCGGCCGCGATCATTACCTGACCGCCGTCACACGGGTCGACAACCGCATGGTCGAGATCATCGACGTGGAAAAAGTGCTGGCCGAAGTGGCGCCCTCGTCGGAGTCGGTGTCTGCCGGTGTGGTCGACGCCGAGGTGCAGGACAAGGCCACGCTGCTGCGGGTGCTGACCGTCGACGATTCGTCGGTGGCGCGCAAGCAGGTCAGCCGCTGCCTGCAGACGGTAGGTGTGGAAGTGGTGGCGCTCAACGATGGCCGACAGGCCCTGGACTACCTGCGCAAGCTGGTGGACGAGGGCAAGAAGCCCGAAGAAGAGTTCCTGATGATGATCTCCGACATTGAAATGCCGGAAATGGACGGCTATACGCTGACCGCGGAGATCCGTAGCGACCCGCGTATGCAAAAATTGCACATCTGCCTGCATACTTCGTTGTCCGGGGTATTCAACCAGGCGATGGTCAAGAAGGTCGGGGCCGATGACTTCCTGGCCAAGTTCAAGCCGGACGATTTGGCCCAGCGCGTGGTCGACCGGATCAAGGCAGCGCATTGAAGCAGCCGGGGGCATGCCCCCGGCACCAGTGATTGAAAAGAGGCGGCAGTAGTGTCTACGGGTAATTTGGAGTTCGAACAGTTCAGGGTCTTCCTGGAGAAAGCCTGTGGCATCCTGCTGGGGGAGAATAAGCAGTACCTGGTTTCCAGCCGTCTCAACAAGCTGATGGAACAGCAGGGCATCAAGAGCCTGGGCGAGCTGGTGCAACGTATCCAGACCCAGCCGCGGGGCGGTCTGCGCGAGCAGGTGGTGGATGCGATGACCACCAACGAGACCCTGTGGTTTCGCGATACCTACCCGTTCGAAGTGCTGAAGAACAAGGTCATCCCCGAGTTCATCAGGAACAACCCCGGCCAGCGCCTGCGCATGTGGTCGGCGGCCTGCTCGTCGGGGCAGGAGCCTTACTCGATTTCGATGGCCATCGATGAGTTCGAGCGCAGCAACCTGGGCCAGTTGAAGATGGGTGCGCAGATCGTTGCCACCGACCTGTCCGGCTCGATGCTGACCAACTGCAAGACCGGTGAGTACGACAGCCTGGCGATTGCCCGTGGCCTGTCCCAGGAGCGCCTGCAGCGCTACTTCGACACCAAGGCGCCGGGGCGCTGGGCGGTCAAGCCGGCGATCCGCAGCCGCGTTGAGTTCCGCTCGTTCAACCTGCTCGACAGCTATGCGAGCCTGGGCAAGTTCGACATCGTGTTCTGCCGCAATGTGCTGATCTATTTCTCGGCGCAGGTGAAGAAGGACATCCTGATGCGTATCCACAGCACGCTGAAGCCCGGGGGCTACCTGTTCCTCGGCGCCTCGGAGGCGCTGAACGGGTTGCCGGACCATTACCAGATGGTCCAGTGCAGCCCGGGGATCATCTACCAGGCCAAGTGAGTTTGGGCTGACAGGTGTTCGCCTTGATGCTTTCTGCGCCTATCAGATCGAGCGCCGCCCGCGCGGCGCATCGCGGATAAATCCGCTCCTACATTTGTTGCAACGTGCCGAACCTGTTACGCCATGGTTGCCAGCCTTGGCGCAAGTCTTGAGTCGTGCAAACCGGCTGACAACCTTGGCCTCACAGGCATGGCCACGTTGCAACAAATGTAGGAGCGGATTTATCCGCGATGCGCCGCGCGGGCGGCGCTCGATCTCGAAAACGACACACATCCAACGCCAATCACCCGCGCCCCTCATCTGACGTCAATTTTTTGATTTGCCGCTTTTGCCGCCCGGCAATTGCCGCTTTCCCTTCGTCAGGCGGAAGCACTTTGCCGCTTTTCTGGCATCGCGCCATCAGTCACCCGCGTCGCAGCCCAGTGTTTGCGGGGTTTGGGGATTCTGGCACAGCCCTTGCTATACCTAGCTCAACGAAATTCCGGCCAACCTTCGAAGGTTTCCCCGACATGAGCATCAGTTTCGACAAGGCGCTTGGCATTCACGAAAAGGCATTGGGCTTCCGCGCCCAGCGCGCCGAAGTGCTGGCCAACAACATCGCCAACGCCGACACGCCCAACTACAAGGCGCGTGACATGGACTTCTCTTCGGTGCTCGCTGCCGAGAGCCAGAAGCAGCAAAGCGGCCGCTTCGCCATGGATCGCACCAACAGCCGCCACATCGAGGCCGAAGGCCTGGCGATGGCTGACGACACGGTGCAATACCGCGTGCCGACCCAGCCTTCGATCGACCAGAACACCGTGGATGCCCAGATCGAGCAGTCGAACTACACCGAGAACGCCATCGGCTTCCAGGCCAGCTTCACCTTGCTCAACAGTAAATTCAAAGGGCTGGTTTCGGCCCTGCGCGGAGAGTAATTCATGTCCCTTTCCAGTGTTTTCAACATCGCCGGCAGCGGCATGAGCGCGCAGAACACTCGCCTCAACACCGTCGCCTCGAACATCGCCAACGCCGAGACGGTGTCGTCGAGCATCGACCAGACCTACCGTGCGCGCCACCCGGTGTTCGCCACCACCTTCCAGAACGCGCAAAGCGGCGTCAGCCAGTCGCTGTTCGAGGATCAGGGCGAAGCGGGGCAGGGTGTGCAGGTCAAGGGTATCGTCGAAGACCAGAGCAACCTGGAAGCGCGCTACGAGCCGAATCACCCGGCGGCGAACAAGGACGGCTACGTCTACTACCCGAACGTCAACGTGGTCGAGGAGATGGCTGACATGATCTCCGCCAGCCGTGCGTTCCAGACCAACGCCGAGCTGATGAACACCGCCAAGAACATGATGCAGAAAGTACTGACCCTGGGTCAGTGATAAGGAATCCAGACCATGGCAGTCGATAGCAGCAGCGGTGTGAACCTCAACGACGTCATCGCGGCGTCCGGTGTCAGCTCCAGCACCAAGAAAACCTCCACGACCAGTTCCGCGACCGGTGGTCAGGCCCTGGGCAAGGATGCGTTCCTGCAGTTGCTCGTCACCCAGATGCAGAACCAGAACCCGCTGGATCCGCAGGACAACAGTGAATTCGTCGCCCAGCTGGCGCAGTTCAGCAGCCTTGAAGGCATTACTTCGCTGAACGAGTCGGTCAGTGCGATCACCAGTGCCATGGCATCGTCGCAAGCGCTGCAGGCATCTTCGCTGGTAGGCCGTTCGGTGATCGTGCAGAACGACAAGGCGATCGTCGATACCGCTGACAGCTTCAATGCACAGTTCGTGGTGCCGCAGGCCATCAGCGAAGCGAAGGTCACCATCACCGACAAGGATGGCAACACCGTCAAGACCATCGAACTGGGCGAGCAGAAGGCCGGTTACGGCGACTTCATCTGGGATGGCACCAATAACAAGGGCGAGAAAGTCGACCCGGGTACCTACACCTTCACTGCCACCACCACGGTGGACGGCAAGGCGGTGCAGATGAATACCTTGCTGCCAGCCAAGGTCACCAGTGTCAGCTTCAACACCACCGGCGAGATGGTGCTGAACCTGGCGGGCGTGGGCAAGGTTTCCCTGTCCGACGTACAAACCATCGGTATCTAAGGCCGACAGAACGGCAAAAAGGAGCAACAGCATGTCTTTCAATATCGGCCTTAGCGGTCTGTACGCAGCCAACAAGCAGCTGGACGTTACCGGCAACAACATCGCCAACGTCAACACCACTGGCTTCAAATCCTCGCGCGCCGAGTTCGCCGACGTGTATGCCGGCGCCAACCGCCTGGGCGTGGGCAAGAACCAGGTCGGCAACGGTGTGCGCCTGGCGGCGATTTCCCAGCAGTTCAGCCAGGGTGACGTCAACAACACCGGCAACGTGCTGGACATGGGTATCCAGGGCCAGGGCTTCTTCGTGCTGTCCGACAACGGTGCGCGCGTGTACACCCGTGCCGGCGCCTTCCAGAACAGCAAGGACAACTACGTGGTCACCTCGGACGGCTTGCGTCTGCAGGGCTATGCCGCTGACGAGAACGGCAACATCAAGCGCGGCGTGCTGACCGACCTGAAGATCGATACCTCGTCGCTTGCGCCGAAGGCCACCACCCTGATCGATCAGGGCATCAACCTGAACTCCGAAGCGACCATCATCCCGCTGCCAGGTGCCACCCCTGCCGGCCCGACGTTCGACCCGGCGGATGACACCACCTACACCAAGTCCTTCCCGACCAAGGTGTACGACAGCCAGGGTAACGAGCACACCATGGAACAGTTCTACCGCAAGACCGGTACGAACCAGTGGACCATGTACACCCTGGTAGACGGTCGCAACCCGATGGACCCGACTTCCACTGCGCCGCTGGAAGCGACCATGACCTTCAACTCCGACGGTAGCGTGGCGTCCATGGCCACCGACCCGGCCAGCATTCCGCCGGGTGCTCCGGCCAACGCCGAGTGGGCGGTGACCAACAACACCTTCACCCTCAAGGGCTGGATCCCGGCCGCCAAGGACGCAGCAGGCAACTGGGCCTCCAACGGTTCGGCAGAGAACGCCAACGGCATGCGCCTGTCGATGAACAGCACCAGCTCGTACAACACCGAGACCGCGCGCATGTCGCAGTCCCAGGATGGTTATGCCACCGGTATCCTGTCGAGCCTGTCGATCGACTCCACCGGCGTGATGTTCGCCAGCTTCAGCAACCAGCAGTCTCGCGCCATCGGCCAGGTGGCCCTGGCCAGCTTTGCCAACGAGCAGGGGCTGCAGCAGATTGGCGGCACGCGCTGGACCGAAACCTATTCTTCGGGCATTCCCGGCATCGACTCGCCGAAGACCGGCACCCTGGGTAGCGTCGAATCCAACTCGCTGGAAGCTTCGAACGTCAACCTGACCCAGGAGCTGGTCGAGCTGATCAAGGCGCAGAGCAACTACCAGGCGAACGCCAAGACCATCTCCACCGAAAGCACCATCATGCAGACCATCATCCAGATGACCTGATGGTCGCTGGGTAGGGGGCTGCTGCGCAGCCCTTTCGCGACACAAGGCCGCTCCCACAGGATTACGCAGTTCCTGGTAGGAGCGGCCTTTTGTCGCGAAAGGGCCGCAAGGCGGCCCCGGCGATCTGGAGGGATCATGAAAAAGCTGGTCGTCACACTGATCACCGCTTTCTGCCTGTACCAGGCCCAGGCCGGCACCGCGCCCTGGTGGCGCTGGGAAAGCCAGGCGGATGGCCGGCTGGTGTGCTCGCAGTGGTCGCCGGGTGATGGCTGGAAGAAATTCGCCGGCCCTTACAGCAATGGCGGTTGCCGCGAGCCCTGATTCACCTGTGTCGGCCCCTTCGCGGGCAAGCCCGCTCCCACAGGGATGATGCAGACTTCAAACCCTGCGCGATTGTTGTGGGAGCGGGCTTGCCCGCGAAGAGGCCGGTACAGGTTTGCCGCTATCGGCAACCCGGCGCCGGATATCCGGCGGCACGCTGATCGCAAAACCCCGAAAAGGCCCGTATTCACGGGCTTTTTCGTGAATTCAAAAAGTTGGTTCGGAACTTGCTTTAGAGCCTGCACAGCAGCGGCGAACGGCAAACGATCGTCAGTGCAGCGGAGGATGACTGTGGACAAGATGCTTTACGTGGCCATGACCGGCGCCAGCCAGAACGCGCTGGCGCAGAAGGCCCACGCCAACAACCTGGCGAACGTTTCCACCAATGGCTTCCAGCGCGACCTGGAGCAGGCGCGCTCGATGCCGGTGTTCGGTGACAGCTTTCCGTCGCGGGCATTTGCCATGACCGAACGCCCGGCCACCGACTTCAGCGAAGGGCCGATGGTCGAGACCGGGCGTGACCTGGACGTGGCCGTGGCCGGGCAGGGCTTTATCGCCGTGCAGGCGCCGGATGGCAGCGAAGCCTACGTGCGCACCGGTAGCCTGAACATCGATGCCCTTGGCGTGCTGCGCGCCGGCAACGGCATGCCGGTAATCGGCAACGGTGGCCCGATCGCCATTCCGCCAGAGCAGAAAGTCGAAGTCGGTGCCGACGGCACCATCAGCATCCGCTCGATGGGCGAGGACCCGCGGGTGATGGCCGAGGTCGACCGCATCAAGCTGGTCAACCCGGACATCAAGAGCATGACCAAGGGCCTGGACGGGCTGATCCACACCCAGAACGGCCAACCGGCTGCCGCCGACGTCAATGTGCGGGTGGTGTCGGGCTTCCTCGAGGGCAGCAACGTCAACGCCGTGGAAGAAATGACCTCGGTGCTGGCGCTGTCCCGCCAGTTCGAGCTGCACGTGAAAATGATGAACGCGGCCAAGGAAGGCGATGAAGCCATGGCGCGTGTTTTGCAAATCGGCTAACCAACTTTGAACGGGTGCCGTAAAACAGGCGCACGAGGAGAATACTGATGCTTCCGGCTCTTTGGGTCGCTAAAACCGGCCTGTCCGCCCAGGACACCAACCTGACCGTCATTTCCAACAACCTGGCCAACGTCTCGACCACCGGCTTCAAGCGTGACCGCGCCGAGTTCGCCGACCTGCTGTACCAGATCAAGCGTCAGCCAGGCGCGCAGTCGACCCAGGACAGCGAGCTGCCATCGGGCCTGCAAGTCGGTACCGGTGTGCGCATTGTCGGCACCCAGAAGAGCTTCCAGACCGGCAGCCTGCAGACCACCGAAAACCCGCTGGACATGGCGGTCAACGGCCGTGGCTTCTTCCAGGTGCTGCAGCCGGACGGCACCGTCTCGTACACCCGTGACGGTACCTTCCACCTGAACTCCGATGGCCAGATCGTCACCGCCCAGGGCTTTGCCCTGGAGCCTGCGATCGTGGTGCCGAACGACGCCCAGACCTTCACTGTCGGCCAGGACGGCACCGTGTCGATCACCACCGCCGGCAACCCGGCTGCCCAGGTAATCGGCAACCTGCAGACCGCCGACTTCATCAACCCGGCCGGCCTGCAGGCGATTGGTGACAACCTGTTCCTGGAGACCGCTGCCAGTGGCGCGCCACAGGTCGGTACCCCTGGCCTGAACGGCTTCGGCACCACCCTGCAGCAGACCCTGGAAAACTCCAACGTCAGCACCGTGGAAGAGCTGGTGAACATGATCACCACCCAGCGTGCTTACGAGATGAACTCCAAGGTCATCTCCACCGCCGACCAGATGCTGTCGTTCGTCACTCAGCAGCTCTAAAGCCCGGCAGTTGCAAGCCCTGGTCCAGGTTCTACTCCCGTTACACCGTGAGGTAAGTGTCATGAAGCGTCTGTTGTCTGTGTTCGCCCTGGGGGGGGCGGTTGTGTTGGCAGGTTGCGTCGCGCCGACGCCGAAGCCGAACGACCCGTACTATGCGCCGGTTCTGCCGCGCACCCCGTTGCCGGCCGCAGCCAACAACGGTTCGATCTACCAGGCCGGTTTCGAGCAGGGCCTGTACACCGACCGCAAAGCGTTCCGCGTGGGTGACATCATCACCATCACCCTCAACGAACGCACGTCGGCGAGCAAGAACGCAGGCTCGCAGATCCAGAAGAACAGCAAGGCTGACATCGGCCTGACTTCGCTGTTTGGCTCCAACCCGAACACCAACAACCCGTTTGGTAGCGGCGACCTGTCGCTGGAGGCGGGTTACAGCGGTGACCGCACCACCAAGGGCGACAGCAAGGCCACCCAGGGCAACACCCTGACCGGCTCGATCACCGTCACCGTCGCCGAAGTACTGCCCAACGGCATCATCGCCGTGCGCGGCGAGAAGTGGATGACCCTGAACACCGGTGAAGAGCTGGTGCGTATCGCCGGCCTGATCCGCGCCGACGACATCGCCACCGACAACACCGTGCCGTCCACCCGCGTGGCCGATGCGCGCATCACCTATTCGGGCACCGGTTCGTTCGCCGATGCCAGCCAGCCAGGTTGGTTCGACCGCTTCTTCCTGAGCCCGCTTTGGCCCTTCTGAGTACGGATGAACATGTTCAACGTTAGGCAGCTGATTGCCGCGACCCTGCTCCTGTCCTGCGCGTTCGGTGCCCATGCCGAGCGCCTGAAGGACATTGCCAGCATCTCTGGTGTGCGTTCCAACCAGTTGATCGGCTATGGCCTGGTGGTGGGGCTCAACGGTACGGGTGACCAGACCACCCAGACCCCGTTCACCCTGCAGACCTTCAACAACATGCTGTCGCAGTTCGGCATCAAGGTGCCGCCAGGCTCCGGCAACGTGCAGCTGAAGAACGTCGCCGCGGTATCGGTGCATGCCGACCTGCCGGCGTTCGCCAAGCCGGGCCAGGTGGTGGACATCACCGTTTCGTCGATCGGCAACTCCAAGAGCCTGCGCGGCGGCAGCCTGCTGATGACCCCGCTCAAGGGCATCGACGGCAACGTCTACGCCATCGCCCAGGGCAACCTGGTGGTCGGCGGCTTCGATGCCGAAGGCCGTGACGGCTCGAAGATCACCGTCAACGTTCCGTCGGCCGGCCGTATTCCTGGCGGTGCCTCGGTCGAGCGCGCCGTGCCGAGCGGCTTCAACCAGGGCAACAGCCTGACCCTGAACCTCAACCGCCCGGACTTCACCACGGCCAAGCGCATCGTCGACAAAGTCAACGACCTGCTCGGCCCTGGTGTGGCCCAGGCCGTGGATGGCGGCTCGGTACGCGTCACCGCGCCGATGGACCCGAGCCAGCGCGTCGACTACCTGTCGATCCTCGAAAACCTCGAGATCGACCCGGGTCAGGCCGTGGCCAAGGTCATCATCAACTCGCGCACCGGCACCATCGTCATCGGCCAGAACGTCAAGGTCTCGCCGGCGGCGGTGACCCATGGCAGCCTGACCGTGACCATTACCGAAGACCCGATCGTCAGCCAGCCGGGGCCGTTCTCCAATGGCCAGACGGCGGTGGTTCCGCGCTCGCGGGTCAATGCCGAACAGGAAGCCAAGCCGATGTTCAAGTTTGGCCCGGGGACCACGCTGGATGAGATCGTCCGCGCGGTGAACCAGGTCGGGGCGGCACCGGGCGACCTGATGGCCATCCTTGAAGCATTGAAACAGGCCGGCGCCTTGCAGGCCGACCTGATCGTGATCTGAGGACGCCAGGATGAATTCGAAGAGCCTGGTCTCCAGTCACGCCGACAGCGGTGCCTACACCGACCTCAACCGCCTGAGCTCGCTCAAGCACGGTGACCGCGACAGTGACGCCAACGTGCGCAAGGTGGCCCAGGAGTTCGAGTCGCTGTTCATCAGCGAGATGCTCAAGGCCTCGCGCAAGGCCAGCGATGTGCTGGCCGATGACAACCCGATGAACTCCGAGACGGTCAAGCAGTACCGCGACATGTACGACCAGCAGCTGGCCGTGAGCATGTCCCGCGAAGGTGGCGGTATCGGCCTGCAGGACGTGCTGGTACGCCAGCTGTCGAAGAACAAGAGCACCCCGGCCAACACCAGCCCGTTCCCGCGTGTTGATGGCACCGCGCCGACGTTGTGGGGCAACAAGGTGGCCGACCCGGTGCACGCCACCCAGGCCACGGCTGCGCGTAACGACGTCGCCGCGCTCAATTCGCGGCGCCTGGCGCTGCCGGGCAAGCTGACCGACCGCCTGCTGGCCGGTATCGTGCCCTCGGCCACCAGCCCGGCCGCTGCCACCAATACCGCTGCCGTGCCGGCCCGTGACGGGCAGCAGGTGGCCAGGGCCATCGCAATCCCGGACAACGGCCTGCGCATCACTGGCCGCGCCGTGGCGCAGCCGCCGTTGGCGCCGAAGAAGGCCTTTGCCGACAGCGACGAATTCGTCGCCACCATGCTGCCGATGGCCGAGCAGGCCGCCAAGCGCATTGGTGTCGACCCGCGTTACCTGGTGGCCCAGGCCGCCCTGGAAACAGGCTGGGGCAAGTCGGTCATGCGCAACAGTGACGGCAGCAGCAGCCACAACCTGTTCGGCATCAAGGCCAGTGGCAATTGGGAAGGCGATTCGGCGCGGGCGATCACCAGCGAATTCCGTGACGGGCAGTTCGTCAAGGAAACGGCGGCGTTCCGTTCCTATGATTCGTACCAGGACAGTTTCCACGACCTGGTGAGCCTGCTGCAGAGCAATTCGCGCTATCAAGATGCGGTGAAGTCGGCCGATAACCCAGAACAATTCGTGCGAGAACTGCAAAAGGCCGGGTACGCCACCGACCCGAACTACGCCAGCAAGATCTCGCAGATCGCAAGACAGATGAAGTCGTACGAGAGCTACGCAATGCTCGGTACCACAACGAAACTTTAAGGGTATGGAACCATGGCGAGTCTGATCAATATTGGCATGTCGGGACTGTCGGCCTCCCAGGCGGGCCTGCATACCACCGGTAACAACATCGCCAACGCCGATGTCGCCGGCTATTCCCGCCAGCAGAACGTCCAGCGAGCCAAGGGTTCGCTCCAGGAAGGCCAGGTGTTCATGGGCACCGGCACCACCCTGGGCGATGTCCGTCGGGTGTACAACGCCTTCCTGGATGCTCAGTTGCAGACCGCCACCTCGCTCAACAGCGACAGCACCGCCTACCTGAACCAGGTCACGCCGCTCAACAACTTGCTGTCCGACAGCAACACCGGTATCACCGGTGCGCTGACCAACTTCTTCTCTGCCCTGCAAAGCGCCGCCAACAAGCCGACCGAGGACGCCTCGCGCCAGCTGTTGCTGAGCAATGCCCAGGCCCTGGCCAGCCGCTTCAACAGCCTTTCTGCCCAGTTCAAGGAGCAGAACAGCAACATCAACGGCAACCTCAGCTCGATGACCTCGCGGATCAACGAACTGACTTCCAACATTGCCCAATTGAACGATCAGATCTCCAGGGTCTCGGCAAACACAGGCCAGCCGAACGACCTGCTCGACCAGCGCAACGAGGCAGTGCGCCAGCTCAATGAACTGGTGGGCGTGCAGACCGTCGAGCGTGACGGCAGCATCGACGTCTACCTGAAGAACGGCCAGTCGCTGGTGCTGGGCAAGACCACCAACAAGATGAGCGCCGAGCCAAGCGCCACCGACCCAACCCAGTTCTCGGTCAAGCTTGATCGTGGCAGCACCACCATGGATGTCACCAGCAGCATCAGCGGCGGCGAAATGGGCGGCCTGCTGCGCTACCGCAGCGAAACCCTGGCGCCGGCGATGAACGAGCTGGGCCGCATTGCGCTGGTGGTGTCGCAGCAGATCAACTCGCAGCTCGGCCAGGGCATCGACAAGAACGGTGACTTCGGCGCGGCGCTGTTTGGTGACATCAACAGCGACAAGGCCATGTCCGCGCGCAGCACGCCCAAGGCCGGCAACACCGGCAGCGCCGCGCTGAACGTGGTCATCCGCGACACCGGCAAGCTGAGCACCAGTGACTACCAGGTGACCTTCGTCGGCCCGGGCGCAGACAAGTACCAGGTCAAGAAGCTGCCTGACGGCACGGACATGGGCACCTACAGCACCAATGACGACCCGGCGCCGGTGATCGACGGCTTCAGCCTCGACCTCAAGAGCGGTACCGCGGCGGTGGGCGACAGCTTCAAGATCACCCCGACCCGCAATGCTTCGGCGGAGATCGGCGTGGTGCTGACCGACGCCAAGCGCCTGGCGCTGGCCGCGCCGCTGACCGCCACCTCGGGCAGCGGCAATACCGGTACCGGTGTGATTACCCAGCCGGTGCTGACTTCGGTGCTGGATATCGCCGACCCGGCTCAGCGCCAGGAGCTGCAGACCGGCATCAAGTATTCCACGCCGGTGCGCCTGGTGTTCGGCAACGAAACCACCTCGCCGCAGAGCTACGAAGCCTTCGATGCCAAGGGCAACAGCATTGGCACCGGCACCTTCGTCCCGGGGCAGAGCAACACCCTGAAGTTCGATGTGCCGATGGTCGACTCCGCAGGCAACCCGATCAACGATGCCAATGGCAATCAGAAGTCGTTCAGCTTCGAAATGGATGTCGCCGGTGCCCCCAAGGACGGCGACAGCTTCACCGTATCGCTGACCGGCGCCGGTTCTTCGGACAACCGCAACGCGCTGTCCCTGCAAGAGTTGCAGACCAAGCAGACCATGGACATTGGTTCGACCAAGGGCATCAGCATCACCGATGCCTACGGCAAGCTGGTGGAAAACGTCGGGGCACAGGCCAAGCAGGGCCAGATGGACTCCCAGGCAACCGGCGTCATCCTGACCCAGGCAACCGGCGCCCGTGATTCGGTGTCCGGTGTGCAGCTGGATGAAGAAGCCGGCAATCTGGTCAAGTACCAGCAGTACTACACGGCCTCGTCGCAGATCATCAAGGCGGCGCAGGAAATCTTCAACACCCTGATCGCCGCGCTTTAAGGAGTCTTGACCCATGCGTATTTCCACGGCCCAGTTCTATGCGTCCAGCGCGGCAAACTACCAGCGCAACTATTCCAACGTGATCAAGACCAACGAGGAGGCCAGCTCCTTCGTGCGCGTCAACACCGCAGCCGATGACCCGGTGGGGGCAGCGCGCCTGCTGCAGCTGGGCAACCAGGCCGACATGCTGGCGCAGTACAAGACCAACGCCACCAACATCACCAACTCGCTGAACCAGACCGAGACCACGCTCAACTCGATCAACACCATCCTGACCCGGGTGAACGAGCTGGCGCTAGAGTCGGGCAACGCCGGCTATACCGACACCGAACGCAAGGCCAAGGCGGCCGAACTGGGCCAGCTGGAAGACCAGCTGCTGAGCCTGATGAACAGCCGTGACGAGAACGGCCAGTACCTGTTCGCCGGCTCCAAGACCGACACCGCGCCGTTCGTGCGCAATGCCGATGGCACCTACTCCTACCAGGGCGACCAGACCCAGCAAGAGCTGCAGGTCGGCGACATGCTCAAGATGGCCGGCAACAGCTCCGGTTACAGCGTGTTCGAGCAGGCCCTGAACACCAGCCGCACGTCCACCAGCATGACCGCGCCGGCGGTGGATGACGGCAGGGTGAAACTGTCCAACGGCCAGGTCTCGGGCAGCGTGACCTACAACGACCGCTTCAGAAGTGGCCAGCCGTACACCATCACCATGCTCAGCAGCACCAAGTTCAGCATCACCGACAGCCAGGGCAACGACGTCACCGCCGAAGCCACCCAGGGTGGCAGCTTCGACCCGAATACCACAGGCGGCTCGATGGTCAGCTTCCGTGGCGTGGATCTGCGCCTGAACATCAACCTGCAGGATGGCGATGTCCCGGACACCGCCGTGGCAGGCCATACCTTCACCCTGCAGAGCAAGCCGGACACCATCACCGCCACCCGCAGCCCGGGCAACCCGTCGAGCGCCCAGGTGTCTTCGATCAACGTCACCGACCAGAGCAAGTACAAGGCGATGTTCCCAAGCGGCGGTGCGGTGATCAAGTTCACCAGCGCCACCGACTTCGAGCTGTATGCCCAGCCGCTGACCGCCGACAGCCGGCCGGTGGCCAGTGGCACCATGGCTGGCAACGTCGCCTCGGCCGCGGGTGTGGACTTCACCTTCAGCAGCACCCCACCGCAGCAGTCTGGTGACCAGTACATGGTCAATGTCGACAACCACCAGACCCAGAACGTCCTGGACAGCGTGGCCAAGCTGCGCACCGCCCTGAGCCAGCCGATCGACGGCGACAATGCGGCCTACCAGCAGCTGCGTGCCGACCTGGATTCGGCCATCGCCAACATTCAGAGCGGCCAGGACACGCTCAGCCGTGCCGTTACCGATATCGGTGCGCGGGGCAAGGCGCTGGAAATCCAGCAGAACACCAACGAAAGCCTGAGCATCGCCAACAGCACCACGCAGTCGTCGATCCGCGACTCCGACCCGGCCGAGGTGCTGATCCGCCTTACCCAGCAGAAGACCACGCTCGAAGCCTCCCAGCAGGCGTTTGCGCGAATCAGCCAGCTGAGCCTGTTCAACGCACTCTGAGTGCGCCCTTTGCCGTCCCCCTTCTCCTGACCGGAGGAGGGGGATGGTGCGTTGTTCCAACCTGGTAGCGACTGTTCTGAATTCTCCGCGGGCAGTCACCTGTCGAGAGATTTCCTCGTGAGCCAAGCCCCCCTAGTCAGCCTTGTCATCCCCGCCAGCAACCCTGAGTTCTTCCGTGCCGCCCTGGCCGGTGCCCTGGCGCAGGACTACGACAACCTCGAAGTCATCGTCTGCGACGACAGCCGGGGCCCGCAGATCGAGGCGGTGGTCGAGGAGCTGCGCAGCCTGGCCCGTCACCCGTTGATGTATGTGCGCAACCCACAGCCGCTGGGCTTTGCCGGCAACCTGCAGCAGGGGCTTGAACAAAGCCAGGGGCACTACATCAAGTTCCTCTGCGACGATGACCGGCTGATGGCCGATTGCGTTTCCAGCCAGGTGCGGCTGTTCGAGGCCCATGGCGATGTCAGCCTGGTCGCGGCCAGGCGCCAGTTGGTGGATGCCGAGGACCACATCCTGCCGCAACGCCTTGAGACCAGCCCGGTCACCTTTGGCGATACCCTGTTCAACGGCGACGACTTGCTGGATTTCTTCGAGACCCGCCAGCTCAATTTCATCGGCGGGCTCAGCAGCGTGCTGCTGCGCGCCAGCGACCTGCGCGAGCTGCTGCCGGCGCTGGCCCCAGGCTTTGTGGCCATGCTCGATTTCGTGCTGTTCGTGTGCCTGCTGCGACGTGGCCACCTGGGGGTGACTGCCGGGGTGCACTGCATGGAGCGGATTCATCCCGACCAGTTGCGTCGTCAAAGCGAGGTCAAGGCGGCAGCGGCCGGCGAGGCGCAATACCTGCGTGACATGTTCGCGGCCCGCGTCGCCGAGCGCGAGCCGTTCTCCGGCTGGGTGCGTGTGCAGATCCTGCATGGCGATGGGCGTGACACCGGGCGCAAGTGGGAGAACCTGTTCCTGGTCCATACCCTGCGCTGCCTGCAGGCGATCCAGGAGTCCCATGTCGGCAGCGACAGCGACAGTTTTGCCGAGCTGTACGCCAAGTGGCTGGCCTGTCGCCAGGACCCTTTGGTGTTGGCGCGGCTGATGCGGCTGAGCGAGCACTGGCCGCAGCGCCCGCGCATCGTGCCGGTGGTGATCGACAGCGACGGCGATGCCCAGGCCCTGCAAGTGACCCTGGACAGCATTGCCGGCCAGGCCTATGCCGCCGAGGCGACCCTGGTGCTGTCCAGCGCGCGCCTGGCCGCCAACCTGGAAGGCCGCGTCGACAGCCAGCCCTTGCAGGCCGACTGGGCCGCGCAACTGAACACCTTGGTCGCGCAGCGCGATGGCGCCGACTGGGTCTACCTGCTGCGTGCCGGTGACCGGCTCAATGCCTTCAGCCTGATGTTGCTGGCCGAGCGGATCGTGTCGCGCCCGCAGATCGCCTGCTGCTACGGTGACGAAGGTGGCCTGCGCGACGAAGAATCGGTGGAGCCGGTGTTCAAGCCCGACTTCAACCTCGACCTGATGCGCGGCTACCCCTACACCGGCCGCATGCTGGCGTTTTCCTGCGAGGCTTTGCACACGTTGGGCGGTTTCGCTGCCGGCTACCGCGAGCTGGCGCCCCACGACCTGCTTTGGCGCCTGGTTGAAAGCCGCGGCCCGCAGACTATCGAGCACATCCCGGAAGTGCTGGGCGAAAGTGCATTCAGCTATGCCGCCTGGCTGTCCTCGCCGGCGGTGATCGAGGAAAACCCGCAGGTACTGGCGGCACACCTGGCACGTCTGGGTGTGGCTTATCGGCTGCAGAACAGCGGCGGGGCGATCAACCAGGTTCGCTATCTGCACGCCTCGCAACCACTGGTGAGCCTGGTGCTCAGTGCCCAGGACCAGCTACCGGCGCTGGAGCGCTGCCTGGAAAGCGTGCTGCAGAACACGGCCTACGCCCATTACGAAGTGCTGATCGTCGACAATGCCAGCCAGGGTGCGGATACCCACGCCTGGCTGGCTGCCCTTGAACAATTGGGCGGCGACAAGTTGCGGGTGCTGAGGCTGGACCAGGAAAGCAGCTTCGCCGCCGTGCAGAACCTGGCCGCGCAGCAGGCCCGGGGCGAGTACCTGCTGATGCTCAGCCCGTTCGCCCTGGCCACCGAGCCCGACTGGCTCGACGCCCTGCTCAGCCATGGCCAGCGCCATGAAGTCGGCGCAGTTGGCGCCAAGCTGTGCAATGGCCATGGCCTGATCGTCCATGCTGGCGGCGTACTGGGCCTGCGGGGCGCCGTGGGCTCGCCGTTTGTCGGTGAGCCGATGGAGGCGGGCGGCTACATGCAGCGACTGCAGGTGGCGCAGAATTATTCGGTGGTCGGTGCCGACTGCCTGCTGGTGCGCAAGCAACTGTTCCTGGAGCTGGGCGGGCTCGACGACGGTGTCTTCAGCCTTGCCTTCAGCGATGTCGACCTGGGCCTGCGCCTGGGCGAGGCAGGTTACCTGGTGGTGTGGGCGCCCGATGCCCGTCTGATCCTCGACCCGCCAGCGGCGCCAGCGCCTGATCCGCAGCGCGAGGCCGAGCGCCAGGCGCGGCTGGTGGAGCAGCATGATGCCTTCTTCCGTACCTGGATGCCGGTGGTGGCGCGTGACCCGGCCTATAACATCAACCTGTCGCTGAACGGTTCCAGCTTCTGCCTGGATCCTGGCCTCAAGGCCGCCTGGACGCCATTCGTCAGCCGGCCGTTGCCCCACGTGCTGGCCTTGCCGATGAACAAGACCGCCGTCGGCCATTATCGGGTGATCCAGCCGGTGGTGGAGCTGGAGAAGGCAGGCTGGGTCACTCAGCAACAGTACTTCGAGATTCCCACCAGCATCGAGCTGGAGCGCTGCTCGCCGGACGTGGCGATTCTGCAGGGGCGTTATACCGAGGGCTTCGTCAAGGAGATCGAGCGGCTCAAGACCTTCTCCAAGGGCTTCTGCATCTACGAGCTGGACGACTACGTGATCGACGTGCCGAAGAAGAACGGCCACCTCAAGCACACGCCAAAGGATCTGGAGCGGTCGCTGCGCCGGGGGATCGAGCGCTGCGACCGGCTGGTGGTCTCGACCCAGGCCCTGGCCGATGCCCTGCATGACGCCCACAGCGATATCCGGGTGATGCCGAACATGCTGGCCGAGGAGCTCTGGACCAGTTTGCGCAGCCAGCGCCGGACCTCGCGCAAGCCGCGGGTCGGCTGGGGCGGTGGCACCAGCCACACCGGTGACCTGGAAGTGATTGCCGAGGTGGTCAAGACCTTGGCCAACGAGGTCGAATGGGTGTTCTTCGGCATGTGCCCGCCGGCATTGCGGCCCTACATCAGCGAGTTCCATCCGCCGGTGCCGCTGGAGCTGTACCCGGCCAAGCTGGCCAGCCTGAACCTGGACCTGGCCCTGGCGCCGCTGGAATATCACATCTTCAACGACTGCAAGAGCAACCTGCGCTTGCTGGAGTACGGGGCCTGCGGCTACCCGGTGATCGTCACCGACACCCGTGCCTATGAAGGCTACCTGCCGTGCACGCGGATCAAGACCAACAGCACGGCGGAGTGGCTGGAGGCGATTCGCATGCACCTGGCCGACCCGGACGAAAGCTATCGTCTCGGTGACCGCTTGAAGCAGGAAGTGCTGCGGGACTACGTGCTGCGCGAAGAGCATGTGCAGCACTGGTACAGCGGCTGGATGCCGAGCTGATTGGGGTCTGACTTTGGTTGTGTGGTGCCTGTGAGATTGAGCGCCGCCCGCGCGGCGCATCGCGGATAAATCCGCTCCTACATTTGTTGCAACGTGCCGAACCTGACAGGCCATGGTTGCCAGCCTTGGTGCATGCCTCAAGGCATGTGAGGCGGCATCAATGCCCACCTCGAAATCCCGTCATGCCAACAAGGCTGACAACCATGGCCTCACAGGCATGGCCACGTTGCAATAAATGTAGGAGCGGATTTATCCGCGATGCGCCGCGCGGGCGGCGCTCGATCTCCCAGGCGCCACATAATTCACGCCAAACAAAATCACCAGCTGGCGCGTTTCCTGCAAGCCCCCTGTCATATCGCCATAAATCGTGCAGTCACACGATCCGTGGCCGGTGACGAACAAGAGGGGACAACATGAAGGCGGTAATTCTGGCCGGTGGACTGGGCACGCGTATCAGCGAGGAGTCCCATCTCAAGCCCAAGCCCATGATCGAGATCGGCGGAAAGCCAATTCTCTGGCACATCATGAAGCAGTACTCGGCCCACGGCATCCATGACTTCGTGATCTGCCTGGGCTACAAGGGCTACGCGATCAAGGATTTCTTCGCCAACTACTTCCTGCACACCTCCGACGTCACCTTCGACATGCGCGCCAACCGCATGGACGTGCACCAGAACTACAGCGAGCCATGGCGTGTCACGCTGGTCGACACCGGTGAAGAAACCATGACTGGCGGCCGCCTGCGCCGTGCCGCGCGCTACCTTGAGGGCGAAAAAGCCTTCTGCTTCACCTACGGCGACGGCGTCTCGGACCTGAATATCGGCGCCTTGGTGGACTTCCACCAGGCCCATGGCAAGCTCGCCACGGTGACCGCCGTGCAGCCCCCGGGGCGCTACGGCGCACTGGAGCGCGACGGTGAGCAGGTGCGCGGCTTCGTCGAAAAACCCCGTGGCGATGGCGGCTGGATCAACGGCGGCTTCTTCGTGCTGTCGCCCAAGGTGATCGACTACATCGACGACGACCAGACTTCCTGGGAGTCCGAACCGCTCGCCCGGCTGGCCGCAGCGGCGCAGCTCAATGCCTTCCAGCATGACGGCTTCTGGCACCCGATGGACACGCTGCGCGACAAGAACCACCTGGAGCACCTGTGGCAAAGCGGGGAGGCCCCATGGAAGCAATGGGACTGAGCCCGGCATTCTGGCAGGGCAAGCGTGTCTTGCTGACCGGCCACACGGGCTTCAAGGGCAGCTGGCTGGCCCTCTGGCTGCGTGAACTGGGCGCGCAGGTCACAGGCTTTGCCCTGGACCCGGGAACCGAGCCCAGCCTGTTCGAGCTGGCCCAGGTCGGCCGCGAGATCACCGATGTGCGCGGCGACCTGCGAGACCTTGGCGCGCTGCTCGACACCGTGGCCGAGGCACAGCCTGAAATCGTCCTGCACCTGGCGGCGCAGCCGCTGGTGCGCGAAGCCTATCGCGACCCGCTGGGTACCTACTCCAGCAATGTCATGGGCACCCTTCACCTGCTGGAGGCCATGCGCCAGGTCGGTGGCGTGCGGGCCTGCGTGCTGGTGACCACCGACAAGGTCTATGCCAACCAGGAATGGCCTTGGCCTTACCGCGAGAACGAAGCCCTCGGCGGGCATGACCCGTACAGCAGCAGCAAGGCTTGCTGCGAGCTGCTGGCGCAGTCCTATGCCGCGTCGTTCTTCCCGGCGGACAAACACGCCGAACACGGCCTGGCGCTGGCGACTGCACGCGCAGGCAATGTGCTGGGCGGTGGCGACTTCGCGGCCGATCGGCTGATCCCGGACGTACTCAAGGCCTGGTCGGCGGGTACGCCTGTGACCCTGCGCTACCCCCAGGCCGTGCGCCCCTGGCAGCACGCCCTGGAGCCGCTGGCCGGTTACCTGCAACTGGCCGAACGCTTGTATCGCCAAGGCCCGGCTTACGCGGGTGCCTGGAACTTCGGGCCCGCTGAGCAGGACATGTGCAGCGTTGGCGAGGTGGTGGCGCATCTCGCCCGCCAGTGGCCGCAAGCACCGGGCATGCACGTGGAACCGAGCGAGCTGCATGAGGCCGGCCTGCTGCGCCTGGACAGCTCGCGTGCGCGACAGCTGCTGGGCTGGCGCACGCGCTGGTCGCTGCACGATTGCCTAAAGCACACCCTGGACTGGCACCTGGCCTGGCAGCGCGGCGACAACATGCGTGCCGTCACCCTTGACCAGTTGAACCTGTACGCGGAGTTGTCGTGACTGATCTGCTGCTGCACGCCTTGCCCCTCGACGGTCTGTTCAGTGTCCAGCACAAGCGCCACGGCGATGCCCGCGGCCAGTTCGCCCGGCTGTTCTGCGAAACCAGCCTGGGCGCACTGGGGGCGCCGTTCCATGTGCGCCAGATCAACCATTCGCATACGGTCGGGCAGGGCAGCGTGCGCGGCCTGCACTACCAGCTCGGCGATGCGCCGGAAGCCAAGCTGATCACCTGCCTGCGCGGTGAAGTCTGGGATGTGGCAGTAGACCTGCGCCAGGGGTCGCCGACCTTCCTGCACTGGCATGCCGAGCATCTGCAGGCCGGGGATGGGCGTAGCCTGTTGATCCCGGCTGGCTTCGCCCATGGTTTTCAGGTGTTGAGCGACGAAGCCGAACTGCTTTACCTGCACAGTGCCGACTATGCCCCGGGCCGCGAGGGCGGGCTGTCGGTGCACGACCCGAGGCTGGCCATCAGCTGGCCGCTGGCTGTCAAGAATCTGTCAGCCCGGGATGCCGAGCATCCCTGGCTGGCCCCATCGTTCACCGGAGTGTGTCCATGAATTGCCGTGGCTGTGGTACCTGCCTGAGCCTGCCCCTGATCGACCTGGGCACCGCGCCGCCGTCCAATGCCTACCTGCGCGCCGAGCAACTGGGCGCGGCCGAGGCCTGGGTGCCGCTGAAGGTCGCGGTGTGCGAGCAGTGCTGGTTGGTACAGACCGAGGACTACACCCGCGCCGATGCGCTGTTCGATGCCGACTACGCCTATTTCAGTTCCTACTCAAGCTCCTGGCTGGCCCATGCCCGCGACTACGTGGCGCAGATGGTCGAGCGCTTCGGCCTGACCACGCAGAGCCGGGTGGTGGAGATCGCCGCCAACGATGGCTACTTGCTGCAGTACGTTGCCGAGCGCGGCATCCCATGCCTGGGCGTGGAGCCCACCCGCAGCACCGCCCAGGCGGCGCGGGAAAAGGGGCTCGAAATCCGCGAAGTGTTCTTCGGCCAGCAGGTGGCCGAGGCGCTGGCGGGCGAGGGCTGGTCGGCCGACCTGATGGCGGCCAACAACGTGCTGGCCCACGTGCCGGACATCAATGACTTCCTGCGCGGCTTCGCCACCCTGCTCAAGGCCGATGGCGTCGCCACGTTCGAATTCCCGCACCTGCTCTGCCTGATGGCCGCGCATCAGTTCGATACCCTGTACCACGAGCACTACTCCTACCTGTCGCTGACTGCGGTGAACACCCTGTGCCAGCGCAACGGCCTGGAGATCTTCGATGTCAGTGAGCTGCCGACCCATGGCGGCTCGCTGCGGGTGTTCGTGCAGCGCGCTGGCGGCCCGCAGGTGCGCCGCGCCAGTGTCGATGACCTGCTCGGCATCGAGCTGGGGGTAGGGGTGACCACGGCGGCGTTCTACAACACCCTGGCGCCCGCCGCCGAACGCATCAAGCACCAGCTGCTGCGCTTCCTGCTGCAGGCCAAGGCCGAAGGCAAGCGCGTGGTCGGCTACGGCGCGGCGGCCAAGGGCAACACCTTGTTCAACTATGCCGGGGTCAAGCCTGACCTGCTGGCCTGGGTGGCCGACGCCAACCCGCACAAACAGGGCAAGTTCCTGCCGGGCAGCCGTATTCCGGTGGTGGCCCCGGAGCGGTTGGCCATCGAACAGCCCGATTACGTGCTGGTGTTGCCGTGGAACCTGCTTCAGGAGGTCAGCCAGCAGCAGGCGCAGGTGCGTGAGTGGGGCGGGCGATTCGTGATTGCCGTGCCGGAGCTGACCATCCTGTGAGCAGCCTGACCGTGCTGGTTACCGGAGCCAGCGGTTTTGTCGGCCGGCACCTGGTCGGCGCGCTGCTGGCGCGCGGCCACCGGGTGCGTGCCGTTGCGCGCCGCGTGGATGCTGCGCGGGCGATGCCGTGGTTCGACCAGGTCGAGTTCGTCGGCGCCGATGTGCATGACCCGCAGCTGGACGTCGGCGCGCTGTGCGAAGGTGTCGATGCGCTGGTGCACCTGGCCTGGCCCGGCTTGCCCAACTATCAGGGGTTATTCCACTTCGAACACAACCTGATGGCCGACTACGGGTTCATCCAGCGTGTGGTGCAAGCCGGGGTTGCCCGGGTGCAGGTTACCGGTACCTGCCTGGAATACGGCCTGCAGGATGGCGCGCTGGGCGAGTCGCTGGTCTGCCAGCCGGGCAACCCCTACGGCCTGGCCAAGCACAGCCTGCGCCAGTTCCTCGAAAGCCTGGCCCGGCAGCAGCCATTTGCCTTGCAATGGGTGCGGCTGTTCTACCTGTTCGGTGAAGGCCAGAACCCCAACAGCCTGCTGGCGGCGCTGGACCGGGCCATCGATGCAGGGCAGCCACGCTTCGACATGTCGGGCGGGGAGCAGTTGCGCGATTTCCTGCCCATCGAAACGGCCGTTGGTTACCTGGCCGACTTGCTTGAGCGGACTGATTTCAGCGGTGTGGTCAATTGCTGCAGCGGTCAGCCGATAGCAGTACGTACGCTGGTCGAGGCGCATGTCGCCAAGCGCGGCGCGCAGATCGCGCTGAACCTGGGGCATTACCCCTATCCGGCCCACGAACCCATGGCGTTCTGGGGTGATGCCCGCCGGCTGCGGGCACTGTTGGGAGTGGCTTGTGATGAAGCATGAGTTATACCGCGCCACCGGCTTGCCGGTGCTGCAGAACCGCACCTTCGCCGATGCGGCGTCGGCGCGCGCCTCGGCCAGTGCCGACATGCGCCTGGTGCAGGATGGCCGCACGGGCCTGGTCTACAACGACGCCTTCGATGCCGACAAGCTCAGCTACGACAGCGACTACCAGAACGAGCAGGGCCACTCGGTGCGCTTCCAGCGCCACCTGGACGACGTCGAAGGCGTGATCGCCCGCCACTTCAAGGGCCGTAGCCTGATCGAGGTCGGTTGCGGCAAGGGCTGGTTCTTCGAGCTGCTGCGCGAGCGTGGCTATGCCGTCACTGGCATCGACCCGGCCTATGAAGGTGACAGCCCGGATGTGGTCAAGGCGCCGTTCACCCGCGCGCTCAATCGCCGGGCCGAGGGCATCGTGCTGCGCCATGTGCTTGAGCACATTCAGGACCCGCAGGCGTTCCTGGCCGCCATCGCCGACGCCAACGGCGGGGCTGGGCAGATCTACATCGAAGTGCCGTGCCTGGACTGGATCATCGAGCACAAGGCCTGGTTCGACCTGTTCTACGAGCACGTCAACTACTTCCGCCTGGACGACCTGCGCCGGCTGTTTGGCACGGTCGCCGAGGCCGGGCACCTGTTCGATGGCCAGTACCTGTACATCGTCGCCGACCTCGCCAGCCTGCGCACCACGCTGCAGCCGGTGCCGCCACTGACCCTGCCAGCCGACTTCAGCGCCAGCCTGGACCACGCCGTGGGCATCGTGCAGCGCGACGCCGGGCGCGGTTCGGCGATCTGGGGGGCCTCGTCCAAAGGCGTGATCTATTCGCTGTTCCTGCAACGCGCCGGCGCACCGGTGGACTGGGTGATCGACATCAACCCGGCCAAGCAGGGCCGTTATCTGCCGCTCAGCGGCGCCCGGGTGAGCTCGCCTCAGGAGGCGCTGGACGCCTTGCCGGACGGCGCGCACCTGTTCGTGATGAATTCCAACTACCTCGATGAAATCCGCCGCATGACCGCAGGCCGCTTCACTTACCACGCCGTCGACAGCGCTGATTTCACACACCTGCCAACCGAGACCGCACAATGACCGACTCGCCGATCAAGGCCTTCGAAGCCGAATGCACCGCGCAAATCGCCGCCCAGGGTGAAGACCAGGCGCTGCAGCAAGTGGCCCGCGACTTCTTCAACCAGTCCGCCGCGCACAAGTACACCTACCACTTCTCCTGGATGGGCCGGCCGATCATTCAGTTGCCCCAGGACATGATGGCGATGCAGGAGATCGTCTGGCAGGTCAAGCCAGACCTGATCATCGAGTGCGGCATCGCCCACGGCGGTTCGATCCTCTACTACGCCTCCTTGCTGGAACTGCAGGGCCACGGCGAGGTGCTGGGCATCGACATCGACATCCGCCCGCACAACCGTGAGGCCATCGAGGCGCACCCGATGAGCAAGCGCGTGCGCATGATCGAAGGTTCCAGCATCGACGCCGGCATCGCCGCGCAGGTCCGGGCAATTGCCGAAGGCAAGAAGGTCATCCTGGTGCTCGACTCCAACCACACCCATGAGCACGTGCTCAAGGAGCTGGAACTGTACGCGCCGCTGGTGGCGGTGGGCAGCTACTGCGTGGTGATGGACACCGTGGTCGAGGACATGCCGGCCGACTTCTTCCCCGATCGCCCGTGGGGCCATGGCGACAACCCCAAGACCGCGGTCTGGGAGTACCTCAAGGGCAACGACAGCTTCGAGATCGACTACCAGTTGCAGAACAAGCTGCTGGTCACTGTGGCTCCGGACGGCTACCTGCGCCGGGTTCGCTGAGACACTCAACAACGGTTCGATTTCTTCGGCGGCAACGCCAATGGTGGTGAAGACTATGCAAGGCAATTTCGCGGCAGACCAGGCAGCCACGCTGCGTGAGCGGTTCACGCTGGTATTGATGACGCACAACCGGCCGGCGTTCCTGCAGCGCACGCTGCAGTACTACAGCGACTACCCGTGCTCGATCCTCGTGCTGGACTCCTCGACCGAGTCGGCCGAGGCGATGGCAGCGCAGTACCCGGGCGTCGAGTACCTGCACCTGCCGCAGTTTTCCTACATGGGCTTCCAGGCCAAGCTGACCTATGGCGTGAACCGGGTAAGCACGCCGTACATGGCCTTTGCCGCCGATGACGACTTCCTGCTGTTCGACGGGCTGAACCAGTCGCTGGACTTCCTCGACGCCAACCCGGATTACGGCATCTGCCATGGCTACTGCCTGAACTACCTAGCTGAAGCCACCAAGGTCAACTATTACCGGCGCAACAAGAAGGTCCGCGAAGACTACGACGCCCCGCGCGCCGAACAGCGCCTGCTGGATTACATGGGCGAATTCCTCCCGCCGTTTTTTGCCGTCACCCGTACCGCGCTGCTGCGCCAGTGGTTCGAGTTGCTGCCAGAGAACACCAGCTTCGAGTGGCAGGAAATCGGCCATGCCTACTTCCTGCTGACCAACGCCAAGGCGCGGGTCCTGCCGATCGCCTATGCCGTGCGTGAAACCAACTACGGTGTTTCCGAGCACCAGACCGAGGTCATTCATGTGCTGGCCTTCACCGACGCCAAGTCGGTGGCCGAGCGTGAACAGTTCGCCGACTTCCTCGCCGGCCTGCCTACCGCTATCGAGGGGCTGGACCATGCGGCGCGGCGCCAGCTGGCCCTGGACAGCTTTGCTGCCATGGCCGAAGGCCTGTTCCAGGGCCGGGCGGTGACCCTGGACCTGGTCTGGGGGTCAAGCTGGGCCGACCCGCTGAAGCCGCCAGTGCGCACCTTCGAGCCGACCCAGTATGTCGAGCTGCCTTTCTACAACCAGGCGTTCTTCGATCAGCTCACGGCGTTCGAATTTCTGATTCATGCCATGCCGGCCGGTCGCCTGCAGTTGCAGCAACTGGAGCCTCTGCTGCTGCGCCAGGAGCAACTGTTGCAAGCGCATGCCAGCGACACACCGGGCACCGTCGGCAGCCGCCTTTGGGCTGCCCTGGGGCATAACGCCTTCAACCGCGAGGTGGTGCGTCGCCTGGCCGGGCACCTGCGCGACAACGGCGAAGCCGATGAGAGCGAGGCGCTGTTCGCCTGGCTGGCGCGCCTGGAAGCTGTGCTGAAGCAGAGCGGCCGCGAGCTGCTCGGCAGCATGCCTTCAGGCCGCCTGCTCGACTGGCTGGAGGCGCGCAAGCCGGATGCCACGGCACTGGCCGCGATCGACGAACACCTGGCGCTGCACCAGGGCGGCCCGCAGTTCGGTATCCTGCTGCTGGACCTGAACAACAACCAGGCCGCGTTGCAGGACACGTTCGACAGCCTGCTGGCCGGGCTGAGCAAGGCCTTCCGGATCATGGTCTTCACCACCGGTGAGCCGCCGATGGCCACCTCGCTGCACAACACGCTGCATTTCATCAAGGTCAGCCGCGAGGACTATGTCGAGCGCATCAACCAGCTCGCCCGGCAGTCCTCTTGCGAATGGCTGCTGCTGGCCGAGGCTGGTGACCGTTTCACTGCAACCGGCCTGTTGCGCGCCAGCCTTGAACTGCTCAACGCACCGGATTGCCGTGCGGTCGCGGTCGACGAGATCCAGCAGCAGGCTGATGGCGCCTGGCGTGAGCTGTTGCGTCCGGGGGTCAACCTCGACCTGCTGCAGACCAACCCCGCGCTGATGGCGCGGCATTGGTTGCTGCGTCGGGAAGTGCTGGTGGAGGCGGGCGGTTTCGACAAGCAGTACGACCAGGCGCTGGAGTTCGACCTGCTGCTGCGCCTGATCGAGGCTGGCGGCCTCAATGGCCTGGCTCACCTCGACGAGCCAGTGCTGATCACGCCGGCACCGCAAGCCTCGGCCAGCGAGCATGCCCGCCAGGCCCTGATCCGGCACCTGGCGAGCCGTGGTTACAAGGCCCAGGTCAGTACCCCGGTGGCCGGTACCTTGCGTATCGACTACCGGCACGTCGAGCGGCCGTTGGTGAGCATCCTGCTGCGCAGCCAGGACAACCTGGACGCACTGCAGCGCTGCCTGAAGAGCATCCTGCAGCGCACCCGCTATGCCCGCTACGAGGTGCTGATCGCTGACAACGCCAGCCAGTCGCCGCAGTTGCTGGAATGGCTGGCGCAACAGCAGCAGGCGGGCGGCAAGGTGCGCGTGCTGCAAAGCGCCGAGCGCCTCAGCCCGGCTGCACTGTGCAACGCTGCCAGTGCCGAGGCCAAGGGCGACTACCTGGTGTTGCTGGCGGCGGATGCCGAAGTGGTCAACGCCAACTGGATCGAGGCGCTGCTGAACCAGGCGCAGCGCCCGGAGGTGGGCGTGGTCGGCGGCAAGCTGCTGGATGCTGAAGGCAAACTCACCCAGGCCGGCTTGCTGCTGGATGCCGAAGGCGCAGTCACGCCAGCCTGCGCCGGTGAAGCGGCCAATGCGCTGGGTTACCTGAACCGGTTGGCTGTGGAGCAGAACCGTGCGGCGGTATCGGCCAGCTGCCTGATGGTTCGCAACGAGGTGTTCCAGGCCCTTGGTGGCCTGGACGAAACCACCTTTGCCCAGGCCTTCGGCGATGTCGACCTGTGCCTGAAAGCAGCTGCAGCTGGCTTGCTGACGGTCTGGACACCGCAGGTGCAGGTGATCCACCCCGGCGAGGTGGCCGCAGACCCGGCGCTGCTGGCGGCGCTGAGCGCCAAATGGTCGGCGCAGTGGCAGGGGGCGGCCCAGCACCAGGTGCTGGCCCCTGCCAAGGCGGCGCTGGACTGGGTCGGCCTGATCGGCTGAAAACGGCGGGTTGCGGGGCTGGCCTGTATCTTGCTTCGGGCAGGGATACAACGCGCGCGAGTCAGAAATTTGTAGGCTGCGCGCTGGCCTGACCCTGCAACCGGGCGCCGTCGTCAGTCGATGGCGCCGCCCCTAGGATCGACGCATGTTCGACGACAAGTCCATTTTCACCTCCTGCCCCAGGGGCCAGCTACCCATCCTGCACACAGGGATGCTGGCGTGATTCCATATGCCCGGCAGAGCATCGATCAGTCCGACATCAGCGCGGTCGTCGAGGTGTTGCAGTCCGACTGGTTGACCCAGGGGCCGTTGGTCGAGCGCTTCGAGCAGGCGATTGCCCAGCGCTGTGGCGCAGGCCATGCAGTGGCAATCTGCAACGCCACCGCCGGCCTGCACCTGGCTTGCCTGGCCGCGGGGCTGGGTAGCGGGGACTGGTTGTGGACATCCCCAATCAGTTTCGTGGCATCGGCGAACTGTGGTCGTTACTGCGGGGCCAGCGTCGATTTCGTCGACATCGACCCGCATACCTGGGCCATCGACGCCGCAGCGCTGGCACTGAAACTCGAACAGGCTGCCCGGCAAGGGCGCTTGCCCAAGGTGGTGGTTGCCGTGGCATTCGCCGGGCAAAGCGCCGATATGCGTGCGATCAAAGCGCTGGCCCGCCAGTATGGCTTCACCTTGATCGAGGACGCTGCCCATGCGGTCGGCGCGCGCTATGCGGGAGTGGCAGTCGGCAGCGGCGAGTTCGCCGACATGACGGTGTTCAGCTTTCACCCGGTAAAAATCATCACTTCGGCTGAAGGCGGCATGGTCCTCACCAACCGTGCCGATCTGGCCCAGCGCCTGCGCCTGTTACGTGGCCACGGGGTGACCCGGGACAGTGGCCAGATGACTGAAGAGAGCCATGGCGCCTGGTACTACCAGCAGCTCGAGCTGGGCTTCAACTACCGCATCACCGATCTGCAGGCTGCCCTGGGGCTTTCCCAGTTGGCGCGGCTGGATGATTTCCTTGTTCGTCGTCAAGCACTGGCGGCCCGTTACCAGCAGTTGCTCGCGGGCCTGCCGGTGAGCGTACAGGCACCCCAGGCGGAGGCCGAATCCGCCTGGCACCTGTTCGTGGTGCGCCTGCAGGGCGATCACCTGCAGCGCTCGCACCGGGAGGTTTTCGACGGGATGCGGGCGGCGGGGGTCGGAGTCAATCTGCATTACATCCCCATTCACTTGCAGCCCTATTATCGCGAGCTGGGTTTCAAGCCCGGGGACTTCCCGCAGGCAGAGGCCTACTACGCAGGCGCACTGAGCCTGCCGATGTACCCAGGCCTGAGCGACGCCCAGCAGGATCATGTGGTCGACAGCCTGCGCGGGCTGCTCACATGAATGAACGCAGGGAAATCAACGTCGCGATCATTCCGGCCCGTGGCGGCAGCAAACGCATTCCGAGCAAGAACCTCAAGAGCTTTGCCGGGCTGCCGATCATTGCCCACTCGATTCGCGTGGCACTCGCCAGTGGCTTGTTCGACCAGGTAGTGGTCAGTACGGATGATGCGGATATCGCGGCGGTAGCCAGGGAGCATGGCGCGCTGGTGCCGTTTCGTCGGCCCGCGCACCTGGCCGACGACCATGCGACCACCCATGCAGTGGTCAGCCATGCCCTGGAGGTACTGACCAGCCAGGGCCAGGTGCTGACCCATGCCTGTTGCATCTATGCCACTGCGCCTTTCCTGCAGCAGCGCTTCCTGCATGAGGGGTTGGCACTGTTGCGCCAGCACCCGGGACGCGCTTTCGCCTTTTCGGTGAGTGGTTTCGGCTTCCCGGTCCAGCGGGCGCTGACACTGGATGCCGAGGGCGCGCTGGTGCCGCTCAATCCGCAGTATCGCGAGACCCGCTCGCAAGACCTGGCGCCGGCCTATCAGGATGCCGGCCAGTTCTACTGGGGGCGGGTAGAGGCCTGGTTGCAGAACGAGGTGCTCTACTCCGAGCGCAGCTTGCCAGTGATCATCCCCCGGCATCTGGTGCAGGACATCGACACCGAAGACGACTGGCTGCGCGCGCAATACCTGTACGCAGCGCTCAAGGCAGGAGGGGAGCTGGAGTCATGAAGGTGCTGTTGCGGGCTGACGCGTCTTCAACCATCGGTATCGGCCACACGGCGCGTTGCCTGACCTTGGCCCAGGCGCTGCGTGCACAGGGGGCGCAGGTCAGCTTTGCCTGCTGCCTGCTAGACGGCCACCGCCGAGCGGCCATTGAACAGGAAGGCTTCGAGGTCTTTGCCTGGCCGCAGCCTGAGCAAGCGCCGGGCATCGAGGGCTGGGCGGCGGACATTGCCGCGCTGCGCAACGCGTTGCCGGCAGGCGCTGGGTTCGACTGGCTGGTTGTCGATCATTACGCCCTGGATGCGCGCTGGGAGCAGGCTGCCCGGGCATTCGCCAGGCGTATCGCGGTCATCGATGACCTGGCCGACCGCGATCACGCAGCCGACCTGCTGCTGGATCAGAATTTCGGCGCCAGCGAGGCGCGCTACGCGCCGCGGCTGACCGCGGCCTGTCGGCGCTTGCTGGGGCCACGTTACGCGCTGGTCCGGCCGGCGTTCCAGCGGCCGGCGATTACGCCGCCACAGCAGGCGCGGCGGGTGCTGGTCAGCTTTGGCGGTTTCGACGTGGCAGGCATGCTGCCGCGAACCTTGCAGGCACTGGCCGGGCTGGAGGGGCTGCAGGTGACCTGTGTCGCCGGGCTCGGCAACGCCCAGCACGAGGTGTTGAGCCAGTTATGCGCCGGGCGGGCAGGCTGGGAGCTGCATGACTATGTCGATGACCTGCCGGCGCGGATGGCGGCGGCGGATTTGTTCATCGGCGCAGCTGGCGGCACCACCTGGGAGCGCGCCGCGCTGGGCTTGCCGAGCCTGTGCGTGAGCGTGGCGGACAACCAGCAGGCCGCTGCCCAGGCCATGGCCCGGGCGGGCATGCACCTCTATCTGGGCGATGCCGGGCAGGTCGATGTGCCGGCGCTGCGCCAGGCGATCGCCTTGCTGCTGGGCAACCAGGCGTTGCGTCAGAGCTTCGCCGAACGCAGCCGGGCGCTGGTCGATGGCCGCGGTGCACAGCGGGTGGCGGTAGCCCTGCTGGGCGAGCACCTGAAGCTGCGCCCGGCCCGCAGTGAAGACGCACGGCTGTTGTTCGAGGGGCGCGACGCGCCCGAAGTGCGCCGCCGATCGCAGCAGGGGCAAGCGCTGCAGTGGCCCGAGCATCAAGCCTGGCTGGCCGCGACCCTGGCCGACCGGCAGCGGCTGCTGCTGATCGCCGAAACCGGCGACGGGGCGGTCGGCAGCGTGCGCTACGACCGCTTGCCAGGCCAGCGTGCGCGGGTGTCGCTGTACCTCTTTGCGGGGCGCTTCGGCCTCGGCTGGGGCAGGGCACTGCTCGCCCGTGGCGAGGCCTGCGCGCGTCAACGATGGCCGGACCTGCAGGCGATCGAGGCCCAGGTGTTGCCAGACAATCAGGCATCATTGCAATTATTCGCGAATGCCGGCTACGTGCAGTCGCCGTGCTCGTTCGAGCGGGTTTTCCAGGAGTAGCCCATGCACAGTTTCACTATCGGCCACCGCCTCGTCGGCGCGGACCAGCCCCCCCTGGTGATCGCGGAGATGAGCGGCAATCACAACCAATCGCTGGCGCGCGCCCTGCAGATCGTCGAAGCGGCCGCTGCTGCAGGTGCCCATGCACTGAAGCTGCAAACCTACACCGCCGACACCATGACCCTGGACCTGGCCCATGGCGAGTTCTTCATTGCCGACCCGGATAGCCTCTGGCAGGGCTCGTCGCTGTACGCGCTTTACCAACAGGCCCATACCCCGTGGGAATGGCACCAACCGCTCTTCGAGCGTGCCCGCGAGCTGGGCATGCTGGCGTTTTCCACGCCGTTCGACGAAACCTCGGTGGACTTCCTCGAAAGCCTGGATGTGCCGGCCTACAAGATCGCCAGCTTCGAGAACACCGACCTGCCGCTGATCCGCAAGGTGGCGGCCACCGGCAAGCCGCTGATCATCTCCACCGGCATGGCCAGCCTGGCGGAACTCGAGCGTACCGTTCAGGTGGCGCGGGAGGCGGGGTGTCGCGACCTGGTGCTGCTCAAGTGCACCAGCACCTACCCGGCGAGCCCGCACAACAGCAACGTGTCGACCATCCCGCACATGCGCGAGCTGTTCGGTTGCCAGGTCGGGCTGTCGGATCACTCGCTGGGTGTTGGCGTAGCTGTGGCGGCGGTGGCCTTGGGGGCCACGGTAGTGGAAAAACATTTCACGCTGGATCGCAGCGAGGGGGGCGTGGATGCGGCGTTCTCCCTGGAGCCCGGGGAAATGGCCGCACTGGTGCAGGAAACCGAGCGCGGCTGGCAGGCGCTGGGGCGGGTGTTTTACGGCGCAACCGAGGCCGAGCAGGCTTCGCGGCGCTTCCGGCGCTCGCTGTATGTGGTGCGCGACATGGCCGCAGGCGAGGCTTTCGACCGCAGTAATGTGCGCGCCATTCGCCCGGGCCTGGGGCTGGCGCCGGGGCATCTCGACGCAGTGCTTGGGCGCAAGGCGCGGCAACCGCTCAAGCGTGGCACGGCACTGGACTGGTCGCTGCTCGACTGAAGCACGCCCCGGCCGGGGCTTGTTTGCCTGAATGCGCGAGCGCGCCAGCGCAAAGTCGAGGTGACGCACCCAGGCAAAATATGCGATTGTCTGGAAATATTCGTGACCTATCGGTCAGAGCGGGCATCTCCCTCTGTAACCGTTAATGGGGCAGGCGCGCCAATCGTCGCTTGCCTGCCCCGCCTGCTGCCCGGTCCACCCGGCAGCAGAGCCCGTTATTCTGGCGCTGCTCGAGTCATCCGGGCGGCGGTATTGAGCTGTTATTTTTTGGGAAGCCATGATGATCGGCATTAAAAGCATCGCGAGCTATGTGCCCGCTTCCGGCCTGGACAACTATGTGCAAGGCGCGAAATTCGGCAAGGACGAAGAGTTCATGTTCGGCAAGATCGGCGCGAGCTTCCTGCCACGCAAAGACGATGAGCAGGAAACGTCCGATCTGTGCGTGGAGGCGGTCAACAACCTGTTCGCTGCCAACCCGCAACTCAAGCGTGAGTCGATCGATGCGCTGATCGTCGTTACCCAGAATGGCGACGAGGAAGGCTTGCCGCACACCGCTGCCATCGTCCAGCACAAGCTCGGCCTGCCGACCCACGTTGCGGCCTTCGACATCTCCCTGGGTTGCTCTGGCTACGTCTATGGCATCTATGCGCTCAAGGGCTTCATGGAGGCCGCAGGCCTGAAGAATGGCCTGCTGGTGACGGCTGACCCGTATTCCAAGATCGTCAACCCGGAAGACCGCAACACCACCATGCTGTTCGGCGACGCCGCCACCGCCACCTGGATGGGTGAGGATGCCACCTGGCAGCTGGGCAAGTCGAAGTTCGGTACCGACGGCTCGGGTGCACCGCACCTGAAGGTGACCGATGGCGAGTTCTACATGAACGGTCGTCAGGTGTTCAACTTTGCCCTGATCAAGGTGCCGGCGCACCTGCATGAGCTGCTGGCCGAGTCGGGCCTGGAGAACAAGGACATCGACGCCTTCTGCATCCACCAGGGCAGCGCGGCGATCGTCGATGCCGTGGCGCGGCGCTTCGAGGAAGACCCGGAAAAATCCCAGGCCGACAAGTTCGTCAAAGACATGCTGGAGACCGGCAACACGGTATCTTCCAGTGTTCCGCTGCTGCTGCAGAAGCATATGTTCGACGGCAGCTGGAAGCGTGTGGCCATCAGCGGCTTCGGGGTTGGCCTGTCGTGGGGTTCGGCGATTCTCTACAAGGCTGAATAACCGCCGCCTTTAGGTTAACCTTCGGTGTTTCGCAGGCAAGGGAAGCTCAACCCATGAGCGAGGTTTTCCAGCGTAACACCGAAGTGCTGCAGCGCCGCTGGCCGGCGCTGCTGGAGCGCCTGCAGGGCGTGGCAGGCGAGGCTCTGGAGGCCGAGCTGGTGGAGGGCCTGGGGTCGACCCTGAGCGTATCCGGCATCCAGCTCACCAGCCGCCACGACCGGCTCGCCGAGGCGCGTTTGCAGGCGCAAAGCCTGCCAGCCGACAGTCCCACCCTTCATCTCTATGGCGCTGGCCTGGGCGATCTGCAGCGCGTGCTGCTGGAGCGGCCAGGGCTTGCCCGGCTGCGGGTGTACCTACTCAATGGCGCCTTGTTCCAGCTGGTGCTGCAACTGCTCGATCAGTCCGACTGGCTGGCCGACCCCCGGGTCGAGCTGGCCTGTGCCGGCGACAGCGGTGAAATTGCCCTGCCGTTCTTCGCCTTGCCCTCGGAGCTGGTGCTGGCCGATGACTTCAATGCGAAGATCCGCGACCGGCTGATCAGTGAAGCGCACCTGGCCGACAACAACCGCGCCTTCGATGTGGCCGACCCGCGCCTGCAGCAACTGCTTGAAGACAGCTTGCCGCTGCTGCGTCAGGATCCTGATGTGGCTGCACTGTTCGCTACCCAGGCGGGGCGTGACTGCTACGTGATCGCCACGGGGCCGAGCCTGGCCGGGCATCTGCCGGCCCTGGCAAGGGTTCGTGCGCAGGCCGTGCGGCCGTTGTTCATCTGCGTCGATACTGCCTACCTGCCTCTGCTGCGCGCCGGAATCCAGCCGGACATCGTGGTCAGCGTCGACCACAAGATCCGCATCCACCACTTGCCGCCAGACGCTTCGGCGGCAACTGCCCTGGTGTACATGCCGATGCTGGATGTCGAGCTGGTCGGTAACTGGCGCGGGCCGCGCTACAGCGCCTATTCCGCCAGCCCCCTGTACGCCGCGGTGCGTGAAGCGATACCGCGTGCGGAATTGTTCGTGGGCGGCAGCGTGATTCACCCGGCGACGGACCTGGCGGTGAAAATGGGGGCGAGCAGCATCACCCTGTTCGGTGCCGATTTCGCCTTCCCGGGCGACCGCACCCACACCGGCTGGGACGATGGCGTGCTTGGCCCGGCAGTTTCCGCTGCGCGCCACTGGGTGCTGGATGGCAATGGCCAGCGTGTGCGTACCCAGCTGAATTTCCGTGGCTACCTGATCGAGCTGGAGCGCTTCATCGCGCAGCATCCCGAGGTGCGCTTCCATAACACCAGCCGGGCTGGCGCGTTTATCGCCGGCACCACCTACGACCCGGAGTTCTGCCCATGAATGCTGCCAGGCACTGTACTGCGGCCCGCGAATGCGCGGCGCTGTTCCGTCTGGGGCGGGATGTGGAAGGGGCGCTGCGCATGGTCGAGCTGTTCGACGGAGTGTTGCCGCTGGTCGAGCCCCAGGCGGGGGCGGTAGTCCTGCAGGCCATGCTCGATGCGCAGCAGCGCCAGGACTGGCTGGCGCTGGCCGACTACCTCGAATACGAGTTGCTGCACCTGATCGAGCGAGGCCCTTCGCGCTGAAATGTGATCCATATCACATATTGCCTGCGGCCGTCGCGCCGCAAGGCAGGGCTGCAAGGCCCGATTTACAAGGGGTGGCGCCGTGATGGCATTTTTTTTTGGAAAACCCCTAAAGCAACGTGCAAACCCGACGATAACCATTACGAAGGTTCTCTAGGCCACACCCGGCGGATGCCAGGGCCGGAAGCCGCAGTATCCATCCAACGAGGAATTCGTCATGGCATTAACCGTAAACACCAACACCACTTCGCTGGGCGTGCAGAAGAACCTGAACAAAGCTTCCGACTCGCTGAGCACCTCGATGACCCGCCTGTCTTCCGGCCTGCGCATCAACAGCGCCAAGGACGACGCCGCTGGCCAGCAGATCGCCAACAAGCTGCAGACCATGGTCACCGGTACCACCGTTGCGATCAAAAACGCCAACGACGGTAACTCGATCACCCAGACCGCTGAAGGCGCGCTGTCGGAAATCACCAACATCCTGCAGCGTATGCGTGAGCTGGCTCTGCAAGCACGTAACGACTCCAACGGCACTACTGAACGCGCTGCTCTGAACAAAGAGTTCGCGGCCAAGTCCGACGAGATCACCCGTATCGCTTCGTCGACCACCTACGGCACCAGCAAGCAGCTGCTGAACGGCACCGCTGGCACCATGGAGTTCCAGGTTGGCGCGATGACTGGCACCAGCCAGATCCTGAGCGTTAGCATGACTTCGTCCTTCGCCGCTTCGACCCTGGCTGTCGGCACCGGCACCCTGGCAATCTCGGGTACTTCGGACTCCGCAGTTCACACCGCTGTTGACGGCGCTCTGACCGCCATCGACGCCGCCCTGCAAACCGTTGACAACAAGAAGTCGGACCTGGGTGCTATCCAGAACCGCTTCCAGTCGACCATCAACAACCTGCAGAGCATGAACGAGAACTCGGCTGCCGCCATGGGCCGTGTTCAGGACACCGACTTCGCCGCAGAAACCGCTCAGCTGACCAAGCAGCAGACCCTGCAGCAAGCTTCGACCGCAGTTCTGGCCCAGGCCAACCAGCTGCCATCCGCCGTACTGAAACTGCTTCAGTAATAGCGCGATGAAGTTCGGCGAGGGGGTGCATGCGCACTCTCTCGCTTTTTACTTTCAGAGGTGAAGTGCGATGGACATTAGCGTCAAGTCAAGCCCGTCGTATCAGATGTCTTCGGTAGTCGCCAGCATCCAGAAGGATGACGCGGCCGACAAAGCCTCCGGGCAAGTGCGCAAGGCATCGCAGCAAGACGCTCCCAAGAGCGAGGTCGAATTGCATTCGGCCGTGAAGGAAATACAGGATTTCGTCCAGTCGTTGCAGCGCAACCTGGAGTTTTCGGTGGATGATTCCACCGGTACGTGGGTCGTCAAGGTCGTTGCCCGTGACAGCGGCGAGGTAATCCGTCAGATTCCGTCGGAGACCGCCCTCGAACTGGCCCGCAGCCTGCATGACGTCAACAGTCTGCTTTTCGATGAGAAAGCCTGACGGCCCGCAGGTCATTTGAACGGTTGCACGGGTGCCGAAGAGGCACCCCGGTTTTTCGGCGTCAACCAGAAAAGGAGGATGTAATGGCAAGTCCAATTCTACCGAGTTTGGGGCTGGGTTCCGGTCTCGATACTACGGCCATTGTGAAGGCCCTGGTTGATGCCGAGAAAACCCCCAAGCAGGGGCAGCTCGATCGCCGCACGTCGGCAAACACCGCTTCGATTTCGGCGGTGGGTAGCCTCAAGAGCGCACTGGCCGCCTACAAGACGGCGATGGACAAGCTCAATGACAGCGCCAACCCGGCGTTCATTGGCTCTGTGGCGGCCACGTCCAACGACAAATATGTGAAGGCCACTGCCGGCAGTTCGGCAGTCAACGGCAACTATTCGGTGCAGGTTTCGCAGCTGGCAACCGCGTCGCGCGTGGCCAGTCAGCGTTACACCGACAGCAGTTCGGTGGTGTCCGCCAGTGGCGGCACCCTGACGCTCACCCAGAATAACGTCAGCTTCGACGTTACCATCCCGGCCAATGCCACGCTGCAGCAGACCCGCGACGCGATCAATGCCCAGGCCACGTCCAAGGGCTACACGGCCAACATCGTCAACGACGGTACCGGCTCGCGCCTGGTGCTGAGCTCCGAGACCATGGGTGAGCTTTCGGATATTTCCGTATCCGGCGTCATGACCATCGACCCGTCGGCGCAGATGACCGATGCCGGTGGTGCCGGTCGCATCGGTGACCTGGCCAAGGATGCCGAGTTCGAAATCGACGGCATGAAGCTCACCAGCAAGTCGAACAAGGTCGACAATGCCATCAGCGGCATGACCTTCGAGTTGCTGTCCAAGACCGAAGCGCTGTCGCCGGTGTCAATCAGCGTGACCGCCAACACCGACGGCCTGAAGAAGTCGGTGCAGTCTTTCGTCGATGCCTACAACGCCCTGGTGGGCGCGATCAACACGGTCAGTGTTTCGACCAAGGCCACAGATGGCACCTGGAAGACCCCGGCGCTGTCGGGCGACCCGGCAGTGCGCAGCATGCTGACGGCGCTGCGCAACGAGCTGGTGGTGCCGGGCGACAATGGCTCGGGGCAGCTCAGCGTGCTCTCGCAGTTGGGTATCAACACTGCCCAGGGGACTGGCCTGCTGGAATTTGACAGCACCAAGTTCACCAAGGCGATCAACGATCAGAAGCTCGGCGGCGAAGTCCAGAACCTGTTCAATGGTGATGGCGGCCTGCTCGATCGCATGAACAAGGCCATGGAGCCGTTCTCTGCGACCGGCGGTGTGCTGGATGAGCGCAACAAGTCGCTCGAATCGACCAAAAAGAGCCTGGAGATCGAGCAGAGCTCCCTGGATGCCCGCATCAAGGACCTGGAAGCCTCGCTGACCAAGAAGTACAACAACATGGACACCTTGGTGGGCCAGTTGAACTCGCAGCGAGACAGCGTGCTGTCGATCTTCGATGCCATGACCGCCCAGCAGAAAAAATCCTGACGGGGCGTGATGCGTAACGCCGGCGCAGCCATGGCGCCGCGTACCAGTGCCAAAAGCCCGACAGCGCGTGACGCTCTGTCGGGCTTTTTGTATTCTCTCTAAAGTTTTTTGACGCCGCGCCGATAGCCCGGTCATACAGCAACCCCGTGGTGACGAGGTACCCCATGAATCCAATGTTAGCCCTTCGGCAGTACCAGAAGATTGGCGCCCAGGCGCAGACCTCCGAGGCGAGTCCGTATCGTCTGGTGCAGATGCTGATGGAAGGCGGCCTGGACCGCATTGCCCAGGCCAGTGGTGCGATGCAGCGCAAGGACATCGCCGCCAAGGGGATCGCCATCGGCAAGGCCATCGGCATCATCGGCGGGCTGCGTGAAGGCCTGGATCGCGACAACATGACCGAAGAGCTCAATCGTCTCGACAACCTGTACCTGTACATGACCCGCCGCTTGAGCGAGGCCAACATGCAGAACGATCCGGCGATCCTTGACGAGGTCAGGGACCTGCTGATCACTGTCAAGGAAGGCTGGGACGCGATCGGCGCGCAGTAGGAGGGTATATGAGCAAGGTGATCGAGCGTATCGAACAGACCCGTGACGAGTTGCTGGCTGCACTGGCCAGCCGTGACTGGCAGGCGGTCGGTGAGCTTGACCTTGCGTGTCGCGTCTGTGTCGAGGATGTGCTGGCTGAAGCACTGAGCAATGAGGCCGCGGTGCGTACAAGTCTTGAGGAATTGCTTGTGGTCTACGGGCAGTTGATTGACGTTGCAAGTGGCGAGCGTCAATCAATAGTCGACGAGATGACGCAAATCCGCCAGGCGAAAAACGCCGCCAAGGTATACCATCTGTTCACTTGACCACAGATGTACAAAAAGCCGTGCGCCATTAATTTGACTGTACGGGTTTTTTTGACTTTACTAGTGGCTGTTTTCGAATTTCAGACGTCCGAACACTGACCATTCAGTCGGAGATGTCGAGCATGCCCTGACAAGGGCGCCGATATGACTAGGGAAGTTGCTATTGCATGTGGCGTGAAACCAAGATTCTCCTGATCGATGACGACAGCGCCCGCCGCCGCGATCTGGCGGTGGTCCTGAACTTTCTCGGCGAAGAAAACCTCCCGTGCTCCAGCCAGGATTGGCAGCAGGTAGCAGGGAGCCTGTCTTCGAGTCGCGAAGTGCTCTGCGTGCTGATCGGTACCGTCAATGCCCCGGGCAGTGTGCTTGGGCTGCTTAAGACAGTGGCTGGGTGGGATGAGTTCCTTCCGGTTCTGCTGATTGGTGAAATTTCTTCTGCGGACTTCCCGGAAGAACTGCGCCGTCGGGTGCTGTCCAATCTCGAGATGCCGCCGAGCTACAGCCAGCTGCTCGATTCGCTGCACCGTGCCCAGGTCTATCGCGAGATGTACGACCAGGCCCGTGAGCGCGGTCGTCAGCGCGAGCCCAACCTGTTCCGCAGCCTGGTCGGCACCAGTCGTGCCATCCAGCACGTGCGGCAGATGATGCAGCAGGTGGCCGACACCGACGCCAGCGTGCTGATCCTCGGTGAGTCCGGCACCGGCAAGGAAGTGGTGGCGCGCAACCTGCACTACCATTCCAAGCGCCGCGAAGCGCCGTTCGTGCCGGTCAACTGCGGGGCGATCCCGGCCGAGTTGCTCGAGAGCGAGCTGTTCGGCCACGAGAAGGGCGCCTTTACCGGTGCCATCACCAGCCGTGCCGGGCGTTTCGAACTGGCCAACGGCGGTACCCTGTTCCTCGACGAAATCGGCGACATGCCGTTGCCGATGCAGGTCAAGTTGCTGCGTGTGCTGCAAGAGCGTACCTTCGAGCGCGTGGGCAGCAACAAGACCCAGAGCATCGACGTGCGCATCATCGCCGCGACCCACAAGAACCTCGAAACCATGATCGAGGATGGGACGTTCCGCGAAGACCTGTACTACCGCCTCAATGTGTTCCCGATCGAGATGGCGCCGTTGCGTGAGCGCGTGGAAGACATCCCGCTGCTGATGAACGAGCTGATCTCGCGCATGGAGCACGAGAAGCGCGGTTCGATCCGCTTCAACTCGGCCGCGATCATGTCGCTTTGCCGCCACGGCTGGCCGGGCAACGTCCGCGAGCTGGCCAACCTGGTCGAGCGCATGGCGATCATGCACCCGTACGGGGTGATCGGGGTGTCGGAGCTGCCGAAGAAGTTCCGCTACATCGATGACGAGGACGAGCAACTGGTTGACAGCCTGCGCAGCGACCTCGAAGAGCGCGTGGCGATCAACGGCCATACGCCGAACTTCAGCAACCATGCGATGTTGCCGCCAGAGGGCCTGGACCTGAAGGACTACCTCGGTAGCCTGGAGCAGGGCCTGATCCAGCAAGCGCTGGACGATGCCAACGGGATTGTTGCGCGTGCGGCTGAACGTTTGCGTATTCGCCGCACCACCCTGGTCGAGAAGATGCGCAAGTACGGCATGAGCCGCCAGGGCGGCGAGGATCAGGCGGAAGACTGATTGCGTTTTTGGGCGCATGTCTTGAGGTAGATGTTGGGGCGTAGATCGAGCGCCGCCCGCGCGGCGCTCGATCTACGCCACACCACAAACCTCAAACTGTTCACCCTCCGCTAAATCCCCAACCCCGGCACGGCTATTGCTACTCCGCTGGCACCACACCGTTTTTATGACGGTCAGCCACGCGAGAGAGCACGATGCCCCAGGCCGCCCACTTTTCCCGAGTCCCTGATCCGCAGGGGCGTACCCCGGTCAAACAGGAGAGTCGACAGGGGCTGGAGCAGGCGTTTGCCCTGTTCAATCAGGTTTCCACCCAGCTCAACCAGTCCTACAGCATGCTCGAAGCCCGGGTCAGTGAGCTCAAGGGCGAGCTGGCAGTGGTCGGTGCGCAGCGCATGGCCGAGCTGAACGAAAAAGAGCGCCTGGCCAACCGCCTGCAGAACCTGCTCGATCTGCTGCCGGGTGGGGTCATCGTGATCGACGACCAGGGCCTGGTGCGTGAGGCCAACCCGGCCGCCTGCGAGTTGCTCGGCGAGCCTGTGGTCGGCCAGCTGTGGCGCCAGGTGATCGCGCGCAGCTTCGCCCCGCGCAAGGATGACGGCCATGAGGTCTCGCTGCGCGATGGTCGGCGGTTGTCGATCGCCACGCGTTCGCTGGATGCCGAGCCAGGCCAGTTGGTATTGCTCAACGACCTGACTGAAACCCGCCGTCTTCAAGACCAGTTGGCCCGGCATGAGCGCCTGTCTTCGCTGGGGCGCATGGTCGCCTCGCTGGCACACCAGATCCGTACGCCACTGTCGGCCGCCATGCTCTATGCCAGTCACCTGGCTGATGGTGAGCGCGAGCTCGCGCCAGAAACCCGCCAGCGCTTCGCCGGCAGCCTGAAAGAGCGCCTGCACGAGCTGGAGCACCAGGTGCGCGACATGCTGGTATTTGCCCGTGGCGAGCTGCCGCTGGGTGATCGCCTGACCCCCAAAGCCCTGTTCCAGGCCTTGCAGCAAGCGGCCCAGCCCCACGTGCAAGGGCACGCCGTGCGCTGGCAGTGCGACAGCCACCTGGGCGAGTTGCTGTGCAATCGCGACACCCTGGTCGGTGCCTTGCTCAACCTGATCGAGAACGCCTTGCAGGCCAGCGACAGCCCGGCGCGCCTCAAGGTGCACCTGTTCCGTCGTGAGCGCACCTTGCACCTGAACATCAGCGATGCCGGCAGTGGCATCGATGCCGAGTTGCTGGGACGCCTGGGCGAGCCGTTCCTGACTACCAAGGCCACCGGCACCGGGCTCGGGCTGGCGGTGGTCAAGGCCGTGGTGCGTGCGCACCAGGGCAAGTTGCAGTTGCGCTCGAAGGTCGGGCGTGGCACCTGTGTAAAAGTTGAGCTGCCGCTGATCGATGGGCAGGCAGCGGAGGTCGTGTGATGGCAATCAAGGTGCTGCTGGTCGAGGATGACCGCGTATTGCGCCAGGCGCTGGGCGATACCCTGGAGATCGGTGGCTTCGCCTTCGATGCCGTCGGCAGTGCCGAAGAGGCGCTACAGGCAGTGGCAGGCGAGGCTTACAGCCTGGTGGTCAGTGACGTGAACATGCCGGGCATGGATGGTCATGAGTTGCTGGCGCAGCTGCGCCGTCATCATCCCCAGCTGCCGGTGTTGCTGATGACCGCTCACGCGGCTGTCGAGCGTGCGGTGGAGGCCATGCGCCAAGGGGCTGCGGATTACCTGGTCAAGCCGTTCGAGCCCAAAGCCTTGTTGAGCCTGGTCGAGCGCCACGCCGCCGGGCGCCTGACGGCCACTGACAATGAAGGGCCGGTAGCCTGTGAGGCCGCCAGTCGACAGCTGTTGGAACTGGCGGCGCGCGTGGCTCGCAGCGATTCGACCGTGCTCATTTCCGGTGAGTCGGGTACCGGCAAGGAAGTGCTGGCGCGCTATATCCACCAACAGTCGCCGCGGGCGGCGCAGCCGTTCGTTGCGATCAACTGCGCGGCGATCCCGGACAACATGCTCGAGGCCACGCTGTTCGGCCACGAGAAGGGGGCCTTCACCGGCGCCATCGCCGCCCAGGCCGGCAAGTTCGAGCAGGCCGAGGGTGGCACCTTGCTGCTCGACGAAATTTCCGAGATGCCCCTGGGGCTGCAGGCCAAGCTGCTGCGCGTGCTGCAGGAGCGCGAGGTGGAGCGGGTCGGTGGGCGCAAGCCGATCGCCCTGGATATCCGTGTGCTGGCCACCAGCAACCGCGACATGGCGGGCGAAGTGGCGGCGGGGCGCTTTCGCGAAGACCTGTACTACCGGCTTTCGGTATTCCCGCTGGCCTGGCAGCCACTGCGCGAGCGCGCTGGCGATATCCTGCCGCTGGCCGAGCGCCTGCTGGCGCGCCACGTGGCGAAGATGAAGCACGCGCCGGTGCGGCTGTCTGCCCAGGCATGCGCCTGCCTGCAGGCGCATGCCTGGCCGGGCAACGTGCGTGAGCTGGACAACGCCTTGCAGCGGGCGCTGATCCTGCAGCAGGGCGGGGTGATCGAGGCGGCGGATTTTTGTCTGGCAGGCGCCATTCCATTGTCAGTCGGGGTGGTGGCCACTGTATCGCCATTATCCGCGGAAGCGGTGGGCGACTCCGGAGGCCTGGGCGACGATATGCGTCGTCATGAATTCCAGATGATCATCGATACCCTGCGCACCGAGCGCGGGCGGCGCAAGGAAGCTGCCGAAAAGCTGGGCATCAGCCCACGTACCCTGCGCTACAAGCTGGCGCAAATGCGTGATGCCGGGCTCGACGTGGAAGCCAGCCTGTTCGGCTGAAGCATTCATTTGTATGTTTGCGCCGGGCTGGCACACGTGTTGCTAGTTCAGGGCTATCCGCCGCATGAGTGTCAAAAAAATGCGGCCGCCGGAGAGAGAAGGTCATGAGCCAAGGTGTTGAATTCAATCGTCTGATGCTGGACATGCGTGCCATGCAGGCCGATGCCATGTCGTTGCCCAAAGCCACCGTCGCCCCCGAGCTGGCGCCTGGCCAAAGCACCTTTGCCGACATGCTCGGCCAGGCCATCGGCAAGGTCAACGAGACCCAGCAGGCGTCGACCCAGCTGTCCAATGCCTTCGAGATCGGCAAGAGCGGCGTCGACCTGACCGACGTGATGATCGCCTCGCAGAAAGCCAGCGTGTCCATGCAGGCGTTGACCCAGGTACGCAACAAGCTGGTCCAGGCGTACCAAGACATCATGCAGATGCCGGTTTGAGGACGGAAGTAAGTCATGGCTGATGCAGTCGTCGATAACGCCCCTGCCAAGAGCAGCGCGCCAGGTTCCAAGCCGCCGCTGTTGAACCTGGCGTTTCTGGAAAACATCTCGCAGATGCCCATGCTGCGTCAGGTCGGCCTGCTGGTCGGGTTGGCGGCCAGCGTGGCGATCGGCTTCGCCGTGGTGCTGTGGTCGCAGCAGCCGGATTACCGGCCGCTGTACGGCAGCCTGGCCGGCATGGACACCAAGCAGGTCATGGATACCCTGGCCTCCGCAGACATTCCCTATCATGTCGAGCCCAATTCCGGTGCTCTGCTGGTCAAGGCCGACGACCTCTCCCGTGCGCGCCTGAAACTGGCGGCGGCCGGCGTGGCGCCAAGCGATGGCAATGTCGGCTTCGAGCTGCTCGACAAAGAGCAAGGGCTGGGCACCAGCCAGTTCATGGAAGCCACCCGCTATCGCCGCAGCCTGGAAGGTGAGTTGGCGCGTACCGTTTCCAGCCTGAACAACGTCAAGGCCGCCCGCGTGCACCTGGCGATTCCAAAAAGTTCGGTTTTCGTGCGTGACGAGCGCAAGCCAAGCGCTTCGGTGCTGGTCGAGCTGTACCCTGGCCGTTCGCTGGAAGCGGGCCAGGTAATGGCCATCGTCAACCTGGTCGCCACCAGTGTGCCGGAGCTGGACAAGTCGCAGGTCACCGTGGTCGACCAGCGCGGCAACCTGCTCTCCGAGCAGTTGCAGGACACCGCGCTGACCATGGCCGGCAAGCAGTTCGACTACAGCCGCCGCATGGAAGGCATGCTCACCCAGCGTGTGCACAACATCCTGCAGCCAGTGCTGGGCAATGACCGCTACAAGGCCGAGGTTTCCGCCGACCTGGACTTCAGTGCGGTCGAATCGACGTCCGAGCAGTTCAACCCGGACCAGCCGGCGCTGCGCAGCGAGCAGGCGGTCAACGAGCAGCGCGCCAGCAGCCAGGGCCCGCAGGGCGTGCCTGGCGCGCTGAGCAACCAGCCGCCAGGCCCGGCGTCGGCACCGCAAACCACCGGTGGCGCTGCCGCGCCGGCCGCTGCCATCCAGCCTGGCCAGCCGTTGGTGGATGCCAACGGCCAGCAGATCATGGACCCGGCCACCGGCCAGCCGATGCTCGCCCCGTACCCGTCGGACAAACGTGAGCAGACCACCAAGAACTTCGAGCTGGACCGCTCGATCAGCCACACCCGTCAGCAGCAGGGCCGCCTGACCCGCCTGTCGGTTGCGGTGGTGGTCGACGACCAGGTCAAGGTTGGCGCCAATGGCGAGAGCACCCGTGCCCCATGGGGTGCTGAAGACCTGGCGCGCTTCACCCGCCTGGTGCAGGACGCGGTGGGCTTCGATGCCAGCCGCGGTGACAGCGTGACGGTGATCAACGTGCCGTTCGCCGCCGACCGTGGCGAAGAAATCGCCGATATCGCGTTCTACCAGCAGCCGTGGTTCTGGGACATCGTCAAGCAGGTGCTGGGCGTACTGTTCATCCTGGTGCTGGTGTTCGGCGTGCTGCGCCCGGTGCTCAACAACATCACCGGTGGCGGCAAGCAGGCTGCTGCGGACAGCGACATGGAACTGGGCGGGATGATCGGTCTGGATGGCGAACTGGCCAACGACCGTATCAGCCTCGGTGGCCCGTCAAGCATTCTGTTGCCGAGCCCGAGCGAGGGTTACGAAGCACAGCTCAACGCAATCAAAGGCCTGGTGGCCGAAGACCCGGGCCGCGTGGCCCAGGTCGTGAAAGAGTGGATCAACGCCGATGAGTGACAATCGAGCCATTACCGCCAAGCTGAGCCGCGTCGACAAGGCTGCGATCCTGCTGCTGTCGCTCGGTGAGACCGATGCTGCGCAAGTCCTGCGACACATGGGCCCGAAAGAAGTGCAGCGGGTCGGTGTGGCCATGGCGCAGATGGGCAATGTGCACCGTGAGCAGGTCGAGCAGGTGATGAGCGAGTTCGTCGAGATCGTCGGCGACCAGACCAGCCTGGGCGTGGGCTCCGACGGCTACATCCGCAAGATGCTCAACCAGGCCCTCGGCGAGGACAAGGCCAATGGCCTGATCGACCGTATCCTGCTCGGTGGCAACACCAGCGGCCTGGACAGCCTCAAGTGGATGGAACCGCGCGCCGTGGCCGATGTGATCCGCTACGAGCACCCGCAGATCCAGGCCATCGTGGTCGCCTACCTCGACCCTGACCAGGCTGGTGAAGTGCTGAGCAACTTCGACCACAAGGTGCGCCTGGACATCATCCTGCGCGTTTCCTCGCTGAACACCGTGCAACCGGCAGCGTTGAAGGAGCTGAACCAGATCCTCGAGAAACAGTTCTCGGGCAACTCCAATGCCGCGCGCACCACCCTGGGTGGTATCAAGCGTGCCGCCGATATCATGAACTTCCTCGACAGCTCCGTGGAAGGTGCGCTGATGGACTCGATCCGCGAGATCGACAACGACCTGTCGGAACAGATCGAAGACCTGATGTTCGTCTTCAACAACCTGGCCGATGTCGACGACCGTGGTATCCAGGCACTGCTGCGCGAAGTGTCGTCCGACGTGCTGGTGGTGTCGCTCAAGGGCGCCGACGAGCGGGTCAAGGACAAGATTTTCAAGAACATGTCCAAGCGTGCCTCGGAACTGCTGCGCGACGACCTCGAAGCCAAGGGGCCGGTGCGTGTCAGCGACGTGGAGACGGCGCAGAAGGAAATCCTCACCATCGCCCGTCGCATGGCCGAGGCCGGCGAGATCGTGCTCGGCGGCAAGGGTGCCGAGGAAATGATCTGATCCATCAGGCGACACGAACCTCCCTGTGGGGGCGTCCCGGCAAGGCCGCTCCTACAAGGATCGTGTCGCTTGCAGATGAGTAGTTGAAAACATGCCCACCAAAGAATCCCACCCCAGCGACCTGATCCGTGCCCGCGACCTCGAGGGCGTCGACGTGTGGGCGCTGCCCAGCTTCGACCCGGAGCCTGAGCCGGAACCTGAGCCTGCGCCGGAAGTGGTCGAGGAAGAAGTCGAGGAAGTGCCGCTGGAAGAAGTCCAGCCACTGACCCTCGAAGAGCTCGAAGCGATCCGCCAGGAGGCCTACAACGAAGGCTTCGCCACCGGTGAGCGTGAGGGATTCCACAGCACCCAGCTGAAAGTGCGCCAGGAGGCCGAGGAAGCGCTCGCCGCCAAGCTGGCCAGCCTGGAGCAGCTGATGGGGCACCTGCTCGACCCGATCGCCGAGCAGGACACGCAGATCGAACGCAGCGTGGTGCACCTGGTTGCGCACATGGCGCGCCAGGTCATCGGCCGCGAACTGCGCAGCGACTCCAGCCAGATCACCCAGGTGTTGCGCGAAGCGTTGAAGCTGTTGCCGATGGGTGCCGACAATATCCGCATCCACCTCAACCCGCAGGATTTCGAGCTGGCCAAGGCCCTGCGCGAGCGCCATGAAGAAAGCTGGAAGCTGCTCGAAGATGAGGCCCTGCTGCCTGGTGGCTGCCGGATCGAGACCCTGCACAGCCGCATCGACGCGACCATGGAAACCCGTATCGAGAAAGCCGTGGCGCAGTTGTTCGACCAGCTGCACGACCAGGCCTTGCACCCGGCGGCGGCGGACATGTCGGTCGAACTGGACGCCAGCGATGCGCCTTGACCGCACCAGCTTCGGCAAGCGCCTGGGCGGCTATGCCGAGGCAATCGGGCTGCCGGTGCAACCGGTGGTCGAAGGCCGCCTGCTGCGCATGGTCGGCCTCACCCTTGAAGCCGAAGGCCTGCGCGCCGCGGTAGGCGGGCGTTGCCTGGTCATCAACGACGACAGCTACCACCCGGTGCAGGTCGAGGCCGAGGTGATGGGCTTTGCCGGCAACAAAGTGTTCCTGATGCCCGTGGGCAGCATTGCCGGCATCGCGCCGGGCGCGCGCGTGGTGCCCCTGGACGACAGTGGTCGCCTGCCCATGGGCATGAGCATGCTGGGCCGAGTGCTTGACGGCGCCGGGCGCGCCCTCGATGGCAAGGGCGGCATGCGTGCCGAGGATTGGGTGCCGATGGACGGGCCGATCATCAACCCGCTCAACCGTGACCCGATCAGCAAGCCGCTGGACGTGGGCATCCGCAGCATCAACGGCCTGCTGACCGTCGGCCGTGGCCAGCGCCTGGGCCTGTTCGCCGGTACCGGCGTCGGTAAATCGGTGTTGCTGGGCATGATGACCCGTTTCACCGAAGCGGACATCATCGTGGTCGGCCTGATCGGCGAGCGGGGCCGCGAGGTCAAGGAATTCATCGAGCACATCCTCGGCGAAGAGGGGCTCAAGCGCTCGGTGGTCGTGGCATCGCCTGCTGACGACGCGCCGTTGATGCGTTTGCGTGCGGCCATGTATTGCACGCGTATTGCCGAGTACTTCCGCGACAAGGGCAAGAACGTCCTGCTGCTGATGGACTCGCTGACCCGTTTCGCCCAGGCCCAGCGCGAAATCGCCTTGGCCATCGGCGAGCCACCTGCCACCCGCGGCTACCCGCCGTCGGTGTTCGCCAAGTTGCCCAAGCTGGTGGAGCGCGCCGGTAACGGCGAGCCCGGTGGTGGCTCGATTACCGCCTTCTACACCGTGCTGTCCGAGGGTGACGACCAGCAGGACCCGATCGCCGACTCGGCGCGGGGTGTGCTCGACGGCCACTTCGTGCTGTCCCGTCGCCTGGCCGAAGAGGGCCATTATCCGGCCATCGATATCGAAGCCTCGATCAGCCGGGTCATGCCGCAGGTGGTAGGTGCCGACCACTTGCGCCAGGCACAGAAATTCAAGCAACTGTGGTCGCGGCTGTCGCAGAGTCGTGACCTGATCAGCGTCGGCGCATACGTGGCCGGTGGCGACCCGGAAACCGACCTGGCAATTGCCTTGCAGCCGCAGTTGGTGGACTTCCTGCGCCAGGGGCTGGACGAAAATGTCGGCATGGGTCAGAGCCGCGACGAGCTGGGGGCGATCTTCACGCCGCCGGCGAAGGGTTGATAGGCCGTGAGCCTGCCCGGTCGCGCTGCCCGCCTGGCCCCTGTGGTCAACATGGCCGAAGAGGCTGAGCGCAAGGCCGCCCAGCGCGTGGGGCACTTTCAGCAGCAGATGGTTCAGGCCCAGGCCAAGCTGGCTGAGCTGGAGTCGTTCCGCGAAGGTTATCAGGCCCAGTGGATCAACCGTGGCGGGCAGGGCGTGAATGGCAGCTGGCTGCTCAACTACCAGCGCTTCCTGGCCCAGCTGGAAACGGCCATGACCCAGCAACGGCAGAGCCTGGCCTGGCATGAGAACAACCTGAAGAATGCCCGCGGCACCTGGCAGCAGGCCTATGCCCGGGTGGAGGGGCTGCGCAAGCTGGTGCAGCGCTATCTGGAGGAGGCGCGACGGGCGGAAGACAAGCGCGAGCAGCGTTTGCTGGACGAACTGTCGCAGCGCTTGCCCAGGCAAGGTCATCTGTAACCTGTGCCGGCCTCTTCGCGGGTAAACCCGCTCCCACGGGAACAGCGCAAGGCCCGGGAGCAGTGCGGTCGCTGTGGGTGTGGGCTTGTCGGGGCGTCGAACCGCCGCGAAGCGGCCTTTGCCGGCTTGCCTTGATAGTCCAGCCGCGGGCTGCTAAACCTTGAAGAGTTGCATTCGCCATCATCGAAGGAATCGCTAGCATGGCAGTCGAGACTGATTTTTCGCAGGACGGGAAAAAACTCACGATCAAGGTCAAGGGGCGCTTCGATTTCGGCAAGCATCAGGAATTTCGTGATGCCTATGAGCGCCACGCGAAAAAGCCCGATTCGGTGGTTGTCGACCTGAAGGACGCCACCTACCTGGACAGCTCCGCGCTGGGCATGCTGCTGTTGCTGCGTGACCATGCCGGTGGTGACGACTCGGACGTGCGCGTGGTACATGCCAGTTCCGACGTGCGCAAGATCCTGGCCATTTCCAATTTCGAAAAACTGTTCGATATCAGTTGAGTGCCCAGATGTCGGCCGAGCAGGCGTTGACCGTACTGGTGGCTGAGGACGGGGCGGTCGACCGCCTGCTGCTGGCGCAGATCGTCCGTCGCCAGGGTCACCAGGTATTCACGGCGGAAAATGGCGAACAGGCCGTCGCGTTGTTTGCCGAGAAGCGCCCGCAGCTGGTCTTGCTCGACGCCTTGATGCCGGTGATGGATGGTTTCGAGGCCGCGCGCCAGATCAAGGCGCTGGCCGGCGAGGCGCTGGTGCCGATCATCTTCCTGACCTCGCTGAGCGAGGAGGATGCCCTGGTGCGTTGCCTGGAGGCCGGGGGTGACGACTTCATGGCCAAGCCCTACAGTGCGGTGATCCTCGGTGCCAAGATCCGCGCCATGGACCGCTTGCGTCGCTTGCAGGCGACCGTGCTCGAGCAGCGTGACCAGATCACCCGCCACCATCACCACCTGCTCAACGAGCAGCGGGTGGCCAAGGCGGTGTTCGACAAGGTCGCCCACTCCGGTTGCATCACTGCACCGAACATCCGCTACCTGCAGTCGCCCTATGCCCTGTTCAATGGCGACCTGCTGCTGGCAGCGTTCACCCCGGCGGGGGACATGCGCGTGCTGCTCGGCGATTTCACCGGCCATGGTTTGCCTGCCGCAGTTGGTGCGATGCCGCTGGCGGAAGTGTTCTACGGCATGACTGCCAAAGGCTACGGCCTGCCACAGATGCTGCGTGAGATGAATGCCAAGCTCAAGCGCATCCTGCCGGTGGACATGTTCTGCTGCGCGCTGCTGCTCAACATGAGCGTGCAGCGCGGTGCCGTGGAAGTGTGGAATGGCGGCATGCCTGATGGCTACCGGCTTTCGGCTGACGGGCAAGTGCTGGGTTGCCTGGGTTCGCGGCATCTGCCGCTGGGCATCCTGGCGCCGGAGCGTTTCGACGACAGCACCGAAGTGCTGCCGCTGGCGGCGGGGGAGCGGCTGTTGTTGCTGTCCGATGGCGTGGTCGATACCGCAGACGAGCAGGAGCGCCTGTTCGGTGTCGAGCGCCTGCGCGAGGTGCTGGCTGCCAATCGCGAGCCGGCGCGGCTGTTCGATGAGGTCATGCAGGCCCTGGAGCATTTCGGCGGGCGCCCCCGGGACGACATCAGCCTGTGCGACATTCGCATGTTCAGCGGCGATGACCGGGTGCCTGCCCCGACCCTGTATTCCGATAGCGGGCGCTCCAGTCCGCTGGACTGGTCGCTGGGGTTCGAGTTGCGTGGCGAAAGCCTCAAGCGTTTCAACCCGGTGCCCTACCTGGTGCAGTTGTTGCAGGAAATCCATGGCTTGCGGCCGCGCACCGGCGCCTTGCACAGTGTGCTCAGCGAGTTGTATTCCAATGCCCTGGAGCATGGTGTGCTGGGCCTGGATTCGCAGCTCAAGCGTGATGTGCAGGGTTTTGCCGACTACTATCAGGAGCGGGCCCGGCGCCTGGTGGCGTTGGCCGAAGGCTTCGTGCGCATCGACCTGAAGGTGGAACCGTCAGGGGCGGGCGGGCGTCTTACCATCGAGGTCCGCGACAGTGGTGCGGGGTTCGATGTACGCAGCGTGTTGTCGCGCCCGTCCCTTGAGCAGGATTTGAGCGGGCGCGGGCTGAACCTGGTGCAGCGGCTTGGCAGCCGCGCCGAATGGCGCGAAGGTGGCCGTTGCGCCCACGTTCAGTTCGATTGGTGATGCGCCTGGAGGGCCGCAGGGCGGCTCAGGCATAATCCGGCTTGATCAAGGAGTGAGCAAGTGACTGACATGCATATTGACCACAAGGTACTCAGCGATTTGCAGGAGGTCATGGAAGATGGCTACCTGCAGCTGCTGGAAACCTTTCTGGAAGACTCCGAGCGGCGTTTGAGCCAGCTGCATGAGGCCAAGAGCGCCGATGAGCTGGGCATGGCTGCGCACAGCTTCAAGGGCAGCAGCAGCAACATGGGTGCTGTTGGCCTGGCGCGGTTGTGCCAGCAACTGGAAGAGCGGGTGAAGGTGCGACCGCTGTATGGCATCGAAGACCTGATCAACCGGATCGACGAGGAATACCAGGAAGTGCAGTGCTTCTATCGCGGCGAGCGTGAGCGCGTTTCAGCGAGCTGAGGGCAAGTTGGCGCGACTTTTGCCTCTCTGTGCCCAGATGATATTCCAGTTTCTGGCGCGGAGACCGCTCAATGCCTGTCGCACCCAACCCTTTGATGCAAGCCAACACCTTGAGCAAGGTGTCGAACGCAGGTTCCTCGCGGGCGGACAAGCCGCTGCAGGCGGCGGGCGGGTTGGGCGGCGGCTTCGACAAGGTCATGGCCGGGCAGGGGCGTGACAAGGCGCCTGCAAGCAACGACAAGGTTGCTCAGCCCGGCCCGAAAGACAAACCCGACGTTGCCCAGGGCGGCAAGAAGCAGGACGCCGATAAACCGGCGGTTGCCGATGACGGCAACAAATTGCCAGCAGACGATGCGGCGCCGGATACTGCCGATGCTGCAGTGCCCAGTGATTCGGGGTCGCTCGATGCCAGCCTGGTTGCGGGCCAGGTGACGGATGCACAGCCCGGCGCGCAGTTGCTGCAGGCCCAGGCCGAAGCGGTGGCGCCGGTGTTGCAGGCCGCTATGCAGCAGCCAGCAGTGGCCGAGGTTGCCGCGCCCTTGCCGGCAGCGCCCGAGGCCGATGCCGAGGCCTTCGACCCGGATGCCGATCCTTTGGCCAACCTGCCGACCTTGCGCCTGGCCTTGGAGCAGACTGCCCAGGCCAAAGGTACGACCTCGGCGCATGCTGCCGACGCATCCAAGGCGCAGCCCGATGATGGTCAGGCGGCCGTCAATCCGTTGGCGACCCTGATCGACAAGGTCGAGGGCCAGGCAGGCAAATCCGAGACTGGCGACAAGGCCTTCGGCGCCTTGCTCGAAGACGGGCTCAAGGACACCAAGAGCGCCAGCAGCGATACCCGTGTCGATGACTTTGCCAACCGCCTGGCCAGCCTGACCCAGGCGGTTACCGCGAAGACCGCCAATGCCCTGCCGGTAAGCGCCAACCCTTTGCATCAGCCCTTGCAGATGAACCAGGGGGCGTGGGCCGAAGGCCTGGTCAACCGGGTCATGTACCTGTCCAGCCAGAACCTCAAGTCGGCGGATATCCAGCTGGAGCCGGCCGAGCTGGGGCGCCTCGATATTCGCGTCAATGTCGCGACTGACCAATCCACCCAGATCACTTTCGTCAGCGGCCATGCGGGCGTACGAGATGCACTGGACAGCCAGGTGTATCGCCTGCGCGAGCTGTTTGCTCAGCAGGGGTTGGCGCAGCCGGACGTCAATGTCGCCGACCAGTCGCGCCAGCAACAGCAGCAGGCGCAGCAGGATGGCTCGCAGTTGTCCGGGGTGGCTGCCCGGCGAGCGCAGGGTGGCGGGGGTGAGCAGGGTGAGCTGGCTGATGTTTCCCGGCCAGTGGAGCAGCAGGTGGTGATTGGCGACAGTGCGGTCGATTATTACGCTTGATGGGTTTGGCTTTGGATATGCAGCGGCTGTGAGATCGAGCGCCGCCCGCGCGGCGCATCGCGGATGAATCCGCTCCTACATTTGTTGCAACGTGCCGAACCTGTAACGCCTTGGTCGTCTGCCTTGGCGCATGTCTTGAGCCTTGCAAACTAGGCTGAAAACCATGGCCTGGCAGGCATGGCCACGTTGCAACAGATGTAGGAGCGGATTTATCCGCGATGCGCCGCGCGGGCGGCGCTCGATCTCGCAGGCGCCACACCTCTCAAGCCAAACCCCTCACAAAGCAAATCTGGCATAACACTTGCTCAAGCCACGTCATCCTCCTTTGAAACCCCGATGGACGACGGATTATTGGCATGGCGAAGAGCGACGCAGTGAAAGACCCCGCCGCAAAAGGCAAACTCAAGCTGATCCTGCTGCTGGTGCTGGCGCTGCTGCTGGCGGTCGGCCTGTCGGTGGGCGCCACCTGGTTCATCATGCACAAGAGTGAATCGGCACCCGCCCCTGAAGCGGCCGCTACCAACGTCAAGGCTGCCGCGATCTACGTGCCGCTGGCTCCCGCCTTCGTGGTCAATTTCAACCAGAACGGCCGCCAGCGCTACATGCAGCTGAGCATCACCATGCAGGGCCGTAATCAGGCCGACCTGGACGCACTCTCGGTGCACATGCCGGTGATCCGCAACAACCTGGTGATGATGTTCTCCGGCCAGGGCTTCGATACCCTTGCGGCCAGTTCGGTGGGCCAGGAGATGCTGCGTCAGAAAGCCACCGCAGTGGTTCAGGAAGTGGCGCAGAAAGAAGTCGGCAAGCCGGTGGTCGACCAGCTGCTGTTCACCAATTTCGTATTGCAGTAGGAGTCCGCAATGGCCGTACAGGACCTGCTGTCCCAGGATGAGATCGATGCCCTGTTGCATGGCGTCGATGATGGGCTGGTACAGACCGAGAGCGTTGCCGAGCCAGGCAGCATCAAAAGCTACGACCTGACCAGCCAGGATCGGATCGTGCGTGGTCGCATGCCGACCCTGGAAATGATCAACGAGCGTTTCGCCCGCTACACCCGCATCAGTATGTTCAACCTCCTGCGGCGTTCGGCCGACGTGGCGGTGGGCGGCGTGCAGGTGATGAAGTTCGGCGAGTACGTGCATTCGCTGTACGTGCCGACCAGCCTCAACCTGGTCAAGATCAAGCCGCTGCGCGGCACCGCGCTGTTCATTCTCGACGCCAAGCTGGTGTTCAAGCTGGTGGACAACTTCTTCGGTGGCGACGGCCGTCACGCGAAGATCGAGGGCCGTGAATTCACCCCGACCGAGCTGCGCGTGGTGCGCATGGTGCTGGACCAGTGCTTCGTCGACCTCAAGGAAGCCTGGCAGGCGATCATGCCGGTCAACTTCGAGTACATGAACTCCGAGGTCAATCCGGCCATGGCCAACATCGTCGGCCCGAGCGAGGCAGTGGTGGTGTCGACCTTCCATATCGAACTGGACGGCGGTGGCGGCGACCTGCATGTGACCATGCCGTATTCGATGATCGAGCCGGTGCGGGAAATGCTCGATGCCGGCTTCCAGTCCGACCTCGACGACCAGGACGAGCGCTGGGTCAAGGCCCTGCGCGAGGACGTGCTGGACGTTTCGGTGCCGCTGACCGCCACGGTTGCCCGCCGCCAGCTGAAACTGCGCGACATCCTGCACATGCAGGCTGGCGACGTGATCCCGGTGGAGCTGCCTGAGCACCTGGTACTGCGCGCCAATGGCGTGCCGTCGTTCAAGGCGCGCCTGGGCTCGCACAAGGGCAACCTGGCCCTGCAGATCATTGACCCGATCGAACGCCGCTGACTGCGTGCCGGTCGCTCTTTACGAATTGAATGCCTGTCGAGGACATCATGGCTAACGAAAACGAGATCACTTCCGCGGAAGACCAGGCCCTGGCCGATGAGTGGGCCGCGGCCCTGGAAGAAACCGGTGATGCCGGCCAGTCCGACATCGACGCACTGCTCGCCGGTGACGGCGGCAAACCCGGTGCCGGTCGCCTGCCGATGGAAGAGTTCGCCAGCTCCCCGCGGCCGAACGAGAACGTCAGCCTCGAAGGCCCGAACCTGGATGTGATCCTGGACATTCCGGTGAACATTTCCATGGAAGTGGGCAGCACCGAAATCAACATTCGCAACCTGCTGCAGCTCAACCAGGGCTCGGTGATCGAACTCGACCGCCTGGCCGGCGAGCCGCTCGATGTGCTGGTCAACGGCACGCTGATCGCCCATGGCGAAGTGGTTGTGGTCAACGAGAAGTTCGGCATCCGCCTGACCGACGTGATCAGCCCAAGCGAACGCATCAAGAAGCTGCGCTGAGTGAAAGGCACGATGCGGGCCGTGATGGCCCTGGCCGCGCTGCTGGCCAGTGAAATGGCCATCGCCGCCGCCACGCCTGCTGCCAGCCCGGTTGCAGCGCCGGCCGCTGCGCCCGGCAGCCTGGGGGGGCAGCTGGCGCAGATGGTGTTCGGCCTGCTGCTGGTGGTGGGGCTGATCTTCTTCCTGGCCTGGGCGTTGCGCCGCATGCAGGGCGCTGCGCCCAAGGGCGGGCAGGTGATCGAGATCGTCGGCAGCCGTGCCATCGGCCCGCGTGACCGGCTGTTGTTGGTGCAGGTTGGCAAGGAGCAGATCCTTATCGGCCACACTCCGGGCAGCATCGAGGCTTTGCATGTGCTGGCCGAACCTGTCGAAGTACCCGCCAGCGCGCGCCAGGCGACGCCGGAGTTTGCCCAGCGGCTGATGGAGCTGATGGGCAAGGATCAGAAGGACAAGAAGTGATGACCCGCGCCTTGCGCCTGCTGTTGAAAAATACGTTGAGCACATTGTTGCCACTTGCGCTGCTGCTGGCTGCGCCGCTGGCCCTGGCGGCAGACCCGTTGTCGATTCCGGCCATTACCCTGTCCAACACCGCGGACGGGCAGCAGGAGTATTCGGTCAGCCTGCAGATCCTGCTGATCATGACGGCGCTGAGCTTCATCCCGGCGTTCGTCATCCTGATGACCAGCTTCACCCGCATCATCATCGTGTTCTCGATCCTGCGGCAGGCCCTGGGCCTGCAGCAGACACCGTCGAACCAGGTGCTGACCGGCATGGCGCTGTTCCTCACCCTGTTCATCATGGCGCCGGTGTTCGACCGGGTGAACCAGGATGCCCTGCAGCCGTACCTGAGCGAGAAGATGACGGCCCAGCAGGCCATCGAAAAGGCCCAGGGGCCGCTCAAGGACTTCATGCTGGCACAGACCCGGCAGAGCGACCTCGACCTGTTCATGCGCCTGTCCAAGCGCACCGACATCGCCGGCCCCGATCAAGTGCCGCTGACTATCCTGGTGCCGGCGTTCGTCACTTCGGAGCTGAAGACCGCGTTCCAGATCGGCTTCATGATCTTCATCCCGTTCCTGATCATCGACATGGTGGTGGCCAGTGTGCTGATGGCCATGGGTATGATGATGTTGTCGCCGCTGATCATCTCGCTGCCGTTCAAGATCATGCTGTTCGTTCTGGTCGATGGCTGGGCGCTGATCATGGGTACCCTGGCCGGCAGTTTCGGCGGCGTCTGACGCCGCCTAGGAGAGCCCCGCATGACACCTGAAGTAGCTGTCGACCTGTTCCGTGACGCGCTGTGGCTGACCACCCTGATGGTTGCCGTGCTGGTGGTGCCGAGCCTGCTGGTCGGCCTGATCGTGGCCATGTTCCAGGCTGCCACGCAGATCAACGAACAGACCTTGAGCTTTCTCCCGCGCCTGCTGGTGATGCTGGTCACGCTGATCGTCGCCGGGCCCTGGTTGGTGCAGAAGTTCATGGAGTACATCACCGGCCTGTACACCAGCATCCCGCAGCTGATCGGTTGAGCCTGCCATGCTGGAGTTGACCGACGCGCAGATCGGCACCTGGGTCGCCACCTTCATCCTGCCGCTGTTCCGGGTGACCGCGGTGCTGATGACCATGCCGATCTTCGGTACGCGCATGCTGCCGGCGCGCATCCGCCTGTATGTGGCGGTGGCCATCACCGTGGTCATCGTACCGGCACTGCCGCCGCTGCCGGAGTTCGACCCGCTGAGCCTGCGCGGCCTGCTGCTGTGTGGCGAGCAGGTCATCGTCGGCGCGTTGTTCGGGTTCTCCCTGCAGTTGCTGTTCCAGGCCTTCGTCATCGCCGGGCAGATCATCGCCGTGCAGATGGGCATGGCCTTCGCCTCGATGGTCGACCCGGCCAACGGGGTCAACGTGGCGGTGGTGAGCCAGTTCATGACCATGCTGGTGAGCGTGTTGTTCTTGCTGATGAACGGCCACCTGGTGGTGTTCGAGGTCATGACCGAGAGCTTCACCACCTTGCCGGTGGGCCATGCCCTGGTGGTCAATCACTTCTGGGAAATGGCTGGCCGCCTGGGGTGGGTGTTCGGTGCCGGCCTGCTGCTGATCCTGCCGGCGATCACCGCGCTGCTGGTGGTGAACATCGCCTTCGGCGTGATGACCCGTGCCGCGCCACAGCTGAACATCTTTTCCATCGGTTTCCCGCTGACCCTGGTGCTGGGCATGGGGATCTTCTGGATCGGCCTGGCCGATGTGCTTTCGCACTACCAGACGTTGGCCAGCGAAGCGCTGCAATGGCTGCGTGAACTGGCGAGGGCACCCTGAGCATGGCAGAGAGCGAGAGCGGCCAGGACAAGACAGAGGACCCGACCGACAAACGCAAGCGCGACGCGCGCGAAAAAGGTGAGATCGCCCGGTCCAAGGAACTCAATACCGTTGCCTCGACCCTTGCCGGCGCCGGTGCGCTGCTGGCATTCGGCGGCAACCTGGCGGAAACGTTGATGACGCTGATGCGTATGAACTTTTCCCTGACCCGTGAGGTGCTGACCGACGAGCGCTCGATGGGCATGTTCCTGCTGGCGTCGGGCAAGATGGCGATCTGGGCGGTGCAGCCGATTCTCATGCTGCTGTTCGTCATCGCTTTCGTTTCACCCATCGCCCTCGGCGGGTTCATTTTCTCGGGTAGCCTGTTGCAGCCCAAGTTCAGCCGGATGAACCCATTGTCGGGTATCAAGCGGATGTTTTCGCTGAACTCGCTCACAGAGTTGCTCAAGGCCATGGCCAAGTTCATGGTCATCCTGGTCGTGGCGCTGGTGGTGTTGAGCAATGACCGCCAGGCGCTGCTGGCCATTGCCAACGAGCCGCTGGAGCAGGCGATCATCCACAGTGTTCAGGTGGTTGGCTGGAGTGCCTTGTGGATGGCTGCCGGCCTGCTGCTGATCGCGGCGGCGGACGTGCCGTTCCAGCTGTGGCAGACCCACAAGAAGCTGAAGATGACCAAGCAGGAGATCAAGGACGAGTACAAGGACAGCGAAGGCAAGCCCGAGGTCAAGCAGCGCATCCGTCAGCTGCAGCGCGAGGTGTCGCAGCGGCGCATGATGGCCGCCGTGCCCGAGGCCGATGTGATCATCACCAACCCGACGCACTATGCCGTGGCCCTGCAGTACGACCCGGAGAAGGGTGGGGTAGCGCCGTTGCTGGTGGCCAAGGGCACCGACTTCATTGCCTTGAAGATTCGCGAGATCGGCGTCGAGCACAAGGTGCAGATCCTCGAATCGCCAGCCCTTGCGCGGGCGATCTACTACTCCACCGAGGTCGAAGGGGAAATTCCGGCAGGGCTTTACCTGGCGGTAGCGCAGGTGCTGGCCTATGTGTTCCAGATCCGCCAGTACCGCTCAGGCAAGGGCAAGCGGCCTGAGCCGCTCAAGGAAGACCTGCCGATTCCGCCGGACCTGCGCCGCGACAGTTGATCCGTGCTTTGCTGCGGTCTTTGTGGGAGCGGCCTTGCGTCGCGAAAGGGGTGCGCAGCGCCCCCAGAATCTCAGCTTCGCCGCATAAATTGCCGGGGCTGCTGCGCAGCCCTTTCGCGACGCAAGGCCGCTCCCACAACGGTTGCGCCGTAACTTGGATCCTCTGGCGAGCAAAGTTGGAAAGCTTCTTGCAGAGCCACGCCCAAGCGCCCCTTGGGCGTCAAAGTTTTGCATGAAGAGGAATCGCGGTGGATCGCACTCAGTTAATCAGCAACGCCCGCAACAACCTGGCCGGGCTCGGTCGGGGCAACCTGGGCGTGCCGTTGCTGCTGCTGGTGATGTTGGCAATGATGATGTTGCCGATACCGCCGTTCCTGCTCGACGTGTTCTTCACCTTCAACATCGCCCTGTCGATCGTGGTTTTGCTGGTCTGCGTGTACGCCCTGCGCCCGCTGGACTTCGCCGCGTTCCCGACCATCCTGCTGGTGGCGACCTTGCTGCGCCTGGCGCTGAACGTGGCGTCCACCCGCGTGGTGATGCTCCATGGCCAGGAGGGTCATGGCGCCGCCGGCAAGGTGATCCAGGCCTTCGGCGAGGTGGTGATCGGCGGTAACTACGTGGTTGGTGCGGTGGTGTTTGCCATCCTCATGATCATCAACTTCGTCGTGGTGACCAAAGGTGCCGGGCGCATTTCCGAAGTAAGCGCGCGCTTCACCCTCGACGCCATGCCTGGCAAGCAGATGGCCATCGACGCCGACCTCAACGCTGGGCTGATCGACCAGGCCCAGGCCAAGGCGCGCCGCGCCGAAGTGGCCCAGGAGGCCGAGTTCTACGGTTCGATGGACGGTGCCAGCAAGTTCGTCCGCGGTGACGCCATTGCCGGCCTGCTGATCCTGTTCATCAACCTGATCGGCGGCATGCTGATCGGTATGCTGCAACACAACATGTCGTTCAGCGATGCGGGCAAGGTTTACGCCTTGCTGACCATCGGTGACGGTTTGGTGGCGCAATTGCCATCACTGCTGCTGTCCACTGCCGCCGCGATCATGGTCACCCGTGCCTCGGGCTCCGAGGACATGGGCAAGCTGATCAACCGCCAGATGTTCGACTCGCCCAAGGCGCTGGGTGTGTCTGCGGCGTTGATGATCATCATGGGCCTGGTGCCCGGCATGCCGCACATCGCCTTCCTCAGCCTCGGCCTGCTGGCCGGGGGCGGTGCCTACCTGGTGTGGAAGAAGCAGCAGAAGGTCAAGATTGATGCGCAGAAGGAGGCGCAGCGCCAGCAGGACCTGCTGCCGTCGCCGCAGCGCGCACTGGAGACCAAGGAGCTGGGCTGGGACGACGTCACGCCGATCGACATGATCGGCCTGGAAGTCGGCTACCGGCTGATTCCGCTGGTCGACCGCAACCAGGGTGGCCAGCTGCTGGCGCGGATCAAGGGGGTGCGCAAGAAGCTGTCCCAGGACCTGGGCTTCCTCATGCCGACCGTGCATATCCGCGATAACCTCGACCTGCAGCCCAGCGCCTATCGCCTGACGCTGATGGGGGTGATCCTCGCCGAGGCCGATATCTACCCGGACCGCGAGCTGGCGATCAACCCGGGCCAGGTATTTGGCGTGCTCAATGGCATCGCCGCGCGCGACCCGGCATTTGGCCTTGAAGCGGTGTGGATCGACGTTGGCCAGCGCGCCCAGGCGCAGTCGCTGGGGTACACGGTGGTTGACGCCAGTACCGTGGTTGCCACCCACCTCAACCAGATTCTGCAGAAGCACTGCCATGAGCTGATCGGCCACGAAGAGGTACAGCAGCTGTTGCAGGTATTGTCCAAGGCTTCGCCTAAACTTGCAGAAGAGCTGGTGCCCGGTGTCATTTCCTTGTCGGGGCTGCTCAAGGTCCTGCAGGCATTGTTGTCCGAGCAAGTGCCGGTGCGTGACATCCGCAGTATTGCCGAGGCCATCGCCAACAACGCTGGCAAGAGTCAAGATACCGCCGCGCTGGTGGCTGCGGTGCGCGTCGGATTGTGTCGTGCCATCGTCCAAAGCATTGTCGGCGTTGAGCCCGAGCTGCCTGTGATCACCCTTGAGCCAAGGTTGGAACAGATCTTGCTCAATAGTTTGCAAAGGGCCGGGCAAGGTCAGGAAGACGGTGTTCTTCTTGAGCCAAGCATGGCCGAAAAGCTGCAGCGTTCGCTGATCGACGCCTGCCAGCGCCAGGAGATGCAAGGCCAACCGGCCATTCTCCTGGTAGCTGGCCCGATCCGTGCCATGTTGTCGCGCTTCGGCCGCCTGGCTGTACCGAATTTGCATGTTCTGGCGTATCAGGAAATACCGGATAACAAGCAAGTCACCATCGTTGCCACAGTGGGCCCCAACGGCTGAGGTAGTGGGTTATGCAAGTCAAGCGTTTTTTCGCCGCCGATATGCGTCAGGCCATGAAGCTGGTTCGTGATGAGCTGGGCTCCGATGCCGCCATCATTGGCAACCGCCGCATCGCCGGTGGTGTCGAACTGACCGCCGCGCTGGACTACAAGCTGTCCGCGCTGGCCCCGCGCGTGCCCAATGCCGAGCTGGAAGAAGAGCTGCGCAAGACCCAGTCGCGCATCGCCACTGCCCAGGCCGAGCTGGACAACCGCGCCGAGGCCAGCGAAGGCAACCGCCAATTGTTTGCCGGCCAGTCGCTGACCGCGTCCGAGCCGTTGATCGAGCCGCACGTCGATGCACCGGCCCCGGCGCCTGCGCCGGCGCAGCCGGCCGTCGACCCGCGCCTGTTCGACGCCATGCGTTCGGAGCTGTCGGGCCTGCGTGAACTGCTCGAAGTGCAGCTCGGCTCGCTGGCCTGGAGCCAACTGCAGGGCAGCAAGCCGGCCCAGGCCAACCTCTGGCGCCGCCTGCAGCGCATCGGCCTGTCCGGGCCGATCGCCCGCGAACTGCTCGACCTCACCAACGAGATCGAAGAGCCACGCCAGGCCTGGCGCATGCTGTTGGCGCACCTGGCGCGGATGATCGAAGTGCCACAGGCCGAACCGATCGAAGAGGGCGGTGTGATCGCCATGGTCGGCCCGGCCGGCATGGGCAAGACCACCACCCTGGCCAAGCTGGCGGCGCGCTATGTGCTCAAGTACGGTCCGCAGAACCTGGCGCTGGTAAGCATGGACAGCTTCCGTATCGGTGCCCAGGAGCAGCTCAAGACCCTGGGGCGCATCCTCAATGTGCCGGTGACCTATGTCGACCCGGGCCAGTCGCTGGCCGCTGCGCTGGAGCCACTGCTGCGCAAGCGCGTGGTGCTGATCGATACCGCCGGCCTGCAGGCCAGCGACCCGGCCCTGCGCATGCAACTGGAAACCCTGGCCGGGCGTGGCATTGCCGCGAAGAACTACCTGGTGCTGGCCACCACCAGCCAGAAGCAGGTGCTGACCGCCGCCTACCACAGCTACAAGCGCTGCGGCCTGGCCGGCTGCATCCTGACCAAACTCGATGAAACGGCGAGCCTCGGCGATGTGCTGAGCCTGGCCATCAGTCATGAACTGCCCGTGGCCTACCTCACCGATGGCCCGCGCATTCCTGACGACCTGCACCTGCCGCGCCCGCACCAGCTGGTGACCCGTGCAGTCAACGTGCAGTTGCAGGACGAGCCCAGCGAAGAGGCGATGGCCGACATGTTCGCTGATCTCTACCACAACCCGCGGCGCGCGGGTTGAGGATGAAGCGTATGCAAAGTACCTACATTCCGGGGCTGGCAGTGTCGCCCCGCGTGTGGCTTGGGTCCAGGCAAGACAAGGTAAACAACGAACATGGGTAGCATGCATCCCGTACAGGTGATCGCCGTCACCGGTGGCAAAGGTGGCGTCGGCAAGACTAACGTTTCAGTGAACCTGTCCCTGGCGCTGGCCGAACTCGGCCGCCGGGTGATGCTGCTGGACGCCGACCTTGGCCTGGCCAATGTCGACGTATTGCTTGGCCTCACCCCGAAGCGCACCCTGGCCGATGTGATCGAGGGCCGCTGCGAGCTGCGCGATGTGCTGTTGCAGGGGCCTGGCGGTGTGCGCATCGTGCCGGCCGCCTCCGGTACCCAGAGCATGGTGCACCTGGCGCCGGCGCAGCATGCCGGGTTGATCCAGGCCTTCAGCGAGATTGGCGACAACCTCGATGTGCTGGTGATCGACACCGCTGCGGGTATTGGTGACTCGGTAGTCAGCTTCGTGCGCGCGGCCCAGGAAGTGCTGCTGGTGGTGTGCGACGAGCCGACCTCGATCACCGACGCCTACGCGCTGATCAAGCTGCTCAACCGCGACTACGGCATGAACCGTTTCCGCGTGCTGGCCAACATGGCGCAGAGCCCGCAGGAAGGGCGCAACCTGTTCGCCAAGCTGACCAAGGTTACCGACCGCTTCCTCGACGTGGCCCTGCAATACGTCGGCGCCGTGCCGTACGACGAGAGCGTGCGCAAGGCAGTGCAGAAGCAGCGCGCGGTGTACGAAGCCTTCCCTCGCTCCAAGTGCGCCCTGGCCTTCAAGGCCATCGCGCAAAAGGTCGACAGCTGGCCGCTGCCCGCCAACCCGCGCGGGCATCTTGAGTTCTTCGTCGAACGCCTGGTGCAACCCACCAGCGCAGGGCCCGTGCTATGAACGCGAGCGGCTTCAAGATGTACAGCAAGGCGTCCAAAGACGCCCAGTTCGAGCTAGTGGAACGTTATGCGCCGCTGGTCAAGCGCATTGCCTACCACTTGCTGGCACGCCTGCCAGCCAACGTCCAGGTTGAAGACCTGATCCAGGCCGGCATGATCGGCCTGCTGGAAGTGGCCAACAAGTATGACGCCAGCAAGGGCGCCAGCTTCGAAACCTACGCCGGCATCCGCATTCGCGGGGCAATGCTCGACGAAGTCCGCAAGGGCGATTGGGCGCCGCGTTCGGTGCACCGCAATACGCGCATGGTCAGTGATGCGATGCGCGCTGTTGAAGCAAGAACTGGCCGCGACGCTAAAGATCATGAAGTTGCTGCCGAACTCCAGTTGAGTCTCGATGATTACTACGGGATTTTGAACGATACCTTGGGGAGCCGCCTGTTCAGCTTCGACGACCTGTTGCAGGACGGCGAGCACGAAGGGCTGCACGAGGACGGCGCCAGTGGCCAGATCGAGCCGTCGCGCGATCTGGAAGACGAGCGCTTCCAGGCTGCCCTGACCGATGCGATCGCCAACCTGCCAGAGCGTGAGCGGCTGGTGTTGGCGCTGTACTACGACGAAGAGCTGAACCTCAAGGAAATCGGTGAGGTGCTGGGGGTCAGCGAATCGCGTGTCAGCCAGTTGCACAGCCAGTGTGCCGCGCGCCTGCGCAGCCGCCTGGGGGAATGGCGGGCGCGTTGAGCCTGGGGTCGTTGCGGTCGTTATCCACGTTCGTTTTCCATGTTGTACCGAATTGAATGAATGCGCGCGCTCGGGGCCGAGCGCGTTTGAGACTGCTTGGAGGTCTACTTGAACAAAGACATGAAAATCCTCATCGTTGACGACTTTTCGACGATGCGGCGGATCATCAAGAACCTGTTGCGTGACCTGGGCTTCACCAACACCGATGAAGCCGATGACGGCACCACTGCGCTGCCAATGCTCGAAAGTGGCCATTACGACTTCCTGGTAACCGACTGGAACATGCCCGGCATGTCCGGTATCGACCTGCTGCGCAAGGTCCGTGCCCACGATCGCCTGAAAGGCATGCCGGTGCTGATGGTGACCGCCGAAGCCAAGCGCGACCAGATCATCGAAGCGGCCCAGGCCGGGGTCAATGGTTACGTGGTCAAGCCGTTCACCGCCCAGGTGCTCAAAGAAAAGATCGAGAAGATCTTCGAACGCGTCAACGGCTGAGTCACGTCAGGGGGCGCCATGGAATCAACACAAACGTCTTTGGGGGAGTTCGAATCGACCCTGAAGAAACATGCCCAGGAGCTGGTCGAGAGCCTGGAGCGGGGGCGTTTCGGCGAGGCGGTGCAGCTGATCCATCAGCTCAACCAGACCCGCGACCGTGGCCTGTACCAGGAAGTCGGCAAGCTCACTCGTGAGCTGCACAGCGCGATCGTCAGCTTCCAGATCGACCCGCACATGCCGCAGGCCGAGGAAGTTTCGCAGATCACCGACGCTACCGAGCGCCTCTCCTACGTGGTCAAGCTCACCGAGGGCGCCGCCAACCGCACCATGGACCTGGTGGAGGAGAGCACCCCGGTGCTCAACGACCTGGCGAGCGAGGCGCAAGGCCTGAGCGTCGACTGGCAGCGCTTCATGCGCCGCGAGGTCGCCGCGCCGGAGTTCCGCGAGCTGGTCAAGCGTGTCGACAGTTTCCTGACGCACAGCGCCGAGGGTAACCGCAAGGTCGCCGGCCACCTCAACGACATTCTGCTGGCTCAGGACTATCAGGACCTGACTGGCCAGGTGATCAAGCGCGTGACTGCGCTGGTGACCGAAGTGGAAAGCAATCTGCTCAAGCTCGTGCTGATGGCCAGTCAGGTCGACCGCTTTGCCGGTATCGAACATGACCACCAGCAGCTGCGCGCTGAAAAAGATCAAGAAAAACATCCGACTCGGGGTGAAGGTCCGCAGATTCATGCCGATAAGCGTGAAGACGTTGTGTCCGGTCAGGACGACGTCGACGATCTGCTGTCCAGCCTGGGTTTTTAAGGAGCACGTTTAATGAGCTTCGGCGCCGATGAAGAAATCCTTCAGGATTTCCTGGTAGAAGCCGGCGAAATTCTTGAGCAACTGTCCGAGCAACTGGTCGAGCTGGAAAGCCGGCCCGACGATGCCGACCTGCTCAATGCGATCTTTCGCGGTTTCCACACTGTAAAAGGGGGCGCCGGCTTCCTTCAGCTGAACGAGCTGGTGGAGTGCTGCCACATCGCCGAGAACGTGTTCGACATCCTGCGCAAAGGTGAGCGCCGGGTCGACGCGGAACTGATGGACGTGGTGCTTGAGGCACTGGATACGGTCAACAGCATGTTCGGCCAGGTGCGTGAGCGCAGTGAAGTGACCCCGGCCACGCCGGAGCTGCTGGCGGCCCTGTCGCGCCTGGCGGAACCTGCCAGCGGCGACGCCCCTGCGGTGGTGGTCGAAGCGGCGCCGGAGCCTGTGGCCAGCGAGGCCGACATCACTGACACCGAGTTCGAACAGCTGCTCGATTCGCTCGACGCGGTCAAGGCTGAAGCGGCCGCTGCCGAACAGCAGATGCAGGGCGAGACCCTGAGCGGCTCGGGTGACGACATCACCGACGCCGAGTTCGAATCGCTGCTCGACCAGTTGCATGGCAAGGGCCAGTTCTCGCCCGAAGTGGCTGCCGCCGAAGCGGTGGTCGTTGCCAGCGCGCCGGTGAGCGACGAGATCACCGACGAAGAATTCGAGTCGTTGCTGGACCAGCTGCACGGCAAGGGCACCTTCCAGGCCGATGCCCTGCCAGCCGCCACGGTTGCCGTGCAAAGCGCTGTCGCGCCTGCCAGCAGTGACGAGATCACCGAGCACGAGTTTGAAGCGTTGCTCGACCAGTTGCACGGCAAGGGCAAGTTTGCCGCTGAAACCGTTGCTGGTGAAGCGCCTGTCGCTGTGGCTGCGCCGGTTGCTGCCAAGGCTGAAAGCAAGCCGGCCGCCAGGCCTGCTGCTGCCCCGGCGGCCGCTGCACCTGCTGCCGCCAAGCCTGCCGCGCCAGCCCGCACCCCGGCACCGGCCGCCGAAAAGCATGCCAGCGAAGCGGAAACTACCGTGCGCGTCGACACCGCGCGCCTGGACGAGATCATGAACATGGTCGGCGAACTGGTGCTGGTGCGTAACCGCCTGGTGCGCCTGGGCCTGAACAGCGGCGACGAGGCCATGTCCAAGGCCGTGTCCAACCTCGACGTGGTCACTGCCGACCTGCAGACCGCGGTGATGAAAACCCGCATGCAGCCGATCAAGAAGGTCTTCGGGCGCTTCCCGCGCCTGGTCCGTGACCTGGCCCGGCAGCTGAAGAAAGAGATCAACCTGGAGCTGGTCGGTGAAGAGACCGACCTCGACAAGAACCTCGTCGAGGCCCTGGCCGACCCGCTGGTGCACCTGGTGCGCAACGCCGTCGACCATGGCGTCGAGATGCCGGACGAGCGTGAAGCCGCCGGCAAGGCACGAACTGGCCGCGTGGTGCTGTCGGCTGAGCAGGAAGGTGACCACATCCTGCTGTCGATCTCCGACGACGGCAAAGGCATGGACCCGAACATCCTGCGCGCCAAGGCCGTGGAAAAGGGCCTGATGGACAAGGACGCCGCCGATCGCCTGAGCGAATCGGACTGCTACAACCTGATCTTCGCCCCGGGCTTCTCGACCAAGACCGAGATTTCCGACGTCTCCGGCCGCGGTGTCGGCATGGACGTGGTGAAGACCAAGATTTCCCAGCTCAACGGCTCGATCAACATCTTCTCGGCCAAGGGCCAGGGCTCGAAGATCGTCATCAAGGTGCCGCTGACCCTGGCGATCATGCCGACCCTGATGGTGATGCTGGGCAACCAGGCATTCGCCTTCCCGTTGGTCAACGTCAACGAGATCTTCCACCTCGACCTGTCGCGCACCAACGTGGTGGACGGCCAGGAAGTGGTGATCGTGCGCGACAAGGCACTGCCGCTGTTCTACCTCAAGCGCTGGCTGGTTCAGGGCCAGGTGCACGAAGAGCAGCACGAGGGCCATGTGGTGATCCTGTCGGTCGGTACCCAGCGTATCGGCTTCGTGGTCGACCAGCTGGTGGGCCAGGAAGAGGTGGTGATCAAGCCGCTGGGCAAGATGCTGCAGGGCACCCCGGGCATGTCCGGCGCCACCATCACCGGTGACGGTCGCATCGCGCTGATTCTCGACGTGCCGAGCATGCTCAAGCGTTACGCGGCACGGCGTATCTGATTTTCGGCGGCGCACCCTGGCGGGTTGCGCCGCCTAATGGAGTGTTTATGGCAGTCAAGGTCCTGGTGGTGGATGATTCCGGTTTCTTCCGCCGCCGCGTTTCGGAAATCCTCTCGGCGGACCCGACGATCCAGGTGGTCGGCACTGCGACCAACGGCAGGGAAGCGATCGACCAGGCACTGGCGCTCAAACCCGATGTCATCACCATGGACTACGAGATGCCCATGATGGATGGCATCACCGCAGTGCGGCACATCATGCAGCGCTGCCCGACGCCAGTGTTGATGTTCTCCTCGCTGACCCACGAAGGCGCCCGCGTCACCCTTGACGCGCTGGATGCCGGTGCGGTGGATTACCTGCCGAAGAACTTCGAAGACATCTCGCGCAACCCGGAGAAGGTCAAGCAGCTGCTGTGCGAGAAGGTGCATACCATTTCGCGCAGCAACCGCCGTTTCGGCGGCTACGCCAGCCACGCGCCGGCCACCGCGCCAGCGCCGGCCAGCAGCCATGCCCCCGCCAGCAGCCTTACCAGCGCAGCGCCGGTACGCAGCGCCGCACCAGCCCGCGCAGCGGCTCCGGCGCCTGCTGCAGCGCATGCCCCGGCACCCAAGCGCAAGCCTTACAAGCTGGTGGCGATCGGCACTTCCACGGGTGGCCCAGTGGCCCTGCAGCGGGTGCTGACCCAGCTGCCGGCGAACTTCCCGGCGCCGATCGTGCTGATCCAGCACATGCCTGCGGCTTTCACCAAGGCCTTTGCCGAGCGCCTCGACAAGCTGTGCAAGATCAGTGTCAAGGAAGCCGAGGATGGCGACATGCTGCGCCCGGGCCTGGCACTGCTGGCCCCTGGCGGCAAGCAGATGATGATCGACGGCCGTGGTGCGGTGAAGATCCTGCCGGGCGACGAGCGCCTGAACTACAAGCCGTGCGTGGACATCACCTTCGGCTCGGCGGCCAAGTCCTACGGCGACAAGGTGCTGTCGGTGGTGCTCACCGGCATGGGCGCCGACGGCCGTGAAGGCGCGCGCCTGCTCAAGCAGGGCGGCAGTACCGTGTGGGCCCAGGATGAGGCCAGCTGTGTGATCTACGGCATGCCCATGGCCATCGTCAAAGCCAACCTGGCCGACGCGGTGTACAGCCTGGATGAAATCGGCAAACACCTGGTCGAGGCTTGTGTCTGATGGATGTGCTCAGCCTGATTGGCCTGATTCTGGCGTTCGTCGCCATCGTTGGCGGCAACTTCCTTGAAGGTGGCCACGTCGGCGCCTTGCTCAATGGCCCTGCCGGCCTGATCGTGCTCGGCGGCACCCTGGCGGCGGCATTGCTGCAGTCGCCGCTGTCGGCCTTCAAGCGCGCGCTGCAGATCCTGCGCTGGATCTTCTTCCCGCCACGGGTCGACCTGGCCGGCGGTATCGACCGGGTGGTCAACTGGAGCCTGGTGGCACGCAAGGAAGGCCTGCTCGGCCTGGAGGGCGTGGCCGATGCCGAACCTGACCCGTACGCCCGCAAGGGCCTGCAGCTGCTGGTCGATGGCGCCGAGCCGGAATCGATCCGCAGCATCCTCGAAGTCGACTTCCTGACCCAGGAAAGCCGTGATATCCAGGCCGCCAAGGTGTTCGAGAGCATGGGCGGCTACGCCCCGACCATCGGTATCATCGGTGCGGTCATGGGCCTGATCCACGTGATGGGCAACCTGGCCGATCCTTCGCAGCTGGGCAACGGCATCGCCGTGGCGTTCGTCGCCACCATCTACGGCGTGGCCAGTGCCAACCTGGTCCTGCTGCCGATCGCCAACAAGCTCAAGGCCATCGTGATGCGCCAGTCGCGCTACCGCGAAATGCTGCTTGAAGGCCTGCTGTCGATTGCCGAGGGCGAGAACCCGCGTTCGATCGAGCTGAAGCTGCAAGGCTTCATGGAGTAAGCCATGCGCCGTCGCCGTCATACCGAGGAACACGAGAACCACGAACGCTGGCTGGTGTCGTACGCCGACTTCATCACCTTACTGTTTGCTTTCTTCGTGGTCATGTATTCAATTTCCTCGATCAACGAGGGCAAGTACAAGGTCATCTCGCAAGCGCTGCTCGGGGTGTTCAACGACCCTGAGCGCAGCATGAAGCCGATCCCGGTCGGCGATGAGCAGCCGCTCAGTGTGAAACCGGCAGAACCCTTGATCAAGGACAGCGAGCAGACCGATGCGGGCCTTGCGCAGACCAACGTCGACCCGCTCAAGACCATCAGCGATGACGTGCGCGATGCCTTTGGCGACCTGATCAAGTCTGACCAGATGACCGTGCGCGGCAACGAACTGTGGGTGGAGATCGAGCTCAACTCGTCCTTGCTGTTCGGCAGTGGCGATGCCATGCCCAGTGACAAGGCGTTCGACATCATCGAAAAGGTCGGCAACATCCTCAAACCGTTCGCCAACCCGGTGCACGTCGAGGGCTTCACCGACAACCTGCCGATTCGCACGGCGCAGTACCCGACCAACTGGGAGCTGTCGGCGGCGCGGGCGGCGAGCATCGTGCGTTTGCTTGCGATGCAAGGGGTCAACCCGGCCCGCATGGCCTCGGTGGGCTATGGCGAATACCAGCCGGTCGCCAGCAACGACACCGCCGAAGGGCGCGCGCGCAACCGGCGGGTGGTGCTGGTGATTTCCCGCAACCTTGAAGTACGCCGCAGCCTGACCGGTTCGGGCAGTGCCAATGCCACCCCGGATGCAGCGCTGCGCCGTGCTGGCACACAAAGTGCACCACCAGCCCCAGCAGCGACGACGGCGAAGTGAGCCGTCAATTCTCCGTCACAGCAAATTTAATGGGGGCAGTTGTCTTGCTCGATTTATCGAAGCCTGCGCTCCCGCATGGACCCTGCAACGCCAATCAGACAAGAGTTGTCCTATGAGAGTCTGGGCAGTAGCCAATCAAAAAGGTGGCGTTGGCAAGACCACGACCACCATCGCCCTGGCCGGCCTGCTGGCCGAGGCGGGCAAGCGCGTGGTCGTCGTCGACCTCGACCCGCACGGCTCGATGACCAGCTATTTCGGGCACAACCCGGACGCCCTGGAGCACAGCTGCTACGACCTGTTCCTGCACAAGGGCAGCGTGCCTGAAGGCCTGCCAGGTCAGTTGTTGTTGCCCACCAGCGATGAGCGTATCTCGTTGCTGCCGTCGAGCACCGCGCTGGCCGTGCTGGAGCGTCAGTCGCCGGGGCAGAGTGGCCTGGGCCTGGTGATCGCCAAGAGTCTGGCGCAGTTGTGGCAGGATTTCGATTTCGCCTTGATCGACAGCCCGCCCTTGCTGGGCGTGCTGATGGTCAACGCACTGGCTGCCAGCCAGCAACTGGTGATCCCGGTGCAGACCGAATTCCTTGCGGTTAAAGGCCTGGAGCGCATGATCGGCACCTTGGCCATGGTCAACCGCTCGCGCAAGCAGGCCTTGCCGTACCAGATCGTGCCGACCCTGTTCGACCGCCGTACCCAGGCTTCGCTGGGCACTCTCAAGGTGCTGCGCGATACCTATGAACACCAGGTGTGGCAGGGTTACATCCCGGTCGACACGCGCCTGCGCGATGCCAGCCGCAATGGCGTCACGCCGTCGCAGTTCGACGGCAAGAGCCGCGGGGTGATCGCCTACCGGGCACTGCTCAAGCATATGCTCACCTACAAGCCGGCCACGCAGGTGGCTTCATGAACCGGCCTGTCGGCACCAAGCCGCAACTGGCCCTGCAGTCGTACCTGGATGGGCTGTTGCAAGAGGCCACCGAGGCCGAGGACATTCTCGACCTGCCCGCGCCGGCCGATGCGCCCATGGCCAACGACGAATTCGCCGCCGCCGTGCGTGAAGAGCAGGCGCGTGATGCACGTCAGCCAGCACCTGTAGCCAGGCCTTTCGCCGAGCCGCAGGTGAAGGTGCTGCCAGCCGTATTGCCGGTCGAGCAGCCAGTGGTGGCACTGGTCGAGGCTGAAGTGGTGGCCGAGGCCAGCATCCCGGTGCTGACCGAGGCGCCAGCACCGGCGCCGGTCGCACCCTTGGTCGAAGTGCACCTGCCAGCGGCAGGCATGGCGGACACACCGGTCCCGCCGGCCAGCATCGATGGCCGCCCAGCCTGGGCTGCCGAGCCGTTCGAGTGCCTGCTGTTCGACGTTGCCGGGTTGACCTTGGCCGTACCGCTGGTATGCCTGGGCTCGATCTACAGCCTGGAAGGCCAGGAGCTGACACCGCTGTTCGGCCAGCCGGACTGGTTCCTTGGCATCCTCACTTGCCAGGCCGGTAACCTCAAGGTGCTCGACACCGCGCGCTGGGTCATGCCCGACCGCTACCGCGAAGACTTTCGCCAGGGCCTGAATTACGTGATTTCCGTGCAGGGCTACGAATGGGGCCTGGCAGTGCATCAGGTCAGCCGTTCGCTGCGCCTGGACCCGGCCGAGATCAAGTGGCGCAGCCAGCGTGGTCAGCGCCCCTGGTTGGCCGGCACGGTCATCGAACACATGTGTGCACTGCTCGACGTCGCCGAACTGGCCGAGCTGATCGCCAGCGGCGCTGTCAAGCAGTTGCACGCCAAACAGAAATGACACCGAACACAACCGCCAACAGCGGATTTAGAGGGCTAGGGGAATGAAAAAGTCGTCTGCGCAAGGTTCTGAAGATCCGATCCTGCAGTGGGTAACCTTCCGTCTGGACAACGAGTCCTACGGCATCAACGTCATGCAGGTGCAGGAAGTGCTGCGCTACACCGAGATCGCACCGGTGCCGGGCGCACCTAGCTACGTGCTGGGCATCATCAACCTGCGCGGCAACGTGGTGACGGTGATCGACACCCGCCAGCGCTTTGGCCTGATGCCATCGGACGTGACCGACAACACCCGTATCGTGATCATCGAGGCTGACAAGCAAGTGGTCGGCATCCTGGTCGACAGCGTTGCCGAGGTGGTATACCTGCGTCAGTCGGAAATCGAGACGGCGCCGAACGTCGGTAACGAAGAGTCGGCCAAGTTCATCCAGGGCGTGTGCAACAAGAACGGCGAACTGCTGATCCTGGTCGAGCTGGACAAGATGATGACCGAGGAAGAGTGGTCCGAGCTGGAGAACATCTGAGTTGATCTTCGAGGTGGCGGTAATCTTCCTGGCGCTGCTGTGGGCTGTGAGCCTGTGGTTCTTTCTCAACTACAGCAAGCGCCAACGCGAACTGGCGGCGCAGCAGGCCGCGGGCGATGCCCTGCGCGACCAGCGCATCAAGGACCTGGGCAAGCGCCTGGACGACTACCAGAACGGTACCGTGCGCATGGGTGAGGCCATTCACGAGTTGCGCGCGGCAGTGGCGACCTTGCCTGACCGCCTGGAACGCCTGGAGCAGCGCGACCCCAACAACGTCACCTTCAGTCAGGCCGCCAAGCTGGTGGGGATGGGGGCGAGTGTGTCGGAATTGACCGAGACCTGTGGCTTGACCCAGGCCGAGGCGGAGCTGATGCGCAAGTTGCACCGCTCGGAATGACAGAAGAAAGGCGACCCTGAGGTCGCCTTTTTTGTGCCTGCTTCAGGTGCTGGCCCACGAGTGCAAGCCGCCAACCCTGGCCAGGCGGTTGAGCGGCAGGCGTTCACGCTGCAGGGCCTTGAAGGCTTCCAGGTCGATGTACAGGTAGCTGTTGATGCGTGGCATCGTGTACAGGTTGTGCAACTGGCGCAGTTGGTAAAGGTCAGGCAACAGCCTGTCTACCACGGCGTTTAGCATCGCGGGGCCGGTCAGCTGGCTCAAGCGGCTGGCGTAGCGGTAGAAGCCTTCCGGATCGTCGGCCAGTGTGGGGCGGGCGTGATAGAAGTCGGTATTGAGCCGGTAGCGCGCATGCATCTCTTCGGAAATGGCCCGCAGCGTCGGGTTGCCCGGGTGGCTGCCGATCATGCTGGTGTTGTACAGGCTGTTCATGCCCAGCTTTTCGTTTTGCAGGGGCGGATGCAGCAGGAGGCCATCATCGCTGGTTGCCAGTTCGAGTGTGTCGATGGCTGCACTGTCGTGCGGGCCGTCTACAGTCAGCGCCTTGCTCAGCAGTTGGTCATCGACGTCCATGTACAGCCCGCCTTCGGCATGCAGCATGGGGTAGCGCAACACGTCCGAGGCGGAAGCGTAGTTGGTGGCCACTCCGCCATTGCCAGCGATCGCGGCTTGATATTGGTCGAAGTATTCGCTCTGTGTGAAGGCCTCGAAAAAGGGTTGTTCTTCCAGTGGCAAAACTTGCAAGCCAGGCACGTTTGAACCCAGCTTTTCGAGGTTTTGCGCGAACGCCACCGGGTTTGCCTTCGACAGGAACAGCCGATACTGATAGGGGCTGTTTCGCAGCTTTGCCGCATTGGCTGCCAAGGTATCGATCAGCTCGTTGCCGAGCGTCTTGTCACCGACCCAAATCGACGAGATCAGTTTGGGTATGGGGTGAGCGCCGTCGATTGCCGCAGCGGGAAGTTGCACCGGAAACTGCACATCGATGCCGAGCGCGCGAAGGGACGACATGCGCATAGCGTCCGTCACCTGCCGCCCTTCGTTGCTGACGATGCGCATGTTGCCGGTCCCTGGCTCGGCTTCGTAATAAGTCGGGCTTACCTCGTTGGTGCCTTCCTCGGTGATGAACAGGTCGGCCTGCACGTCGTAGACCAGGTCCAGTGTTTCCACATACCCGGGGAATTCTTCCAGATAGCCCAGGAGATGGTCGACATCCCCGTTGTAGCGGGGAAAGCGCCTCACCGAGTTGGCAACCGTGGCATTTGCATCGGGTAATGGGGCAATGCGTGCAGGGCGGTGGAAGTAGGGCGCGACATCCAGGTCGGGCAAGTGGGGTGGGCTGACAGGGCTCAGCGGGTAGCCCCATTGTTCGTTGACCCGGCGCGGCGCAACGAAACCGTCCTGCTGCCAGCGAAACAGGGCATCGCCCTTGAGTACCGTTTCGGCGGCCAAAGGCGTTGCATTCAACAGGCCGTAGGTAATGTTGCCTACGCCTTGCTGTTTATCTTGCAAGGTCTTGCCGTTGATCGCCTGGTCCAGGCCAAGCCCGATCTGGGCGATGCCGCCCAGTGCCAGTAAAGGCGCAAGGCCCGGCACCACGAAGGTCAGGGGGGCCAGCAAGGTGAGTGTGGTGTTGAGGTAACCCGCCCACCGGGACTTCATGACTTCGCTGTTGCTGGTAATCAGGAAGTCGGCATCGTCGTAGCTGCGCTGACGCTGACGTTCGGCCATCGCCTGGAACAGGTCGCCGGTGATTCTGGGGTTGTACTTGCCGGGGCGGTAGTTGACGTAGGTACGCGGCGGCCAGATACCGTCGTTATTGAAAAAGCCATGTTCCGGGGGCAGCCTGTGGTTGCGCGGGTATACGCCCAAGCCTTCCAGTGCGGTGTCCAGGCCGCTGAAGTCGATACCCTGCGGGCCGTCGGCCAGGCGAAAATGCTGTTTCAACGCCCGGCGCCCGGTTGCTTCCTTGCACTGCTGGCCAACCCAGTCCTTGAGCAGGTCTTCACTGGCGAACTCCAGCAGGGGCGAACTGTTGCCGGGCGCGTACAGCAGTGTGAGGTCGCTGCTGGCATCGTTGATGTAGAGCAGGTCGCTGGCCGCATAGCCATAGATGCTCAACGTGCTCAGGCGCAGGCCCTTGCCTCGGGGAATCAGCTCGGCTGCACGCCAGGCCAGCTTGCGTGCAGCATCGCTCAGGCTACCTTCGGCGACCTGCTGGTTGCAGGCCGCGATGAAATTGAGTTTGCAGCACAGGCGGTAGTCAGGCAGGTGCTGGTGCCAGAACGTGTCGAGCGAGGCCTTGTAGCGGGTGTGGAAGTCGAGTGCCTCGATATGCTCATACAGGGCTTCGGCGCGAACATCGAGCAGTGTCGAGTGATCGTAGCGGGCTGGCGCCGAGCGCCTGAACAGGCCGTTGAACACTTCGTACCACGCACCGTTATCGGCAATGGGCTGTTGAGGCAGTGTGTCGACGACAGCGATCGGGCCATCATCAGGAAGCTGCCCGGCCCAGGGTTGCCTGAACAGCCCGCCGAAAAAATCATTGTTGGATTCGCCTTGCCAGTTCGTCAGTACGGCCTGGGTCAGGCTGAGGCGCTGGACGACAACCGCCTGGTAGCTGGCGACTCCGGCTGGGTGGACATGCAGCGTGACGACGTCGATCTGGTCGGGGTCAAGGTTCACGCCTTGTGCCGACAGCCAGCTGCTTATCGCGTGCTTGGCCTCTTGGTCGGGGCGGGGCAGGGTGGCCAGGTGGTTGCGAACGAACTGCACGCCGGCAGCATTGATGTGGGGGTTGGGCATTGCGGTCTCCGTGGCGAGCAAAAGGCCACAGAGTCGAACGATCGGTTAGCTGCAAAGCGGTAAATAGTGCTGGCCGCGTCGATTCAGGCGGGTGGGCCGGCCAGGCGCGGCTGCACTTCGGTCACGTCACGCTCGCCCTGGGGCGCATCCTCGAAGCCGTACGGGACCTTGCCGCGCAGCTGCCAGGCAAAGGCGATGATTTCGGCGATGGTCAAGTACAGCGCCTCAGGGATCTGTTCGCCCAGCTCCAGGCGTGCCAGCAGGCGCACCAGTTCGGCGTTCTCGTAGATCGGTACTTCGTGCTCGCGAGCCAGGGCGAGAATGGCCTCGGCCAGCTCGTCATCGCCCTTGGCGGTCAGAGTCGGGGCCTGTTGGCCGTCGTAGCTCAGGGCGATGGCCTGGCGTGGTTGCCTGTCGATCATGCGTTTTCGTCCACCCAACGTTGTTCCACCCGTGTGCGCGGGCCCTGTGGTGGAATGCCGGCGTGGCACTCCAGGTCGCCGACATTCAGGCCACGGGCCAGCAGGCGTTCGCGCAGGTCGCCGAGCTGGCTGTCGATCAGCCGCGCGGTCTGTTCGCGCTCGGCCCACAGATGGCCGGACAAGCGCCCCTCAAGCAACTGTGCCTGCACCTGCAATGGGCCAAGGGGCGCCAGGTCGAATGCCAGGTCGATCCGCCACAGTGCCTGCAGCGGGTCCGGCTGTTCGCGTTGCTGGCGTTTGCCCTGCTGCTCCGGGGTTTCTTCGCGCTGCAGCTTCACTTGCAGGGGGATGAACTCCTGGCCGTGGCGCACCGGCACTTCGGTCTGCCAGGTGGTCTGCAGGTTGCCGTTATCCAGCGTGCCGGATTGCTGCAAGCTGCTCAGGGCGTGGCTTTGCAGACGCGAAATGGCAGCGGCGGCCAGGCGCAGCAGCTGTTGCAGGTCACCTTCATTTTCCATGGCCTGCAGCAGGCGTGACGGTAGCGGGAATGCGCCCGGTATTGTTCTCGGGCTGACCCGGTCGAGCATGCCCAGGGCGCTGCGGGCCATGGCCGGCAGGGCCTGGGCAAGGGTGGTGCTGGCGACCACCGGGCTGGTCGGCGCGCTCACTGTGGCCTGGGCCACCAGCCGAATCAGCTGCGCCTTGAGGTCAGTGGCCACGGCGCTACCGAGGCCGCCCAGCAGTTTTGCTTCGAGGAAGGTGCCACTGTTGTTCAGGGCCTGGGCCAGTGTTTTGCCGTCGCTGAGCTGACGGGCGTCCGGCAGGCTGGCCAGCAGACTGCTGGCGGTGCTGCGCAGTTCGCCGTCGGTGCTCGGGCTGCTGGCTATCTGCTGCAGCGCAGCGAGCAGGCCGGGCAGGGACGCCTGGCGGCCTTGCTGGGTCAGCAACTGCTGGGCAATGTTCAGTTGTTCCTGGCGACCGCTGAGCGGCACGAAACGCAGCGACTGATCGCCCTGCACCAGGGCGCTGAGCAGGCTGCCGATCGGCAGTGGGCGCGGGCTGTCGATGCTGAGTGTGGCGCCAGCCTGAGCCGTGTTGAGCAGGCTGACCAGCGAGCGGAAGCTGGCCGCCTCGCCCGTAGCCTGGGGTAACGGCTGGTTGGTCAGCACCTTGCCCTGCAGCAGGGTACCGACCGGCACCTTGCTGGTGTCGAGCTGGGTGAGGGTGGCGACGTTGCTGGCACTGGCCTGCTGCACCATGACGGCCAGGCGGTTGCTTTCGGGCTGGCTGACGGTGAGCTGGCTGCCTTGTGGGATTGGCTGATTGGCACTGGCCTGGACCTGGGTCTGGCTGCCGTTGGCCTGGATCACTTGCAGCACCAACTGGAAGGTACTGCCGCTCTGGCGCAGGGTCAGCACTTCGGCCTGAGCGGTTTCGCCCGGCTTGAGCAAGCCGGGTTGCGCCTGGGTCAGGTTGAGCAGCTCACCGGTCAGCTGGGCCTTGATCGCCTGCGGATTGATGGCGGTTTGTGCGCCGAGACTATTGATTTCAGTCATGATTGTATACAACCTGTGGAGCCCGCCCTCTTGGCAGCGCGGCAGCACATGTAATAATGCCTGCCGCCCGCCACTGCCAGTATAACGGCAGCGAGGTGGGCGACTTGAGAAGCATATAGATAAGGCGAATCCGTGACCCTTCACCTCCAAGCCGTGGGCCTGGCCTGCGAGCGCGACTGGCGCCTGTTGTTCGAGCACCTCGATTTCGAGTTGCGCCCCGGCGACATGCTGCAGATCAGCGGCCCCAACGGCAGCGGCAAGACCAGCCTGTTGCGCCTGTTGGCCGGGCTGATGCAGCCAACTGCCGGGCAGATCCTGCTGGGTGGCCAGCCACTTGGCGAACAGCGCCATGCCTTGGCCAGCATCCTGCTTTGGATCGGCCACGCCGCCGGCATCAAGGACCTGCTCACCGCCGAGGAGAACCTCACCTGGCTCTGTGCCCTGCACCAACCGGCCACCCGTGAAGCCATCTGGGCGGCACTGGAGGCGGTCGGCCTGCGTGGGTTCGAAGACGTCCCCTGCCATACCTTGTCCGCCGGCCAGCAGCGCCGCGTGGCATTGGCCCGGCTGCACCTGAGCAGCCCGCCGTTGTGGATTCTCGACGAACCCTTCACCGCCCTCGACAAGCAGGGCGTGGCCCAGCTCGAAGCGCACCTGGCCGCCCACTGCGAACAGGGCGGTACGGTCGTGCTGACGACGCACCATAGCCTGGAACGCAAGCCCAGCGGCTACCGCGAACTCAATCTGGGGCAGTGGGCGGCATGAGCGTATTCATCCTGTTGCTGCGCCGCGAAGCGCGCTTGCTGTTCCGCCGCCCGGCAGAGCTGGCCAACCCACTGGTATTCTTCGCCATCGTCGTGGCCCTGTTCCCGTTGGCCGTTGGCCCGGAAAGCCAATTGTTGCAAACCTTGTCGCCCGGGCTGGTCTGGGTCGCGGCCTTGCTGGCCGTGCTGCTGTCGCTCGACGGCCTGTTTCGCAGTGATTTCGAAGACGGATCGCTGGAGCAGTGGGTATTGTCACCGCACCCGCTGGCCATGCTGGTGCTGGCCAAGGTGCTGGCGCACTGGATCTTTTCCGGGCTGGCGCTGGTATTGTTGGCGCCATTGCTGGCACTGATGCTGGGGTTGCCCAGCCACTGCCTGCCGGTGCTGCTCGGCTCGCTGCTGCTGGGCACGCCGGTATTGAGCCTGTTGGGGGCGGTCGGCGCTGCGCTGACGGTCGGTCTCAAGCGTGGTGGTTTGTTACTGGCGTTGCTGATTCTGCCGTTGTATATCCCTGTATTGATCCTGGGCAGTGGTGCGTTGCAGGCGGCATTGCAGAATATGCCAGCCACCGGCCATCTGCTCTGGCTCGCCAGCCTGACAGCCCTGGCGGTTACCCTGGCACCCTTTGCGATAGCGGCCGGCCTGAAGATCAGCGTCGGCGAATAACGAGTCCCGGGCTCCCAAGCCCGGCTAATACCGGATGTACCTGATGAAAATTAGCTGGACGTGGTTCCACAAACTGGGTTCGCCGAAATGGTTCTATGCCATCAGCGGCCGCATGCTGCCATGGCTGGCCATCTCTGCCGTCCTTTTGCTGGTCACCGGCGTGGTCTGGGGCCTGGCGTTCGCCCCCGAGGACTATCAGCAGGGCAACAGCTTCCGCATCATCTATATCCACGTACCGGCGGCCATGCTGGCGCAGTCCTGCTATGTACTGCTGGCCGTGGCTGGCGCGGTGGGGCTGGTGTGGAAGATGAAACTGGCCGATGTCGCCCTGCAATGCGCAGCGCCCATTGGCGCCTGGATGACCGCCGTGGCGCTGGTCACCGGGGCCATCTGGGGCAAGCCGACCTGGGGCAGCTGGTGGGTCTGGGACGCCCGGCTGACCTCGATGCTGATCCTGCTGTTCCTGTACTTCGGCATCATTGCCCTGGGCCAGGCCATCAGCAACCGTGAGAGCGCCGCCAAGGCCTGCGCGGTGCTGGCCATCGTCGGGGTGATCAACATTCCGATCATCAAGTACTCGGTGGAGTGGTGGAACACCCTGCACCAGGGCGCTACCTTCACCCTCACCGAAAAACCGGCGATGCCGGCCGAAATGTGGCTGCCGCTGCTGTGCACGGCGCTGGGTTTCTACTGCTTCTTCGGTGCCGTGCTGCTGCTGCGCATGCGCCTGGAAGTGCTCAAGCGCGAGGCGCGCGCCAGTTGGGTCAAGGATGAAGTGTTGAACAGCCTGGGGCGGAGGGCCGCGCGATGAGTTTCGCTTCCTTCGGCGATTTTCTCGCCATGGGCCACCATGCCCTGTATGTCTGGTCGGCCTATGGCATCTGCCTGGCGGTGCTGGCGCTGAATGTCGCCGCCCCCGTGTTGGCCCGCCGCCGCTACCTGCAAGATGAGGCGCGCCGTTTGCGCCGGGAGAACAACCAGTGAATCCGCAGCGCAAGAAACGCCTGTTCCTGATCCTCGGCCTGCTGGTCGGGGTTGCGGTTGCCGTCGGCTTTGCCTTGAGCGCCCTGCAGCAGAATATCAACCTGTTCTACACACCAACCCAGATCGCCAACGGCGAGGCGCCGCTGGACACGCGCATCCGTGCGGGTGGCATGGTCGAGAAGGGCTCGGTGCAGCGTTCATCGGATTCGCTCGACGTGCGTTTCGTGGTCACCGACTTCAACAAGTCCGTGCCGATCACCTACCGCGGCATCCTGCCGGACCTGTTCCGTGAAGGGCAGGGCATCGTTGCCCTTGGCAAGCTCAACGGCGATGGCGTGGTGGTCGCCGACGAAGTGCTGGCCAAGCACGACGAGAAGTACATGCCGCCCGAGGTTACCAAGGCCCTGAAGGAAAGCGGCCAGGCGGCCAGCGGCGCGGGGGCCAAACCATGAATGCGGCACTGGTGATTCCCGAACTCGGCCAGCTGGCGATGATCCTGGCGATCTGCTTTGCCGCCGTGCAGGCCACGCTGCCGCTGCTCGGTGCCTGGCGCGGTGACAGCCTGTGGATGAGCCTGGCGCGCCCGGCAGCCTGGGGCCAGTTCACCTTCCTGGTGTTCGCCTTTGCCTGCCTGACCCATGCGTTCATGACCGACAACTTCTCGGTCGCCTACGTGGCCAGCAACTCCAACAGCGCCTTGCCCTGGTACTACAAGTTCAGTGCGGTCTGGGGCGCCCACGAAGGTTCGCTGCTGCTGTGGGCGCTGATCCTCGGTGGCTGGACCTTCGCCGTGTCGATCTTCTCGCGCCAGCTGCCGCAGGTGATGCTGGCCCGTGTGCTGGCGGTGATGGGCATGATCAGCGTCGGCTTCCTGAGCTTCCTGATCATCACCTCCAACCCGTTCCAGCGCCTGCTGCCGCAGGTGCCGACCGACGGCCGTGACCTCAACCCGCTGTTGCAGGACTTCGGCCTGATCGTCCACCCGCCGATGCTGTACATGGGCTATGTGGGCTTCTCGGTGGCCTTCGCCTTCGCCATCGCCGCACTGCTCGGCGGGCGCCTGGACGCGGCCTGGGCGCGCTGGTCGCGGCCCTGGACCATCGTCGCCTGGGCCTTCCTCGGCGTCGGCATTACCCTTGGCTCGTGGTGGGCCTACTACGAACTGGGCTGGGGCGGCTGGTGGTTCTGGGACCCGGTGGAGAACGCCTCGTTCATGCCTTGGCTGGTGGGCACCGCGCTGATCCACTCGCTGGCGGTGACCGAAAAACGCGGGGTATTCAAGAGCTGGACCGTGCTGCTGGCGATCGCTGCGTTTTCGCTGAGCCTGCTGGGTACCTTCCTGGTCCGCTCCGGCGTGCTGACCTCGGTGCACGCCTTCGCTGCCGACCCGGCGCGCGGCGTGTTCATCCTGATCTTCCTGCTGTTCGTGGTCGGTGGCTCGCTGACCCTGTTCGCCCTGCGCGCACCAGTGGTCAAGAGCCAGGTCGGGTTCGCCCTGTGGTCGCGTGAAACGCTGCTGCTGGCCAACAACCTGATCCTGGTGGTGGCGGCTTCGATGATCCTGCTGGGCACGTTGTACCCGCTGGTGCTCGACGCCCTGACCGGGGCCAAGCTGTCGGTCGGCCCACCTTACTTCGACGCCCTGTTCCTGCCGTTGATGGCGCTGTTGATGGTGGTGCTGAGCGTGGGTGTGGTGGTGCGCTGGAAGGACACCCCCGGCAAGTGGCTGGCGAACATGATGACCCCGGTGCTGATCGGCAGCGCGGTGCTGGCGCCGATCGCTGGCTTCATCGTCGACGACCTCGACTGGCCGGTCCTGAGCGCCTTTGCCCTGGCGGCCTGGGTGGTGCTCGGCGGCCTGCGTGACATTTTCGACAAGACCCGCCACAAAGGCCTGGCCAAGGGCGTGCGCGGCCTGACCCGCAGTTACTGGGGCATGCAGCTGGCGCACCTGGGCCTGGCGGTGTGTGCCCTGGGTGTGGTGCTGTCGAGCAACAACAGCGCAGAGCGCGACTTGCGCATGGCGCCGGGCGAAAGTGTCGAGCTTGGCGGTTACCACTTCCTGTTCGAAGGGGCGACGCACTTCGAAGGGCCGAACTTCATCTCCGACAAGGGCACCATCGTGGTCACCCGTGACGGCCGTGAAGTGACCACCCTGCACCCGGAAAAGCGCCTGTACACCGTGCAGCAGTCGATGATGACCGAAGCCGGCATCGATGCCGGTTTCACCCGTGACCTGTACGTCGCCCTGGGCGAGCCGCTGGAAAACGGCGCCTGGGCAGTGCGCGTGCATATCAAGCCTTATGTCCGCTGGATCTGGCTGGGCGGTCTGCTGACCGGCCTGGGCGGGTTACTGGCGGCCTTCGACCGGCGCTATCGCGTCAAGGTCAAGACCCGGGTGCGTGAGGCCCTGGGCGTGTCTGGAGCTGCTGCATGAAGCGTTGGATCATGGTCGTGCCACTGGCGGTGTTTCTGCTGATGGCGGTTTTCCTCTACAAGGGGCTGTTCCTCAAGCCCGACGAGCTGCCGTCGGCGATGATCGGCAAGCCGTTCCCGGCGTTCGCCCTGGCTTCGACCCAGGGTGACCGCAACCTGACCCAGGCCGACCTGCTGGGGCGGCCGGCGCTGGTCAACGTGTGGGCCACCTGGTGCCCGTCGTGCAAGGTCGAGCACCCGTACCTGAACCAGCTGGCCCAGCAGGGCGTGGTGATCCACGGCATCAACTACAAGGACGACAACGCCGCCGCGCAGAAGTGGCTGGCCGAGTTCCACAACCCGTACCAGCTGGATATCCGCGACGAGCAGGGCAGCCTGGGGCTGGACCTGGGCGTGTATGGCGCGCCGGAAACCTTCCTGATCGACGCCAAGGGCATCATCCGCTACAAGCACGTCGGCATCGTCGATGCCAGCGTGTGGCGCGAGCAGCTGGCGCCGCTGTACCAGGGCCTGGTCGACGAGGCCAAGCCATGAAGCGCTGGCTGGCAGCCGCCGTGCTGGGCCTGAGCCTGGCCGGTGTGGCCAAGGCGGCCATCGATACCTACCAGTTCCGTGACGACGCCGAGCGCGAGCGTTACCAGCAGCTGACCAAGGAACTGCGCTGCCCCAAGTGCCAGAACCAGGACATCGCCGACTCCAACGCACCGATTGCCGCCGACCTGCGTCGCGAGATCTTCCGCATGCTCGGCGAAGGCAAGAGCAACCAGCAGATCGTCGACTTCATGGTCGACCGCTATGGCGACTTCGTGCGCTACAAGCCGGCGCTCAGTGGCCGCACCTGGTTGCTGTGGTTCGGCCCGGGCATTCTGTTGGCGGGTGGTTTCGTGGTGCTGGCGGTGATCGTCCGCAGGCGCCGTGGCCCGGCCGCCCAGGTTGCACAGCAACTGTCCGTCGAAGAACGCGAGCGTCTCGCCAAACTGCTGGAAAAAGAACAGACCCATGACTGAATTCTGGCTTAGCGCGGGCCTGTTGCTGCTCGCCGCCCTCGGCTTTCTGCTGATCCCGATCCTGCGTGGCCGTCGCCAGCAGCAGGAAGAAGACCGCACTGCCCTGAACGTCGCCCTGTACCAGGAACGCGTCGCCGAACTGGCCGCCCAACAGGCCGCCGGTGTGCTCGATGAGGCGCAAATGGCCAAGGGCCGTGACGAAGCTGCCCGCGAGCTGCTGGCCGACACCGAAGGCGCCGAACCTGCGCGTCAGGGGCACCTGGGCAAGGCCTTGCCATTGCTGGCGGCCGTGCTGGTGCCCGCACTGGCACTGGGGCTATACCTGCACTTTGGTGCGGCGGACAAGGTCGAACTGACCCAGGAATTTGCCGCTGCACCGAAAACCATGGACGAAATGACCACGCGCCTCGAGCGCGCCGTGCAGGCCCAGCCGGACTCGGCCGAGGGCCTGTATTTCCTTGGCCGGGCCTACATGGCCCAGCAACGCCCGGCCGATGCAGCACGTGCCTACGAGCGCGCCGTGGCACTGGCCGGCCGCCAGCCCGAGCTGCTTGGCCAGTGGGCCCAGGCGCTGTACTTTGCGGCGGACAAGCAGTGGAGCCCCCAGGTGCAGGCGCTGACGGACGAGGCATTGAAGGCCGACCCGAACGAGGTCACCAGCCTTGGCTTGCGGGGCATCGCCGCCTTCGAGGGCGAGCGTTACCAGGAAGCCATCGACTACTGGAACCGCCTGCTGGCGCAACTGCCCGAAGGCGATGCCTCGCGGGCGGCGCTGCAAGGCGGTATCGACCGTGCGGCAGCGCGCCTGGGCGGTACCGGTGGCGCCAAAGCGCAGGCCACTGCGCCAGCCCGGCTAAAAGTGCGGGTGGAGCTGGCAGCGGCGCTCAAGGACAAGGTCAAGCCTGACGACACCGTGTTCATCTTCGCCCGTGCCAGCAACGGCCCGCCGATGCCGCTGGCGGCCAAGCGGGTGACCGTGGCGCAGTTGCCACTGGAAGTGGAATTGTCCGACGCTGACGCTATGCTGCCGCAGATGAAACTGTCCCAGTTTGCCGAAGTCCAACTGGTTGCACGTGTTTCCCGCGCCGGCCAGCCGACCCGCGGCGAGTGGATCGGCCTGGGCGCGCCCCTGGCCAATACCACCCAGGCCACCCAGCACCTGACCATCGACAGCCCCGACCCGTAAGAGAGCAACGCCATGCATAGCGCCGTCCGCCTGACCCTGATCACCCTGGCCGTGGGTTTGTCCGCGTGTACGGCGCATCAACCGTACGAGCAGCCGTCGCCGCCGATCGAGAGCGTGCCGCCGCATCAAGGGCCAGCGGTGAAGCCGCTGCCGGGTGGCCAGCCGTCGACACCGCCGGAGAAGCCAGCGGCGATCCCCAAACCGATGCCGCGTACCTCTGCCAGTTTCGCACCACCACCGGGTGGAGCGAGCCACTGGGATCCGAAGCTTGGGGTGTATGTGCTGGAGAAAAAGACCAATGTCTTTTACCGGCAGCGTACCTACTACCGCTATGACAATGGCTGGAGCTGGTCGCTGAACCCGGATGGGCCATGGCAGGAAACTGACAGCAGCGGTGTGCCCGGGGGGCTGGGGCGCGCCTACGGGCAATAAATTTGTTGAGGCTTGCGGGTGTTCGCCGTTAGAAGTTTGGTGTCTGTGAGATCGAGCGCCGCCCGCGCGGCGCATCGCGGATAAATCCGCTCCTACATTTGTTGCAACGTACCGAACCTGTTACGCCATGTTTGCCAGCCCTGGCGCATGTCTCGAGTCATGCAAACAAGGCAGACAGCGGTGACCTCTCAGGCTTGATTGGCCCGAAACGGATGTAGGAGCGGATTTATCCGCGATGCGCCGCGCGGGCGGCGCTCGATCTCACAGGCGCTGCAACTTTCGCGGCCTAGACTTGGAAGCCCTAACGCGCCCTGAAGCCCGCCCCACCCATACAGTACAGTTTCCCGTTGTTTTTCCAGTTGACTGTACTGGCCAGTGACTCCGCATAATGCCCCTTCGAATTGACTCGGAGGTGGCATGAGCAAGACAGTCCTGGTACTGGTGGAAACCGTCGACGATTACCTGCCATTGCTCGAACAGGCAGGTTACCGGCTGATCCGCGCGCCATCCCCGCAACTGCGCGCCGATGCCATCCAGCGCCATGCTGGTGAGATCGACGCGGTGCTCACCCGCGGCCCGCTGGGCCTGACCGCTGCGGAAATCGCCGCCTTGCCCAAGCTGCAGATCATCTGTGTGATCGGTGCCGGCTACGAGCAGGTCGACCTGGCTGCCGCGGCAGCCCGTGGCATCACTGTCACCAACGGCGCTGGCGCAAACGCCGCGGCAGTTGCCGACCACACCTTGGCCCTGCTGCTGGCGCTGCTGCGCGACATTCCCCGTGCCGACGCCAGCACCCGCCGTGGCGAGTGGAACCGAGTAATCAGCCCTTCGGTCAGTGGCAAGCGCCTGGGCCTGCTGGGGCTCGGCGCGGTTGGCCTGGCCATCGCCAAGCGCGCCAGCCAGGGCTTTGACATGAACATCAGCTATCACAGCCGCACCCCTCGCCAGGACGTGCCTTACACCTGGTACGACAGCCCGCTGCACCTGGCCGATGCCGTCGACATCCTGGTCGTTGCCACCCCCGGTGGTGCCAGTACCCGCCATCTGGTCGATGCCCAGGTGCTCGAGGCCCTGGGCGCGGAGGGTTACCTGGTGAATATCGCCCGGGCCAGTGTGGTCGACACCCAGGCGCTGGTAAGCGCCTTGGCGCACGGCCAGCTCGCGGGTGCCGCGCTCGATGTGTTCGATGATGAGCCCGCAGTGCCAGACGCCCTCAAGGCCCTCGGCAATACGGTCCTCACCCCCCACGTGGCCGGCCAGTCGCCCGAGGCCGCACGCGACACCGTGAGCCTCGTGCTGCGCAACCTGCAGGCCTTCTTTGCTGGCGAACCGGTGCTCACGCCAGTCCACGCGTAACCTTTTCCAAACCCGGGCTTGCCCGGAGCACAAGGAGCGTTTGATGCAACTCGAGATCTTCCAGGTCGATGCCTTCTCCGCCGAGCCTTTTGGTGGCAACCCGGCGGCAGTGATCCCGCTGCAAAGCTGGCTGCCGGACAATGTGCTGCAACGTATCGCCGAAGAGAACAACCTCTCCGAAACGGCCTACTTCGTGCGCAACGGTGCAAGCTTCGACCTGCGCTGGTTCACCCCGACCGTCGAGGTCGACCTGTGCGGCCATGCCACCCTGGCTTCGGCCTATGTGTTGTTCGAACAACTCGGTGAGCAAGCCGAAGTGCTGCGCTTCAACACCCGCAGTGGCGAACTGCGGGTCAGCCGGGGTAACGACGGCCTGCTGGCCATGGACTTCCCGGCCAAGCAACCGCAAGCCGTGGATGTGCCGGCCGGGTTGCTGGAGGCGCTGGGCCTGAACGCAGCCATGGCGGTGTACCGCTCCGACGACTATGTGGTGGTGGTCGATGAAGCCGCGTTGCTCGACCCGCTCAAGCCCGACTTCGTCGCCTTGTCGGCATTCGACGTGCGTGGCATCGCGGTCACTGCCGCCGGCCGTGGCTTCGACTTTGTCACCCGCTGGTTCGGCCCGCGGGTCGGCGTCAATGAAGACCCGGTCACCGGCTCTGCGCATACCTCGCTGGCGCCGTTGTGGGCCGAGCGGTTGGGCAAATCGTCGCTGAGCTGCGAGCAGGGCGGGGCGCGCAAAGGGCAGTTGCATTGTGACGTTCCTGGCAATGGCCGGGTGATCATCAGCGGGCGTGCGGCGCTGTACCTGCGCGGCAGCGTGTTCATCTGATCGAACGAGTGGGGTGGCGGGCTCTGTGCTGTGGAGCCCGATCTATACTTGCTGGCCCAACCTGCAAGGAGCCCCACCATGACCCTGGAAAAAAGCGGCAGCTGCCTGTGCGGTGAAACCCGCCTGCGCGCCAGCGTCGACAACACCCACATCAGCGCCTGCCATTGCAGCATGTGCCGCAAATGGACCGGCGGCCCGCTGCTGGTCGTGGACTGCAGCAAAGCGCCGGTCTTCGAGGGGCGGGCCCCGGCTGTCTACGACTCGTCCGATTGGGCCCAGCGTGGTTTTTGCAGCCGTTGCGGCACGCACCTCTATTACCGGCTCAAGGATAAGGACCACTATGCGGTCCCTGTGGGCATGCTTGACGGCGACGAGGCCTGGGATTTCGACCTGCAGATCTTCGTAGAGCAGAAACCTGCCTGGTACTGCTTTGCCAACCAGACCAAGGAGCTGACTGGGGAGCAAGCGTTCGAGCAGTTCGGCTGACCATACCCCGCGGGATAGACCGCAAGCGAAAAGATACTTTGCCGCCAGCCCCGCACAGCGGTAGCCTGCGCGCATCCACGAACAGGAGCGGGCAGTGTGAAGCGCGGTGTGATGTATGCCGGTGGGGCCGGTGCATTGTGGGGCATGGTACTGATGGTTCCGGAGCTGCTGCCGGAGTTCAACCCGATGCTGCTGAGCAGCGTGCGCTATGCGCTGGTCGGCCTGATCTCGTTGCTGCTGGCCGCGCCGATGGCCCGGCAGCTGCGCCGGCTGACCCTGGCGGACGGCTGGATGCTGCTGCGCCTGGCAGTGGTCGGTAACCTGGTGTACTTCATCTGCCTGGTGGCGGCGATCCAGCGCCTGGGCGTGGCACCTGCCTCGCTGATCGTCGGGGTGCTGCCGCTGACCATTACCCTGTATGGCCGCAACGACAGCGGCGCAGTGCCGATCCGGCGGCTGGTCGGCCCGCTGGCGCTGATCCTTGCCGGAATGTTGTGTATCAACCTGGAGACTTTCGCCTTCGCCCCGGGTGATATCGGCGACAAGCTGATGGGGCTGTTATACGCCCTGGCCGCGCTGGCCTGTTGGACCTGGTACGCGGTGCAGAACAGCTGTTACCTCAAGCAGAGTGGGCATTTCGACAGCCACCAGTGGTCGGTGCTGATCGGCGTGCTGACCGGCCTGAGCAGCCTGGTGATGGTTGCCGCCCTGGCCATATGGCAGCCGCAGCAGCTGCAGGTCGAGGCGCCGATGGCTCGTTGGTGGCTGTTCTGGGCCGCTTGCCTGGGTTGTGCGGTGCTGGGCTCCTGGTTGGCCACGGCGCTGTGGAACGCGGCGTCCAAGCGCCTGCCATTGACCTTGAGCGGGCAACTGATCGTATTCGAGACCCTGTTCGCGCTGTTGTATGCCTTTCTTTGGCGGCAAGCCGGGCCGAGCCTGCTGGAAGCGGCGGCGATCGTTCTGGTGATCGGCGGGGTGCTGTGGTCGATGCGCCAGCACGGTACGCCACGGGAGCTTGCCAAACCTGTGCATTCCTGAGAAAAGGGCGCCCTTGTATTTCAGCGTTGGAGCATGCCCATGAGCAGTGAACTGCAGATCACCGACCTCGTCGAAGGCGACGGCAAAGCGGCCGTCAAAGGCGCCCTGATCACCACCCAGTACACCGGCTGGCTGGCCGACGGCAGCGAGTTCGACTCGTCGTGGTCGCGCGGCAAACCCTTCCAGTGCGTGATCGGCACTGGCCGTGTGATCAAAGGCTGGGACCAGGGGTTGATGGGCATGCGTGTGGGTGGCAAGCGCAAGCTGCAGGTGCCGGCGCACCTGGGGTATGGCGAGCGCAGCGTAGGGGCGATTCCGCCGAACTCGGACCTCACCTTTGAAATCGAACTGCTGGAAGTGCTGACCCGGGATGATTGATTGCGCGTACGTCAGCATGCGCTTGATTTGGGATTTGCAGCGCCTGTGAGATCGAGCGCCGCCCGCGCGGCGCATCGCGGATGAATCCGCTCCTACATCCGTTTCGGGCCAGTTCTTCCTGTGAAGTCACCTTCGTCCGGCTTGGCGCAAGGCGGGCAGCTCATCTGGCGCAGGATAGACTGGCCCGAAACGGATGTAGGAGCGGATTCATCCGCGATGCGCCGCGCGGGCGGCGCTCGATCTCACAGGCGCCTCAAAACTAAAGGCGAACACCTCACAGCCTTACATATCTCTGCAACACACCTGGTCTAAGGTATTCCTTGCCTAGGGAACGGCATCCACACTCAAGGAGGAACCAAACGGGTTGAGGGCACTCTGAGTCCTGCTCGTTGCCAAGGATGGCAATCACTAACACGGATGCCCTGCGGCATGGGCCGCGGGGCAATGTGGCGGGTATCCAGATACTTCTTGCCACAAGAGCCTGCCTACATGAAGTTGCCATCCGTCTTTCGACGTCGCCGCCACCTGATGCTCAGCCTGGCCCTCGTCGCCGCGTCTGTGCCGCTGGCACTGGAAGTGGTCGAAAGCCGCGCTCAACCGGTCGACGGTATCCAGACACTGGTGTTTCTGCGCCACGCTGAAAAGCCCGGTGAAGGCCTGGGGCAACTGAACTGCCAGGGGCTCAACCGCGCGCTGGACCTGGCAACCTTGCTGCCAGAGCGTTTCGGCAAGGCGGATTATGTGTTCGCGGCCAATCCCTCGCGGCATGTCGAGGAAGGCAGCCAGGACCAGAGTTACAGCTACATCCGCCCGCTGATGACCATCACGCCCAGCGCCATTCGCCTGGGTTTGCCGGTCAACATCGACTTCGCTGCCAACGACACCGACGAGCTCGCTGATGAACTGGTCAGCGAGAAGTACCGCAATGCCACGGTCTATACCGCCTGGGGCCACGGCTACCTGCCCGAACTGATCAATGCCGTGGCCGGCAAGGCGTTGGGCGATAAGCGGGTGATTACCGAAGACTGGAACGGCGACGATTTCGATACCCTCTACGTCCTCACCCTGACCTGGCACGACGGCAAGGCCAGCCTGCTCAGTCGTAACGTCCGCCAAGGCCTGAATGGCGGTGACCATAGCTGCCCGACCTGATCCGCTGATACTGTCTTGGCAGGGAAGTCAGGGCAGGGAAGAACAATGACGCAACGGGTAACGGTAATCGGTGGTGGCGTGATCGGCCTGGCGACGGCCTATGCGCTGGTGCGCGAAGGCCTGTCGGTGGTGCTGGTCGAGGCGCGAGACCAGCTGGCCTCGGCGACCAGTTTCGCTAACGGTGGGCAACTTTCTTATCGCTACGTGGCGCCGTTGGCCGATGCCGGTGTGCCGTGGCAGGCGCTTGGATGGCTATTGCGGGGTGACTCGCCGCTGCGCCTGCGTTTGCGCCTGGACCCGGCTCAATGGCGCTGGTTGCTGGCGTTCGTGATGGCTTGCCGCAGCAGCGTCAATCACCGTAATGCCGCACAACTGCTGGAATTGGCGTTGCACAGCCAGGCCACCCTGAAACGCTGGCGTGAAGAAGACGGCCTGAGCGATTTTGCCTGGCGTCAGAACGGCAAGCTGGTGGCATTTCGCAGTGAGCGGGCGTTCGCCCATGGCCGTGAGCATTTGCTCGACCCGAAAAACCAACAGGTACTCGGTGCCAGCGAAGTCAGGGCGCTGGAACCGGCATTGGCCGATGCGCCCTTTATCGGCGCAGTGCTGACTCCGGAAGAGGAAGTCGCCGATTGCCATCGTTTCTGCGAACGCCTGGCAGAGCGCTTGCGGGCATCAGGGCAGTGCCGATTCCTGCTGGGCCGCCCGGTCACGCGCTTGATCGCCCGTGATGACCAGGTAGTGGCATTGCAACTGGGGCTTGAGCAAATGGAGGTCGAGCGCCTGGTGCTGTGCATCGGCCATCGCAGTGCCGGGCTGGCGCTGCCAGGGCTGCGGCTGCCGGTCTACCCGCTCAAGGGTTACAGCCTGACAGCAGCGATCGCGGCGGAACATCGAGCGCCGGAGGTCAGCATTACCGACTACGAGCGCAAGATCGTCTACGCGCGGCTTGATCAGCAGCTGCGAATAGCGGCGATGGTGGATATCGTCGGCTACGACGAAACGGTGGATGCGCGCAGGCTCGCCAGCATGCGTCGGCAGGCGTTGGAGACCTTGCCGCGGGCTGCGGATTACGCGGGGGCGGTGGAATGGGCAGGGATGCGGCCGGCGACGCCGACCGGGGTGCCGATTGTGGGTACTACAGCCTATCGCAACCTGTGGCTGAACCTTGGGCATGGGGCCTTGGGGTTTACCTTGGCCTGTGGCAGCGGGGAGCGGCTGGCGCGGATGCTGGGTTGACTGCACCGGCCTCTTCGCGGGCAAGCCCGCTCCCACAGGTACTGCACAGCTCTCAAGGTCTGTGTGATACCTGTGGGAGCGGGCTTGATCTGGTCAAGTAATTTTGGACACCGGTTAAGGTTCATGCCGCTGCCCTGAGCTTTTCCTCCATAGCTACCGGGGTCTCGTAGCCGTTGTAGCTGTGGAGACGCTTTAGGTTGTAGCGCACCAAATAAGCCATGATGTCGGCTTTAGCTTCAGCTTCGGATTCATAGCCTCCTGCTGGCACCCATTCTGATTTCAATGCCCCGAAGAATCGCTCCATGGCCGCATTGTCCCAGCATTGGCCACGGTGGCTCATGCTCTGTTTCAAGCTGCACTCTTCAAGTACAGCCCTGAATTTATGGCTGGTGTACTGACAACCTTGATCTGAATGAAACATCACGCCCGTAGGCTTGCCTCTGGACTCAGACGCCATGCGCAGCGCGTCACAGGCCAACTTGGCATCAGCAGTCATTGAAAACGCCCAGCCCACAACTCGGCGTGCGTACAAGTCGATTACTGCGGCCAAGTACAGCCAACGTCTGCCAACCTGAATGTAAGTCACATCGCCACACCAGACCTCGTTGATCGTTGAAACCTTGAAGTTTCGCTTCAGTTGGTTTTCCGCAATCAGTGCTTCCGTGCCTGATGACCGATACCGGTGTGGCCTACGCTGCCGGCATTTCAGGCCAGCTTCACGCATAAGCGCACGCACTTTGTAACGCCCAACCACATGGCCTTCACGCCGCAGTTCTTGCATCAACGTGCGTGAACCCGCGGAGCTTCGTGACGCCATGAAGTGATTGATTACACGCGAGCGTAGAGCATCCCTGCCGGGATTCTCACGCCCTTGGCGTTTGCGCCATGCATAGAAACTACTGCGTTTGACCCCAAGCACACGACAGCAGTCGACAACACCGTATTGCTCACTCAGCTCGTTGATCAGCGAGAACGATCTTTGGAGTCCCGAAGCAGGAGAGCACTGGCCTTTTTTAGGATTTCGATATCCCGATCCTTTTGACGAACCAATGCTTCCAGCTCTTCGATACGTTGCTGCTCCGGAGTGATGGCTTTGGCTCCAGTCGGAACCTTACCCTCTCTCTCCTGGCGTACCTGCTCAACCCAACGGCGAAGGGCTGTACGGCCAATCCCGAGGATTTCGCATACCTCAGGAACTGACTGGCCACCGTCCAGGACCATTTCGGCAGCTTGGATTTTGTGTTCTTTCGAATAAGACTTGCGCACTGATTTTGCCTCCAATTGGGCGCCATCATAGCGCCCGATGAAGGTGTCCAAAATCATTAGGCCAGTTCAGCTTGCCCGCGAAGGGGCCGGTCCAGATGGGGCCGCTCTAGCGCCCGAAGCGCATCGGCCAGCCCACTACCTTCTTCACTCGCGGTGTGGCATAGGTGCGCACCTTGGAAGTGCTGAGCCCCATCCGCACCAGCGACTCGGCAATGGTCACCGCCGCGCTCACACCATCGACCACCGGCACCCCGGTGCGCTGGCGGATCTGCTCATCCAGCCCGGCCATGCCGCCACAGCCCAGGCAGATCACTTCGGCCTTGTCGTCACGCACGGCCCGCTCGGCCTGCTCGACAATGGCCTCGACGGCCCGTAGAGGGTCTTGCTCCAGTTCGAGCACGGCCAGGCCACTGGCCCGCACCGAGGCGCAACGGTCGTACAACCCTGACAGCTTCAGGCGGTCTTCGATCAAGGGTACGGTGCGGTCCAGGGTGGTCACCACCGAATAGGCGTGGCCCAGGTACATGGCGGTGCTGGCGGCGGCGTCGGTGATGTCCACCACCGGTACGTCGAGCAATTCCTGCAGGCCTTCGCGGCCATGTTCGCCGTAGCCCGCCTGGATCACGGCATCATAAGGGCCGTCGTAGGCCAGCACCCGGTCCATCACGGCGATGGCGGCCAGGTAGCTCTCGAAGTTGCCCTCCACCGACTCGGCGCCGAACCATGGGGTCAGGCCGATGATTTCAGTGCCGGGTGCCGCGACGCTGCGGGCCTGTTCGGCGATGGCTTCGGTGATGGCTGCGGTGGTGTTGACGTTGGCAATCAAAATACGCATGGGCAGTCTTCCTTGATCAATGGCTGCTGTGGTCGACGGCGATGCACTCGCCGCTGACATCGTGGTATTGGCGGTTGCGCGGGGCGATCAGCAGGTACACCGCGGCAGCGATGCCGGCGCCGATCAGCCAGGAAAACGGTGCGATACCGTGGAAGTTCGGCACCAGCGCCAGGATGATGGCCAGCAGTGCCGCGGGCACGAAGGCGGCTACGGCGCGCAGGTTGATGCCTTTGCTGTAGTGGTAGGCGCCGGTCGAGTGCTCGGTGTACAGCTCCGGCACGTTGATGCGGCCTTTGCGCAGCAACCAGTAGTCGGCCATGATCACCCCGTACAGCGGGCCGAGCAGGGCGCCCAGGCCGGACAGGAAGTACACGATCACCAGCGGGCTGTTGTAGAGGTTCCAGGGCAGGATCAGCACCGCCAGGGTCGCGCTGATCAGCCCGGCGCGGCGGAAGTTGAGGTGGCGTGGTGCCAGGTTGCTCAGCACGAAGGCCGGGGCAACGAAGTTGGCCATGATGTTCACCGCCACGGTGACGATCAGGAAGGCCAGGCAACCCAGCACCAGGAACGCTGTGCTGGGGATGCTGGCGACGATCTGGGTCGGGCTGTCGATGATCTGGCCGTTGATCTGGAACTGCGCCCCGCACAGCACCACGGTGATCATGGCGAACACCAGGATGTTCACCGGCAGGCCCCAGAAGTTGCCGACGCGAATGGTCTTGCGGCACGGCGAGGAACGGGCAAAGTCGCAGAAGTTGAGCACCAGGGTGCCGTAGATCGCCAGCCACAGGGCGCCGCCGGCGAAGATGTTGCGCCACATCTCATAGCCGGTCAGGGGCTCGGCGACCGACCAGGCGATACGCGCATCGGCCTTGAAGTACATGAACACCGCCAGGCTGGCCACGGTCAGCAGGATCACCGGGCCGGCGAAGGCCTCGTAGCGGCGCACCATCTCCATGCCGTAGGCGAGGATCACCAGCTGCACCAGCCAGATCGCCACGAAGCATACCCAGCCCAGGCTCGACAGGCCGAGGATGCTGTCGTGGTCGTAGGCGGCGACTTGCGGCCATACGGCGGTGAGCAGCACGCGCAGTACCACCGAGGCCAGGTAGGTCTGGATGCCGAACCAGGCGATGGCGATGACCGCGCGGATCAGCGCCGGGACCTGCGCCCCGTGGATGCCGAAGGCGATGCGGCTGATCACCGGGAATGGCACGCCGGTCTTCTGCCCCATGTAGCCGGACAGGTTCATGAAGAAGTACACCAGTGCTGCGCCGATCGCCAGCGACAGCAGGATCTGCCAGCCACCCAGGCCAAGGGCGAACAAGCCCATGGCGAAGGAGTAGTTGGCAATGTTGTGCACATCGTTGGTCCACAGCGCAAAGATGCTGTAGCGGCCCCAGCGGCGGCCTTCGATACGGGTGGGCGCGAGGTCACGGTTGTGCAGGCGCGGGCTGAGTGCGAGTGGCGGCATTTCGCCTGTTAGGGTGGAAGAGGGGCTGGTGCTGGCGACGGATAGTTCAGGGGCAAGGTCGAGGCTGGTACTCATTCCGGCAGGCTCCTGATGCACGTGGACTGCGATGAGCGGGCATGCGCACGGGCTCGCCATCTCGTCGGTGCAGCTTGGCATCACTGGGTTCTGGGCGCGGCGGCCGGTGTTGGGCCGGCGTCGCGAGTTCTTGTGTATTTATGTTTTGTTGAATTTGTATACAAAACACGAACACACAAAAGCGAGTTCCATGCCAGAGAAAAACGAGTTTCAGGTGGCCATTATTTTGAATCTAAGCACTTGATAATTAAGTTTATGAAATGAACGAAATATAAGTTGACCAGATGAACAGGTTTAATTTTTTAGTTGGCTTCTTAGTTGATCGATTGGTCAGAATTAGTTGAGCGAGATGTGTAACGTATTGGGGCGTTACCTGGGAAAGTGCACACAAAAATGGCACTTATGGTGACATTCTTGTGTACAAAAAATAGTCAGCTTTTCCGGGGTCGGCCTCTTCGCGGGGAAAGTCGAGGCGCAATCAATCCATAGGCGGCAACCGCCGCTTCACCGGGCTCTTCTTGATGATCGCGGTATTGGTCTCAGCCAGCACATTGATCCGGTCGAGCAGGGTGTCGAGTTGCTCCATCGAGCGCACATGCAGGCGCGCAATGAAGCAGTCCTCGCCGGTCACCTTGTCGCACTCGGTGAACTCGGGGATCGCGATGATCTGCCGCTCCACTTCCTGCAACTGCCCCGGCAGCGGGCGAATGCGCACAATGGCCTGCAGTTGGTAGCCGAAACTGCGCGGGTCGATATCCACGGTGTAACCGCGTAGCACGCCGCGTTCTTCCAGGCGGCGCAGGCGCTCGCTGACGCTGGGGGCAGAGAGGCCGCTGATTTGTGCCAGCGCCTTGAGCGAACGGCGCGAGTCCTCCATCAAGGCGTTGATCAGCAGTTGGTCGATGGCGTCGGTCATGCGCACCTCATCAGGCAATTCAGGGAACATGCCTTGATAGTAAAGGTGAACTGGCCGATATGCCTTGGATATCCGCTGGAAGGCGCACGGTGACCCTCCGCATACTATGGCCATCATCCAAGGGAGGTGTGAGATGGACAGTTCGTTGCGCCGTGGCTCGCTGGAAATGGTCGCCGCCATGCTGATTTCCGGGACCATTGGCTGGTTCGTGCTGGTGTCGGGGCAGCCGGTGCTGGAGGTCGTGTTCTGGCGCTGCGTATTCGGTACCGGCACCTTGCTGGTGATCTGCGCGGCGTTCGGCTTTCTCAAACCGGGTGTGATAACCCGAACGGCGTTCCTGCTGGCCATCGCCAGCGGGGTGGCCGTCGTCGGCAACTGGCTGCTGCTGTTCGCCTCCTATTCGAGGGCGTCGATCGCCATTGGCACGGCGGTGTACAACGTCCAGCCGTTCATGCTGGTGGGCTTGGCAGCGCTGTTCCTCGGCGAAAAAATCACCGCAGCCAAGGTCACCTGGCTGAGTGTGGCGTTCCTCGGCATGCTGGCGATCGTCAGTGCCCATGGCGCTGGGCAGGCCAGTGGTGATGACTACTTGCAGGGCATTGCCCTGGCGTTGGGCGCGGCGTTGCTCTATGCGATTGCCGCCTTGATCATCAAACGCCTGAAAGGCACGCCGCCCCACCTGATCGCGCTGATCCAGGTCGCTACCGGGGTGCTGCTGCTGGCGCCGTGGGTGAAGCTCGGTGGCTTGCCTGGTGAGCCGTCGGCTCTGGCCAGCCTGGTGACCTTGGGCATGGTCCACACCGGGTTGATGTATGTGCTGCTGTACAGCGCCATCCAGCGTCTGCCCACGGCGTTGACTGGTGCGCTGTCGTTCATCTACCCGATTGCTGCCATCCTGGTCGACTGGCTGGCCTTCGGGCACAGGCTGGCGCCGTTGCAGTGGTTGGGGGTGGCGTTGATTCTGCTGGCGGCAGCGGGCATGCAGCAGGGCTGGTGGTTCCGTTCTGCACAAGTGCCGGCCAAGGGGTAGAATGGCGGCCTTTTCACTTGCTTGCGACCCGCCATGACTTCGCCGATCCACACCCTCGAACAGCACCTGCTGGCTGCCCTTGACCCTGCCCCCGCCGAAACCCGCCGCCTGTTCCACGGCCGCGGCCGTTGCTGGGAGGGCCTGGAGCAGGTCACGGTGGACTGGCTGCAGGGTGTGCTGTCGGTAGCCCTGTTCCGCGAACCGCCCGAGGGCCAGCTGGCCGAACTGGAGGCCATGCTGCGCAGCCTGGCCGAACGCCCGCAATGGGCCGGCCAGGCGATCCTCATCCAGCACCGTTACCTGCCCGACAGCCCGGGCCAGTGGCTGTGGGGCGAGCCTTGCCAGCAGCGCGAAGTGGTCGAGGATGGCCTGACCTATCTGCTCGACCTGGGCGTGCGGCAAAACAACGGCCTGTTCCTCGACATGCGTTACGGCCGGCGCTGGGTGCGTGAGCAGGCAGCGGGCAAGCGCGTGCTCAACCTGTTCGCCTATACCTGCGGCTTCTCGGTGGCGGCGATTGCTGGCGGTGCCGAGCAGGTGGTCAACCTGGACATGGCCAAGTCGGCGCTGTCCAGGGGCCGTGATAATCATCGTTTGAACGGGCACGATGCGTCGCGGGTCGCATACCTTGGGCATGAGCTGTTCAAGTCGTGGGGCAAGGTGCGCAAATACGGGCCTTACGACCTGATCATCATCGACCCGCCGACCTTCCAGCGTGGCAGCTTCGTGCTGACCCAGGATTACGCCAAGATCCTGCGGCGTTTGCCGGAGTTGCTGAATGAGGGCGGGACTGTGCTGGCCTGCGTCAACGACCCGGGGATCGGGCCGGAGTTTCTGATCGAGGGGATGGCTGAGCAGGCGCCGTCGCTGGCCTTTGTCGAGCGGCTGGAGAATCCGCCGGAGTTTCCAGATGTCGACCCGGCGGGTGGGCTGAAGGCGCTGGTGTTCCGTCAGGTGTGATATTGCCTGTGCTGGCCTCTTCGCGGCTTAAGCCGCTCCCACAGGGACCGCGCTGTTCTCAAACCTTGCGTCGCACCTGTGGGAGCGGCTTTAGTCGCGAAGAGGCCGGTACAGGCGACATCAGGCTGAAATCCCGCGCAGCGGCATGGGATAAACCTGGGCAAAGCTCACATTCTCGGTCTGGTCCACGCGCTTCTTCAGCCGCTCGTTGAATGCCCGGCTCACCGCATACTGCCCGCCGGAGATAGTGCGGAACTGTGCCGTCAGCACAAAACCGTTCAAGTCCATGCGATCCACCCCGAATACTTGCAGCGGCCCCTGCAGGTTGATGCGCAGCAGCGGGTCTTCGCTGATCGAATGCCCCACTTCATGGATCAGCCCCAGCGACTCGTCGACGTCGCTGTCATAGGTGAACTGCACCGAGAAGAACGCATAGGCGAACTGCCGCGACTGGTTGGTAACCGCCTTGATCTGGCCGAACGGCACCGAGTGCACGAAGCCTTTGCCGTCACGCAGGCGCAGGGTACGGATGGTCAGGCTTTCGACGGTGCCGGCATGGCCGGAGTCGAGCACCACCCAGTCGCCGATCGAGATGGTGTCCTCGATCAGGATGAACAGCCCGGTGATCACATCCTGTACCAATTGCTGCGAGCCAAAGCCGATGGCCAGGCCGATCACCCCGGCACCGGCCAGCAGCGGCGCGACATTGATGCCCAGGTTGGCCATGGTGGTGATGGTGCAGATGACGATCAGGATGACTTTCACCGCATTGCGCAGCATTGGCAGGATGGTCCGCACCCGAGTGCTTGGCTGGCGCGAGGCGCGGCGCCCGACGGCGGGCTTGAGTGCCTCCTGGATGGCGGTGTCGAGCACCACCCAGAGCAGCCAGGTGACCAGCAGGATCAGGCCGATGCTCGACAGTGAATTGCTGATCGCCTGGCCGAGGCTGTTGCTCAGGGCGAAATCGATCACCGAGAAGCCCCAGATGCGCCCCAGCAGTTCGATGAAGGTGACCGCCATGATGATGCGCAGCAGGGCGTGAGCGAGGCTGCGCAGCAGTTCCTTGTAGGGCCGCACGCGCTGCGCCGGGTCCGCTTCGTGCGGAGCCAGCAGGTGTTGCAGCAGGGTACTGAGGAATACGGTGGAAACCAGCAGTACCGTGGTCAGCAAGGCGTTCTGCAGTGCCTTCTGGCTTTCTTCGCCAGCGCCGAGCAGGTGGATCGCCGAGACCAGGATCATCAGCAGGATCGGCAGGTACCACACTGCCGAGAAGATGCGCAGGGTCTCCTGCACGGCACGGTGCTGCACGCGGTCCTTGTAGTCGCGGTTGCGGATCAGGTGGGCGACCGGGCGGCGCAGGCGGATGACCAGGCTGGCGAAGACGATGGTGGCGGTCAGGCCGGTGATCACGGCAATGCTGGCGGTGATATTGCCGCCCAGCTGGCGGGCGATCTGCGGGCTGGTCAGGGCATCGCTCCAGGCAGCGAGGAAACCGATCAGAAACAACGGGCGCGGCGCCAGGCGCTTGATCGCCGCTACCGCCGCGCGCTTGTGGCCAGCATCGAACAGGGTGATCAGGCAGAGGATGATCGAGGTCGAGAACAAGCCACTGCTGGTCGCGTAGGCCAGGCTCAGGCCCAGGGCGCGGGCGATCGACGGGTCGAGGAAGCGGCTGACATACAGGGTCAGCGGCAGGCTGGCGAGCGCCGGTAGTGTGTAGGGCAGCAGGTAGCCAAGCAGGCTGCTGGCGCGTTTGCGTGCGCTTAACCATGGAGTGCCGGCCAGGCGTTTGGCGAGCCAGCGCCCGAGGCTGGTGAGCAGGGCGAAGCTGGCGGCCCAGGCCAGCGTCAGCAGGATGAAGTTGCCGGCCAGCTGCAGCGAATCGCTGGCCGAATGGCGGTCGACCAGACGTTCCACTTCCTGGGCGGCGCGGTCGGTGCGCAGGCGCCAGGCGTCGACCAGGTGGGCGTCAAGGTCGAGTTCCTGTGCGGCGCTGTCCAGGCCATCGGCCAGGGCACCAAGCAGACCGCCTTGCAGTACCGGTTCCGGTTCGGCGGGTTGTTCGTCAGCGGGGGCGGGGTCTGCGGCGAGCAGATGGGTGCTCAGCAGGCAGCCGAGCAGTAGGGTGGAGAGATAGCGCAGCACTGGAGTACTCCTTGGGCCGGGGTGAGCGGGGCAGGGTTACTCAAGGAACTGATTATGATCGGGGTGGGAAAGTTCGAAGCCGTGTGTTTTCAGTGCCGGCCCTTCGCGGCTGAAGCCGCTCCTACAGTAGAGCGCGAGTCCCTGTAGGAGCGGCTTTAGCCGCGAAGGGCCGGTGCTGGCTACATCAATTACTGATTGGTGTAGATCTGGTCGAACACGCCACCGTCATTGAAGTGGGTCTTCTGCACGGTACGCCAGTCACCAAAGGTCTTCTCCACCGACAGGAAGTCGACTTTCGGGAAGCGGTCGGTGTACTTGGCCAGCACGCTTGCATCACGCGGGCGCAGGTAGTTCTGCGCGGCGATTTCCTGGGCTGCTGGCGACCACAGGTACTTCAGGTATTCCTCGGCCACGGCCTGGGTGCCTTTCTTGGCCACTACCTTGTCGACCACGCTCACCGGTGGCTCGGCCTCGGCCGATACGCTCGGGTAGACCACTTCGAACTGGTCGCGGCCGAACTCGCGGGCGATCATCTCGGCTTCGTTCTCGAAGGTCACCAGCACGTCGCCGATCTGGTTGGTCATGAAGGTGGTGGTGGCGGCACGGCCACCGGTATCCAGCACCGGAGCCTGCTTGAACAGCTTGCCGACGAAGTCACGGGCCTTGGTCTCGTCACCGCCTTGCTTGAGCACATAGCCCCATGCCGAGAGGTAGGTGTAGCGGCCGTTACCCGAGGTTTTCGGGTTGGGCACGATCACCTGCACGCCCTCTTTCAGCAAGTCAGGCCAGTCCTTCAGCGCCTTGGGGTTGCCCTTGCGCACGATGAACACGGTGGCCGAGGTGAACGGCGCGCTGTTGTTCGGCAGGCGGCTCACCCAATTGTCCGGCACCAGCTTGCCGTTGTCGGCCAGGGCATTGATGTCGGTGGCCATGTTCATGGTGATGACATCGGCCGGCAGGCCGTCGATCACTGCACGCGCCTGCTTGCTCGAACCACCGAAGGACATCTGCACGTTGACCTTTTCGTTGTGCTCGGCTTCCCAGTGCTTCTGGAAGGCCGGGTTGTAGTCCTTGTAGAAGTCGCGCATCACGTCGTAGGAAACGTTGAGCAGGGTTGGGGCGGCCTGGGCGAGGTTGCCGAGGGCAAGGCCTGCGGCGAGCAGCGAGGCGCTGAAGAGTTTTTTCACGTTGCTTCCTTGTTCTTGAAGGTTGTTGGGGCAGATTGCCAGCGACTATAGCGGGTGGCGCTATGGCGGTTAAAGAACAAAAAATACTTTGTTTATGCCGTCAACAGCGCAGCACTGCAACGTGCGCCTCTTGATTGCATTGAACTCAAGGCATGCGCGGTCGTTGCAGAGGCGGCATGCTAAAGGCCTAACAGGAATCAGCGCGAACGTGGCCCCGCGCGGCCTGATAAAAATACCAGTAGCCTCTCGGAGTTACAGAGTCCAACATAAGGGTGGAAAATTCGCGGGGATTATTGAGTGTGGCTTGGTGATGTTTCGATAGCCAAGGTTGAGTTGTGGATTAAGTAAATTTTTTTAGAGGTGCGCCATGAGAAAAGTTTGCTTCTTTTATTGTAAGGCGAGGTTGGCAAGTGAGATGGCTGAAAAAACGCTGAGTTTTTTCTCTGTATCTGGAAGCCCTCTCGCATTGCTGGGGGCGAATACTAAGCTATTGTCAACTAATGAAAGAGGCACAGTGCTTGGAGAGATGGCTGACAAGAGAAGTGAGTTTTCATATGCACCCTACGGATTTGGTGTGCATGAAGGGATGGAGCGTAGACACGCTTTCAATGGCCAAAGGCTAGATTCTGTAACAGGTGGTTATCTACTGGGAAACGGACACCGTCAGTTTGCTCCAGGTCTGATGCGCTTTGTGTCGCCCGATCATTTAAGCCCTTTCGGTAAGGGGGGTGTCAATTGCTATGTCTACTGTTCTTCTGATCCGGTCAATGGTTTGGATCCTTCTGGTCGTGTAAATATTGCAAAACTCTTCATGCCGTGGCGCCGAACTGGTTTAACCCGCTTCATGAAAGAGAAAAGTTTGCCGAAGGGGTTGCTGAAACCGTTGCTTAAAGCTAGATCTTCTGCGGATCGTAGAAGTATTTATGTATATGAGGCCAACGCTGATGGTGATTACAAACACTACCGGTTGGCTTGGGGGGAGGCTCCAGATCTTCTGCCGAAGGCCGCTACGAGCGAAAGTTTTGCCGGGCGTGAGCTTTATGTCAAGGGTGGGTTGAAAGTTGACTTAAAAGTTGACTCAGATAAGGATTACAAGTTTTCCGCAACTGATCGCCTTGCCGATAATTATGGTTTCCGCAGGGAAAGGCCGAGGTCGGTCGGGTTGAATTTTTATTCCTCCACTGAAGCTGGAATTGATGCGCTGTCTAAGGAAGTTAAAAGCTGGTTTGGCGAAGATGAGTGGAATAGAAGCAGCATCCCGGGTCTCGGTAGCAGTCAGGGCGGACTGGCCAATGGAGAGGTTAGACAAATTCGCCAAAATTGAAAGTGTGCTATGGCCGGCATTGGCTCACAGCCAAAGCCGGCAAAATCACAGCTTGGGAAACAGCCCATTCCCACACCGGGAACAGAACGCGGCCCCATGCTCGTGGGTCTTCTTGCTGCAGGTCGGGCAGTCATGCTGCAGCTGCTCCCCGCGCATGGCATTGGCCAGTTCGGCGGTAAAGATGCCAGTCGGCACGGCAATGATCGAATAACCGGTAATCATCACCAGCGACGACAACACCTGCCCCAGAGGCGTCTTTGGCACGATGTCGCCAAAGCCCACCGTGGTGAGCGTGACGATCGCCCAGTAGATACCTTTGGGGATGCTGGTAAAGCCATGTTCTGGCCCTTCGATCACGTACATCAAGGTGCCGAACACGGTGACCAGGGTCGACACACTGACCAGGAACACGATGATCTTCTGCTTGCTGCCGCGCAGTGCGTCGAGCAGGTAATGGGCCTGCTTGAGGTAGGGGCTGAGCTTGAGCACGCGGAAGATCCGCAGCATCCGGATTACCCGAATCATCAAGAGGTACTGGGCGTCGCTGTAGTACAGGGCGATGATCCCCGGCACGATCGCCAGCAGATCGACCAGGCCATAGAAACTGAAGGCATAGCGCAGGGGCTTGGGCGAGCAATACAGACGGGTGAGGTATTCGGCCAGGAAAATTGCAGTGAAACCCCACTCGATGGCGGCCAGCAGGCCGGCGTAGCCCTGGTGGACTTCGTCGATGCTGTCGAGGATTACTGTGACCAGGCTGGCCAGGATGATCAGCAGGAGGATCTTGTCGAAGCGCCTTCCAGCTACGGTGTCGGTCTGGAAGACGATGACGTAGAGCTGCTCGCGCAGGCTCGCAGGGTTGTTCATTGGCTCGTTCCACGGTTGCGATGGGCTGAGCCTAGGGGCTGCCCTTCAGCTGTGCAAGCGGCTGGCGTTTCGCTGCCGAGGCTGGGCCAGGTGGCTACCCAGATGCATCAGCCAGCAAGCGGCGACGAAGGGCGCAGTCAGGCCAAGTACCGGCAACATCTTGAACAGAGGTTGCAGCATCAGAGCCAGCGCAATTGCCAGCAAAGTCACCCAAGGCTTTTCACCCTGGCGGCTGAACGCTAGCGCCGCCAGCGCGGCATTGAAGCCAAACAATCCCAGCCATGCGGCTTGCGCCTGGTCGGCGAGCAGCGCCACGCCGCCGCCAATGGCCGAGCCGAGCACGGCCCACATGGCCGCATAGGGGTTGGCAATGAACATCCCGATGATGATCAGCAACCCGGCCAGCGGCTGGTCGAGCAGAAAGATCTGCCCCACGCCACGCGCCAGGGCATACGCAGGTTCTGCCTCGACGAAGCCGCTGGGCGCGGGGCTTGCGAACAGCAGTGCAACCCAGCCGAGCAGCACGAAGGGGGCGGTGTACGCGACCAGCAGCTTGCCGCCGCGCTTGCGCCACTGGTGGGTGATGATGCTCGAGAGGCCACCCGCAGCGATGATCAGCGGCGGCAGAATGACCGACCAGGGCAGCACGGCGCTGATCAGGATGCCGATCAGCACGCCGTTGTAGCAATACAGCCCGGCCTGGCGGTCGGCACGGTCGTAGCCGCGGCGCTGGGCGGTGAGCAGGCCGGAAAGGGCACCGAGCAGGGCGCCGCCGACCAGGTTGGGGGCGGTCAGCAGGATGGCCAGCAGACAGCACAGGCCGCACAGGGGGTTGCGCAGCAGCAGCACCTGGCTGAAACCGTTGAGTAACGCCGTGGCCCAGTCGGGGCACGGGTTGACGAAATTTTTGGTGTACATCGGGGCAGTCGATAAGGTTGATGGGGAGCGGTGGGCCTCTTTGGGCCTCGGTTTTCCGCAGTTCAGTTACATCGGTGTTCGGGGAGGGCTGCGCCCTCCAATCGCGACACAAGGCCGCTCCCACAGGGACCCTGTATCCATGCCTTGGCGCGGTCCCTGTGGGAGCGGCCTTGTGTCGCGAAAGGGGCGCAAGGCGCCCCCAGGGATTTCAGACCAAGGTCTCGATCCGCAAGGTATTAGTCGAACCCGGCTTGCCGAAAGGCACACCGGCGGTGATCAGCAGCGTGTCGCCACGGCTGGCCATGCCTTGTGCCTGGGCAATCTCCAGCGCTGTGGAAACCACCTCGTCGACCTGGCGCAAGCGGTCGTTGACCACCGAGTGCACACCCCAGGCCACGCTCAGGCGGCGGGCGGTGGCCAGGTTCGGCGTCAGGTTGAGGATCGGCGCCCGTGGCCGCTCGCGGGCGGCGCGCAAGGTCGATGCACCCGACTCGCTGTAGTTGACCAGCACCGCCACCGGCAGGATGCCGCTGATACGGCGGATCGCGCAGCTGATGGCGTCCGACACGGTCGCCTCGGCCTTCGGCCGGCCGACGTCCAGCTGGGCCTGGTAGTCCGGGCCGTTTTCCACCTGGCGGATGATCTTGCTCATCATCTGCACGGCTTCCAATGGGTAGTCACCCGAGGCAGTTTCCGCCGACAGCATCACCGCATCGGCACCTTCGGCCACGGCGTTGGCCACGTCGGTGACTTCGGCACGGGTCGGCGCTGGCGAGAAACGCATCGATTCGAGCATCTGTGTGGCCACCACCACCGGTTTGCCCAGCTGGCGGCAGGTGCCGATGATGCGCTTCTGGATCTGCGGCACGCTTTCGGCCGGCACTTCCACGCCCAAATCGCCACGGGCCACCATGATCGCATCCGCAAGCTCCGCGATGGCTTGCAGTTGTTCGACCGCCGAAGGCTTCTCGATCTTGGCCATCAGGTAGGCGCGGTCGCCGATCAGCTGGCGCGCTTCGACGATGTCTTCAGGGCGCTGCACGAACGACAGGGCCACCCAGTCCACGCCCAGCTCCAGGCCGAAGGCCAGGTCGCGGCGGTCCTTTTCGGTGAGCGGGGAGAGGTCCAGTACCGCTTGTGGCACGTTGACGCCCTTGCGGTCGGACAGTTCGCCACCGTTCAGCACTTCGGTGTCGATGGCGTCACTGTGCTTGGCGGTCACCCGCAGGCGCAGCTTGCCGTCGTCGAGCAGCAGGTCCATGCCCGGCTCCAGCGCAGCGATGATTTCCGGATGCGGCAGGTTGACCCGGCGGCTGTCGCCCGGGGTCTTGTCCAGGTCCAGGCGCAGGGCCTGGCCGCGTTGCAGCTGGACCTTGCCTTCAGCGAAGCGGCCGACGCGCAGCTTAGGCCCTTGCAGGTCCATGAGGATGCCCAGCGGGTAATTCAGCTGCTGCTCGACTTCGCGGATCCACTGATAGCGCAGGGCGTGGTCGGCGTGCTCGCCGTGGCTGAAGTTGAGGCGGAAGATGTTCACCCCTGCTTCGACCAGCTGGCGGATGTCGTCGATGCCTTTGATCGCAGGGCCGAGGGTGGCGAGGATCTTTACTTTTTTATCAGGCGTCATGATTGGGCAGTCTCGAGGATCAGGATGGCGCGGAAGTCGTTGACGTTGGTGCGGGTCGGCTCGGTGACGATCAGCGCATCGAGCGCGGCGAAGTAGCCGTAGCCGTTGTTGTTGTCCAGCTCGTCACTGGCCGACAGGCCCAGGGCCTCGGCGCGGGCGTAGCTGCTTGGGGTCATGAACGCGCCGGCGTTTTCTTCCGAGCCGTCAATGCCGTCGGTGTCGCCAGCCAGGGCATACACGCCCGGCAGGCCCTTGAGGCTTTCGGTGAGGCTGAGCAGGAACTCGGCGTTGCGCCCGCCACGGCCATTGCCGCGTACGGTCACGGTGGTTTCGCCGCCGGAGAGGATCACGCAGGGCGCCTTCAGTGGCTGGCCGTGCTGCACAATCTGGCGGGTGATGCCGGCGTGCACCTTGGCCACTTCGCGCGATTCACCTTCCAGGTCACCCAGGATCAGTGGGCTGAAACCGGCCTGGCGGGCTTTGACCGCGGCGGCTTCGAGCGACTGCTGGGGCTTGGCGATCAGCTGGAAGTGGCTGCGGGCCAGCGCCGGGTCATCGGCCTTGACGGTTTCCGAGGCGGGGTTGTTGAGCCAGTCGATGACGGCTTTGGGCGCTTCGATGTTATAGCGCTTGAGGATCGCCAGGGCATCAGCCGAAGTGCTCGGGTCGGCCACGGTCGGGCCAGAGGCGATGACCGTGGCCAGGTCGCCAGGCACATCGGAAATCGCATAGGTGTAGACGGTGGCCGGCCAGCAGGCCTTGGCCAGGCGGCCGCCCTTGATCGCCGAGAGGTGCTTGCGCACGCAGTTCATCTCGCCGATGGTGGCGCCGGACTTTAGCAGCGCCTTGTTGATCTGTTGCTTGTCAGCCAGGGTCAGGCCTTCGGCTGGCAACGCCAGCAGGGCAGAACCGCCGCCGGAAAGCAGGAAGATGACGCGATCTTCTTCGTTGAGGTTGCTGACCAGTTCCAGCACGCGCTTGGCCACGGCCAGGCCGGCGGCGTCGGGGACCGGGTGAGCGGCTTCGACCACCTCGATCTTCTGGCAGTTGGCGCCATGGCCATAACGAGTGACAACCAGCCCGGAAACTTCGCCCTGCCAGCTCTTCTCGACCACTTCGGCCATGGCGGCTGCGGCCTTGCCGGCGCCGATGACGATGACCCGGCCGCTACGGTCGGCGGGCAGGTAGGGTTCGAGGACTTGACGTGGGTGGGCGGCGGCGATGGCTGTGTCGAACAGGTCGCGGAGAATTTTTTGCGGATCGACCGACATGGCAGGCTCCCATTTATTGTTGTTCTGCAGAATCAAAAACGCCCCTGGAACTGCCTCCGTGCAGGCCGAACCAGGGGCGGGTGTTGCTCGGTGTCACCCGCTGAACCTGTGGTCGCAGGTTCAGCGGGGTTGGCCTCATCGCGGATGAATCCGCTCCTACAAGGGGTAGTGTGTAGGAGCGGATTTATCCGCGAAGGGCCGGTACAGGCTTACTTGTCGTCGCGGATCGAGAAGTTGGCCATGTGCTCCAGGCCTTTGATCAGTGCCGAGTGGTCCCAGTTGCCGCCGCCCAGGGCCTGGCAGGTGTTGAACACTTGCTGGGCATTGGAGGTGTTGGGCAGGTTGATGCCCAGTTCCTTGGCGCCTTGCAGGGCCAGGTTGAGGTCCTTCTGGTGCAGGTTGATGCGGAAACCTGGGTCGAAGGTGCCTTTGATCATGCGCTCGGCGTGCACTTCGAGGATCTTCGACGAAGCGAAGCCGCCCATCAGGGCTTCACGTACCTTGGCCGGGTCTGCGCCGTTCTTGGCGGCGAACAGCAGGGCTTCGGCAACGGCCTGGATGTTCAGGGCGACGATGATCTGGTTGGCCACCTTGGCGGTCTGGCCGTCGCCGTTACCACCGACGCGGGTGATGTTCTTGCCCATGGCTTCGAACAGCGGCAGGGTGCGCTCGAAGGCTTTCGGGCAACCACCGACCATGATGCTCAGGGTCGCGGCCTTGGCACCGACTTCGCCACCGGACACCGGGGCGTCCAGGTAGGCAGCGCCAGTGGCCTTGATCTTCTCGGCGAAGGCTTTGGTGGCGGTAGGGGAGATCGAGCTCATGTCGATCACTACCTTGTTCGGGCCCACGCCTTCAGCCACGCCGTTCTCACCGAACAGGACGCTTTCGACCTGCGGGGTGTCCGGGACCATGACGATGATGAATTCGGCTTCCTGGGCCACTTCCTTCGGGTTGGCCAGGGCGACTGCGCCAGCGGCGATCAGGTCAGCCGGGGCGGCGTCGTGGTGGGTGGAAACGAAGATGCTGTGACCTGCTTTCTGCAGGTTCTGAGCCATGGGCTTGCCCATGATGCCGGTGCCGATGAAACCGATTTTAGCCATGAGAGATTACCTCGTTGTATTTGTTGTATCTCTGTAGGAGCGGCCTTGTGTCGCGAAAAAGCTGCGCTGCAGCCCCGGCAATCTTTGCCTTGGCTGAAATCCTGGGGGCGCTAAACACCCCTTTCGCGACACAAGGCCGCTCCTACAAGGTTTCGCGTACTGTCTTAGATGGCGTTGTGCGTTTTCAGCCAGCCCAGGCCTGCTTCGGTGGTGGTCAGCGGCTTGTACTCCGCGCCCACCCAGCCCTGGTAGCCGATGCGGTCCAGGTGCTCGAACAGGAAGCGGTAGTTGATCTCGCCGGTGCCTGGTTCGTTGCGGCCTGGGTTGTCGGCCAGCTGGATGTGGTTGATCAGTTTCAGGTTGGCTTCCATGGTGCGAGCCAGGTCACCTTCCATGATCTGCATGTGGTAGATGTCGTACTGCAGGAACAGGTTGTCGCTGCCGACTTCCGCCTGGATTTCCAGGGCCTGCTTCGTGGTGTTCAGGTAGAAGCCCGGGATGTCGCGGGTGTTGATCATTTCCATGACCAGGCGGATCCCGGCGGACTTGAGCTTGTCGGCGGCGTAGCGCAGGTTTTCCACGAAGGTCTTGCGCACGGTGGCGCAGTCCGGGCCTTGTGGGCGAATGCCGGCCAGGGCGTTGACCTGGGTGTTGCCCAGCACCTTGGCGTACTCGATGGCCTTGTCGACACCGGCGCGGAATTCCTCGACGCGGTCGGGGTGGCAGGTGATACCGCGCTCACCTTTTGCCCAGTCGCCCGCCGGCAGGTTGAACAGCACCTGGGTCAGGCCGTTGGCGTCCAGCTGCTGCTTGATTTCGGCAGCGCTGAAATCGTACGGGAAGAGGTATTCGACGCCGCTGAAACCAGCGTCGGCGGCAGCCTTGAAGCGGGCCAGGAAGTCCTGTTCGGTGAACAGCATGGACAGGTTGGCAGCGAAGCGAGGCATGAGTTGTCTCCTTGCGATGAAGGCCCCCAGGGCATGCCTGGGGGCGGCAGGCGATCAGTCCAGCAGCGAGATGGCGGTTGGCGCGTCGTTGCCGACCAGGGCCAGGTCTTCGAACTCGTTGACCGCGTTGATCTCGGTGCCCATGGAAATGTTGGTCACACGCTCGAGGATCACTTCGACCACGACCGGCACGCGGAACTCTTCGGCCATCTTCTGCGCCTTGAGCAGGGCAGGGGCGATTTCTGCCGGCTCGAACACGCGGATGGCCTTGCAGCCCAGGCCTTCGACCACAGCGACGTGGTCGACACCGTAGGTGGCGGCGTCGGTCGAGTTGATGTTCTCGAACGCCAGTTGTACACAGTAATCCATGTCGAAGCCACGCTGTGCCTGACGGATCAGGCCCAGGTAGGCGTTGTTCACCAGCACGTGGACGTACGGCAGGTTGAACTGCGCGCCTACAGCCAGCTCTTCGATCATGAACTGGAAGTCGTAGTCACCGGACAGCGCGACAACCTTGCGTTTCGGGTCGGCCTTGACCACGCCGAGGGCGGCAGGGATGGTCCAGCCCAGCGGGCCGGCCTGGCCGCAGTTGATCCAGTGGCGTGGCTTGTACACGTGCAGGAACTGCGCGCCGGCAATCTGCGACAGGCCGATGGTGCTGACGTAGGTGGTGTCCTTGCCGAATACCTGGTTCATCTCTTCGTACACGCGCTGCGGCTTGACCGGCACGTTGTCGAAGTGGGTCTTGCGCTGCAGGGTGGCCTTGCGCTCCTGGCAGTCTTGCAGCCAGGCCTTGCGGCACTTCAGCTTGCCTGCGGCTTTCCACTCGCGGGCCACTTCGAGGAACACGTCCAGTGCCTTGCCGGCGTCGGACACGATACCCAGGTCCGGGGTGAACACGCGGCCGATCTGGGTCGGTTCGATGTCCACGTGCACGAATTTGCGGCCTTCGGTGTAAACGTCGACGGAACCGGTGTGGCGGTTGGCCCAGCGGTTACCGATACCGAATACCAGGTCGGATTTGAGCAGGGTGGCGTTGCCGTAGCGGTGCGAGGTCTGCAGGCCGACCATGCCGACCATCAGTTCGTGGTCGTCAGGGATGGTGCCCCAGCCCATCAGGGTCGGGATTACCGGCACGCCGGTCAGTTCGGCGAACTCGACCAGCTTGTCGCTGGCGTCGGCGTTGATGATGCCGCCACCGGCTACCAGCAGTGGGCGTTCGGCGTCATTGAGCAGGGCCAGGGCCTTTTCAGCCTGTACGCGGGTAGCGGACGGCTTGTTGACCGGCAGCGGCTCGTAGGCGTCGATGTCGAATTCGATTTCGGCCATCTGCACGTCGAACGGCAGGTCGATCAATACAGGGCCTGGGCGGCCGGTGCGCATTTCATAGAAGGCTTTCTGGAAGGCGTACGGCACCTGGCCTGGCTCCAGAACGGTGGTTGCCCACTTGGTCACCGGCTTGACGATGCTGGTGATGTCGACAGCCTGGAAGTCTTCCTTGTGCAGGCGAGCACGCGGCGCCTGGCCGGTGATGCAGAGGATCGGGATGGAGTCGGCCGAGGCGCTGTACAGGCCGGTGACCATGTCGGTGCCGGCTGGGCCGGAGGTGCCGATGCACACGCCGATGTTGCCTGGGTTGGCACGGGTGTAGCCCTCGGCCATGTGCGAGGCGCCTTCGACGTGACGAGCGAGGACGTGATCGATGCCACCGACTTTCTTCAGGGCCGAGTACAACGGGTTGATGGCAGCCCCCGGGATGCCGAACGCGGTATCTACACCTTCACGGCGCATGACCAGAACGGCTGCATCGATTGCTCTCATTTTGCTCATGGTTTGTGCCTCATCGATTTTGTAATTGTATACAACTTGCTTTGTGCCAAAGTGTATTCACGGCTGGCCGCTCAGGTCAACGGGTTTTCGTCGGGTTGCGTCGCTTTCGTTCGAGCGCCCGTGAAAACAGCGGTTTGCGGTCTCGCATACGATCGTTTCAATTTATTGTATACAAAAATACATTCAGTTGTGTTCTATTGGCTTATTGGTTTTTCACCTGCCCTCAGGGCTTCTCACAACAAGAAGAGGACCTTTCCATGAACGCTTTGAACCTGAAAGTCGCTGTCAGCCTGGTGAACGCCGCGCTGGCGGCGGGCCGCAAGATCAATGCAGCGCCACTGACCGTGGCCGTGCTTGATGCCGGTGGGCACCTGCTGGCCTTGCAGCGCGAGGACGGTGCCAGCCTGATCCGCCCGGAAGTGGCTACCGGCAAAGCCTGGGGGGCGATTGCCCTGGGCAAGGGCTCGCGTTTGCTGGCGCTCGATGCGCAGCAGCGTCCGGCGTTTTTCGCGGCGTTGAACGGCTTGGGCGAACGGCCGGTGGTGCCGGCGCCGGGTGGTGTGCTGATTCGTGATCAGGACGGCAAGGTGCTGGGTGCGGTAGGGATCAGCGGCGATACGTCGGATATCGACGAGCAGTGCGCGATCAGTGCGATCGAAGAGGTGGGGTTGAAGGCGGATGCGGGTGTAGCTGCCTAAACCGATGTAGCCTGTTCCGGCCTGTTCGCGGGTAAACCCGCTCCCACAGGGATTCCACAAGCTTCAGGCCTGTGGTGCTCCTGTGGGAGCGGGTTCAGCCGCGAAGAAGCCTATGCCGATTGTCAGGCCGCCTCGGGCTCACAGCCCTTCAGCACCATGCGGATGATGGTGTCGGCCGCAGCATCGTAGTCGCTGTCGGCCAGCTTGGCCTTGCCGGTCACTGCCGAGATCTGCCAGTCGAAATCGGCATAGGTCTGGGTCGCGGCCCAGATGCTGAACATCAGGTGGTGGGCATCGACATGGGCAATCTGCCCGCGGTCGATCCAGCGCTGGATGCACTCGATGTTGTGCCGGGCCTGCTCGTTCAACTGCTCCACCTGGTTCGGCGACAGGTGCGGTGCGCCATGCATGATTTCGCTGGCGAACACCTTCGAGGCATGCGGCAGGTCACGCGAGATGCGGATTTTCGAGCGGATGTACGAACTCAACACTTCTTTCGGGTCACCGTCGGCATTGAACGGCGTCGAAGCCTGCATGATCGGCGCGATGATGCTTTCCAGGACCTCGCGGTAGAGGTTGTCCTTGGATTTGAAGTAGTAATACACGTTCGGCTTGGGCAGGCCGGCCTTGGCAGCGATGTCGCTGGTCTTGGTGGCGGCGAAGCCCTTGTCGGCGAATTCTTCACTGGCTGCGCGCAGGATCAGCTCCTTGTTGCGCTCGCGAATGGTACTCATGGTGCTGGCGGTCCTTTGGCGCTGCGAGCCCGGATGGTAGCACTGATTGGCAGGCTGTCGCTTGCCTGAACAAGACGAGGATCGACCGTTACCCTGTATGGGGGGGTGCTAGAGTTTCAACGGGTCGTCCTTCGTGGAAGCACTGTCGTGGCTAACGGCGTACGGGCAAGGCGCGGACTTCTGATGGGCCTGGGAGGGCTGTTGGTGCTGGGCCTGCTGACCTGGTGGCTGCTCTCGGGCCCTGCACATGCGCCGCGCCCGGCCAGCCCCGGCGAGCCGGTGGCCGCTGTGGCCGTGGCCCTGCAGGATGTGCCGGTGTACATCGATGCGCTGGGCACGGTGACGCCATCGCGCAGTGTCAGTGTGACCACCCAGGTCAATGGCATCCTGGCCACCGTGGAGTTCACCGAAGGCCAGACGGTGCGCCAGGGCCAGGTCATCGCCCGCATCGACGACCGCGCGCTCAAGGCGCAACTGGCCCAGGCGCGCGGGGTGCTGGCCCATGACCAGGCGGTGCTGGACAATGCCCGCCGCGACCTCGCGCGCTTTCGCGAGTTGATCAAGGCCGGTTCGGTCAGCCAGCAGACCCTCGACACCCAGGCTTCCAGCGCGCAACAACAAGCGGGCACGGTGGCCGCCGACCAGGGCGCGGTGCAGAACCTTGAGGTGCAGGTGGGCTACTGCACCATCGTTTCACCGGTGGATGGCGTGGTGGGCTTGCGCCAGGTCGACCCAGGCAACTATGTCAGCACCACCAGTACCACGCCGATCGCGGTGATCACCCAGCTGCACCCGGCCATGGTGGTGTTCGCCGTGCCGGAGGATGACCTGGGCAAGATCCACCAGGCGCAGCTCAAGGGCCCGGTCAGCGTGCTGGCCTATGACCGCGACAAGCACAACCTGCTGGCCACGGGCACGCTGCTGGCGCTGGATAACCAGGTCGATGTCGGTACCGGCACGGTCAAGGTCAAGGCCCGCTTCGACGAGGCGGGCACGGCGCTGTTCCCCAACCAGTTCGTCAACGCCCGGCTCAAGGCCGATACCCTGGTGCAGGTGCCGGTGGTGCCGACGCGGGCGATCCAGCATGGCAGCCAGGGCGATTTCCTGTTTATCGTGCAGTCTGCCAAGGCGCAGTTGCGCCGGGTGCGCAGCGGGCCCAGCAGCGGTGATGTCACGGCGATCCTCGACGACGGCGTGCGCCAGGGCGAACAGGTGATCACCGAGGGGGCCGACAAGCTCGACGACGGCGCTGCGATCAAGGTGGTGGCGCAATGAGGCGCGGTGGATGAACATTTCCCGCCCGTTCATCGAGCGGCCGGTGGCCACCTGCCTGCTGATGGTCGCCGTGTTGCTGCTGGGCATTCTTGGCTATCGGTTGCTGCCGGTGTCGGCGTTGCCGCAGGTGGATTACCCGACCATCCAGGTATTTACCCAGTACCCCGGGGCCAGCCCTGAGGTGGTCAGTTCGTCGATCAGTGCACCGCTCGAGCGCCAGCTGGGCGAAATGCCGGGATTGCGCTCGATGGGCTCGACCAGCTCCGATGGCGTCTCGGTGGTGACCTTGCAGTTCGACCTGACGTTGTCGCTGGATGTCGCCGAACAGGAAGTGCAGGCAGCAATCAATGCCGCCGGCACCTTCCTCCCGGCCAACCTGCCGTACCCGCCGGTCTACAGCAAGGTCAACCCGGCCGACGCGCCGGTACTGACCCTTTCGCTGACCTCCGATGTGCTGCCACTGACCAAGGTCCAGGACCTGGCCGACACCCGCCTGGCACAGAAGATCTCGCAGATCACCGGCGTAGGCCTGGTGACCATCAGTGGCGGGCAGCGCCCGGCGGTAAGGGTCGAGGCCAACACCTCGGCACTGAACAGCCTCGGCCTGTCGCTGGAAGACCTGCGCACGCTGCTGGGCAGTGCCAACGTCAACCAGGCCAAGGGCAATATCGATGGGCGCTTCCAGGCTTATTCCATCGGCGCCAATGACCAGTTGCAGAAGCCCGAAGACTACCGTGACCTGGTCATCGCCTACCGCAACGGCGCGGCCATTCGCCTGTCCCAGGTGGCAAGCTCCATCCTGGGGCCGGAAAACCCCCGGCAGATCGCCTGGACCAATGCCACGTCAGCCATCGTGCTGAATATCCAGCGCCAGCCCGGGGCCAACGTGATCGACGTGGTGGACCGGGTGCAGCGCTTGCTGCCGACCTTGCGCGCCGGCCTGCCCGGCACGCTGAAGGTGGCGGTGCTGACCGACCGCACCCAGACCATCCGCGCTTCGGTCAGCGATGTGCAGTTCGAACTGGGTGTGGCCGTGGTGTTGGTGGTGCTGGTCATCCTGGTGTTTCTGCGCAGCCTGTCGGCCACGCTGATTCCGGCATTGACCGTGCCCCTGACGCTGGTCGGGACCCTGGCGGTGATCTACACACTGGGTTTTTCCCTGAACAACCTGACCTTGATGGCCCTGACCATTTCCATCGGTTTTGTGGTCGACGATGCCATCGTCATGGTCGAGAACATCACCCGTTACCTGGAGGCAGGCGATACGCCGCTGCAGGCAGCGCTCAAAGGCGCGGCGCAGATCGGCTTCACCATCGTCTCGCTGTCGATCGCGTTGATCGCGGTGATGATTCCGCTGCTGTTCATGGGCGATGTGGTGGGCCGGCTGTTCCGTGAGTTCGCCATGACCGTGGCGGTGGCCATCGTCATTTCCGCACTGATCACCCTGACCCTGACGCCGATGCTGTGCGCGCGCATGCTGCAGCGCAATGCCGCGCCGGCGCAGGATGACCTGTTCAGCCGCATCGAGGGCCGTTACCTGCGGGGCCTGGATTGGGTGTTGGCACATCGGGGGCTGACCCTGCTGTCGGTGTTGCTGACCGCAGCCTTGACCGTGCTGACCTTGTCGGCCATGCCCAAGGGTTTCTTTCCCGAACAGGACACCGGTCTGATCCAGGGGATCTCACAAGCTGCGCCGACTGCCTCGTTCAGTAACATGCAGGCGCAGCAGCAGCGCCTGGTAGCGCGCATCTTGCGTGACCCTGCGGTGCAGAGCCTGTCTTCGTTCGTCGGTATCGACCAGAACAACCCCACGCTCAATCAGGGCAGCCTGCTGATCAACCTAAAGCCGCGTGGCCAGCGCGACAGCGCTGCAGCCGTCATCCGCCGGTTGGCCGATGCCAATGCCGACGATGCCGGCATCCGCTTGTACCTGCACGGCGTGCAGGACCTGACCCTGGACGCCACGGTGTCGACCACCAGCTATCGGCTGGGGCTGCAGGCCGCCGACATGGAAACCCTCGAGCGCTGGACCACCAAGCTGCTGGCGGCGATCCGCCAGGACCCGATGTTCACCGATGTGCACAGCCAGGCCCTGCAGTTCGGCAACCAGATCCAGCTGGACTTCGACCGCGCCACGGCTTCGCGCCTGGGTGTCACGCCCCAGGCCATCGATGATGCGCTGTACGATGCCTTTGGTCAGCGCCAGGTCTCGACCCTCTACACGCAGCTCAACCAGTACCACGTGGTAATGGTCAGCGACCGGCCGCCGCACAACCTCGCGACCTGCTCACCGGCCTGTATGTGAGCCTGCCGGGTGGGGGCGTGGTGCCGTTGTCGAGCATGGCCAGCCAGCAGGTGCAGCGGGTGCCGCTGACGCTTGACCGGCTGGGCCAGTTCCCCTACGCCGATATTGCCTTCAACCTGGCCCCGGGGCAGACCCTGGGCGCGGCGGTAAACCGGCTCAAGGTAATCGAGGCGCAACAGGGCCTGCCGACTGCCGTGCAGGTGTCGCTGGAGGGGGCGGCGGCGACCTTTGCCGACTCGCTGGGCAATCAGGCCTTTCTGGTCGCGGCGGCGATCGTCGTGGTCTACCTGATGCTGGGCATCCTCTACGAAAGCTTCGTGCACCCGGTGACCATCCTTTCCACCTTGCTCTCGGCGGCCTTGGGGGCATTGCTGGCGCTGTGGCTCACCGGCCTGCAATTCGACATCATCGGCCTGATCGGTATCGTGTTGCTGATCGGCATCGTGATGAAGAACGGCATCATGATGGTCGACTTCGCCCTGGAGCTGCAGCGCCGTGACGGTGCAGAGCCGCTGCAGGCGATTCGCCGGGCCGCGCAGTTGCGCCTGCGACCGATCCTGATGACCAGCCTGGCGTCGTTGTTCGGCGCCGTGCCGCTGGCGCTCGGCACCGGGGTCGGCTCGGAACTGCGCCACCCGCTGGGCATCGCCATCATCGGTGGGCTGCTGCTCAGCCAGTTGCTGACGCTGTTCACCACGCCAGTGATCTACCTGGCGATGAATAGCCTGTCGCAGCGCTTGGGTCGCAGTCGTTCGTTGCAGGACGCCACGCCATGAACCTCAGCGCGCCGTTCATCCAGCGCCCGGTGGCCACGGCGCTGCTGGCCCTGGGCCTGGCCCTGTTCGGCAGCCTGGCCTTCACCTTGCTGCCGGTGGCGCCGTTGCCGGAGGTGGACTTCCCGACCATCAGCGTGCGCGCATCGTTGCCGGGTGCCGACCCTTATACCGTGGCCACTTCGGTGGCCACGCCGCTGGAGCGCCAGTTCGGGCAGATCGCCGGGGTGACCCAGATGACCTCGGCCAGCACCCTGGGGGCAACCCGCATCAACCTGCAGTTCGACCTCGACCGCAACATCGACGGCGCGGCCCGCGATGTGCAAGCGGCGATCAACGCGGCGCGCAGCAACCTGCCCAGTGACCTGACTGGCAACCCTACCTACCGCAAGGTCAACCCGGCCGATTCACCGATCCTGATCATTGGCCTGACCTCGGACAGCGCCACCCCGGGGCAGATGTACGATGTGGCCTCGACCCTGCTGGAGCAGCGCCTGCTGCAGACCCGCGGAGTCGGCGACGTGACGGTAGGGGGCGGGGCTTTGCCGGCGGTGCGGGTGGAGCTCAACCCAGACCGCCTCAACCACTACGGCGTGAGCCTGGAGCAGGTGCGTTCGACCATTGCCAACGCCAACGTCAACCTGCCCAAAGGCGTGGTCGACCTTGGCGCGCAAAGCCATGTGCTGGCGGCCAATGACCAGCTGTACACCCCCGCCGATTACGCGCCGCTGGTGGTCAAGCAGGTCGCGGGCAGCCTGGTGCGCATCGCCGACCTCGGCCAGGTGCGCGAAGACGTCGAGGACCTGCGAAACTTCGGCCTGTTCAATGGCAAACCGGCGGTGCTGCTGGTGCTGTTCAAGCAGCCGGGGGCCAACGTCATCGACACGGTGGACGCCGTCAAGGCGCAGCTGCCGTTGCTGCAGGCCTCGATACCGGCAACCATCAAGTTGAGCGTGCTGATGGACCGCAGCACCACCATCCGTGCCTCGTTGCGGGATGTGGAAATCACCCTGTTGGCGGCGATCCTGCTGGTGACCCTGGTCACTTACGGGTTTTTCCGCGATTGGCGCAGCACCCTGGTACCTGCCACCGTCGTGCCGCTGTCGCTGTTGGGTACCTTCGGCGCCATGTATTTTCTGGGTTACAGCCTGAACAACCTGTCGCTGATGGCGCTGACCATTGCCACCGGTTTCGTGGTGGACGATGCCATCGTCGTGGTGGAGAACATCATGCGCCACCTGGAGCGCGGCGTGCCGAGGCACCGGGCCGCGCTGCAGGGGGCGGGTGAAGTCGGCTTCACGGTGCTGAGCATCAGTGTGTCGCTGGTGGCGGTGTTCATCCCGCTGCTGCTGATGGGCGGGATCGTGGGCCGGCTGTTTCGCGAGTTCTCCGTGACTCTGTCGTTGTCGATCGTCATCTCCATGCTGGTCTCGCTGACGGTCACCCCGGTGCTGGCCAGCGTGCTGCTGCGCCCGCCACGGCACCCCACTGATGCGCACACGCCGGACTCGCGCTTGCATCGCTTCTATGATCGCAGCCTGGCCTGGGCCATCGACCATTCGCGGCTGATGGGCCTGCTGACCCTGCTGGTGCTGGTGCTGGCCGTAGTGCTTTACGCCGTGGTGCCCAAGGGCTTCTTCCCGCAGGAAGACAGCGGGCGCCTGAGCGGTAGCATCCTCGCTTCGCAGAGTGTGTCGTATGCGGCGATGCAGGCGGACTTTCGCGAGATCAACCGCCAGGTGGTGAGCAACCCCAACGTTGCCACCGTGGGCGGTTTCGTCGGTGGCGGTGGTGGCGGTGGCTCCGGTGCAATCAACAGTGCCCAGCTGTTCGTGGCCCTGAAGCCCAAGGGCGAGCGGCAGGCCACGGTCGACCAGGTCATCGCACAGATACGCCACACCCTGGGGGCGATGCCAGGCACGCGGCTGTACCTGCAGTCGGCGCAGGACATCACCGTCGGTGGCCGGCAAAGTGGGGCGCAGTTCCAGTACACCCTGACCGCTGACGACCAGGATACGCTCGACCTGTGGGTGCCCAAGGTGGTGGAGGTGCTGCGTGGCTTGCCGCAGCTCACCGACGTCAACACCGACCAGCAGAACGCCAGCCTGATGACCCACCTGCAGGTCAACCGGGATGCCGCCGCGCGGCTGGGCGTGAGCATGTCGGCCGTGGACCAGACCCTGTACGACGCGTTTGGCCAGCGCCAGGTGTCGACGCTGTACCGGGCTGCCAACCAGTATCACGTGGTCATGGGCCTGGCGCCGTCCTACTGGACCGACCCTGCGGCACTCAAGGCCATCTACTTGCCCAGCCGCCAGCCAGGCGAGCCGCTGGTGCCGCTGATGGCGGTGGCCAGCCAGTTGCTGGAGCGCACGGCCATCGCCATCAACCACCAGGGTACCTTTCCGGCGGTGACCGCCTCGTTCAACCTGGCCCCCGGGGTGTCCATCGGCCAGGCCACGGCGCTGGTCGATAACGCTGTGGCGCAGTTGCGCATGCCGGCCAGCGTAGTCGGTGAGTTCGCCGGCACCGCGCAGGTGTTCAAGGCGTCGCTGGCCGGCGAGCCGCTGCTGATCGCCGCAGCGTTGCTGGCGGTGTACATCGTGCTTGGCATCCTCTACGAGAACCTGGTGCACCCGCTGACCATCCTCTCGACCTTGCCTTCTGCCGGGGTCGGCGCCCTGGTGGCGTTGCTGCTGACCGGAACCGAGCTGTCGATCATCGCCCTGGTGGGGATGATCCTGCTGATCGGCATCGTCAAGAAGAACGCGATCATGATGATCGACTTTGCCCTCCATGAACGGCGCGTCGAGGGCAGCGACGCCCGTGCTGCCATCCGCCGGGCGTGCCTGGTGCGGGTGCGGCCTATCCTGATGACCACCCTGGCGGCCACATTGGGTGCGTTGCCATTGGTGCTGGGCAATGGCTATGGCGCGGAGCTGCGGCGGCCGCTGGGCATTTCGATCATCGGCGGGTTGCTGTTCAGCCAACTGCTGACGCTGTACAGCACGCCGGTGGTCTACCTGTGGCTGGACCGCCTGGGCGGCAAGGCCAAGGAGCAAGGCACATGAAGCTGCGCGGCGCGGGCCTGTTGCTGTTCCTGATGCTTGCCGGCTGCATGGTCGGCCCGAACTACCAGCGCCCTGAGCTGGCGCTGCCGCAAGGCTTCAAGGAGGGCACCCAGTGGCAGCGCGCCGCAGCCAACCCGCAAGGGGCGCTGGCAAGCCGCTGGTGGCTGGCCTTTGGCGACCCCCAGCTGAACAACCTGGTCGAGCAGTCGGCGCGAGCCAACCAGTCGATCGTCGCTGCCGAAGCCGCCTGGCGCCAGGCCAAGGCCCAGGTCGACATCAGCCGTGCCGGGCTGTGGCCGACGGTCACTGCCGGGTTGACCATGAGCCGTGGCGTCGATGGTGGTGGTGCGGGCCTGTCCCAAGGCACCGGCAGCGGTGTGCAGCAGACCGTCAGCGCTACGCTGGGGGCAAGCTGGGAACCTGATCTGTGGGGGCAGGTGCGGCGCACCATCGAGTCCAACCAGGCCCTGGCCGATGTGTCGGATGCCCAGCTGGCTGGGGTGCGCCTGTCGATCGCCAGCAGCGTGGCGAGCAATTACCTGGGCTTGCGCCAGCTGGACCTGGACATTGGCCTGCTCGAACAGCAACAGCAGCTCAACCAGCAATTGCTGGACATGACCCAGGCCAGCTTCCTCCAGGGCACGGCGTCCAACGATCAGCTGCTGGTGGCCCAGGACCAGCTGAGTACCGTGGTCGTCAGCCTGCAGACCGCCCAGCGCAGCCGCGAGCAGTTCGAGCATGCCCTGGCCGTGCTGGTCGGCCAGGCTCCGGCACAGTTCAACGTGGCGCCCAGGGCCGATTACGATTTTGTCGTGCCGCACCCGCCCTTGAGCCTGCCTTCAGCGCTGTTGCAGCGGCGGCCCGATGTGATCGCCGCCGAGCGCACTGCGGCGGCGGCCAATGCCCGGATTGGCGTGGCTGAAGCGGCGTTTTTCCCGAACCTGGACCTTACCGCCGAAGTCGGTTTCCGTGGCAGCGCCCTGGGCGGACTGTTCAGCACCGCCAACCGCATCTGGAGCCTGGGGCCTGCGCTGTCGGCGACGCTGTTCGACGGTGGCGCCCGCGAGGCGGCCTTGCGCCAGGCATACGCCGGCTACGACCAGGACGTGGCCAACTACCGTGGCACGGTGCTGGCGGCGTTGCAGAATGTCGAGGACAACCTGTCGGCGCTCAACCACCTGCAACGCCAGGCGGACACCTTTGGCCAGATCCACCAGCGCAACCAGCAGCTGTTTGCCAGCCAGCAGTCCCAGCAGCGCGCCGGGGTGGCCAGCCAGCAGGCGGTGCTGACCCAGCAGTTGCTGCTGTTGCAGAGCGAGCAGAGCCTGCGCGATGCCCAGGGCCAGCAGAGCCAGGCCAGCGTGGCGCTGATCCAGAGCCTGGGGGGTGGCTGGGCACCCTGAGCGGCGCGGGGTATGCTGCATTTTTTGAATCGTAAGGAAGCATTTTCAATGGCCGCAAGCAGCCTGCTGGTACTGATCGACGACATCGCCACGGTGCTCGACGATGTTTCGGTGATGACCAAGGTCGCGGCGAAGAAGACCGCCGGCGTGCTTGGCGACGACCTGGCACTGAATGCGCAGCAGGTCACCGGCGTGCGCGCCGAGCGTGAGATCCCGGTGGTGTGGGCGGTGGCCAAGGGCTCGCTGGTGAACAAGGCGATCCTGGTGCCGGCGGCGCTGTTGATCAGCGCATTCATCCCCTGGGCAGTGACGCCGCTGCTGATGCTCGGTGGCGCCTACCTGTGCTTTGAAGGCTTCGAGAAGCTGGCGCACAAGTTCCTGCACAGCAAGGAAGAAGACGAACTCCAGCACGAGGCGCGCAAGGAAGCGGTGGCCGATGCCAATGTCGACCTGGTGGCGTTCGAGAAAGCCAAGATCAAGGGCGCGGTGCGGACCGACTTCATCCTGTCCGCTGAAATCATCGCCATTACCCTGGGCATCGTCGCCGATTCGCCGCTGACGCAGCAGATCATCGTGCTGTCGGGCATTGCGGTGGTCATGACCATCGGTGTGTATGGGCTGGTGGGCGGTATCGTCAAACTCGACGACCTGGGGCTGTGGATGACCCAGAAGTCTTCAAGCCTGGCCCGTACGGTCGGCAACGGCATCCTGCGTGCTGCGCCCTACATGATGAAGAGCTTGTCAGTGATCGGCACTGCAGCGATGTTCCTGGTCGGTGGCGGGATCCTGGTACACGGGGTAGCGCCTCTGCATCATGCAGTCGAGGCGTTCAGCGAAGGGCGCGGAGGGGCGCTGACCAGCGGCCTGCTCAATGGTGTGGCCGGTGTGCTGGCCGGAGCCGTGGTGCTGGCGGTGGTGGCTGTTGCGGGGAAAGTGTGGCGCATGGTTCGCCCGGCCAGCTGAGGCTGCATGGCCGGGGCTTCGCCCCGGTTCGCGGGCAAGTCGGGTCGCCGCACCGCCGCTCCCACAGGTTTAGCGCTAGCTTCAGGGCATGCGCGATTCCTGTGGGCGGTGCGGCGACCCGACTTGCCCGCGAACACCGGCGGAGCCGGTGCCATCCATCGTGATCAGTTTTCGGTCTTGACGCTCTGCTGCTCTGGCTTCCAGGCCAGCAAGCCTTGGCTGAAGCCGTAGGCGGCGCTCTGGTAGTAGGCGATCGCCCGGCGAATCAGCGGGTTGTCGCTGGTTACCGTGGTTTCATGGCTCTTGCCCAGGGCATCCTCATGCACACGCATGCCGCCCCGCGGGCTGAGGATGGCCAGGTTGTTGCCGTCGAACAGCCCCAGGTGCTGGTAGTTGCCGATCAGCACACGTGGCGGCAGGTCGTCTTCTTTGAGCAGGTCGCGACCGAAGAAGGTCGAGGTGTAGTCGAAGTTGAGCAGGCCCAGCAGGGTAGGCGCCAGGTCGATCTGGCTGGCCAGCTTGGCGTCTTCGCGGGGCTCGATCATTTTCGGTGCATAGATCCACAGCGGGATCTGATAGTTGTTCACCGGCAGGTCCTCGACCCCGGCACTACCGGCCGTGTGGTCAGCGACAAAGATGAACAGGGTGTTGTCGAACCACGGCTTGCCCTTGGCGTCCTTGAGGAACTGCGCGATGGCGTGGTCGGTGTACTTCACCGCGCCTTCGCGGCCGTCGCCTGACGGGATGTCGATGCGGCCGTCCGGGTAGGTGTAGGGGCGGTGGTTCGAGGTGGTCATCAGTTGCAGGAAGAACGGCTTTTGCTGGGCGTAATTGGCATCGGCCAGCTTGAGGGTCTGCCGGTACAGGTCCTCGTCGGCCATGCCCCAGGCGTTCTTGAAGCTGATTTCGCTTTCATCGACGCTGCTCTGGTCGACGATGCGGTAGCCGTTGCCGCTGAAGAAGGCGTTCATGTTGTCGAAGTAGCCGCGCCCGCCGTAGACGAACACAGCGTCGTAGCCTTTGGCGGTGAGTTGCTGGCCAAGGCTGGCGTAGCCGCTTTCGCGGCCGATGCGCTTGACGATCGAACGGCCCGGGGTGGGCGGGATCGACAGGGTGATGGCTTCCAGGCCGCGGTCGGTACGGGTACCGGTGGCGTAGAAATTGTTGAAGTACAGGCTTTCGCGGCGCAGGGCGTCGAGGTTCGGCGTGAGGTTGCGCGAATCGCCGTTGCTGCCCATGTACTTGGCGCTGAAGCTCTCGATGGTCACCAGGATGATGTTCGGCGTGCGCTGCTCACCGCTGGCGCTGATGTGGCGGCGGATGTCCTGGGGTTCCTGGCCCTGGAAGCGGGCATTGGGTTCGGCAAGTTCCTGGTGCATCTGCGCGCCGACTTCGCCAGCGCCAAGGCTGGCGTAGAACTGGGTGTAGTCCAGTTCGTTGTTGCGGAAGGCGGCAAAGAACTGGTACGGGCCGTTGCTGGCCAGCTCGCGCTGGTAGGCGTTGCCGCCCTGGCCGCGTGGGAACTGCTGATCGATCACCAGGATGTTCAGGCCGACCAGCACCGCCAGCACGGCCAGCCCTGACAGGCGCTGGCGCAGGGTGGCGCCGGGGCCGCTGAGTGCTTGCGCCAGTGGCTTGCGCAGCACCAGTGCGAGCAGGATTGCGGCTACCGCAATGCCACTGAGCAGAGCTGGCAGTGGGTAGGACTCGCGGATGTTATCCAGCACTTCCTTGGAATAGACCAGGTAGTCGACGGCGATGAAGTTGAAGCGTACGCCGAACTCGTCCCAGAACAGCCACTCGGCCACGGCGACGAACAGCATCACGAACAGGCTGACCACAAGCAAGCCGCCGAGCAGCCAGCGATGGGCACGCGAGCGCCACAACCTGTCCGGGCACAGCACCAGGTACACACCCAGTGGCAGGGCCGTGTAGATAAGGAAGCTCAGGTCGTAGATGGCCCCGTCGAAGAAGATCGAGAAGTAATTGCCGCTGACCTCGTAGAGATGCGTCACCAGCAATATTAAGCGTGTCAGCAGGAAGATGCCGAACCAGGTTGAGCAGAGCAGCAGCAGGTAGCGCCATGGCGCGGCGAGGGGAGTGCGCATCAAGTTGGCCTGTTTTCTTTATTGGTTGTGCGAGGGCGACGAGTTTAGTCGAAAGTTTGCAAAAAAATGTCAAAATTTCGCGGTGCACGCGAGGGCGCTGGCTTTATAGTCGTAACTTGCCATTTCAGATTTGGTCGGAAGGGGAACTTCACATGTTCGGTGTACTGACTTACGACGCCTACCACCTGGCGCTCTACCTGCTCACGGCGTTGGCGTGGGGGGCTTTGGGCTTCGGCTTCCTGCTGCGCAGCGCCGACGCTCAGGCCCTTTACAAGTGCTGTGCGATGTTCGGCCTGGCATTGACACTCAATGCGGCAGTGCTGGTGCTTGATATTTTTCGGGTCATCCCACACCACGAAGTGGAGATGATCTTGCTGATGTTTGGGATGCTGCTGCCAGCGGTCATATTTTTGACCTATAAGGCAATTTTCGTTGCGAGTAAGATAAATCTTAAAAAGCTGTAAGTTTAAACTTACAAGCCATAATCATGACGGCGCCGTCAGATAACGGCGCTGTCACGCTTCAGCCGATCAGAAGTGTACTTTCACCAGCAAACTCATGGTGTTCTGGTCGGTGGTGAAGGCATCGCTGTCCTTGATGCCGTACTTGTTCTTCCAGTAGTCGTACTCGACACCCACATACAGCTGCTTCTCGCCCAGGTGCAACGCCTTGCCCAGGTCGTACTTGATCTGCGGGTTGAAGTGCAGGTTGGCGTGGTAGGTGCCGTGACGGTTCTCGTCGTTGTCGACCACCCAGTCCATGAAACCGTCGATCAGCACGTCAGAGTCGCCGACCGGGATGGTGTAGGACCAGACCGGGGTGATCTGCCAGACATTCTTGCCCGCGCGGCTGCCGTCAGGGATGCGGTTGTAGAAGTTCAGCTGGAAGTAGTCGAAGCCCGGAATGTTCAGGTCGAAGCCAGGGCCGATCAGGTACGACTCGACATCACCCTCGCCAAATTCGTAGGTCGCGGCCAGCAGCACGTCCTTGACCGGGCCGAACTCGAGCTTCTGGTCGAAGATCTTGCCGAATGACAGGCGCGGGCTGAATTCGCCGTAGTAGGTGTTCGGGCCGTTGCTGGCGTCTTTCTTGCCCTGATAGAAGATCTTGTCGACGAAGAAGAAGTTGTCGCCGTACTTCCAGCCATCGGCATGCTCGAAGGTGAAGGTTTGCTGAGTATCCGGGTTGACCTTGAAATTCTTGCCCCACAGGTAGGTGAGGCTGTTGTTCTGCCACTGCAGCAGGTCGCCGGCGAAGGTGGTGCCGCAGGCCAGCAGGCCGCCCGCGAGAATCAGGCTATTGATGGTACGCATTGCGAGTGTCGCTCCCTTGATTGATCTGTTGTCAGCGCTCGGTACAGGCGCTTTTGTTGTCTTTTGAGTCAGCTTTTTTCGATTGGCCACAGTTGTTTGGCAAGAGCTGCGCCAACTTTTCGGGGTTAGCTGCTACCTTCCTGCTCGACTCGTTCTGAACGGATGAAAATGGGTGTTTCAGGCTGGCAACACGTTGGCCAACCGCCCGAATTCATTGACTGAGCGGTCAGTAAACGCAGGCAGAATCCTTCCTGCCCTGATCGAGGGGGCGCGCAGATTACTGGCTTGCGCGCCGCGCCTCAAGTGCTCCGTCCTGGAGCACAGTGATTCAAACCTGGGCGTTTGATCAGGTTTTCAGAAATGTACCTTGATCAGCGCGCTGGCGACACTCTGATTGCTCTCCAGGTTGCCGCGGCTGTCGATGCCGTACTTGTCTTTCCAGTAGCTGTATTCGAAGCCGACATAGAGCTGCTTGGCACCGAGGTTCAGGGCCTTGCCCAGGTCATACTTGACCTGAGGGTTGAAGTGCAGGTTGGCGTGGTAGGTGCCACGGCTGTTCTGGTCGTTGTCCGGAACCCAGTCCATGTAACCGTCGATCAGAATGTCGGATTTGCCCACAGGGATGGTGTAGGACCAGCCGGGGGTGATCTGCCAGACGTCGTCACCGGGGCGGCCGCCTTCGGTCTGGCGCATGTAGAAGTTGAGGGTGAAGTAGTTGAAGCCGGGAATGTCCAGGTCGAAGCCGGGGCCGATCAGGTAGGCCTCGTTGTCGCCTTCGCCACGTTCGTAGGTCATCGCCAGCAGCACGTCCTTGACCGGGCCGAAGGCCAGCTTGCGGTCGAGGATCTTGCCGAACGACAGGCGTGGGCTGAACTCGCCGTAATAGGTGTCCTCGCCTTTGCTGCGGTCAGCCTTGCCGTTGTAGAAAATCTTGTCGACGAAGAAGAACGTGTCGCCGTACTTCCATTTGTTGGCGTGCTCGAAGGTAATGGTCTGCTGGATATCGGGGTTGATCTTGAAGTCCTTGCCGTACAAGTACGTCAGGCTTTCGCCGTGCCACAGCAGCCAATCGCCTGCATGGGCGGGGAGGGTGGCCAGCAGGCTGCTGCCCAGCAGCAGGGACGAGGTGATGCGCTTCATGTTGTGATTCCCGGACTTATTGTTTTTGTTGGCGGTTTTTTCGGCGCGCAGGCGCCCCGAGCGGCCCATTCCGGCGGGTCGACGGTAAAGCGGTTACTGCGGAATATGAGCAGGGGCGGCAAACTGCGCCGCCCCGCCTGAGGCTCAATGCTGGTGGCAGGCGTCGTTATGCACGGCGCGCTCGGCACCACCGAGGATGTTGAACAGCACGTTGAGCACCAGGGCACTGACCGTGGCCATGGCGATCCCGCTGTGGGTGATGGGTTCCATCCACTGCGGCATCTGCGCGAAGAACTCCGGCTTGACCACAGGGATCAGGCCAAAGCCGACGCTCACCGCCACCAGCAACTGGTTGCGGCGGTCGCCAATGTCGGCTTCCTGGAGAATCTTGATCCCGGTGGCGGTGACCATGCCGAACATGGCAATGGACGCGCCGCCCAGTACTGCGGGCGGGATCGAGGCGATCAGGAAGGCCGCCTTTGGCAGCAGGCTGAGCACGATCAGCAGTGCACCCGCCGTTACCGTGACGTAACGGCAACGCACGCCAGTCATCTGCACCAGGCCGATGTTCTGGGCGAACGAGGAGTGGGTGAAGGTGTTGAAGAAACCGGCGATGAACGACGCGCCGGCATCGCACAACAGGCCGCGACGCAGCATCCCCGGGGTAACTTCGCGATCAGTCACCTTGCCCAGGGCGAGGAACATGCCGGTGGACTCGACGAAGATGATCACTACCACCAGGCACATCGACAGGATCGGCGCCAGGCTGAAGGTCGGCATGCCGAAGTGCAGTGGGGTGACCACTTGCAGCCACGGTGTGTCGCTCAGGCCAGACAGGTCGACCATGCCGATGGAACCGGCCAGGATGTAGCCCAGGCCCATGCCCACCAGGACCGAGACGTTGACCCAGAAGCCGCGCATGAAGCGGTTGATCAACAGGATGACTGCCAGTACCAGGCCAGCCACCATCAGGTAGATCGGCGAACCGAAGGTCGTTGCGTCTTGGCCACCACCGGCCCAGTTGACCGCCACCGGGAACAGCGACAGGCCAATCGAGGTGATCACCGTACCGGTGACCAGTGGTGGGAAGAAACGTACGACCTTGGACATGAACGGCGCGATCAGCATGCCGAAGAACCCGGCAGCGATGGTTGCGCCGAAAATCCCCTGCAGGCCTACGCCCGGCATGCCGGCCATGGCCACCATGCTGCCGACGGCAGCGAAGCTGGCACCCATCATCACCGGCATGCGGATCCCGACCGGGCCGATACCGAACGACTGGATGATGGTGGCGACACCGGCGACCAGCAGGTCGGCGTTGATCAGGAAAGCGACTTCTTCACGAGACAAACCAGCGGCCTGGCCGATGATCAGAGGGACGGCAATCGCACCCCCGTACATCAGCAGTACATGTTGCAGGCCAACCAGGATCAGTTGGAACAGGGGCAGAGGCTGTCGCGGCGGCGCAACTGGAATGTACGCCTTGCGTGACTCGGACATGCAGCACCTCGAGTTTTGTTTTTATTCTCGGATCCAAGCGCCAGTCGCATACGGCAGGCCCGTTGGAGGCAGCCTGGGGTTCCCGCATGCAGTCGAACGCTCGATGCTTGCTTGTTGCATGAATCTGTAAAGGGCGAGGCCGGGGGTACCGGCCTCTTCGCGGCGCAAGGCCGCCCCCGTCAGGGCGCGCGGACGCCCTGGCAGGAGAGGGTGGATCAGTTGACCTGAGCGCCTTTGGCGATCCAGTCACCGACGAGCTTGCGCTCTTCGGCGGTCATCTGGGTGATGTTGCCCAGCGGCATGATCTGGCTGGCGACCGCTTGCGCCTGAATGCGCGCGGCCTGGGCCTGGATCTGCTGCGGGGTGTCGAACATCACGCCGGCAGGTGCTGCGCTGAACAGTGGGCTGGTCGGTTTCGACGAGTGGCACACGCTGCAGCGTTCCTGGATGACTTTGTGGATCTTGTCGAAGTCGCCACCGGCAGCCTGTGCGGTCGCCTGGGCCGGAGCTTCGGCTGGTGCGGCTGGTGCTTCGGCGGCCTTGGCGGCTTCCTCGGCGCGCAGCTCGGCAGCGGTCTTGCCACCTACGGCGGTGGCCGGCAGCGGCTGGTACTCGACCTTCGCCGCGGCCTGCTCAGGGCTGACTGCCATCGGCTTCGGACCGGTGACATAGGCCAGGCAGATCATCGCCAGAGCGCCGACCGGCAGGGTCCAGGCGTACTTGTTGCTGTCGTGGCGGGTGTTGAAGTAGTGGCGGATCAGAACCGCGGCTACTGCGATACCCGCCAGGATCAGCCAGTTGTACTGGCTACCGTAGGTGCTCGGGAAGTGGTTGCTGATCATGATGAACAGCACCGGCAGGGTGAAGTAGTTGTTGTGACGCGAGCGCAGCAGGCCCTTGGCCGGCAGTACCGGGTCCGGAGTCTGGTTGTTCTCGATCGCCGCCACCAGCTGGCGCTGGGCCGGCATGATGATGCGGAACACGTTACCGACCATGATGGTGCCGATGATCGCGCCGGTGTGCAGGTACGCACCGCGGCCGCTGAACACCAGGCTGAAGCCGAAGCAGGCAGCGATGATCAGGACGAACAGCACGGCACCGAGCAGGGCAGGGTGCTTGCCCAGCGGCGAGTCGCACAGGAAGTCGTAGATGAACCAGCCGGCGACCAGCGAACCGATACCGATGGCCACGCCTTCGGCACCGCTCAGGGTGCTGCCGGGTGCCAGCAGGTACAGGCTCGGGTTCCAGTAGAACACCACGCACAGCAGGGCGATACCGGACATCCAGGTGAAGTAGGCTTCCCATTTGAACCAGTGCAGGTTCTCGGGCATTTTCGGGGGTGCGAGCTTGTATTTCTCCAGGTGGTAGATACCACCGCCGTGAATCGCCCAGAGATCACCCGACAACCCATCGCGCGGGTTGCTTCGGTTCAGGTGGTTCTCCAGCCAGACGAAGTAGAACGATGCACCGATCCAGGCGACACCGGTGATCATGTGAACCCAGCGAATGCTCAGGTTCAGCCATTCGTGAAGGTGTGCTTCCACAGTATGTACCTCTGCCAGTCACCGAGAAGGATGACTGACCTTTTCTTATTGGTGGGGATTGAGGATCAGCATCTGTTCCTCGGTGAAGTAATGCTCATCGCAGTTGTTGCCAGAACCACTGCGATCAACCACCAGGAAATCATCCCGCTTTTCGATCGTCAGCACCGGGTGGTGCCACACGCCGCGATGGTAATTAACGCCCTGCCTGCCATTACTGCGGAAGGCACGGACCAAGCCTGATACAGGTGCATCGCCAACCGGCGCGACCACGATCAGAAAGGGGTTGCCGAGCAGCGGAATGAAAGCCTGGCTGCCCAGCGGATGGCGTTCCAGCATGCGCACGGTCAGCGGCATGTCCTGCGCGTCGGCGCGGAAGATGCTGATGATCGCCTTGTCTTCAGGCTCGGCGGTCTCGACCGTGGCGAGCTTGTGGAAGCGCATGGTCGAGCCGTTGTTGATCATGAAGTGGTCGCTGCCGTCGGTTTCGATCACGTCTCCGAAGGGGGCGAAGGCTTCTTTGGTCAGGGGCTCGATCATCAGGGTGCGCATGCGGTTATCTCTTCTATTGTTCGTTTTTCTAAAATAGGGTTCGGCTGTCGCTTACAGCTGCAGCAGGCGGAACAGGGCGATCAGGTTGATCTGCGCCAAGGCTTCCTTGAACTCGGCATCGGCATCGTTGTGGATGCGCTTTTCAAAGGAAGCGAGGATCTGGTGCCGGTTGCTGCCCTTCACCGCCATGATGAACGGGAACTGGAACTTGGCCTTGTAGGCGTCGTTCAGCTCGGTGAAGCGGGCGAACTCTTCGGCGGTGCACTGGTGGATGCCGGCGCCGGCCTGCTCGTTGGTGCTCGATTCGGTCAGCTCGCCCTGGATGGCGGCCTTGCCGGCCAAATCCGGGTGAGCGTTGATCAGCGCCAGTTGGGAGGCGTGGTTGGCGCTGAGCAGGATGTCGCTCATGCGCTGGTGCAGCGCCTCGATCTCGTCCAGTTCACCCAGCTGGCCCAGGTCGTAGGCTTTTTCGGCGACCCACGGCGAGTGCTCGTAGATGTCGGCGAAAACCTTGACGAAGGCGTCACGGTCCAGGGTGGAGGGCTTGAGGGTTTTGAAGGCGGTCATCAGGCGTTCTCTTTCTTGTACGGGTGGGTGGCGTGCCAGTGGCGGGCGATGTCCACGCGACGGGCGAACCAGACCTGGTCGTGGCTCTTGGCGTAATCGACGAAGCGCTTGAGCGCAGCCAGGCGTGCCGGGCGGCCAACCAGGCGGCAGTGCAGGCCGATCGAAAGCATCTTCGGCGCTTCGGCACCTTCGGCGTACAGCACGTCGAAGGCGTCTTTCAGGTACTGGAAGAACTGCTCGCCGCAGTTGAAGCCCTGTACCTGGGTGAAGCGCATGTCGTTGGTGTCCAGGGTGTAAGGGATCACCAGGTGTGGCTTGCCGGTCGGGTTGTTCGGCTCCCAGTAGGGCAGGTCGTCGTCATAGGTGTCGCTGTCATACAGGAAGCCACCTTCCTCCATGACCAGGCGGCGGGTGTTCGGGCCGGTGCGGCCGGTGTACCAGCCCACCGGGCGTTCACCGGTGAGTTCGGTGAGGATGCGGATGGCTTCGAGCATGTGCTCGCGCTCCTGGGCCTCGTCCATGTTCTGGTAGTCGATCCAGCGGTAGCCGTGGCTGCAGATCTCGTGGCCGGCTTCGGCCATGGCGCGGATCACGTCGGGGTGGCGCTGGGCGGCCATGGCCACGGCGAAGATGGTCAGGGGGACGCCGCTGTCCTTGAACAGCTTGAGCAGGCGCCACACACCGGCACGGCTGCCGTATTCGTACAGCGATTCCATGCTCATGTTGCGCGCACCCTGCAGCGGCTGGGCGGCTACCATCTCGGACAGGAAGGCTTCGGACTCTTTGTCACCGTGCAGGATGTTGCGTTCGCCGCCTTCCTCGTAGTTGAGGACGAAAGACAGCGCGATGCGAGCGTTGCCCGGCCATTGCGGGTGAGGAGGGTTGTTGCCGTAACCGATCAGGTCGCGAGGGTAGTCAGCGCTCACTGCAGTCTTCCTTCTTGTGCGTTTGTGCGGGGGTGGGCGGGCCGCGTCGGGATGTCGCACCACCGGATGGGCTGATTGTATACAACTTCTGAAATCTTTTGTAAGCCTGTTTTTCCGCATTTCTTCCCTTTTGTCGCATGAGAATGTATTGCAAGAAACCTGCCTGATTGGTCAGTTAATGACGTCAGGCTCTGCACAGCGCCTGTATTTGCGACTGGTGGCCGGTTTGTCGGGGCTGCGACGGAAGGGATTAAAAAATTGTGTACAATCTGGCGATGAAATGTCTTAATGGCGTCATTCCCGCACATCGCAGGCCCCAAGCCGGGGCGTTAGCTGTGTATTTTTTGCCCATAGATTGAACAAGAGGCGACAAGCAGATGGGACGTTTGACCACACACGTACTGGATGCCGCGCATGGCTGCCCAGGCAGCTCGATCAAGGTCGAGCTGTACCGCGTCGAAGGCCAGCAGCTGGAGCTGGTGAACACTGCCCTGACCAACAGCGATGGCCGCGTCGACGCGCCGCTGCTGCAAGGTGACGACTACCGTACCGGCGTCTACCAGCTGCAGTTCAGTGCTGGCGCCTATTACCGTGCCCGCGGCGTGCAGCTGCCGGATGCGGCGTTTCTTGATGTTGTCGTGTTGCGTTTCGGCATCGATGAAAAGCAGGAGCACTACCACGTGCCGCTGCTGATCTCGCCGTACAGCTATTCGACCTACCGCGGAAGCTAGTTGGTCGCTAGAAGAATCTTCGTAGGTCCTTTGGCCCGCTCTCACACTGGCGGGCTTTTTTTCGTCTGCTGTTTATCGTTGGCAGCCGGTCTGCATTGTTGCAGGAGCGGCCTTGTGTCGCGAACCGGGTGCGCAGCGCCCACGAGATCTCAGCTTCGCAGCATGAACCGCAGGGGCCGCCTTGCGGCCCTTTCGCGACACAAGGCCGCTCCTACACGCGCCGTCATGCGCAGCCAATAAAAGAAAGGGCGCCGAAGCGCCCTTGGTTGGTGCAGTGAGGGTTCAGAGGAACACGAACTTGGCAATGAAGATCGCGCAAAGCACCCACAGGCTGGCGGAGATTTCCTTGTACTTGCCGGTACCTGCCTTCAATGCCACATAGCTGATGAAGCCCAGGGCAATACCGTCGGCGACCGAGAAGGTCAGCGGCATCATGATCACCGTGACGATCGCCGGAATGCTGTCGGTGGCTTCGTCCCAATGAATGTGCGCCATGCTGCCCATCATCAACATCGCCACATAGATCAGCGCACCGGCAGTCGCGTAAGCCGGGATCATTCCAGCCAATGGTGCGAAGAACATCGCGGCGATGAACAGGATGCCCACCACCACAGCCGTCAGGCCGGTTCGGCCACCTGCGGCCACACCCGCAGCACTTTCGACATAGCTGGTGACTGGCGGTACACCGACCACGGCGCCGAACACGCTCGAAGCACTGTCGGCCTTCAATGCCCGTGACAGGTTCTCGATGCGCCCGTCCGGCGCTACCAGATTCGCCCGCTGTGCCACGCCCATCAGCGTGCCGGCAGTGTCGAACATGTGCACGAACAGAAACGCCAGCACCACGCTGATCATGCTGACGTTGAACACGCCGGCCACGTCCATGGCCATCCAGGTTGGCGCCAGGCTCGGCGGCATCGACATCACCCCGCCGAACTTCACTAGCCCCAGGCCCCAGCCAGCAAGGGTGACGCCGATGATGCTGATCAGGATTGCGCCGAACACCCGTTTGTAGCTGAGGATGGCGATCAGCAGGAAGCACACCGCCGCCAGCAGCGGCCCTGGCTCATGCAGCGAGCCCAGCTTGATCAGCGTGGCCGGGCTGTCGACGATGATGCCGGCGGTTTTCAGGCCGATCAGCCCGAGAAACAATCCGACGCCGGCCCCCATGGCATGGCGCAGGCTGACCGGGATGCTGTTCAGCAGCCATTCGCGCACTTTCGACAAAGTCAGGAACATGAACAGCACGCCCGAGACGAACACCGCCCCCAGCGCAGTTTCCCAGTTGTAGCCCATGGTGCCGACCACGGTGTAGGTAAAGAACGCGTTAAGCCCCATGCCCGGCGCCAGGCCCACCGGCCAGTTGGCGTACAGGCCCATCAGCAGGCAGCCCAGCGCGGCGGCGATGCAGGTGGCGACGAAAGCGGCACCATGGTCGATGCCGGCGTCGGCCATGATGTTGGGGTTGACGAAGATGATGTATGCCATGGTGATGAAGGTGGTCACCCCGGCGATCAGTTCGGTTCTGACAGTGCTGCCGTGTTGCTTGAGTTTGAAAATCCGCTCCAGCCAACTCGTTTCGAGCGGTGGCGCGAGATCCAGCGTAGGTGCTTCGGATTTGCGGCTTTCCACAGCGAGTACTCCTCAAGTCTTTCTTGTTGTTGTTGGAGCCAGGGTCCTGAGCAATGCACTTGGTGGCTCCACGAGGGAAGGCAGACGTCTGACGCGCTTTGTTGACTCACGGGTCAAGAAGTTGCTGGGTGGATTATGCTTTTGTGTACAAAGAATGCAAATAATGTTTTATCTTTTGTGTGCGCAATGCGTCGTACAACGGCTATATAGGTAAAACGCCCCCTGCGGAATCGCCTCAGCCTGTGTACAATGGCGCCATACTTTCTCTTCGTGCCTCGAGAGCCCATGAACGAACAGCTGCAACCTCTGAAAAAACCTGCGCGCACTGGCAAGGCCGGCCGCAGTGGTACCCAGGACGACATCGTCTACGCGCATATTTTCGAGGCGATCCTCGAGCAGCGATTGGCGCCGGGCACCAAGTTGAGCGAGGAAGCGCTGGGCGAGATCTTTGGCGTCAGCCGCACCATCATTCGCCGCGCCCTGTCGCGCCTGGCCCACGAAAGCGTGGTGCTGCTGCGGCCTAACCGCGGCGCCGTGGTGGCCAGCCCGACGGTAGAAGAGGCGCGCCAGGTGTTCTTCTCGCGGCGCATGGTCGAACGCGCCATCACCGAACTGGCCGTGCAGCATGCCTCCCTGGAGCAGCTCAACGAACTGCGTCAGATGGTGCGCGAGGAGCGCGACAGCTTCTCCCGTGGCGACCGCGGCGCCGGTATCCGTCTTTCCGGCGAGTTCCACCTGAAGCTCGCCGAAGCCGCAGGCAACGCCCCGCTGGTCAGCTTCCAGCGCAGCCTGGTATCGCAGACTTCGCTGATCATCGCCCAGTATGAGAGCGGCACCCGTTCGCATTGCTCCTATGACGAGCACATGCAGTTGATCGATGCCATCGAGGCGCGCGATGCGGAGCAGGCGGTGAGCCTGATGATGCACCACATGGACCACATCGACAGCAAGCTGAACCTGGACGACGAGAGTGCCTCGGACGACCTTCACGCCGTGTTCTCGCACTTGCTGAAAAAGCCCAAGGCTTCCGCCAAGGGTTGATCGTTTGCCTGAGTCATTTGAGGGCCGCTTCGCGCCCCATCGCCGGCAAGCGCAGCTCACAGGGATAGCGCATCCTTGTGAGAACCGTGCTTGCCGGCGATGGGGCGCGAAGCGGCCTCATGCCGTTACTGGCCATCAGCCAAAGGTCTGCTAAATTTTTGTGAGCAAACCTTCATCAAGCAGTTGGGCTTGCGCATCCATTGCGTTCCACTACTTGAGGAAAGGTCGATGACCATGTCTCTGGGTACACGGATGGGGGCCGAGCTGGTCGGCACCTTCTGGTTGGTTCTTGGTGGCTGCGGCAGTGCCGTACTTGCAGCCAGTTCTCCCGTCGGCATCGGCGTGCTCGGTGTCGCTTTCGCTTTCGGGCTCACCGTGCTGACCATGGCGTTCGCCATCGGTCATATCTCCGGCTGTCACCTCAACCCCGCCGTGTCGTTCGGGCTGGTGGTGGGCGGGCGCTTCCCTGCCAAGGAGTTGCTGCCCTACGTCATCGCCCAAGTGATCGGCGCGATTCTGGCAGCTGCGGTGATCTACTTCATCGCCAGCGGCAAGGCCGGCTTCGAGCTGTCATCGGGCCTGGCCTCGAACGGCTACGCCGATCATTCGCCCGGCGGCTATTCGCTGGGGGCGGGCTTTGTCAGTGAAGTGGTGATGACGGCGATGTTCCTGGTGGTGATCATGGGCGCCACCGATGCCCGTGCCCCGGCAGGCTTCGCGCCGATTGCCATCGGCCTGGCCCTGACCCTGATCCACCTGATCTCGATCCCGGTGACCAATACCTCGGTCAACCCCGCGCGCAGCACGGGGCCGGCCTTGTTCGTCGGTGGCTGGGCCCTGCAGCAGCTTTGGCTGTTCTGGGTGGCGCCGCTGATCGGGGCTGCGATCGGCGGCGCGCTGTACCGGGGCCTGGCGAAAGAGCCTTAGCGCTGATGCACGCAGCGCCCAGCAGCGTAGGTTTCGCGCACGGTGCGGTCGTCGCCCAGGGTGGTCAGCACGAACAGGGTCTCTTCGATGCTGCTGGACTGCTGAATGCGGTAGTCCAGTAGCGGCGTGGCCTTGTAGTCGAGCACCACGAAGTCGGCATCGTTGCCTGGGCGCAGGCTGCCGATACGGTCGTCCAGGCGCAGTGCGCGAGCGCCACCGAGGGTGGCCAGGTACAGCGATTTGTAAGGGTGCAGGCGCGCGCCTTGCAGCTGCATCACCTTGTAAGCCTCGTTCAGGGTGTTGAGCAGCGAGAAGCTGGTGCCGGCGCCGACGTCGGTGCCCAGGCCCACATTGACCTTGAAGCGCTCGGCCTGGGGCAGGTTGAACAGGCCGCTGCCGAGGAACAGGTTGGAGGTCGGGCAGAACGCCACGGCCGAACCGGTTTCGGCCAGGCGCTGGCATTCGCTGTCGCACAGGTGCACACCGTGGGCGAACACCGAGCGCTCGCTGAGCAGCTCGAAGTGGTCATAGACGTCCAGGTAGCCTTTTTGCTCGGGGAACAGCTCTTTTACCCAGTCAATTTCCTTGAGGTTCTCGGACAGGTGGGTGTGCATGTACAGCCCTGGATATTCCTTCAGCAACTGACCGGCCAAGGCCAGTTGTTCTGGTGTGCTGGTCGGGGCGAAGCGCGGGGTCACCGCGTAGTGCAGGCGGCCCTTGCCGTGCCAGCGTTCGATCAGCTGCTTGCTCTGGGTGTAGCCGGACTCGGCAGTGTCGGTCAGGTAGTCCGGGGCGTTGCGATCCATCATGACCTTGCCTGCGATCATCCGCAGGTCCAGGCGCTCGGCTTCTTCGAACAGGGCATTGACCGACTGCGGGTGCACGCTGCCAAACACCAGGGCGGTGGTGGTGCCGTTGCGCAGCAGTTCCTTGAGGAAGATCTTCGCCACCTTGTCGGCGTGATCCTTGTCGGCGAACTGCTTCTCGCAGGGGAAGGTGTAAGTGTTGAGCCAGTCCAGCAGCTGTTCGCCGTAGGAACCGATCATGCCGGTCTGCGGGAAATGGATGTGGGTATCGATGAAGCCCGGGGTGATCAGGGCGTCCTGGTAATGCACCACTTCGATGTCGGCTGCCAGGCTTGGCAGCAGCTCGCTGGCAGGGCCGACGGCACTGATGCGGCCATCGTCGATCACCAGCAGGCCGTCCTCGAAGTACTCATGGGAAGCGTCCAGGCCTACCTCGGCCGGGTCGGCGATGCTGTGCAGGATGGCGGCACGGTAGGCTTTGCGGGTAACGGTCATAACACACTCGTCAAATGGCTTGGCTGCGCCGGGAGGGCGGCAGCAACTGGGCAATGGGGCCGGCGTTGGCGGCAGCGTCGTGCTGGCCGAAGCAGGCGTTGTAGGTGGCAATGATTTCGCCGGCGATGGACACGGCAATCTCGATCGGCAGCTTGCCCTTGACCTCGGGCAGGCCCATCGGGCAGCGCATGCGCGCCAGTACGGCATCGTCGTAGCCGCGCTCGCGCAGGCGGTGCTCGAACTTGACCCGTTTGGTCTTCGAGCCGATCAGGCCGAACCAGGTGAAATCATTGCGCTTGAGAATGGCGGCGGTCAGTTCCAGGTCGAGCTGGTGGTTGTGGGTCATGACGATGCAGTAGCTGCCTGGCGGCAGGTCCGCGACTTCGTCGACCGGTTCCTCACTGACGACCTTGCTTACCCCGTTGGGGATGAATTCGGGGAATTCCTGTTCACGCGAGTCGATCCAGCGCACCCGGCAGGGCAGCGCGGCGAGCAAGGGTACCAGAGCGCGGCCGACATGGCCCGCGCCGAACACGGCAATCTGCGCCTGCACCGCGGCCATCGGCTCGAACAGCAGCACGGTGGCGCCGCCGCAGCACTGGCCGAGGCTGGCACCGAGGCTGAAACGCTCCAGGTGCGGGGTGCTGCGGTGTTCCTCGAGCATCTGCCGGGCGATGTGCAGGGCCTTGTATTCCAGATGGCCGCCGCCGATGGTGTCGAACAGGCCGGTGGCGCTGACGACCATCTTCGAGCCGGCGTTGCGCGGGGTCGAGCCGCGTTCCTCGATGATGGTCACCAGCACGCAGGCTTCGCCGCGGGACTGATGGTCGGCGAGGGCGTTGATCCATTGGTGCATGATTCAGATCCTCTTCAGATCAACCCGGTCCGCTTTTTGTGGGAGCGGCCTTGTGTCGCGAAAGGGCTGCGCAGCAGCCCCAAAACTCTATGTTGTGGCAAAGATCCTGGGGCCGCTTCGCGACCCTTTCGCGACACAAGGCCGCTCCCACAAAAAAGTGGGCCTGCAGTATTACTGGGTGACGGTTTCCAGTTCCGGCTCGGCAGGCTGTGCTGCAGCCACCGCCTTGCGCATCTGCTCACAACCCCACAACACCCGCTCCGGTGTCGCCGGCGCGTCGATGTTCGGCTGCACGCGATAGTCGGCGATGCTGGCCACGGCATCCTTGAGCGCGCACCAGGCGGCGATGCCGAGCATGAACGGTGGCTCGCCCACGGCCTTGGAGTGGAACACCGTGTCTTCCGGGTTCTTGCGGTTCTCCACCAGCTTCACCCGCAGGTCCAGCGGCATGTCGGCAACCGCCGGGATCTTGTAGCTGGCCGGGCCGTTGGTCATCAGCTTGCCCTTGGCGTTCCACACCAGCTCTTCGGTGGTCAGCCAGCCCATGCCCTGGATGAAACCGCCTTCGACCTGACCGATGTCGATGGCCGGGTTCAGCGAGTCACCCACGTCATGCAGGATGTCGGCGCGCAGCATCTTGTACTCGCCGGTCAGGGTATCGACGATCACTTCCACGCAGGCAGCGCCAAAGGCGAAGTAGTAGAACGGCCGGCCGCGCGCCTGGCTGCGGTCGTAGTAGATCTTCGGCGTGCGGTAGAAACCGGTGCTCGACAGCGATACCTGGCCAAAGTAGGCCTGCTGCACCAACTGCTCGAAGCTGACGATCTGGTCGCGTACACGCACATGGCCGTTTCGGAACTCGACGTCTTCCTCGGTCACCTGATAGTGCCGTGCGGCAAATTCGGTGAGGCGCTTCTTGAGGATCTCGGCGGCGTTCTGGGCGGCCTTGCCGTTCAGGTCGGCACCGCTGGAGGCAGCAGTCGGCGAGGTGTTTGGCACCTTGTCGGTGTTGGTGGCGGTGATCTGGATGCGGCTGAAATCGACCTGGAAGACCTGCGCCACCACCTGTGCCACCTTGGTGTTCAGGCCCTGGCCCATCTCGGTGCCGCCGTGGTTCAGGTGGATGCTGCCGTCGGTGTAGATGTGGATCAGCGCGCCGGCCTGGTTGAGGAAGGTGGCGGTGAACGAGATACCGAACTTGACCGGCGTCAGCGCCAGGCCCTTCTTCAGGACCGGGCTGTTGGCGTTGAAGCGGCGGATCGACTCGCGGCGTTCGGCGTAGTCGCTGCTGGCTTCGAGCTCGGCGGTCATTTCCTCGAGCATGTTGTGCTCGACGGTCTGGTAGTAGTGGGTGACGTTACGCTCGGTCTTGCCGTAATAGTTGGCCTTGCGCACGGCCAGCGGGTCGCGGCCCAGGTGGCGGGCGATGTGGTCCATCACCTGTTCGATGGCGACCATCCCCTGTGGGCCGCCGAAGCCGCGGTAGGCGGTGTTGGAGGCGGTGTTGGTCTTGCAGCGGTGGCCGTGCACGGTGGCATCGCCCAGGTAATAGGCGTTGTCGGAGTGGAACATGGCGCGGTCGACGATCGACCCGGACAGGTCGGGCGAGTAGCCGCAGTTGCCGGCCAGGTCGAGGTTGATGCCGTGCAGGCGGCCGTCGTCATCGAAGCCGACGTCGTACTCCACGTAGAACGGGTGGCGTTTGCCGGTCATGGTCATGTCTTCGACCCGTGGCAGGCGCATCTTGGTCGGCTGGCCGGTCAGGCGTGCGACTACCGCGCACAGGCAGGCCGGGCTTGCGGCCTGGGTTTCCTTGCCGCCGAAACCGCCGCCCATGCGGCGCATGTCCAGTACCACCTTGTTCATTGGCACGTCGAGCACTTCGGCGACCAGCTTCTGCACTTCGGTGGGGTTCTGCGTGGAGCAGTAGACGATCATGCCGCCGTCCTCGGTGGGCATCACCGAGGAGATCTGGGTTTCCAGGTAGAAGTGCTCCTGGCCGCCGATGTGCAGGGTGCCTTGCAACCGGTGCGGGGCGCTGGCCAGGGCTGCGGCTGAATCGCCGCGCTGGTGGGTGTGGCTGTCGAGCACGAAGTGTTTCTTGCGCAGCGCATCGACCACGTCCAGCACGGGCTCCAGGTCTTCGTATTCGACGATGGCGGCCATCGCTGCGCGGCGTGCGGTTTCGAGGTCGCGGGCTGCCACGGCGAGCACCGGCTGGCCGAAGAATTCGACCTTGTCGATGGCCAGCAGCGGGTCGCCGGCGACCACCGGGCCGATGTCTTTCAGGCCCGGGATGTCTTCGTGGGTGATGGCGATGCGCACACCTTCGAAGGCGTAGCACGGCGTGGTGTCGATGCGCAGGATGCGCGCATGGGCGCGGTCCGCGGTACGCGCATAAACGTGCAGCTGGTTGGGGAATTCCAGGCGGTCGTCGATGTACAGCGCTTCGCCCGACACATGCTTGTCGGCGCTGTCATGCTTGACGCTGCGGCCGACCCCGGTGGTCAGGTCCTGGCTGAACAGTTCGGCCATCTCGGCCTGGCTCTTGGCTACGTGATGGTTAGACATAGTCGGTCACCCGGGTCTCGATGTAGGGCGTTTGCTGTTCGATGAAGTACTTGCGCAGCAGGTTCTGTGCGGTCAGCAAGCGGTACTCCTTGCTGGCGCGGAAGTCGCTGAGCGGGGTGAAGTCTTCGGCCAGGGCCTGGCAGGCACGCTCGATGCTGGCCTGGTTCCACGGTTTGCCGCGCAAGGCCGCTTCGCAGGCGCGGGCGCGTTTCGGGATGGCTGCCATGCCGCCGAAGGCGATGCGCACGCCGCTGACCACGCCGTCTTCGATGCTCAGGTTGAAGGCGGCGCACACGGCGGAGATGTCGTCGTCCAGGCGCTTGGACACTTTATAGGCACGGAAGGCCCAGTCGTTGCTGGCGCGTGGCACGATGATCTTCTCGATGAACTCACTGTCCTGGCGGGCGGTGATGCGGTAGTCGATGAAGTAGTCTTCCAGCGGCATCACCCGCTGGCGCTCGCCCTGGCGCAGGACCACCTGTGCATCCAGGGCAATCAGCAGGGGCGGCGAGTCGCCGATTGGCGAGGCGTTGCCGATGTTGCCGCCCAGGGTGCCCTGGTTGCGAATCTGCAGCGAAGCGAAGCGGTGCAGCAGGTCGCCGAAGTCCGGGTACTCCTCGTTGAGTGCGCCGTAACAGTCGGTCAGCGGGGTGGCAGCGCCGATTTCCAGGTGGCTGGCGGTCTTGTCGATACGTTTGAGTTCGGCGACGTGGCCGACGTAGATCATCACCGGCAGGGTCTTGTGGAACTGGGTGACTTCCAGGGCCAGGTCGGTACCACCGGCCAGCAGGCGCGCTTCGGGGTGCGAGCTGTACAGGTCGGCCAGGTCGGCCACGGTCAGCGGCACCAGGCAGCGCTTGTCGCCGCTGTTGAGCTCGCCGGTCTGGGTGGGGGTGATGGCCTTGAGGCGGGCGATGGTCTGCGCCTGCTGGGCGTCGAACTGGTCGCGGCAAGGCTGGCGGCAGCTTTGCTCGGCGGCGTCGAGGATCGGGCGGTAGCCGGTGCAGCGGCACAGGTTGCCGGCCAGGGCTTCCTGGGCCTGATGCAGGTCGGCGCCCTGGCTGTTCTTCTGCAAGGCGAACAGCGACATGACAAAGCCAGGTGTGCAGAAGCCGCATTGCGAGCCGTGGCAGTCGGCCATGGCTTGTTGCACGCTGTGCAACTGCCCGTTGTGCTTGAGCCCTTCGACGCTGATCAGTTGCTTGCCGTGCAAGGAGGAGACGAAGGTCAGGCAGGAGTTCAGGCTGCGGTAGCGCAGGTTGTCCTCGCCTTGTTCGTCCTGGACAAGCTCGCCGACCACCACGGTGCAGGCGCCGCAGTCGCCACTGGCGCAGCCTTCTTTGGTGCCGGGTTTGCCCAGGTGCTCGCGCAGGTACTGCAGCACCGTCATGTTCGGGTCCAGGGCATGCTCACTACGCAGCTCCTGGTTGACGAGAAACTGGATCACGGGGATGGCCTCGCAATGGTTTTATTGTTGTTGGGCGGACAATAAGCAGACCTGTCGCGGTGGTCAATAATTTTCTGACTCAAAGGTCAGGAAATTATTCGTGCCTGTGTCTCACCGAACGATGTGCCCATACCTCAAGCATAGATCGCGCCGCCCGGCTGGCTGGTCGACGGGGCAAAGAAAGCGCCACGCCCCTCTGCGCGTGTGCTGGGCAAGTGCGCTACAATCGCTCCCTTGTGCCCAGTTCAATGATTTTGAAGGAAAACCATGACGTTCAAGGCGCCGGACAGCCTCTCCGAGCAGATTGCCGACTACCTGGCCGAACGCATCATTCGCGGCGAGCTTGCGCCCGGTGAGCGGATCCAGGAGCAGAAGGTCACCCAGGCCCTCAGTGTCAGCCGTGGCTCGGTGCGCGAAGCGTTGTTGATCCTCGAACGTCGCCATCTGGTGGCGATCCTGCCGCGTCGTGGCGCCCATGTGACCCAACTGGACGAGCGCGGCGTACGCAGCCTGTGCACCCTGATGGGCGAGTTCTACATCCTGCTGGGCAATGCGGTTGCGCAAAAATGGCGCAGCGAGGGCGACCTGCGCCCGTTCCTGGACATCCAGCAGCGCTTGCGCCAGGCCCGCGAGCAGCAGGACATCAAGGTCTTCGTCGCCGACAGCTTCGCGGTGATGCGCGCTGCCTACCCGTTCGCAGACAACCCTTACCTGCAGGAAACGGTCGAGAACCTGCAGCCGGCCATGAGCCGTGCCTACTACCTGGCCCTGGATCAGCGCCAGGCCAACATGGACGACTACCTTGACCTGTTCGCCCGCCTGCTCGAAGCCGTGGTTGCCCGCGACCTGCCGCGCATCCGCGAGGTACTCACCGCCTATGGCCAGCGCAGCTGCGAACTGGTGCTGGCGGCGCTGGCCCGGGGCTGACCGATGCGCCTGAAGTGCATTCGCCTGGCCGGGTTCAAGTCGTTCGTCGATCCCACCACGGTCAACTTCCCCAGCAACATGGCGGCCGTCGTCGGCCCCAATGGCTGCGGCAAGTCCAACATCATCGACGCGGTGCGCTGGGTGATGGGCGAGAGTTCGGCGAAGAACCTGCGTGGCGAGTCGATGACCGATGTCATCTTCAACGGCTCCACCAGCCGCAAGCCGGTGAGCCAGGCCAGCATCGAGCTGGTATTCGACAACAGCGAAACCACCTTGCTCGGCGAGTACGCCGCCTACGCCGAGATTTCCATCCGCCGCAAGGTAACTCGTGACGGGCAGAACAGCTATTACCTGAACGGCACCAAGTGCCGCCGTCGGGACATCACCGACATCTTCCTCGGCACTGGCCTGGGCCCGCGCAGCTACTCGATCATCGAGCAGGGCATGATTTCCAAGCTGATCGAGGCCAAGCCTGAAGAGCTGCGCAACTTCATCGAAGAGGCGGCCGGCATCTCCAAGTACAAGGAGCGCCGCCGCGAGACCGAAAGCCGAATCCGCCGTACCCAGGAGAACCTGGCGCGGCTGACCGACCTGCGCGAAGAGCTGGAGCGTCAGCTCGAACGCCTGCATCGCCAGGCCCAGGCTGCAGAAAAGTACCGCGAATACAAAGCCCAGGAGCGCCAGCTCAAGGCGCGCCTGTCGGCCCTACGTTGGCGCGACCTGGACGAGCGCGTGCGCCAGCGCGAGGCGGTGATCGGTGACCAGGATGTCGCCCATGAGGCGCTGGTTGCCGAGCAGCGTAATGCCGACGCCAGCATCGAGCGCCTGCGCGACGGCCATCACGAGCTGTCGGAGCGCTTCAATCAGGTTCAGGGGCGCTTCTATTCGGTGGCCGGTGATATCGCCCGGGTGGAACAGAGCATCCAGCACGGCCAGCAGCGCCTGCGCCAGTTGCAGGACGACTTCAAGGAAGCCGAGCGTACCCGCCAGGAAACCGAATCGCACCTGGGCCATGACCGCACCCTGCTGGCCACCCTGGGTGAAGAGCTGGCCATGCTCGAGCCGGAGCAGGAGCTGACCCTGGCCGCCGCCGAAGAGGCTGCCGCCACCCTCGAAGAAGCCGAGCTGGGCATGCACGGCTGGCAGGAGCAGTGGGACAGCTTCAACACCCGATCTTCCGAACCTCGGCGTCAGGCCGAAGTGCAGCAAGCGCGCCTGCAGCAGCTGGAAGCCAGCCTGGAGCGCCTGGCCGAACGCCAACGCAAGCTGGTCGAGGAAAGCGAGCAACTGACGGTAGATCCGCAGGATAGCTCCCTGCTGGAGCTTTCTGAACAACTGGCCAGCAGCGAAATACTGCTCGAAGAGTTGCAGTTGTCGGAGCAGCAGGTGGTCGAGCGCCTGGAAAGCGTGCGCGAGCAACTGCAGCAGGCGACCCAGGCCCAGCAACAGCAGCAGGGCGACCTGCAGCGCCTCGGCGGCCGCCTGGCCTCGCTGGAGGCGCTGCAGCAGGCCGCGCTGGAGCCGGGCATCGGTGCTGCCGATTGGCTGCGCGAACAAGGGCTGGAGCAGCGCCCGCGCCTGGCTGAGGGGCTGCGCGTGGAGCCGGGTTGGGAGCTGGCGGTGGAAACCGTGCTGGGTGCCGATTTGCAGGCTGTGCTGCTGGACGATTTTGCCGGCCTGGATTTCAACGCCCTGGAGCAGGGCGAGCTGCGCCTGTTACTGGCGGCCGGGGGTGGTGAGCGTCAGCCCGGCAGCCTGCTCGACAAGGTCGAAGGGCACATCGATCTGGCCCCGTGGCTGGGCCGGGTGCAGCCGGTCGAAGACCTCGCCGAAGCCTTGGCAAGGCGCGCAGCGCTGGGGGAAGGGCAGAGCCTGGTGAGCCGCGATGGCTACTGGGTTGGCCGCCATTTCCTGCGCGTCAGCCGGGGTGGCGAAGCCCAGGGTGGCGTGCTGGCTCGCGGCCAGGAAATCGAACGCCTGGGCCAGGAGCAGGTGGAGCTTGAAGCAGCGCTGGAGCATCAGGAGCAGCAGCTTCAGGTAACCCGCGAGCAGCAGCTAGAGCTGGAGGAGCAGCGTGAGCAGCTGCGCCGCCGCACCCAGGAAGAAAGCCGCCAGCACGGCGAGTTCAAGGCCAGCCTGTCCGCTGGCCGTGCCCGTGCCGAGCAGGTCGAGCTACGCCGCCGCCGGCTGCAGGAAGAACTGGCCGAGCTTCAGGAACAACGTGCCCTGGAGCAGGAGCAACTGGGCGAGGCGCGCCTGGTGCTGCAGGAGGCTCTGGACCTGATGGCCCAGGATACCGAGCAGCGCGAGCAGTTGATGGCGCGCCGCGACACCTTGCGCGAAGGCCTTGATCGCATTCGCCAGGAAGCCCGTCAGCACAAGGATCACGCCCACCAGTTGGCAGTGCGCCTGGGTTCGCTGCGTGCTCAGCACGACTCCACCCGCCAGGCCTTGGAGCGTCTGGAGCAGCAGGCCGCACGCCTGAGCGAGCGCCAGGAGCAACTGAGCCTGAACCTGGAAGAGGGTGAGGCGCCGCTCGAAGAGCTGCGCCTGAAGCTCGAAGAGCTGCTGGAGCGGCGCATGAGCGTCGACGAGGAAATGCGCCTGGCGCGGCTGCACATGGATGAAGCCGACCGCGCATTGCGCGACGCCGAAAAGCGCCGCACCCAGGCCGAACAGCAAGCCCAGCTGCTGCGTGGCCAGCTGGAGCAGATGCGCCTGGAAAACCAGGGCCTGGACATCCGCCGCAAGACCTTGCAGGAACAATTGCTGGCCGACGGCTACGATTTGCAGGGTGTGCTCGCCACTGTCGAGGCGGATGCCAGCGAGCAGGGCACCGAGCAGGAACTGGAGCAGATCGAAGGGCGCATTCAGCGCCTGGGTGCGATCAACCTGGCGGCCATCGAGGAATACGAGCAGCAGTCCGAGCGCAAGCGTTACCTGGACGCCCAGGATGCCGACCTGGTCGAAGCCCTGGATACCCTGGAAAACGTCATTCGCAAGATCGACAAGGAGACCCGCAACCGCTTCAAGGATACCTTTGATCAGATAAATGCCGGATTACAGGCACTTTTTCCAAAAGTTTTCGGTGGCGGCAGCGCTTATCTGGAACTGACGGGCGAAGATCTACTCGATACAGGGGTGACGATCATGGCGCGTCCGCCGGGCAAGAAGAACAGCACCATCCATCTGCTGTCCGGCGGCGAGAAGGCACTGACCGCGTTGGCGCTGGTGTTTGCCATCTTCAAGTTGAACCCCGCACCGTTCTGCATGCTCGACGAAGTCGATGCGCCGCTGGACGATGCCAACGTCGGGCGCTACGCCCGGCTGGTCAAGGAAATGAGTGAAAGCGTGCAGTTCATCTACATCACCCATAACAAGATTGCCATGGAGATGGCGGACCAATTGATGGGGGTGACCATGCACGAGCCCGGTTGTTCACGTCTTGTTGCAGTTGATGTCGAGGAGGCGCTGGCCATGGTAGACGCCTGATGAGCGAAGATAGGGCGAAAACTGTAGGCAAATGCCCCTGTCATGTGCGACAGACGGTGTAAAGTTGTCTTTGGTCGTGCTAGCTTAATGTCACTCGTTTTTTGCGTGGGTAAAACGCCTGTCAGAACATAGAGTTGGCGCCACGTGTTAAAGGGCTTTGAACCCTTTGTTTTCAAGCATATTTTTATAGAGGCACGGGATTACATGGAAATCGGTCTGCGCGAGTGGCTGATCGTCATCGGCGTCATTGTCATCGCCGGTATTCTTTTCGACGGCTGGCGCCGCATGCGCGGCGGAAAAGGCAAGCTGAAATTCCGTCTGGATCGCAGTTATTCCAACCTGCCGGACGAGGAGGGCAGCGCTGAAGTGCTCGGCCCGTCGCGGGTGCTGGATACCCAGAAGGAGCCTGAACTGGACGAGGCCGACCTGCCGTCGCTCAGCGCACCGGCGCGTGAGCGCGAACGTGAGCGCGAGCCCAAGCCGGCCAAGGCCAGCAAGCGTGGCAAGCGTGCGGTAGAGGCGCAGCAGCAGGGCGACCTGAACCTGGCCGCCGAACCGCGCGAGCCTGACCTGTTCGCCGATGCCGACGAAGAATTTGTTGCCGACAACACCCGCAGCAGTGGTTTTGCCGCCACCGGCAACGCGGCCAAGGAGCTGCCGCTGGTCGAGGAAGTGCTGGTGATCAGTGTGATTTCCCGCGATGAGGGCGGTTTCAAGGGGCCAGCCCTGCTGCAGAACATCCTCGAAAGCGGCCTGCGTTTTGGCGAGATGGACATCTTCCACCGCCACGAGAGCATGGCGGGTCACGGCGAAGTGCTGTTCTCCATGGCCAACGCAGTCAAGCCGGGCATCTTCGACCTGGATGACATCGACCACTTCAGCACCCGTGCCGTGAGCTTCTTCCTCGGCCTGCCAGGCCCGCGTCATCCGAAGCAGGCCTTCGACGTGATGGTGGCTGCGGCGCGCAAGCTGGCCCATGAGCTCAATGGCGAGCTGAAGGACGACCAGCGCAGCGTGCTGACCGCGCAGACCATCGAGCACTACCGCCAGCGCATCGTCGAGTTCGAGCGCCGTGCGCTGACCCAGAAACGCTGATAGATCCAGACGAAAGAGCAGCCTGTGGGCATGCTGGCCGGTTCAAGACTTGTTGTCGTCTGTGCCGGCCCTTTCGCGGGCAAGCCCGCTCCCACAGGTATGCCACTGCCCTTGAGGCGTGTGGCGTACCTGTGGGAGCGGGCTTGCCCGCGAAGGGGCCGCTACAGGTAGTCAGACTCTTAAGCCCCAAGCATCCCTCCAGGCTGCTCTTTTTGCTTTGCAAGAGACCCTGACCCATGAACGCCGAAACCCGAATCCACGAACTGCGCGCCGAGCTCGACCAGCACAACTACCGCTACTACGTGCTCGACGAGCCAAGCGTGCCCGATGCCGAATACGATCGTCTGTTCAATGAACTGAAGACGCTCGAAGCCGAGCACCCGCACCTGGTCACCCCTGATTCGCCTACCCAGCGTGTCGGCGGAGCTGCCTTGGCGGCCTTCAGCCAGGTGCGTCATGAAGTGCCCATGCTCAGCCTGGGCAACGCCTTCGAAGAAGCTGACCTGCGCGAATTCGGCCGCCGCGTGGTCGATGGGCTCGACCAGCCGGGCGCCGTGGATTTCAGCTGCGAACCGAAACTCGATGGCTTGGCAGTGAGCCTGCTGTACCGCGATGGCCAGCTGGTGCAGGGCGCTACCCGTGGCGACGGCACCACTGGCGAAGACATCAGTGCCAATGTGCGCACCGTGCGCAACATCCCGCTGAAGCTGCAGGGCGAAGGCTGGCCCGCCGTGCTTGAAGTGCGTGGCGAGGTGTACATGAGCAAGGCCGGCTTCGACCGCCTCAATGCCGCCCAGGCCGAGGCCGGCGGCAAGACCTTCGCCAACCCACGCAACGCGGCTGCCGGCAGCCTGCGCCAGCTGGACTCGAAGATCACCGCCAGCCGCCCGCTGGAGTTCTGCTGCTACGGTGTCGGGCAGGTGTCCGAGAGCATCGGCGAGAGCCATATCGGCATTCTTGAGCAGCTCAAGCAGTGGGGCCTGCCGATCAGCCGCGAGCTCAGGCATGCGGCCGGTATCGAAGAGTGCCTGGCCTACTACCGCGACATTGGCGAACGGCGCAACAGCTTGCCGTACGAGATCGATGGCGTGGTGTTCAAGGTCAACAGCCTGGCGGCTCAGCGCGAGCTGGGCTTCCGTGCGCGCGAACCGCGCTGGGCCATCGCCCACAAGTTTCCGGCCATGGAAGAGCTTACCGAAGTGCTGGACGTGGAGTTCCAGGTCGGCCGTACCGGCGCGGTCACGCCAGTGGCGCGCCTGAAGCCGGTCAAGGTGGCAGGTGTGACCGTGTCCAACGCCACCCTGCACAACATGGACGAAATCGCCCGGCTGGGCCTGCGCATCGGTGACACAGTGATCATTCGCCGTGCCGGTGACGTGATTCCCCAGGTGATGCAGGTGGTGCTCGAACGCCGCCCCGAAGATGCGCGGCCGGTCGAAGTGCCGACCGAGTGCCCGGTGTGTGGCTCGCAGGTCGAGCGCACTCAGCTGGTCAAGCGCAGCAAGGGCAAAGAAACCACCAGCGAAGGCGCGGTGTATCGCTGCGTCGGCCGTCTGGCCTGTGGTGCCCAGCTCAAGCAGGCAATCATCCACTACGTCTCTCGCCGTGCCATGGACATTGATGGCCTGGGTGAGAAGAGCGTCGAGCAATTGGTGGATGAAGGCCTGATCGGCTCTCCGGCAGACCTGTACAAGTTGGAGTTCGACCAGATCGTCGGCCTTGAAGGTTTCGCCGAGGTTTCCAGCAAGAAACTGCTGGACGCCATCGAGGCCAGCAAGCGCCCGAGCCTTGCGCGCTTCATCTATGCCCTGGGCATCCCGGACGTGGGCGAGGAGACCGCCAAGGTCCTGGCCCGCTCGCTGGGCAGCCTGGCGCGCGTACAGCAGGCGCTGCCGCAGGTGCTGACCTATCTTCCGGATATCGGCCTGGAAGTAGCGTACGAGATCCACAACTTCTTCGAGGACGAGCACAACCGCAAGGTCATCGAGCAGTTGCTGGCCTGCGGCATGCAGTTGCAGGACGAGGGCGAGCTGGCTGCCGAGTTTGCCGCCAGCACTACCCTGGCTGGCATGATCGCCAAGCTCGACATCCCCTCGGTCGGCCCGACAGGTGCGGAAAAGCTGGTGGCCAAGCTCGACAGCCTGGACAAGATCATTGCGGCTGACGGCATCGACCTGCGCCAGGCGCTGGCGGCGAAACAGGCAGAAGCGGTGCGTGAATTCTTCAAGGAGCCGGTCAACCAACAGCTGGCCCGCGACATCGAGGCACAACTGCTGGCCTTCGGTATGCACTGGAGTAGCGAGAAGAAAGTTGCCGAAGGCCTGCCACTGGCCGGCCAGACCTGGGTGCTGACAGGGTCGCTGGAGCGCTTCAGTCGCGACATCGCCAAGGAAAAGCTGGAAGGCCTGGGTGCCAAGGTGGCCGGCTCGGTCTCTGGCAAGACCCACTGTGTGGTCGCAGGCCCGGGTGCCGGCTCCAAGCTGGCCAAGGCCAGTGAGCTTGGTGTTAAGGTGCTGGATGAGGAAGCCTTCGTCACTTTCCTGGCAGGGCATGGCATCACTGTCTGATCCTGCGCGGCCTTTGTAGGAGCGGCCTTGTGTCGCGAAAGGGGTGCGAAGCGCCCCCTCTAACTGTGCCGTGACTCGATTTTGCGGGGGCTGCTTTGCAGCCCTTTCGCGACACAAGGCCGCTCCTACACGAGCCCTGGCCCAGGGCCCGATCAGCCTGACCCCGGACAAGTCATTGAGAAATGATGACTTTTTCTCGCGCAGAGGTTGTATCTTCGCCCCAGACCGGTACAATGGCGCGGCTCGCTGCTTGGCGAGCCGCGTAGTGGTGGCCCCATCGGTCCCCCCGCATTGATTACCCGTTAACCTGGTCAGGCCCGGAAGGGAGCAGCCATAGCGGGAACATCGAGTGCCGGGGTGTGGCTGGTGGGGCCGCCTCCATTACGCAAGTCCTTGAATTCTCAAGGATTTCTCTCTCAAAAAATCTTGAAGTGGACCAGTGCCGTAGTACACCTGAGTGGTGCACCATAGGCGCGATTCTAACTCCTATTTGCTCCTATCTCTATTAGAGGGGTCGATTGTGCCCTGTCGCAGCTCCTACCTAGGTGCAGGTTACGCTGTGCTCGTATCGTTTTGAGGCGTTCGTTCGGATGTCAAGTTGCAGTTGATTATGTAGAATTGTGCAATGTGATTCTTGATTTTCAGTGTGCAGTCATTTGCAACGACAGGCTGTCAGTGTTAGATACTTTGGGGTGAGCGATCATGGATCGAGCGTACTGCATCAGTCTCAACAAAGAGGTTACTGCAAAAGAGGTAGTAGAGCTTTATCGTCAAAACGTAATTACGAAGAAAGACGATTTTGCATGCTTGGACGCATCCTGTAGGGCGAGGTATGTTTGTGCGAATTTAGGACGGAAGACTTATAAAGTCGATCACTACTTCAAAACGGCACGTAGGACTGAAGGGCACTATCCGGGCTGTTCATTTGAGCCTAAGTATACAATTCCAGCTCTCAATGTCTTAGGGAGAGGGAGGCGCGAAAGATCTTTCATAGCAGATGCTACGGAGATTGTGTTTGAAACTAAGCGTCGAAAAGGATATTTTGGAGTTCCAGTCCGTATACGACAGTTCCCTGCCGATGACATAGTAAACCTTCGTTACGTGTCTAATCGTCCGTCTGGTGAGGGTTCGGGGGTGGCTAATCCGAAGTGCTACTCTATTGAGACGCTTTTAAATGGCGGGTGGTCCCTTCGTCGAGGGCTGGTTATTGATGGTAATTCGGGTACGATTAAGTCCGCCTTCGTTCCGGTAGATAACCAGAGTCCGGATGTCTATAGACGCTTTATATATTGCGGCTTGGCAGTCTGTATGGATTCCTGTGAGAGGTATATATGTTTTAAGTTTGGACGATGCTTCTCTGTTCCGAGTAATGGAGCTCCTGTTGTTGTGCGACTCTTGGCGACTACCGTCTCAGAGTCTGTTAATCAGGCGCGTGCATATTATCGAGGTTTATTAGAGCGACTTCTGGCAGTTGCTAAGATTGTTGATAAGCGTCCGGAAAACCAAATTTTTCTGTATGTGTTTGGTGTTCCTAAGTATGATGAGGCTGATGGTGTCTGGAATATAGATATCGATAGTCTTGATCATATTTATATGGAGGGACGGTGTCATCGCTCCGATCTTATAGCAAATATATATCGTGATCCGGAACTTAATGATCACTATTTTGTGTGATTTTGTTTGTGTGTGTGGGGTGGTTGATGAGATTTCATCTGTTTTGGGGTGAGGTGCTGTGATGGAAGCCGACAAATTCCGTAAAGCGATAGATGGTGATGAAGGGTTCAAGAAGAAAAGGGCAAACCTGTTCTATCTGTCGTTATTGTTACTTGCGATAGTTGTCAGTGGTGCTGATATCAAAGAGGCTAGTAGCCTGATTTTCAAGATCGAATTTACAAATCACGAAAACTTGCAATGGCTTCTGGTTGCGGGCGTTATCTACAGTATGTTGCGCTACTACGCCTACTCCGAGGTCTACCGAGACGAGCTCTTCAAGCGATGGTCCGATAAAATGCTAAGTAATCCCTCTATATATTACCTAGACCATGAAATACATGAAGTGACTGGGCATATCGGAGAAGCCATAAACATTTATGGCGGTGATGAGCCGGGACTGGCTGCACCTGAATACTTGAAAACAGGAATTTTGCAACGAAAAATTGCTTATCCTTCAAAAGAGAATCACTCATTTTATGGAGAGTGCGATATAACGCGCTACGTGGACTTAAATACGTATAGCAAGAAGTGGACGCGTAAGGATTTCATGCTGTTACTGTGGTTTGAAACCAAATACAGAGTTAACGCTTGGGTTTCACATAGGGAAACTTTAGACCTAGTCGCCCCATACCTGATGGCTGTTGGTGCACTAGCTATTTTCTTCTGCAAAAAAGTTTCCTTAGAGTGCGGGGTGCCCACATTGCGAGGGTAATACCACAATCATGGTCATCAATGTGGCTGAAGGCCAAGAAATTACGTGGGTTAGCGTGCTGGTGATTCTGTTAGAATCACGTCGGCTAATGGATGCTTTTTACTGGATAAAAAATTCCGCACTTGGTGGGGGTCTTTTTCAACTGAGCTTCAGTCATGAATGGAAAAGCTGGGCATTCAATTGCTGGCCTAGCTCCAAAATCCGGCGATAGACATTGAATGTCTCTTCTAATAAGTCGTGGCCCCAGCATTGGGAGAAGGCAGTATCGGGCTCTTTTTCAGAGAATGCGTAGGAGAATGCTTCTACTTTCAAACCGCTAGCATTTTCTTCAAAATTTACGCTTGGTTTGCTTTGGATTAAGCGGCGATGCTTTGATATATTGCTGAATGCTGCTAGGTAGCGGAACGAGTAAGACGAATTCAAATCCAGCATTCTTTGTTTTAATGCTGATTCGGGAATCCCGCTAGCAACTCTTCCAAATGTACAGTCTTTCTCTTTCAGAGGTTTGGCCATTGTCAGTGAATTAACAAGCTGAGCAAATATATCAGCGTAGTTTCGCACTGTGTGAATGGTGGCGATAATGTTGGCTTCGTGTGCGAGAGCAGCCATAGCAAAGTCAGGTTTCAAACTCAGCATTGCGACCATCATTGATCGATGATTGTCAGACTCCTTGTTGAACTCCGCAAACGCTTCCTTTGCTAAGTTCGCGTGGTACTTGATAATGAAGGATGAACGGCTGAGCGACCTTGGCAAGGCTGCGGTCTGCTTGTCTTCAGGTCGGTTGGTTTCGATCCATTGCTCAAGCTCTTTGAGTTTCCATGTGGTGCTGGTCATGCACGATTCCTAATTCACTGTGCTCATGTTATCCACTGTACACATTCCTTCAGCTGGTACATAGCCGTTTGCTGCCCATCCCAATTTTCCGCTGAGCCAAAAGGGCGCATTTGATGCGCACTCCAATTTCAGCCTGAAAAATAATGTATGGCAGGGTTGCGAGCCACGATTGGCCAGAAAACCAGCAAATCGGCTTAACCCATTTGGAAGGCCGGCTTCTGAAAATCTGACTAAATCAGAAATAACTCTGGGTTATATCAGTCTATTTTTTAGAGCGATACGTTAAGAGAAAGCATCAAGCGGCGGACTGCTGTAGCGTTGAACTCACTACCACGCGGGGTGCGAAGCCCTTTCTTGTTCAAGCAGTCAGCGACCGATTGCAGCGTGGTGGTCCCACAGATCCCTTCAATTCAAGTGCTTTAATCTAGTGAGAGCCTCTTCAACTACCGGCTCGAGGGCTTCGGCAAAGGAGGGGAAGGGACAGGCAGCAATAATGCGACCCTTGGGGTACCAAGCGCTTTGTACTCCAATGATGCTGTATTTCCATGTGTTGTCGACTTTCCATAGCATTATGATTGGTCCACCACTCATGCCAACGATATCACTGACGACTTTTTCAGACCCATCAGCAAGTTTCGCAAAAAATTGATTTCCAGCCTTCTGTTCAGGGAGTGGTGGAGGTTTCGTTGGCAACAGAGGAACCATCACGAATTTGGCTGTGATGTTACTAGTGTCATCGTAGGAGATAGACTCTCTCGGAATGCCGGCGAGAATCCAGTGATCATGCTGGGTAATGTGGTCGCCCCAAGCTTGCTTGGTGATGGGAGCAACACCGCCAGCTTCGAGCTGCTGGCGAAAAAGCCCGCCTAAGTGCACTGCTGCATAGTCAAGTCCAGTGCTTTCGTCCTCTAGGACGGACCACTGCTCAAGCTGGAAATCGTAGGGCACAGGAACGTTGTTGAATTTATTTCCAGCTGTTTGGTCGCCAAGTCGCCATTCATCGAAGACGGATCCAGCGTCCATAGCAGTACGTAGGTCTTTCAGGATGTGGCCTGCCGTCATGTAAAACCATTCGCCCATGATTTCCACGACGAAGCCTGAGAAAACGTGAACCCGTGTTACCTCGGGAGCAGGGGGGTGCTGAACGCAGGACAGCGATACGAAGTGACGGCCGATACACCTTACAACTCGATCGGTAAGACTGTTCATGTGTGTTCTCGTGTTACCAGTAGCATCAAGCAGTTGTCGTTTCTCGCTTGATCCGGTAAACGGTAGCAACGCCACAGTCAGCCAGCTTGGCGATGTTGTCAGCAGACATGGTTGGGTGCTCCTGCATCAGCGACTTCACCATTTTCCACTTGGCAGTGTTTCTTCCTTTTCCTGCTGGCTTCCATTCAGGATCAGAAGCCCTCTTGATCTCGAGACCCTGTTTGATGCGTTCCACGCGCTTCTCCTGATCCAGACGTGCCATGGTGGCCATGAGGTCAATCAACATGTTGTTGATCACATCCATGATCTGGCCAGTGATGCCCTTCGCTTCAACCAGCATATGACTGGTGGGCAGATCAGCCACTACCAATCTAAGTCCCTTGGCCTTGATGGTGGCCTTGAGAGTGTCCCAGTCAGCTTGTGAGAGGCGGCTGAGGCGGTCTACAGACTCGACCAATAGCACTTCCCCACTCTGGGCAATATCGAGCAAGGATAGCAACTCTGGGCGGTTGAGCTTGGTGCCACTGATGTTCTCAGCGTACACACCAACGATGCTCAATCCCTTCTCAGCGGCGAACAGTTCCAAGGTGGCTTTTGCACGATTGGCGTCTTGGTCCTTGGTCGATGCTCGGAGGTAGAGGTGGGCATTCATCGCTTACTATCCTTTGATCTTTATAATGATAGGTCAATGATAATTGAATCATATATCTATCCACAATAGCCAATTGATAGTTTCTTGCTGGCGCCAGCTGAGCTATCAGATAGGTCTAGTCCTTTGATAGCCTCAGGATGCGTCTGTACGACCCTAGGATGCGAAAAACTTCGCTCCAAGCATGAAGGCTCCAGTGGTAAGGGTCGCAAGTGCTGCCAGACTAGCCCAAAGGTGCGAGAGCTTCATGCGGGTGATTAGCTCCCCGACCGTAAGTTCGGCCGGGCTCTTCTCTATATGAGATTGGTTTGATGACGTTTTCAGCTTTTGCTTCCAGCTTGAAAGCACACCGTTGAACTCAGGTTTGCTCAAGACAGAAGCATCTACCTGCACGGATTGAACGAACCAATCGTAGCCGTATTGAAGCAGTCCTTCATTCCGAACTCCTGCCTCCACGATTACCATCAGAGGATGGCCACGGCTGTATGCCATTGCTGCCTCTATCTGGTTCCAAGGAGTGGCTAGCTTTACATCCGCAACGCGCGATTCGCTCTTGCCGTTCCGCTTCTCAATGCCTTCAGAGCAGTACATGCGCTCAAGAGCGATTACTACCGTGCCAGAGCACCTATCCATCAGCTCCGTCACCGCTGTCAGAGGAGATTTATCACTGAAGGAATTTCGGCCTACGGTGTGGGGAGTAAGTCCTTCGCTACGGAGGCGATCTTCGATGGCACGAACAAAAGATTCCTGTTCATCATTGGCTGTGGCCCCTACGCTGACGAAAACGTTTAGATCGCCCATGGCGGAAAATCTTCCTGACTTATGTGGTGAGTGACTAGCATCACAGGGGCAAGATGATCGCTTCAAAACCCTTGAAGCAATTCTGACAGAGAAAGACCAAGGCCATCGGCAAGCACCTTCGCAGCTTCAAGGCTGGGGTTGGCTGTGCCCGTCTCAATGCGAGACATGTAGGTGCGGACAAAGCCGCATTTGTCAGCGAATGCTTCTTGGCTGAAGCCTTGGCTGCTGCGTAGTTCGCGGATTCGTTGGCCAAAGGCCTTTCGTAGGTGTTGGTTTGTCTGCATCCCTGCATGATGGTTGGATGCACCCTGATCGTGAACACACCAATTGATTCCACTCCAAATGATGACACACTAAATGATACAATGGTCTCAGCCCCCTACGCGGAAAGCGAACGCCTAGCTCTGAGAGACCAACGAAATGAACGAAAAACTGTTCGTGCTGACCAGTCGCAAGAAGAAGACAAACCACATCCTGCACTTGATCCTGACCGTTCTGACAGGAGGGCTTTGGTTGATCGTGTGGGGCATCACAATGCGAAGCAACGATGGTCAGAACAAGAAGATCGATAGGGAAATTGACCAGATCATGCACTACAAGTCTCAGGGCTTGAGCGATGCTGCCACGCACCAGCAGATCAAGACAGACAAGCTGAATGCTGATGTGTTTCAAGGAAGGGTGATTTTCGTTGTGTTGGTGGTAGTGTTCCTGTACTTCTACCTACGGTAGATGCTGCGCACCTTCAGCGGAGCTTCAAAGCAAATTCCTTGATCAGCTCCGCTGGGCGTTTGCACCGAAAGCGGCAAGCTTTCAGCTGATTGCACTGTATATGACCGTAGTTCAGGATCGTGGACATCTAACGGTGTAGAGGGGGTGAAACAACCAACACCCCCCCAAACCTACTAATCCGTACTATCTACAGCTGACGCTGTTCCTGTGCACAATATCTGATCCGCAGGATTGAGTTTTGCACGATCAGAGCATAGCTCTGGTAGCTGCTCGCATTCTTGTTGTCCAACCATGTTATTGGTTGGTTGGACTGGTACGATTGGCCGTTAGCGCCAGCTAACAATGATAGCTATTTTCATTTTGGACAACTTTGTTGTTTGTTGTCCCTGTGTACGAATCATTACTTACGCAATAGGGGAAGGGGGCTTTACGCCTGAGCCAACGATACAGCTTAGACTTGACGGCCTAATGAGTGTTTATGAACGGTGCAAGAAATCCTTGTATATAATAGGACTTTCCTCAACCCCTTGTATTGCGTGGCTTGCAGCAAGATTCTTGCGTAGTTTTTTTAAAAAAGTGATGTGAAACTACGCAAGGTCAACAACCAGCATTTCGGGTCAAGCGGCAAGTGCTGCTGTGGTAATGGTGTTGTCATCCCATCCTCTTCTATTCATCCTCGATGCCGATTGAGGGTGGAGAGTTGTCCAGTCACGATACCAATGCTTGATGTACTCATCCCGATTGGCATCATCGCCCCGGAAGATCAGCCGTGGATTTACTGTCAGCTTGATTTCACCCGTGCGAATGCCACCCTGCCTTGAGGTGCTCACGCGCACCATATTGGTGCTGATCAGCGCTCCCAACTTCTTCATCAAGTTTGGAGCTGTTGTACCCAATGCCTTCGCCAAGTCGGCTTGAGACATGATGATCATGTTCCGGTACTGAACCAGCTCGTGCAGTTTGCTCAGAGTGTTCATCATTGGGACAGTGATACGACAGTCCACGCCTGTCCGGCGCCATAGGCCATGGGCGTAGTCCTGTGCGTCGGTCAGTGAGTGCAGCGTATGCGTTGGCAGCTTGCGGCGGTCGACGTGCTTCAGATGCGCGTGCAGGTCGTCAGCACTGCGGCACTTGCTCAGTTCTGGCCGGTAGTCAGGGCGTTTGCTGAAGACAGAAGGCTTGTCATCGTAACCAAAGATCTCGCCGGTTTTTGGGCTGATCAGCAGTCCATCGACGTTAAGGAAGGGTGATGCGGTAAAAGCTGGGCATTCGTATGCCATTGTACGTTCTCCTCTTCAAGTTCATTTCGATAGGCAGTTCCTCTCGGGTTGTGCCGGTTTTGTTTGGTAAATCGCAGGCAAATTTAAGCCCCCATGCAATGCACCTATTTGGTGGTCGCGGTGGAGGCTCTTCAGTATGTCTGTCTGCTCTCTGAAGCAGGTTGAGGATTTTACACGCTTTGCGATGACCGGTCAAGATCGATACTTGACAAGCCAGATTTCACCATAAACCAATATTCGTGGTGAGGAACGCGCTTCGCTTAATCCATAGCTCCCTTTTGCCCTGTAATCATTGGGTTTGGTGTGAGAGGCGGTTGGATATCATCCCGCTGAAGGGAAGGTTTAATCGAGGTTATTGGTGGGTTATTCGAGGTTATTTGATGTGCTTCATGGCCTCGACCATCGCCTTGATTGGCGTCCTGCTGCCGTAGATGCCAAAGGTCACGGAGCTATCTTCATGACCCACCATCCGCTTGATCAGTGAGTCTTGAACGCCAGCATCACGCAGGTCATCGATGAAGGTGTGGCGGAAGCTGTGGAAGGTTTTGCGTGGGTCGGTGATACCCAGTTTCGCCTTATAGCGGCCAAACCATTTTGAGGCTGCATGCCCGAGCTTCCCACGTATTGCTTCCAGCTCAGGGAATACTCGATTTGCACCAGTAACCCTCATCGACTCAACATGCTGAAGTAGGCACAGATCGATCAGATAAGGGTGCAAAGGAAGCACGCGGCGGCTGCTTGCGTTTTTCAGGTTCTGGCCTTCTCGGCTGTCATCAATCCGGATGCACGGGATGCCCTGTTGCTCAATGAAGTCATCGACACGCAGTTGGCACAGCTCTTCCAATCGTGCCCCAGTGGTTCGCCCAAGGAGCGGCAGCCAGTAACGCCAAGGGTGTTTGCGGACTTCCTTTCGCAGTGACTCACGGTTCAGCAGGGCATCTAGGTCGTGTCGTTCAAATGACAGCCGAGCTTCCTTCGCTGATCCTGTCATGACTTTCATGCCCGTCAGTGAGTTGTCTGCCACGTACCCGTTCGCTTTGCACCAGTTCAGAAACGCGGTGAGCTTGCGTAGCCGATTGTTCACTGTGACAGCAGTAATGGTCTTGTAGGTGGTACCTGACTCAATCACCTGTTTCAGCGTCTTGCCCTTGAACTCAGGTCGTAAGCCGAAGTATTGCGGGCATAGGCTGAGCCGTTCCTTTAGCAGGCGTGCTTGTTGTGCATCGAAGGCTTTGGCGGGCATATCGCCTAACAGCTCGAAAAGGTCAGCTAAAGCTCGCTCGACTTCCTCGGTGCTGCCCTGTCGCCATGTGCCGCCGCGTTTGCCTTCTTCTATATAGAGTTTGGACAGGGTGGCGAGGGTAGGGCCGTCGCTTTGTGGCTTCGCTGTGGCCGCTGTAGTTCTTCGTGGTGCAGCCGCCATGATTGGCTTAGGGGTAGAGTCTCGCCACTGAGTACACAGTGCACGCAGCGTCTCAGGGGCTGTCAGAGGATGTTCAGTTAGGTGGCAAAGCACTTGCTGAGCTAAGGAGCTGGCAAGGTACAAGGCTGCCTGCCGCTCTCGCACTCGCAGTGATATGCGAAGCGTATGACGGCTGGGAAATAGGTGCTTTGGTAGTCGAAGGTTGAGGTAGTAGATGGACTGACGGCGGACAATGTATGCCATGAGTGAACACCAGAGTGGACCAGTAAAGTGGACCAATTGAGTGGAACAATTCTGGTCGCACCCCAAGCTTTGAGCGACCGTGCAGGGTGTCTGCACGGGTAAGTGACGAATCACCTCATCAGCCGGTAACCCTTGCCCCATAAGGCCCGCATTGATTACCGAGCATGCTTGCATGCCACATGGTCAGGCCCGGAAGGGAGCAGCCATAGCGGGAACATCGAGTGCCGGGGTGTGGCTGGTGGGGCCGCCTCCATTTCTGGGCTCGAAAAGTTGCATTCGGCCCTGCGCTTCACCTCTCCCATCTTTTGATCACTGGTTGCAGCTGTCGCATGATCCAGGTGCCGACAACGATCACGATCAACAAAAAAACCGCTCCCAGGCAGAAAGGCAGCAGCGCTTGCCAAAGTGATTCATTCCTGGCTTTGCGCATGTCCTCTTCCCGTGCTTCAAGATCAAGATGAAATTGCTCGCGAATTTCCTGGGTGGAACGGCGCATCGTTCGCTTTGGATGTTGTTGTGGCCTCAGTGTCTTTGAATCCCCGGTAGCGACATTCGGCTGGCGCTGGAGCGGAAGTGATCGTGTAGGGCTGGCAGGCACGTGCCACAGCAGCTTCAGCGCCTGTGAGATTGAGCGCCGCCTGTGCGACGCTCTCCGACTGATGGCCTCAAAGGCTGTATTTCTCATCAATTCGGCGTTTGTCGAGCGCATAGCGCTTGATATCGATCGCTTCGGTCTCCAACTGGGCATCCAGCTCGTCCATATCGCGCTTTTTCAGCGCTGCGATATGAGCCTTGGTGGCTTGGTAGTTGATCATTTCTGCAGCGTCATGCCCGCTGACGGGGTCCCAGAGGATGGAGAGTGGCCAGCACAGCAGGTTCACCACACCAAAACCGTAGGCGCGGCCGTAGAACGATCCGCCACCTGGAAGCAGGCCGAGGCCGGCGGCAAGCCCAGGTTTTTTCTCTTCTACCGAGAGGTTTCTGGCGCGGTAGCCAGCGAGTTCCGACTCCTGGACCGAATTGAGGCCGGTGGCACAGCCAGTGGTCAGCGCTATCAATGCGGCAGCGGTCAGATTTCGAGCGGTGGACATGCAACTTTCCTTAGTGTGGATACGGTTCTCGCCCGCCGCAGTGCGTCGGGGGCGCGTAACTCTACACTGAGTGATGGCACATTGACATTGAGTCGTCGCTAACAGTTCGGGAGTCTCTGTCGGGCGGTCTTTTGCCAACTCAGCTCAAGGCTGCACCACCGAAACCTCCCCCGAATACCCCGTTGCCCCATACCGCCGCACAATCCGTTCGATCTCCCCCGACTGCCTCATGCGCACCAGGGCCCGCAAGATGCCTTGGGTTGGTATCGCCGGGTCATTCCTCACCATGCACCCCAGCGCCTGTTCCTCCAGCACCGCCTGCACCTGCAGCCGCTGCCCGGCAGGTAGTCCCTGGTTGAACCACTGCAGCGAAAGCTCATTGCTCACCGCATGCCGGTACCGCCCGATCTGCAGCTTCTGCAGTGCCAATTGCTGGCTACGGCTGTCCTCCCGCTGCAGGCGCCCTTGGGCAAACAACGGCTCCAGCGTGCCGTAGGCATACCCCAGCACCGTGCCGATTGCCTGGGGCGGCAGTTGTTCGGGGTAGACAGGGGTATCGTCATCAGGTCGCCCGACCAGTACATCACGCTGCAGAAGTAACGGAATGCTCCAGACGAAATTCCCTGGGCGATCATTGAACCACTGGCTGCTGACATAGCAGCGCACATCGATATCGCCAGCATCCATCGCCTGCTGCAGGCGCAGGCGGGCCATCACGTGATATTCGGGTCGCACGCCGGCTTCCCGGGCCAGCGCCTGCAGAAGATCGAACACCAGGCCTTCTACCGGCTGGCCGCCTTCGACCCGTACCAGCGGCATGCTCCAGCTCTCGGCCACGGAAAAGCGCAGCACCGGTTGATCCGCCAGGCTGTGGGTGCACCAGAGCAATAGCAGGGCCAGCAGTCGTCGCAATGCACATCCTCCTTGAACAGCGCGCCAGTTGCTTAGCTTAGACGAACCGTGCAGGGTGCAATTTTGCCCCCGCTCCGCTAGCATTAGCGATCTTCCGCTCGATCAGGCTGCGATGGTTTTTCGATGAGTTATCAGGTTCTTGCACGTAAATGGCGTCCGCGCTCGTTCCGCGAAATGGTCGGCCAGACCCATGTGCTCAAGGCCTTGATCAATGCCTTGGACAACCAGCGCCTGCACCACGCCTACCTGTTTACCGGTACGCGGGGAGTGGGCAAGACTACCATTGCGCGAATCATCGCCAAATGCCTCAACTGCGAAACCGGCATTACCTCCACGCCCTGTGGAACCTGCTCGGTGTGCCGGGAGATCGACGAAGGCCGCTTCGTCGACCTGATCGAGATCGACGCCGCCAGCCGCACCAAGGTCGAAGATACCCGCGAGCTGCTCGATAACGTGCAGTACGCGCCGAGCCGTGGGCGCTTCAAGGTCTACCTGATCGACGAAGTGCACATGCTCTCCACCCACTCATTCAACGCCTTGCTCAAGACGCTTGAAGAGCCGCCGCCCTACGTCAAGTTCATCCTCGCCACCACCGACCCGCAGAAGCTGCCGGCCACCATCCTGTCGCGCTGCCTGCAGTTCTCGCTGAAGAACATGAGCCCGGAGCGGGTGGTCGAACACCTGAGCCACGTACTGCAGGCCGAGAACGTGCCGTTCGAGGCAGATGCCCTGTGGCTGCTCGGCCGTGCTGCCGATGGTTCGATGCGTGACGCCATGAGCCTCACCGACCAGGCCATCGCCTTCGGCGAGGGCAAGGTACTGGCAGCCGATGTGCGCGCCATGCTCGGCAGCCTCGATCATGGCCAGGTCTATGGCGTGCTGCAGGCGCTGCTCGAAGGTGATGCGCGGGCGCTGCTCGAAGCCGTGCGCAACCTTGCCGAGCAGGGGCCGGACTGGAGCGGCGTGCTGGCCGAAATGCTCAATGTGCTGCACCGCGTGGCCATCGCCCAGGCGCTGCCCGAGGCGGTGGACAATGGCCAGGGCGATCGCGACCGGGTGCTGGCACTGGCCTCGGCGTTGCCGGCCGAAGACGTGCAGTTCTACTACCAGATGGGCCTGATCGGCCGTCGCGACCTGCCGTTGGCGCCGGACCCGCGGGGCGGTTTCGAAATGGTCTTGCTGCGCATGCTGGCGTTCCGCCCGGCAGATACCGACGATGCGCCGAAACCGGTGCTAAAGCCAGTGGGGATCAGCCAGGCCACAGCTGATCCGGCAACCCCGGTGGCAGCGCCAGCCGTTGCTGTCGAGGCGCCTGCCGTTGCGGTGTCGCAGCCTGCGCCAGTGGCACCTGCCCCACAGGTTGAGGCCGCACCGGTTGTGGCGCCGACGCCCGCGCCTGAGCCACAACCTGAACCCGAAGTTGCCGCACCTGAGCCGGCGGTTGTGGAAGAGGTCATCGACCTGCCTTGGGAGGAGCCTGCTGCCGCGCCTGCGCCCGAGCCTGTGCCAGCTCCAGCCCAGTCCCCGGTTGCAGCCTCGCATAACGCCCAGCCAGCTTACGACGAGCCGCCCTTCGACCCGTCCGCCTACGCTTCGGCTGGCATGGACCGCGACGACGAGCCGCCAATGGACGAGGACTACTACGGTGGCGAAAGCGACCCGGCAGGCTTCAGCTACCTCGATGAGCTGGCAGAACACGTTCAGGAAGAACCCCAAGCCGCAACGCCCGAACCGCTGCCGGCTGCTCAACCGGCGACCGGCCTGGCCCTGCAATGGCTGGAATTATTCCCACAGTTGCCTGTGTCCGGCATGACAGGCAACATCGCTGCAAACTGTACGCTGATGGCCGCCGACGGTGACGATTGGTTGCTGCACCTGGACCCAGGCCAGGGCGCGCTGTTCAACAGCACCCAGCAACGCCGGCTGAACGAGGCGCTCAACCAGCACCTGGGGCGTACCCTGAACCTGCGGATCGAACTGATTCGCCCCGAACAGGAAACCCCGGCCCAGGCAGCGTCGCGCAAGCGCGCCGAGCGCCAGCAGGACGCCGTGCATTCGATCGAACAGGATCCGTTGATCCAGCAGATGATCAAGCAGTTCGGTGCCACGGTGCGACAGGATACTATTGAACCTGTAGAAGCCCTGGTCAGCCAGGGCCAGTAATCACAACCATGCGGCCGGCCCCTCGTCGTGCCGCATCATATGACCCAATCGAGGTATACCCCCATGATGAAAGGTGGCATGGCCGGCCTGATGAAGCAGGCCCAGCAGATGCAGGAAAAGATGCAGAAGATGCAGGAAGAGCTTGCCAACGCCGAAGTCACCGGCCAGTCCGGTGGCGGCCTGGTGAGCGTGGTGATGACCGGTCGTCATGACGTCAAGCGTGTCAGCATCGACCAGAGCCTGATGTCGACCGATGAAGACGACAAGGAAGTGCTGGAAGACCTGATCGCCGCTGCGCTGAACGACGCCGTGCGCAAGATCGAGCAGAACAGCCAGGACAAGATGGGCAACATGACTGCCGGCATGCAGCTGCCGCCGGGCTTCAAGATGCCGTTCTGATCCACTTTCAGCTTCACAGGGGGAGTAACGGCCTGGCGGTCGTTGCTCCCTTGTTCATTCTGTTTTCCAAGACTTGCAGGCCTGTCTACATGAGCTTCAGCCCCCTGATCCGCCAACTGATCGACGCCCTGCGCACCCTTCCGGGCGTCGGCCAGAAAACCGCCCAGCGCATGGCCTTGCAGCTGCTCGAACGTGACCGTAGCGGCGGCCTGCGCCTGGCCCAGGCGCTGAGCCAGGCCATGGAGGGGGTAGGGCATTGCCGCCAGTGCCGGACCCTGACCGAGCAGGAGCTGTGCCCGCAGTGCAGCGACCCGCGTCGTGATGACACGCAGCTGTGCGTGGTGGAAGGGCCGATGGATGTGTATGCGGTGGAGCAGACCGGCTATCGCGGGCGTTACTTCGTGCTCAAGGGGCACTTGTCGCCGCTCGATGGCCTGGGGCCTGAGGCGATTGGTGTGCCGCAGCTGATGGCGCGGATCGAAGAGCAAGGCAGCTTCACTGAAGTGATCCTTGCGACCAACCCGACCGTGGAAGGTGAGGCCACGGCGCATTACATCGCCCAGTTGCTGAACGAGAAGGGGCTGGTGGCGTCGCGCATCGCCCATGGCGTGCCGCTGGGTGGGGAGCTGGAGCTGGTCGACGGTGGCACCCTGGCCCATGCCTTTGCCGGGCGCAAGCCGATCTCGCTGTAAATCGCTGGGGCTGTTTGCAGGCCATTCGCGGGCAAGCCCGCCCCCACATGAACACTGTGGGAGCGGGCTTGCCCGCGAATGGGCCGCACAGCGGCCCCAAACAGCAACTCAGTATTCGCTCAGGGAAAACTCGGTCAGGCAGAAGGTCGGTACCCCGGCCGCCTGCAGTCGGCGCGAGCCATCCAGCTCTGGCAGGTCGATGATCGCTGCCGCTTCGAACACCTGTGCCCCGGTGCGGCGCACCAGGTTGGCTGCAGCCAGCAGGGTGCCGCCGGTGGCAATCAGGTCATCGAAGATCAGTACCGAATCACCTTCGCACAGGCTGTCGGCATGCACTTCCAGGAAGGCTTCGCCGTATTCGGTCTGGTAGCCTTCGCTCAATACGTCAGCCGGCAGCTTGCCCTGCTTGCGGAACAGGATCAGCGGTTTATTCAGCTGGTGGGCGATGATCGAGCCAATCAGGAAACCCCGTGCGTCCATGGCGCCGATGTGGCTGAACTCAGCCTCGACGTAACGCTCGATGAACTGGTCGGCCACGTAGCGCAGCCCGCGCGGCGACTGGAACAGCGGGGTGATGTCGCGGAAGATCACGCCGGGCTTGGGGAAGTCCACTACCGGGCGGATCAGGGCTTTGAGGTCGAAGGCGTCGCTGTGCATTGTTGCGGGTATCCTGGGAAAACGAATGCCCAAGTATACCCGCTAAACGCCAATCTCAGGCTTCGATTGCACCGCCGGCCAGCGCGCACAGTTGGATCGGGTCGAGGATATGCACTTCCTTGCCTTCGGCGCGGATCAGGCCGTTTTGCTGGAAGCGGGTGAAGACCCGCGACACGGTTTCCACCGCCAGCCCCAGGTAGTTGCCGATCTCGTTGCGCGACATGCTCAGGCGGAACTGGTTGGCCGAGTAGCCGCGGGCGCGGAAGCGTGCGGACAGGTTGACCAGGAAGGTGGCGATGCGTTCGTCGGCGGTTTTCTTCGACAACAGCAGCATCATCTGCTGATCGTCGCGAATTTCGCGGCTCATCACTCGCATCAGCTGGCGGCGCAGCTGTGGCAACTGAACGGAGAGCTCGTCGAGGCGCTCGAAGGGGATTTCACAGACCGAGGTGGTTTCCTGGGCCTGGGCCGACACCGGGTAGGCCTCGGTGTCCATGCCGGACAGGCCGACCAGCTCGCTGGGCAGGTGGAAGCCGGTGATCTGTTCTTCGCCGCTGTCGCTCAGGCTGAAGGTCTTGAGGGCGCCGGAACGAACGGCGTAAACCGAGCCGAAATTGTCACCCTGGCGGAACAGGAACTCGCCTTTCTTCAGCGGGCGCCCGCGCTTGACGATTTCATCCAGTGCATCCATGTCTTCCAGGTTGAGCGAAAGAGGCAGGCACAGGGGGGCCAGGCTGCAGTCCTTGCAGTGGGCCTGGTTATGAGGGCGCAGTTTGACTGGCTCGGACATTTGAATCGATCCTTGTGGGAAAGCACACATAAGTCGTAAGGGTAACCCACGACACAGGGTGTAGGCCAGTTGCGCGTTGGTGGTGCGCTCTGGCGAAACCCCGGCAAGTTACCTGCCGGGAGTCCATGTGTGCCCATAGTGTGCCTGGCCAGGAGGCTTGTCCATGCGGTTGATCGACTCGCCGTTCAGATCACCCGGGAGAAACGCTGGCGGTTTTGCATCGCCAGGTAGGCGTCGAACACCATGCACACCGAGCGCGCCAGCAGGCGCCCGGCTGGCAGGATGCGTATGCCCTTGTCGTCGAGGCTGATCAGGCCGTCACGTTGCATGCTCTGCAGTTCTGGCCAGAGATCGTTGAAATACCCGCGGAAATCGATGGTGAAAGCCTCCTCGATCGGCTCGAAGTCCAGTTCGAAATGGCAGATCAGCTGTTGGATCACGGCCCGCCGCAAGCGGTCGTCGTGGTTGCAGAGCAGCCCGCGCTGGGTCGCCAGCTGGGCATTGGACAGGGCGTCCTGATAGGTATTGAGGTCGCTGCTGTTCTGGCAATACAGGTCGCCGATCTGGCTGATCGCCGAAACCCCCAGGCCAATGAGGTCGCAGTGGCCGTGGGTGGTGTAGCCCTGGAAGTTGCGCTGCAGGGTGCCTTCTTCCTGGGCGATTGCCAGCTCGTCGTCGGGCAGGGCGAAGTGGTCCATGCCGATGTAGCGGTAGCCGGCGGCGGTCAGCTGCTCGATAGTGTTGTGCAGCATCTCGAGCTTCACCGCTGGGGCCGGCAGGTCGTTGCTGTCGATGCGCCGCTGCGGCATGAAGCGCTCGGGCAGGTGGGCGTAGTTGAACACCGAGAGGCGGTCCGGTTGCAGGCGGATCACCTCGTCGACGGTGCGGGCGAAGCCTTCCACGGTCTGTTTGGGCAGGCCGTAAATCAGGTCGAGGTTGACCGAGCGGAACTGCAAGGTGCGTGCGGCCTCGATCAGGGTGCGGGTCTGCTCCAGGCTCTGCAGGCGGTTGACCGCGCGTTGCACGGCCGGGTCAAGGTCCTGCACGCCGAGGCTGACGCGGTTGAAGCCCAGTTCACGGAGCAGGCCCATGGTCGACCAGTCGGCTTCGCGGGGGTCGATCTCGATGCCGTAGTCACCGGAATCGTCATCCAGCAGGTTGAAATGCTGGCGCAGGGTGGCCATCAGCTGGCGCAGTTCCACGTGGCTGAGGAAGGTCGGCGTGCCGCCACCGAAATGCAGCTGTTCAACGCGCTGTTTAGGGTCCAGGTGGCAGGCGATCAGCTGGATCTCCTGCTCCAGGCGCTGCAGGTAAGGTGCCGCGCGGCCGCGGTCCTTGGTGATGACCTTGTTGCAGGCACAGTAGTAGCAGATGTTGGCGCAGAACGGCACGTGCACGTACAGCGACAGTGGGCGCACGGCCCGGCGGCTCTCGCGCAGGGCGTGGAGCAGGTCGAACGAGCCTACCTCGCTGTGCAGTTGCACGGCGGTCGGGTAGGAGGTGTAGCGTGGGCCGGCGAGATCGTAGCGGCGGATCAGGTCGGCATCCCAACGTAGGTCGTCGAGCATGTGGGCGGTCCCCGGATAATGCAGCAGTGTCCGGAGTCTATGGCTGTCTGTAGGAATCTGTGTTGATTTGTATCAAGGCACACAGGGGCTGCGCAGTGGCCCCGCTCAGTGGCCCATGATCCAGTGCTGGTGAGGGCCAGGCAAGGTCCAGATACCAAACAGGATCACCAGTACACCACCGGCCATGCGCACACTGCGCCGCCTCAACAAGGCGTTTACCCGCTCCGCTGCCAGCCCGGTGGCCAGCAATATCGGCCAAGTGCCCAGCCCGAATGCCAGCATCAACGCAGCACTGTAGCCGGCGTTGCCCTGGCTGGCCGCCCACAACAAGGTGCTGTACACCAGGCCGCACGGCAGCCAGCCCCACAGTGCGCCCAGCAGCAGTGCGCGGGGCAGGCTGGACACCGGCATCAGGCGCGAGGCGGCTGGCTGGATGTGCCGCCACAGCCCTCGGCCCAACGCTTCGATGCGGGTCAGCCCGCTCCACCAGCCGGCCAGGTACAGGCCCATGGCGATCAGCAGCAACGCCGCCACCACGCGCAAGGCCATGGCTGCCGGGCTGCTGGCCACTGCCCAGCCAGCCAGGCCCAGCAGCAGGCCGGCACAGGCATAGCTGAGGATGCGTCCCAGGTTGTAGGCCACCAGCAGGCGCAGGCGCTGGCCGCGTTGTTCTGGGGGGATGGCCAAGGTCAGCGCGCCCATCAGGCCACCGCACATGCCCAGGCAGTGGCCGCCACCGAGCAGGCCGAGGACCAGTGCCGAGCCGAGCAGGGGAAGCAGGTCAGGCACGGGGTGGTGCTTCCTTGTCGTCTGGCGTTGTGGCTTCGTCAGGTTTGACCGCCGCCTGGTGGCGCGGGTCCTGATCATCGAACAGGATGCTGTGGGCCGGCCCTTCGAGGTCGTCGTACTGGCCGCTGTCCACCGCCCAGAAGAAGATGTACACGGCCACGCCAACCAGCAGCAGGGCGGCTGGGATCATCACATAGAGCGCGGGCATGGCGACTTCCTTCCGTTAGCTGCTGTGTCGTTCGCAGGCAGGCCCGCTGCCGCCGGCTTGTGAGCCAGGCGAGTCAGGCGCAGGGCATTGAGCACCACGATCAGTGAACTGACCGACATGCCGATGGCCGCCCACACCGGGGTGATCCAGCCAAGCGCGGCGAACGGCAACATGAGGCCATTATACAGAGTTGCCCAGAGCAGGTTCTCGAGGATGTTGCGGCGGGTGCGGCGGGCCAAGTCGAAGGCCTCGACCAGTGCCTGCAGGCGGTTGGACAGCAGCACCGCGTCGGCGCTGGTCTTGGCCAGGTCGGTGGCGCTGCCCATGGCGATGCTGATGTCGGCGGCGGCCAGTACCGGCACGTCATTGACCCCGTCGCCGAGCATCAGCACCTTGCGCCCTGAAGCCTGCAGTGCTTTGAGCCGGTCCAGCTTGTCGTCCGGGCGCAGGCCGCCAATGGCCTGGTCGATGCCCAGTTGCGCGGCCACCTCGGCGACCATCGGCGAACTGTCGCCGGACAGCAGCAGGGTACGCCAGCCGCGAGCCTGGCAAGCGGCGAGCAGGGCCGGGGCATCTTCGCGCAGGCGATCATCGAGGCCGAACCAGGCCAGCGGGCCCTGGCGGTCGCCCAGCAGCAGCCACTGGCCGCGAGGCTCCGGCACGCTGGGGATTTCGGCGCCACTCAGCGCGCAGACGAAGGTGGCCTGGCCGATGCGCAGTGGCTGGCCATCGACCTTGCCTTCGAGCCCGAGCCCCGGCACTGTCTGGACCTCGTCGGCAGGGCTGGCGGTGCGGCCAAAGGCACGGGCGATCGGGTGTTCGGAGCGGTTCTCGAGGGCGGCGGCGAGGGCCAGGCAGCGGTCGGCAGGCAGCGCCGCCAGAGGGCGGATGTTGCGCAGGGTCAGGCGGCCTTCAGTGAGGGTGCCAGTCTTGTCGAAGATCACCGTGTCGATCTGGTTGAGGCCCTCCAGCACGTGGCCGCGGGTCACCAGCAGGCCCAGCTTGTGCAGGGTGCCAGTGGCGGCGGTGAGCGCGGTCGGGGTGGCCAGGGACAAGGCGCATGGGCAGGTCGCCACCAGCATGGCCAGGACGATCCAGAATGCCCGCGCCGGGTCCAGGTACCACCACCACAGGCCGATGGCCACGGCGGCCAGCAGCGAGAACAGCAGGAAATACTGCGAGGCGCGGTCGGCGATTTCCGCCAGCCGTGGTTTTTCTGTCTGCGCGCGCTCAAGCAGGCGGACAATGGCTGACAGGCGCGAGTCATGGCCGAGGGCTTCGACTTCCACGTTCAGCGTGCTCTCGACGTTCAGCGTGCCGCCGGTGACGCGCTCGCCGGCCCGGCGCGGTTGTGGCAGATACTCGCCCGTCAGCAGCGATTCGTCGACGCTGGAGCGGCCTTCGACGATGCACCCGTCGGCCGGAATCACCGCGCCGGGCAGCACTTGCACGGTGTCGCCACGCTGCAGTTCGCCGAGCAGGATGCGTTCGGCCCGGCCGAGGCTATCCAGGCGCAGGCATGAGGCGGGTAGCAGGTTGACCAGCTGCGCGGTGGCTGCGGCGGTACGTTCACGGGCGCGGCGCTCGAGGTAGCGGCCGGTGAGCAGGAACAAGGCAAACATGCCGACGGTATCGAAGTACAGCTCGCCGCTGCCGGTCACGGCCGTCCAGATACCTGCGCCGAAGGCCAGGCCAATGGCCAGCGATACCGACACATCCATGGTCAGGTGGCGGGTACGCAGGTCGCGCGCGGCACCCTTGAAGAACGGTGCGCAGCTGTAGAACACGATGGGAATGGTCAGAAACAGCGCGACCCAGCGCAGGATGGTGTGCATTTCTGGCGACAGGTCGATGTTGAATTCCGGCCAGGTAGCCATGGTCGCCATCATCGCCTGGAACCACAGCAGCCCGGCCACGCCAAGGCGGCGCAGGGCGCTGCGGTTCTCCCTGGCAAGCTGCTCGGCGGCCTGGTCGGGCTGGTACGGGTGGGCGGCATAGCCGATCTGGCGCAGTTCGGCGAGTAGCCGCGACAGCGGGAGCTGGTGGTCGTCCCAGTTGAGCTGGAGGCGATGGTTGGACAGGTTCAGGCGGGCTTCGGCGACGCCTGGCAGGTTGCGCAGGTGCTTTTCGATCAGCCAGCCGCAGGCGGCGCAGCTGATGCCCTCGACCAGCAGGGTGGTCTCGGCGAGTTCGCCGGCATGGCGGACGAAGTGCTGCTGTACATCGCTGCGGTCGTAAAGGGCCAGTTCGTCCTGCAGTTGCTTGGGCAGCGCTTCGGGGTTGATGCTGCTGTCGCTGCGGTGCTGGTAGTAGTGCGCAAGGCCACTGGCGACGATGGACTCGGCCACCGCCTGGCAGCCCGGGCAGCAGAATTGCCGGGGTTCGCCGAGGACCACGGCGGTGAAGCGGCTGCCAGCGGGGACGGGCAGGGCGCAGTGGTAGCAGGGGGTGGGTTGGGTCATTGTCGAGCAGTCTTAAGTCTTGAGATTGCTGGGGCTGCTCTGCAGCCCTTTCGCGACACAAGGCCGCTCCCACAGGGGTATGCGAATTCCTGTGGGAGCGGCCTTGTGTCGCGAAAGGGGCGCAACGCGCCCCTCTTCATGGCTGGGTTCATCGCTGGTGTTCGGCGCCTTGGATGGCTTCATCGCCCAACTGCAAGGTCACGCCATGCTCGACCTTCTCTTCCTCGAACAACCGCCACACATGCTCGTCCTGGCTGCCGAGCAGCTCCACGAACCGGCGCCCGTCGACCTTGTCTTCCAGTTGCCCGACATAACGCCCGGCCTCGACCCGGCTGAGCAGTACCTTGCGGTCCTTGTCTGGCTGGGTCGGCGAAATCAGGTTCAGTTCCAGGCTTTGCGGGTCACTGTTGCCGTTCAGGCGCACGTCCACTTCGCCGGTCAGCTCATCCAGGTGCACGCTGGCCTTGAGGTTGAGGGTCTGGGCCAGCAGCTCGCGGTCCAGCGAGCGGTTGATGCCTTTGCCAGCCTCGTAATAGTTGTCGTTGACCAGGTTGTCCGGGTTGTTTACGGCAATGCTGACCATGGTCAGGCTCAGGCACACCGAGGTGGTCAGGATGCCGATGATGATCCAGGGCCAGAGGTGCTTGTACCAGGGGCTGGCGGCGGTGGCGGCAGGCATTGTCAGTGTTCTCTCTGTCAGCGGATCTGTGGGCCGATGAAGCGGCTCTTGGCTTCAATCTTGGCAGCGCTGTCGTCGGCGCTCTTGAGGATGAAGGTGATTTCGTTGGTGGTCGAGGGCAGTTTCTCGGGGGCGATCGACAGTTGCACCGGCAGGCTGACGATATCGCCGGCGGCCACGCGGATTTCGCGCTGGCCTTCCAGGCGCAGGTCGGGCAGGCCGGCGGCGTCCAGCACGTAGACGTGGTCGCGCTGGTCCTTGTTCATGACCTTGAGGCTGTACACGTTTTCGATCCGGCCCTGGGCGTTCTCGCGGTACAGCACGCGGTCCTTGCTGACGTCGAAGCCCACCAGCGAGCGGGTGGCGAAGGCCGTGCCCAGGGCGATGATCATCACCAGCAGCACCGCGGCGTAGCCGATCAGGCGTGGGCGCAGCATATGGGTCTTCTGCCCCGAGAGGTTGTGCTCGGTGGTGTAGCTGATCAGCCCTTTGGGGTAGTTCATCTTTTCCATGATGCTGTCACAGGCGTCGATGCACGCCGCGCAGCCAATGCATTCGATCTGCAGGCCGTCGCGGATGTCGATGCCAGTAGGGCATACCTGCACGCACATGGTGCAGTCGATGCAGTCGCCCAGGCCCTTGGCCTTGTAGTCGACGTCTTTCTTGCGCGGGCCACGGGTTTCGCCGCGGCGCGGGTCGTAGGAAACGATCAGCGTGTCCTTGTCGAACATCACGCTCTGGAAGCGCGCGTAGGGGCACATGTACACGCACACCTGCTCGCGCAACCAGCCGGCGTTGCCATAGGTGGCCAGGGTGAAGAAGCCGACCCAGAAGTAGGCCCAGCCGTCGGCATCGCCTGTGAAGAATTCAGTGAGCAGTTCGCGGATGGGCGAGAAGTAGCCGACGAAGGTCATGCCGGTGACGAAGCCGATCAGCAGCCACAGGCTGTGCTTGGCGAACTTGCGCAGGAACTTGTTGCCGCTCATGGGGGAGCGGTCGAGCTTCATGCGCTGGTTGCGGTCACCCTCGGTGACTTTTTCGCACCACATGAAGATCCACGTCCATACGCTTTGCGGGCAGGTGTAGCCGCACCACACGCGGCCAGCGTAGACGGTGACGAAGAACAGGCCGAAGGCGGCGACGATGAGGATGCCCGAGAGCAGGATGAAGTCCTGGGGCCAGATGGTGGCGCCGAAGATGTAGAACTTGCGCTCGGGCAGGTTCCACCACACGGCCTGGTGCCCGCCCCAGTTCAGCCACACGGTGCCGAAGTAGAGCAGGAACAGCACCGCACCGCCGACCATCCGCAGCCTGCGGAAGATGCCGGTGAAGGCGCGGGTGTAGATTTTCTCGCGGGAGGCGTAGAGATCGACGGAATCCTTCCCTTTGTTGGCAGGCGGGGTGACGTCATGTACCGGAATTTGCTTGCTCATCATCAAGTCCCACGGCAGTGGAGAAACGCCGCGGCCAGTGCGTGCCGGCCGCAGTCTCGCGCATTCTGCTAGCGCTCTGCGGTCCATGATACGCCGCTGATGGCGGTATGGGATCGCGCTGCGACCTTTAGTCGCGTTGGGTTCGTGGCATGAATCGTGATATGGCGGGTGTCAATTGATCCAGGTCATTCGCCTGCAAGAAATGCAGTGCCTGTACCGGCCTCTTCGCGGGCAAGCCCGCTCCCACAAGTTCTGCACAGGTCCTGAAGCAGGTGGCGAACCTGTGGGAGCGGGTTTGCCCGCGAAGAGGCCAGGCCTGCCTTACTCGGCCTGCTGGGCCGCCTCCGGCTGATGCGACAGGCTGTACACATAAGCGGCCAGCAAGTGCACCTTGTCATTACCCTGCAGCTGCTCCTGGGCTGGCATCTGCCCTTGGCGGCCATAGCGAATGGTCTGCTGCAGCTGGGCAAAGCTCGAACCGTAGATGAACGCCTGCGGGTGGGTCAGGTTTGGCGCCCCCATGGCTGGTGTGCCCTTGCCCTCAGGCCCGTGGCAGGCCACGCAGTTGGCGGCGAACAGCTTCTGGCCGCTCTCGGCATCGGCCTTGGCACCTTCTGGCAGGCTGCGGCCATCGAGCTTGCTGGTGACGAACGCGGCGACATCGGCCACGCCCTGTTCGCCGAGCACTTCACCCCAGGCCGGCATCACGCCATGGCGCCCGCCCATGATGGTGGTCTTGATGGTTTCCGGCTCGCCGCCCCAGCGCCAGTCCTGGTCGGTCAGGTTGGGGAAACCGTAGGCGCCCTTGGCGTCGGAGCCGTGGCAGACCGAGCAGTTCGAGGCGAACAGGCGTGCGCCCATCTTCAGCGCCTGCGGGTCCTTGGCCACTTCCTCGAGCGGCATGGCGGCGTACTTGGCAAAGATCGGCCCGAAGCGGGCGTTGGCCTTGGCCATTTCCTTTTCCCACTCGTGCACGCCGGTCCAGCCCGGCTGGCCGTTGGAGAACTCGGTCTGCTTGTCGTTATCCAGGTACGAGTAGCCCGGCAGAATGCCTTTCCAGTTGCCCAGGCCCGGGTACAGCACCAGGTAGCCAAGGGCGAAGATGATGGTGCCGACGAACAGCCAGAACCACCATTTTGGTAGTGGGTTGTCGTATTCCTCGATGCCATCGAAGGCATGCCCGACGGTTTCGTCGGTGACCTCTTCGCGCTGGCCCTTGCGGGTCGACAGCAGCAGCCAGGTCAGCGAGAAGATGGTGCCCAGGGTCAGGACGGTAACGTACAGACTCCAGAAGGTTGTCATTGTTGTTTGCTCCCAGAAGCTTTTGCTTGCTCGACGTGCTTGCTGGCCCCGGGATCATCCGCAAAGGGCAGTTGGGTCGCTTCGTCGAAGTCCTTCTTGCGCCGTGGGTTGAACACCCACAGCGCCAGGCCCACGAAGGCCACCATCACCACGACGGTGCCCAGGCCGCGAATCATCCCGATATCCATCAGCGTCACCGTTTGCTTTTGATGATGGTGCCAAGACCCTGCAGGTACGCGACCAGGGCGTCCATTTCGGTCTTGCCCTTGACCGCGTCGCGGGCGCCGGCGATGTCTGCATCGGTGTACGGCGTACCCAGGGTACGCAGCACTTCGAGCTTCTTGGCGGTGTCCTTGCCGTCGAGCTTGTTCTCGACCAGCCACGGGTAGGACGGCATCTTCGACTCCGGCACCACGTTGCGCGGGTTGTACAGGTGCGCGCGGTGCCAGTCGTCCGAGTAGCGGCCGCCAACGCGGGCCAGGTCCGGCCCGGTGCGCTTGGAGCCCCACAGGAACGGGTGGTCCCAGACGCTTTCGCCGGCGACCGAGTAGTGGCCATAGCGCTCGGTTTCGGCGCGGAACGGGCGGATCATCTGCGAGTGGCAACCGACGCAGCCTTCACGGATGTAGATGTCGCGGCCTTCGACTTCCAGCGCGGTGCGCGGCTTCATGCCTTCGACCGGTTTGTTGGTGACGTCCTGGAAAAACAGCGGGACGATCTGGGTCAGGCCACCGACGCTCACGGCGATGACCATGAAGAAGGCCAGCAGGCCTATGTTCTTCTCGACGGCTTCATGCTTCATCAGTGCGCTCCCACGACGACGATCTTGGCGGCTTCCTCAGCCTGTACCGGGTTGGCGGCACGTACGGTACGGAACACGTTGTAGGCCATCAGCAGCATGCCGGAGGCGAAGAACGCACCGCCCAGGGCGCGGACGATATAGCCAGGGTGGCTGGCCTGCAGGGCTTCGACGAAGGAGTAGGTGAGCGTGCCGTCATCGTTGATGGCGCGCCACATCAGGCCCTGGGTAATGCCGTTGACCCACATCGAGGCGATGTACAGCACGGTGCCGATGGTCGCCAGCCAGAAGTGAGCGTTGATCAGGCCGACGCTGTGCATCTGCTCGCGGCCGTAGAGTTTCGGGATCATGTGGTAGACCGCGCCGATCGAGATCATCGCCACCCAGCCGAGGGCGCCGGCATGTACGTGGCCGATGGTCCAGTCGGTGTAGTGCGACAGCGAGTTCACGGTCTTGATGGCCATCATCGGGCCTTCGAAGGTGGACATGCCGTAGAACGCCAGCGACACCACCAAAAAGCGCAGGATCGGGTCGGTGCGCAGTTTGTGCCAGGCGCCCGAGAGGGTCATCATGCCGTTGATCATGCCGCCCCAGCTCGGTGCCAGGAGGATGATCGACATCACCATGCCCAGCGACTGCGCCCAATCCGGCAGGGCGGTGTAGTGCAGGTGGTGCGGGCCGGCCCAGATGTACAGGGTGATCAGCGCCCAGAAGTGGACGATCGACAGGCGATACGAGTAGATCGGCCGCTCGGCCTGCTTGGGCACGAAGTAGTACATCATCCCCAGGAAGCCGGTGGTGAGGAAGAAGCCCACCGCGTTGTGGCCGTACCACCACTGGATCATCGCGTCGGTGGCACCGGCATAGGCCGAGTACGACTTGAACAGGCTGACCGGCAGCGAAATGTGGTTGACGATGTGCAGCATCGCGGTGACCACGATGAAGGCGCCGTAGAACCAGTTGCCGACATAGATGTGCTTGGTCTTGCGCTTGACGATGGTGCCGAAGAACACCAGCCCGTAGGTGACCCAGACGATGGCCAGGAGGATCGCCAGCGGCCACTCGAGCTCGGCGTATTCCTTGGTGGTGGTGAAGCCCATCGGCAGGGTGATCAGCGCGCCGACGATCACCGCCTGCCAGCCCCAGAAGGTGAAGGCGGCCATGCTGTCGGAGATCAGCCGGGTCTGGCAGGTCCGCTGCACCACGTAGTAGCTGGTGCCGAACAGCGCACAGCCACCGAAGGCGAAGATGACCAGGTTGGTGTGCAGCGGGCGCAGGCGGCCGAAGCTGGTCCAGGGCAGGTCCAGGTTCAGTTGCGGCCACACCAGCTGCGAGGCGATGAAGACGCCCAGGCCCATGCCAAGGATCCCCCAGACCACCGTCATGATGGCGAACTGGCGGACGACCTTATAGTTATAAGCAGTCGGACTGATTGCTGTGCTCATTCTAAGGTTCCACGGTTTTGGTGTTCTTGTTGGTCGAAAAATCGGCGCCAGTATCGATAACCACTTGGGTTATGGCAACGCAAGGATCCTTGCGCCGACCCGTGTCCGGGCCCTTTCGCCGGTGTCCCGCGGCGATAGGGTCGGGACGATTGTACACAAATAAATATTTGTAATGTGTACCGTTTTTCACCTTTTTCTGATCGATCGGTCAAGCTTTTTCTGCGGGCGGCATCAGGCTGTGCGCCGCGTCTGCTTCGCTCCTTTGGGAGCGAAGCCCACTGTGGCAACAAGCTTAGTTCTGTTCGGAGGGGGTGCAAGGGAGGGGTACGGCGGGTGTAAGGCATGGGTGTTGCGGTGGGGCGGATATCGAGCGCCGCCCGCGCGGCGCATCGCGGATGAATCCGCTCCTACATTTGTTGCAACGTGCCAAACCTGTTAGGCCATGGTTGCCAGCCCTGGCGCATGTCTTGAGCCGTTCAAACCGGCTGACAACCATGGCCTCACAGACATGGCCACGTTTCAACAAATGTAGGAGCGGATTCATCCGCGATGCGCCGCGCGGGCGGCGCTCGATTTCACAGGCGCCGAATCTCTCTCGACGAACTCACTTGGCGGTCACCGCTTCAGCAGCGCTATCCTGCGACAGGCTGTACACATAGGCTGCCAGCAGATGCACCTTGTCATTGCCCTGGATTTGCGCCTGGGCTGGCATCTGCCCCTGGCGGCCATAGCGAATGGTCTGCTGCAACTGGGCAAAGCTCGAACCGTAGATGAACGCCTGCGGGTGGGTCAGGTTCGGCGCGCCCATGGCCGGGGTGCCTTTGCCTTCAGGCCCGTGGCAGGCCACGCAGTTGCCCGCAAAGATTTCCTTGCCCTTGAGCGGGTCGGCCTTGACCCCTTCCGGCAGGCTGCGGCCGTCGAGGTTGGTCAGCACGAACGCGGCGACATCTGCCACGCCCTGGTCGCCGATCACCTCGACCCACGCCGGCATCACGCCGTGGCGGCCGTTCATGATCGAGGCCTTGATAGTCTCTGGCTCGCCACCCCAGCGCCAGTCCTTGTCGGTCAGGTTAGGGAAGCCGTAGGCACCCTTGGCGTCGGAGCCGTGGCACACCGAGCAGTTGGAGGCGAACAGGCGGCTGCCCATTTTCAGTGCCTGTGGGTCCTTGGCCACTTCCTCGACCGGCATGGCGGCGTACTTGGCAAAGATCGGGCCGAACTTGGCGTCGGCCTTTTCCATTTCCTTCTGCCACTCGTTGGCCCCGGTCCAGCCATTCTCGTAACCGGGCAGGATGCCTTTCCAGTTGCCCAGGCCCGGGTACAGCACCAGGTAACCGGCACCGAACACCAGGGTGCCGACGAACAGCCAGAACCACCACTTAGGCAGCGGGTTGTCGTACTCCTCGATGCCATCGAAGCTGTGCCCCATGGTCTGGTCGGTGGTGTTGTTGCTCTGGCCCTTGCGGGTCGACAACAACAGCCAGGCCAGGCCGATCAGGCTGCCGATGGTCAGTACGCTGATGTAGGTACTCCAGAAGGTGGTCATTGCGCTTTGCTCCTCACAGCCGCAGTCATGGCAGCAGGTTCCTGCCCGGCGGGGGGCAGGCGGTCGTCGACGAAGGGCAACAGGCGCGCTTCGGCGAAATCATGGTCGCGGCGGCGGTTGAACACCCACAGTGAGAGGCCGATGAAGGCGATCATCACCACCAGGGTGCCCAGGCCACGGATCATGCCGATGTCCATTTCCATGGGGGTTACCTCTTGTTCTTGATTGCGGTGCCCAGCACCTGCAGGTAGGCGACCAGGGCGTCCATCTCGGTCTTGTCCTTGACCGCGTCACGGGCCCCCGCGATGTCCTCGTCGGTGTACGGCACGCCCAGGGTGCGCAGGGTGCGCATCTTGGTGTCGGTGTGGCTGTTGTCGACCTTTTCGGCGACCAGCCAGGGGTAGGACGGCATCTTCGACTCCGGTACCACGTTGCGCGGGTTGTACAGGTGCGCGCGGTGCCAGTCGTCCGAGTAGCGGCCGCCAACGCGGGCCAGGTCCGGCCCGGTGCGCTTGGAGCCCCACAGGAACGGGTGGTCCCAGACGCTTTCGCCAGCGACCGAGTAGTGGCCGTAGCGCTCGGTTTCTGCGCGGAACGGGCGGATCATCTGCGAGTGGCAACCGACGCAGCCTTCGCGGATGTAGATGTCGCGGCCTTCCAGTTGCAGGGCGGTGTAGGGCTTCATGCCTTCGACCGGCTTGTTGGTGACGTCCTGGAAGAACAGCGGGACGATCTGGGTCAGGCCGCCGATGCTCACGGCAAACACCATCAGCAAGGCCAGCAGGCCGACGTTTTTCTCGATGACTTCATGTTTCATCAGGCAGGTCTCCTCAAGCCAGCTGGGCGTTCGCAGGGGTGGCGTCGAGCGCCGGCGAACGCACGGTGCGCCAGGTGTTCCAGGCCATCAGGAACATGCCGCTGAGGAAGATCGCGCCGCCGACGAAGCGCACGATGAAGCCTGGGTGGCTGGCCACCAGGGTTTCCACGAACGAGTAGGTGAGCGTGCCGTCGCTGTTGACCGCACGCCACATCAGGCCCTGGGCGATGCCGTTGACCCACATCGAGGCGATGTACAGCACGGTGCCGATGGTTGCCAGCCAGAAGTGCGCGTTGATCAGGCCGATGCTGTGCATCTGCTCTTTGCCGAACACTTTCGGGATGGTGTGGTACAGCGCGCCGATCGAGATCATCGCCACCCAGCCGAGGGCGCCGGCATGGACATGGCCGATGGTCCAGTCGGTGTAGTGGGACAGGGCGTTGACCGTCTTGATGGCCATCATCGGGCCTTCGAAGGTGGACATGCCGTAGAACGCCAGCGACACCACCAAAAAGCGCAGGATCGGGTCGCTGCGCAGTTTGTGCCAGGCGCCCGAGAGGGTCATCATGCCGTTGATCATGCCGCCCCAGCTCGGTGCCAGCAGGATCAGCGACATCACCATGCCCAGCGACTGCGCCCAGTCCGGCAGGGCGGTGTAGTGCAGGTGGTGGGGACCTGCCCAGATGTACAGGGTGATCAGCGCCCAGAAGTGGACGATCGACAGGCGATAGGAATACACCGGGCGCTCGGCCTGCTTGGGCACGTAGTAGTACATCATCCCCAGGAAGCCGGCAGTCAGGAAGAAGCCCACCGCGTTGTGGCCGTACCACCATTGCACCATGGCGTCGGTGGCGCCGGCGTAGACCGAGTACGACTTGGTCAGGCTGACCGGCAGCTCCAGGTTGTTGACGATGTGCAGTATCGCCACGGTCAGGATGAACGCGCCGAAGAACCAGTTGCCCACGTAGATGTGCTTGGTGGTGCGTTTCATCAGCGTGCCGAAGAACACGATGGCGTAGCTCACCCAGACGATGGTGATCAGGATGTCGATCGGCCATTCCAGCTCGGCGTATTCCTTGGAGCTGGTGTAGCCCAGCGGCAGGCTGATGGCCGCCAGCAGGATCACCAGTTGCCAGCCCCAGAAGCTGAACGCGGCCAGGCCCGGCGCAAAGAGGGTGGTCTGGCAGGTGCGTTGCACCGAATAATAGGAGGTGGCGAACAGCGCGCAGCCGCCGAAGGCGAAGATCACCGCATTGGTATGCAGGGGTCGCAGGCGGCCGAAGCTGGTCCAGGGGAGGTCGAAGTTGAGGGAAGGCCAGGCGAGCTGGGCGGCGATGAAGACGCCGAGCCCCATCCCGACGATTCCCCACACCACCGTCATGATGGCGAATTGGCGGACCACCTTGTAGTTATAGGCGGTACTGCTGGTTGTGTTCATGTATGGGTTCCCATCCACGGTTATTTTGGCAGGCTTTACAGCGAGGCAAGCATGAGTAATGGGCAAAGTGCCGGTATTGACGGGGATCAATGGGCGCAAGTCGGAAATGTCCCAGGCTTGCGCTGCGATCCTCCGCGAAATCAGGGAGATAGCGGCCCGTCCGCCTGCCTGATCCTGGCCCATGGCGCAGGTGCGCCTATGGACAGCGGGTTCATGGACGAGATGGCGCAAAGGCTGGCGGCGCTTGGGGTTGGCGTGGTCCGCTTCGAGTTCCCGTACATGGCCGAGCGTAGGGCTGGGGGTAGCAAGCGGCCGCCCAATCCGCAGAAGGTGCTGCTCGATTGCTGGCGCGAGGTGTACCGGCAGGTGCGACCTTTGGTCACGGGCAGGCTGGCCATCGGTGGCAAGTCGATGGGCGGGCGCATGGCCAGCCTGCTGGCCGATGAGTTGGGCGCGGATGCGCTGGTGTGCCTGGGGTATCCGTTCTATGCGGTGGGCAAGCCAGAGAAGCCCAGGGTCGAGCATCTGGCCGAGCTGAAGACGCGTACGTTGATCGTACAGGGCGAGCGGGATGCGCTGGGCAATCGTGAGGCAGTGCAAGGGTATGCGCTGTCACCGGCGATCGAGGTGAGCTGGCTGGTGGCGGGGGATCATGACCTGAAGCCGCTGAAGGCCTCGGGGTTCAGCCATGAGCAGCACTTGCAGGCTGCGGCTGAAAAGGTGGCGGGTTTCCTGAGGGATTAGCGCTGCATTCATCGCGGGTAAACCCGCTCCCACAGGTACTGCACAGCTCTAAAAGGCGGTGAAATACCTGTGGGAGCGGCTTTATCGGTGCGCCGAACCGCCGCGAACAGGCCGGAGCAGGCTACCGCTTAGTCGCGGTACTCGCACAGGTAGGCGGTATCCACTTTCACTTGCAGCTGGAACTTGCTGTCAGCCGGCACGTTGAACTTGTCGCCAGCGTTGAAGGTTTCCCAGTTGTCGCTACCTGGCAGCTTCACGGTCAGGGCGCCGGACACCACGTGCATGATCTCGCGCTTGGCGGTGCCGAACTCGTATTCGCCTGGTGCCATCACACCCACGGTGGCAGGGCCTTCTTCACCGGCAAAGGCGATCGACTTGACGGTGCCGTTGAAGTACTCGTTGACCTGGAACATGGGCGACTCCTGAAAGAATAGGGGTGAAAAAGGGCTGGCCAGTATGCCCAAGCCCATCCGCCTCGTCATCTGCTTTCAAGTGCCGTTCGCGGGCAGGCTCAAGGGCAGCAGGCGCGCGGTGTTGCGAGCATCTTCCAAGGCCCGGTGCTGCTGCCCGCAGAAGTGCATGCCGGCCAGCTGCAGCGCGCCATTGAGCCCGGCCGGGCGCTGCAGGTGGCGGGCCTTGGCGAAGCGCTGCTTGAGGTTGATGTGCGGCAGCTCGCGCAGCAGGCTGTCGACTGCGTGCTGGCGCCACTCCTGCAGCAGCTGCTGGCGGTCATAGTCGCCCCAGCTGACCCAGGCCTGCAGCTGCCCGCGATGGTGCCCCAGCCAGCGCTCGAAACGCTCCCACACCTCAGGGAAGGCTGCGGCGCTGTCGACATTTGCCTGGCTGATGTGTGTCAGCTCGCGGCAGAACGGTGTCAGCTGCGGCCGCCGCCGGGGCCGCACGAAGCGCTGGAAGTGGTCCACTTCGCGGCCTTCGCGGGTCACCAGGCTGGCGCCGATTTCAATGATTTCCATCTCCGTGACCGGCCAGCCACCGTCATCGGTGGTAGCTTCCAGGTCGATCACCAACCAGTGGCCCATATCAGGCTCCCTCGCCATACATGCCAAAGCAGCGTAGCCAATGTCTGGCCACACGGCATCCCCTGGCAAAATGCCCTCATTTTGGCATAAGCAGCGGTTGTGCCGTGCCGTGAAAACGCCTAGTTTAGGCGCATCCAGGTATGAACCGTGATGAGCGCCCGCTTTGACTCCAGTGCCCGGCCTGAAGGTATTTTCCACCCTGTTGATGCTGGCCGCAGCCTGGCTGGCGGTGCCAGCGTGGGCCGTCGAGGCCGTCGACGTGAAAATCGGTGCCGCGCATTTCCCGCCTTATACCGTGCGCCCGGAGCAGGGTGCCGACACCGGTTTGCTGCCACAGCTGGTCGAGGCCTTGAACCGCCTGCAACAGGACTACCGCTTCGTCCTGGTGCCGACCTCAATTCAGCGGCGCTTCGGTGATTTCCAGCAAGGTCGCACCGACATGGCGATCTTCGAGAACCCGGAGTGGGGATGGCAGCAGATCCCCCACCAGACGGTGGACATGGGCCTGGAGGATGCCGAAGTGTTCGTCGCCAGGAAGGTCAATGGCCGAGACCAGCATTACTTCGATAGCCTGGGTGGCAAGCGCCTGGCCCTGTTCAACGGTTATCACTACGCCTTCGCCAACTTCAACCCCGACCCCGACTACCTGCGCAAGACGTACAACGCGACACTGACCTATTCCCACGACAGCAACCTGCTGATGGTTCAGGCCGGGCGCTCCGACATCGCCCTGGTAACGCGCTCGTACCTGAGCGACTTCCTCGCCCGCAACCCCGAAAGCCTCAACCAGTTGATGGCCTCGCAGCGCATCGACCAGGTCTATCACCACTATGCCTTGCTCCGCCCCGACTCACCGATCAGTGATCGCAAGTTCGCCGAGCTGATGCGTTACCTGCGCGACACGGGTGAACTGACGCGTATCTTCCAGCCCTACCGGATCACCGTCGCCGCGCCTGGCGACTAAATTCCCCCGGCACGGGCACGTCATCAGCAGTGAGCCTTTCTTTCATTTTGCCGTGAGCCAAGACCATGCCGTTCGATGCCGCTTCGCAGCCCCTGTCGTTACCACGTTGGCGCAGCCTCGATGCCGAGGAGGGTGACTGCTGGCTAAGCTTGACCCTTGAAGGCCGCCCCCTGATCCAGGTACGCCTGGAACCGGGCGAGACGCTGCAAGTTCATGTGCAGGACCTGTGCCCGGAGCGCCCGCAGCAGGCCTTGTGGGCCGCCTGTTACTGGCTGCTGTCGCGTGATCCGGCACGTCAACGCCTGGCTGTGTACCTGTCTGCAAGCGTACCTGAGGCATTGGCCAGCGGCTTGCTGCTGGCCACTGAGCAGTCAGGTGTCTATCTGTGCGAGCGCACGCTGTTCTGGCAGTTGCCGCAGCCGTGGCTGGGCGCCTCGGCCAGCGGTGTCTACCCGCAGCAGATGCAGTTCAGCAATGGCAAGCGCCACCCACGCCGGGCACCCAAACCGCGTGGCGAGGTGTATCGCCGGTTCGATGCGCGCCTGGGCGCCTGGGTGTCGCTGCGTACCCTGGAAATCGACCAGGACCTGGAGCGTTTCAATCGCTGGCAGAATAACCCGCGTGTGGAGAAATTCTGGCAGGAGGCGGGTTCGCTGGAGCAGCACCGCGAGTACCTGGCCAAGCTTGAGGCCGACCCACATGCCTTGACCCTGATTGGCTGCTTCGATGACCAGCCGTTTGCCTACTTCGAAGCGTACTGGGCCAAGGAGGATCGCATCGCGCCGTTCTACCCGGCCGACGATTACGACCGTGGCATTCACATGCTGGTAGGTGAAGAGACGCACCGTGGCCCGCACAAGGTCGCCAGCTGGCTGTCGGCGCTGGTGCACTACCTGTTCCTGGATGACCCGCGCACTCAGCGGGTGGTGGCTGAGCCGCGTGCCGACAATGGCAAGATGATCGGCTACATGCACGACCAGTGCTTCCATTGCGACAAGGAGTTCGATTTCCCGCACAAGCGCGCGGCGCTGATGATTCTGGGGCGCGAGCAATTCTTCGACCGCTGCAAGCTGGTCTGAAGGCCAGGGGCCGCTTTGCGGCCCTTTCCGACCGGTCCGGCGCCCCGGCAAGGCCGCTCCTACAGGTTTTGCGCTGGGCCAGGGGCCTGTGCTGTACCTGTGGGAACTCTTTCGCGACGCAAGGCCGCTCCTACAAGGGAGCGCGGTCGCCTGTAGGAGCGGCCTTGCCGGGGCGCCGGACCGGTCGGAACGGGGTGCGCAGCGCGCCCCCCTGCAATCTCAAACAGTAATCAGGCCTGCCGGTTGGCAGTCTTGCGGCAATGCACCAGGGCATCGCGAATCATGAAGTTGACCAACGTCGGCGACACCCCCAGTTCCTTGGCGATGTCTTTCTGTGGCACGCCATGCAGGCGGTACATCTCGAAGGCATAGCGGGTGCGCTGGGGCAGTTCGTTGAGCGCCTCGGCGATGTGTTCGAGCGCCGCCAGGTTGATATGCGTGGCTTCGGGCGAAGCGTTCGGGATGACCACGTTCAGGCCTTCCTCTTCGCTGCCGGAATACTTCAGCTCCATCGCCTGCTTGCGGTAATGGTCGATGGCCAGGTTGCGCACGATCTGGAACAGGTAGCTGAGCTGTGCCTTGAACGACGAGGTGATCTGCGGGGCGGCGCTGAGCCGGAAGAAGGCGTCCTGCACCACATCCTCGGCGCGCGAGCGGCAGCCGGTGATGCGTGCTGCGATCTTGACCAGGATGCTGCGGTTGTCGACGAATGCCTGGAGTAATGGTGAATCGCACTTACTTGTGGATAGTTGTTCCGCCATGGAAATCACCTTGTCTCGAAGGGGGAGGGGAGCACCCCACGAGGGGAAGCTTCCTACGACGTGCGACAAACTATTCAGAATGATAATGATTGTCAAATACGAAAGTTAATGAGTTTCTATTAGTTTCGGTTCTAAGCAAGCGAGCGTGACGCAGTTCACCTTCTTGCTCCCCTCAGCGCCTTTCACACCGCTAATTTCCTGCCGCGCCCATCCGTTCCCCTGTGTACATCCGGCCGCTGCCGCTGCCCGCCGACCCTGCGCGGGGCAGCCAGCCCGACCCAACCAGACACTGGCAGGAACCCCCCATGACGGACGCCTTCAAACTCCCGCTCTCGCTGGTCCAGGCCCTGGCGCAACGCGCCGCGCTGACCCCGGACCGCATCGCCCTGCGCTTTCTGGCCGATGCCCCCGGCGAGCAGGCCGTGCTCAGCTATCGCGACCTGGACGCCCGTGCGCGCACCATCGCGGCTGCGCTGCAGGCCCGCGCCGGGTTTGCCGAGCGGGCCGTGTTGCTGTTCCCCAGTGGCCCGGACTACGTGGCGGCGTTCTTCGGTTGCCTGTATGCCGGCGTCATTGCCGTGCCGGCCTATCCACCGGAGTCGTCCCGCCAGCATCACCAGGAGCGCCTGCTGTCGATCATCGATGACGCCGAGCCGCGCCTGCTGCTGACCGTTGCCGCGCTGCACGACAGCCTGCAGGGGCTGGAGGCCCTTAGCGGCAGCAACGCCCCCGAACTGCTGGCTGTGGATACGCTTGACCCGGCATTGGCGGGCAGTTGGCGCGAGCCGCAGCTGCAGGTGGACGACATCGCCTTCCTGCAGTACACCTCCGGTTCCACCGCGCTACCGAAGGGCGTGCAGGTCAGCCACGGCAACCTGGTGGCCAACGAGCAGTTGATCCGCTCGGGCTTCGGCATCGACCTCAACCCTGACGATGTGATCGTCAGCTGGTTGCCGCTGTACCACGACATGGGCCTGATCGGCGGGCTGCTGCAGCCGATCTTCAGTGGCGTACCGTGCGTGCTGATGTCGCCGGGTTACTTCCTGGCCCGGCCGCTGCGCTGGTTGCAGGCGATCAGTGAGTACGGCGGCACCATCAGCGGCGGGCCAGACTTCGCCTACCGGCTGTGCAGCGAACGGGTCAGCGAGGCGGCCTTGGCCGGCCTCGACCTGAGCCGCTGGCGTGTGGCCTATTCCGGCTCCGAGCCAATCCGCCAGGACAGCCTCGCCACCTTCGCCGGCAAGTTCGCTGCCTGCGGTTTCCAGCCGGGCAGCTTCTTTGCCAGTTATGGCCTGGCCGAAGCCACCTTGTTCGTCAGTGGCAGCCGCCGTGGGCAGGGCATCGGCGCGCTGGAGCTGGATGCCGAGGCGTTCGCCGCCAACCGTGCCGAAGCCGGCAAGGGCAGCGTGCTGATGAGCTGCGGCTACCCGCAGCCCGGCCACCCGGTGCGCATCGTCGAGCCACAGCAACTTGAGGTGTTGGGCGACAACCAGGTCGGCGAGATCTGGGCCGGCGGCCCGAGCATTGCCCTGGGTTACTGGCGCAACCCTGAAGCCACGGCGCGAACCTTCGTCGAAAGCGACGGCCAGACTTGGTTGCGTACCGGCGACCTCGGTTTCATGCGTGACGGCGAAGTGTTCGTCACCGGCCGCCTGAAGGACATGCTGATCGTCCGTGGCCAGAACCTGTATCCGCAGGACCTGGAAAAGACCCTGGAGCGTGAGGTCGAAGTGCTGCGCAAGGGCCGGGTGGCCGTGTTCGCGGTCGACGACCAGGGCGAGGAGGGCATCGGCGTGGCGGTGGAGGTCAGCCGCAACGTGCAGAAAGCCGTCAAACCCGAGGACCTGATCAAGACACTGCGCAAGGTGATCGCCGATGCCTGTCGCCAGGCGCCGGCCGTGGTCCTGCTGCTCAACCCGGGCGCATTGCCAAAGACCTCCAGCGGCAAGCTGCAGCGTTCGGCCTGCCGCCTGCGCATGAACGATGGCAGCCTGGATTGCTATGCGCGCTTTCCCATGGCTGCCGGGCAGGCTGCAGATACGGTAACGGGCGATGACCTGCAGGCCCGTATCGCCGGAATCTGGCGCGAGGTCCTCAAGGTCGAGACGGTTGCCGCTGACGATCACTTCCTGCTGCTGGGCGGCAACTCCATCGCTGCCACGCAGGTCACTGCGCGCCTGGCTGATGAGCTGGCTATCCAGCTGAGCCTGCGCACCCTGTTCGAGGCCCCCACGCTGGCCGAATACTGCGCTGGCGTGGCGGCCATTCTGGCTGAAGGCACAGGTGAAGCCTCCGCTATCACGGCGTTGAACCGTGGCCAGGCACTGCCGCAGTCGCTGGCACAGAACCGCCTTTGGCTCACCTGGCAGCTTGAGCCGCAGTCTGCGGCCTACAACATTCCTGCGGGGCTGCACCTGCGCGGTGAGCTGGATGAAGCCGCACTTGAGCGCGCGTTCCAAGCCTTGGTCGCGCGTCACGAATCGTTGCGCACGGTATTCAGTGAAGAAGACGGCATGGCGTTGCAGCGTGTGCTGGCGCAGCAGCCTTTCAGCCTTGAGCGTCTGGACCTGGAAGGGCTGGCGCCTGAACAGGTGCTCTCGCGTCGCGAGGACGAGGCCCGGCAACCCTTCGACCTGATCAATGGCCCGCTGCTGCGCGTGACCCTGGTGCGCCTGGATGATGAAGACCACCAACTGTGGGTGACCTTGCATCACATCATCGCCGATGGCTGGTCGCTGAACATCCTGCTCGACGAGTTCGCCAAACTGTATGCCGCCCATTGCCAGGGGCTGGACGCCAAGCTGGCGCCGCTGACACTGGGCTACGCCGACTACGGCACCTGGCAGCGCCAATGGCTGGCCGAAGGCGAAAGTGCGCGCCAGCTGGAGTACTGGAAAGCCACATTGGGCGATACCTCGCCAGTGCTCGACCTGTACCCGGACCAGCCACGCTCCAGCCAGCATGAAAACCGTGCCGCACGCCTGAGCGTGAAAGTGCCGGCCAAGCTGGGCAATGCCCTCAAGGGCCTGGCCCGCGAACAGCAGGCCAGCCTGTTCATGGTCCTGTTGGCTGCCTGGCAGGGCCTGCTGCACCGCTACACCGGCCAGGGTGACATCCGCGTCGGTGTACCCAATGCCAACCGCCCGCGCCAGGAAACCCAAGGCATGGTCGGCTTCTTCATCAACACCCAGGTGCTGCGTGCGCAGTTGGATGGCCGCCTGCCGTTCACTCAGCTACTGGCCCAGGTGCGAGGCGCGACACTCGGCGCCCAGGCCAACCAGGACCTGCCGTTCGAGCAACTGCTCGAAGCCCTGCCCGAGTCGCGCGAGCAGGGCCTGTTCCAGGTCATGTTCAACCACCAGCAGCGTGATCTCTCCGCTTTGCGCCGCCTGCCAGGCCTGCTCGCCGAAGAGCTGCCGTGGCACAGCCGCGAAGCCAAGTTCGACCTGCAGTTGCACAGCGAGGAAGACCACCAGGGCCGCCTGAGCCTGGCCTTCGACTACGCTGCCGAGCTGTTCGAAGCGAGCACCGTCAAGCGCCTGGCCCAGCACCTGCTGGCGCTGTTCGAGCAAGTTTGCGCGCAGCCACAACTGCCATTGGGCGACGTACAACTGCTGGATGAACAGGGTCGCCAGCAACTGCTGGCATGGGGGCAGGCGCCTGCGGCCGCGCCGCAGCGCTTGCTGGTCGAGCAGCTCAATGAACAGGCCCGCCTGACGCCGCAGCGCACCGCGCTGGTCTGGGAAGGCGGCAGCCTCGACTACGCCGAGCTGCATCAGCAGGCCAACCGCCTGGCGCATTATCTGCGCGACAAAGGCGTCGGCCCCGACACCTGCGTGGCCATCGCTGTCGAGCGTTCGCCGCAACTGCTGGTCGGCTTGCTGGCCATCCTCAAGGCTGGCGGTGCCTATGTGCCGCTGGATGTCGATTACCCGGCCGAACGCCTGGCCTACATGCTTGGCGACTGCCAGGCCAGCCTGCTGCTCAGCCACAGCAGCCTGCTCGGCACATTGCCGCAGGTGGACGGCGTCAGCGCCATCGCCCTCGACCAGTTGCACCTGGACAGCTGGCCAAGCCAGGCACCGGGCCTGCACTTGCAGGGCGACAACCTGGCCTACGTGATCTACACCTCCGGCTCCACCGGCCAGCCGAAGGGCGTTGGCAATACCCATGCCGCCCTGGCCGAGCGCCTGCAGTGGATGCAGGCCAGCTATGCGCTGGATGAAAGCGACGTGCTGATGCAGAAAGCGCCAATCAGCTTCGACGTGTCGGTGTGGGAGTGTTTCTGGCCACTGATCAGCGGTTGCAAGCTGGTGCTGGCCGGCCCCGGCGAGCACCGTGACCCGCAGCGCATCGCCGCGCTGGTGCAAGCGCATGGCGTGACCACGCTGCACTTCGTGCCACCGCTGCTGCAGGTGTTTGTGCAGGAGCCGCTGGCCGCTGGCTGCAGCAGCCTGCGCCGGCTGTTCTCCGGTGGCGAGGCGCTGCCTTCGAACCTGCGTGACCGTGTGCTGCAACTGCTGCCACAGGTGCAGTTGCACAACCGCTACGGGCCGACCGAAACCGCCATCAACGTCACCCACTGGCAGTGCCAGGCAGAAGATGGTGAACGCTCGCCGATCGGTCGCCCGCTGGGCAACGTGCTCTGCCGGGTACTGGACGATGAGCTTGAACTGACCGCGCCTGGCGTTCCGGGCGAGCTGTACCTGGGTGGTGCGGGCCTGGCCCGTGGCTACCTGGGCCGGCCGGGCCTGACGGCCGAGCGTTTCGTACCACAAGCCGACGGCAATGGCGCGCGCCTGTACCGCAGTGGCGACCGCGCCCGCTGGCAGGTGCAGAGCCAGGCCCTGGAATACCTCGGTCGCCTCGATCAGCAGGTTAAGGTGCGAGGCTTTCGCGTCGAACCGGAAGAAGTTCAGGCTTGCCTGCTGGGCCAGCCGGGTGTCGAACAGGCACTGGTGCTGATTCACCAGGACGCCGTCGGTGCGCAACTGGTCGGTTACTACAGTGGCACGGCACAGTCCGAGGCCTTGCTGGCTGCCTTGGCCGCGCAATTGCCGGCGTACATGGTGCCGGCCCAGTTGATCGGCCTGGCGCAAATGCCGCTGGGCCCGAGCGGCAAGGTCGAGCGCAAGGCGCTGCCGGCGCCCGTGTGGCAGCAGCGTGCCCATGTCGAGCCGCAGACTGCGTTGCAGCAACAGGTGGCAGCCATCTGGCGCGAGGTGCTGAACCTGCCGCAGGTTGGCCTGCACGATGACTTTTTCGCCCTCGGCGGCCACTCGCTGCTGGCCACCCAGATTGTCTCGCGCACTCGCCAGGCCTGTGATGTCGAGCTGCCGCTCAAGGCGTTGTTCGACACCAGCGAGCTGGCTGCGTTCTGTGAAGAAATCGCCCGCATCCGCGCTGCCGGTGAGTGCAACCGGCAAGGCGAAATCGCCTTGGTCGACCGCCGCCAGGCCGTGCCGCTGTCGTATTCGCAGCAGCGCATGTGGTTCCTCTGGCAGATGGAACCAGGCAGCCCCGCCTACAACGTTGGCGGCATGGCGCGTTTACGTGGAGCCCTGCATGTGGATGCCTTCGAACGCGCCCTGCAGGCACTGATCGTGCGCCACGAAACCCTGCGCACTACCTTCCCGAGCATCGATGGCGTGCCGTACCAGTGCGTGGCCGACGACAGCGGGCTGCAACTGGACTGGCAAGACTTCACGGCCCTGCCGGCGCAGGCCCGTCAACAGCGCCTGCAACAACTGGCCGACGACCAGGCCCACCAGCCGTTCGACCTGGAGCGCGGCCCGCTGCTGCGCGCGTGCCTGGTGAAGGCCGAGGACCGTGAACACTACTTCGTGCTGACCTTGCACCACATCGTCACCGAAGGCTGGGCCATGGACATCTTCGCCCGCGAGCTGGGCGAGCTCTACGAAGCCTTCGTCGATGACCGTGAGTCGCCCTTGGCGCCGCTGCCGGTGCAATACCTCGACTACAGCGTGTGGCAACGGCAATGGCTGGAAAGCGGCGAGGGCGCACGCCAGCTGGCCTACTGGAAAGACCGCCTCGGCGATGAGCACCCGGTGCTGGCGCTGCCCGCCGACCGCCCGCGCCCGGCTGTGCAGAGCCACCGCGGCGAGCTGTACCGCTTCGACCTCGACCCGGCGCTGGTCGCCCGCGTGCATGCTTTCAACAATCAGCGTGGCCTGACCCTGTTCATGACCATGACCGCCACGCTGGCTGCGTTGCTGCACCGCTACAGCGGCCAGCGCGACCTGCGCATCGGCGCGCCGGTGGCCAACCGTATCCGCCCGGAAAGCGAAGGCCTGATCGGTGCCTTCCTCAACACCCAGGTGTTGCGCTGCGAACTGGATGGGCAGATGACAGCTGCCGACTTGCTCGATCAGGTACGACAGGCTGCCATCGAAGGTCAGTCTCACCAGGACCTGCCGTTCGATCAGCTGGTCGAGGCCCTGCAGCCGCCGCGCAGCAGTGCTTACAACCCGCTGTTCCAGGTGATGTGCAACGTGCAGCGCTGGGCCTTCCAGCAAAGCCGTGAGCTGGCCGGCATGCAGGTGGATTACCTGGTCAACGACGCCAGTGCCACCAAGTTCGACCTGTACCTGGAGGTCACTGATCTCGATGGCCGCCTGGGCTGCTGCCTGACCTACAGCCGCGACCTGTTCGACGAGTCGCGCATTGCCCGCATGGCCGAGCACTGGCAGCAACTGCTGGTCGGCCTGCTCGACAACCCGCAGCAGCGCCTGTGCGAGCTGCCGATGCTGGCCGATGCCGAACAGCAGGTGCTGATCGGCCAGTTGCAAGGCGAGCAGGACTTCGCCCTCGACCAGACGATTCACGGCCTGTTTGCCGCCCAGGCTGCGCGTACGCCCAACGCGGGTGCGCTGACCTTCGCCGGCCAGCACATGACCTACGCCGAGCTCGATCAGCAGGCCAACCGCCTGGCGCGGGCCCTGCGCGAGCGCGGTGTCGGCCCGCAGGTGCGAGTGGGCCTGGCGCTTGAGCGTTCGCTGCAGATGGTGGTCGGTCTCCTGGCCATTCTCAAGGCCGGCGGTGCCTATGTGCCGCTCGACCCGGAGTACCCGCTCGACCGCCTGCGCTACATGGTCGAGGACAGCCGCATCGGCCTGCTGCTGGGCCAGCAAGCGCTGCTTGAAAGCCTCGGTGAATTGCCCGACGGCGTGGCCCGCTGGAGCCTTGAAGACGACGCGGCGAGCCTGTCGGCATACAGCGATGCGCCGTTGGACAACCTTAACCTCCCGCAGCACCAGGCTTACCTGATCTACACCTCCGGCTCCACCGGCAAGCCCAAGGGCGTGGTGGTCAGCCATGGCGAAATCGCCATGCATTGCCAGGCGGTGATCGACGCCTTCGGCATGCGCAGCGATGACTGCGAGCTGCACTTCTATTCGATCAACTTCGATGCGGCCAGTGAACGTTTGCTGGTACCGCTGCTGTGTGGCGCCCGCGTGGTGCTGCGTGCCCAGGGCCAATGGGGTGCCGAGGAAATCTGCCAGCTGGTGCGTGAGCAGCAGGTGAGCGTTCTGGGCTTTACCCCGAGCTATGGCAGCCAGCTGGCCCAGTACCTGGCCGGGCAGGGTGAGCAGTTGCCAGTGCGGCTGGTGATCACCGGCGGCGAAGCGCTGACCGGCGAGCACCTGCAGCGCATCCGCCAGGCCTTTGTCCCGCAGCAGTTCTTCAACGCCTACGGCCCCACCGAAACCGTGGTCATGCCGCTGGCCTGCCTGGCGCCGCAGGTGATGCCCGCCGACGCTGGCAGCGTGCCGATCGGCCGGGTGATAGGTGCCCGCACGGCGTACATCCTCGACGAAGACCTGGCCCTGCTGCCGCAAGGCGGGGTCGGCGAACTTTACGTCGGCGGTGCCGGCCTGGCCCAGGGTTACCATGACCGCCCGGGCCTCAGCGCCGAGCGCTTCGTCGCCGACCCGTTCAGCCATGACGGCGGGCGCCTGTACCGCACCGGCGACCTGGTGCGCCTGCGCGCCGATGGCCTGGTGGAATACATCGGCCGCGCCGATCAGCAGGTGAAGATTCGCGGCTTCCGCATTGAACTTGGCGAAATCGAAAGCCGCCTGCAGGAGCATGCCGATGTCGACGAGGCCGTGGTCCTGGCCCTTGACCTGCCGGGCGGCAAGCAGCTGGCAGGTTACCTGGTGTGCAGGCAGGCCACTGCCGACAGCGAAACCCAGTCCAGGCTGCGCGAAGCGGTCAAGGCCGATGCGCGTCAGCACCTGCCGGACTACATGGTGCCAGCGCACCTGGTGCTGCTCGAACGCCTGCCACTGATGGGCAACGGCAAGCTCGACCGCCGTGCACTGCCGGCACCGGACCTGGAACAGGCGCGCCAGCATTACCAGGCCCCGGCCAATGAGCTGGAAGAGCAGCTGGCGCAAGTCTGGCGCGAAGTGCTGAACACTTCCCGCGTAGGCGTGCAGGACAACTTCTTCGAGCTGGGTGGCGACTCGATCCTCTCGATTCAGGTGGTCAGCCGCGCTCGCCAGCTGGGCCTGCAGTTCACCCCACGCGACCTGTTCCAGCACCAGACCATCCAGACCCTGGCTGCCGTGGTCAGCCGCAGCGCGGCGCCGAGCAGCATCGACCAGGGCCAGCGCGAGGGGCGCAGCGGCCTCACGCCGATTCAGCACTGGTTCTTTGACAGTGATGTGGCCCAGCCGCAGCACTGGAACCAGGCGGTGCTGCTGGAAGCGCGCCAGCCACTGGAGCGTGCCACCCTTGAGCAGGCCCTGGCCGGGCTGGTGGCGCACCACGACAGCCTGCGTCTGCGTTTCACCCAAGGCCAGGCCGCATTTGCCGCGCTGACTGCCGAGCAGTTGCTATGGACTGCAACGGTCGCCGACTTCGCCGACTGCCAGGCGCTGTATACCGACGTGCAACGCAGCCTCGACCTGGAACGGGGCCCGCTGCTGCGCGCACTGCTGGTCAGTGACGGACAGGGCGCGCAACGCCTGCTGCTGGCGATCCACCACCTGGTGGTCGATGGCGTGTCCTGGCGCGTGCTGCTCGAAGACCTGCAAGCGCTGTATCGCGGCCAGCCACTGGCGGCCAAGACCCACGCCATGGCCGACTGGGCCGCGCGCCTGGCCAGCTACGCCGGCAGCGATTCGCTGCGCGACGAACTGGGCTGGTGGCAAGGCCAGCTCGGCAGCGTGCGCCATGAGCTGCCATGCGATCACCCGCAGGGTGGCAACCTGCATCGGCATGCCGACACCCTGGCCATCGGCCTGGACGTGGAACAGACCCGGCAGTTGCTGCAACAGGCACCGGCGGCCTACCACACCCAGGTCAACGACTTGCTGCTGACCGCGTTGGCCCGCACCCTGTGCCGCTGGAGCGGGGACCAGGAAGTGCTGGTGCAGCTCGAAGGCCACGGCCGCGACGGCCTGTTCGAAGATATGGACCTGACCCGCAGCGTCGGCTGGTTCACCAATGCCTACCCGCTGCGCCTGAACCCGCAGGCTGGCGACGACGACGCCGCGCGCGCCACTTCGCTCAAGTGCATCAAGGAACAGCTGCGCCAGGTGCCTCACAAGGGGCTGGGCTATGGCGTGCTGCGCTACCTGGGCGATGCTGCCAGCCGCGAAAGCATGGCGGCGCTGCCGCAGGCGCGCATCACCTTCAACTACCTGGGCCAGTTCGATCAGCAGTTCGACGAGGCTGCATTGTTCCTGCCGCTGGATGCACCGGCAGGCCTGGCTCACGATCTGGATGCGCCGCTGCCGAACTGGCTCAGTGTCGATGGCCAGGTCTACGGCGGTGCATTGCAACTGCGCTGGACCTTCAGCCGCGAGCGTTATGACCAGCGGACCATCGCGCAGTTGGCCGAGGCCTATCGCCAGGAGCTGCTGGCCCTGATCGGCCACTGCCTGGCCGATGGCAACGGCAGCTTCACGCCATCAGACTTCCCATTGGCGCACCTGACCCAGGCGCAGATCGACGCACTGCCGATCCCGGCCGCGCAGATCGAAGACGTCTACCCGCTGACGCCGATGCAGGAGGGCATGCTGTTGCATACCCTGCTGGAACCGGGCACCGGCCTCTACTACATGCAGGACCGCTACCGCATCAACAGCGCGCTTGACCCTGAGCGTTTCGCCCAGGCCTGGCAGGCCGTGGTGGCACGGCATGAGGCCTTGCGCGCCTCGTTCAGCTGGAACGCCGGCGAAACCATGCTGCAGATCATCCACAAGCCGGGCAGCACGCCTGTGGACTATCAGGACTGGCGCGGCCTTGATGAAGCGGCCCAGGAAGCGCGCCTGCAAGCGTTGCACAAGCAGGAGCGGGAAGCGGGATTTGCACTGCTGCAGGAGGCGCCGTTCCACCTGCGCCTGGTGCGGGTCGATGATGAGCGCTACTGGTTCATGATGAGCAACCACCACATCCTTATCGATGCCTGGTGCCGTTCGTTGCTGATGAACGACTTCTTCGAGCTCTACCAGGCCCTCGGCGAAGGCCGCCAGGCCCAGTTGCCGGTGCCGCCGCGCTACCGCGACTACATCGGCTGGCTGCAGCGCCAGGACATGGATGAAGCGCGCAACTGGTGGCAGGCCAGCCTGGCCGGCTTCGAACGCGCCACGGCGCTGCCCAGCGACCGCCCGCTGCGCAACGATCACGCCGGTGACGGCATGGTGGTGGGCGACTGCTACACCCGCTTGGAGGTAAGCGACGGCGTGCGCCTGCGCGAACTGGCCCAGGCCCATCAGCTGACCATCAACACCTTCGCCCAGGCGGCCTGGGCGCTGGTGCTGGCGCGCTACAGCGGCGATCGCGACGTGGCCTTCGGCGTGACCGTGGCCGGGCGCCCGGTGAGCCTGCCGCAGATGCAGCGCACGGTCGGCCTGTTCATCAACAGTATCGCCCTGCGCGTGCAACTGCCCGAGCCGGGCCAGCGCTGCAGCGTGCGCCAGTGGTTGCAAGCTGTGCTGGAACGCAACATGGAGCTGCGCGAGTACGAGTACCTGCCGCTGGTGACGATCCAGGACTGCAGCGAACTGCCCAAGGGGCAGCCGCTGTTCAACAGCCTGTTCGTGTTCGAGAACGCGCCGGTGGAAACCGCAGTGCTCGACCACGCCCAGCACCTCAATGCCAGCTCCGACTCAGGCCGTACCCACACCAATTTCCCGCTGACGGCGGTGTGCTACCCGGGCGACGACCTGGGCCTGCACCTGTCGTTCGACCAGCGCTACTTCGACTACCCGACCGTCGAACGCCTGCTGGCCGAGTTCAAGCGCCTGTTGCTGGCGCTGGTGCAAGGCTTTGAGGGTGAGGTGAGCGAATTGCCGTTGCTGGGCGAGGCTGAACAACGCTTCCTGCTCGACGACTGCAACCGTACCGAGCGTGCCTACCCGCTGACGCAGAGCTACGTGGCACTGTTCGAAGCGCAGGTGGCTGCCCACCCTGAGCGCACTGTAGCCCGCTGCCTGGATGCGTCGTATGACTACGCCGGGCTGAACCTTGCGGCCAACCGCCTCGGCCACGCGCTGGTCGCAGCGGGCGTGGCCATCGACCAGCCGGTTGCCTTGCTGGCCGAGCGGGGCTTGCCGTTGCTGGGCATGATCGTCGGCAGCTTCAAGGCTGGCGCCGGCTACTTGCCGCTGGACCCGGGCCTGCCGTCGGCGCGCCTGCAGCGCATCGTCGAGCTGAGCCGCACGCCGGTACTGGTGTGCAGCGCGGCCTGTGCCGAGCAGGCGCGCCAGTTGCTGGATGACCTGGCGAGTGTGGCGCGGCCGCAATTGCTGATTTGGGAAGAGGTGCAGGGCAGCAGCATCGCCAGCCACAACCCAGGCATCCACAGTGGGCCAGACAACCTGGCCTACGTAATCTATACATCAGGCTCCACCGGGCTGCCCAAAGGTGTGATGGTCGAGCAGCGCGGGATGCTCAACAACCAGTTGAGCAAGCTGCCCTACCTGGCCTTGAGCGAGCGCGACGTGATCGCCCAGACCGCTTCGCAGAGCTTCGATATTTCGGTCTGGCAGTTCCTCGCCGCACCGTTGTTCGGGGCCAGGGTGGAAATCGTGCCGAACGCCATCGCCCATGACCCGCAAGGTTTGCTGGCGCATGTGCAGGCAACCGGCATCAGCGTGCTGGAAAGCGTGCCATCGCTGATCCAGGGCATGCTCGCCAACGATCATCAGGCGCTGGATGGCTTGCGCTGGATGTTGCCGACGGGCGAAGCGATGCCGCCGGAGCTGGCTGCGCAATGGCTGCAGCGTTATCCGCAGATTGGCCTGGTCAATGCCTACGGGCCGGCGGAGTGCTCGGATGACGTGGCCTTCTTCCGCGTCGACATGGCGTCGACCCGTGGCAGCTACCTGCCGATCGGCACGCCGACCGACAACAACCGCCTGTACCTGTATGGCGAGGACCAGACCTTGGTGCCGCTGGGTGCAGTGGGTGAGGTGTGCGTGGCTGGCACTGGCGTCGGTCGCGGGTATGTTGGCGACCCGCTGCGCACGGCACTGGCATTCATCCCGCACCCGCACGGGGCGCCGGGCGAACGCCTGTACCGTACCGGTGACCTGGCGCGACAGCGCCCGGACGGGGTGCTTGAGTACGTCGGGCGCATCGACCACCAGGTGAAGATCCGAGGCTACCGTATCGAGCTGGGCGAGATCGAGGCGCGTCTGCACGAGCAGGCCGAGATTCGCGATGCAGCGGTGGGGGTGCAGGAAAGCGCCAATGGCAAGCACCTGGTTGGCTACCTGGTGGCACACCAGGGCGTGGTCGCCGATGCGGCGTTGCTGGAGCAGGTCAAGCAGCGCCTGCGTGCCGAGCTTCCGGAGTACATGGTGCCGCTGCACTGGGGCTGGTTCGCCAGCCTGCCGCACAACGCCAACGGCAAGCTTGACCGCAAGGCACTGCCGGCCATCGAAATCGGTGGCCAGCACAGCCAGGCCTACCTGGCGCCGCGGGATGAGCTGGAAGAGGTGCTTGCCGGTATCTGGGCCGAAGTGCTCAAGGCCGAGCGGGTCGGGGTGCATGACAACTTCTTCGAGCTGGGCGGGCATTCGCTGCTGGCCACCCAGATCGCTTCGCGGGTGCAGAAGCAGCTGCAGTTGAACGTGCCGTTGCGGGCGATGTTCGAGTGCAGCACGGTGGAGGAGTTGGCCGAGTATGTGCGCGGGTTGCAGGGCAGTGAGATGGATGAAGGCAAGGCGGATCGGCTCAGTGACCTGATGGCTGAGCTGGAGGGGCTGTAGTATGTCTTGAGCTTTGCGGGGCGGCGGAAATCGAGCGCCGCCCGCGCGGCGCATCGCGGATGAATCCGCTCCTACATTTGTTGCAACGTGGCCATGCCTGTGAGGCCATGGTTGTCAGCCGGTTTGTACGGCTCAAGTCATGCGCCAGGCGGGCAACCATGGCGTATAAGGTTCGGCACGTTGCAATAGATGTAGGAGCGGATTCATCCGCGATGCGCCGCGTGGGCGGCGCTCGATCTACCTGCAAATACAAATCTCAAGGCATGCACTAACGCTTGCCGAGAATCTTGCCAAGCAGCTCTGGCCGCGGCGCGCCTTGCTGGCTCTTCAGGTTGCCCTGCTCATCCTGGTAGAAGATCGCCGGGGTCGCCTGCAGCCCCATCTCTTCCATCAGGGCCATGTTCGCCGCTAGCTTCTGCTGCACGGCATCCGGCACCTTGTCCAGCGGCTTCAGGGCACTCGCCTTGCCCGCTTTCTCGTGTTCATGCAGCGCCTTGGCCGGGTCCTTGGCTGCCAGCAGTGCCGCCGACTTGCCTGGGCTGTCTTCGCGGATGATGCCGACCATGATATGGCGCAACTGCACCTTGCCCGATTCCACCCACGGCCGCGCCTGTTCCCAGAACATGTTGCAGTAAGGGCAGTTAGGGTCGCTGAACAGGTACACCTTGCGTGGCGCACTGTCCTTGCCGTCGGCGATCCAGGAGGTTTTCTCCATCTTCGCCCAGATTTCCTTGCTCATCGGCGCATACACCAGCTTCTGCAGCGGCTCGGCGCTGAGGTCCTTGCCCTGTTCGTCGAACAGGCTGCCGACCAGTACGTGCTTGCCGTCGGGGGTCAGGTACAGCGCCAGGGCATTGTTCTGGTACTCGGCGGCATAGCCGCGCAGGCCGTTGGGCGCATCGAAGCTGCCTTTGATTTCTGCGCCCTTGGCTTGCAGTTGCTGGATCGCCTTGGGCAGGTCTTCGGCCTGCACCAGCGGGGCGGCCAGCAGGGCCAGGGACAGGGGCAGCAGGGCAGTCAATCGCATGTCAGTTTCCTTGTGCGGCAGGGGCGGGCGGCTTGGCCCGCTCGAAAGGTTCCAGGGCATGACGCAGGCTGGCCCGCGACAGCTCGCCCAGGTGGCTGCCGATCAGGCGGCCGTCGGCGTCGTAGAACAGGGTGGTGGGCAGGGCCATCGAGCCGACCCGCTGGGCCAGCACGCCGGTGCCGTCGAACAGCACATGGGTCAGGCTCAGCCCGGTGGTGGCGAGGAACGTTGTGACATTCTCCGGCGTCTCGCCCTGGTTGACGAAGATGAAGGTCACATGGGGGTATTCGCCCTGTGCCTGTTGCAGTACCGGCATTTCCCGGCGGCAGGGCGGGCACCAGGTGGCCCAGATATTGATCACCAGCGGCTTGCCACGGTAGCTGTGCAGGGCCACGGACTGGCCAGCAGCATTGCGCAAGCTCAGCTCGGGCAGTGCAGTGCCCTTGCTGTACAGGTGGCTGCCCAGGCTGGCCAGGCCCCAGAACAGCGCACCGCTGAACAGTGCCCAGCCCAGCGGGCGACGCAGGCCAGGCTGGCGCCAGCCCTGCCACAGGGTGGCGAGGACGATGCCGACCAGGCCCGACCAGAGCAGGAAGCCGCCATCACGGATGTCGATGACTTGCAGCAGGTCGGCGCGGTACATCGGCCAGTAGGCCAGCACGAAACCCAGGCGGGCGCACAGCAGGCCGATCAGGAAGAGGTTGAATAGCGCCGACTCCGGGCTTTCGCCGCCGCGCCGGGCGACCCACCAGCCGACCAGGCAGGCCACGCCGAGGGCGGCGAGCATCAGCAGGTGGTTGAGGGCCATGGTCAGTGGCCCAAGAGTAACCGTCAGCATCAGCCTTGGCTCCGGGTCTGGGTCCAGTGTTGCAGGAATGCCGCGGCATCCACCTCACCGGTGAGGCGCCGTGCGCGGCGTTCTTCACCTTCCGGGCCGAGCCAGATGATGCTGGGCGGGCCGGGTACCTGGTAGCGCTGCAACAGCGCGCGGCTGGCCTCGGAGTCGGCAGTCACGTCCAGGCGCAGCAGGTGGACGCCCGCCAGGCTGGCTTGCACGTCAGGGCGGTTGAACACCTGCTTTTCCATGACCTTGCACGACACGCACCAGTCGGCGTAGTAGTCGACCATGACCCACTGGCCGCGAGCCTTGGCGGCATCCAGCTCGCGTTGCAGGGCTTCAGGGCTGCTGACCGTGACGAAGTGCTCGTCGGCCTTTTGCACAGTGGCGGGGGCAGTACCGCCGGCGAACGGCCGCAACGGTTGCCACAGATCGTCGCCACCGGCTGCCGCGCCGACCAGCAGCAAGCCCCCCCACAACGCGCCCAGCAGCGGTATCGCGCGCAGTGCCGGCAAGCGCTGCAGCGCCGGCCAGCTGGCCCAGCCCAGGGCAATCAGCCAGGCGCCGCTCAGGGCCAGCAATACAGGGGAGGCAAGCAGGCTGCGCACGGTGTACAGGGCCATGGCCAGGAACACGAAGCCGAACACACCTTTTACCCGGTTCATCCACGCCCCCGGGCGCGGCAGGTAGCGGTTGCCCAGGGTCACCAGCAACAGCAGCGGTACGCCCATACCCAGGCCGAGGCTGAACAACACCAATGCGCCTTGCAGCACATCGCCACTCTGCGCGATGTACAGCAGTGCACCGGCCAGTGGCGCGGTCATGCACGGGCCGAGCAGCAGGCCAGACAGCGCGCCAAGCAGCGCCGCGCCATACAGGTTGCCGCCACGGGTGCCTTGCCCGGCGCGGTCGAGGCGGTCGCGCAAGGCGGCCGGCAGTTGCAGCTCGAAGGCGCCGAACATAGGCAGGGCGAGGAGGATGAACAGGCCGGCCAGGCTGCCCAGCAGCCAAGGCTGCTGCAGCCAGGCCTGCAGGCTGGCGCCCAGCAGTGCCGCGACCACGCCAAGGGCCGCATACACCAGCGCCATGCTCAGTACATAGACCCCGGCCAGCAGCCAGCCACGCCGGGCACTGGCACCGTTGCCCAGGACCAGGCCGGCGAGAATCGGCAGCATCGGCAGCGAGCAAGGGGTGAAGGCCAGCAGCAGGCCAAGGCCGAAGAACGCCAGCAGGCTCCAGCCCAGGCTGGCGCTCTGCAAGCCGCTGGCCAGTGCCTGGTCGCTGGCTTGCCCGCTGGCCGGCGCCACGCTGCCGCCCAGGTCGATGGCGGTAGTTTGCGGTGGGTAGCACAGGCCGGCATCGGCACAACCTTGCCAGCCCAGGCGTAACTGGCCCTGGGCATTGGCCGGGATCAGCAGTTCGAGCTGGTCGCGGTACACCGTGGTGTCACCGAAGAACTCGTCGTGGTGATTCAGGCCGGCAGGCAGTTGCGGTTGCTGGTCGGCGGGCAGGCCGTCGAACTTCAGGCGCTTCTGGTACAGGTAGTAACCCTGCTTGATCTGGAAGTACAGGCGCATCTGGCCGTCAGCCTGGCGGTCGTGGGTCAGCACGAACGCCTGGTTGACCGGCAGGAAGTCGGGTTTGACGTCGAACGGGTTGGCCTGCAACGGGCCGGCCAGGAGTAACGTCAGGAAGAGCAGGAGGATGCGCATGTCTTCGCCTTGGCAGTACGGAATGGTGGCCATGCTGGCTGGGATTGATTAACCCAAGGTTAACCGTTCCTGGCGACGCTGTTGCCGCAGCACCGCATGTCGGCCTTGGACACACCGCGACATATTGTCGGCTTGACTTTGCTTATGCCCATATTCTTGTTGTAAAGTTGACGCATAAGTCAGTTTTTCCTGACTCAAGCGACAAGGTTCTCACCCTTCCGAGTTCCCCGCACAAGAATCAGAAAAAGATGGGCAGATACTCTTCTGCCCAGAGGATCAAGCATGTCCAACCGTGATATTTCCCGGCGCGCCTTCTTGCAAGGCGGCCTGATCGCTGGTGTCGGTGTGACCATGGCGCCACTCGGCAGCCAGGCATTCGCCGCCCTGATGGAGGAGCGCGTCACTACCTCGCCGCAAAAGTGGATGAACCACGACGGCAAGGCACGTTTTCGCAACGACGCGCTGTCCAAGGTCTGTGGCAACAAGGTCTTCGCCCGCGACATCCGCGCCAAGGACATGCCCGGCTGGCCGACCCAGCAAGGCCATGCGCTGCTGCTCAAGGCGACCAAGGCCGACCGTATCTACGCCGGCCATGACCTCAGCCTGCTAGGCGCCGACCTGCAGCCGGACCGTATCGTCACCGCCGCCGACCTGGCGAAGGACGGCATTGCCTGGCCCGAGGCCCACTCGCCCGACCCGCTGCTGCCGCCCGGCCAGGTGCCGATGTTCATCGGCCACCCGGTGGCGATCCTGATCTGGCACGACTTCGAGCGCTTCCGCCAGGCCAAGCGCAAGCTGCAGTTCAACGACAAGGCGATCAAGTACGGCGCCCAGGCTCCGCTGTACCAGCGTGACCCCTATGGCAGCTTCCGCTTCGTGCGTGTGGGCGGCGCCACGCCGTTCGACGACGATGAGTTCTCCAGCCTGAAGAACTCCATGCTGTTCCCCACCATCCTCAACCGCAAGCCGGTGTGGTCGAAAGCGCCCAACCAGCACGGCGACTTGACCGAGCAGGGCCTGTTCTACGCCAAGCGCATGGGCGAACAACTGGACAACCCGCCCGCCGACTGGCTGGTGTTCGACGAACGCTACAAGACGCCGTCGATCGAGCCTGCCGCGCTGGAGCCGGACAATGGCAACGGCTGGTACGACCCGGCGACCGGCACGCTGCACTTCGTGGTCGCAACCCAGTGCCCGTTCGAAGCGGCACAGGAATGCGTGCACATGATCAAGCCGTCGCGCTTCGCCCTGAACACGCTGAACATGCACCCGGGCTACACCGTGGGCTACGGCTCGAAAGACAACAACATCTTTGTCTTCTACGCCGCCGTGGCCGCGCTGTATGGCGACGGCGTGCCGATCCGCCTGGCCAACGACCGCTACGAGCAGTTCCAGAGCGGCATCAAACGCCATGCCTTCGACATCCGCTACCAGCTGGCCGTGGACAAGAAGGACAACAGCTTCAAGATCTTCCGTGCCGACATGAGCTGCGACGGTGGCGGGCGTATCAACTACAGCCCGTCGGTGGCCGCGGTGGGCGCCACTGCAGCGCAATCGATCTACTACATGCCGCAGAACGACCTGTCGGTGACTGCCTACTTCTCGCGCGGTGTCGAGGCTGGCTCCATGCGCGGCTACGGCACCCTGCAGAGCATGGCGGCCACCGAAATGATGGTGGATGAAATTGCCGGTCGGCTGGGCGTCGATGCCATCGACCTGCGCCGCGCCAACGCGCTGAAGTCGGGCATGAAGAACACCCAGGGCGCAGTCCCGGCCGGTGCCCTGCGCCTGTACGAGATTCTCGACAAGGCTGCCGTGCACGACTGGTGGCGCAACCGCGATGCGCGCAAGCAACAGATGGACGCCAAGGACCCGGACCACTGGTACGGCGTTGGCTTTGCCATCTGCCAGAAGGACTTCGGCACCGGCTCCGAAGCCCCCATGGCCAGCGTCGAATTCACCGCCGATGGCCGCATCACGCTGCGCCACATCGGCACCGAACTGGGCACCGGCATGTCCACGTCCCAGGCCCTGGTGGTCAGTGACTTCCTGGGCCGCTCGGCTGATGAGGTGAAGACTGCAGTCACCGAATGGCCGGAGTTGCAGTTGAGCACCAGCGGCAACCCGTACCTGATCAGCCAGCCCGAACAGGATGCCGCGCTGCGCAACCCGCGCTGGGTCGGCAAGCTGGCCTCGCCGTCGTCGGCGACCAACTCGGCGTTCTACTTCAGCCACGCCACCCGTGAAGCGGCCCGCGTGCTGTTCAACCACGGCCTGTGGCCGGCAGCCATGGCCATCTGGAGCCAGGGGCCGCATGGCGGCCAGGCCAACCCGCTGGTGGTGCGCCGTGAGAATGCGGTGTGGGTCAACGGCGAGCTGACCGGCAACGGCCTGGCGCCGATCCCGTTCGCCCAGCTGGCGCAGAAGGCCCACGAGATGGGCCTGGTCACCGGTGCCAGCGTGCACGGTTTCAACCGCTGGAGCTGGGCCGAGGCCGACTTCGTCATCGATGGCGTGCGCGAGCGCTTCCCGCTTGATGCCGTGGCGGTGAAATACGGCGACGGCGCGGTGAATGCCAAGAAGGCGCAGATGAGCAGCCATGGCTACCACTTGCTCGACCGGCAGAATGCCGCGTACCCGGATACCCAGCTGAACAACGCCATGGTCACCTACTACAGCCCGGTGGCGACCATCGTCGAGGTCAAGGTCAACAAAGGCACTCACGAAGTGCAGGTGCTCAACCACCACAGCTGGGTCGAGTGTGGCCGTGTGCTGGTGCCAGAGCTGGTCAAAGGCCAGCTCGAAGGCGGCATCGCCATGGGCATCGGCCATGCGCTGACCGAGGAAATGCCGTTGTACGAGGGCGGGCCCGGGGAGGGCGACTGGAACTTCAACCGCTACCGCCTGCCCCATGCGCGCGATGTGGCGGTGTGGAAGCAGACCAGCGAAATCCTCCCGCCGCTGTCACCGACCGACCCGTCCAAGGGCATCGCCGAAGTGGTGATGATCCCGGTCGTCGGTGCCATCGGCAATGCCGTGGCGCATGCCATTGGCAAGCGCGTGCGCGATCTCCCCATTACCCCAGCCCGTATCAAGGAGGCCCTCAATGGCTAACCGTCCACTGCAACTGACCCTCAACGGTCAACCGGTCGGCCCGGTCGAGGTCCCTGATGACCTGGCGATGATCGACTACCTGCACGAACACCAGAACCTCACAGGTTCGCGCCTTGGCTGCGGCCAGGGCATCTGCCACGCCTGCGTGGTGATCGTCGACAACCCCGACGGCACCAGCGAGGAAGTGCGTACCTGCATCACCGGTGCACATTATTTCGAAGGCAAGAAGGTCCGTACCATCGAAGGCCATGCCAAGCAGGACGAGGCCGGCAACCTGACGCTGAACCCGATCCAGCAGAAGTTCGTCGACCTGTTCGCCTTCCAGTGCAGCTATTGCGCGCCAGGCTTCGTCAACGCCGCCACGGTGCTGGTTGAAACCGCCCACCGCCAGCCGTTGAAGAAGAGCGAAGTGGAAGACCGCATCGAGGCCAGCCTCGGCCACCACATCTGCCGCTGCACCGGGTACGTGCGTTACTACGACGCCACCCGCACGGTGCTCAATGACCTCGGCCTGGTCAAGGAGGGTTGAGCATGGGCTTCGTTCGCAGCACTCTCGCGTTGGCCCTGGGCCTTGCGGTCGTCTCGCTTGCCCAGGCGGCCGACGAGGCGCAGGTCAAGCGTGGTGAATACCTGGCCCGTGCGGCCGACTGCATGGCCTGCCACACGGCCGAAGGCGGCGCACCGTTTGCCGGTGGCCTGCCGATCCATTCGCCGTTCGGCACCATCTATGGCAGCAACATTACCCCGGACAAGCAGTACGGCATCGGCAACTACACGGCCGACGAGTTCTTCGCCGCGGTCACCGAGGGCAAGCGCAAGGATGGCGCCAACCTCTACCCGGCCATGCCCTACACCTCGTACCACCTGATCAAGCGGGAAGACTCGGACGCGATCCTGGCCTACCTGATGACCATCCCGCCGATCAATCGCCCGGCGCCGGAAACCAAGCTGAGCTTCCCGTTCAACGTGCGCTTGGGGCTGACTGGCTGGAACATGCTCTATGGCAAGAGCGTGCAACTGCAGCCAACCGAAGGCAACAGCCCGGCCTGGCAGCGCGGGCAGTACATGGTCGAGGTCATGGGCCACTGCGGCGAGTGCCATACGCCGCGCAACCCGATCGGTGCACTGCAACAGGACAAGCGCCTGACCGGCGGCCTGCTGGCTGGCTACCTGGCGCCGAGCCTGTTGGCCCAGGACCTGGCCGAGCGCGGCTGGACCCAGCCGGACCTGACCACCTTCCTCAAGCACGGCATCAGTGCCCAGGGCAGCATGTTCAACGAGATGTTCCCGGTGGTGCACCACAGCACCCAGCATCTTGAAGACGCCGACCTGGCCGCCATGGCCACCTACCTGCTCGGTGACCAGCCGCCGAAGGCCAAGGTGATCGAGGCAGTGCCACTGGAGCAGCTCACCGACAGCGCCAAACGTGGGCGTCAGCAGTACCTGAACGTCTGTGCCGGCTGCCACGGTGTGGACGGTGAGGGCAAACCGCACATCGCCGTGGCCATGCAGGGCAACACCGTGTTGCGCCAGGGCGACTCACGCAACCTCGTGAAGGCGATCCTTGAGGGCATCCGTGAGCAGCAGTTCACCGGCTTCGAGCGCATGCAGCCGATGCCGGGCTTCGCTGACAAGCTCGACGACCAGCAAGTGACGGACATGGTCAACTACCTGCGCCAGGCCTGGGGTGGATTGCCCGGCGACCTGACCGTACAGCAGCTCGCCGAGCTGAAGGCGGAGTAAACCGTGCAGCATCTCGATCTCCAGGTGATCAGCCAGGCGCTGCAGTGGTCGTGCAATGGCCAGCGGGTGTGGTTGTGCACGGTGCTCGCCACCTACGGCTCGGCGCCTCGCGCGCCGGGCTCGCTGCTGGCGGTCAACGCCAGCGGCCAGTGGCTGGGGTCGCTGTCGGGCGGCTGCGTCGAAGATGACTTCCTCGAACGCGTGGCACGGGGTGAATTCCCCGAGCCGATCGCCATTGTGCGTTACGGTGATGGCAGCGACACGCGTTCGAGCATTCGCCTGCCGTGCGGCGGCGTGCTCGAAGTGCTGGTGGAAAACCTGCCGGCTGACTGTGAAGTACAGGCCCACTTGCGTGAGCTGGAAGGCGCGTTGCGCGGCCAGCGTCGGCTGCTGCGCGAAGTGAGTTTGCCGCAAGGTGAGCGCCAGCTCAGCGACGACCACAGCCAGGGGCCGCGCGTGGAGCGTGAAAGCGGCCGCGTGCGTTTGCGCGTCGGTGCCGCCCAGCGCTTGCTGCTGGCCGGGTACTCCAGCGTCGCGCATTTCTGTGCCGAGTTCGGCAAAGGGATGGGCTTTGAAGTCATCCTCTGCGATCCGCGTGACGAGGTGCTCGAAGGCGTGATGCTGGAGGGGATCGAGGTGCGCCGTGAGCTGCCGTCGGAGTTCATCGCCAATGGTGGTTGCCATGCCGACACGGCAGTGGTTGCATTGACCCATGATCCGAAAATCGATGACCTGGCCATGCTTGAAGCGGTGCGTACCGAAGCGTTCTACATTGGCGTGATGGGCTCGAAGGCCACTTCCGACAAGCGTCGTGAACGCTTGCACCGCATTGGCGGCCTGGGCTACGACGAGCTGGCGCGCATCCACGCGCCGATCGGCCTCAACCTGGGCAGCAAGACCCCGGCCGAGATCGCCCTGGCAGTGCTTGCCGATATCCTGCGCCTGCGCAACGGCATCGGGCGGGCAGCGCTGTGAGTGTGGTGGCGCTGGTGTTGGCGGCCGGCAGCAGCGTGCGCTTCGGTGGCGACAAGCGCCGGGCGCTGATGGCTGATGGGCGAAGTGTGCTGGTGCACAGCGTCGAACGTGCCTGCACAGTGTTTGATGATGTGCGGGTGGTGTTGCGTGACGGGGAGCGGGGAGAGGCACTCGGGTTGCCATCGGCGTGCCGGGTCATCTCCAGCGCCGATTTCACGCTTGGCATGGGCCATAGCCTGGCGGCTGGCGCTGCTTCGCTGGTCGACAGCGAGGCGCGGGCGGTGGCGATTCTGTTGGGTGACATGCCTTGGGTGGAACTCGGGACCCTGGGTTTGCTTGCACGCGAGGCCAGTGGGTCGACGATAGTTCTGCCTTGTCATGCTGGGCAGCAAGGCCATCCGGTAGTATTCGGACGTGATTTTTGGCCAGCGCTAGCGCGGCTGACGGGTGATGAAGGGGCGCGTTCGGTGGTGAGAGCCCATCCGGACAGTTGCGTCAGGCTGGCAGTCGAGGATGCTGGTGTGCTGCGCGATGTCGATACGCCTGATGCACTGCGCCAATGAGTTTATCTGTCACGTATTACTCATCTTCTTCGTCATCGAATTCGTAAGGCTCCAGTTCGCCCAACTGGGAAAGCAGGATCAGATGCACGTCGGCCTTGAGCCGCTGCAGATTGGCCAGCTTTGCAGGCCCGCCCAGCATCAACGCCGGGACGAAGCCATACATCTCGTCAGGCGCCAAGGTGCCCAGCGTTTCCCTCGCGGCCTCGAACAGGTCCAGGTCGATGCCTTCAGTCAGTACCCACATGAGCAGGCCCTGGATCTTCGCGTCCCGTTCCTCGTCGGTCGAGCTGTAGGCGCCATCGATGTAGCGGGATGCGTAGGCAGTGATGGTCAGGACTGACCCGGTTTCTTCGCCCCAGAGATACAGCTCGCCGAAAGCGCTGCGCGCGATGAGGTGGTAGGTGTCGCGGGTCTCGAAGTCAGTGCCTGACAGCCAGAAGGCGACGACATCTTCGTATTCCTTCGGGTTGACCATCCAGAACAGGCCGCCGCCGTAGCCGCACCAGCCGTGGTCTTGCCAGTAGGTCAGGAGTTGGTTGGGGAGTTTGTCTTTGTAATCTTCCAGAGCGGAAGGGGGGACGGGCTGGTGGCCGATGGGGTCGTTGAAGGTTTCGAGGAAGATGGAAAAGAGAACGTTCATTTTTCACGCCTGTTAGTGTAGTTAGAAGTCAGAGAAGCTGTAGGGTTCGAGGGGGCAAATCTGGGCGAGCAGTGTTAAGTGCTCTACAGTCTTAACTTTTTCGAGGTGGGAAAGATCGCAGGGTCCACCGAATGTCAAAGCTGGAACGAAGCCATACATTTCATCATGGTTTAGCGTGCCTAGTTTTTTCTTTGCGGGTCGGAACATGTCGTCGAAATCAACAGATGCCTTCTCTTTGCTGAGGAAAAAACTTTGGACCTCTCTATCCATGTCAGTTGCCGTTAATTCACATTCGCTACCCCGGTATCGAGAGATATGAGGCAGAATTTTTACGGAAAAACCCGTTTTCTCTCCAAATAAATACAAGTCGCCAAATGCGCCGCGAGCAATAAGGTGATACCTGTCTCTGTTTGCCAATGGTGTATCTTCTATAAGTGAGGACAATACTCCTTCATACTCCTGGGGGTTGACGGTCCAGAATACTCCCTCGCCATATCCACACCAACCGTGTTCCTTCCAATGCTCGAGTAATTTGTCGGGTAGTACTCCCTTATAGCGCTCTATGCTTGAGGAAGGTACTTCTTGTCGGAATATGGGCTTGCCAACTTGCTCAACAAAAATGGAATAAACTTCATCCATAGCGGAATCCTCAGTGGTTAGCATTTATGCAGCTTGACGTTTAGCAGGCTTGAGCTTGCTCCTGACTTTGCCGCGTTCTCGGCGGCGGACTTCATGCTTTCAACTTTATTTCTCCATTGTGGGCCGATAGTTGAGTTGACTTGCTTGTCTCCAAAATCAGAAATAGCATCTCGCCCGCCGGCTATCAAGTCAGGATTATGCAAAGCAGCCAAGGATAACATCGTTTCCTTTGCTTGCTTGACTGAGAGTTTTTTCGCTTCAATGGGGCTCATGGTTTTCAAGAGGTCTTTCTGGATTCTTTCCTGTAACTCAGCGTAGAGTTCCTTTCTCGCTATTTTCGCAAGGCGTGGATTTCGCTTGGCTGGAGTGGCGAGGTTTTCGAGAAACTCTTCTACCGTCAGCCGATTCAACCCATCCTGCTGGCCTTTCAACTGCCGTTCAAACTCGCCATGCTTCGACGCCGGCAAGTTGTCAGCCTTGAAACAGGCCACCGTATGCAATGGCATGCTACCGGGCTTACCCGTGGAAGGCTCCTTGTCTTTCCCTGCTGGCCGGTTTGGCTGCGCAGGCTGCGGATCACTCACCACACCTTTACGCCGTTCCGGCACCTGCAGATCCGGCCGTTTCTTCAAAGCCTCCTCATGCTTGAGCATCCACTGCCCAATCCGTGCGCCTTTCTTGCTGGCGGCCATTTCCTGAGCCAGCACACCCGCATTGCCACGCCCACGGGTGAGGTAGGAAACCATGGCGCCTAACAGCAGCATCACGACTTCCACATGCCCGGTGGCAATGAAGTGCGCGGCCTGATTGATGGCAAGCGGGTTGTCCTGGCTGAACGCGCTCAGACCTTGTTCACCACGTGGGCCTTCCCAGGCGATGCCGATGCCGTCCAGGTAGTACTCGCCGATGCGTGGCAAGCCGTCGACGAAAAATTCGGCAAGGGACGCAATGCCCAGCACGCCGAGGATCCAGCCGCTGACCTTGAAGCCGATGGCCGTGCCTGCAACGCCGCCGGGAAAGGCGCCGACGCCGCCGGCGAAGGCACCGATGCCGGCACCGAGCAGGCCGCCCGTGAGGGCGCTGCCGGCGACGATCATCGCCATCTGCTCGGCCACCCCGAGCAAGTCGTTGAGGATGCTTTTGATGTCGAGGTCGGCGAAGCGCTGGCGCAGCAGTTCGCCCGCGACCCACTCGGCCTTGTAGAGCGCGCGCCGCACACTGTCGACACGGCGCAGCTGGAGGGCCAGTGATGGCACCTCTTCGTTAAGGTAGGTACGGAAATGGGCGCCTCCCTGATAGCCCATTTCATCGGTGATGCGTGTCTCGATATCGCGCCAGGTGGGCACAATGTGCCAGAGCAGCATGAGGCGTCTCCCTGCCAGTTTTGTGCAGGGGAATCACATCATGGGGTGTGGGTAGGACGTTCCTGAGTCGGTTGTAGGAAAAGTCGATTCGTTGCTGATGGTGGGGTTTTAGGGATTGGGTTGTTGCTGCGAAGGGTACGGCTGGAGGGATTTGTCGCCCTGGAGATCGAGCGCCGCCCGCGCGGCGCATCGCGGATAAACCCGCTCCTACATCTGTTGCAACGTGGCCATGCCTGTGAGGCCATGGTTGTCAGCCTTGTCTGTAGGGCTCAAGCCATGCGCCAAGGCGGGCAACCATGGCGTAACAGGTTCGGCACGTTGCAACAGATGTAGGAGCGGATTTATCCGCGATGCGCCGCGCGGGCGGCGCTCGATCTCACAGGCGCTGCAAGGCTTTCGGCGAACACAAAAAGGTCCATAATCCCCCCTTAATCCCCCCATAGTGCAATGCCAGCCACACCACTCCGGGAGCCTCACCATGCACGTTCTGCTCTGCGAGGACGACGACCTGATCGCCAGCGGCATCTGCGCCGGCCTCACCGCCCAGGGCCTGACCGTCGACCGCGTGGCCAATGCCGCCAGTGCCCGGGCCTTGCTGCAGGCGGCACAGTTCGACGTGATGATCCTCGACCTCGGCCTGCCCGACGAAGATGGCCTGAAACTGCTGCGCCGCCTGCGCCAGCAGGGTGTGGACCTGCCCGTGCTGGTACTCACTGCGCGCGATGCGGTCACTGACCGCGTCGACGGCCTGCAGGCGGGCGCCGACGACTACCTGCTCAAACCCTTCGACCTGCGCGAGCTGGCTGCGCGCCTGCATACCCTGTTGCGTCGGGTAGCGGGGCGGGCGGTCAACGTGATCGAGCATGGCCCGCTGCGTTATGACCCGAGCAGCTGCGAAGCATCCCTGGCCGGCCAGCCGGTCGACCTGTCGCGGCGCGAGCAGGCGTTACTGCAGGCATTGCTGCAGAACCCCGGTCGCGTGCTGTCCAGCGAACAACTCAAGGACTGCGTGTACGGCTTCAGCGATGAAGTCGAGAGCAACGCGCTGAACGTGCATATCCACCACCTGCGGCGCAAACTCGGCAACAGCATCGTCGAGACCGTGCGTGGCCTGGGTTACCGGCTGGGGCCTGCGCAGGCGCCCGAAGAGGCTGCCTCATGAGCCTGCGGGTACGCCTGAGCCTGATCCTCGGCACCGCCTTCATCATCATTTGGGCACTGGCAGCGGCGTGGATGCTGCGCGACCTGCGCCAGCAGATGATGTTCTCCCTCGACCAGCGCCTGGTCGCCTCGGCGCGCATGGTCGCCGGGCTGATCGAGCAGTTGCCGCAGCCGTTGGCGGCCAAGGGCGAGGATGCGCATTTTTCCGCCGACCAGCTGAGCGTGCCCGATGGCATGGCCTGCCAGGTGAGCTCCCTGCGTGGCGAGATACTCGCCAGCAACCACAAACACGACGGCGCCATGGACGACCAGCGCAGCGGCTTCCGCGACCAGACCATCGACGGCGCGTTGTGGCGCACCTTCACCTACAACCACGGTGACGTACGCATCACCACCGCCGACCGGCACATGGAGCGCGAGGCGCTGAACCAGTCGATTCTGCTGGCCGCCTCGGCACCGGTGCTGATGGCCTTGCTCGGCAGCCTCGGGTTGCTGTGGATCGGCCTGGGCAAAGGCCTGGAACCGCTCAATCGTATGCGTGACGCTTTGCGCCGACGGCGCGCCGACAGTGTCGAGCCGTTGCAGGTGGCCGGCTTGCCCAGCGAGCTGCAACCCTTGCTCGACACCCAGAACCAACTGTTCCTGCGCATCGCCCAGACCATCGAGCGCGAACGGCGCCTGACCGACGATGCCGCCCACGAACTGCGCAGCCCGCTGACGGCGATCAAGACCCACCTGCAGGTGGCACGCATGACCGACGGTGCGGTGCGCGAGCAGGCCCTGGAGCATGCCGAGCAAGGCGCCGACCGCATGCACCGGACCCTGGAGCAGTTGCTGATGCTGGCGCGGGTCGAGGGCAGCCTGTCGTTCGAGGATGGTGTGCAGTGCAGCGCAGAGCAAGTCGCCCGCCAAGCGGTGCAAGATGCCGGCGGCGGTGACAACCGGCGCATCGTATTGCGCCTGCCGCAGGAGGCTACGCAGATCTACCTGGGCATGCCTGCACCGCTGGCGGTGGCGGCCTTGCGCAACCTGCTGGACAACGCCCTGCGCCACGGTGGTGATACCGAGGTGGAGCTGGAGGTGCAGATGGCCGATGGGCAGGTGGGGTTCATGGTCCGTGACCATGGGCCGGGTATTGCCGATGACGACCTGCAGCACCTGACCGAGCGTTTCTGGCGCAATGGCCAGAGCGGTGGGTGTGGGTTGGGGCTGGCGATCGTTCAGGCGATCGTGCAGCGATGTGCCGGTAGCCTCAGGTTCGACAGCCGCAATGATGGGTTGCGAGTGCTGCTGCAGGTGCCGGCGCGGTCCGCTAGCTGATCTTTACTGCCAGTACCGGCCTCTTCGCGGGCAAACCCGCTCCCACAGGTGCTGCACAGGGCTGGAAGTCCATGCAACATCTGTGGGAGCGGGTTTACCCGCGAAAGGGCCGGTACAGGCACAGCAAAATCCCGCAACAACCGCTAAATCCTCCACGCACTCAAGCGTTTTCCAAGCGATAACTGCCCATTCGCTTGCTTGCGAGGATTTACCCATGTCCACCGCTACCAGCCTTGCCCAGGTCCTGCCGGCCGGCGCGCCGCACCCTCTGTACGAATTCAGCGAATCCCCGCTGCTGCAGCGCCAGCAGCAACAGGAGTCCAACGCCCGCAGCTACCCGCGGCGCATTCCTCTGGCGCTCAAACGCGCCCGTGGCATCTACGTGGAAGACGTCGAAGGGCGCCAGTTCATCGATTGCCTGGCCGGCGCTGGCACCCTGGCCCTGGGCCACAACCACCCGGTGGTGATCGAAGCGATCCAGCGCGTGCTGGCCGACGAACTGCCGCTGCATACCCTGGACCTGACCACGCCGGTCAAGGACCGCTTCGTCCAGGACCTGTTCGGCATTCTGCCCGAAGCCCTGCGCCGCGAAGCCAAGGTGCAGTTCTGCGGGCCAACCGGCACCGACGCAGTGGAGGCGGCGCTCAAGCTGGTGCGCGGTGCCACCGGGCGCAGTACCGTGCTGGCCTTCCAGGGCGCCTACCATGGCATGAGCCAAGGTGCGCTGAGCCTGATGGGCAGCCACGGCCCCAAGCAGCCGCTGGGTGCGCTGCTGAGCAATGGCGTGCAGTTCATGCCGTACCCCTATGACTACCGCTGCCCGTTCGGCCTCGGTGGCGAAGCCGGGGTCAAGGCCAACCTGCACTACCTGGAAAACCTGCTGCTGGACCCGGAAAGCGGCGTGCCGCTGCCGGCGGCGGTGATCCTTGAAGTGGTGCAGGGTGAGGGCGGGGTAATTCCGGCCGACATCGAGTGGCTCAAAGGCGTGCGGCATATCACCGAGCAGGCCGGCGTGGCGTTGATCGTCGACGAGATCCAGAGCGGTTTCGCCCGCACCGGGCGGATGTTCGCCTTCGAGCATGCCGGCATCGTGCCGGATGTGGTCACCTTGTCCAAGGCCATCGGCGGCAGCCTGCCACTGGCGGTGGTGGTGTACCGCGACTGGCTGGATACCTGGAAGCCAGGCGCCCACGCCGGCACCTTCCGCGGTAATCAGATGGCCATGGCCGCGGGTTCGGCGGTGATCGACTACCTGGTCGAGCATCGCCTGGCCGAACATGCCGAGGCCATGGGCCAGCGCTTGCGCGAACACCTGCAGCGACTGCAGCGGGGTTACCCGCAACTGGGCGATATCCGTGGACGTGGCTTGATGCTTGGGGTGGAACTGGTCGACCCGCAGGGGCAACCCGACGCGTTGGGCCACCCGCCCGCCAATCGGGAGCTTGCACCCAAAGTGCAGCGCGAATGCCTCAAGCGTGGCCTGATTCTCGAATTGGGTGGGCGCCATGGCGCCGTGGTGCGCTTCCTGCCGCCGCTGATCATCAGCGCACAGCAGGTCGACGAAGTGGCGCAGCGCTTTGCCGAAGCGCTGGCTGCGGCCGTTTGATTCCGGGAGGGCCGCGCTGCGGCCCTTTCGTTCGGCCTGCTCAGTCGCAGGCTTCACCCAGGCGCCAATACCCCATCGTCATCAGGCTTTCGCGCGGCAGCCCGCGCTGCTTGGTCAGGTAACGGCGAATATCCAGCACCGTCGCAGACTCCCCGGCCACCCAGGCATAGAACGCGTTTTCCAGTGGCAGGCTGGCCAGTTCGCGCACGGCGTGTTGCATGGCCTGGCCATGGTCGCAGCGCAGCAGCTCCCGGGGCAGCCAGTGCAGGCGGGTACTGGCGCTGTGGCGCAGGGGCAGGCAATCAGCTTCCTGCGGGACTTCGATGAAGGCTTCCACGGCCAGTTCGGGCTGTTCCTCGGCCAGCGCTTCGAGAATGCCGGCGATGGCGGGCAATGCCGTTTCGTCGCCAATGAGCAGCACATGGCGGGTACCTTGTGGCGGCTTCCACTCATAGCCGCCGGGGTCGCCGGCGTGGGCCAGGTTCGGCGCCACCATCAGCAGCCGGTCGCCCTCCTGGGCATGGGTTGCCCAGGCCGAGGCTGGCCCATTGACCCCGTGAAGTACAAAGTCCACGTCGACTTCCAACGCATCCGGGCGCAAGGCGCGGATGGTGTAGGTGCGCATGGGTGGGCGCTGTTCGGCGGCCAGTGCGCTGTGCGCGGTCTTCCAGTGAACGTCGTGGGGCAGGGTTGGCAACGAACCGTCTGGGGCAGGAAACAGCAGTTTCACGCGCTGGTCCGGCGCCAAGGTGAGCATGAATTCGACATCCGGGCCGGTGAACACCAGGCGAGCGAACGATGGGCTGAGGCGGATGCGCCGAGCCAGAACCAGGTCGAACGCGCGATAGGCGCGGGCACCTGGCGATTGGCCCTGAACCAGGCGGCGCAGGCCTTGTTGCCAAGCCTGGAGCATGCTGGCGGAGCGGGTCATGGGGAAATCCTCTTGCAAGCGGCTTTCCTTATGAACGAGCTGCCAGTGTGGCGAATTAACCCTGATCCGCGTTCGCGAGCTGCCAGCCACCCCCTAACGCTTTGTAAAGCGCCACGCTGCCCTGCAGGCGAGCCAGACGCAACTGGGCCTGCTGGTCCTGGGCGAGATAGAGCGTGCGCTGGGTTTCGAGCACGCTCAGCAGGGTTTCGGCGCCCGCTGCGTAGCGCCGTTGGGCCAGGTCGAAGGCCAGGCGCGCCTGTTCGACTTCCTGGTCCTGCCACTGGCGCTGCTGTTCGACGCCGTGGATGGCATTCAGGGCCTTCTCGACGTCGGCGAAGCCGGCCAGGATGCTGCTACGGTAGCTTTCCAGCAACTCGTCCTGCTCGGCCTCAGCCAACTGCTGTGCCGCGCGCAGCCGGCCATTGTTGAAGATCGGTGCGACCAGGCCGGTGGTCAGGGTGTAGTAGGAGCTGTCGAAGACCTCGGCGAAGGTGCGTGCGCCGGTGCCGATGTTGGCGCCCAAGGTCACTTTTGGCAGCAGGGCGGCCCTGGCCACCTGAATATTGGCGTTGGCGGCGGCCAGGCGTGATTCGGCGGCGGCGATGTCTGGGCGGCGGGTCAGCAGTTCGCTGGGTATGCCGCTGCCAATCTGCGGCCAATTTACAGCCTGCAGTGCTTCGCTTGTGGTGGGCAGGGCCTGGACTGGGTCGCCCAGCAGTGTGGCCAGGGTAACGCGGTTGTCTTGCCACTGCTGTTCGAGCAGCGGCACTTGCCGCTGCTGGGCGGCCACCAGGCTGCGTTGCTGGGCCAGTTCCAGGCGTGTCGCGGAACCTGCGCGCTGGCGAGTTTCGACCAAGGCCAGGACATCACGGGCGTTACGCAGGTTGAGGCGGGCAATGCGCAGTTGTTCTTCCAGGGCCAGGCCCTGCAGGTAACTGTTGGCCACGCTGCTGACCAGTGTCAATTCGACGGTCTGGCGGTCGAAGCGGCTGGCGTCGAGGCTGTGCAGGGCGCTTGAACGGGCGGCGCGCAGGCCACCCCAGAAGTCGATCTCGTAGCTGGCGACCAGCTGCATGCCGAACGACGTGCTGGTCGGTTCGTACTTGCTGACATCGAGCTGGTCATAACCCTCGCCATGCAGCAGGCGCTGGCGACTGCCGTCGAGTTCAAACCTGAGCTCCGGCAGCAGTGGCGCCCCGGCGATCACTGCCCGTGCCTGAGCCTGGCGCACGCGCGCCGTGGCGGCGGCGAGGTCGTGGGCATTGTTCCGGGCACGTTCGACCAGGCGGTCCAGTTCGGCGCTGTCGAAGGCCTGCCACCACTGGGCTGAAGGCTGGCTGGCAGTGGCCTGGGCGGCAGCGCCTTGCCAGGCTGAAGGGGCAGTGATGCCGCTGGGTGGCGCGGACGGCAGGCTGCAGGCGGCGAGGCCCAGGCACAGGGACAACAGGCTGATGCGGCTTGGCAGGGTCATGGGCTATTCGCTGGTGAGGGCTTTGACCGGGTCGAGTCGGGCGGCTTTGCGGGCTGGCATGAAGCCGAACGCGACGCCGGTGAGAACGGCGCAGGAGAAAGCACCGAGCATGGCAGGCAGGGTAAAGGCCACGGCAACCTTGCCCAGCATCAATGCGCCGCCGATCAGCAGGGCCAGGCCGATGCCGGCCATGCCGCCGACCATCGACAGCATCACCGCCTCGCTGAGGAACTGGCGCAGAATGTCGTGCTGGCGCGCACCGGTGGCCATGCGGATGCCGATTTCGCGGGTGCGCTCGCGCACGGTCATGAGCATGATGTTCATCACCCCGATGCCACCGACCAGCAGCGAGATCGCGGCAATCGCCCCGAGCATCAGCGACAGGCTGTTCTGGGTGCGGGCCTCGGCCTGGATCAGTGCGGCCGAGTTGGTCAGTTCGAAATCGTGACGGCCCTGGTGACGCTGGCGCAGCAGGCGGTCGACAGCGGCTTCGGTTTCATCGACCCGCGCGGCGTCGGCAGCAGCGACGGTAATGTAATCGGGGTCGCGCTGGCCGAACAGGCGGATCGCCGCTGCCGAGTAGGGCACCACGATGCGCCCATCGGCATCCTGGTCGCCGGAACTCGCGCCTTTGCCGGCGAGAATGCCAATGACCTGGAACGGCACATTGCCGATCAGGATGTACTGGCCGAGCGGGTCGCGGTCAGGTTCGAGCATCTTCTCCCGGACCTTCTGGCCGATCACGGCCACCGCTGCGCCACTGGCTTCGTCGGCGTCGGTGAAGAACGCCCCTTCGACTGCCGGCCAGTTGAAGATCAGCGGGAACTGGTTGTTGTTGCCACCCACGTAGAAACGCTGGCTGTTGTTGCCGTGGCGCACCATCACCTTTTCGCCCAGCACCGGCATGATCTGCCTGACCTGCGGCAGTTGGCCGATGGCCGCGACGTCGTCGAGGGTAATGGTGCCGGCAGGTTCGCCCAGTGTGGCGGGCTTGCCGTTGAGGTAGAGGATGTTCGATCCGAAGGCGGCCATCTGCGCCATCACCTGGCGCTTGCTGCCTTCGCCGACGGCCAGCATGACCACCACCGAGGCAACCCCGATTATGATCCCGAGCAGGGTCAAGGCGGTGCGAAAGCGGTTCACCCACATCACCCGCCAGGCGGCTTGCAGGGCTTCAGTCAGCTCGCCTTTCCAGGCGCCGCGCAGGGTTGCGCCGCGGTCCAGGCGCTGGCGCAGGTCATCGGCCTGCAGCCCTTGGCGGGGAAGGCTGGACGCCTGGTCGGTCGCGGTGTCGCTGATCATCTGGCCGTCGCGGATCTCGATTACCCGCTGTGCCCGCGCCGCCACCTTGTGGTCGTGGGTGATCAGGATGATCACGTGGCCCTGGCTGGCCAGTTCGTCGAGCAGCGCCATGACTTCGGTGCCGCTGTGGCTGTCGAGCGCACCGGTGGGTTCGTCGGCAAGGATGATATGGCCACCGTTCATCAGCGCCCGGGCGATCGACACCCGTTGCTGCTGGCCACCCGAAAGCTGATGCGGGCGGTTTGCGCTGCGGCTGGCCAGGCCCAGGCGGGCGAGCAGGGCAGCGGCGCGGGCATGCCGTTCACTGGCGGGAGTGCCGGCATAGATGGCCGGCATTTCGACGTTTTCCTGGGCCGAGCCTGAAGGGATCAGGTGGTAGCCCTGGAACACGAAGCCAAACGCCTCGCGGCGCAGCCAGGCCAGTTCGTCGTTACCCAGCTCGGCCACGTTCTTGCCGGCGAAGCGGTAGCTGCCTGAAGTCGGGCGATCCAGGCAGCCGAGTATGTTCATCAAGGTTGATTTGCCCGACCCGGAGGCCCCGACGATGGCGACGAACTCCCCGGGGTGGATGCTCAGGCTGATGCCGCGTAATACATCGACCTTGGGGCTGTCCTGGCCGCCGTAGGATTTGCGGATATCGACCAGCTCGATCAGCGGTGCGCTCATTCAGCCCCCGCTGGCGCTGGGGGCGCCCATCAGCAGTTGTTCACCTTCGCTGAGCCCGTCCAGCACCTGAACCCGCAGGCGGTCGCTGAGGCCGGTGCGCACCTGGCGCTGCACCACCTTGCCGTGCGGGTCGAGCACTCGTGCCGTGAACAGGCTGCCATTGTTGTCCAGCGCGGCAAGTGGCACGGTCAGCACCTGGCTGGCCTGGCCAGCAACGAAGAACACCTGGGTGGTCATGTCGGCCATCAAGGCGCCATCCGGGTTGTCGACATCCAGCAGCACGGTGTACTGCACCACCTGGTTGCCAGTACTGCCGGCGCTGGCCGGGCTGCCGCCGCCCTGGCTGGCCTGCTCGAGCGGCTTGGGCGGGATCGGCAGAATCTGCCGCACGGTGCTGCTCCAGCGGCGCTTGCCACCGGACAGCGTGGTGAAATAGGCGGTCATGCCCGGCTTGACCTTGCCGATGTCGGCTTCGGAGACCTGGGCCCACACGGTCATGGGCGACAGTTTGGCGATGCGCAGGATCAGCGGGGTGCGTTGCTGGGCGTTGAGGGTCTGGCCCTCGCGGGCGTCGACGGCAACCACCGTGCCGTCCATCGGCGCATAGATGCGCGTGTAGCCCAGTTCCGCCTCGTCGCTGCGCAGGCTGGCCTGGGCCTGGCGAATCTGGGCCTGGAACATGTCGATACGCGCCTGGGTCACCTTGAGCTGGGCAGCCGCGGCCTGTAGGTCTTCATCACGGGTGGCGCCAGCGGCGGCAAGATCGCGCTGGCGCTTGAGTTGCTGGCTGGCCAGCTCGAATTGCGCGCGCTGTTCGGCGAGCTGGGCCTTGAGGTTGTCGATCGAGAAGCGCCCGGCATCCAGCCGCGCCTGCTGGGTGGAGGGGTCGATCTCGACCAGCAGTTGCCCCTGGCGCACCGGGTCGCCCGCTTCCACGTGCAGTTTGCGGATCTGCCCGGAGGCCTGGGCGCCCACATCCACGTAACGCCTGGGCTGCAAGGTGCCCAGGGCTGTCACGCTGCTTTCGATGTCTGCCCGTGTGACCGTGACAGTACCAAGCGGTTGAGCGCCGAAGGGCAGGGCTTGCCAGGCCAGCAGGCAGCCCAGGCTCAGCAGGCCCGCGGCAGCGAGGGTGAACCGGCGACGGGGTGAGGTTGAACGGCTCATGCGGACTTCCAGCCTGGGTAGTGGTCACGCGCCGCCAATCGTGGTGCGCATCGAAGTCCCAGATAAACGAAGGCTGGCCCGGCGGATTTAGCCTGAATGAGAGGGTGGCGGGCGTGTTGCTGAGAATAGTTATAATTTGTACTATCACAGCCCGGTGTCACTCAGTCCCGCACGTGGGTTGCATGGACGATTTCAGGTGCTGTTGTGGAACATTACTATCGCGAACTGGTGAGCTTCCTTAGTGCGCGCCTGGGCAATCGCCAGGCTGCGGAGGACGTTGCCCATGATGCCTATCTGCGTGTGCTGGAGCGTACCTCAAGCGGGCAGATCGAGCATCCGCGAGCGTTCCTCTACCGTACTGCGCTCAACCTGGTGATCGACAGGCACCGGCGCCATCAGGTTCGCCAGGCCGAATCACTGGATACGCTGGATGCCGACGGGCGCTTTCTCAGTGCAGAATTGCAGCAGGACATGCAGCTCGATCAGCGTCTGGCCTTGATGCAAAAGGCCCTGGATGAACTGAGCAAGGTTTGCCGGGACTGCTTTCTGTTGCGCAAGATCGATGGCCTGTCACACCAGCAGATCGCAGAGCGCCTGGGTATCTCCCGCAGCCTGGTGGAAAAGCACATCGTCAATGCCATGAAGCATTGCCGTGTGCGCATGCGGCAGTGGGAGTCCTGAACGCGGGGTGAAGGGCAGGTGAAAATTCTGTGTGATGGCCACTTGATTTCTCCCGCTTTCCCGACAACTATCTAGATTGACCCCTCCAGGTGCAGCCCTGGCGGTTGCCTGTTTCTGGCGCAGTTTGGTCAGGGAGCTTTCCCTAATTCACCTGACGGCCCAGGTCCGACAATGACAAACAAGACCCTGCGCATCCTGATTGCCGACGAGCACCCGCAGCAGCGCCTGCAGCTGGAAAAACTGCTCAATGGCCTTGGTTATTACCGGATTGCCCCGGTCGAATCTTTTGAAGAGTTGCAGCGCCTGGTGCAGTGCGCCTTGCAACCGTTCAACCTGCTGCTGGGCAACATCGAACTGGCCAGCCATGCTGGCGTCGATCTGGCGCGTTTCTGCCGGGTCAGTACGCAGATCCAGCATGCCCTGCTTTACCATTCGCACCACTTGAAGGTGCCAGTGGTGCCGCAAACCGAGCGCCAGGCCGTCAGCGTGAGCTTGCCGCAGGTGCCCGACAACGATGCGTTGCAATCCTTCATGGCGATCATCGACAGCCCCGTGCTGGTTGGCACGATAGCCCTGCCTTCCGGGCTTGCTGCTGGCGCCGTTCATGCGCGCAAACCGCGAAACTTCGGCCACACCGTCTTCAGCCGTTAGTGGCTCAGGTGGGGCAAGGTGGCGGGCATTTGTTATCCTCTTGCCCTTTGCCGATCTGCGGACTTCTGCCATGACTGCCATCGATACCGCTCGCCCGCCCCGGTTCAGCCGCGGCGACCACCGGACCCTGGGCCTGGCGGCACTGGGCGGCGCGCTGGAAATCTATGATTTCATCATCTTCGTGTTCTTTGCCCTGACCCTCAGCCAGCTGTTCTTCCCGCCGGAAATGCCCGAATGGCTGCGTCTGCTGCAGAGCTTCGGCATCTTCGTTACCGGCTACTTGGCGCGGCCGCTGGGCGGCATCCTGATGGCCCATTTTGCCGACCACCTCGGGCGCAAGCGGGTGTTCAGCCTGAGCATCCTGATGATGGCCTTGCCGTGCCTGCTGATCGGGGTGATGCCGACCTATGCCGACATTGGCTATGCGGCACCGTTGATCCTGCTGGCGCTGCGCATCCTGCAGGGCGCTGCGGTGGGCGGTGAAGTGCCGAGCGCCTGGACCTTCGTCGCCGAGCATGCGCCAAACGGGCGTCGTGGCTATGCACTGGGCTTCCTGCAGGCGGGGCTGACCTTTGGCTACCTGCTGGGCGCACTGACGGCGACACTGCTGGCGCAAGTGTTCACGCCGCAGGAGATTCTCGATTATGCCTGGCGTTACCCGTTCCTGCTGGGTGGGGTGTTTGGTGTGATTGGTGTATGGCTGCGCCGCTGGCTCAGCGAGACCCCGGTGTTCCTGGCCCTGCGCGAGCGTCAGGAGCGGCCGGTGCAGTTTCCGCTGCGGCGGGTGCTCGGCGAGCACCGTTCGGCGTTGATCCCGGCGGCACTGCTGACCTGCGTGCTGACTTCTGCAGTAGTGGTACTGGTGGTGATTACCCCGACAGTGATGCAGCAACGCTTTGGCATGACGGCGGGGCATACCTTCGCCCTGAGCAGCGTAGGCATCGTCTTCCTCAATATCGGCTGCGTGCTGGCCGGGTTGCTGGTCGACCGCCTGGGTGCCTGGCGCGCACTGATGATCTACAGCCTGCTGCTGCCGCTGGGCATCGGTGCGCTGTACGCCAGCCTGGTGGGGCAGTGGGGCATGACCTGGCTGGCCTATGCCTTGGCCGGGCTGGCCTGTGGCGTGGTGGGGGTGGTGCCGTCGGTGATGGTCGGGCTGTTCCCGGCCGAGATCCGCGTTTCGGGGATTTCCTTCACGTACAACGTGGCTTACGCGCTTTGGGCCAGTACCACGCCGCTGGCCTTGATCGCGCTGATGCCGTGGAGCCCGTGGGTGTGTGTCGGCTTCTGTCTGATCATGGGCATGGTGGGGGTGATGACCGCAGTGCACTTCGGTCGTCGCACGCGCTTGTACTGCGCACAGCCCACGGCAACCACAATGTCCTGAGTCACGGTGTTCCGGGCGCATCGAACGGCCTACAGGGCATGTAAGCTATTCGTTCAAGCAAAGGCCAAAGGCCCACATAACGCGTCTCTGCGCGAGGGTAGATTGCAGCGGTGGTTCACTGCCGAACATCATTCTGCCTTCTGGAGACAAGCGCCATGTACAGATTTCACGTGAAGTGGAAGACTCGCGAACAACTGCCCGATATTCCTCCGAACATGCTCTTTTCGGGTATTCATCATGATGCCCCCACGCCTGAGAGCGTTGTCGCTCCGACGACTCCTGTAATTACATGGGAGAAAAACGTCGCGTGTGTGTTTGACGACAAAGACCATCACGATGTGGCCTGGCTTGTGGTTTACGGCGGCGGGGTCAATTTGACCGGCGCCCAAAAACTGGCTGACTTTCGCCATGTCGTCGACATTCGCGAAGCACCGACAGGCGTATCCATGATGCTGATCGATTCGAGTGATCGGCAATTTGAAGTCTCCCATCTTTCATTGGACCAGTTGGATGGAAGAGAAGGGGCTGCGGGGCCTACTGAAGGTCTTCCGACCGGCATCCCGTTCTGCCTGCGCAATGGCCATGATTATCTCGTCGCTGATGAAGCGGGTGTGCGCATGGCCGCACTGGCTGATCCGCTTGCGATGCGCTGGGAGTACAAAAACGGGACGTTGACTCATGTTGCTTCGCGGCAAGTTCTCGGCATGGGAATCCGCTGTAAGCCTGTAGTGCTGGGCAGTGACAAGTGGCATTTATCCCCGCGGGGAGCATTATTTTATGACAACAGCACGCAAAGCTTGTGTGCTGATGGTTTGAATGGTGATCTTTGGTTGCAAGAGCAGGGTGCAGCATCGCCGGAAACACAGTGGCAAGTTGTACTGCCTGATGTGGCGGTGCGTGAGAGGGCCGCCGGGATGGTAGTCAATAAGCTTGTTCTACGGGTGCAGGTTGCCAATGATTATCGTGCCGGTACCAGCGACAGTGTGCGGTTCTCCATCAATGGAAGTTCTCATCGTCAGTTTCTGGCCGGCAATTTCGAACGCGGTTCGGTATTACAGGTTGAAGTGGACTTGTCAGCCATGTTTCCTGGGCGAACGATATATGCCGATGAGCTACAGACAGTAGCGTTGTATCAAGAGAGCAGCCATGGTTATGGCCCCGCCTGGCGCATGAATGCGCTGGATCTTGTGGTCAACGAGCTTCTCAGCAATCGGCTCCTGGGGTCTCAAGGGCCTTGGCTGCTGCCAGGGCGCGGAGCCTCATGGAAGGGGGCGCTAAACTGGCTTGATTGGCGACGCGAGGGGCAAGATGGACCACTGGACTTTGCAGGTTTTACTTACCCGGTGCAGTGGAAGCAAATGCTGGGCGACTGGCTCGCCTGGCGTTCGTACGACCCCAGTAGCATTGAGGGCATATGCCAATTGATTGGCGAGCAGCACGGCAGAATCCTCGCCTATGATCTGAAGCATAAGTGCCCGATCTACCTGGAGCCTAGTTCCGATGCTGACTCATATACCTGGGTCTACACGCCGCAAGGCAGCATCATTGTCAAATGGTGGGACAAGGTCGCGCCGCAAAGCGCGTATGTTCGCCATAGCCAGTTGGGAGGGGGGCAGCCGGTAATCTGTGCTGGCGAAATGAAGATTTCCAGGCAGGCCGGTCAAATGGCCGTGCAAGATCTTCTGGGTATGATCAATGATGCTTCGGGCCACTACCAACCTGATGGCGGAGCGTGCTTGGGGCACGTGCTCGAGCGGCTTGAACAACTAGGGCTGGACACCAGTGCGACGCAAGTGCACTCCAGGCGTTGAAATTGAAGCTTTGCTGCCGGGCCAGGCATAAGAAAGCCCCGAACTCTGCGAACGGGGCTTCTTTTGCAATGGCAGGGCTTGCTTACATGTTCGGGTAGTTCGGCCCGCCGGCGCCTTCAGGGGTGACCCAGGTGATGTTCTGGGCCGGGTCCTTGATGTCGCAAGTCTTGCAGTGCACGCAGTTCTGCGCGTTGATCTGGAAGCGCTTGCTGCCGTCCTCCTGGCTGACCACTTCGTACACGCCCGCCGGGCAGTAGCGCTGGGCCGGCTCGTCGTACAACGGCAGGTTGCTGGCGATCGGCACGTTCGGGTCGGTCAGTTTCAGGTGGCAGGGTTGTTCCTCTTCGTGGTTGGTGCTGGAGAGGAATACCGAGCTGAGCTTGTCGAAGCTGAGTTTGCCGTCCGGTTTCGGGTAGTCGATCTTCTTCGACTCTGCCGCGAGCTTGAGGCAGGCGTAGTCGGGCTTGGTGTCGTGCAGGGTGAAGGGCAGCTTGCCGCCGAACCAGTTCTGGTCGACATAGTTGAACGCGCCACCGAGCAGCGGGCCGAACTTGTGCAGTGCCGGGCCGAAGTTGCGGCTGGCGAACAGTTCTTCGTACAGCCAGCTGGCCTTGAAGGCGCTGACGTAGCCATTGAGCTGGTCGCCGCCCTCGCTGCCGGCGATCAGTGCGTCGGCGACCGCTTCGGCAGCAAGCATGCCGGACTTCATCGCGGTGTGGCTGCCCTTGATCTTGGAGAAGTTCAAGGTGCCGAGGTCGCAGCCGATCAGTGCGCCGCCGTTGAAGACCATCTTCGGCAGCGAGTTCAGGCCGCCCTTGCAGATGGCGCGAGCACCATAGCTGATGCGCTTGCCGCCTTCGAGATACTGCTTCATCACCGGGTGGTGCTTGAGGCGCTGGAATTCGTCGAACGGCGACAGGTAGGGGTTGGCGTAGGACAGGTCGACGATCAGGCCGACCACCACCTGGTTGTTTTCCAGGTGATAGAGGAACGAACCGCCGGTGTTGTCCTTGCTGGTCACGTCCAGCGGCCACCCAGCGGTGTGCACCACCAGGCCCTGCTCGTGCTTGGCCGGGTCGATTTCCCAGATTTCCTTGAGGCCGATGCCGTAGTGCTGGACGTCGGATTCGCTGTCGAGGTCGAAGCGCTTGATCAGCTGCTTGCCGATATGGCCACGGCAGCCTTCGGCGAACAGGGTGTACTTGGCGCGCAGCTCCATGCCCGGAGTGTACAGGCCGTCTTTCGGGTTGCCTTCACGGTCGACGCCGAGGTCGCCAGTGACGATGCCGCGCACAACGCCGTTTTCATCGAACAGCGCTTCCTGGGCCGCGAAGCCAGGGTAGATTTCCACGCCCAGGTTCTCGGCCTGCTGGGCCAGCCAGCGGCACAGGTTGCCCAGGGAGATGATGTAGTTGCCGTGGTTGTGCATGGTCTTGGGCACGAACAGGTCCGGGACCTTGGTCGAGCTGCCGGCGTCCTTGAGCACATAGATATCGTCGCGCTTCACTTCAGTGTTGAGCGGCGCGCCGAGCTCTTTCCAGTCAGGGAACAGCTCGTTCAGGGCGCGGGGTTCGAAGACCGCGCCGGAAAGAATATGAGCACCTACTTCGGAGCCTTTTTCCACCACGCAGACGCTGATCTCGCTACCGGCTTCGGCGGCCTTCTGCTTCAGGCGGCAGGCGGCGGACAGGCCCGCGGGGCCTGCGCCGACGATGACCACGTCGAATTCCATGTATTCGCGTTCCACAGGTTCTCTCCTACTCATCAAGGCTCGTGCTGTTGCTTTGTCTTATGGGTGCTTGCGTGCGGGGCGCTTCACTGGCGCGAAACTGTAGCTACGCAATGGACGGACTACACCGTTTTGTCTTGGCGCGCATTATATCTACACCACTTGGCGGGTCCAATACAAACGTTTGTTTGAATTTGCCGGAGCCCAGTAAAATCACAGGAACACGGCTGGAGGGTGACCGATTTGCCGTATTGACCGGATTGGGTGTTACGGTCAAGATACGAGCGGTTTTACGTTCGCCGTAGGCTTGCAGCCGGGCGCAGGTACACCTCTAAAGACCAGGTGTGGAGCAGGGTTTTGCGGCTTTTGGCCGGTTTGTAGTGGAGTTTACACGCCACGACAGAAAATGACCCGTGGGTATTTGCCGCAACAGTCGCGACAAGACTGTTCGGTCACCATGAAGTTTGCCCCTCCCGGTACGTTTTTAGAGGTGCCCTTGTACCCACGCGCATCGCCGGGCTCAGCCCCAGGCGACTATCTATTCACCGGAGAGTAACGAGGAATCCATGAAGGTTCTTGTAGCTGTCAAACGAGTGGTCGACTACAACGTCAAGGTTCGCGTCAAGGCGGACAACTCCGGCGTCGACCTTGCTAACGTCAAAATGTCCATGAACCCCTTCTGCGAAATCGCCGTGGAAGAAGCCGTACGCCTGAAGGAAAAGGGCGTCGCGACCGAGATCGTCGTCGTCTCCGTCGGCCCGACCACTGCTCAGGAGCAGCTGCGTACTGCCCTGGCCCTGGGTGCCGACCGTGCCATCCTGGTCGAAGCCTCTGACGAGCTGAATTCCCTGGCCGTGGCCAAGGCACTGAAAGCCGTTGTCGACAAAGAGCAGCCACAGCTGGTCATCCTCGGCAAGCAGGCCATCGACAGTGACAACAACCAGACCGGCCAGATGCTGGCTGCGCTGACCGGCTTCGCCCAGGGCACCTTCGCCTCCAAGGTCGAAGTCGCTGGCGACAAGCTGAACGTCACCCGTGAAATCGATGGCGGCCTGCAGACCGTATCGCTGAACCTGCCAGCCATCGTCACCACCGACCTGCGCCTGAACGAGCCACGCTACGCGTCGCTGCCGAACATCATGAAGGCCAAGAAGAAGCCGCTGGAAACCGTCACGCCAGACGCGCTGGGCGTTTCCCTGGCCTCCACCACCAAGACCCTGAAGGTTGAAGCCCCGGCTGCCCGCAGCGCTGGCATCAAGGTCAAATCGGTGGCCGAACTGGTCGAGAAGCTGAAGAACGAAGCGAAGGTAATCTAAATGACTATCCTGGTTGTCGCTGAATACGAAAAAGGTGCCGTAGCCCCGGCCACCCTGAACACTGTCGCCGCTGCCGCCAAGATTGATGGTGATGTGCACGTGCTGGTCGCTGGCCAGAACGTCGGTGGCGTCGCCGAATCCGCTGCCAAGATCGCAGGCGTGGCCAAGGTGCTGGTTGCCGATAACGCCGCCTACGCCCACGTGCTGCCGGAAAACGTCGCGCCGCTGATCGTCGAGCTGGCCAAGGGCTACAGCCACGTGCTGGCCCCGGCTACCACCAACGGCAAGAACATCCTGCCGCGCGTTGCCGCGCTGCTGGACGTGGACCAGATTTCCGAGATCATCTCGGTCGAATCCGCCGACACCTTCAAGCGCCCGATCTACGCCGGTAACGCCATTGCCACCGTGCAATCGAGCGCGGCCATCAAGGTCATCACTGTGCGTACCACCGGCTTCGACGCCGTGGCCGCTGAAGGTGGCTCGGCTGCCGTCGAAGCGGTGGCTGCGGCGCACAACGCCGGTATCTCGGCCTTCGTTGGCGAAGAGCTGGCCAAGTCCGACCGTCCAGAGCTGACTGCTGCCAAGATCGTCGTTTCCGGCGGCCGTGGCATGGGCAACGGTGACAACTTCAAGCACCTGTACAGCCTGGCCGACAAGCTCGGCGCCGCTGTCGGTGCCTCGCGCGCCGCGGTCGACGCGGGCTTCGTGCCGAACGACATGCAGGTCGGCCAGACCGGCAAGATCGTTGCCCCTCAGCTGTACATCGCCGTCGGTATCTCCGGCGCGATCCAGCACCTGGCCGGCATGAAGGATTCCAAGGTGATCGTCGCGATCAACAAGGATGAAGAAGCGCCGATCTTCCAGGTAGCCGATTACGGCCTGGTCGCAGACCTGTTCGAAGCCGTTCCAGAGCTGGAAAAGCTGGTCTGATCCGCCTGCTTCACTTATAAAGAAGCCCGGCCCTCACAATGAGGGCCGGGCTTTTTTGTTGCCGTGCAAGGAGTGAAGGATGGTGTTGCGCAACGCGGGCAAGGTGCTGGCATGCATGGTGGCAATGCTGTCGCCAATGGTGATGGCGGCAGGTAAGTGCGAGCGCCTGGTGGCGACTGGCAGCCCGGACGCACCGCCATACTCCTGGCAGGACCCAAGCGACCCGAAACACCTGATCGGCGCCAATGTCGACCTGTTGCGCCAGGTTCTCGGCGAGCTGGGGGTGAAAGTCGAGGTACTCAGTGCCGGTCGTCGCGATCAGGCGCTGGAAGAGGTGCGCAGCGGGCGCATGGACCTGCTGCTCGATACCCCCATGCAAGTGGAGCAGCTGACCGCGCTGGACTACATTCATCCACCCCTGCAGCTCAATGAATACCTGGTCTGGACCCGCCATGACGCCGCGCTGGAGTTCGATGGCCCGGCTGACCTGGCCAGGTATCAGGGCAGCCTGTCCGAGCGCGCGCGCCTGACCCCTGCGTTCACTGCCTTCGCCAAGGCCCAGCTCAAGCTGGTGCCGGCGCAAAACCTCACCCAGGCCTTCCAGAAACTGGTGCTGGGCCAGGTCGACTATGTGTTGGCCGGGCGCTATTCGGGCATGGCCATGACCCAGGGCCTGGGCATGAGTAACAATCTCATCGCGCGCGGCTTGCCGGTGGATCGCCCGGGCCTGTACCTGGCCGTGTCGCACAATTCGGCCTGCAATGACGCGTGGTTGCGTGGGCAACTGGCAAAAAAGCTGACAGAATTGCCGATCTCCGGCGCGTCCGAAGCCGTACTGCAACGTAATGTCGAGCGTTGGAAAGCGCAGATGCAAGTGCAGGCGGACGCCCCAAAACATTAGGAAGAGTGCGTGAAAACCCAATCCCTGATCCTAGCCGTGGCCATGCTCGGCCTGGCTGGCTGCGCCAACGACCCGGCGCCCAATGAGCAGATGCGAATTTCCGAGCAGGCGCTGGAGCAAGCCAAGGCTGTCGGTGCCACCGACCAGGTCGAGGCGCTGAAACTGGCCGAAGACAAGTTCGCCCGGGCCAAGACCAACATGCTGACCGAGGACTACCGTGACGCGCGCATGCGTGCTGAGCAGGCCGAGCTGGACGCACGCCTGGCCGAGGCGCAGGTGCTGAACCAGAAAAGCGAAGAGCAGCTTCAGTTGCTGCAATCGCGGGTCAAGCGCCTGCGCAAGCAGCTGGAGGTGCAGCCATGATGCGCCTCAATGCGAAAGCCGCACTGGCACTGCTGGTGCTGACGGCTGGCCTGCAGGGTTGTGCCAGCCAGCGCAGTTCGGCGGCGCTGGATGACGCGACCGCGGCCTTCCAGAGGGTCAAGGACGATGCCGACGTGCTGCGCAGTGCCCCGCGTGATGTGGTCCGTGCCGGTGAGTCGCTGTCCCGCGCCGAGCGCCTGTCCAGCTACATCGGCACGGGCAGCGACGTGCGTCATTATGCCTACCTGAGCCAGCGCTACAGCGAGATCGCCAGTGAGCACGCCAAGCTGGCGCTGAATGAGGAGCGTCGGGCCAAGCTCGACCTCGAACGCCAGCGCCTGCAGCTGGCTCTGCGTGAGGCCAAACTGGACAGTGTGCAGCAGCAGGGTAAATGGCTGGAAAACCAGATTGCCGCGCTGGCCTCGGAGCAGGCTGACCGAGGCCTGGTGATGACCTTGAGCGATGTGCTGTTCGACACCGGCAGTGCCGACCTGAAGAACTCGGCCAGCCGCACCGTGCTCAAGCTGGTGCAGTTCCTCCAGCTCAATCCGCGTCGCGTTGTGCGGATCGAGGGCTATACCGACAGCACCGGTACGCCCGAGGACAATCTCAAGTTGTCGCGTGATCGTGCCCAGTCGGTGGCCGACATGCTGGTCGACCTGGGCATCGATGAGAAGCGCCTGCAAGTCGAAGGGTATGGCGATCAGTATCCGATCGAGGCCAATGCCTCGGAGCGGGGCAGGGCGCAGAACCGCCGGGTCGAGATCGTCTTCTCGGACGACAAGGGCAAGCTCGCACCGGCCCGCTGAGGATCGGATAACGGGGCCGCCTTGCGGCCTCGGGTTAATTGTTTAGACAGATGTCACACAACTCTATGGTTGACTAACTTGCCATCTGTCCCAGTACACTTTGCAACTGTTACGGTATGCTCTACCGTCAGTGTGTCGTACAAGAACAACGAGCCCGCCCGCGCGCCGAGACTGCCCCATGACCAACCTGCTGCTGTACCAGCGTATCGCCCAGCAACTGGCCGATGACATCCGTCGCGGTGTCTACCAGCCAGGCGAACGCGTACCGTCCGTGCGCAAGATGAGCGCCCAGCTCAACGTCAGCCATGCCACGGTATTGCAGGCCTACGCCAATCTCGAGGATCAGGGCCTGATTCGTGCCCGGCCGCAGTCGGGCTACTACGTGCACCAGACGCCTGCCCTGACTGCGCAGACGCCGGATATTGCCCGGGTCGAGCGCCCTGGTCTGGTGACGCGTGCCAGCATCATCCAGCAGGTATTGACCGAGGCACGGCGCGATGGCGTGTTCCCATTCGGCGCCGCCGTGCCGCACGTCGACTATCTGCCGGTGCGCGCCCTGCATCAACAAATCGCCAAGGTCACCCGCTTTCACAGCCCGCGTGCCTTCAGCTATATGTTCAGCCCCGGCTTCGAGCCGTTGCGTCGGCAGATCGCCATCCGCATGCGTGATGCTGGCGTGCTGGTCGACCCGCGTGAAGTGATCGTCACCCATGGCTGTGTCGATGCCTTGCAGATGTCGCTGCGGGTGCTGACCCGCCCGGGTGACCTGATCGCGGCCGAATCGCCGACTTACTATGGGCTTTTGCAACTGGCTGACCTCTTGGGCCTGAAGGTGATCGAGATCCCCAGTGATCCGTCTACCGGCATCAGTCTCGAAGCCTTGCAGCTGGCAGCCAATCAATGGTCGATCAAGGCCTTGGTGCTGACCACGCGCCTGAGCAACCCGCTGGGTGGCACCGTGCCTGAAGAGCGGCAGAAGCAGTTGCTGCGCCTGGCATCGGACTTCGATATCCAGATCGTCGAAGACGATATCTACGGCGAGTTGATGTTCGAGCAGGGCAAGACCAAGGCGCTCAAGGCCTTCGACCGGTTGGACCGGGTCATCTACTGCTCGAGCTTTTCCAAGACCCTTTCGCCCGGGGTGCGCGTCGGCTGGATGGTGGCGGGGCGTTATCAGGATGAAATTCAGCGCCTGCAGACCTTCACCACCCATTCGGCGTGCAGTGTGACGCAGATGGGCGTGGCGGCGTACCTGGAGAACGGTGGTTATGACCGGCACCTGCGCTATATCCGCCAGGAGTACCGCAAAAACCTCAGTGCCTACCAGCTGGCGGTGCAGCAGCATTTCCCGGAGGGTACCCAGATGACCCGGCCAACCGGCGGTTTCATCCTGTGGGTAAGCCTGCCGGGGCGGGTCAATACCCAGGAATTGCATGTGCGTGCGCTGGAGCAGGGCATCAGTATCGCGCCCGGCCTGATCTTCAGTAACACCGAGCAGTTCAACCACTGCATACGGCTCAACTGTGGCATTCCCTGGAACAAGGAGGCCGAAAGGGCAGTCATCACGCTCGGGCTGTTGGCCCAGCAATTGTGCAGAGAATCGCAGCCCTCACTTTTGTAGGCTTGCCAGCAACGGACGGAACAGAGAGCATACGCACTTTTCCAATTCCGCCTGTCTGCCGATGTCCATGAAACTGTTGCGAAGTGCTGCCCTGATAATCTGTATTGTCCCGTTCTGCCTGCCTTGTGGTGCGGTTCAGGCTGCGCAGCCAGCTGCCCAGGTGCAGGCGGTGCACGACAAGGCCAAGGGCAAGGCGCCAGCAAAGCCTGCAGCAAAGGCCAAACCGGCGAGCAGCAAGGCCAAGCCGAAGCCCAAAGCCAAGCCCAAGCCGGTCAGCAAGGCAGTCTCGCAGCCTTTGCCCAAAGCCAAATTGGACCTGAGCCTGCCGACCGACATGGTCAAGAACCTGGAGCCTGAGGTGGGCGACTCTTCGACCCGCCGCAAACCTTTGCTGCCCGCCATGTTCACGGAAAAGCCCGAAACCAGCGACAGCCCGTTTCAGCTCAATGGCCGCTTGATCAGCAACGAGATGCAGCTGCAGTTGCGTAACGATAGCCGCCACGATGTGGAAGGCGCGGCAATCGATTTCGAGTTCCGCAACTGAGCAAGTCCAACTGACTGCCGGGTCACGGCAGATTTCATCGGGCCAGTAATTTCAAACGAATGTTTGAGCGGTTACTATCCAGGGACGATCGTCCCGTTTTGTTTCAGGGAGTCCTGATTTAGCCATGAATTGTCGTGAGGGTTGTGGTGCCTGCTGCATCGCCCCGTCCATCAGCTCGGCGATGCCGCGCATGCCTCTGGGCAAGCCGGCGGGCGAGCGCTGCCTGCACCTGACTGCAGAAAATCTCTGCGACTTGTTCGGTAAGCCCGAGCGGCCGGCGGTGTGCGGCGGTTTCAAGGCGGATATCGAGGTGTGCGGCAGTGATCGCGACGAGGCGATCAGGATTCTTGGCTGGTGGGAGCAGATAACGGCGGCGTGAGAGGCTGGATCTTCGACAACAAGGATAAACATGATGAGATCGTTCAAGCGTATTGCACTGCTGTGTGGCATGGGTGTCCTGCTGGCGCCGGCTGCCTGGGCCGAAAACTGGCAGGTGGCCAAGGACGAGGAGGGGATCAAGGTCTCGCTCAGTGAGGTGCCGGGCTCCAAGTACAAGGCTTATCAGGGCGTGACCCTGATCAAGGCGCCGCTGGCCAAGGTCCAGGCGCTGCAGGAAGACGTGGCGGGGGCGTGTGCCTGGATACATGAGTGCAAGTCGCAGAAGTTGCTCAAGCATGAAGGTGACCAGAGCTGGACCTATACCCAGTTCAATACGCCGTGGCCGGTGACGCCGCGTGATTCCGTGTTGCATATCACCACCGTCAAGGGGGCTGACGGCAGCCTGACCCGCAATCTGGTCGAAGAGCCGACCTACATTCCGGAAGAAAAGGGCTTTGTGCGGGTGGCGAAGGTGCAGGGCTTCTGGAAGCTGGTGCCCAAGGGTGACGGCACCGAGGTGACCTATCAGGTGCACACCGAGCCAGGTGGTAGCGTGCCTGCGATGGTGGCCAACAAGTTCGTGGTCGATTCGCCGTTCAATACCTTGAAAGGGCTGCGCGAGCGGGCCGAGAAGAACTGAGGGCTGGTGCGGTCCATGTGGGAGCGGCCTTGTGTCGCGAAAGGGGTGCGAAGCGCCCCGGACTTCAAGGTCTACCGCAAGATCGCCGGGGCCGCGTTGCGGCCCTTTCGCGACACAAGGCCGCTCCCACAGTACTGCGCGGCTTTGAGTTGGCAATAAAAAAGGCTGCCCGAGGGCAGCCTTTTTGCGTTCGGCTCGTAGAGCTTACTTGCGGTCCTTCAGCTCGACGATGTCGCGCTGCAGTTCGCCGGTGTACAGCTGGCGAGGGCGGCCGATCTTGTACGGGCTGGAGAGCATTTCTTTCCAGTGCGAGATCCAGCCGACAGTGCGTGCCAGGGCGAAGATCACGGTGAACATGCTGGTCGGAATGCCGATCGCCTTCAGGATGATGCCCGAGTAGAAGTCGACGTTCGGGTACAGCGAGCGCTCGATGAAGTACGGATCGGTCAGGGCGATCTCTTCCAGGCGCATGGCCAGTTCCAGCTGAGGATCGTTCTTGATGCCCAGCTCGCCCAGGACTTCGTCGCAGGTCTTCTTCATCACGGTGGCGCGCGGGTCGCGGTTCTTGTAGACGCGGTGACCGAAGCCCATGAGCTTGAACGGATCGTTCTTGTCCTTGGCCTTGGCGATGTACTTGTCGATGTTCGAAACATCGCCAATTTCATCGAGCATGGTCAGGACTGCTTCGTTCGCACCGCCGTGGGCCGGGCCCCACAGTGCGGCGATACCGGCGGCGATACAGGCGAACGGGTTGGCACCCGAGGAGCCCGCCAGGCGCACGGTGGAAGTGGAGGCGTTCTGCTCGTGGTCGGCGTGGAGGATGAAGATCCGGTCCATTGCCTTGGCCAGCACCGGGCTGATCGGTTTGATCTCGCACGGGGTGTTGAACATCATGTGCAGGAAGTTTTCCGCGTACGACAGGTCGTTGCGCGGATACATCATCGGCTGGCCCATGGAGTACTTGTAAACCATCGCGGCCAGGGTCGGCATCTTGGCGACCAGGCGCACCGCGGAAATTTCGCGGTGTTGCGGGTTATTGATGTCCAGGGAGTCGTGGTAGAACGCCGACAGGGCGCCGACCACACCGCACATCACCGCCATTGGGTGAGCGTCGCGGCGGAAACCGTTGAAGAAGGACTTCAGCTGCTCGTGAACCATGGTGTGGTTCTTCACGGTGCTGACGAACTGGGCCTTCTGCTCGGCATTCGGCAGTTCGCCGTTGAGCAGCAGGTAGCAGGTTTCCAGGTAATCCGATTTCTCGGCGAGCTGTTCGATCGGGTAACCGCGGTGCAGCAGCACGCCCTTGTCGCCGTCGATGTAGGTGATCTTCGACTCGCACGAGGCGGTCGCCATGAAACCAGGGTCGAAGGTGAAGTGACCAGTGGCCCCCAACCCGCGGACGTCGATTACATCAGGACCAACGGTGCCGGTTAAAATGGGCAGCTCGACGGGGGCAGCGCCCTCGATGACCAACTGCGCTTTTTTGTCAGCCATGTGGCCTCCTATTAATGCTTGAAATCATCAGACAGCCCCCCACGCAGGGCCCGCACCACTATAGAGAAGTAAATTCGAATGTCAATTTGCCTAAAGGCTGGTTGAAACGGCCCTCAAGGCCTGATTTTTCACGAATTTCTCGCCCATTTACGCCTTTTGCTCACTAAAGGCAATCCGCTATTTGGGCTACCCCGTCACGTTGTCATAAGCAGCCTAACTGTCTATACTCGGCACCCGACTCCCAGGGGCTTGCAAGCCCGAACTGCTGGGGGTCGCCGTTCCCTGGGTGGTGGGTACCTGACCAGTACACTTACCAACAACTTTGCCCTGATTCGCTAGGGGCTCTTCAGTGTGAAAAAAGCCGTGAAAAGCCAACGACCTGTAAACCTAGACCTAAGGACCATCAAGCTTCCTGTCACTGCGTACACGTCCATTCTGCACCGTATCTCCGGCGTCATCCTGTTCCTCGGCCTTGCCATCATGCTTTATGCACTGGGCAAGTCGCTGGGTTCCGAGGAAGGCTTCGGTGAGGTGAAGGCGTGTCTGACCAGCCCGCTGGCCAAGTTCGTGACCTGGGGCCTGCTGTCCGCCCTGCTTTATCACCTCGTGGCAGGTGTACGCCACCTGATCATGGACATGGGTATCGGTGAGACGCTGGAAGGCGGCAAGCTGGGCTCGAAAATCGTGATCGTCATCTCCGTGGTGCTGATCGTTCTGGTGGGAGTTTGGGTATGGTAACCAATGTCACGAACCTGTCGCGTTCGGGCCTCTATGACTGGATGGCGCAGCGCGTATCGGCGGTCGTTCTCGCGGCTTACTTCATTTTCCTGATCGGCTACGTGGTCTGCCACCCAGGCATCGACTACACCCAGTGGCATGGTCTGTTCTCCAACAACGCGATGCGGATCTTCAGTCTGCTGGCCCTCGTTGCCCTGGGCGCTCACGCCTGGGTCGGCATGTGGACCATCGCCACCGACTACCTGACGCCAATGTCGTTCGGCAAGTCGGCGACTGCGATTCGTTTCCTGTTCCAGGCGGTATGCGGCGTTGCGATGTTCGCTTACTTTGTCTGGGGTGTGCAGATTCTCTGGGGTATCTGATCCATGGCTAGCATTCCAACCATTTCCTTCGACGCCATCATCATCGGTGGCGGCGGCGCCGGCATGCGCGCAGCGCTGCAGCTGGCCCAGGGCGGTCACAAGACTGCCGTAGTCACCAAGGTCTTCCCGACCCGTTCGCACACTGTATCCGCCCAGGGCGGCATCACCTGCGCCATCGCTTCGGCAGACCCGAACGACGACTGGCGCTGGCACATGTACGATACCGTCAAGGGTTCCGACTACATCGGTGACCAGGACGCTATCGAATACATGTGTCAGGAAGGCCCGGCTGCGGTCTTCGAACTGGACCACATGGGTCTGCCGTTCTCGCGTACCGAAACCGGTCGTATCTACCAGCGTCCGTTCGGTGGCCAGTCCAAGGACTTCGGTAAAGGTGGCCAGGCCGCCCGTACCTGCGCTGCGTCCGACCGTACCGGTCACGCGCTGCTGCACACCCTGTACCAGGGCAACCTGAAGGCAGGCACCACCTTCCTCAACGAGTACTATGCCGTTGACCTGGTGAAAAACAAGGAAGGCGCTTTCGTCGGCGTGATCGCGATCTGCATCGAAACCGGCGAAACCATGTACATCAAGTCCAAGGCCACCGTTCTGGCCACTGGCGGTGCCGGTCGTATCTACGCCTCCACCACCAACGCCCTGATCAACACCGGTGACGGTATCGGCATGGCCCTGCGTGCAGGCGTACCGGTACAGGACATCGAAATGTGGCAGTTCCACCCGACCGGCATCGCCGGCGCCGGTGTACTGGTTACCGAAGGCTGCCGCGGTGAAGGTGGCTACCTGATCAACGCCCACGGCGAGCGCTTCATGGAGCGTTACGCGCCGAACGCGAAAGACCTGGCTGGCCGCGACGTGGTCGCCCGTTCCATGGTCAAGGAAATCATCGCCGGCAACGGCGTGGGCCCGAACAAGGACCACGTACTGCTGAAGCTGGACCACCTGGGCGAGGAAGTGCTGCACAGCCGCCTGCCAGGCATCTGCGAGCTGTCCAAGACCTTCGCCCACGTCGACCCAGTGGTCGCCCCGGTTCCGGTCGTTCCAACCTGCCACTACATGATGGGCGGCGTTGCCACCAACATTCATGGCCAGGCCATCACCATGGACGAAGAAGGCAAGGATCACATCATCCCTGGCCTGTTTGCCGTAGGTGAAGTGGCGTGCGTATCGGTTCACGGTGCCAACCGCCTGGGCGGCAACTCGCTGCTCGACCTGGTGGTGTTCGGCCGTGCTGCCGGCCTGCACCTGGAGAAGGCGCTGAGCGACGGCATCGAGCACCTCGACGCCAGCGACACCGACATCGATGTTGCCCTGAGCCGTCTGAACAAGCTCAACGAGCGCTCCACTGGCGAAGACGTTGCCAGCCTCAAGCGCGAGCTGCAAAGCTGCATGCAAAACTACTTCGGTGTATTCCGTACTGGCGAATACATGCTGAAGGGTATCGAGCAGCTGGCCGGCCTGCGTGAGCGCATCGCCAACGTCAAGATCAACGACAAGTCCCAGGCCTTCAACACCGCGCGTATCGAAGCGCTGGAGCTGCAGAACCTGCTGGAAGTCGCCGAAGCTACCGCCATTGCGGCCGAAGCCCGTAAAGAGTCCCGCGGCGCTCACGCCCGTGAAGACTTCGAAGACCGTGACGACGAAAACTGGCTGTGCCACACCCTGTACTACCCGGGTGAGAAGCGCGTCGCCAAGCGTGGCGTCAACTTTGCGCCGAAGACTGTTCCAGCCTTCGAACCAAAAGTCCGGACTTACTAAGGGTGGCTGCTATGTTGAAAGTCGAAGTTTATCGTTACAACCCGGACACCGACTCGGCGCCCAAGATGGAGTCGTTCGACGTCGATACCGGCGGCAAGGACCTGATGGTGCTGGACGTGCTGGCGCTGATCAAGGAGAAGGACGAGGGTTTCTCGTACCGTCGCTCCTGCCGTGAAGGCGTTTGCGGTTCCGATGGCATGAACATGAACGGCAAGAACGGCCTGGCCTGCATCACCCCGCTGTCGGGCGTGGTCAAGGGCAACAAGCTGGTTCTGCGTCCGCTGCCAGGCCTGCCGGTCATTCGTGACCTGGTTGTCGACATGAGCATCTTCTACAAGCAGTACGAGAAGGTGAAGCCGTTCCTGCAGAACGACACGCCGGCTCCGGCCATCGAGCGTCTGCAGTCGCCGGAAGATCGCGACAAGCTGGACGGTCTGTACGAGTGCATCCTGTGCGCTTGCTGCTCGACCTCCTGCCCGTCGTTCTGGTGGAACCCAGACAAGTTCCTGGGCCCGGCCGCTTTGCTGCAGGCCTACCGCTTCCTGGCCGACAGCCGTGACACCAAGACCCAGGAGCGCCTGGCGTCCCTGGATGACCCGTTCAGCGTATTCCGCTGCCGCGGGATCATGAACTGCGTCAACGTTTGCCCCAAGGGTCTGAACCCGACCAAGGCAATCGGTCACGTACGTAACATGCTGCTGCAAAGCGGCACCTGATACAAAGAGTTGTAACTGCAGTAAGCCGAGGTGCGGGTGGTGAGCCCGCACTGAGGTAAAACCTGAGCAAGGGCCCACAAAGCTCGCGCTCGATACCTATGAAGATATGAGACCAGCAGGGGCTTTCCGGGCTGGTACCCGGAAAATCAGCAGGATCCAAGTGGCGTGGTTCAGTCGCTTTATTCGGACTTTTCCAGGTTTGCTGTGGCTCTCGCCGATCAGTCCCCTAACCGAGGGTGACCAAGCATGCAAGAAAGCGTGATGCAGCGCATGTGGGAAAGCGCCCACCTTTCAGGTGGTAACGCTGCATATGTGGAAGAGCTCTACGAACTCTACCTGCACGACCCTAACGCTGTGCCAGAAGAGTGGCGCACTTACTTCCAGAAGTTGCCCGCCGACGGCAGCACCGCTACCGATGTATCGCACTCGACGATCCGCGACCATTTCGTACTGCTGGCAAAGAACCAGCGCCGCGCCCAACCGGTTTCCGCCGGGAGCGTGAGCACAGAACACGAGAAGAAGCAGGTTGAAGTTCTGCGACTGATCCAGGCCTATCGTATGCGCGGTCATCAGGCTGCCAAGCTCGACCCGTTGGGGTTGTGGCAGCGACCTGCGCCTGTAGACCTGTCGATCAATCACTACGGCTTGACCAATGCCGATCTTGATACGACCTTCCGTGCCGGCGACCTGTTCATCGGCAAAGAGGAGGCGAGCCTACGCGAGATCTTCGAGGCACTCCAGAAGACATATTGTCGCACCATTGGCGCCGAGTTCACCCACATCGTCGACTCCGAGCAGCGCAGCTGGTTCCAGCAGCGCCTGGAAAGCGTGCGCGGCCGTCCGGAATTCTCGGCCGACGTGCAGGCACACCTGCTCGAGCGCGTGACCGCCGGTGAGGGCCTTGAGAAATACCTGGGCACCAAGTACCCAGGCACCAAGCGTTTCGGCCTCGAGGGCGGCGAAAGCCTGATCCCGATGCTGGACGAAATGATCCAGCGTTCCGGCTCCTATGGCACCAAGGAAGTCGTGATCGGCATGGCCCACCGTGGCCGCCTGAACGTGCTCGTCAACACCTTCGGCAAGAACCCGCGCGAGCTGTTCGACGAGTTCGAAGGCAAGAAGATGAACGAGCTTGGCTCCGGTGACGTGAAGTATCACCAGGGCTTCTCTTCGAACGTGATGACCCCGGGTGGCGAAGTTCACCTGGCCATGGCGTTCAACCCGTCCCACCTGGAAATCGTCTCGCCAGTGGTTGAAGGTTCGGTGCGCGCCCGTCAGGACCGTCGCAACGATACCGTGGGTGACAAGGTTCTGCCGATCTCTATCCACGGCGACGCTGCGTTCGCCGGCCAGGGCGTGGTCATGGAAACCTTCCAGATGTCGCAGACCCGCGGTTTCAAGACCGGCGGTACTGTGCACATCGTGATCAACAACCAGGTTGGTTTCACCATCAGCAACCCGCTGGACGCGCGCTCCACCGAGTACGCCACCGACGTAGCCAAGATGATTCAGGCGCCGATCCTGCACGTCAACGGTGACGATCCGGAAGCCGTGCTGTTCGTGACCCAGCTGGCCATCGATTACCGCATGCAGTTCAAGCGTGACGTGGTCATCGACCTGGTCTGCTACCGTCGCCGCGGCCACAACGAGGCCGATGAGCCGAACGGCACCCAGCCGTTGATGTACCAGCAGATCACCAAGCAGCGCACCACCCGTGAGCTGTATGCCGATTCGCTGATCCAGGCGGGCCGTATCGAGGCCGAGCGTGCTCAGGCCAAGATCGACGAATACCGCAACGCCCTGGACAACGGCCTGCACGTGGTGAAGAGCCTGGTCAAGGAGCCGAACCGCGAGCTGTTCGTCGACTGGCGTCCGTACCTGGGCCATGCCTGGACTGCGCGTCACGACACCCGCTTCGACCTCAAGACCCTGCAGGACCTGTCGGCCAAGCTGCTGGAACTGCCGGAAGGCTTCGTCGTACAGCGTCAGGTCGCGAAGATCTACGAAGACCGTCAGAAGATGCAAGCCGGTGGCTTGCCGATCAACTGGGGTTATGCAGAGACCATGGCTTACGCCACCCTGCAGTTCGAAGGTCACCCGATCCGCATGACCGGTCAGGACATCGGCCGTGGCACCTTCTCGCACCGTCACGCGGTGCTGCACAACCAGAAGGACGCCAGCACCTACGTACCGCTGAAGAACCTGTTCCCGGGCCAGCCGCGTTTCGACCTGTACGACTCCTTCCTGTCGGAAGAAGCGGTACTGGCCTTCGAATACGGCTATTCGACCACCACGCCGAATGCGCTGGTGATCTGGGAAGCCCAGTTCGGTGACTTCGCCAACGGTGCCCAGGTCGTGATCGACCAGTTCATCACCAGCGGCGAGCACAAGTGGGGCCGCCTGTGCGGTCTGACCATGCTGCTGCCACACGGTTATGAAGGGCAGGGGCCGGAGCACTCCTCCGCGCGTCTGGAGCGTTACCTGCAGCTGTGCGCCGAGCACAACATCCAGGTCTGCGTACCGACCACCCCGGCACAGATCTACCACCTGCTGCGTCGCCAGGTCATTCGCCCGCTGCGCAAGCCGCTGGTTGTCCTGACGCCGAAGTCGCTGCTGCGCCACAAGCTGGCCATCTCGACTCTGGAAGACCTGGCAGAAGGCTCGTTCCAGACCGTGATCCCGGAAATCGACAGCCTCGATCCGGCCAAGGTAGAGCGCCTGGTGCTGTGCAGCGGCAAGGTCTACTACGACCTGCTGGAAAAACGCCGTGCCGAAGGCCGCGAAGACATCGCGATCCTGCGTCTGGAGCAGCTGTATCCGTTCCCTGAGGACGACCTGGTCGAAATCCTGGCGCAATACACCAACCTCAAGCATGCGGTCTGGTGCCAGGAAGAACCGATGAACCAGGGCGCCTGGTACAGCAGTCAGCACCACATGCGCCGTATCCTGGGCCGCCACAACAAGGCGCTGGTCCTGGAATACGCCGGCCGCGACGCTTCCGCCGCGCCAGCCTGTGGTTACGCATCGAAGCACGCCGAGCAGCAGGAAAAACTGCTGCAAGACGCCTTCACTGTTTAATGCCTTCGCGCACCTGAAACCGAATTTAAGGAAACACAGATAATGGCTATCGAGATCAAAGCCCCAACCTTCCCGGAATCGGTTGCCGATGGCACCGTTGCCACCTGGCACAAGCAGCCGGGCGACGCCGTCAAGCGTGACGAGCTGATCGTAGACATCGAGACCGACAAGGTCGTCCTGGAAGTTCTGGCTACCGCCGACGGCGTGCTGGGCGCTATCGTCAAGGGCGAGGGCGACACCGTCCTGTCCGACGAAGTACTGGGTTCGATCGTTGAAGGTGGCGCTGCAGCCGCAGCTCCTGCGGCTGCCCCGGCCGCCGCTGCTCCAGCCGCTGCTGCCGCCGACGCTGGCGAAGACGACCCGATCGCAGCTCCTGCCGCGCGCAAGCTGGCTGAAGAGAGCGGTATCGATCTGGCTACCGTTGCCGGCACTGGCAAAGGCGGTCGCATCACCAAGGAAGACGTCGTCGCCGCCGTCGCCAACAAGAAGTCGGCCCCGGCTCCAGCTGCCAAGCCTGCTGCTGCCGCTGCTGCCCCGGTTGTCGTTGCCGCTGGCGACCGCACCGAGAAGCGCGTGCCGATGACCCGTCTGCGCGCCAAGATCGCCGAGCGTCTGGTCGAAGCCCAGTCGAACATGGCCATGCTGACCACCTTCAACGAAGTCGACATGACCGAAGTCATGGCCCTGCGTTCGAAGTACAAGGACCTGTTCGAGAAGACCCACAACGGCGTACGCCTGGGCTTCATGTCGTTCTTCGTCAAGGCGGCCACCGAAGCGCTGAAGCGTTTCCCGGCAGTCAACGCCTCGATCGACGGCAACGACATCGTCTACCACGGCTATGCCGACGTCGGCGTTGCCGTGTCGAGCGACCGTGGCCTGGTGGTACCGGTTCTGCGTAACGCCGAATCGATGAGCCTGGCTGAAATCGAGAACGGCATCGCCACCTTCGGCAAGAAGGCCCGTGACGGCAAGCTGGCCATCGAAGAGATGACCGGTGGTACCTTCACCATCACCAACGGCGGTACTTTCGGCTCGATGATGTCGACCCCGATCGTCAACCCGCCTCAGGCTGCCATCCTGGGCATGCACAACATCATCCAGCGCCCGATGGCCATCAACGGCCAAGTGGTTATCCGCCCGATGATGTACCTGGCACTGTCCTACGATCACCGCCTGATCGATGGCAAGGAAGCGGTAACCTTCCTGGTCACCATCAAGAACCTGCTGGAAGATCCGTCTCGCCTGCTGCTGGACATCTAACCCTCTGGCTGCGTACCGTGCCGGCCCTGGCTTCGCGAGAAGCCATGCCGCGCGGTCCGCGGCCTGTAGCTTGTAGCTGATAAGGAATCTTTTATGACCCAGAAATTCGACGTAGTGGTAATTGGTGCAGGCCCTGGCGGCTATGTTGCTGCCATCAAGGCCGCACAACTTGGTCTGAAGACTGCCTGTATCGAGAAGTACACCGACGCCGAGGGCAAGCTGGCCCTGGGCGGCACCTGCCTGAACGTAGGCTGCATTCCGTCCAAGGCGCTGCTGGACAGCTCCTGGAAGTACAAGGAAGCCAAAGAGAGCTTCAACGTCCACGGTATCTCCACTGGTGAAGTGAAGATGGACGTCGCCGCGATGGTTGGCCGCAAGGCTGGCATCGTCAAGAACCTGACCGGTGGCGTTGCCACTCTGTTCAAGGCCAACGGCGTTACCTCGATCCAGGGCCACGGCAAACTGCTGGCTGGCAAGAAGGTCGAAGTCACCAAGGCTGACGGCACCACCGAAGTCATCGAAGCCGAGAACGTGATCCTCGCTTCCGGTTCGCGTCCGATCGACATTCCGCCGGCTCCGGTCGACCAGAACGTCATCGTCGACTCCACCGGCGCCCTGGAATTCCAATCGGTACCGAAGCGCCTGGGCGTGATCGGTGCTGGTGTGATCGGCCTGGAGCTGGGCTCGGTATGGGCTCGCCTGGGTGCTGAAGTCACCGTCCTGGAAGCCCTGGACACCTTCCTGATGGCTGCCGACACCGCCGTGTCGAAAGAAGCCCAGAAGACCCTGACCAAGCAAGGCCTGGACATCAAGCTGGGTGCCCGCGTCACCGGCTCGAAAGTCAACGGCAACGAAGTCGAAGTGACCTACACCAACGCCGAAGGCGAGCAGAAGATCACCTTCGACAAGCTGATCGTCGCGGTCGGCCGTCGCCCGGTGACCACTGACCTGCTGGCTTCCGACAGCGGCGTGACCATCGACGAGCGTGGCTACATCTTCGTCGACGACTACTGCGCTACCAGCGTTCCTGGCGTATACGCCATCGGTGACGTGGTGCGTGGCATGATGCTGGCGCACAAGGCCTCGGAAGAGGGCATCATGGTCGTCGAGCGCATCAAGGGCCACAAGGCTCAGATGAACTACGACCTGATCCCGTCGGTCATCTACACCCACCCGGAAATCGCGTGGGTCGGCAAGACCGAACAAGCCTTGAAGGCCGAGGGTGTTGAGGTTAACGTAGGCACCTTCCCGTTCGCGGCCAGCGGCCGTGCGATGGCAGCCAACGATACCGGTGGTTTCGTCAAGGTCATCGCCGATGCCAAGACCGACCGCGTGCTGGGCGTTCACGTGATTGGCCCATCGGCTGCCGAACTGGTACAGCAGGGCGCAATCGCAATGGAATTCGGCACCAGTGCCGAGGATCTGGGCATGATGGTCTTCAGCCATCCAACCCTGTCCGAAGCGCTGCATGAAGCAGCGCTGGCAGTGAATGGCGGCGCCATTCACGTGGCCAACCGTAAGAAGCGTTAATTATAAGAAACCACGGCGGGCTGCCCGTCGTGAGTCTTGCGTGCATGACTCACCGCGGAACGTCCGCCGGACCGGACTACACGGGTAAACCCGGGGTCAATGGTCACAGGTGGTGCGGCGCCAGCAATGGCGCAGCGCCGAAGCGCAGTACCTAACGAAGACGGTAAAAAGCATGAATCTTCACGAGTATCAGGGTAAGCAGCTGTTCGCTGAATACGGCCTGCCAGTTTCCAAGGGTTTCGCTGTCGATACCCCTGAGCAAGCGGCTGAAGCCTGCGACAAGATCGGCGGTTCGGAGTGGGTCGTTAAGGCTCAGGTCCACGCGGGTGGTCGCGGTAAAGCGGGCGGCGTCAAGCTGGTTCGCAGCAAGGAAGACGCCAAGGCGTTCGCTGCGCAGTGGTTGGGCAAGAATCTGGTGACCTACCAGACTGACGCCAACGGTCAACCAGTCTCCAAGATCCTGGTCGAGTCCTGCACTGACATCGCCAAAGAGCTGTACCTGGGCGCTGTAGTGGATCGTTCGAGCCGCCGTATCGTGTTCATGGCTTCCACCGAAGGTGGCGTGGACATCGAGAAAGTCGCTCACGAAACTCCTGAGAAGATCCTCAAGGCTACCATCGACCCACTGGTTGGCGCTCAGCCGTTCCAGGGTCGTGAGCTGGCGTTCCAGCTGGGTCTGGAAGGCAAGCAAGTTCAACAGTTCGCCAAGATCTTCGTTGGTCTGGCCAAGCTGTTCAAGGATCACGATCTGGCCCTGCTGGAAGTGAACCCGCTGGTGATCAAGGCCGATGGCGACCTGCACTGCCTCGATGCCAAGATCAACATCGACGCCAACGCCATGTACCGTCAGCCTAAGCTGAAGACTTTCCACGACCCGTCGCAGGACGACGCCCGTGAAGCCCACGCTGCCAAGTTCGAACTGAACTACGTTGCCCTCGAAGGCAACATCGGCTGCATGGTCAACGGTGCCGGCCTGGCCATGGGTACCATGGACATCGTCAACCTGCACGGCGGCAAGCCAGCCAACTTCCTCGACGTGGGCGGCGGCGCGACCAAAGAACGCGTTACCGAAGCGTTCAAGATCATTCTGTCCGACAGCAATGTCGCGGCCGTACTGGTCAACATCTTCGGCGGCATCGTTCGCTGCGACATGATTGCCGAAGGCATCATCGGTGCAGTGAAAGAAGTCGGCGTTAAAGTTCCGGTTGTCGTTCGCCTTGAAGGCAACAACGCCGAACTGGGCGCTAAAGTACTGGCAGAAAGCGGTTTGAACATCATTGCGGCAACCAGCCTGACCGACGCTGCTCAACAAGTTGTCAAAGCTGCGGAGGGCAAGTAATGAGCGTCCTGATCAATAAAGACACCAAGGTCATCTGCCAGGGCTTCACCGGCTCGCAGGGTACTTTCCACTCCGAACAAGCCATCGCCTACGGCACCAAGATGGTCGGCGGCGTTACTCCAGGCAAGGGTGGCACCACCCACCTGGGCCTGCCAGTGTTCAACACTGTGAAAGAAGCCGTAGAAGCCACCGGCGCTGACGCTTCGGTCATCTACGTTCCGGCTCCGTTCTGCAAGGACTCGATCCTGGAAGCGGCATTCGGCGGCATCAAGCTGATCGTCTGCATCACCGAAGGCATTCCTACCCTGGACATGCTGGATGCCAAGGTCAAGTGCGACGAGCTGGGCGTGACCCTGATCGGCCCTAACTGCCCAGGCGTCATCACTCCGGGCGAGTGCAAGATCGGCATCATGCCAGGCCACATCCACCTGCCAGGCAAGGTCGGTATCGTTTCGCGTTCCGGCACCCTGACCTACGAAGCGGTCAAGCAGACCACCGACGCCGGCTTTGGCCAGTCGACCTGCGTGGGCATCGGTGGCGACCCGATCCCAGGCTCCAACTTCATCGATATCCTGAAGCTGTTCCAGGAAGACCCGAAGACCGAAGCGATCGTCATGATCGGTGAGATCGGCGGTTCGGCTGAAGAAGAAGCCGCGGCCTACATCAAGGCCAACGTCACCAAGCCAGTCGTTTCCTACATCGCTGGTGTTACCGCACCTGCGGGCAAGCGCATGGGCCACGCTGGCGCCATCATTTCCGGCGGCAAGGGCACTGCGGACGAGAAGTTCGCCGCGCTGCAGGACGCTGGTGTGAAGACCGTGCGTTCCCTGGCTGACATTGGCAAGGCCCTGGCCGAGCTGACCGGCTGGGAAGCCAAGAAGTAATACCTGCTACACCCCCCACGCGCACAGAGGCCACCTTCGGGTGGCCTTTGTCGTTTTCGGGAGGTTGTTTGCCTGCACCGGCCTCTTCGCGGGTAAACCCGCTCCCACAGGAAAATCACTAGCCTTGATAATTGTGAAGTACCTGTGGGAGCGGGTTTACCCGCGAAGTGGCCGGTACAGGCAATGCGGAATTTTCGATAGGTACGATAGGAATTTTGAAGCAGACGATTATTTCAATCCGAGGATAATTCCTACTGTTATCGGACACACAGACGACAAACATGTACGCACATCGGACAAGCAGCACTGTATCAGTGCGTTTACCGGGTAAAACGGTTAATCTACGCGTTCACTCTGTGCCCGTACCCCAAAAGGGAACGACACGCTAAACGGGTCTGGCCTATCAAGCCGGGCAGCATTTCCCCTCATCCAAAGGGAAATCCCCTCTCGAATCCCGATTTCAGCAGTGTGGTACTACCTTAAATGAAAGTTCTCAAAGGCCAGGATATCCTGGCGCTTGGCTTTATGACGTTTGCGCTTTTCGTAGGCGCTGGCAACATCATCTTCCCGCCTATCGTCGGTCTGCAGTCTGGCCCGCACGTATGGATGGCGGCCCTGGGCTTCCTGGTTACCGCCGTGGGCCTGCCAGTCATCACCGTGGTCGCCCTGGCCAAGGTCGGTGGTGGCATGGATGCCCTGAGCAGCCCGATCGGCAAGTTCTTCGGCGGCCTGCTGGCGGCCGTGTGCTACCTGTCGGTCGGCCCGCTGTTCGCGACGCCGCGTACCGCGACCGTGTCGTTCGAAGTGGGCGTGGCACCGCTGACCGGTGAAAGCCCGACAGCGTTGTTCATCTACAGCCTGGTGTACTTCGCCGTGGTACTGGCCGTGTCCATGTACCCGGGCAAGCTGCTCGACACTGTCGGCCGCTTCCTCGCGCCGCTGAAGATCATCGCCCTGGCGGTGCTGGGCATCGCTGCCTTCGCCCTGCCAGCCGGGACCATCGGTGAAGCACAGCCGGCCTATGCCGCCGCCGCGTTCTCCAAAGGCTTCTCCGATGGCTACCTGACCATGGACACCCTTGGTGCCCTGGTATTCGGTATCGTCATCGTCAACGCCATCCGCTCGCGCGGTGTCGAGTCGCCGAAGCTGATCACCCGCTATGCCATCATCGCCGGCCTGATCGCCGGTGTCGGCCTGGCCCTGGTGTACATCAGCCTGTTCCGCCTGGGTGCCGGCAGCCACGATATCGCCGCCGATGCCACCAACGGTGCCGCCGTTCTGCACGCCTATGTACAGCACACCTTCGGCTCCCTGGGCAGTGGCTTCCTTGCCGTGCTGATCGCCCTGGCGTGCCTGGTGACTGCCGTTGGCCTGACCTGCGCCTGCGCCGAATACTTCAGCCAGATTCTGCCGCTGTCGTACCGTGCACTGGTGGTGATCCTGGCAGGCTTCTCGCTGCTGATCTCCAACCTGGGCCTGACCAAGCTGATCATGTTCTCGATCCCGGTGCTGACCGCTATCTATCCGCCGTGCATCGTGGTGGTGGGCCTGAGCTTCGTGAAGGACCTGTGGAATTCGCCGACTCGCATCCTGGCTCCAGTGATGCTGGTTTCGCTGGTGTTCGGTATCGTCGACGCGATCAAGGGCAGCGACATCGCCCACGTGCTGCCAGACGTCATGGCGCACCTGCCGCTGAGCGATCAGGGCCTGGCCTGGCTGGTGCCTTCGGTCGTGACGCTGATCGGCGCCGTGGCCTGCGACCGCATGCTCGGCAAGCCGCGCGAAGCGTTGGCCTGAGCAGTTGAAGCCTGAGGGCGGCACCGGCCACAAGCCGTAGGGTGCTCGCCAAAGGTGGAGACTCGAAAGCCCCGCATCTGAAAGGATGCGGGGCTTTTTCGTTTCAGTTTGTGCCTTTTACCGCTTGTAGGCGTCGAAACCCGGTCACTATTCTTTGTGCACCTGGCCTTCGGGAATTCTGCATGAACTTCATCCAAAGCAACCTCCACAACCTCCTGGCTGTCTGCTGGTTCGCCCTGTGCTGGGGCGGTTACACTCGCTATGCCATCTGGAAGGGCCGCGACACCGCGTGCCTGGCCAGTGTGCTGCACCTGTACCGGGAAGACTGGATGCGCCGTATGCTGCTGCGCGACAACCGCATCGCCGACGCCAGCGTGATCGGCAACCTGGAGCGCAATGCCTCGTTCTTCGCCTCCAGCACTCTGATCATCCTCGCTGGCATCCTCACCGTGCTGGGTGCTTCGGATCGCGCGCTGTCACTGCTGGCGGACTTGCCGCTGGTGCAGCAGGCGTCCCAGGGCATGTCGGAGATCAAGCTGCTGTGCCTGGCAATGGTTTTCGTCTACGCCTTCTTCACCTTCAGCTGGTGCATGCGTCAGTACAACTTTGCCGCGGTGCTGGTGGGGTCCGCGCCTATGATCGGTGAGCGCCAGGTCAATGAGCTAGAGCGCAAGGCCTTCGCTTCGCGCGCAGCGCGGGTGCTGTCGCTGGCAGCCAACCAGTTCAACTTTGGCCTGCGTTCTTATTACTTCGGCATGGCCATGCTCACCTGGTTTATCAGCCCCTGGCTGTTCATGATTGTGAGTGTCGGCGTCGTGCTGATTCTGTATCGCCGTGAGTTCCATTCCGATGTATTGGACGTGATGGTGTTCACGCCGACTGAAAGTGCGGTGACAGAAGCACCCAGGGAAAGTTCAAACAGTATTAACTGAAACGTTTAACTCACTAAAGACAGGCACAAAAAAACCCGACGATGTCGGGTTTTTTTGTTTGGGCCGATTACTGCTTGGCAGGTTCGGCAGGCGCGGTTTCCGGTGCCGGAGTAGCTGGGGCGGCCTCTTCGGCGGCCTTCTGCTCGGCTTCGGCCTGATCTTTGGCGGCTTCGGCGTTTTCCTTGGCAGCGTCGTTCATCTTATCCTGAGCTTCGCCCATCTTTTCCTGGGCTTGCTCGGCATGTTGCTGTGCGTCTTGGGCTTTGTCTTCGCTCGCTTTATCGCAAGCAGCCAGGCCCATGGCAGCAGCCAGCATCAGAGCAAAAGCAAAAGGTTTACGCATGGGGGTGTTTCCTCTTGGTGAATAACTGAGTTGTTCCTTCGAGTTCAGCCATGCGGAAGAAGTTCCGTGCCTGTTACAGATATATAACGCCGCGTTCTATATAGACTTTTTACAGGTTTTATGCCGTTACGGCAGTCATCACGGAAACAGCGTATGAATGATTCAAGCTTGCAGGCCATGGCCGAACGCTTTCTTTCAGCATTGAAACATTGCCAGTTGTTGCAGATGCGCGTGGCCCAAGCCGACAGTGAGGGCATGACGTTGGTCATGCCCTGGTCGCCGGCGATCGTCGGCAACCCACAGACCGGCGCGGTACATGGCGGGGCGTTGACCACGCTGATGGATAGCACGTGCGGCATGGCCACCTTGTGCGTGCTGCCGCGCTTCGAGGTGTGCCCGACGCTGGATCTGCGTATCGACTACATGCATGCCGCGGTACCGGGCAAGCCGATTTACGGCCATGCCCAGTGCTATCGCGTGACCCGCGACGTCATCTTTACCCGTGGCACGGCCTATCAGGACGACCCTGGCCAGCCGATCTGCCATGTGGTGGGGACCTTCATGCGCCTGGGCCAGGAGATCAAGGGTGGCATCCGTTTCGGCAACAGCCTGAAGGAGGGTGGGGCATGATCCCTGAAGACGTCCGCCAGCAGTTGAACGCGGCTCACGCGGTTGGTGACTACGGTCCCTTGCTGGCCTTGATCCCATACGCCGGCCTGATCGGCATCGAGTGCCAGCGCGATGGCGACGACTTGCTGTTCCGCCTGCCGGCCAGCCAGGACAACATCGGCAACCCGTTGCTGCCGGCCATCCATGGTGGCGTCATTGCCGGCTTCATGGAGCTTTCTGCTGCCCTGTACCTGCTGATCTACAGCGAGAGTGCGAGCATTCCGAAGATCATCGATTTCTCCATCGACTACCTGCGTGCCGGGCATTTTCGCGATACCTACGCCCAGTGCCAGCTGTGGCGTCAGGGGCGGCGGGTGACCAACGTCGCCATCACTGCCTGGCAGGCAGACCGGCAGTCGCCGATCGCCACCGCTCGTGCACATTTCAAGATCGAACCGGAAAAGCCCTTGAAATCGTCCGGGCAGCCCCCATCTGCATGACATCCGCCGTTAAAGCAGGCCATGTCGGCCGCCAGGCGCCACTGCCATCAGATCGGAGTTTTGAAGACCATGAGTGTGGAGACTCAAAAAGAAACGCTGGGCTTCCAGACCGAGGTGAAGCAACTGCTGCACCTCATGATCCATTCGCTGTACTCGAACAAGGAGATCTTCCTCCGTGAGCTGATCTCCAACGCCTCCGACGCCGCCGACAAGCTGCGCTTCGAGGCCCTGGCCAAGCCAGAGCTGCTCGAGGGCGACGCCGACCTGAAGATCCGCCTGAGCTTCGACAAGGACGCCGGTACCGTGACCCTCGAGGACAACGGCATCGGCATGAGCCGCGAAGATGTCATTGCCCACCTGGGTACCATCGCCAAGTCCGGCACCGCCGACTTCATGAAGAACCTCACCGGTGACCAGAAGAAGGATTCGCACCTGATCGGTCAGTTCGGTGTGGGCTTCTATTCGGCCTTCATCGTCGCCGACAAGGTCGACGTCTACAGCCGCCGCGCCGGCCAGCCTGCCGCCGAAGGCGTGCATTGGTCGTCCAAGGGTGAGGGCGAGTTCGAAGTCGCCACCATCGACAAGCCGCAGCGCGGCACCCGCATCGTTCTGCACCTGAAGAAGGACGAGCAGGAATTCGCCGATGGCTGGCGCCTGCGCAACGTGGTCAAGAAGTACTCCGACCACATTGCCCTGCCGATCGAGCTGCCCAAGGAGCAGGCCGAAGCCGCCGAGGGTGAAGAAAAGCCCGCGCAGGAATGGGAAACCGTCAACCGCGCCAGCGCCCTGTGGACCCGTTCGCGCTCCGAAGTGAAGGACGAGGAATACCAGGAGTTCTACAAGCACATCGGCCATGACTTCGAGAACCCGCTGGCCTGGAGCCACAACAAGGTCGAAGGCAAGCTCGAATACAACTCGCTGCTGTATGTGCCGGCCCGTGCACCGTTCGACCTGTACCAGCGCGAAGCACCGCGCGGCCTGAAGCTGTATGTGCAGCGCGTGTTCATCATGGACCAGGCCGAGTCGTTCCTGCCGCTGTACCTGCGCTTCATCAAGGGTGTGGTCGACTCCAATGACCTGTCGCTGAACGTATCCCGCGAAATTCTGCAGAAAGACCCGATCATCGATTCGATGAAGACCGCGCTGACCAAGCGTGTGCTGGACATGCTGGAGAAGCTGGCCAAGAACGAGCCTGAGCAGTACAAGGGCTTCTGGAAAAACTTCGGCCAGGTGCTGAAGGAAGGCCCGGCTGAAGACTTCGCCAACAAGGAAAAAATCGCTGGCCTGCTGCGCTTCGCCTCCACCCAGGACGACAGCGGCGAGCAGAGCGTTGCCCTGGCCGATTACCTGGCCCGCGCCAAGGAAGGCCAGGACAAGATCTACTACCTCACCGGCGAGTCTTACGCGCAGGTCAAGAACAGCCCGCACCTGGAAGTCTTCCGCAAGAAGGGTATCGAGGTACTGCTGCTGACCGACCGTATCGACGAGTGGCTGATGAGCTACCTCAGCGAGTTCGACGGCAAGGCATTCGTCGACGTCGCCCGTGGCGACCTGGACCTGGGCAAGCTGGACTCGGAAGAGGACAAGAAGGCCCAGGAAGAAGTGGCCAAGGACAAGGAAGGCCTGGTAGAGCGCCTGAAAGGTGCGCTGGGTGACAGCGTGGCCGAAGTGCGCGTGTCGCACCGCCTGACCGACTCGCCGGCGATCCTGGCCATTGGCGAACAGGACCTTGGCCTGCAGATGCGCCAGATCCTGGAAGCCAGCGGGCAGAAGGTGCCGGACTCGAAGCCGATCTTCGAATTCAACCCGACTCACCCGTTGATCGAGAAGCTGGACAACGAGCAGAGCGAAGACCGTTTCGCCGAGCTGTCGCACATCCTCTTCGATCAGGCCGCGCTGGCGGCTGGTGACAGCCTGAAGGACCCGGCGGCTTACGTTCGTCGCCTGAACAAGCTGCTGGTCGAGCTGTCTGCTTGAGTTGATGCATAGGAAAGCCCGCTTCGGCGGGCTTTTTTCATGGCGGGCTGTTTTATGAAAAAGTGCCTAAGGAGTGCTTGATGAGCAAGGTAATCGTCGAATCGCTGGTCTATCACCTGTCCGGCAAGACCTATGAGAGCCGCCTGGTCTACGAGCCGGGTGCGCTGCCAAAGCCCGGCCTGGTGATGGCGCCGAACTGGATGGGTATTGGCGAAGGCGCCGAGCGCATTGCCAAGGAAGTGGCCGAAAAGGGTTACGTGGTGCTGATTGCCGACCTGTATGGGCAGTCGGTACGCCCGTCCAATGCGGATGAGGCTGGTGCGGCGATGATGCCGCTGAAAAATGACCGGGCCGAGCTGCGCAAGCGGATGAACGAGGCGTTGTCGCAGCTGCTGGCGCAGTCCAAGGCGTTGCTGGAGCCGGGCAAGGTCGCCACCTTCGGCTTCTGCTTCGGCGGTTGCTGCGCCCTGGAACTGGCGCGTACCGGTGCCGACTTGAGGGCGGCGGTGTCGTTCCACGGCACGCTTGATACGCCGAACCCGGAAGACGCCAAGCGCATCAAGGGCTCGGTGCTGGTGCTGCATGGCGCTGCCGATCCGCTGGTGCCGAAGGAGCAACTGCCGGCGTTCGAGGAGGAGATGAATGCGGCCAAGGTGGATTGGCAGTTGCTGAGCTACGGCGGTGCGGTGCATTCGTTCACTGACCCGAATGCCAATGTGCCGGGTAAGATGCAGTATGACCGCCGCACCTCGGAGCGCGCGTTCCGCTCGATGCACAACCTGCTCACCGAAGTGTTCCAGCGCTGACATTGCATGGGGCTGCTTCGCAGCCCTTTCGCGACACAAGGCCGCTCCTACAGAAGTGCGCGTACCCCTGTAGGAGCGGCCTTGTGTCGCGAAAGGGCCGCAAAGCGGCCCCAATTCAGCGAGGCAACTCGATTCTCGACGTTTCCCCGGGGACTGTCGGCCAATCCCCCGCCGCCCACTTGGCTCGTGCCTGCTCGATCAGTTCCACATCACTGGCCACAAAATTCCAGTTCATCCGCCGCGGCCCATCCAGCGGCTCGCCGCCAATCAGCACCAGCTGGCACTCCTCCTCGGCATACAGCGTGACCTCTTCCCCTTCCGCCAGCACGATCAGGCTACAGGCCTCGACCTGCTCGCCGTCCATGAACAGCTCGCCGTCGAGCAGATACAGCGCCCGCTGCGCATGTTCGTCAGGTACTACCAAGGTAGTGGCCGGCTGCATCAGCACATGCGCATAAAGAGTAGGGGAGAGCACCGGCACCGGTGACTCCAGGCAGAACCCGCTGCCGGCAATCATGCAGATACGCACGCCCAGGTTGTCGCTGACCGGCAAGCTCGCTGCGGGGTGGTGGCTGTAGCTCGGTTCGCCTTGTTCGAGTGCCTGGGGCGAGGCCAGCCACACCTGCAGCCCATGCAAGCGTGAGCCATGGGCCAGGGCGTCCGCAGGTGTACGCTCGACATGCGCCACCCCTTTGCCGGCGGTCATCCAGCTCACATCACCAGGCAGTACGCGCTGTTCCGAGCCAAGGCTGTCCTTGTGCAGGATCGCACCTTCGAACAGATAAGTCAGGGTGGACAGGCCAATGTGCGGGTGCTGGCGGATATCCATGCCATGGCCCGGCGCATAGTCGGTCTCGAGCATATGGTCGAAGAACACGAACGGGCCGACGCTGCGGCACTGGGCCGAGGGCAGCGGGCGCAGGATCGGCTGGCCCTCGACCGACTCGGCGCGTGGGCGGATGATCAGGGGGCTGCTCATGGTGGGCTCCAGGCGAGGTGGAAATGCCCCAAGCATAGCGGTTTGCCGGGCAATGCTGAACCGTTGCGCTGGCTGCCCGGTCTACCCTGTTCATGCCTGGAGAAGGAGCACGCCCATGATTGCCAGAGCGTTGGCCTGCATGCTGTTGTCTGGCTGGCTATGCCAGGCGGCACAGGCCCGTGACTACCGCTACAGCGATGCCCATTTGCACTACGTGGACTTCTTCCAGGAGACCGAGGGCATGACGGCGCTGATCAAGGCCATGGATCAGGCGGGTGTCGAGCATTCGATGATTTCTGGTATTCCGGTAGCTAAGAAGTGGCACGAAGACGAGCCCAAGCGCCCGCGCTATTACGCCGGCGACGACGCTGATGCCTATTGGTATAGCGCCACCGATACCTATGTAGCTGCCGCATTGGAAAAGCTGCCGGCCGAGCAGCGAAAACGTTTCTATCCCTTTCTGACCGGCTTCAATCCGGTGGACAAGAATGCCGTCAGCCATATCGAGCGCATGCTCGAACTTAACCCGGGGCTGTGGCAAGGGATCGGCGAGGTGTTTACCCGGCATGACGACCTGACTGCGCTGACCAGTGGCGATACGCCGCGGGCCAATAACGAGGCGATGACCCGTATCTATCACCTGGCGGCGGAACACGACATGCCGGTGTTGCTGCATTCGAACATCACTTCCAAGCGTGAGCGTAATCCGCTGTACCTGGCCGAGATCGAGGAGCCGCTGCGCAATCATCCGCATACCCGTTTCATCTGGGCGCATGCAGGGAGCAGCGCAGAGATCCATCGGCATCAGACCCGAATGGACTTTTTGCTGCCGGTGCTGACGCGATTGCTGGCGGACTACCCGAATTTATATGTGGACTTGTCGTGGAGTGTGCTGGAGCCCTATTTGCTGGATGAACAGGGCGTGCCGCGCAAGGAGTGGGTGGCGCTGGTCGAGCGGCATCCGGACCGGTTCATGCTGGGGTCGGATGTGGTGGGGCGGTTTGGCAGTCTTGGGGAGCAGATGCACGGTTTCAGGCCGTTTCTGGATGCCTTGCCGGAAGAGGTGGCCAACAAGGTGGCCCGGAATAACTTCCTGGCTGTATTGCCCGGGCAGCATTGACCTGTACTGGCCTCTTCGCGGGCAAGCCCGCTCCCACAGGATTGCCGATGCCTTACGATGCGGCGCCTTACCTGTGGGAGCGGGCTTGCCCGCGCAAGGGCCGGAGCAGGCGCTACCAATGAAAACGCCCCGAACCAGTCGGGGCGTTTCACTTGCCGCAGCAGCGTCTTACTTGCCAGCCCAGCGCTTGAGCACCAGGGTGGCGTTGGTGCCGCCGAAGCCGAAGCTGTTGCTCATGACCGTGTCGATCTTGGCGTTTTCTTCGGTTTTGCGCAGGATCGGCAGGTCAGCGACTTCCGGGTCCAGCTCGTCGATGTTGGCGGAGCCGGCGATGAAGTTGTTTTCCATCATCAGCAGGCAGTAGATCGCCTCGTGCACGCCAGCGGCGCCCAGCGAGTGGCCCGACAGGCTCTTGGTCGAGCTGATCTTCGGCGCGTTGTCCTTGAACACCTCGCGAACACCTTTCATCTCGGCAACGTCACCGACCGGAGTCGAAGTGCCGTGAGTGTTCAGGTAGTCGATCGGGGTGTCGACGGTGGACAGCGCCTGCTGCATGCAACGGATGGCACCTTCACCGCTCGGTGCGACCATGTCGTAACCGTCGGAAGTGGCACCGTAGCCGACGATTTCGGCGTAGATCTTGGCGCCGCGGGCCAGGGCGTGTTCCAGCTCCTCGACCACGACCATGCCGCCGCCGCCCGCGATGACGAAACCGTCACGGTCAGCGTCGTAGGCGCGCGAGGCCAGTTCAGGGGTTTCGTTGCGCTTGGTCGACAGGGCGCCCATGGCATCGAAGAGGAACGACTGGCTCCAGTGCTCTTCTTCACCACCGCCGGCGAAGACGATGTCCTGCTTGCCCCACTGGATCTGCTCCAGAGCGGTGCCGATGCAGTGTGCGGAAGTGGCGCAGGCCGACGAGATCGAGTAGTTGATGCCCTTGATCTTGAACGGGGTGGCCAGGCACGCCGAAACGGTGCTGCCCATGGTGCGGGTGACGCGGTATGGGCCGACGCGCTTGACGCCTTTTTCGCGCAGGGTGTCCAGCGCTTCCATCTGGTTCAGGGTCGAGGCGCCGCCGGAGCCGGCAACCAGGCCGGTACGCGGGTTGGACACCTGCTCTTCGGTCAGGCCGGAATCCTTGATCGCGTCCTGCATCGCCAGGTAGGCATAGGCAGCGGCGTGGCCGACGAAGCGGTAGACCTTGCGGTCGATCAGTTCTTCGAGGTTGAGGTCGATGGACCCGGAAACCTGGCTACGCAGCCCCATTTCCTTGTATTCCGGGTTGTAACGGATACCCGGACGGCTGTTGCGCAGGTTTTCGGTGACGGTAGCTTTGTCATTGCCCAGGCACGATACGATGCCCAGACCAGTGATAACGACGCGGCGCATGCGAATAACCCTTAGAAATTGTCAGTGGAGGTGAACACGCCGACCCGCAGGGCTTCGGCGGTGTAGATCTCGCGACCGTCGACGCTGACCGAGCCATCGGCGATGGCCATGTTCAGCTTACCCTTCAGGACGCGCTTGATGTGAATGTTGTAGGTGACTTTCTTGGCGGTAGGCAGCACCTGGCCGAAGAATTTCACTTCGCCCGAACCCAGCGCACGGCCGCGGCCCGGCAGGCCTTGCCAGCCGAGGAAGAAGCCGACCAGCTGCCACATGGCGTCGAGGCCCAGGCAGCCTGGCATCACCGGGTCACCTTCGAAGTGGCAGGCGAAGAACCACAGATCCGGGGTGATATCCAGCTCGGCGACCAACTCACCTTTGCCGTACTTGCCGCCTTCTTCGCTGATATGGGTGATGCGATCGACCATCAGCATGTTCGGCGCGGGCAGTTGCGCATTACCTGGGCCGAACAGCTCACCGCGACTGCAGCGCAGCAGGTCTTCCCGAGTAAAGGCGTGTTGTTTGGTCATGCGAGCTCCTCAATAACCCCCTGTGGCAGGGGATGAATCTTCCCGGCCGACCCTTCTTGCTTCTGGGACGGCAGCCTACAGGTAGACTATTGCGTTGTGGTGAAAGTCACAGCGCACCTGGTGAAAGAAGTACAGGTGTGCACTGAAACGTCTATTTTCAGGTCCGAACAAGGTCCTGTCCAGTACTTAAGACTGCCGCACTTTAGCATTTATCGCCAGTCGCCGCTGTGCGTCCTGGTAACCAGCGCTGCAATACCCGCTGCAACTCGGTGCGGCGGAACGGTTTGCTCAGGTAATCGTTCATGCCGGCGGCCATGCAACGCTCGCGGTCGCCCTGCAAGGCATTGGCGGTCAGCGCGATGATCGGCAATTGGCCGCAGGCCGGCAACAGGCGGATACGCCGGGTGGCTTCGTAGCCATCCACCTGGGGCAGGCGGCAATCCATCAGTACTGCAGCGAATGGCTGCTGCCTTACCTGTTCCACTGCCTGTAGCCCGTCGTGGGCAACGCTGACCTCCATCCCCAGGCTACGTAACATGGCTTCGATGACGCTTTGATTGACCGGATTGTCTTCCACCAACAGGATGCGCTTACCCACCTCAAGTGGCGCAATGCCCCCAGAGGCGCCGGGCCGCGTTGCCGGCGTGTTGATAGCCAGGGGCAGCGGCATTTCCAGGGTAAAGGTCGAGCCCAGCCCTTCGCGGCTTTCACCGCGCAGCTTGCCGCCCATGCGTTCGGCCAAGGTGCGGGCGATCGACAGGCCAAGGCCGGTGCCGCCATAGCGCCGCGAGATCGAGCTGTCGGCCTGCTGGAAGGCGACGAACATCATTTCCAGGCGCTCGCTGTCGATGCCGATGCCTGTGTCGCGCACGCTGCAGGTAAACCACAGCAATTGCCGGTCGAGCAACTGCCAGCGTGCCTCGACCTGTACCTGGCCACGCTCGGTGAACTTCAGGGCGTTGCCGATCAGGTTGAGCAGGATCTGGCGAATCCGCGTCGGGTCGCCAACCACCTGTGGCTGTGCGCCATCTGTCGGCAACTGCAGGTGCAGTTCCAGGCCGCGCTGCTGGGCGCTGTGCTGGAACGACTGCACGCTGCTGGTGATCAGCTCACCCAGGTTGAAGTCGATGTGCTCGAGCTCCAGCGTGGTGCGCTCGATCCGCGAGAAGTCGAGGATGTCATTGATGACCTTCAGCAAGTGCCCGGTGGACTCACTGGCCACAGCCGTGTAATCGGCCTGTTCGCTGGTCAGCTGGGTGGTTTCCAGCAGTTGCAGCATGCCCAGCACGCCGTTCATGGGGGTGCGCAGTTCGTGGCTCATCATCGCCAGGAACTCCGACTTGGCGCCGTTGGCCTGTTCGGCTTCCTCGCGTGCCTGGATCAACTGGGCGATGGCCTGCTTCTGTTCGGCGCTGGCCTGGTCCAAGGCGTTGGCCAGGTTGTTGATATGGCGCGCCAGGTGGCCGAGCTCGCTGTCGTCGACCACCGGCAGTGGCGCGTTGTATTCACCCTGCTGGATAGCCTTCACCGCATGGCCCATGTCGCTGATCGGCTTGGCCAGGCTCATGGCCAGACGGCGGGCGAGGAGGAAGGTGAACAGCAACGCGAACAGCGCGAGGATGCCGGCCTTGATCACGATTTCCTGCTGGCGCTGGCTGAACGCATCGTCGGACATGCCGACGATCACTCGGCCCAGGTAGTCGTCGCCGATGGCCGGTGTTGGCGCTTTGCCCTGTTGCAGGAAGTCGCTGTCCAGGCGGATCTGCTGCAGGCGAATCGGCGCCTGGAACACCTCCACCTGCTGAGCCCGGTTGTTGCTCTCGTCCTGCTGCTCGACGTACACCAATATGTGGTTGCGGCTGTCCTGCACCTCGAGGAAGCGCACGTGAGGGATGCTCAAGGTGGCACGCATCAGGCCTTCGAGGACTTCATTGTTACCGGATATGACGCCGTACTCGGAGGCGGGCGCCAGCTGGTTGGCAATCAGCTGCCCGGTGTGGTTCAGCTCCTGGCGCAGATCCTGGATCCGCACGAAAGTGAAGAAACTGATCAACAGCAAGGTCAGCAACAGCGCCGGGCCCAGGCTGATGATCTGGGTGCGGGTGTGGATGTCCCAGCTCAGGCGTTTGCTCATGGGGTGGGTTCTCCTGCGGCCAGGGCCTTGGCAGTGGCGTTCGGATCGATCGGTTCAAGGCCCAGGGCGCGTGCCACCTGCTGGTTGCCGCTGACACCGTAGTGTGCCGGGTACAGGCTGCGCGGCCAGCGCGCCGGTGATTGATCGAGCAACTGGTCGAGCACAGCCAGCCAGTCATCCTGGTCGCTGTAGGTGCTGGCCAGGGCGCCGGCGCGGACGAAACCGGCATTCGGGCCGATCAGCGCCATTTGCCGGCCATAGCTGCTGAGCAGCAGGTTCTTTGCCGTCTTCGAGTTGTACAGCTCAGGGTCGTCGAGGGCGAGCAGCACGTCGCTGTTGCCCAGCAGGTGCTGCAGGGGGCGGCTGTCGCGCTGGTCCGGCCAGTCCTGGGCGACGATTTCCAGGCCCAGCGGGCGTGCCGCCTGGCGCAGTTCGTCGAGCAGGAAATGGCTGTGCTCACCGTACAACACGCCGATGCGCCGGGCCTGGGGTAACAGGTAGCGGGCCAGGCGCAGTTGCCGGGCCATGGGCGGGTCGCTCCACAGCAGGGTCAGGTACGCGGGGCGCGACTTTCCCAGGCGTTGTTCAGCCTGTACTCGGCTGATGCGCATGGCCAAGGCAGGCGGCCCATTGCTTTCAGCCAGGCGCCACTCCAGTGCGGCGTTGTCGAGCAGCACCAGGCGCACGTCAGCCTTGAGCTGGCCGGGGCGGGCCAGCTCGGCGACGCTCTGGAAACGCACCTGGTCATGGCTGCGGCGGGCTTGCAGCGCTTCGACGAAGCTGCGCACGCCAGGCTGGTCTTCGCCGCCGACCAGCAGGATTTCGCTGGCGGACAGCGAACCCAGCGGCCACAGGCAGAACAGCAGCAGGCGCAGCAGCCGGGCCATCAGAACTCCAGCTCCGCGCTGACGCTCAGGCGGTGGCGGCTGTCATAACGGTTCTGAATCGACGTGGTCGGTTCGTCGTCCAGGCGTTGCTGCCAGAGCGCGGCCAGCTCCAGGTTGCTGCCTTCGATGCGAAAACGCTTGGCCACGCGCAGGTCGAGGCGTTCGTAACGGTACTGGTTGAGCGCATCGTCGCCGTAGTAGAACAGCGCGCTGGACCAGCCTTCACCCCATTCGCGCATCCATCCGGCCGAACCACTGTTGCGGGCGGTGTTGGCGCTGTCGGCGGGGTTGCTGGCCCAGGCATCGACATAGGCATAGGTCAGGCGCAGGCGATCGCGTGGCGCCAGGTGCCAGTCGAACTGTGCCTCGCTGCCGGTAAAGCGGGCCTTGTTGGCGTTACTGGCGATGTACTGATTGTTCTTCAGGGGCTCGCTGATCATTCCGGTGATTTCGTCATAGAACACCTTCACATCCATGTTCAGGTCGATATCGCTGAAGTAGCCGTTGTAACCCAGCTCGCGCGAGCGCATGCGCTCCTGCTCGAGGTCGCCCGGGCCGCGCGTCTTGACGAAGTATTCGGCATTGCGCTGGCCGAACGCTGTGGGGTTCAGGTTCTTGACCGTGTAGCTCCAGTTGACGTTGTTCTCGAACATGTCCGGCGAGCGCACGGCCTCGGAGTACACCGCGCGCAGGCCGTGGCGCGGAGTGATCAGGTAGTTGACCGCCATGCGCGGGGTCAGCGAGCTGCCGGAAAGGCGCGAATCCTCGAGCATCGCACCACCCTGGAGAATCCAGTGTTCGTCGGCGCGCCATTCCAGCTGGCCGAACAGGCGCCAGGTCTGGTCGTCGATGCTGCCGTTGAAGTAAGTCTGCGAATCGGCACGATCATAACGGTAGTTCATGCCGCTGAGCAGGCGCAGGCTGTCGGTCAGGCTCAGGGTGTCCTGGATTTCCAGGTCGTATCGGCTTTCTCGGGTGCTCTGGTCGACATCGCCACACACCACGTTCTTGCCGCCCTGGTTGTTCCACTGGTCCTTGATTGCATCGACCAGCGCCTGTTCTTCGGGGTTGCTGCTGCTCGGCGGGTTGTTCGCCCCACGGGCGACCTTTTCGGCGAAGTCGGGGTTCATCTGCCACAAGCGGGTCAGCTCGGGGCTGAACGACAGCGCCGCGTCGCAGGCGCGCCAGACCTGCTGGCGGTCGAAATGCTGGGCCGAACCCTGCACATACAGGCTGTGCTCAGGGTTGAAATCGATGTTCCAGCGTACCGAGCCTGCATAGTCCTTGGCGTTGACGTCGGCGTTGTCACCGGTCTGGGTGACGTAGGGGAACACCGGCTGATAGGTATACGGTCGCTGGTTGCTGCCTTCTTTGGCCGCCAGTTGCCATTCCAGGGTCTGGTCCGGTGCCAGAACGTGGCTGACACTGAGGTTGAAGCGGTTCAGGCGGCGGCTGTCGCGGTAGTCCTGGCCGAACTGGTTCTCGTCGAAGCCATCGTCCTGCTGGCCGGACACCGACAAGCGCAAGTCGCCACCGTCCCAGCCGAAGCCGTGGCTGAGGTAGTAGTCGTTGATGCCGTCCTGGCCGCGGGTCAGTTTCATCCGTGTGCCGTGGCTGTCGGCCGGGTTGCGGGTGAGGATGTTGACCACCGCCATCAGTGCGTTGGCGCCATAGCTGACGGTGTTGGGGCCGCGGAATACCTCGATGCGCTCGATGTCCTCGATGGCCACCGGGATGTCGCTCCAGTCGACCGTGGCCAGGCCGGCGCGGTACACCGAGCGGCCGTCGATCAGTACCTGCATGCGCCGTGCTTCGTTGACGTTGCTGCCGTGGTAGTTGACGGTCGGTTGGTTGCCGGCGCCATAGCCGATCATCATCCCGGGTACCAGGCGCAACAGTTCGGGGATGTCGCGGGCGCCGCTGGCGCGGATCAGTTCGTTGTCGAGCACGGTCATGCTGCCCGGTACCGCCGCCGGGGATTGTTTCAGGCGTGTGGCGGTCAGAACCTGCGGCAGGTCTGTGTTGTCGATGAACAAGTCGTCGGCCATGGCCGAGCCACCGAGCAATGCGGTCAGCAGCAACAGGCGAGGGTAGGGGGGCGGGCCAGGGAACACAGGACAGCCTTGTCTCAGAGTTGAAACAGGCATGGTAACTGACCGGGAAGGTTTTGCCAGTGGCCTGGGTTCGAATTGCCTGCGCGCGATCACACGGGCACCAGAAATACCATGGCGAACCGAATCAGCCCCGGCACTGGCTCTGTAGCAGGCGCGCCGTATAATGGCTTGGTCGCCACTTAACTTAATGGCTTTAACGGATTGAATATGACTGAACAGCAACCTGTTGCAGTTCTGGGAGGCGGTAGCTTCGGCACCGCCGTGGCGAACCTGCTGGCCGAGAATGGCGTGCCGGTGCGCCAATGGATGCGTGACCCCGAGCAGGCCGAGGCGATGCGGGTCAACCGCGAGAACCCGCGCTACCTCAAGGGCATCCGCCTGCAGGACGGTGTCGAGCCGGTCAACGACCTGCTGGCCACCTTGCAAGCCAGCGACCTGATCTTTGTCGCGTTGCCGTCGAGTGCCCTGCGCAGCGTCCTGGCGCCGCATGCCGAACTGCTGCGCGGCAAATACCTGGTCAGCCTGACCAAGGGCATCGAGGCGCAGAGCTTCAAGCTGATGAGCCAGATCCTCGAAGAAATCGCGCCTGAGGCCCGCATCGGCGTGCTGTCCGGCCCCAACCTGGCCCGCGAGATTGCCGAACACGCGCTGACCGCCACCGTGGTCGCCAGTGAAGACGAACAACTGTGCCAGCGGGTGCAGGCTGTGCTGCACGGGCGCACCTTCCGCGTCTATGCCAGCAGTGACCGCTTCGGCGTCGAACTGGGCGGTGCACTGAAGAACGTCTACGCGATCATTGCCGGCATGGCCGTCGCCCTGGGCATGGGTGAAAACACCAAGAGCATGCTGATCACCCGTGCGCTGGCCGAGATGACCCGCTTTGCCGTCAGCCAGGGCGCCAACCCCATGACCTTCCTCGGCCTTGCCGGTGTCGGTGACCTGATCGTCACCTGCTCATCACCCAAGAGCCGCAACTATCAGGTTGGCCACGCACTGGGCCAGGGCCTGAGCCTGGAACAGGCAGTCAGCCGCCTGGGCGAAGTGGCCGAAGGGGTCAATACGCTCAAGGTGCTCAAGGCCAAGGCCCAGGAAGTGCAGGTCTACATGCCGCTGGTGGCCGGCCTGCACGCCATCCTGTTCGAAGGCCGCACGCTGAACCAGGTGATCGAGCACTTGATGCGCGCCGAGCCGAAGACCGACGTCGATTTCATTTCCATCAGTGGTTTCAATTGAGCGAAGGAGCAGCACATGAACGATACACCCGAGCGCGCCCAGCGCGAGTCGATCATCCTGCGGGTGCTGTGGATGCTGGTGTTCCTGGTGGTCTGGCAACTGGCTGAGCTGCTGCTCGGCGGCCTGGTGCTGGTGCAACTGATCTATCGCCTGGTCTATGGCGCACCGAGCGCCAGCCTGATGAACTTTGGTGACAGCCTCAGCCAGTACCTGGCACAGATCGGCCGTTTCGGTACCTTCCACACTGACCAGAAACCTTGGCCGTTCGCCGATTGGCCGGCAGCGCGTGCCCCGGAAGGCGAGGCGCCCCACGCCGTGGCCCCGGCAGCGCATCCGGTGCGCGACGAGGAGCCCAAGCTGTGAAGCTGTGGGTGCTGCGCCACGGCGAGGCGGAACCGCGCGCCAATACCGACGCCGAGCGGCGCCTGACCGGCCATGGCCGCGAGCAGGTGCTGCACAGTGCTGCGCGGCTGCTTGGCCAGCCGTTGCAGGCAATCATTGCCAGTCCGTACGTACGTGCGCAACAGACCGCCGCCCTGGTGCATGACACCCTGGGCTTCGCCGATCCTGTGCGCACCGTACCGTGGCTGACACCCGACAGCGATGTGCGGCAGGTGATCGGCGAGATCGAGCGTCTGGGCCTGGAGCATGTGCTGCTGGTCAGCCACCAGCCACTGGTGGGGGCGCTGGTCGGCATGCTGGAGCATGGCCATCTGCAGCAGCCAGCGCCAATGAGCACCGCCAGCCTGGCGGAACTGGAAGGCGACTGGCCGCTGGCAGGTCTGATGGCATTACGCGCGCTTAACGTCCCTGACTGAGCTGAAGCAACTGGCATTATTGTCAGTTGCCTTTATTTTGGATCCAATGGATGCTTGGCGCCGGAATGACCAGTGAACGAGATGGCCGGGAGCATTGAATGAGCGGGTTGATGCACGAGCTTTTGCGCTCCCTGGATCTGCAGCCCACGATTGAAGACGTGCAGAACAACAACCGGCTCGATTTCGCCCAGTACAGCCTGCTGCGCGAGGCTGCCGACGCCAAGCTTCATCATCTGATGGGCAGAATTCGCAACAGGGTCGAGCAGCGTCCGCTGGACAACCTCCATGTCGAGCAGGACCTGCACGAGCTGCAGCAATCCTGCATGCGCATGTCTCACCTGCTGCAAACCAGTTGCCTGGCCTTGCGCCGCCTGCAGCTCGACCTTCAGGACCAGGGCCTGGCCCGTGAGGCGCTGGAAAGCCAGATTGCCTACATGCAAGCCTGTCTGCGCCGTTCGCTGGCCAGTTTCGACGAGTCGGCATGACCTGATTGCCCTTGGCGATGACATTTACAGACGTTGCCCAGTGCCAGCATGACGCCGACAATGGGCCATCATCCCCCGTCTGGACCAGGCGCCATGTCGCAGCAGATCTTCTTCGCCCATGCCAACGGTTTTCCCTCGGCCACCTACGGCAAGCTGTTCGCCGCCCTGGCGCCGGATTACCAGGTCAGTCACCTGGCCCAGCATGCCCATGACCCGCGCTTTCCGGTGGACGACAACTGGCAGAACCTGGTCGATGAACTGCTGCATCACTTGGCACAGCAAGAGGCGCCGGTCTGGGGTGTCGGCCATTCGCTGGGTGGCGTGCTGCACCTGCATGCGGCCTTGCGCCGGCCCGAGTTGTACCGCGGAGTCGTGATGCTCGACTCACCGGTCCTGACCCGTGCTGACCAATGGCTGCTGCGCACCGCCAAACGTTTTGGCTTCATCGACCGTATCACCCCGGCTGGCCGTACCCTGGGGCGGCGTGAAGCCTTCGCCGACCGTGACAGCGCGCGTGACTACTTTGCCAGCAAGTCGCTGTTCCGCCACTTCGACCCTGATTGCCTGGAGGCCTACCTCGAGCATGGCCTGCAGGTGGCCGAGCAGGGGTTGCGCCTGCGGTTCGACCCGGCCACGGAGATCAGCATCTACCGCAATATCCCCCACGCCAGCCCGGCGCCCGCGCGCCAGTTGCAAGTACCCTTGGCGATGGTGCGTGGCGAGCGCAGCACGGTCATCCGCCGCCACCATGCATTGGCGGTGCGCGGCATGCCCCGGGGTGAATACCACAGTGTGCCGGGTGGGCACATGTTTCCGCTGGAGCGGCCTACCGACACGGCCAGCCTGATCAAGGGCCTGTTCGACCGCTGGAGCCAGGCATGAGCGCCCAGGTCGAGGAGGTCCGCCTGAGCCTGGGCCATATCGAACTGGCCGCGCACCTGTTCGGCCCGGCGGACGGCCTGCCGGTGATCGCCCTGCACGGTTGGCTGGACAACGCCAACAGTTTCGCCCGCCTGGCACCGCAGTTGAAGGGCTTGCGCATCGTCGCCCTTGATCTGGCCGGGCACGGTTATTCCGAGCATCGCCCCTTGGGCGCTGGTTATGCCCTGGCAGATTACGCCCACGATGTGCTGCGGGTTGCCGAACAACTCGGCTGGCAGCGTTTTGCCCTGCTTGGGCATTCGTTGGGGGCGATCATATCGGTGCAGTTGGCCGGTGCCTTGCCAGACCGGGTCAGCCATCTGGCCTTGATCGACGGTGTCATCCCGCCCACCGGTGCCGAGCAGGATGCCGGCGAGCGCCTGGGCATGGCCCTGCAGGCCCAGCTGCGCCTGGACGGCAAGCGCAAGTCGGTTTACGCGAGCCTGGAGGAGGGCGTACAGGCGCGCATGAAGGGCATGGTCGCGGTCACTCGTGAAGCCGCCGAGCTGCTGGCCCGGCGTGGCCTGATGCCGGTGCCCGGTGGTTACAGCTGGCGCAGCGATAGCCGCCTGACCCTGCCTTCGCCAGTGCGTCTGAGCCAGGCCCAGGCCATGGCCTTTGTGCGGCGGGTGAGCTGCCCGGCCAGCCTGGTGGTGGCCGCCGACGGCATGCTGGCCCGTCACACTGAACTGCTGGAGCAGCTACCCTTTGAGCAGACGCTGCTGCCCGGCGGGCATCACCTGCACCTTAATGACGAACAAGGCGCGGCCCTTGTCGCAGACTGTTTCAATCGCTTCTTTGGCTTTGCTTGACTTGCACCGGACAAGTGTCGAGGCTTGGCGGGTTGAACAGGGAGACAACCATGCAACTGCCAGACATCCTGGAGCTTCAACCCGGCGCGCTGCGCCGCATGGGTCGCCGATGAGCGCGCCCGTTTCCATCCGTACTGTCTTCGCCGCCTGCCTCGTGCTGGCCAGCCCCTTGGTGTGGGCCGGCAGCCTGCCGGTGCCGGTGGACGCCAAGGTGGTCGACCAGCGCCCGGCCGTGGAGCAGGAACGTGTCTACCCCATGGGCCCGTTGCGCAAGATCAGCGGCCGCCTGCGCGTCGAAGACAAGGTCGAAAGCCGTGGCCAGGTCAGTTCGGTCACCTATGAGCTGCCGGTCGAGCGCAGCGCCCGCGAAGCCTTCACCAGTGCCCGCGAAACGCTGCAGCAGGACGGCGGCTACCCGCTGTTCTGGTGCCAGGGCCGCGATTGTGGCGAAGGCAGCCTGTGGGCCAACGATGTGTTCGCCAATGCCCGGTTGAATGGCGGCGACGAGCAGCAGGCGTTCATCCTCCTGCGCCGCTCGGCCGAGGAGGCCGACACCCTGGTCGCGCTGTACAGCGTGACCCGTGGCAACCGCCGCGCCTACCTGCATGTGGAAGAGTTCGTTGCCAGCAGCCCGCTGGGTGAAATACTGCCCACCGCCGCCACGGTGCTGCGTGAAATGCGCGACACCGGCAAACTCGACTACCCTGACCTGGCTGCGCCAAGGGACAGCTGGGTGACCTTGCTGGCGCGCAGCCTGAACCTCGACAGCACCTTGCGCGCAAGCCTGAGCGGCGCCCAGGCCGGGGCCTGGCGCGAACAGCTGGTCAAGGCTGGCGTGCGTGACGGCCGGCTTGAAGTCGGTGATGCACCCACCGATGGCCTGCACCTGGAACTGATCCGTTGAGTGAGCGCCACCATGGCCAATAATGACCGCCTGTTGATCCAGATTCTGCTGCTGGCGCTGCTCGGTGCCGCCCTGTGGGTCATGGCACCGTTCATATCCGCGTTGTTGTGGGGCGCGATCCTGGCCTTCGCCAGCTGGCCGCTGATGCGCCTGCTGACGCGTGTGCTCGGTGGGCGTGAAACCCTGGCTGCCAGCGTGCTGACCACGGCCTGGATCCTGATCGTCGCCTTGCCGCTGGTGTGGCTGGGCTTCAACCTGGCCGACCACATCCGCGACGCCACCGCCTTTGTGCGGGACGTGCAGGTCGATGGCCTGCCCGATGCACCAGACTGGCTTGGCGGCATTCCCTTCGTTGGCGAGCGCCTGGTCCGCTGGTGGCAATCACTCGACCAGCAAGGCGCAGCCCTGCTGGCATCGGTGAAACCTTACCTGGGGCAGGTCGGCAACTGGTTGTTGGCGCGCAGCGCGCAGATCGGCAGTGGCGTGCTGGAGCTGACCCTGAGCCTGGTGTTCGTATTCTTCTTCTACCGTGACGGGCCGCGCCTGTCGGCATTCGTGCTGCGCCTGCTGAACCGGCTGGTGGGCGAGCGGGCCGATTACTATCTGGAGCTGGTGGCCGGGACCGTGCAACGGGTGGTCAACGGCGTGATCGGCACGGCGGCGGCCCAGGCCCTGCTGGCGTTGATCGGCTTCCTGATCGCCGGGGTACCCGGGGCGATCGTGCTGGGGCTGGTGACCTTCATGCTCAGCCTGATCCCGATGGGGCCGCCACTTGCGTGGATCCCGGCGACCGGCTGGCTGGTATGGAAGGGCGAGTACGGCATGGCGGTGTTCCTCGGCATCTGGGGCACCTTCGTCATCAGCGGCGTGGACAACGTGCTCAAGCCCTACCTGATCAGCCGGGGCGGCAACCTGCCGCTGGTAATCGTGCTGCTCGGCGTATTTGGCGGGTTGATCGCCTTTGGTTTCATCGGCCTGTTCATCGGCCCGACCTTGCTGGCGGTTGGTTACAGCCTGCTGCTGGACTGGAGCCGCAATTCGGCGCAGCCCCAGCAGTGAGCCTGCACTGGCCTTCTCGCGGGTAAACCCGCTCCCACAGGATCGCCATAGCCTTTGAATTCGGTGCGGCCTCTGTGGGAGCGGGTTTATCGAGGCGTCGAACCGCCGCGAAGAGGTCAATGCAGGCATTCAACAAACCTCATCTTTACGCATTCTTTATTCCCATCCCCACCCCCTGATCTCGCCCCTTTACGCCCCTCCCTCGGACAATTCCCTCAAAGCGGTCAACGCCGCACCACGGGGGAGTTCCACTCATGTACATGCTCGACGGTCTGTCACTGCTGCTGGCAGTGGCGTTGGCGGTTTACCTGCTGGTGGCGCTGCTGCGCGCCGATCGCAGCTAGGGAGCGGCCATGCACAGTTACGATTACGCTTTGCTAGTGGTCTTTTTCGCCATCGTGCTGTTGCCGGCACCCTGGCTCGGGCGTTTCTACTACAAGGTCATGGAAGGGCGGCGCACCTGGCTGACGCCTGTACTGGGCCCGCTGGAGCGGCGTTGCTACAGCCTGGCTGGCGTGCGTGCCGACCAGGAGCAGAACTGGAAGCAGTACACCCTGGCCCTGCTGGCCTTCAACCTGGCGGGCTTTGTGCTGCTGTTCGCTGTACTCCTGCTGCAAGGCTACCTGCCACTCAACCCGCAGCACCTGCCCGGCCAGGAATGGTCGCTGGCGTTCAACACGGCGGTGAGCTTCGTAACCAACACCAATTGGCAGGCCTACAGCGGCGAGGCGTCGGTCAGCTACCTGAGCCAGATGCTTGGCCTGACTGTGCAGAACTTTGTCAGCGCCGCCACCGGCCTGGCCGTGCTGGTTGCCCTGTGCCGCGGCATCGCTCGCCGCTCCACCACTGACCTGGGCAATTTCTGGGTCGACATGACCCGCGCCACCCTCTACGGCCTGCTGCCCTTGTGCCTGCTGCTGGCACTGCTGCTGGTCTGGCAGGGCGTGCCACAGACCTTCGCCGACTACGCCCACGCCGTTACCCTGCAGGGCGCTGACCAGACCATCCCGCTGGGCCCGGCCGCCAGCCAGATTGCCATCAAGCAGTTGGGCACCAACGGTGGCGGCTTCTTCGGCGTCAACTCGGCGCACCCGTTCGAGAACCCGACGGCCTGGAGCAACCTGTTCGAGGTGGCCTCGATCATCCTGATCCCGGTGGCGCTGGTGTTCACTTTTGGTCACTACGTCAAGGACCTGCGCCAGAGCCGCGCAATCATCGCCTGCATGCTCGCCCTGTTCCTGCTCGGCGGCGCCACTGCACTGTGGTCGGAACACCAGCCGAATCCGGAACTGGAAAGCGCCCAGGTGCAGCAGAGCGCGCCCATGGAAGGCAAGGAAAGCCGCTTTGGCACCACCGGCTCGGTGCTGTGGACAGTGACCACCACGGCTGCCTCCAATGGCTCGGTCAACGCCATGCACGACAGCCTCAACCCGCTGACCGGCATGGTCGCGATGGTCAACATGATGGTCGGCGAGGTGATTTTTGGCGGCGTCGGTGCCGGGCTCTACGGCATGTTGCTGTTCGTGCTGATTGCCGTGTTCCTGGCTGGCCTGATGATCGGCCGCACGCCGGAATACCTCGGCAAGAAGTTGCAGGCGCGTGAGGTACAGCTACTGGTGGCAACCCTACTGGTGATGCCGGTTGGCGTGTTGGTGCTCGCGGCCATCGCCGCCAGTTTGCCTGGGCCGGCAGGCGCTGTGAGCAACCCGGGCGCCCACGGTTTCAGTCAGCTGCTGTACGCCTATACCTCGGCCACCGCCAACAACGGCTCGGCGTTCGCCGGGTTTGGCGCCAACACGGTGTACCACAACGTGATGATCGGCCTGGCCATGCTGATCGGCCGCTTCGGTTACATCCTGCCGATCCTGGCGTTGGCCGGCAGCCTGGCAGCGAAAAAGACCGCGCCCCAGGGTAGCAACAGTTTCCCCACCCACGGCCCGCTGTTCGCCAGCCTGTTGCTGGTGACCATCCTGCTGGTCGGTGGCCTGACCTTCCTGCCGACCCTGGCCCTCGGGCCGATCGCCGAACAACTGAGCCTGGGTTTCTGAGGAATCATCCATGAACATGCCCATTCCTGAAGTGAAAGCCTCGCGCAGCGCCAACGACCAGACCCGTTTCGCAGCGCTGTGGCGCCCGGCACTGGTGCAGGCCTTCGTCAAGCTTGACCCGCGCCAGCTCAAACGTGCGCCCGTGATGCTAGTGGTCGCCTTGACGGCCATTCTCACCACCGCGCTGTGTTTCGCGCCCGGCAATGGCGTCAGCACGGGCGTCGCCGCGCAGATCGCCCTGTGGCTGTGGTTCACCGTGCTGTTTGCCAACTTCGCCGAGGCCCTTGCCGAAGGCCGGGGCAAGGCCCGTGCCGACAGCCTCAAGGCCGGTAGCCAGGGGCTGACGGCGCAGCGCCGCAAGCGCGATGGCAGTTTTGAAGGCGTCGCTGCCACGGCATTGCGCAAGGGCGATGTGGTACGCGTGGTGGCCGGTGAAATGATCCCTGGTGACGGCGAGGTACTCGAAGGCATCGCGGCGGTCAACGAAGCGGCCATCACTGGCGAATCCGCGCCTGTCATTCGTGAGTCCGGTGGCGACCGCTCGGCCGTTACCGGCAACACTCGGCTGGTCTCGGATTGGCTGTTGATCCGCATCACCAGCAACCCCGGCGAGTCGACCCTGGACCGCATGATCGCCCTGGTCGAAGGTGCCAAGCGGCAAAAGACCCCCAACGAAATCGCCCTCGATATCCTGTTGATCGGCCTGACCCTGATCTTCCTGATCGTGGTGGTAACCCTGCAGCCGTTCGCCCATTTTGCCGGCGGCAGCTTGCCGTTGATCTTCCTCGCTGCACTGCTGGTGACGCTGATTCCCACCACCATCGGCGGCCTGCTCTCGGCCATCGGCATCGCCGGCATGGACCGGCTGGTGCGCCTGAACGTGATCGCCCGCTCCGGCCGTGCGGTGGAGGCGGCCGGCGACGTTCATACGCTGATGCTCGACAAGACCGGCACCATCACCTTCGGCAACCGCCGCTGCAGCGCGTTGCACGCCGCCCAGGGCGTGACCGCCAAGGAACTGGGGGAGGGCGCATTGCTCGCCTCGCTGGCCGACGATACCGCCGAGGGCAAGTCGATTGTCGAGTACCTGCGCCAGTTGCACGATTTCATAGAGCCTTCGACCGGGCAGTACCAGGCGATCGCCTTCAGCGCCGAGACGCGCCTGTCGGGTATCGATTTCCAGCAGCACCGCTACCGCAAGGGTGCCGTCGACGCAGTGCTGGCCTTCGTCGGCATGCAGCGCCTCGACCTGCCAACCGCTTTGGCGCGTGAAGTGGAGCGCATCGCACAGAGCGGTGGTACTCCTCTGTTGGTGTGCGTCGACAAGCGTCTGCTTGGCGTGATTCACCTCAAGGATGTGGTCAAGCCGGGCATCCGCGAGCGCTTCGCCGAGCTGCGCAAGCTGGGCATCCGTACCGTGATGGTGACCGGCGACAACCCGCTGACCGCTGCAGCCATCGCTGCCGAAGCCGGGGTGGACGATGTGCTCGCCGAGGCCACGCCAGAGAAGAAGCTGGCGCGCATTCGCCAGGAGCAGAACGACGGCCGCCTGGTGGCCATGTGCGGCGACGGCGCCAACGACGCCCCGGCGCTGGCCCAGGCGGACGTCGGCATGGCCATGAACGATGGTACCCAGGCGGCGCGCGAGGCAGCCAACATGGTCGACCTGGACAGCGACCCGACCAAGCTGCTGGATGTGGTGCAGGTGGGCAAGGAACTGCTGGTGACCCGCGGCGCATTGACCACTTTTTCCATCGCCAACGACGTGGCCAAGTACTTCGCCATCCTGCCAGCGCTGTTCGCCGCCATCTATCCGCAGCTGGGTGTGCTCAACCTGATGCACCTGGCCAGCCCGCAGAGCGCGATTCTTTCGGCCATCGTGTTCAACGCGCTGATCATCATCGTGCTGATCCCGCTGGCGCTGCGCGGTGTGCGCGTGCAGGCCGCGAGTGCGGCGCACTTGCTGCGGCGCAACCTGCTGATCTACGGGCTGGGTGGCATCATCGTGCCGTTCGCCGGGATCAAGCTGATCGACCTGTTGCTCAATGCCTTGCATCTGGTCTGAGGAGGCCATCATGAACAGTTACGTACGCCCGGCGTTGAGCCTGATCCTGCTGATGACCCTGGTCACTGGCGCGCTGTACCCGTTGGCGGTTACCGGGGTTGCCCAGCTGGCGTTCCCCGAGCAGGCCAATGGCAGCCTGGTGCGCGATGCAGGCGGGCAGGTGCGTGGTTCGGCCCTGATCGCCCAGGATTTCCAGGGTGATGGCTGGTTCCACTCGCGGCCCTCGGCGGGGGCATTCGCCACCGTGGCCAGCAGCGCGAGCAACCTGGCACCGAGCAACCCGGCACTGGCCGAGCGGGTCAAGGGCGATGCTGCGGCACTGTACCAGGCGCCGCTGGGGCCGGTGCCCCAGGCGTTGCTGACTACGTCAGGTAGCGGCCTGGACCCGCACTTGCCACCGGAAGCGGTGGCCTACCAGATTCCTCGGGTGGCGGCGGCGCGCCAGGTGCCGGTGGAACGCTTGCAAGCCTTGCTGGAAGAGGCCACCCTCCACCCATTGATCGGACCGCCGGTGGTCAATGTGCTGGCACTGAACCAGGCACTTGAGCAACTGAGTCGCTGATACCAAACTGCCCTCGCCCCCTGTAGGAGCGGCCTCGTGTCGCGAAAGGGCTGCGAAGCAGCCCCAGCATTCTCAGCACTGATGCTGAGAACCTGGGGCCGCCTTGCGGCCCTTTCGCGACACGAGGCCGCTCCTACAAGGCATGAGATGCCCCCAGAAGGACGAAACATGAGTGACTCCACCCGCGCAGACGCGCTGTTGGCCACCCTCCCACGCAGCGGTCGCGGTCGGCTCAAGGTGTTCCTCGGCGCCGCTCCCGGCGTCGGCAAGACCTTTGCCATGCTGCAGGCCGCCCACGCCCAGCAACGCCAGGGCGTGCAGGTGCTGGCCGGGGTAGTGGAAACCCACGGCCGTGCCGAGACCGAAGCGTTGCTCGGCGGCCTGCTCCAGCAGCCCCTGCTGCGCAGCGAATACCGCGGCGTCACCCTTGAAGAAATGGACCTCGACGGTCTGCTCCAGGCCGCGCCGACCCTGGCCCTGGTCGATGAACTGGCCCACACCAACGCCCCCGGCAGCCGCCACGCCAAACGCTGGCAGGACGTGCAGGAGCTGCTCGCCGCCGGCATCGACGTGTACACCACGGTCAACGTCCAGCACCTGGAAAGCCTCAACGATCAGGTCCGCGGCATTACCGGCGTGCAAGTGCGCGAAACCCTGCCGGACTGGGTGCTGCAGGAAGCCTTCGAACTGGTGCTGATCGACCTGCCGCCGCGTGAACTGCTGGAGCGCCTGCGCGAAGGCAAGGTGTATGTGCCGGAGCAGGCGCGGGCCGCCATCGACGCATACTTCTCGCAAACCAACCTGACCGCCCTGCGCGAACTGGCCATGCAGACCGCCGCCGCCCAGGTCGACGCCGACCTGGCCCACGGTTACCGACTGCGCGGCGAAGCGGCGCCGGCCTTGCGTGGGCGCCTGCTGGTGGGCGTGGATGGCGACGAGCAGGCCGAACGCCTGGTGCGCCACGCCAGCCGCGTTGCCCAGCGCCGCCACCTGCCGTGGAGCCTGGTACATGTCGACAACGGCCGGCTGCGTGACGAAGCCGCCCGCCAGCGCCTGCAGGCGGCCCAGCAACTGGCCGAACGCCTGGGTGGCGAGGTGGTGTTGCTGCGCGCTGGTGAGGTGGCGCGGACCTTGATCCAGCACGCCAGCGAGCGTCGTGCCAGCCTGGTGCTGGTCGGTCAGTCCCGTGACCGCCTGCGCCGGCGCCTGTTCGGTGCCGGCGTCGCCACCCGGCTGCTGCGCGAAAGCCATGGCCTGGAGATCAACGTGCTCGACCGTGACAGCCAGGCCCGTCCGGCCCGAGCGGCGGTCAGCCGGGTGTGGGTCTGGCGCCATTACCTGCTCGCGCTGCTGGCTACGGTGCTGGCAGCCGGCCTGGCCTGGGGCGTGTCGAGCGTGCTGGCGCTACCCAACATCTCGTTGGTGTTCCTTGCTGCTGTGCTGCTGGTGGCCGTGCGCAGCAGCCTGGGCCCGGCGCTGGCCTGCGCGGCGCTGTCGTTCCTGAGCTACGACTTCCTCTTCATTCCGCCGAATTTCTCGTTCAGCATCCAGCGCGAGGAAGATGTGCTGACGCTGGTGTTCTTCCTGCTCATGGCGGCGCTCACCGGTAACCTCGCGGCCCGCCAGCGCAGCCAGCTGCAGGCCCTGCGGGAAACCCAGGCGCAGACCAACCAGCTGCTCGACCTGTCGCGCCGGCTGACCGTGGCTACCGACCGCCAGGCGGTATTCAATGCGGCCGGCCGACACCTCAATGGCTGGAAGGAGGTGCAGGTGTGCCTGCTGGAGCGCAACAGCGAAGGCCTGCTGCAACTGGCGAGTGGCGAAGCCCAAGCGTTGAGCGACAACGAGCGTGCCGCCGCCGAGTGGGCCTGGCAGCACGGCCAGGCCGCTGGCCACGGCAGCGATACCTTGCCCAATGGCCGCTGGTGGTGGTGGCCGCTGGCGGTTGACGATCAACCCCTGGCCCTGCTCGGCGTGCGCCCGCGTTCCGGCGAACCGCTGAGCGCCCAGCGCCGGCGCCTGCTGATGGCCCTCGGCCAACCTCTGGCCCAGGCCCTGGCCCGTGCCCGGCTGGCTGAACAACTCGAAGCCGCCCGCCTGCACGGCGAAACCGAGCAGCTGCGCAGCGCCTTGCTGGCCTCGGTATCCCACGACCTGCGCACCCCGCTGACGGCCATGCGCGGCAGCATCGACAGCCTGCTGGCGCTGGGCGAGGCGATCCCCGTCGAAGACCGTCGTGAACTGCTCGAAGGCACGCGCAACGAAGCCGAACGCCTGGACCGCTATATCCAGAACCTGCTCGACATGACCCGCCTTGGCCACGGTGGCCTCAAGCTTGCCCGCGACTGGGTTGCCCCCGCCGACATCGTCGGCAGCGCCTTCAACCGCCTTCGCGCGGTGCTGGCGCCGCTGCGCGTGCACACCGACGTGCCGGCGGAGCTGCCGCTGCTGTTCGTGCACGCCGCGTTGATCGAACAGGCGCTGATCAATGTGCTGGAAAACGCCGCACGCTTCTCGCCCTCACAAGGCCGCCTGGAGCTGCAGGTATCGGTGCACGACGAGCAGTTGCACTTTGCTGTCAGCGACCAGGGGCCCGGCATCCCGGTGGCCGAGCGCGAGAAGATCTTCGACATGTTCTACACCGCTGCCCGTGGCGATCGCGGCGGCCAGGGCACCGGCCTGGGCCTGGCCATCTGCCAGGGCATGATCGGTGCCCACGGTGGGCAGATCCTGGTCGGTGAAGGCATCGATGGCCATGGCACCTGCATCACTCTATGCTTGCCGCTGCCCCAGCAACCTGAAGCCGAAAGCGAAACCCCATGAGCCAGTCCGCCACCCTGTTGGTCATCGACGATGAACCGCAGATCCGCAAGTTCCTGCGCATCAGCCTGAGCTCCCAGGGCTACAAGGTGATCGAGGCCGCCACCGGCAGCGAAGGGCTGGCCCAGGCCGCGCTGGCCAAGCCCGACCTGGTGGTGCTCGACCTCGGCCTGCCCGACATGGACGGCCAGCAGGTGCTGCGTGATCTGCGCGAGTGGAGCGCGGTGCCGGTGCTGGTGCTGTCGGTGCGGGCCAGCGAGGTGCAGAAGGTCGATGCGCTGGATGGTGGCGCCAATGACTATGTGACCAAGCCCTTCGGCATTCAGGAGTTTCTTGCCCGGGTGCGCGCGCTGTTGCGCCAGGTGCCGCAGTCGGGTGGCAGCGAAGTGACGGCCAGCTTCGGGCCACTGGTGGTGGATTTCGCCTTTCGCAAAGTGACGCTGGATGGCGTGGAGGTCGCACTGACGCGCAAGGAGTATGCATTGCTGGCGCAACTGGCCGGGCACCCGGGGCGGGTGATTACCCAGCAGCAACTGCTCAAGGACATCTGGGGGCCGACCCATGTCGACGATACCCACTACCTGCGGATCGTGGTGGGGCATTTGCGGCAAAAGCTCGGCGATGACCCGACAGCGCCGCGGTTCATCATAACCGAGGCAGGGGTGGGCTACCGCTTGGTGACGCCAGCTGCGATCTGACTGCTTGTGGGAGCGGCCTTGTGTCGCGAAAGGGCCGCAAGGCGGCCCAAGGTTTTCAGCATCATTGTTGAGAGTGCGGGGCTGCTTTGCAGCCCTTTCGCGACGCAAGGCCGCTCCCACAAGAACTGCGTCGGTCAGGCCCTGGGAGGCTCCTTCTCGAACAGCTGGCGCATCACTTCCAGGTAGCGTCTGGCACCCAAGCCCAATGGCCGTGGCTTCAGCCAGATGATGTCGACCCACAACCGCAAGCGGCTGGCCATGTTGTCAAAACGCACCTCGGCCAGTGCACCCGAGGCAATAAGCGGCTCCACCAGCGGCTGCGGCAGGTAAGCCCAGCCCAGGCCGGACTGAACCAGATCGAGCGTCGCCAGGTAGCTGTCGGTCAACCATATGCGCCGTGACAGCACCATGCGCGGGTCCGAGCCGGTCGCCTTGCCCGAGGCCACGATGATCTGCCGCTGTTCGGCAAACGCTTCCTCAGGCAGCGGCGTACCACTGTTGCTGCCTGCGGGGTGGCGCGGCGAGGCTACGGCCACCAGCAGCTGGCTGCCGGCTTCGAGAAAGGACTCGCGCTCATCGATCCCGGGCCGTTCGAACACCAGCGCCAGTTGCACGCTGCCTTCATGCAGCAAACGCACCGCCTCGGTCTGGGTCGCCGAGCGCACTTCGATTTCCAGGCTGGGAAATTCCTTCGCCAGGGTTTCCAGCGGCTGGCTCCAACGGCCGGTCTGCAGCTCTGGGGCCATGGCGATGGTCAGGCGCTTTTCCAGCCCCTGGTGCAGTTGCAGGGCCTGGGCGTCGAGCAGGTTGAGCTGGCAGATCACCTGCCGCGCCTGCGGCTCCAGGGCCAGGGCGGCGCTGGTGGGCAGGGCTTTGCGTGTGGCCCGGTCGAACAAGACCAGGTCCAGCTCTGCCTCCAGCTGCGCGATGGCCATGCTCACGGCCGACGGTACACGCCCCAACTTGCGCGCGGCGGCAGAGAACGAACCCGCCTCCAGCACGGCGAGGAAAATTGCCAATGAGTCGCTGCTGAAGGCCATGTCCGCAAACCTGAGGAAGAGGCCGGAAAGTATGAACACTCGCCGGCCTGGTTGACAGCCCTCTTACAGGCCTTCGCCAAGCACCCGGTCGATGCTGTCGACGAAGTAGTCGACGCTCGCTCGGGTGGTGCACATCGGCGGCTTGATCTTGAGGATGTTCAGGTAGTCGCCGGTTGGCTGCATGAAGATCCCCAGCTCGCGCAGGCGGTCGCACAGTGCCATGGTTTCCTCGGTGGCCGGCTCGAGGGTTTCACGGTTGCGTACCAGCTCCAGCCCCAGGTAGAAGCCTGAGCCATGGGCTGCACCGGCCAGCGGATGCTTGTCGACCAGGGCCTGCAGGCGCGCCTTGAAATAGCGCCCGGTGTCGCGGGCGTTGTCCCACAGGCCTTCCTCCTGCATCACGTCCAGCACTGCCATGCCGATGCGGCAGCTGACCGGGCTGCCGCCTGCCGAGGAGAAGAAATAGCCCTCGGCCTCCAGTGCCTCGGCGATCTCACGGCGGGTGATGACCACGCCCAACGGTTGGCCGTTGCCCATGCCCTTGGCCATGGTGATGATGTCCGGCACCACGCCCTGTTCCTCGAAGCCCCAGAAGTACTCGCCCAGGCGGCCATAACCGACCTGCACCTCGTCGGCGATACACACGCCACCGCGGGCGCGGACCTTGGCATACGCTTCGCGCAGGTAACCGGCCGGCAGCGAGATGCCACCGGCATTGCCGTACACCGGCTCGCAGATGATGCCGGCCAGTTGGCGGCCACGGGCGTCGAGGTCGGCCAGCTTGGCGTCGACGTCGCGCAGGTAGCCGGCGGCCGTGTCGGCGCCGCGCAAGCGACCGCGGAAAGTATTCGGTGCCTCCACCGGGTGCACCCAGTCCGGGCGGGTTTCCAGGGCCTGCGGGTTGTCGGCGATGGAGGTGGAAATGGCATCGGTGGCCACCGACCAGCCGTGGTAGGCCTCCAGCACGCTGAGCAGGTCGCGGCCACCGCTGTAGGCCCAGGCCAGGCGGATCGCCAGGTCGTTGGCCTCGGTGCCGCTGTTGACCATGAATACCCGGTCGAAGCCCTCGGGTGCGAGGTCGAGCAGGCGCTCGGAGAACTCGGTGATGGCGGCGTAGTGGAAGCGCGAGTTGGTGTTGAGCAGCGACCACTGGCGCGCCGATTCGGCGACCATGCGCGGGTGGCCGTGGCCCAGCACGGCGACGTTATTGAGCATGTCCAGGTACGAGCGGCCCTGCAGGTCGATCAGGTAGTTGCGCCAGCCGCGTTCAATCTGCGGTGGTTGCGCGTAGTAGTGTTTCTGCGAGCGGGCGAAGCTGGCGTCGCGACGGGCCAGCAAGGCCTGCGGGTCGGGCAACGGTTCGGCATCGCAATCGAAGCCCAGCAGCGCGGCGGGCGACGGGCACACGGCCAGCCAGGCAGCAGCCTGGGACGGTGTGGCGAAGAACGGCGGCTGAGTGCGGGTGTCGAGGCACAGCTGGACACTGAGAAAGCCGCAGCTGCTGCCCAGGGGTTGCCCTTTGGCCACGGCCTGGCCATCCGCCGGGGCATCTTCCAGGCCGTGCAACCACAAAGCCCAGTGTGGCGTGCGCAGGCAGCCACGGCCGTCGCCGTGACGTTGCCAGATGCCCGCCTCGGGCGCCTGAACCGGGCTGCCATTGGGCACATGCAGCTCTACGCCCAGCGCGCAGGTTGCCGGTTCTTCGGGGCGATCGATATGGGTTTGTGACAGGCGATACTGGCCGTGCAGGGTACAGGCAGGCGCCGGTTGCGAGCTCAGCAGGTGTTGGTCGAAGCCCGCCTGTTCCCAGTTGCCGGCTTCGCAGTGCGCGCTGAGGACACCCAGATCGACCCGGCAGACCGGCTGCCCGGCCAGCTCAGGGAGCAGCGGCGCACAGCCTGTCAGGTCGGCTGAGTCGGCCGGCAGGCCGGCCGCCTGGAGAATGGCCGCCTCCATCAAGGCGAATGGCACGGCCATGGCGGTATCGAAGATTTCCCATTCATGGGCGACGTTGTCGCGGGTGTACTGGTTGTCCGGGTCCACGGCCAGTTGCTGCGCGCTGCTCAGCACCAGCACCGCCGCACGGTTCAGTACCAGCGGCCACAAGGCGCGCAGCTCGGCCTCGGTCAGCGGGTTGAGGGCCTGGTAGGCGCTGACCGCCGGCAGGATGCGCAGCGGATCGCCTTCGGCATGGTGCAGCAGCGCTGCGCAGGTCACCGAGAGGTCGGCGATGCGCCAGGTGCGCGACAGGTCGCCAAAGTCGATCACGCCCTGCAGTTGCCATTGGCGCTGGTCGTCGCGGGCCCACACGGTGTTGTCGTCGGTGATGTCCAGGTGCACGGCCTGGGTCGGCAGCTGTTGCGCCAAGGGTGCCAGGCGCTCGCTGGCCAGGCGCGTGGCTTGCTCGATGCGGGTGCGTTGCCCGGCATCCTGCAGCACCGGCAGCAGGTGCTCGATCAGCGCCTGGGCATGTTGCGGGTCCCATTGCAGTGTGCGTTCAAGGCCTGGGTGGTCGAAGTCGACCAAGGCCAGGTCGAGCCGCGCGCACAGCCTGCCCAGTTCGGCCATCAGGCGGGGCGGCATGTTCTTGAGACGGGTCACGGACTGGCCGTCGATGTAGTCGAGCAGGCGTACCCGCAAGGGTTGCCCGTCGATGTCCACTGCCAGCAAGGTTTCGCCACTTTGCGCAGCTTGCACGGCGGGCACTGGCAAGCCCTGCTCACGCAGGTAGGCCAGGGCGGCATGCTGCGCCTGCAGTTCGACCTGGGCGTAGCTGCCGTGGCAGGCCTTGAGTACGAAGCGCCCTTGCGCTGCGTCCACGCGGAAGTTCAGGTCCTGCTGGCTGCCCAGTGCCGTCAAGTCGCCATCCAGGTCGTAGTGCGTCTGCAGCAGCGCGTGCGCCTGAGCTTCGCTGAGCGATGGGCTGGGCAGGGAGGAACGCTGGATCAGCGTGTCGAGGGCAGGTGAGGCGGGTTTTTGTTGTGGGCTGGACATGGGGGCTACCGTTGCTGCTGGGAGTTGACTGCGCAGAATCTATTCCCGTTCTGGCTGATGATGAAAGACGATCGTGATCAGAATTTTTGATGACGCATTGTGGGGGGTGTCGCGGGATTGCGGTGGGGCTGCTTGGTGCATACCTTGGTTTTTGCAGGGTCGCAGAAATCGAGCGCCGCCCGCGCGGCGCATCGCGGATGAATCCGCTCCTACATTTGTTGCAACGTACCGAACTTGACAGGCCATGGTTGCCCGCCTTGGCGTACGCCTCAAGCCGTATGAGGCGGCATCAATGCGCACCTCTGAATCCCGTCATACCAACAAGGCTGACAACCATGGCCTTACAGGCATGGCCACGTTGCAACAAATGTAGGAGCGGATTCATCCGCGATGCGCCGCGCGGGCGGCGCTCGATCTCAAAGGCGCTGCAAATCGCTCGGCAGACACCTGGTGGCCCTCATGAGGAATTCACTCCCCCAAAAAGGCCGCCTCCAACAATTGCCGCGTATAAACATGCTGCGGCGCATGGAAGATCTCCCGCGCATCCCCTTGCTCCACCACATGCCCATGCTTGATCACCATCAACTGGTGGCTCAGCGCCTTGACCACCGCCAGGTCATGGCTGATGAACAGGTACGTCAGGTTGTACTTCTGCTGCAGGTTGCGCAGCAGTTCCACCACCTGCCGCTGCACCGTGCGGTCCAGCGCCGATGTCGGCTCATCCAGCAGAATCAGCGCCGGCTTCAACACCAGCGCCCGGGCAATGGCGATGCGCTGGCGCTGGCCACCGGAAAACTCATGCGGGTAGCGATGCCGAGTCCGCGGGTCCAATCCCACTTCTTCTAGGGCCGCAATGATCGCTGCCTCCTGTTCCTCAGGCGTACCGATCTTGTGAATCCGCAACCCCTCGCCAACGATATCCGCCACGCACATCCGCGGGCTCAGGCTGCCGAAAGGGTCCTGAAACACTACCTGCATCTCCCGTCGCAGGGGCCGCACTTCCTTCTGGTTCATCCCTTCGAGCTGCTGCCCATGAAAGCGGATTCCTCCCTGGCTGGAGATCAACCGCAGGATCGCCAGGCCCAGTGTCGACTTGCCCGACCCGGACTCGCCGACGATCCCCAGCGTCTGCCCCTGGGGCAGGCTGAAGTTGATCCCGTCCACCGCCTTTACGTGGTCAACCGTCTTGCGCAATAACCCCTTCTTGATCGGGAACCACACCTTCAGGTCATTTACCTCCAGCAAGGGTGGCCCAACCGGGTTATGCGCAGGCAACCCGCTGGGCTCGGCATTGATCAGCATCTGCGTGTAGTGATGCTGTGGGTCACTGAACAGCGTGGCGCACTCGGCTTGTTCGACGATCTGCCCGCGTTGCATCACGCACACGCGATGGGCGATACGACGCACCAGGTTGAGGTCGTGGCTGATCAGCAGCAGTGCCATGCCTAGCCGCGCCTGCAGCTCTTTGAGCAGGTCAAGGATCTTCAGCTGCACGGTCACATCGAGTGCCGTGGTCGGCTCGTCGGCGATCAGCAGCTCCGGCTCGTTGGCCAGGGCCATGGCGATCATCACCCGTTGGCGCTGGCCGCCGGACAGTTCATGGGGCAAAGCCTTCAGGCGTTTGCGCGGTTCGGGGATGCCGACCATTTCCAGCAGTTCCAGCGTTCGCGCCGTGGCTTGCTTGCCAGTCAGGCCTTTGTGCAGCAGAAGGATTTCGTTGATCTGCTTCTCGATGCAATGCAGCGGGTTCAGCGAGGTCATCGGCTCCTGGAAGATCATCGCGATGCGGTTGCCGCGAATGCGCTGCATGGCCTTCTCGTTCTGTTGCAGCAGGTCCTTGCCTTCATAGCGGATGCTGCCGCTGGGGTGGCGGGCCAGCGGGTAGGGCAGCAGGCGCAGAATCGAGTGCGCGGTAACTGACTTGCCCGAACCGCTTTCGCCGACCAGGGCCAGGGTTTCGCCTTTGCGGATGTCGAAGCTGATGCCGTCGACCACGCGGTTGACCTGCTCGCCGGTGACAAACTCCACGGCCAGGTCGCGCACTTCGATCAGGTTCTGTTCGCTCATTTCACTTCCTCGGGTCGAAGGCGTCGCGGGCAGATTCGCCGATGAACACCAGCAGGCTCAGCATGATCGCCAGCACGGCAAAGGCGCTGATGCCCAGCCACGGGGCTTGCAGGTTGGACTTGCCTTGCGCCACCAGTTCACCCAGCGACGGAGCGCCGGGGGGCAGGCCGAAGCCGAGGAAGTCCAGCGCGGTCAGGGTGCCGATGGCGCCAGTGAGGATGAAAGGCATGAAGGTCATGGTCGAGATCATGGCGTTGGGCAGGATATGCCGGTACATGATTGCGCCGTTGCGCATGCCCAGGGCACGGGCAGCGCGCACGTATTCCAGGTTGCGCCCGCGCAGGAATTCGGCGCGCACCACGTCCACCAGGCTCATCCACGAGAACAGCAGCATGATGCCCAGCAACCACCAGAAGTTGGGCTGCACGAAGCTGGCGAGGATGATCAGCAGGTACAGCACCGGCAGGCCCGACCAGATTTCCAGAAAGCGCTGCCCGGCCAGGTCGACCCAGCCGCCGTAGAAGCCCTGCAAGGCGCCGGCGATGACGCCGACGATGGAGCTCAGTACGGTCAGGGTAATGGCGAACAGGACGGAGACGCGGAAGCCGTAGATCACCCGCGCCAGCACATCGCGGCCCTGGTCGTCGGTGCCCAGCCAGTTGTCCGCCGAGGGCGGCGCCGGGGCTGGCACTCGCAGGTCGTAGTTGATGCTCTGGTAGCTGAACGGGATTGGCGCCCAGACCACGAAGCTGTCTTTCTTCTCCAGCAGGTCGCGGATGTACGGGCTCTTGTAGTTGGCCTCCAGTGGGAATTCGCCGCCGAAGGTGGTTTCCGGGTAGCGCTTGAACGCCGGGAAGTACCATGAGCCTTCGTAGCGCACGGCAATCGGTTTGTCGTTGGCGATCAGCTCGGCGCCCAGGCTCAGGCCGAACAGGATGAGGAACAGCCACAGCGACCACCAGCCTCGGCGGTTGGCCTTGAAGCGCTCGAAGCGCCGACGGTTGAGGGGGGAGAGGGCCATGTCAGTGCTCCCGGCTGGCAAAGTCGATGCGTGGGTCGACCAGGGTATAGGTCAGGTCGCCGATCAGTTTCACCACCAGCCCGAGCAGGGTGAAGATGAACAGGGTGCCGAAGACCACCGGGTAGTCGCGGTTGATCGCCGCTTCGAAACTCATCAGGCCGAGGCCGTCGAGGCTGAAGATCACCTCGATCAGCAAGGAACCGGTGAAGAAGATGCCGATGAACGCCGACGGGAAGCCGGCGATCACCAGCAGCATGGCGTTGCGGAACACATGCCCGTACAGCACGCGCGGCCGGCTCAGGCCCTTGGCCTTGGCGGTGACGACGTACTGCTTGTTGATCTCGTCGAGGAAGCTGTTCTTGGTCAGCAGGGTCATGGTGGCGAAGTTGCCGATCACCAGCGCGGTGATCGGCAGCACCAGGTGCCAGAAGTAGTCGAGCACCTTGCCCGTGGTGGACAGCTCGTCGAAGTTGTTGGAGGTCAGGCCGCGCAGCGGGAACCAGTCGAAATAGCTGCCGCCGGCGAACAGCACGATCAGCAGGATGGCGAACAGGAACGCCGGGATGGCGTAGCCGACGATGATCGCCGAACTGGTCCAGACGTCGAAGTGGCTGCCGTGTCGTACCGCCTTGGCGATCCCCAGCGGGATCGATACCAGGTACATGATCAGCGTGCTCCACAGCCCCAGCGAGATCGACACCGGCATCTTTTCGGCGATCAGGTCGATGACCTTGGCGTCGCGGAAGAAGCTGTCGCCGAAGTCCAGCGTGGCGTAGTTCTTGACCATGATCCAAAGGCGTTCGGGCGCCGACTTGTCGAAGCCGTACATGTGCTCGATCTCGGCGATCAAGGCCGGGTCCAGGCCTTGGGCACCGCGGTAGTTGGAGCCAGCCACCGAGACCTCGGCGCCGCCGCCGGCGATGCGGCTGGTGGCGCCCTCGAAGCCTTCGAGCTTGGCGATCATCTGTTCCACCGGGCCGCCGGGGGCGGCCTGGACGATGATGAAGTTGATGATCAGGATGCCGAACAGGGTCGGGATGATCAGCAGCAGGCGGCGCAGGATGTAGGCCAGCATGTCAGTTGGCCTCATCCGTTGGGGCTTCGGTGACCGCCGGGGTCACGTTGGGCTTGATCCACCAGGTATCGATGCCGACGTCGTACTTGGGCGATACCTTGGGGTGGCCGATGTGGTTCCAGTAGGCCACGCGCCAGGTCTTGATGTGCCAGTTGGGGATCACGTAGTAGCCCCACAGCAGCACGCGGTCCAGCGCCCGGCAATGGTCGATCAGGCTCTGGCGCGAGTCGGCGTTGATCAGCGCTTCCACCAGTTGGTCGATGGCGGGGTCGCGCAGGCCGATGAAGTTGCGGCTGCCGGGGTTGTCGGCCGCGCTGCTGCTCCAGTATTCGCGTTGTTCGTTGCCCGGCGAGTTGGACTGCGGGAAGCCGCTGACGATCATGTCGTAATCGCGCGAGCGCAGGCGGGTGATGTACTGCGAGACGTCGACACGGCGGATGTTCAGGTCGATGCCCAGGTCGGCAAGGTTGCGCTTGAACGGCAGCAGGATGCGTTCGAACTCGGTCTGTGCCAGCAGGAACTCGATCACCACCGGCTTGCCCTGGGCGTCGACCATCTTGTCGTCGACGATCTTCCAGCCGGCTTCCTGCAGCAGCTTGTAGGCCTTGCGCTGTTGCTCGCGGATCATGCCGCTGGCATCGCTGACCGGGTTGTGGAAGGTCTCGTTGAAGGCCTGGTCGGGAATTTTGCCGCGCAGTGGTTCGAGGATCTTCAGCTCATTGGTGCTGGGCAGGTCATGGGCGGCCATTTCCGAGTTCTCGAAGTAGCTGCCGGTGCGGGTGTAGGCGCCATTGAACAGCTGCTTGTTGGTCCATTCGTAGTCCAGCAACTGGCTCAGCGCTTCGCGCACGCGCACGTCCTGGAACAGCGGGCGGCGGATGTTGAAGACGAAGCCCTGCATCCCGGTCGGGTTGCCGTTGGGCAGCTCTTCCTTGATCAGGCGGCCTTCACGCACGGCCGGCACGTTGTAGGCAGTGGCCCAGTTTTTCGCGCTGACCTCCAGCGCGTAGTCGAAGGCGCCAGCTTTCAAGGCCTCCAGGGCGACGGCAGTGTCGCGGTAGGAATCGAAGGTCATGGCATCGAAATTGTAGAAGCCGCGGTTGATCGGCAGGTCCTTGGCCCAGTAGTCCTTGACCCGCTCGTAGCGGATGGTGCGGCCGGCCTTGACCTCGGCAACCTTGTACGGGCCGCTGCCCAGCGGAATTTCCAGGTTGCCGCGGTTGAACTCGCGGTTTTCGTACCAGTGCTTGGGCAGTACCGGCAGTTGGCCAAGAATCAGCGGCAGCTCGCGGTTGTTCTTGTGCTTGAACTTGAACAGTACCCGCAGCGGGTCTTCGGCGACCACCTCGGCAACGTCGCCGTAGTACTGGCGGTACAGCGGTGCGCCGTCCTTGATCAGGGCATTGAAGGTGAACACCACGTCGTCGGCGCGCATCGGGTGGCCGTCGTGGAAGCGCGCTTCGGGGCGCAGGTAGAAACGCACCCAGCTGTTGTCCGGGGCCTTCTCGATCTTGCCGGCGACCAGGCCGTACTCGGTGAACGGCTCATCCTGGCTCTGGCGCATCAGGGTGTCGTAGATGATGTTGAGGTTGTCGGCCGACACGCCCTTGTTGATGAACGGGTTGAGGCTGTCGAAACCACCGAAGCTGGACTGGCGGAAGGTACCACCCTTGGGCGCGTCGGGGTTCACGTAGTCAAAGTGCTTGAAGTCGGCCGGGTATTTCGGTGGCTCGTCGTACAGGGTCAGCGCGTGTTGCGGCGTGGCCAGCGCGGGCAGGCTCAGGCAGGCGAACAGCAGGCTGCAGGCCAGGCGATGCGTCGGCGTCATTGGGCTTTCTCCGAAGGCTTTATCCACCAGGTATTCAGCCCGAGGGTATAGGGCGGGGTGGTGACGAAGGCGAACCGGTTGCGGTAGGCCAGGCGGTGATTGTCGAGGTACCAGTTGGGGATCATGTAGTACTGCCATGAGAGCACGCGGTCCAGGGCACGGGCGGCGGCGACCTGGTCGTCGCGGGTGCGCGCGGCCAGCAGGGTGTCGAGCAGGTGGTCGACCACCGGGTCCTTGACCCCAGCATAGTTCTTGCTGCCCTTGGTCGCGGCCTGGCTGGAATGGAAGTACAGCCATTGCTCGAGGCCGGGGCTCAAGGTCTGGTTCAGGGTCATCAGGATCATGTCGAAGTCGAACTGGTCCAGGCGCTGTTTGTACTGGGCACGGTCCACGGTGCGCAAGCGCGCGTCGATGCCGATGCTGGCCAGGTTTTCGACATAAGGTTGCAGGATGCGTTCGAGGCTCGGGTTCACCAGCAGCAATTCCATGCGCAGCGGTTGGCCCTTGGCATTGACCAGGCGCTGGCCGTCGAGCTTCCAGCCAGCCTGGTTGAGCAGGCCCAGGGCCTGGCGCAGGGTCTGGCGGCCGATGCCGCGCCCATCGGTGTGGCTGACCTGGTAGGGCTGGGTGAACAGCTTGTCGGGCAGTTGGTCGCGGAACGGTGCCAGGAGCAGCCATTCCTTGCCGGTGGGCACGCCGCTGGCGGCGAACTCGCTGTTGGGGTAGTAGCTGGTCGCGCGGCGGTAGGCGCTGCTGAACAGCGCCCGGTTGGTCCACTCGAAATCGAGCATAAGGCCCAGCGCCTGGCGCACCCTGGGGTCGCTGAAAGTCGCCCGGCGGCTGTTCATGAACAGGCCTTGGGTCTGGGTTGGGATGCGATGCGGGATCTGTGCCTTGATCACCTCGCCACGGCGCACGGCCGGGAAGTTGTAACCGTTGGCCCAGTTTTTCGCCTGGTGCTCGATATAGATGTCGAACTCGCCGGCCTTGAACGCTTCGAAAGCCACGGTGGCATCACGATAGAATTCGTACTCTACGCGGTTGAAGTTGTACTTGCCGCGGTTCACTGCCAGGTCCTTGCCCCAGTAATTTTTTACCCGCTCGAACACCAGACGCCGGCCGGGCTCCACCTGGGTGATGCGATACGGCCCGCTGCCCAGCGGCGGTTCGAAGGTGGTGGCCTCGAAGTCGCGCTTTTGCCAGTAGTGTTTGGGCAATACTGGCATTTCACCCAGGCGCAGGATCAGTAGTGGGTTGCCGGCGCGCTTGAAGACGAAGCGGATGCGCAGCGGGCCGAGAATGTCGACGCGCTGCACTTCCTGCAGGTTGGTGCGGTAGATCGGGTGGCCTTGCTTGAGCAGGGTGCGGTACGAGAACGCCACGTCGGCGGCGGTGATCGGCGTGCCGTCATGCCAGCGCGCTTCCGGGCGCAGGTTGAACACCACCCAGCTGCGGTCTTCGCTGTATTCTACCGTGCGGGCGATCAGGCCGTAGCTGGAGGTGGGTTCGTCACCGGACGGGTCGTACTGCCCGGTGCCAACCATCAGCGTTTCGTTCAGCTCGCTGACGCCGTATTGCAGGAAGTTTGGCGTGGTGACCGGGCTGGTGCCCTTGAAGGTGTAGGGGTTGAGCGTGTCGAAGGTGCCGAATGCCATGGCCCGCAAGGTGCCGCCCTTGGGCGCTTGCGGGTTGACCCAGTCGAAGTGGGTGAATGTGGCTGGGTACTTGAGCGTGCCGAACTGCGCGTATCCGTGGCTTTCGCTCACCATCGCGACGGCGGGGAAGCTCAAGGCCAGGCTGAGTGACAGCAGGAGGGGACGTATCAAGTCGGCATCCGATCCAGAGGCGTTGGGCTTTGGTCGGGGTACAGTAACAGCTTGGCGGGTATGGAAAAAGAGAGAGTCAGCAGGCTATGGAATGCTTGATCTTGTAGGAGCGGCCTTGCGTCGCGAAAGGGCTGCGAAGCGGCCCCGGCAATCGGTGCGGCGCTGCTGAATTCTGGGGCCGCTTCGCAGCCCTTTCCGACCGGTCCGGCGCCCCGGCAAGGCCGCTCCCACAAAGGCCGTGGCGAGGCTGATATCAGTGAGAGAGGTAGACAGTCAGGGTCTGGCCTGGCTTGAGCGCATGCCCGCTGCGTGGGTTCCAGCGCTTGAGGTGCTGCATCTCGACATTGAAACGTTTGGCTACAAGATACAGGGAATCACCCTTGCGCACCTTGTACTGGGTGGAGCGCTGGCCGGAGGCCGCCACGCGGTTGCCCGCAGCGCTCGGTGCGCTGCCACCGCGCAGGGCCAGGACCTGGCCGGCCTTGACGCGGTTGCCCGGCAGCTTGTTCCAGCGCTGGATGTCCTTGACCGCAACACGGTTTGCCTTGGCGATACTGCTCAAGCTGTCGCCACGCTTGACCCGGTAGCTGCGCGCCGCCGGCCCCTTGGCTTCGGCCACGGCGGCGGCGAACACCGCCTTGTTCGGCTGCAGGCTGACCAGTTGTTCGGGCTTGAGGTTGGACAGGCTGTTGCTGAGCAGTTGCGCCTTGGCAGTGGGCACCAGCAGCTGCTTGGGGCCATCCACGGTCATGCGCTTCTTGAAGGCCGGGTTGAGCTGGATCAGTTCGTCTTCGTCGATGTTGGCGAAGGCGGCGACCCGCGACAGGTCGAGGCGGTCGTTGATGGCCACCGCCTCGAAGTACGGCTCGTTGGCGATCGGGTTGAGGTTCACGCCATAGGCTTCGGGCGTTGATACCACCTGCGACAGGGCCAGCAGCTTGGGCACGTAGTCGCGGGTTTCCTGCGGCAGCGGCAGGTTCCAGTAATCGGTCGGCAGGCCGAGCTTTTCGTTGCGCTCGATGGCCCGGCTGACGGTGCCTTCACCGGCATTGTAGGCAGCCAGGGCAAGCAGCCAGTCGCCGTTGAACATGTCGTGCAGGCGGGTCAGGTAGTCCAGCGCGGCGTTGGTCGACGCGGTGATGTCGCGGCGGCCGTCGTAAAAGTTGGTCTGGCGCAGGTTGAAGTGACGCCCCGTCGCCGGCATGAACTGCCACATGCCCGCAGCACTGGCACGCGAGTAGGCCATCGGGTTGTAGGCGCTTTCGATGGCCGGCAACAGGGCCAGCTCCAGCGGCATGTCACGCTCTTCAAGACGCTCGACGATGTAGTGCAGGTAAAGGCTGCCGCGTTCGCCAGCGCTTTCGATGAACGTCGGGTTGCTGGCGAACCACAGGCGTTGCTGTTCGATGCGCGGGTTGACGTCGATGTTGTCTTGCAGGGCGAAGCCCTGGCGCATGCGCTCCCACACATCCTGCGGCGGTTCGGCAGGCTTGACCGCCAGCGGCGAGGGCTTGTGCTTGATCCGTGCCTGGTAGCTGTGCGCGCGAACGCTGTCGGCTTCGTCGAGCTGACGGGTGCTCTGGCAGCCCACCAGGGTGGCGGCCAGCGCCAGCGCACTGATTTGGGCCAGGCGCGTCAGGGCGACTGAATGAGCGGTTCTGCGGCTACGGGAAGACATCGGCTGACACAGGTATCCGGGCGAAAAATTTCGGCGATTCTAGAAACCGCTCCCGCCCGGGTCAACCGTTGACATCCCGCTGCGATATATCTTGAGGTTATCAGAAGGTGTCCTTCCAAGACCTCAAAGCAGCAAAAACAGTGACCTGCGAGTCGTTTGGATGTCCCTTCCATTCGTCTGCTTTTTGTTTAACTAATGTTTCAGCGGTCCGCAGAAAAGGGTTGGTCAGGCGCTCGAGACCGATGGTTGATGGCAATGTGATGCGATTTTCGCCGCGCAAACGGCTAACGTCTTCGAACCGCTGCAGAACGTGCGGGTTGGTGGGCTCCACGGCCTTGGCGAAACGCAGGTTGCTCAAGGTGTATTCATGGGTGCAGTAGACTTCGGTCTGCTCCGGCAGCGCTGCCAGGCGGGCGAGGGCAGGCTGCATCTGCTGCGGCGTGCCTTCGAACATGCGCCCGCAACCGGCGGCGAACAGGGTGTCGCCACAGAACAGCAACGGTGTTGCTGGCTGATCGCTGTAGTAGGCAATGTGCCCAAGGGTGTGGCCCGGTACTGCGAGCACCTGGAAGCTCACGCCCAGCACGCTGACCTGGTCGCCTTCGTCCAGCGCCAGGTCGCGGGCCGGGATCTGCTCCCGGGCCGGGCCACAGACGCGGGCACCGGTCTTCTGTTTGAGGCGTTCGACCCCGCCGACATGGTCATGGTGGTGGTGAGTCACCATGATCGTGTCCAGCACCCAGCCGGGGTTGGCGGCCAGCCAGGCCTCCACCGGGCCGGCATCGCCGGGGTCGACCACCGCGCAGCGGCGTTTGGCAGTATCCTGTAACAACCAGATGTAGTTGTCGGAGAAAGCGGGAAGAGCGTCGATCTGTATCATGGTGCGGATCCGTATCGCCAGGCGTGGCACATGAGGCCATCTTAGCCGCGATGGCGCGGTGCGAGAACCTTCGAGGGAGAGCGCAATGACCGACCAAGCCTTTGCTCAGGCCGACCCGGAATGGGTCGAACTGATCAGCCTGGCCCGTGAGTGGTTCAACGGCCCACTCGGCCAGCTGATGTTGAAGGAGGAGGAAAAACTGCTGGAAGAAGAGCTCGGGCGCTTCTTCGGCGGCTACCTCGTGCACTATGGCCCCTGTGCCGAGGCGCCACCCAGCGCGCCCCAGGTGCAGCGTAACGTGCGCCTCGGCGCACCGCTGCCGGGGGTGGAGATTGTCTGCGAGGAGCAGGCCTGGCCATTGAGCGAGCATGCTGCCGACGTGGTGGTGCTGCAGCATGGCCTGGACTTCAGCCTGTCGCCCCATGGTTTGCTGCGTGAGGCGGCCAGCGCGGTGCGCCCGGGCGGGCACCTGCTGATTGTCGGTATCAACCCCTGGAGCGGCTGGGGCATGCGCCATTTCTTCAGCCATGGCGCCCTGCGCAAGGCGCGCTGCATCTCGCCGTCACGGGTGGGCGACTGGCTCAACCTGCTGGGCTTCGCGCTGGAGAAACGCCGCTTCGGGTGCTATCGTCCGCCGCTCACTTCGCCGGCCTGGCAGCAACGCCTGGCAGGCTGGGAACGGATGGCGGGAGGCTGGCAGAGTGCCGGTGGCGGGGTTTACCTGCTGGTGGCGCGCAAGATGGTGGTCGGCCTGCGGCCGTTGCGCCAGGTGCGCCGCGAGCCGATGGGCAAGCTGCTGCCGTTGCCGTTGGCCAAGGTCAACCGCAGCGCCGTCAATCCGGATACCGAAAAGCACTGAACATGAGTGGTACATGAGCGATAGCGTCGAGATGTATACCGATGGCGCCTGCAAGGGCAACCCTGGCCCAGGCGGCTGGGGCGTCCTGCTGGTCTTCAAGGGCGTCGAGAAGGAACTGTGGGGCGGCGAGCGCGAAACCACCAACAACCGCATGGAACTGATGGCCGCGATCCAGGGGCTGATGGCGCTCAAGCGTGAATGCGAAGTGGTGCTGACCACTGACTCGCAGTACGTGATGAAGGGCATCAACGAGTGGATGGTCAACTGGAAGAAGCGCGGTTGGAAGACGGCGGCAAAGGAGCCGGTGAAGAACGCCGACCTGTGGCAGATGCTCGACGAGCAGGTCAACCGTCACAAGGTCACCTGGAAGTGGGTGCGCGGGCACATTGGCCATCCCGGCAACGAACGCGCCGACCAGTTGGCCAACCGCGGCGTCGAGGAAGTGCGCGCCAAGCGTTGAGCTGCGTTACAATCGCCGCCTTAGTAACTGATGCAAGTTGGAGCGCCCCGCGTGGAGCAGCAGCAAGATAAACGCCTGGTCATTCTCGATACCGAAACCACCGGTATGCCGGTCAGCGAAGGCCACCGGATCATCGAGATCGGCTGTGTCGAGGTCATGGGCCGGCGCCTGACCGGGCGGCACTTCCACGTCTACCTGCAGCCTGACCGCGAAAGTGACGAGGGCGCGATCAACGTCCACGGGATCACTGATGCGTTCCTGGTCGGCAAACCACGTTTCGCCGATGTGGCCGAAGAGTTCTTCGAATTCATCCAGGGTGCCACCCTGGTCATCCACAACGCGGCGTTCGACGTCGGTTTCATCAACAACGAGTTCGCTTTGCTGGGGCAAAGCGACCGCGCCGACATCGCCAACCACTGCACCATCCTCGATACCCTGTTGTTGGCCCGCGCCCGTCACCCGGGGCAGCGCAACAGCCTCGATGCGCTGTGCAAACGCTACGACATCGACAACTCCGGCCGTGAACTGCACGGCGCATTGCTCGACTCCGAGTTGCTGGCTGACGTCTACCTGGCGATGACCGGCGGCCAGACCAGCTTGTCGCTGGCTGGGCACGGGGCCGATGGTGATGGTGAAGGGCAGGGCACGGGTGGCAGCGAGATCCGCCGCATCGTCGGGCGCGCGCCGGGGCGGGTGATCATGGCCAGTGCCGAGGAACTCGAGGCGCATGCCGAGCGGCTGGCGGCGGTGGCCAAGTCGGCGGGTGGGCCTTCGATGTGGCAAGCCCTTACCGAGACATCTGCCGGCTGATTTGTTGTCTGTACTGGCCTCTTCGCGGGTGAACTCGCTCCCACAGTGATCTCCACAGCCTGTAGGAGCGGGTTTACCCGCGAAGAGGCCGGTACAGACAGTACAGGGCCTACTACCCTCAATAGGACAACAAGTCCTGCGGAGGTAGCTGCCGGATGTACAAGGACCTCAAGTTCCCGATTCTCATCGTCCACCGTGCCATCAAGGCTGACAGCGTTGCCGGCGAGCGCATCCGCGGAATCGCCGAGGAGCTGAGCCAGGACGGCTTCGCCATCATCAAGGCCGCCGACCACGCCGAAGCGCGCCTGGTCGCCACCACCCACCATGGCCTGGCCTGCATGCTGATCGCGGCCGAAGGCGTCGGCGAAAACACCCACTTGCTGCAGAACATGGCCGAGCTGATTCGCCTGGCCCGCCTGCGTGCGCCTGACCTGCCGATCTTCGCCTTGGGCGAGCAGGTCACCCTGGAAAACGCCCCCGGCGAGGCCATGAGCGAGCTCAACCAGCTGCGTGGCATCCTTTACCTATTCGAGGACACCGTGCCGTTTCTCGCCCGCCAGGTGGCACGTGCTGCGCACAACTACCTCGACGGCCTGCTGCCGCCGTTTTTCAAGGCCCTGGTGCAGCACACTGCCCAGTCCAACTACTCGTGGCACACCCCTGGCCACGGCGGAGGTGTGGCCTACCGCAAGAGTCCGGTGGGCCAGGCATTCCACCAGTTCTTTGGCGAAAATACCCTGCGCTCGGACTTGTCGGTCTCGGTGCCGGAGCTGGGTTCGCTGCTCGATCATACCGGCCCCTTGGCCGAGGCCGAGGCCCGTGCAGCGCGTAACTTCGGCGCCGACCACACCTTTTTCGTCATCAATGGCACTTCCACCGCCAACAAGATCGTCTGGCATGCGATGGTGGGTCGCGATGACCTGGTGCTGGTCGACCGCAACTGCCACAAGTCGGTGGTCCACGCCATCATCATGACCGGGGCGATTCCCATCTACCTGTGCCCGGAGCGCAACGAACTGGGCATCATCGGGCCGATTCCGCTCAGCGAGTTCAGCCCTGAGTCGATCCAGGCCAAGGTCCAGGCCAACCCACTGGCCGCAGGGCGTGAGCCACGGATCAAGCTGGCGGTGGTGACCAATTCCACCTACGACGGGCTGTGCTACAACGCTGGGCTGATCAAGCAGGCGCTGGGTACCAGCGTTGAAGTGCTGCACTTCGACGAGGCCTGGTTCGCCTATGCGGCGTTCCATGAGTTTTTCGAGGGTCGCTACGCCATGGGCACCGCGTGCAGCGAAAGCAGCCCGCTGGTGTTCAGCACCCATTCCACTCACAAGCTCCTGGCCGCTTTCAGCCAGGCATCGATGATTCACGTGCAGGATGGCGCCCAGCGCCAGCTGGACCGCGACCGCTTCAACGAAGCATTCATGATGCATATCTCCACCTCGCCGCAATACAGCATCCTCGCCTCGCTGGACGTGGCGTCGACCATGATGGAAGGCCCGGCCGGGCGCTCGCTGCTGCAAGAGATGTTCGACGAAGCCCTGAGCTTCCGACGTGCCCTGGCCAACCTGCGCGAGCATATCGCCGCCGCTGACTGGTGGTTCAGCATCTGGCAGCCGCCAGCGGCGGAGGGCATTCATCACCTGGCTGCACAGGACTGGCTGCTGAAACCGGGCGCCGAGTGGCATGGCTTTGGCGAGGTGGCCGATGACTACGTGCTGCTCGACCCGTTGAAGGTGACCTTGGTGATGCCCGGGCTCAGCGCCGGTGGCGTATTGGATGAGCACGGCATACCGGCGGCGGTGGTCAGCAAGTTCCTCTGGGAGCGCGGGCTGGTGGTGGAGAAGACCGGCCTGTACAGCTTTTTGGTGCTGTTCTCGATGGGCATCACCAAGGGCAAGTGGAGCACGCTGCTTACCGAATTGCTGGAGTTCAAGCGCCATTACGACGGCAACACTGCGCTGAGTTCCTGCCTGCCAAGCGTCGTCGCGGTCGATGCTGTACGTTACCAAGGCCTGGGGCTGCGCGACCTGTGCGATCAGTTGCATGACTGCTATCGCGCCAATGCCACGGCCAAGCAGCTCAAGCGCTTGTTCACGCGTTTGCCGGAAGTGGCGGTGAGCCCGGCGCGGGCTTATGACCAGATGGTGCGCGGGGAGGTGCAGGCGGTGCCGATCGAAGCCCTGCTGGGTAAGGTCGCGGCGGTGATGCTGGTGCCGTACCCGCCGGGGATTCCGCTGATCATGCCGGGCGAGCGGTTTACCGAAGCAACCCGCTCGATCCTCGATTACCTGGCGTTCGCCCGGGCCTTCAACAGTGGTTTCCCGGGGTTCGTCGCCGATGTGCATGGCCTGCAGTGCGAAAACGGCCAGTACACGGTCGATTGCATCAAGGAATGCGAATGATCTCGACGCCGGTCTGTGCCAGTTCGAAGCGGTTCTCACCCAGGTGGTTGACGCGGTCGCCGATGGCCAGGCGGTAGGTGGTGATCGGTGCGCCCAGTGCGCTGCCGTCTGCCTGGAGGGTGGACTCCTGGAACTCGTGGACGGGGTAGATACGGCCTTCGGCGTCACGGGCGTGGAACTGGCCGACCATTACTGCTGCCATTTGGGGGAAAACCTCTGAATTACGTAGGAAATGTCTGCAGACATAGACCGTATAAGGTACCCGGAAGTTTTCGCAGGGTGGAAAAAAATCCAGGCCGCCGAGGAACGGTCATCTATAACTACTGACGTCCCTTTTCCCAGCAAAGGATGGATAACGCCATGAGCCAGGTGTATTCGGTAGCGGTTGTGGTCGGCAGCTTGCGCAAGGACTCCTACAACCGCAAGGTGGCCCGCGCACTTTCGGAGCTGGCGCCGTCCAGCCTTGCCTTGAAGATCGTCGAGATCGGCGACTTGCCGCTGTACAACGAAGATGTCGAAGCCGAGGGGGTGCCTGAGGAGTGGAAGCGTTTTCGCGATGAGATTCGCCGCAGTGATGCGGTGCTGTTCGTCACGCCGGAGTACAACCGTTCGGTGCCGGGCGGCCTGAAGAATGCCATTGACGTCGGTTCGCGGCCTTACGGGCAAAGCGCCTGGAGCGGCAAGCCGGCAGCGGTTGTGAGCGTCTCGCCGGGTGCCATTGGCGGGTTCGGTGCCAACCATGCCGTGCGCCAGTCGCTGGTGTTTCTCGACATGCCGTGCATGCAGATGCCAGAGGCTTACATCGGTGGGGCAGCGAGCCTGTTCGAGGACAGTGGCAAACTCAATGACAAGACCCGGCCCTTCTTGCAGGGCTTCATCGACAAGTTCGCTTCGTGGGTGAAACTGAATCGGGCGGTCTGAACGGACCTGCTTGTGGATGCCCAGCACTGCGTCGTCAGCGGTGCGCGCGGCATCCATTCCAGCTGTAGTGTTGCTCATCCGCCCAACAGAATTGACGCTCCTGAACTAGTTTGCTGGAGCGACAATGACCCACAAAATGCCGGCGGCGCGCACGGGCGATGAAAAGATCCTCGACGCAACCGATGATTTCATTGGCGAAAAATTGCCAGCATGGTTGCGGCGTGCCTCGCGCGCCCAGATGGCAAGTTTACGTGCTGCCTTCAGTGCCCACCAGGCCAGTCAGGCGCGTCTGCGTGGGCTTACCCTCAAGCTGGAACCGCTGGACGTATTCGCCGAAAGGCACCTCAAGCCACTGTTGGCGAAACCGTTGCCTGCAGGGGTGGAGTTCTCGCAGCTCGAGTGGCTGGAAGTAACCCCCTGGATCGGTACGCTCGGCAGTTCTGATATGCAGGCTTATGGTTACCAGGCAACGCGCACCAGTGGCATCTTGAGGTTGATGAGCAACTTCGAGCGTGGTAGCTCCTTCTACGCCGGCTCCGGCTTGGTTGCGCCCGGCTTCGACGAAGTTATCTCGATCTCGGAAGCCGAGCTTGCGTCCGAGTGCAGAAAGCTGGATGCGGGGCAGCAGTATCAGAATGAACTGGATCAGGTCTTCAATGCTGCAGCCCTCGGCATCCTGACAGACGACAAGCGCTCAGGGCTTGCCCTGGCCAGCAAGATTGCCGCGATGAAAGGCGATATTTCGGCCGAGGTGGAGATCGCGCTGTTGGAGATGACCCGCGACGAGATTCATCTTCATGAGTCGGGGCTGCGTGGTTATGGCGGTACTTTGCAAGTGCTTGGCCAGGCTGCAGCCGACGGCATGCTTGTCCGGTTGCGCAATGTTCAAGGAGAGCAGGTGGGTATCCTGCTCTACTTGCCGAGCGACCCGTTGCAAGCCTTGCGCTATTTTGCAGATGAAGCGTCGATGAACAAGGCCGTGGCTTCGTTGTTGCAGGGTGAAGGCTACCGTTCATTCTTCTATCAGCTGATCAGCCTGAGCGCGCGGGCCAGCTTTGTCGCGCTGCTGGGAAAACGTCTGAAAGACCCCTCACCTGATCTTGAAATGAAAGGTGTGGTGATCCAGGGCAGCATTTTTGCGGCGCTGGCCGGTGCCCAGGTCAAACGCACCAAGGATGATGCGCGGTTGCTGCTGGTTCCAACCCTCGAGGCCGATGCCAAGGCCGCCCACGCCAGGCACGAAGCCTGGAAGTCAGCAGGCCTGAACCTGATCAACCTGGCAGGCCTTTTCATTCCGGCGGTCGGTGCACTGGTGCTGGGGCAACTGGTGTTGCAGACGTTGGGCGATGTCTTCGAAGGCGCTCAGGACTGGTATGAGGGGCATCGACATGAGGCATTGGAGCACATGCTCGGTGTGGCCGAGGCGCTGGCCGCTACCACGGCTACCGTGATAGGCGTGAGTGTCTTGCGCAGTGCCCTGGTAGCTGCCATGGAACCCGTCAACGTAAAAGCCGGTGTTCAGCGTTTGTGGGATGACAACCTCGTACCTTACGAGTCGACACCGGAGAGCATTACCCTGCGTCCCGATGGCTTGTATGGGGACGGCAAGCAGCGTTGGCTGCGCTCCGGTTCACGTTACTACGAGATACATCGGCCCGACCCTGAAGGACCTTATCGATTACGCCACCCGCGGCGATCGGGGGCATACGAGCCAGCCGTGTTGCATAACGAAGAGCGTTGCTGGCGGCCCATATGCGAACGGCCCTGGGAGTGGGATGACAGCGCGCAGATGCTTGACCGGCTGTGGCCACAGCACCCGATGATCGGCGCGCAGCGGGCCGAGCAGGTGCTACGCGTGGCAGGGGTCGATCAGGACGAGTTGCGTGGCATCCTGATGGAGAACCGAGTGTTGCCGGTCAACCTGCGTGAAGCACTGCGATGCTTTGAGGCGGATGAGCGGATCGAGCGATTCTTCGAACATTTGCAGCGCAAACGTCTCGATGCGGAGGACGAGGCGCTGTTGGCGTGGTGCGAGGCATTGCCCGATGTGGGCAAGGGCATAGCGCAGGTGTTTGAGGCAAAGCCGCAACTGCGTGGAAAGCTATATGCGCATCTTGCCCGTCTGGATCCGGTTGGCGATGACCTGCTGCTGAAACTGCTGCAAAGGGATTTTCCTGGCCTGGAGGGTGGCTATGCCAAGCGCCTGGTGGAGCAGGCCAGTACGCTTGAGCAAAACGAAGCGTTCAGGACCGGCAAGCTTCCCCAGGCACTGGCACTCAAAGCCACTTCACTGCTGCGCGTGGCGAGAATCAGCAGGGCGTTGGCGGGGCTGTACCTGGCCAGTGCATACAGCACTGAAACAGGCGAGCTGATCTTTGCCCTGCTCAATCAGTTGGGACCACTGACCGCCAATATCAACCTGCGCGAAGATGAGGTCGATGGGCGTCTGGTGGCAAGTCTGGTGGCGCAGCAAGATGCTACGCCATTGCGGGAACTGGTACGCCAAGATGGACAGTTCAAAGTCTATGGGGCCGATGGTGGTGAGCTTGGGCTGTCTGTAGGCGACCCAGGGGACCTGTTCGAGGTCATCGCCTCACTGCTATCGCCTGACCAGCTGGCTGAAATGGGCATAGAGAGCCCTGTCGAGGCCAGCCAGGCGTTACGCGCCCGGTCACTTGAGCAGTTGCCTGATGACCACGACGCGGTTGCAAGATTTCTGGAGTGGCCAGATCGCAAGCGCTGGCTGAACCCTGGGCAACGTCTGGAGGATGGTCGCGTCGGTTATCTGCTCAGTGGTCGTGGTGCCGGTCGTCCCAGAACCTCTCGGGAGGTGCTGCGAGATGGCATGCGCCGGTATTTCCCTGGCTTGAGCGAAGCGCAACTGGACGATGAGTTGCAACGTAGGCTTGCAGGGCGCGCATCGGCCTACGAGCTTTTGCTTGAATTGCAGGACGACCATGAGCAGCTGGAAAGAGCCCTGCAGCGCTGGCAGGGCAGTGAACTCAATGATGCCAGGCGGCAAACGCGTGGATACGTCACCCAACGCTTGCGAAGTGCATGGGCTGCCCAGGCCGAGGTTGTACCTGCGAGCGATGGCCGCGCAGCCGGGCAGCGCCTGAGCCTGACCGACCTGAACATCACCACCGTTCCAGAGTTTCCATTGCAGTTGGACTTCAGCTTCATCACTTCGTTGGTCATGAGCAGTACTGCGGTCAGTGAAGTACCTGCACAGTTTCTCAGTTCATTCCCTCATTTGCAGGTTTTGAACATGAGCAACAATGCCCTGTTGCGCATCCCCGTGGGCATTTCTTACCTGACCGAACTACGTGAGTTACGCTTGGCGCGTAACAACATTCGACTGGATGCTGCTGGCCAAGAAGCATTGACCGGTCTACCGCGCCTCTCCTCACTTGATCTCAGCCACAATCCACTCGGTCAGTTTTCAATGAGGTTCAGTCATTTACCGCACATGGTTAGCCTCTACTTGCGCAACTGTCAGCTGGGGGCATGGCCGACGGGTGTCGAGCTCTGTGGCTTTCTCGAAGTAGCGGACTTTCGCGACAACCAACTGCAAGTACCTCCCCATAGCTTGCTGCAGATGCCCTACGAGTTTCGTCGTGCTTTCCTGCTGGACGGTAATCACATGAGCAGTGTCGCCCTCCAGCGTTTCCATGCATTGGATAGTGTCCCGGAAGAGCCGGTCGAAACGAGCAGGTCGGCAATCGATATCCGTGCATGGTGGGTGGGGGAGGATGCCTCAACGCAGTTTGAACGTGGCACGACCTGGGACGCGTTGCAGGCAACGACACCGGGCGCGATGCTTGTCTCGCTGTTGGGTGAGTTGATTGATTTTTCCGACTTCAGTTGGTCGCAGCCGTACCTGCTCGAACAGGGGTGGCGGGTTCTCATGGAGAGGGAGAACAATGCCGAGTTCCGCCGGCAAGTCGACGTGCTGCTCGCGTCGCCGGTAACCGATGGCAACGCAGCCATCGAACGTTTCAGCCAGCTATCACTGCGTTTGCGTATCGTTCGGGCTGAAGGCCGTGTGGCTGTTGGGCGCGGTGGCGAGCTGGTGGAGTTGGGGCGCACGCTCATGCGCCTGGATTTTCTGGATCAGTTTGCCCGCAGGGATGTTGCCCGACGTGAACAGTCAAGGTTACCTGTTGACCGCACGGCCATTGTCCTTGGCTACCGAGTGCGTCTGCGGCAACGCTTGAACCTGCCCCTGCAGCCATGGGCAATGCGCAGTTCACCGAACGGACAGATAACCGAAGAGCAGTTGCTCCAGGCAATGCGTGCGTTACGTGAAACCGAAACACCGGAACATCTGGCAGGCAGCCTTTGCCGCCGGGCATTCTGGCAGCGTTTTCTGGCCCTGGAGTATGCTGATGCTTTCAGGGACCTGGCACAACTCTATGAAGAGAGGCGCAATGTGATCGAAGGGCAGCGTGCGCAACTGGGTGAGCTTGAGTATCGAAACCGCCTGGGTGAGGTGAACAATGAGCAGGACGCCGATACCCATGCATTGAGACTGCAGGTCAGCGCGCAGCTCATTCGCAGCCTTGAGCGCAACAGAGGGTAGGCGCCACGCGGGCCAGGCAATCTGCCCAGATGCTGTTGCGGGCAAGCCCGCTCCTTCAGGCTCGATGTGAACCTTGGGAGTGGGCTTGCCCGCGATGGGCTCGACGTCGAGCGGTCAGAACGCCTGCGGCATCTCGCCTTTGGCCAGGCGCTGGTTGATATCAGCGATTACCTCTGGCAGTTCATTGATGGTGTCGATCAGGTAATGCGGGCGTGAGCTCTCGAACATCGCGTGAATACGCTTGCGCTCGCTTTCAAGCTTCTCCGAGCTCAAGGCCCGATAGCCTTCCCAGGTGAGGCCCAAGGCGTTGCCCGAGCACACCAGCGCCACGGTCCACATGCCGGCACGGCGGCCTTCCAGGATGCCCGGCACGGTGTCGTCAACCTTCACGCAGGCCGCCACATCGTCGATGCCCAAGGCAATGACGTTGGCCAGGGCCTGGGCTGGCCATGGGCGGCCGTTCGGGGTTTCGTCGGTGGCCACCACATGGTCGACGACATAGCCATTCTTCGCGGCCAGTTCCACCACCTTGTCCATCACCACCTTCGGGTAGCCCGAGCACGAACCGATCTTCAGGCCGCCCTGACGCAGGCCTGTGAGGGTGTCCAGGGCACCGGGGATCAGTGCCGAGTGCACGGCGATCTTTTCGATCTGCAGCGGCATGAAACGGTTGTAGATAGCGGTGACGTCGTCGTCGGTGGGGGTGCGGCCGAACACCTTGCGGTAGCGCTCGGCGATTTCTGGTACGTCGCACAGGGTGCGGATGTGATCCCACTTGCCCATGCCCATCGGGCCTCGGGCTTCTTCGATGGAAACCTGGACGTCAAACTCGGCGAAAGCCTCGACGAATATCTGCGTCGGGGCGAACGAGCCAAAGTCGACCACGGTGCCGGCCCAGTCGAGGATCGCGGCTTGCAGCTGGGTGGGGTTGTTGTAATTCATGTGCGCTAATTCCTGAGTTCGGTTGGGCAAAGGGTCAGATGTCCAGCACTTCCATTTCCCGCAGCACCTCGGCCACGGCATTCACGGCGGCCTGCATGCCGTCCGGGCCGACCACGCCGATGCAGCCGACGCGGAAGGTTTCGACCTGGGTCAGCTTGCCCGGATAGAGAATGAAGCCCTTGGCCTTTACCCGCTCGTAGAAGTCCTTGAACTGGTAGCGGGCGTCGTTCGGCGCATGGAAGGTGACGATGATCGGCGCCTGGATATCCGCTGGCAGGAAGCTGCGCAGGCCGATGGCGGCCATGCCGTCGAGCAAGGTCTTGCAGTTGCTGGCGTAGCGCTGGTGACGGGCAGGCAGGCCACCTTCCTCGTTGTATTGCTGCAGCGCCTCATGCAGGGCGGCGACCACATGGGTCGGCGGGGTGAAGCGCCACTGGCCGGTCTTGGCCATGTAGGTGTACTGGTCGTGCAGGTCCATGGCCAGCGAGTGGGCGTTGCCTTCGGCAGCGGCCAGGGCGGCTTTTTCAGCGAAGACGAAGCCCATGCCGGGTACACCTTCCAGGCATTTGCCGGAGGCGGCGATCAGCGCTTCGAAGGGGATCTCGCGGGCATCGATCGGCAGCGCGCCGAACGAACTCATGGCATCGATGATCAGGCGTTTGCCGTGGCGCTTGATCACCTGGGCAATCTCTGGCAACGGGTTGAGGATGCCGGTGCTGGTTTCGCAGTGGATCAGCGCCACGTGGGTCACCGCAGGGTCGGCGGCCAGCAGGCGGTCAACGTCGGTGGCGGTGGTCGGCTGGTCCTCGGCGGTCTCGAAGGTGCTGTAGGTGCGCCCCAGTACCTTGCAGATCTTCGCCAGGCGTTGGCCATAGGCACCGTTGATCAGCACCAGCACCTTGCCATCGCGCGGTACCAGGGTGCCGATGGCGGCTTCCACGGCGAAGGTGCCGCTGCCCTGCAGGGGGACGCAGTGGTGGCTGGCGCTGCCGTCGATGATTGCCAGCAGCTGTTCGCAGACACTGGCGGTGAGTTGATTGAAGTCGCGGTCCCAGGAGCCCCAGTCCACCAGCATGGCTTGGCGGGTGCGGGCGGAGGTGGTCAGGGGGCCGGGGGTCAGCAGGATCGGGGCGTTGCTCATTCCGTGGTTCCTCACAAGCGGCGGGTGGTCAGCCGGAAAATCTGGCGCTGAAACTACGGGGCCTAGGTTGCAATTCGCCTGCCTATCAATCAAATTGTTTGTTGTTATCCGAGCTATAAGTCAGGCCGATAAATATGAACCTGTTTCAGCTGCGTGCCTTCGATGCCGTCGCCCGGGAGGGCAGCTTCACCCGTGCCGCGGCACGCCTGTTCATCAGCCAGCCGGCGGTTACCGGGCATGTCAAGGCGTTGGAGGAGCACTACCAGATCACCCTGTTGCGCCGTACTGCCCGGCGCGTCGAACTGACCGAGGAGGGCACCCGACTGGCGGCCATCACTCGCGCGATGTTCGGCCTGGCGGAAGAGGCCCAGGCGATGCTCGAGGCCAACCGGCAGTTGCTTACCGGTCGGCTGGAAGTGGCTGCGGACGGGCCACACCGGGTCATGCCGATGCTCGCCCAGTTACGCGAGCGCTATCCGGGCATCACCGTCAATCTGCGCCTGGGTAATGCCCAGGAAACACTGGCGGCGCTGCTGTCGGAGCACGCCGATGTCGCCGTGCTGACCGAGATCGAGCCGCGCAAGGGCCTGTATCTGCAGGCCCTGTGCGAGTCGCAGTTGTGTGCGCTGCTACCGGCCGGCCATGCCTGGGCGAGCGGCGAAGGTGACTTGCCGTTGGCGCAACTGCACCAGCAGATCATGGTCTTGCGCGAGCCCAGTTCGACGACCCGCCGTACGTTCGACAAAGCCTGCGCCGCGGCGGGCGTGCAGCCACGTGTGCTGCTCGAGCTCGACAGCCGGGAAGCCGTGACCGAGGCGGTGGCCTCGGAACTGGGGGTGGGGGTGGTTTCGTCGACCGAAGTGGCCAACGACCCGCGTGTGGTGGCAAGGCCGCTGGCGGGCAAGGGGCTGGTCAACCAGCACATGATCGGCTGCCTGGACCGGCGGCGTGAACTGCGGTTGATCCAGGCCTTCATGGGGTTGGCGCAGAGCCAGTGATACAGCGCTGACATTTTCCCTTGCCAGGCCTAACATGGCCGGCACAGAGCAGCCTGGATGGCCGATGAGCGAAAAAGACACCATCTCCATGCAACTGGTGCGTGAAGCGCTGTTGCAGACTTGCCCCAATGGGCAAGCCGATCTCGGCGTGCTGATGCGTGCCGGTATCGACCCTGCGCAGCTTGAACTGCCGCAGGCGCGGGTGCCTGCCGAGGCCTATGCGCGGTTGTGGCGGCTGCTGGCACGGCGTTGCAACGATGAATTCTTTGCCATGGACCGGCGTGGCCTGCCAGTGGGCAGCCTGGCATTCCTGAGCCGTGCGGCCATGGCCCAGCCTACCCTGGGCGAGGGCCTGGAGGTTGCGCTCGGCTTCCTTTCGCTGATGCTCGAAGACCTGCAGCCCAGCCTGGTGCGCCAGCAGAGCCTGGCCGAAATCGTCATCAACGAACCCTGCGATCAGCCGCGCCGGGCGTTTACTTACTTCACCTTCTGGATGATCGTGCATGGTGTCGCCTGCTGGCTGGCGGGGCGCCGCATCCCGATCCTGGCCATCGACCTGCGTTGCTCCGAGCCCTCTTTCTGCGATGATTACCGGGTCATGTTCTCGGAAAGCCTGCAATTCGACAGGCAGCGCACGCGCATGATCATTGCCGCCGACAGCCTTGACCTGCCACTTAAACGGACGCCGCAAGAGTTGCAGCGCTTTCTGGCCGAAGCGCCTGGAAACATCCTGGTCAAGTATCGCGACCCTGCCAGCCTGGGGCGGCGCGTGCGCAACGACCTGCTGCATCGGCACCCGAATCAGTGGCCCGATGCCGACGCGCTGGCCCGGCAACTGTGTCTGTCGCCTTCCACCTTGCGCCGGCGTTTGGCCGAGGAAGGGCAGACCTACCAGGGGCTGAAGGACAGCGTGCGACGCGAATTGGCGATCACCTGGCTCAGCGATCTTGACCCCTCCATGGCGGACATCGCCGAACGCCTGGGGTTTGCCGACAGCAGTTCGTTTTACAAGGCATTTCGCAAGTGGTTCGGCTGCAATCCAGGCCATTACCGAGCGCTGGTCCAGGCACGCGGTCCCCACTGCTGAGGGGCGCCGCTCCCGGATTTGCTGTGGCTACTGTTTCGCTTCCCTCTGAACCTTCCACGGTATGGGTGAAAGATTGTGCCCTCTCAAGAACAGAGGGTTCCTCATGCGACAATTTCCAGCTACACCCAGTATTCGCGGCAGTATCACTGCCGGCGAGATGAAAAAAGCCGCTGACGCTTTCACCCAGTCGCTCCCTCAATGGATCAAAGGTGCTTCTGCAGCGAACATTTACAAGTTGCGGGTATTGATCGCCAACCATAGAGCCAGCCAGGTGGCCGTGGCTGACGCGACCAAGGCAGTAGCGCCCCTAAAGGTATTCGCCGAGAGCATGTACTCCGAAGCTCTGGCAAGCATGCTGCCCAGCGGGCAGACACTGACCACGCTGCAATGGCGAAGAAAGATCCGCGAGGAGGTAGGGCAATCCACTCCCCATATTCAGGAATCTTGGGAAGTGCAGCCTGCGCTGCCGCGCCTGATGCAGAACTTTGCCGCAGGCGTCACACCGCTGAGCGGCAGCGGTCTGGTTATCCAGCGAGATGATGAAGAGGTCATTGGCCACACCGCGCAATTGATCGAAGCGTGCCGCGAACTGGATGCCGGAAAACAGTACCAGACGTTGCTTGAGCGACATTTCACCCAGAACAAGGCACTGCTGAGCACGGACAAACTTGCGGGGTTCAAGCTAGCCGTGCACGTTGCGTTTCTGAAGCGCAAGATCGACAGCGACGTGAAAGCCGCACTGGAATACTACGTCGAAGGCGCTAGCGCGACGGGCACCGAGCACAGGCTCACGGCGTATCCTGGTTTGATGTCCATACTGGGCGTACGCGTTCATGAGGCGCTGATCATCCAGTTGCAAACTGCCGATGGTGACAATGCCGGTGTGGTTACCTACATGCCTGCCGACGCTCGCAATCCATTGCGCTGGCACAGTTCAACGCATGACCTGCAAAAAGAAATGGTAACCGACCTCATGCAGGAGCATTACCTGCATGAATTGCTGCAGTTGATCGCTTTGGATGATCGCAACGCGTTTTTCCGTCAGCTGCAGTTGCGCTTGAGCGATGCGCTACCCGATCTGGAGATCGAAGGCGATACCGGTCACGGTTCGGTCTTTGCAAGATGGGTGGATACGCAGGTCGAACGTGTGCGCGCAGATGCCAAGGTACTGCTTGTGCCTACTACAGATGCGGATGCCAAGGCCAGCCGCCAACGTCTGGAGGACTGGAAGTCGCTTGGCTGGGAGATGGCCGGGCTAGCCGCATTCTTCATCCCGGCGGTAGGGGTCGTGCTGCTGGGGACGTTGCTGAAAGATGTTTGCACCCAAGTCTTCGAAGGGGTTGCAGACTGGGCCAAGGGGCATGATCACGAGGCGTTGCAGCATGCACTGAACGTGGCGCAAATCGCTGCAGCCACGGCGGTTGGGGTGGGTATTGGTGCCGCTGTAGGTCTTGCTGTCGATAAAGTGCTCGCCGATGGCCTGGAAACAGTCGCGTTGGACGATGACACCCAAGGGCTGTGGAACGGCGACCTGAGTCTCTACGAGAGCGGGTTGCCGGATGACGCAACCCTCGGGGAGGATGGCCTGTATAGCAGTGGTAACCGCCGTTGGCTGAAGGCTGGCGAGCACCACTACGAGGTGCATCAACCGAGTGAAAATGGGGCCAGGCGGCTGGTTCATCCGGACCGGCCACAGGCTTATGGGCCGGTGCTGCAGCGCAACGCCGAGCGCCTGTGGCTGCTGCCTGACGACTCGCCCATGGACTGGAATGATGCACAGCAGATGCTCGCCCGTCTTTGGCCGCAAGAGCCACCCCTTGATCAGCAGCGCGCCCAGCAGGTACTGCAGGCGAGCTGCAGCGATGTGGACGAACTGCGTGGCACCCTGGTGGATAACCGCCCCTTGCCGGCCAACGTGCGCGAAACACTGCGCCGTTTCGAGGCAGATGAACGGATCGAGCGCTTCTTCAGTACTGTGGCCGCCGGCGCGACCGAGGTTGATGACCAGGCCCTGCTCGAGTGGTGCAAGACACGCCCCGGCTTGGCCGAGATGGAAAGTGCCGAGCGTTCTGCGGCTATCCTCGAGCAACAGAGCGAACTACGCCATGACCTGTTCGATTTTCTGACATCTGTGGAGTCAGGTACTGACCCTGTCGTGCGGGTGCTCAAACGCGATTTTGCTGGCTTGCCGAACGATTATGCCAGCGACTTGGCCAGTCAGGTCAGTGCCGACCAGCGTGAAGAGATCGTGTTGCTGGAACGGCTGCCGTTGCCAGTTGCGACCAAGGCGCGTTCTCTGCTTCAGCTCGCCAGGCTTAATCATGCAGTGCAAGGCGTGATGCTGCGCAACGCGTACAGCGATGAAAGCGGCGAGTTGGCGCTCGGGTTGCTTTCACGGCTTGACCATTGGTCTTTCAACAAACGCGTGGAATTGCGCTTTGGCTCGGCGGAGGGGCGCCTGCTGGCAGTGCTCAACTCGCAAGAGCCGGAGGCAGGTCGGGTCATACTGGCACGCAAGGAGAGCGCCTTTGTGCTGTATGACACGAACGGCCTGGAGTGCCCTGAGCAGAGCAGTGTTCCTGATGACTTCTTCCAGGCCATCGTCACGTTACTGACATCGGAAGAGAAAGCCGCCCTCAGCCTGGGCAGCCATGATCAGGCTGGCGAGCTGCGGCGGCAAGTCGTCAATTTGCTGCCCGCAGGCCGGCAGAAGCTGGTGAGGCAATTGGGCTGGCAGGAGCAGCAGGGCTGGTTCAATCCGGGGCAGCGATTGAAAGATGGCCGTGTAGGGTATCCGCTGGGCGGCAGCGTTTCTAATGAGCGGGGCCCGGGGTGGAGGGTTCGGCGGCGGTTGTCCAGGCTCTATCGGGGTGATACACCCAGGCAGATCGATGAGCACTTGAATCGCATTCTGGACGCTGCCAACCCTTACGCAGCCCTGATTCAAGAAGAGCAGAACTACTATCTGCTCGACAGTCGGCTGGCCACGTGGATCGCTGACGGGGCACGAGCTGAACGGGCAGCGCGTCGCATGCTTGCGCAAAGGTTGCAAGCAGCTTGGCGCAGGCAATTGCCGATCGATGTCCAGGAGAATACTGTGCGCGGCTTTGTGCTGGACCTTGGCAGCCATAGCGTGAGCAGCCTACCTGAACTGGATGCTGCGATCGACTTCCATCACGTCACCTCCCTGACGATGGTCAATACCGACCTTCAGGCAATTCCCGACAGCTTCTTCAGTTGCTTCGGGCACCTTCGCCGTCTGAACATGTCGCGTAACCGCCTGGAGGCGCTACCGCTCGGCATTCGGCATCTACGATTTCTTGAAAGGCTGGCGCTCTCTTACAATCGCATCCGCAGCCGCGAGAGTGCAGTTGCAGCGCTCAGCCCACTGACCCGCCTGGAGGATCTGGACCTCAGTTTCAATCCGGCGATTCGCCGCCTGAGTGTGGCCAATTGGGCTTCATCGCTGAGGCGCCTGAGCCTGAGGCAGTGCGGGCTGCTGGAATGGCCAGCAGGGTTGGAACAGTGTCGACTACTGTACCGGATCGACCTGCGGTCCAATTACCTGCGCGATGTTCCGGCGGCCATCCGGGAAATGCCGTATACATTTCGTGCTTCGATTCTGTTGGATCGGAGCGCAGTTGAGGCAGCGGAACTGGACCGCCTGTATGCGCGCCCTGCGCCTGTCCATCGGCCCGCCCCACAGCCTGCTCCGCCGGAGCTGGCTGCCAGGGCGCTCTGGGTAAATGGTGAGGAGGCCGAAGCGCGTGGGGCGAGGTGGGATCGATTGTTCGACGGGCAAAGCAATGAGGAATTAAAAGAAATTCTGAGGAGGCTGCAGGACAGCAGCGATTATCAAGTCCATCGGACTGAGCTTACTACTCGAGTGTGGACGCTGCTTGATGCTATGGACACCTCCGAGACGCTGGCCGATGATGTTCGTAACTACGCGGGGGCCGAGGTTACGTGTGGGGATGACGTCATCGATCTTTTCAGCGAGCTTTATCTTCTCGCATTGGCGAACAACACAATGCGCGCTGCAGCAGAGGGTAAACAGCAACAGGCATTGCTGGACTTGGGCCAAGGCTTGTTCCGGTTGAATCGACTGAAGGAGTATATTGGCACGTTCATCAATGCCCACCCAAACCTTGATGCCGTCGAGGTCAGTCTTTATTTCCGGTTGCAGTTGGCCGACGAGATGAGGCTGCCAGGCCAGCCGAGCTCGATGTTGTATGAGAACCTCGTCAAACGTGAAATCACAAAGAATGCTTTGGATGCCGCACGATCCTTTGTGGCGGACGCGGAAACCGTCGAAGCCAAGGCGGCCTTCTTGAGCCAGCAGAAGTTCTGGAGGGAATGGCTGGAAAAGCAACACGCGGATGAGTTCGCTACCATTCTTGAGCAGTCCCATGAAAAACAAGCAGCGCTAGATGACCGGATGTCTGAAATGACCAGCCAGGAATATAAAGACCAATCCGATTTGATGTTGAAAGAACTTGAGGAAATGAAGAACCGGTTGGTCATCCTCTTGACCACCCCGATGTTGGAGGCCGACGCGGATCCAGTACTGCCACCTGCCGACCAAACCGGTCATCCAGATTGACAGCTTTGGCCATTGCTAGGCAGAGCATGTAGCGACAACATCGTCAGACCAATGGTGCACTCCAACAATAAGAACCAGGAGTCTGACGATGCGTGATTACGCTGATGCCGCCCGTTCGTTCGACCATGCCCAGGCTGCCCGCGCAGCGCTGCAAGGCCAATTGACGGCCCTCAATGCCTGTGTCGAATGCTGCGACCGGCATGTGGGTGGAGGCAAGCTGGCGCTGCTGTGGGAAGGCCGCGATGGCGACAGTAAGCGGTATACCTTCGATGAGCTGGCGGCCTTGGCGGCGCGCTTTGCCAACGTGCTCAGGGCCCAGGGTGTTGGCGCTGGCGACCGCGTTGCAGGCTTGATGCCGCGCACCCCGGAGTTGCTGGTGACGATTCTCGCCACCTGGCGCCTGGGCGCGGTCTACCAGCCGCTGTTCACCGCGTTCGGCCCCAAGGCCATCGAGCATCGTCTGGAGCAATCGGCTGCGTGCGTCGTCGTCACCGACCGGCACAACCGCGCCAAGCTGGATGATGTTCATGATTGTCCGACGGTCATCACCGTGCAGGCACGTGCTGGCGAGCTGGATTTCCATGGTTGCCTTGAAGGTGTAGCTGACGAGTGTGAGCCCGTCATGCGCACGGGCGACGACCCTTTCCTGCTGATGTTCACCTCAGGCACCACAGGCCCGGCCAAGCCACTCGAAGTTCCCTTGCGTGCCATCGTCGCGTTCCAGGGCTACATGCGCGATGCCATCGACCTGCGGCCGCAGGACAACTTCTGGAACCTGGCCGACCCAGGCTGGGCCTACGGCCTCTATTACGCAGTCACCGGCCCTTTGTCACTGGGCCACGCCACGACTTTCTACGATGGCCCGTTCAGCGTCGAGAGCTGCGCACGCATCATCGACAAACTGGGCATCAGCAACCTGGCCGGCTCACCAACGGCCTATCGGCTGCTGATCGCTGCAGGCAGTGAGTTTTCCTCGCCGATCAAAGGCCGCCTGCGGGTGGTCAGCAGCGCCGGCGAACCGCTCAACCCCGAGGTGATTCGCTGGTTCACCGACGAACTGGGTGTGACCATCCACGATCACTACGGTCAGACCGAACTGGGCATGGTGCTGTGCAACCACCATGGCCTGGCACATCCGGTGCACCTGGGCTCAGCCGGTTTTGCCATCCCCGGCCACCGCATCGTCGTGCTGGATGAGCAAGGTGCCGAATTGCCGGCCGGCCAGCCAGGGATACTGGCCGTGGACCGTGAGCAATCGCCCTTGTGCTGGTTTGGCGGTTATCACGGCGTGCCCACCAAAGCCTTCGTCGGCAAGTACTACCTCAGCGGTGACACCGTGGAGCTGAACCCTGACGGCAGCATCAGCTTCGTCGGTCGCAGTGACGACGTGATCACTACTTCAGGTTACCGGGTCGGCCCGTTCGACGTGGAAAGCGCGCTCATCGAGCACCCGGCGGTGATAGAGGCAGCGGTGATCGGCAAACCGGACCCTGAGCGCACCGAGCTGATCAAGGCGTTCGTCGTGCTGGCCAAAGGCTATCAAGGCGACGCTCAGCTGGAAGAAACCCTGCGTCAGCATGTGCGCCAACGCCTTTACGCCCATGCCTACCCCCGCGAAATCGAATTCGTCAGCGAGTTGCCAAAGACCCCGAGCGGCAAGCTGCAACGCTTCATCCTGCGCAATCAGGAAGTCGCCAAACAACACGCGCAACAGGCCACCCCTGCCAGCGCTTGAAAGGAAACCGATCATGCAGATAGCCAATAAACACTTCATCGTCAGCGGCGCCGCTTCGGGGCTGGGCGCTGCCACCGCGCAGATGCTGGTCGAGGCCGGCGCCAAGGTCATGCTGGTTGACCTCAATGCCCAGGCCGTGGAGGCCAAAGCCCGCGAGCTGGGTCAAAACGCCCGCTTCGCAGTGGCTGACATCAGTGACGAGCAGGCCGCCCAGGCAGCGGTCGATGCGGCGGTCAGCGCCTTCGGCAGCCTCAACGGGCTGGTCAACTGCGCCGGCATCGTCGGCGCCGAGAAGGTGCTGGGCAAGCAGGGCCCGCATGGCCTTGCCAGCTTCGCCAAAGTCATCAACGTCAACCTGGTCGGCAGCTTCAACCTGTTGCGCCTGGCTGCCGCTGCCATGGCTGAAGGCGCTGCGGACGAAGGAGGCGAGCGTGGCGTGATCATCAATACTGCCTCCATTGCCGCCTACGACGGCCAGATCGGCCAGGCCGCCTATGCTGCATCCAAAGGCGCCATCGCCAGCCTGACCTTGCCCGCCGCGCGTGAGCTGGCGCGCTTCGGCATCCGCGTGATGACCATTGCCCCCGGCATCTTCGAAACACCGATGATGGCCGGCATGACCGAGGAAGTGCGCGCTTCACTGGCCGCCGGCGTGCCGTTCCCACCGCGCCTGGGGCGCCCGCAGGAATACGCAGCGCTGGCGCGCCATATCATCGAGAACAGCATGCTCAACGGCGAGGTGATCCGCCTCGACGGTGCACTGCGCATGGCTGCCAAGTAAGGAGTCCGATCATGAGCCTCAGTAACGACCCGATTGTCATCGTCAGTGCCGTACGCACGCCCATGGGCGGCCTGCAGGGCGACCTCAAGAGCCTGACCGCGCCGCAGCTGGGCAGCGCCGCCATCCGCGGCGCCGTCGAGCGCGCTGGCATCGATCATGCCAGCGTCGAGCAGGTGCTGTTCGGCTGCGTTTTGCCAGCCGGCCAGGGCCAGGCACCTGCACGTCAGGCTGCACTGGGTGCCGGCCTGGATAAGCACACCACGTGCACCACGCTGAACAAGATGTGTGGCTCGGGCATGCAGGCGGCGATCATGGCCCATGACTTGTTGCTGGCAGGCAGCGCCGATGTGGTGGTGGCCGGTGGCATGGAAAGCATGACCAACGCACCATACCTGCTGGACAAGGCCCGTGGCGGCTACCGCATGGGCCACGGCAAGATCATCGACCACATGTTCATGGACGGTCTGGAAGACGCCTATGACAAAGGCCGCCTGATGGGCACCTTTGCCGAAGACTGCGCCCAGGCCAACGCCTTCAGCCGCGAAGCCCAGGACCAGTTCGCCATCGCCTCGCTGACCCGCGCCCAGGACGCTATCAAGAGTGGCCGCTTTGCCGCCGAGATCGTGCCGGTAGAGGTCACTGAGGGCAAGGAAAAGCGCGTCATCAAAGACGACGAACAACCGCCCAAGGCGCGCCTGGACAAGATCCCCCTGCTCAAGCCGGCCTTCCGCGAAGGTGGTACGGTGACTGCTGCCAACTCCAGTTCGATTTCCGACGGTGCCGCGGCGCTGGTACTGATGCGCCGCTCCGAAGCTGACAAGCGCGGCCTCAAGCCGTTGGCGGTAATCCATGGCCATGCTGCCTTCGCCGACACCCCGGCACTGTTCCCGACCGCGCCGATAGGTGCAATCGACAAACTGATGAAGCGCACGGGCTGGAGCCTGGGTGAAGTCGACCTGTTCGAGATCAACGAAGCGTTTGCCGTGGTGACCCTGGCGGCCATGAAGCACCTCGACCTGCCGCACGACAAGGTCAATATCCATGGTGGCGCGTGCGCGCTGGGCCACCCGATCGGCGCCTCGGGCGCGCGCATTCTGGTGACGCTGCTGTCAGCCCTGCGCCAGAACAACCTGCGTCGCGGTGTGGCAGCCATCTGCATCGGCGGTGGCGAGGCCACGGCCATGGCTGTCGAATGCCTGTATTGAGGTGAACCATGCTGGTAACTGACGAGCAACAACAGATCGCCGATGCGGTACGCGCCTTTGCCCAGGAGCGCCTCAAACCGTTTGCCGAGCAATGGGACAAGGAGCACCGCTTCCCGAAAGAGGCCATCGAGGAAATGGCCGGGCTCGGGCTGTTCGGCATGCTGGTGCCGGAGCAGTGGGGCGGCAGTGACACCGGTTATGTGGCCTACGCCATGGCGCTGGAGGAGATCGCTGCCGGTGACGGCGCCTGCTCGACCATCATGAGCGTGCACAACTCGGTGGGTTGCGTGCCGATCCTGCGGTTCGGCAACGAGCAGCAGAAAGCGCAGTTCCTCACCCCGCTGGCCATGGGTTCGATGCTTGGGGCGTTTGCCCTGACCGAACCGCAGGCCGGTTCCGACGCCAGCAGCCTGAAGGCACGCGCTCGGCTTGACGGCGACCACTATGTGCTCAATGGCAGCAAGCAGTTCATCACGTCCGGGCAGAGTGCCGGTGTGGTGATCGTCTTTGCCGTAACTGATCCAGAGGCGGGCAAGCGTGGCATCAGCGCCTTCATCGTGCCAACCGACTCGCCGGGCTACCAGGTGGCGCGGGTCGAGGACAAGCTGGGCCAGCATGCCTCGGATACCTGCCAGATTGTTTTTGACAATGTGCGAGTGCCCGTGGCCAACCGCCTGGGTGCGGAAGGCGAGGGCTACAAGATCGCCCTGGCCAACCTCGAAGGCGGCCGCATCGGCATTGCCTCGCAGGCGGTGGGCATGGCCCGTGCGGCTTTCGAAGTGGCACGCGACTACGCCAATGAGCGGCAAAGCTTCGGCAAGCCATTGATCGAACATCAAGCCGTGGCCTTCCGACTGGCCGACATGGCAACAAAGATCGCCGTGGCGCGGCAGATGGTGCTGCACGCGGCCGCGTTGCGTGACGCCGGGCGCCCGGCGCTGGTGGAAGCGTCGATGGCCAAGCTGTTTGCCTCGGAAATGGCCGAAAAGGTCTGTTCGGATGCCTTGCAGACCTTGGGCGGATATGGCTATCTGAGCGACTTCCCGCTGGAGCGGATCTACCGCGACGTTCGGGTCTGCCAGATCTATGAAGGCACCAGCGACATTCAGCGCATGGTCATTGCGCGCAATCTTTGAAGGAGCAGACTGCATGGCATTCGAAACCATCCTGTTGGACATCCACGGCAAGGTCGGCCTGATCACCCTCAACCGCCCCCAGGCGCTGAACGCGCTGAATGCGCAGATCGTCGGCGAGATCAACCAGGCCCTGGACCAGCTCGAGCGTGACCCGAAGATTGGCTGCGTGGTGCTCACCGGCTCTGCCAAGGCTTTTGCCGCGGGGGCCGACATCAAGGAAATGGCCGAACTGCAATACCCACAGATCTACGTTGACGATCTGTTCAGCGATTCCGACCGCATCGCCAACCGGCGTAAACCGATCATCGCCGCAGTCTCCGGCTTCGCCCTGGGCGGTGGCTGCGAACTGGCGATGATGTGCGACTTCATCCTCGCTGCCGACAATGCCAAGTTCGGCCAACCGGAAGTCAACCTCGGCGTGCTGCCGGGCATGGGCGGCACCCAGCGCCTGACCCGTGCGGTGGGCAAGGCCAAGGCCATGGAACTGTGCCTGACCGGCCGCCTGATGGGCGCCGAAGAAGCCGAACGCGCCGGCCTGGTGGCGCGCATCGTGCCGCAGGCGCAGTTGCTGGAAGAAGCACTGAAGGTCGCTGCAACCATTGCCAGCAAGTCGATTCCGGTGAGCATGATGGTCAAGGAAAGCGTCAACCGCGCTTTCGAGGTGACCCTCAGCGAAGGTGTGCGCTTCGAGCGTCGGGTGTTCCACGCCGCGTTTGCCACCGAAGATCAGAAAGAAGGCATGGCGGCTTTCATTGCCAAGCGCGAGGCACAATTCAAGGACCGTTGAAGCGAGCAGGGTGCTTTAGCAGCAGTGCCGCTTGCTGCGTTTTGCCTTGGTGCATGCAGCGGACGAGTCAGCGTCACGGTATACCTTGGTATACCGTGACGCTTTCTTTTCGAGCCGGGCAAGGGTGCCAGCGGGCGGATTCCAGATCCATTCGGGCAATTTCTCCCATGATTGCTGTTGCTCAAGGCGACGTAGCGCCTTAGACTGCCGCCCCCTGTAAAAGAGTGCCGGTTGGCGCTTGAAGAATTCCGCTGCCGATGCCGAGGCGTCGGCGGCACCTGAATCGCCCAAATGCACATTTTTTCATAGAGAAATCGATGACCAAGGAACAGTTGCTGGCCATGTCGGCCGATGACTACATGAACGCTGACCAGCTGGCTTTCTTTGCTGGCCTGCTGCAGGCGATGAAAGTCGAAACCCATGAACGCATCGAGCTGAGCCGTGCCACCATCGAAGGCCTGGACACCCCGTCGGATCCTGCCGACGTGGCGTCGGTCGAAGAAGAGCGTAGCTGGCTGGTCAATGCCATCGACCGTGATCAGCGCTTGCTGCCGCAGCTGGAAATGGCCCTGGACCGCATCTCTGACGAGAGCTTCGGCTGGTGTGATGACAGCGGTGAGCCGATTGGCCTGAAGCGCCTGCTGATCAGCCCGACCACCAAGTACTGCATCGAAGCCCAGGAGCGCCACGAGCAGCTCGACCGCCACCAGCGTCAGGTCTGACCCGGCGCAGTGCGCAAAGCCTCACGGAGCAATCCCTGGGGCTTTTTGCGTTTCTTGCGTGAAGCGCCTGCGGCATTTGTTGCTCAGGGCGTAACACAGCTGTACCAGGATGCGCTGTTACACGACAGTTGCTGGGCGTATCATGACCTTATCGTTAGGGTGCTATCTAAGTGCCGGAGGGAATGATGAACAGCCGAGTCGATGTAGCGGTCATGATCGGTTCAGGTGTGCCAGCGAGCCTGCAGGCACTGGGCAAGCGGGTATGTTGGGTGGTTTTGGTCAATGGCGAGCGCCGTGGTACAGCGTTCGCCACCCGTGGCGAAGCCATGGAATGCCAGGCCGCCTGGTTGCAACTCTTGCAGGAAGGTCACGCCGCTTGAGCGGTTTCAGGCTTCCAGGCTGCGGGCCAGGGCGCAGGCATCGCGGTGCAGTCGGCGAAAGCCCTTGACCCTGCCAGTGGCGCTTTCGGTAACGTGGAAGAACTCGATACCCGCGGGTATGACGACATAGCGCGGCCTGTTATTGACGCATGCGAGGTAAGAAATGTTCTTTACCTCTCGACGGATTTCAGTGTTTTCGTGCATATTCATTCCCCGGTAATGCGCTGATGGATACCTGAGCCCGTTCTGCCGAGGGGCTTGCAGTTATCTATCGCATCTTTTCTGGCGGGTTTGTTGTCAGACATTACGCTTCCCTGATAGGGAATATGCCGAAAGCCTGCTTTGAGGCCATATCTGGCGAGCCAGAGTAAAGTTTCCTGCATGCTGCATCGTCAGCAGGCACAGACGTTTCGTGCATCACTTTATTATTCTTTTCGCCTATCGAATTGAAATGGCCGCGCCTCACCGACTCCGAGTGAGGGCGGATGTCACCGGTTTGAGGATTACTTCATTGGCAGTCAGTACACTGGATACCCACGCCTTGTTTGCCTTGGGCGATTTGCGCGGTAAGTTGGCCAAGCTGTTTCAGGGCCGTTTCATCTATGTCACCGAACAGAACCCCGAAGGCCTGTACATGGCCGAAATCGACACCGAAAGTGCCCTGGTGGTCGATGACAAGCAGCGCCTGGAGCTGAAAGTTGGCGATCACTTCCGCGCTGCCGTCTTGCCTAGCCGCGAGGGTGGCAAACTGGAAATGCGCTTTCGCGAAATCAAGCTGAACGTCTACGGTGTGGGCGACTACGCATTTGTTTCGGTGCCGGAAGGCGAGGGCATCGTGTTCCGCGAAGGCCAGGGTGTGATGCTGGTGTTCGCCGCGCAGCAACAGGTTCAAGAAGGCTTGGGCAAGTTGCTCAAGACGGTGACCGGCAAAGTCGCCAAGTGGCGCAAGGGCGAGCTGACCACTTTCAAGGCCAGTGAATGAGCGAAAGTGACGAAGTGCCTGGCACGCGTGCCGAGTTTCATCGGCAGCACCAGGCGCAAGCCTTGGCCGAGGCCCAGCGTCTGTTGGCGCAGCGTGAGGTAATGGGCGGGGGCTGGCTGAGCTGGGTGGCGGCCCAGCTGTATCAGCTGAGCCCGCCACCTTATGCCGCCATGGTAAGGCGCGAGTTGCAGCGCCTGTCCCAAGGCTGAGACCAGCCGTTTCAGTGGCCGCGATCGCGGCCACTGCTCACTTCTTCAGGTACAGCTTCATTCGACATGCGCTTGCGGAACAGCGCCGCTCGGGCCAGCAGCAGTGTCGTGACCGGCACGGTGATCGACAGCAGGATCGGGATCAGCCAGGCGTGCAGCACCGGGCCACCCTTGAGCCAGGAAAAGTAGATGATCGATGCCAGTGCCACGCACCAGGCGCCGATGGTCGAAGCCAGTGCTGGTGGGTGCATGCGCTGGAAGTAGTCCTTCAGGCGCAGCAGGCCAATGGCGCCGATCAGTGCGAAGAGGCTGCCGAGCAACAGCAGCGCGGCCGTGACCAGTTCGAGCCAGAATGGCAGTTCAAGGGTTTCGGTCATTCGATCACCTCACCACGCAGCAGGAACTTGGCCAAAGCGAACGAGCCTACAAAGCCGAACAGGGCAATCAGCAGTGCGCCCTCGAAGTAGGTATCGCTGGCGTAGCGGATGCCCAGCACCAGCATCGTCAGCATGGCCAGGATGTACAAGTAGTCCAGCGCCAGCACCCGGTCCTGGGCGGAGGGGCCGCGAAATAGCCGGATCAACGCCAGGCCCATGGCCAGGGCGAAGATGAACAGGCTGGCGAGGACTGCGTTGGCGAGCAGGCCTGTCATTCGAAGATCTCCATCAACGGGCGTTCGTAGGTGAGCTTGAAGTGCTCGATGAAGGCCGCTTCGTTGCTCAGATCGAACACATGCAGCAGCAGCACGCTGCGGTCCAGGGCCAGTTCCGACCATACAGTGCCGGGCACTACAGTGGTGATCATCGACAGTGCCGCGAGGCCGTGGGCGTCGCGCAGGTCCAGCGGGATGTGCACGAAGGCCGAGCGGGGCGGGCGTTGCCCGGCGCGCAGCACACCGATGGCCACCAGCAGGTTGGAATGGATGACATCGATGCCGACCCGGCCAATCAGCCTTGCCACCACCCACGGTTTGCGCACATGTGCGTACTGCGGGCGCAGCGGTGCCATCAGCAGCGGGGCCAGCACGCCAAGTGCTGCGCCCAGCAACAGGTTGCCGGGGCTGACCGACAGGTTCAACAGCAGCCACAGTACGAACAATGCAGCGGACAGCAGCGGAGCGGGGAACAGTCGGCTCATGGCTGCACCTGTACGTCGAGTGAGGTCGGGCCAGGGATGGGGCGGGCAGCCATCACGGCGTCGATATAGGCGTCCGGTGCCTGCAGGCTGGCCGCGGTGTCCTGTGTGTAGCGCAGCAATGGTTCAGCCCTGAAGCTGAGGATGATGCACAGGCCGAGCAGGATTACGATGGGCAAGCACTCGTAGCGCCGCAGCACCGGTGAAGGGCGTTCTTCGGGCTTCCAGAAACGCTGGATGCCGACCCGGCCGAAAGCGATCAGCGAGGCCATGCCCGAGAGGATCAGCAAGGCCACCAACACCCAGCCCGCCACCGACAGGGGGTGCTCGGTTGGCATGCCCAAGCCCTGTGGGTTGAACAGCGCGCTGATCAGATTGAGCTTGCTGACGAACCCGGATAGCGGCGGCATGCCGATGATCAGCAGGGCGCAGGCGATGAAGCTCAGGCCAAGGAACGCCATGGTCCAGGGAATGATCTGGCCGATGACCACCTTCTGCTCATCGTCGAGGTTGATGCCTTTGGGTGGGTGCAGCGACTCGAGCGGTGAAGGTATGGCGTCTTCTTCTTCATCCAGCGGCGCTTCGTTGGCCGAGCGCGAGCGCTCGACCAGTTCGGCGAGCAGGAACAACGCGCACAGCGCCAAGGTCGAGTTGACCAGGTAGAACAAGGCAGCGCCAGTGAGCGCCGGCTGGGCGAAGCCGACCGCGCCGAGCAGGGTGCCGGCGGAAACCAGGATGCTCAGTGCAGCCATGCGCTCCAGGCGTTGCGCAGCCAGTATCGACACTGCCGCAACGGCCAGGGTGACCAGCCCCCCGTAGACCAGCCACTGCCCGCCGAAATGCGCCGAAGCACCGGCCTGCCCGGAAAACAGCAGGGTCCACAGGCGCAGTACTGCGTACAGGCCAACCTTGGTCATGATGGCGAACAGCGCGGCGACCGGCGCACTGGCTGAGGCATAGGCAGGCACCAGCCAGAAATTCAGCGGCCAGATGCCGGCCTTGACCAGGAACGCCATGGCCAGGATCGCTGCACCAGCGTGCAGCAGGCCACGGTCGGCTTCCGGCACCAGTGGGATCTTCAGGGCCAGGTCGGCCATGTTGAGGGTCCCAGTCACGCCGTACAGCATCGCCGCGCCAATCAGGAAAAGCGACGAGGCGAACAGGTTGATGGCGATGTAGTGCAGCCCGGCACGCACCCGTGCCCGGCCCGAGCCGTGCAGCAACAGGCCGTAGGACGCGGCCAGCAACACTTCGAAAAACACGAACAGGTTGAACAGGTCGGCGGTGAGGAAGGCGCCATACAGGCCCATCAGCTGGATCTGGAACAACGCATGGAAGCTGGCGCCGGCACCATCCCAGCGGGCGCGAGCGAACAGCAGGGCGCTGATGCCGATGACACCGGTCAGGGTCAGCAGCAGGGCTGAAAGGTGATCCACCACCAGCACGATGCCAAAGGGTGCGGGCCAGTTGCCGGGCAAGTAGACACCGATCGATTCCGCTTGCCCCTGGGTGCGCACCCACAGCAGCAGGCTGACGGCGACGGCCAACCCGGCAAAGGTTGAAAGCAGGTTCAGGCGCGCCTTGATCTGGCGATGTTTTTCGCCCAGTAACAGCATCACCGCTGCAGTCAGCAGTGGCAGCAGGATGGGGGCGACGATCAGTTGGCTCATGCCGCTCATTCGTCACGCTCCCGGCCGTCCACATGGTCGGTGCCGGTCAGGCCGCGGGATGCCAGCAGTACCACCAGGAACAGCGCGGTCATGGCAAAGCTGATGACGATGGCGGTGAGCACCAGCGCCTGCGGCAGCGGGTCGGTGTAGTGCAGCAGGTCCTGGGTCACACCGTCCTTGATGATCGGCTCCTTGCCGATGAACAGGCTGCCCATGCTGAAGATGAACAGGTTGACCCCGTACGACAGCAGGCACAGGCCCATGATCACCTGGTAGGTGCGCGGGCGCAGGATCAACCACACCCCTGAGGCGGCCAGTACACCGATGGCGACTGCAATGACTTCTTCCATCAGGCGGCTCCTGCTTGGCTGGATTTCGACGGGTTGCCCGGGCGGTAGGCGCGCACCGACTGGTGCGCCAGGGCAGTGAGGATCAGCAGGGTGGAGCCGACAACCACGGTGTACACGCCAATGTCGAAGAACAACGCGCTGGCCACATGCACGTCGCCGAGCAACGGCAGGTGCAGGTGAGCGGTATGAGTGGTGAGGAATGGGTAACCCAGCAGCATCGCGCCGACCCCGGTCAAGGTCGCGCAAAGCAGCCCGGTGCCCATCCAGCGCAGCGGCCGCAGGCTCATCTGCGCTTCTACCCACTGGGTGCCGGCGACCATGTACTGGAGGATGAACGCCACCGACATCACCAGGCCGGCGACGAAACCGCCGCCTGGCTGGTTATGGCCACGCATGAACAGGTACATCGATACCAGCAAAGCGATGGGCAGCAGCAGGCGCACCAGCACCGCTGGCACCATCATGAAACCCAGGGCCGTGTCGGTGGCATGCCGCGGATTGATCAGGTCGGTGACCACGTCGGGCGCCAGTTGGCGCTGCTGGGCCGGCAACTGCATGCTCTCCTTCGGCGGGCGGAAGCGTCGCAGCAGGGCGAATACGGTCAGCGCCACGGCTACCAGCACGGTGATTTCGCCGAGGGTATCGAAACCGCGGAAGTCCACCAGCATCACGTTGACCACGTTGGTACCGCCACCTTGTGGCAGGGCGCGGCTGAGGTAGAACGAAGAAATGTCGTTGGGCGTCGGCCGGGTCAGCATGGCGTACGACAACACTGCCATGCCGGTACCGACCAGCACCGCCAGCAGCAAGTCGCGCAGGCGCCGGGCACGGGCGCGGTCGAGGCTGCCAGGCAGTGGCGAGACGCCCTCGATACGCCGTGGCAACCAGCGCAGGCCGAGCAGGATCAGTACCGTGGTGACGACCTCGACCACCAGCTGGGTCAGGGCCAGGTCGGGTGCCGAGAACCAGACGAACGTGATGCAGGTCATCAGGCCGCAGACGCTGACCATGATCAATGCCGCCAGGCGGTGATACTTGGCCTGGTACGCGGCGCCGATGGCGCAGGCGATTGCGATCAGCCACAGCGCGACGAACACACCGGAGCCAGGGATCTTCGGCCGGTCGCCCCAGCTCAAGCCGCTGTACAGCATCGGTGTGAGGCCGGCGATGAAAGCTGCCAGCACCAGCATGAACAGTTGCGCTTGCAGGCGGCGACTGGTCAGCAAGCCCTCGACCCGTCGGGCCAGCAGCATCAGGCGGACCTGGCCATGTTCGAACAGGCGCTTGCCGTTGAAGCGCTCGATCAGCGGCGGATACGGGAAGCGCCCAAGGCGCAGCTGGTTGCGCAGCAGCAGGTAAAGCACGATACCGCCGCTCATGGCGACCAGGCTCATGATCAGCGGCGCGTTCCAGCCGTGCCAGATGGCCAGGCTGTATTCCGGTAGCGTGCCACCCACCACTGGCAGTGCAGCGGCGGCCAGCAATGGGCCGACCGACTGGGCCGGGAAGATACCCACCACCAGACAGGTGAGCACCAGCAGTTCGACCGGCGCACGCATCCAGCGGGGTGGCTCGTGTGGAGTGTGCGGCAGGTCTTCGGCCGGAGGCCCGAAGAATACGTCGACGGTGAAGCGCAGGGCATAGGCGACGCTGAAGGTCCCGGCGAGGGTGGCGATTACCGGTAAAGCGGCTTCGACCCAGGCAGTGGAAGTGATGAACACGGTTTCGGCAAAGAACATTTCCTTGGACAGGAAACCGTTCATCAATGGCACGCCGGCCATCGAGGCACTGGCCACCATGGCCAGGGTAGCGGTGTAGGGCACCAGGCGTATCAGGCCGCTCAGGCGGCGGATGTCACGGGTGCCGCTTTCATGGTCGATGATGCCGGCGGCCATGAACAACGAGGCCTTGAAGGTGGCATGGTTGAGAATGTGGAACACTGCGGCGACCGCAGCCAGCGGGCTGTTGAGGCCCAGCAGCAGGGTGATCAGGCCCAGGTGGCTGATGGTTGAATATGCCAGCAGGCCCTTGAGGTCGTTCTGGAACATCGCGGCGAAGGCGCCCAGCAACAAGGTCACGGCACCTGCGCCGCCGACGATCCAGAACCACTCCTCACTGCCCGACAGCACCGGCCAGAGGCGCGCCAGCAGGAATACGCCGGCCTTGACCATGGTCGCCGAGTGCAGGTAGGCAGAAACTGGAGTGGGTGCTGCCATGGCATGGGGCAGCCAGAACTGGAAGGGGAATTGCGCACTCTTGCTCAATGCGCCGATCAGAATCAGAGGTAGCAGCACAGGGTAGAGTGCGTGCTGGCGGATGGTTTCGCCGGCAGCCAGGACCTTGTCCAGGTCGTAGCTGCCGACCACATGGCCGAGCAGCAGGGCCCCGACCAGCAGGCACAGGCCACCCGCGCCGGTGACCATCAACGCCATGTAGGCGCCGCGGCGGGCGTCGGCGCGGTGGTGCCAGTAACCGATCAGCAGGAAGGAGAACAGACTGGTCAATTCCCAGAAGAACACCAGTTGAATCAGGTTGCCTGAGATCACCAGGCCGAGCATGGCACCCATGAATGCCAGGAAGAACGCGAAGAAGCGCGGCACCGGGTCCTGCGGCGACATGTAGTAGCGCGCATACAGCGATACCAGGGTGCCAATACCCAATACCAGCAATGAGAACAGCCAGGCGAAACCGTCCATGCGCAGGATCAGGTTCAGGCCCAGGCTTGGTAGCCAGAGGATTTCTTCGCGGATTACGCCGCCATCGGCGATCTGAGGGTACAGCAGTGCTACCTGGACAGTGCCGACCAGGGCCACGAGCCCGGCCAGGATGGACTCGGCGTTACGTGCGTTGTGCGGCAGCACAGCTGCCAGGCAACTGCCCACGAACGGCAGAAGCAGTAGCACTATCAATGACATAGAGTTCTATTCTGGAAAGGTTTGCAAGGATCATACGTGCCGGGCCGTTGATCACCAACACGCAAGCTGTCGCAGAATCGTACAAAAGCGCTGTGACAAGCTGTTTTTTTATAACAGTTTTTTACAGAGCATAGACGTTGTCGGGCGCTTTACAGGCCGGCTTCGTGTTCGCGACGGGCTGGCGCTTCGTGGGCTTCGCTGGTTTCACGGTTGCGGCGGACCTTCAGCTCGCTCACCACCACGGCAATGACGATCAGCAACCCGCCGATCAGCGCGACACCGGGCAGGCGCTCGCCAGCGATGCGCCCGACGATACCCGCCCATACCGGCTCGCCCGCGTAGATCAGCGTAGCGCGGGTTGGTGAAACCGACTTCTGCGCCCAGTTCATCGCCACCTGAATTACCGCGCTCATGGCGCCCAGGCCCAGCGCGCTAAGCAACAGCAGCCAGGAAAAATCAGGCAGGCGCTCCTGGGTCGGGACGATCATCAGGAACGCCAGCAGCGAAGCGGTGGCCAATTGCACCACGGTGACCCGGCGCACATCGACCTGGCCGGCGAACCTGCTGATCAGGATGATCTCGGCGGCGATGGCTACGGCGCTCACGAGGGTGACCACTTCACCTTCGCTGAAATGCAATGTGCCGCCTTCTGGCCCGGCCAGTAACATCAGGCCGACGAACGCCAGGCAGATGCCGATGCTCGGCATCAGCCCCGGGCGACGCCCCAGCACCAGCCATTGCAAAAGCGGTACGAACGGAACGTAGAGTGCGGTGATGAACGCCGACTGGCTGCTGCTGATGGTTTGCAGGCCCATGGTCTGCAGGCCGTAACCCAGCATGATGGATACCCCGATCAGCACGCCGGCCTTCAGCTCCGTGAACGTCAGGCCCGGTAAAGCACGCGCCGAGGCAAGGCCGACGAACAGCGCCGCTGCGGCGAAGCGCAGGCCGACGAAGAACATCGGGCCGCTCACGGTCATGACGTTGTGCACCAGCAGAAAGGTACCGCCCCATAGCATGGTGATGAACACCAGCACCATTTCCGCCTTGCTCAGGCGAAAAGATACCGCGGTCTGTGGGCTGCTGGTCGGCTGGCTCATGGTCTTGCGCACTCGAAGGGGGCGGCGCACAATCGCCGCAAAGTGGGCAGTATACTGCGCAATGGGTAAGGGTGAGCAATATAGTGCACAAAGATTCCGCGCACCGTGCATCGGTGCTGCAACACGTCAGCCTCAATGTCCGTAGCCTGCGCAACGCGGCCGGCATGAGCCAGAGTGCCCTGGCCGAACGCTCCGGGGTCAGCCGGCGGATGCTGGTGGCAATCGAGGCGGGCGAGAAGAATGTCAGCCTGACCACTCTCGACCTGATTGCCGAAGCCCTCGGGGTCGCCTTCAGCACCCTGATCCAGGCTCCGGATCAGCGCGACCCCAGCCGCATCGACGAACTGGCCTGGACCGGCGAGCACCCGCAGAGCAAGGCAGTGCTGCTGGCCAGCAGCGCTGCCCGGCGCGAGGTGGAAATTTGGGAATGGACCCTCGCGCCTGGCGAGTGCTACACCAGCGAAGCCGATGCCGAGGGCTGGAGTGAGCAGATCTACGTGGCTGAAGGCCAACTTACACTGATCATCGAAGGCGCCGGGCACTGTCTGCAGGTCGGGCAGTTCCATGTGTTCCCCAGCAATTGCCGCTATGCCTACCGCAATGATGGGTCAGTCCCCGTGCGCTTCGTGCGTAATGTGGTGATCTGAACGGTGCCAGGCTCAGCCCTTGAGCAGCTCGTCGGTCTTCACCACCTTGGCATAGGCGAACGCCAGCGCGGCCATGGCTGAGTCGTGCACGTGGGCTGCCGGGACCTGCTTGCCTTCGAACTCCAGCGGCAAGGTGGCACAGGCATCGTGCGCCACGGTGACGTCATAGCCAAAGTCGGCAGCCGCACGGGAGGCGGCGTCGATGCACATGTGGCTCATGCTGCCGACGATGGTCACGGCCTTGACCTGATGCTGGTCCAGCGTCTGTTTAAGGTCGGTCCCGAGAAACGCGTTGACCTTGTGCTTGAGTACCACGGGTTCGCCCGCCTTTGGCGCCACCTTTGAATGAATGGCCGAGCCCTGGGTGCCCGGGGCGAAGAAGGGCGCATCGGCGCTTTCGAACTCATGGCGCACGTGAACCACCAGGTCGCCTTTCTGGCGCGCCTCGGCCAGCAGGCGGGCGGCATTGTCAGCCGCCTTGTCGGCGCCGTCGAGGGTCCATTTGCCGCCTGGGAAGTAGTCGTTCTGGATGTCGATGATGATCAGGGCCTGCTTGCTCATGCTGCCTCCTGTGGCAGTAGTCGTTGGATGACGATAGTTATAGGCTGTGGGCACCGACTTGAGGATTGGCGCGATCGACACAATGACGGCAAAAACTGACAGCCTTGGCAGCTTGCAGATCGGCCTGCTGCATTACCCTGGCGCGCAGCGCGCGGCGCTGCATGGCCTGAGTGACTTGTTCAGCGTGGCCAACCGCGTGGCCGTCGAACTGGGTGCGGTTGAGCTGCCGCGGGTGTGTGTCAGCCACTGGCGGGTCGATGAGGCGGGGCAGTTACAGTGTCTTGAGGATAGCCCTGGTACGGCGGGCCAGCCGCTGCGCGTGCTGATCATCCCGCCCAGCCTCGAGCCTACGCCTGCGTTGGAACTGCTCGAGCGTCATCGGCAGGTGCTGCGCCAATGGCATGGTCAGGGCACGGTCCTGGCGTCGGTGTGCATCGGCGTGTTCTTCATCGCTGCCAGTGGCCTGCTCGATGGTCGGGCCGCGAGTACCCACTGGAACTATGCGCAGGCCCTCGCCCAGCGTTACCCAAAGGTTCGCGTGGAGGCCAACCAGCCACTGCTGGATGATGGTGACATCATGACTTCAGCCGGCTTGATGGCCTGGACCGAGCTGGGGCTGCGCCTGTTGGAGCGCTATCTTGGTGTCTGCGTGGCCTGGGAGACGGCGCGCTACATGTCTGTCGAGCCGGTCACCAGGCCGTTGCCGGGGGTACTGTTCAACCCACGTCTGGATCATGGTGACGAGGCGGTGCTCAGGGTTCAGCACTGGTTGCAGGCAGATGGCGCGCAAGACGCCGACCTCGCTGGCATGGCAGCTTGTGCCGGGCTTGAGGCGCGCACATTCCTCAGGCGCTTCCGTGCTGCCACCGGATTGAAGCCCACCGAGTATTGCCAGCAGGTAAGGGTGGGGCGGGCCTGTCGGATGCTGGAGTTCACCCGGCGTACGGTCGAGCAGGTTGCCTGGGGTGTGGGGTATCAGGACCCCGGGGCGTTTCGCAAGGTGTTCCAGCGCATCACCGGGCTGACGCCAAGCGAGTACCGACAACGCCTTGCGCTGCCCTGCTCAGGGTAGGTGCGGCCCCGGCCCGGCATCAGCCAGATGGTCCTGGCGGTTACGCAGCGGGCACTCCTTCAGCGACATGCAACCGCAGCCGATGCAGCCATCGAGCTGGTCGCGCAGCCTGACCATTTCGTCGATACGCCGGCTCAGGTCATCACGCCAGCGGGCCGAAAGCTGTTGCCAGTCTTCAGCGGTCGGAGTGTGGTCGATGGGCAGCGCGGCCAGAGCAGAGGCGATCTCGGCCAGCGGTATGCCGAGCCGCTGGGCCATCTTGATCACTGCGACCCGGCGCAGCATTGCCCTGGGATAGCGCCGCTGGTTGCCAGCATTGCGAGTGCTCTGGATCAGCCCCTTTGTTTCGTAGAAATGCAGGGCGGTTACTGCCACGCCGCTGCGCGCTGCCAGTTGGCCGACGCTGAGCAGTTTGTCCGTGGCGGCAGGTGGGTTGCTGGGCATGGGAAAAATCGCTTGACCTTGAGTTAACTAGAGGTTTTACCCTGCTGGCCATTCCGTAGCAAGCGCCCGCAGCAAGGAGATTCGCCATGACGGCTATGCCGCATTCCCTGTGGTTCACTCAAATGATCGAATACGAAGTGCCTGCCTCGCGTCAGGCGGCGCTGGCTCAGGCCTTGGTCACTCGCAGCGAGGAACTGGCTGCGCGTTGCCAAGGTTTGCAAGGTGTCAGCATCCAGGCCAGTGACGATGGCAGCCGCGTCTTGCAGTACCTGCAATGGCAATCACGCCTGGCTTGGGCGGCGGCGGCGGAGTGCTTTGCCGAAGAACCGTTCTTCGAAATGCTGAGTCAGCATCAGGCGCGAGGTGTCAACTTCGCCGCCTACCAGGCGCTGCGCAGCCTGGTGCGCGGCGCTGATGGGGGCTTGCATTGCCAGGTTGGCGAGGGTCAGGCGTACCAAGGGGCGTAGTGTGGGTAACGGTCAAGGCGCGCACCAATCACCATTTCGCTGATCCACGCGGCCAGGATCGAGCTGTAGGCCTTCTGACTCGCTTCACTGGACAAGGCGTGGTCGGCACCGTCGACGATACGATGGGTCAGCGAGTGCGCACTGACGAACGCCGAGCGATAGCTCATCAATGTGGAGTGCGGCACATAGTCGTCCTGTTCCGATTCGACCAGCAGCACGTCGCCGGCAAACTCGGCGCAAGCGGCCAGGGCACGATTGTCGGCCGGGCCGAGGGCGCGCTGGCGATAGGCGTTGAGGCGCTGGCGGTCGAGGGCCTGCTTGGGCATGTTCCATTCGTCGTCCCAGTACATCGCCGGTACCCGCAATGCCAGCCATTTCACCGGTCGCTGCAAGGTCAGCAGGGTGGCCAGGTAGCCGCCGTAGCTACTGCCGATGATGGCGATGGCGCTGCTGTCCACCGCCGGGTGGCTGACCAGTCGGTCGTAGGCAGCCAGAAGGTCCTTGAGGTTCTGTTCTCGGGTGACGGTCAGGCGCTGGCTTTCGGTCTTCTCGTGGCCGCGCAGGTCGAAGGTCATGCACACGCAGCCCAGGCCGGTGATATGCCGGGCGCGCGCCAGGTCGCGCTGCTGGCTGCCGCCCCAGCCGTGAACGAAGAGAATGCCGGGCATCTTGCTTCCGGGGCTGACCAGGGTGCCGACGATGCTGTCATCTTCGACTTGCAGTTCAACGGTTTCACTCTGAATGCTCATGCTGGCGAATCCGCGCGTACTTGCTGAGTTGTCCGAGTTCACTGTCGTTTCCTTGATAGAAGAGCGTGGCGTCAGTGGGCAGGTCGGGGCAGCCGAATACTTCATGGGTTGAAGCGCATACCTGTTGCAGTGCCGGGTCGTCGGCAAATGCCTGCAACGCCAGGAGCTCGGCACTGCTGGCTCCGCCCAGACGCCAGGATTGTTCGAGTACGCCGCTGCGCAGATGGCCTTGGGCTGTGGTGCCGCGGGCGATGTCATAGTTGCGCCGCGATGCGATGAAACCCGGGAAATGCTGTTCGGCGGCTTGCTCGTAGGTCATGGCCTGGTTGATCGCCAGGCGCAGGTGATCCTCCAGAGGCCGCTGCAGCAGGGCCTGGTAGTCACCCCGCACCACGATCAGTTCGGAGCCGCCGTAGACCTCGATGCCTTGGTGGTCACGGGTCAGTTGCTGGGTGCCGTGATAGCTGCAGGTCAGGCCCGCGACGCGGACCTGGCCAACGCTGAAGGTCTCTACCTTGCTCAGGTCCTCCTCCAGCACCAGGCCCCACAGGGCCAGGTCCCGTTCATCCATGTTGGCCAGCAGCGGCTCCAGTTCATCCGCCTGGGTGATGACTTGCTGGCCGCGGCCGGCACAAGCCAGCACCGGCTTCACCCGCAGCGGGCCATCACGCAGCAGTAGCTGGGCGGCGCGGCGGGCATCGGCCTTGCTGAACACGGTGTAGCCGCAGAGCAGGGCGTCACTGGCATGGCGAGCGAAGGCATCGGTCCAGCCAGGTGGGAAGTCGGCCTCGGCCGGTAGCGGATGGGAAATGGCCTTGGTAGCCATGTAGGGGTGGCTGACCAGGCCGCCAAACAGGTCCTGCTCGCTGCGAATGCCCATGGCGGCATAACGCTCAGTGCCGACCAAGGTGTCGGTCGGCACGTAGTAGCAGCGTGTGTTTGCCCTGGTCGGCACAACGGTCCGCACGGCATCGCAGCCCAACAGCCGGGCCAGGCGTTCAGCCAGCTTCAGGTGTACGGCATGTTCATGTTCCGGGGTGTGCTCACGGGTGTCGAGCAGCACCACGGCGGTCTTCTGGTCGCAGGCACTGGGCATGGGTATCTGCCTGTGTGCAATGAATGTACAGGTTGTGAAGCCTGTGCCAACGGTAAGTTCAGCTCGAAATGACTGATGGTGTAGGAAGCGTCTTAATAGCAGGTGACGTCATGGGCATAGCGTGCCGTGAGTCGGTCGCCATGATTGCGGCACCGTGGCAGCTGTTCCATTATTCTCATCCTGGAATAATCTCGATGTGTCCGCAGGAGTGCGCATGAACGTTCAGACCACGATTCAGCAAAGTGTGCCGGAGCGCCTGGCGCGCGTGCGCCAGGTCATGGCACGGGAGGGGGTCGATGCCCTGCTGGTGCCGTCGGCAGACCCGCATCTTTCCGAGTATCTGCCAGGTTACTGGCAGGGGCGTCGGTGGCTCTCGGGGTTCGATGGCTCGGTGGGCACTTTGGTAGTGACTGCGGACTTTGCCGGAGTGTGGGTGGACAGCCGCTACTGGGAGCAAGCCGAGAAGGAACTGGCTGGTAGCGGCATCGACTTGATGAAGTTGCTGCCCGGCAAGCCGGGCGCGCTGGAGTGGCTCGGGGACAATATTCGGGTGAATGGGGCCGTGGCTGTGGATGGCGCGGTCATGGCGTTGGCTGCGGCGCGTCAGCTCGAAGAGCGGCTCCGGGCTCGCGAGGCGCGTCTGGTAACCGATCGGGATCTTCTCGCCGAAGTGTGGGAGGGCCGTCCAGCGTTGCCTGGCAACCCGGTCTATCAGCACCTGCCGCCCCACGCCACGGTCAGTCGGGCCGAGAAACTTGGGCAACTGCGCGCCACGTTGCAGGAGAAGGGCGCTGATTGGCACTTCATTGCGACCCTGGACGACATCGCCTGGTTGTTCAACCTGCGCGGTAGTGATGTGTCCTACAACCCTGTTTTCGTTTCCTTTGCCTTGGTCGGCAAGGACCAGGCTATCTTGTTCGTCGGTGTTGAAAAACTCGATGAGCACTTGCGCCATGTACTTGAGGTCGATGGCATCGAGGTGCGCGATTACACATCGGTGCACGATGCCCTGGCAGCGCTGGCGCCCGATAGCCGGCTGCTGGTCGATCCAGCGCGTGTGACCTGCGGCTTGCTGGAGAACCTGGATGCCAAGGTGCAACTGGTCGAAGGGTTGAACCCGACCACGCTGAGCAAATCACGCAAAAGCGAAGAGGAACTGGTGCATGTACGCCAGGTCATGGAGCAGGATGGCGCGGCCTTGTGCGAATTCTTCGCCTGGTTTGAAGCGCACCAGGGCCAGGAGGTCATCACCGAACTGACGGTGGATGAGCAGTTGAGTGCTGCGCGTGCCCGCCGGCCAGGCTTCGTCTCGCTGAGCTTTTCGACCATTGCGGCGTTCAATGGCAACGGCGCGATGCCGCATTATCGAGCTACCGAAGAATCCCACGCGGTTATCGAAGGTGATGGCCTGCTGTTGATCGACTCTGGAGGGCAGTACCTGGGAGGCACCACCGACATCACGCGGATGGTACCGGTGGGTAGTCCGAGCCTGGAGCAGAAGCAGGACTGCACGCGCGTACTCAAGGGGATGATCGCATTGTCGCGTGCCAGTTTCCCGCGCGGCATCCTGTCACCATTGCTCGATGCCATCGCACGGGCGCCGATTTGGGCAGACCAGGTCGACTACGGCCATGGTACCGGGCATGGCGTTGGCTACTTCATGAACGTGCACGAAGGTCCACAGGTTATCGCCTATCAGGCGGCAACCACCCCGCAGACGGCAATGCAGGAAGGAATGATCAGTTCGATCGAGCCGGGTACCTATCGGGCTGGTGCCTGGGGTGTGCGCATCGAAAATCTGGTGGTCAGCCGTGAGTCGGGCAAGAGTGCGTTTGGTGACTTCCTGCGTTTCGAGACCTTGACGCTGTGCCCTATCGATACCCGTTGCCTGCTTCCCGCGATGCTGACCGAGGACGAGCGGGGGTGGTTGAACCAGTACCACGTAATGGTGCATGAGCGCCTCTCACCTTTGCTGCAAGGGGCTTCGCTGGATTGGCTGAAGAGGCGTACTGCGCCGCTTTGAGCGGCCTGATGGCAAGTCGATGAATAAAAGAAGGGCAGCTCACGGGCTGCCCTTTCTCATTTACAGATGACGATCATGCTACGACTGGTATAGCCGGCGGGGTTGATGCCGAACAGGTAGTCCCCGGGCTCCTCGTCAGTGTCACCAGAGCGCGCGATCACCTTGTAACCGCGTGGACTGCAGGAACTGGCCGCCTTGCTGTAGCACTTGTCCCACGAGGAGGACAGGCCAGAGCAATTGATATGCAGGCCCTTTTTCCCTTTTTTGACCTCAGTCTTGGCCGTTGCGGCGCATCCGGCAATGGCCAAGACGGCCAGGATGAGCAAAATACGTTTCATTCCTGTCCTTAAATGCAGGGCTGGTCTGCTTCCCGGCCCTGTCGTTGTCGCTTAGGTTCTTCCTGGATCTTCCTCGACGTCCGTGTTCGCACAAGTAGATAGCGTAAAGATTATGATTTTGTGACAGCTTAATCAGCGCGGCGGGTGGGGACAATCACTAATATCGTCTCAAATGAAAATATGTCTCAAATCAGTCTGCTGCGACTGCCGGGCTTGCCTCGCGGCGCATGGACAACGTAGCGCCAGCCGAGGCTGCGATGATGGCAAGAATTGCCAGCCACTGAGTGGTGCTCAGTACTTCGCCGAGGAACAGCAGGCCTGACAGGGCGCCTATCGCCGGTTCGATACTCATCAGGGTGCCGAAGGTGCGCGCTGGCATGCGAGTCAGGGCGACCATTTCCAGGCTATAGGGCAGGGCGGTCGAAAGTACGGCGACGCCCAGTGCCAGCGGGATTACAGCCGGGGTGAGCAATGCACTGCCGGCATGGACGATGCCGATGGGCGCGACGAACAAGGCCGCGACCACGACGCCGAGGGCAGCGCTCTGGATGCCGTGCTCGGCACCGGCACGCTGGCCGAACAGAATGTAGAGTGCCCAGCACACACCCGCGCCAAGCGCATAAGCTGCCCCCAGTACATCAAGTGGTTGGCCGCCATGACCTACCGGTAAGAGCAGCAACAGGCCAGCGACTGCCAGGGCAATCCACAGGAAATCGAGTGCACGGCGTGAGGCGAACAGCGCCACGGCCAGCGGGCCGGTGAACTCCAGGGCAACGGCGATACCCAGTGGCGTGGTTTGCAGCGACATATAGAAGAGGAAGTTCATGCCACCCAGGGACATCCCGTAGATGACGACGTTGCGCAGGGTGTTGGCGGTCATGCGCACGCGCCAGGGGCGCAGGATTAGCAGCATGATGACGCTGGCGAAGATCAGGCGCAGGGTGGTGGTGCCTTGTGCGCCGATGATTGGGAACATGCTTTTCGCCAGTGAGGCGCCGGACTGGATCGAGGCCATGGCAATGAGCAGCAGGCCGATCGGGAAGAGGGTGGCGGCCAGGCTGCGGGGTTGGGTGTTCATTTCTGCGCGGCTATCCTTGGGAGGTGTGCGGGTGTGCAATATAGTGCGCAATTGGTGGTATGAGGTGCAAGGTGCCTTTCATAGGCTTTTCACCGATTGTTTCAATTTCATGAAATTAACGGTTGACGCGCTTTCGAATCCCCTTATAATGCGCCCCACTTCCAGCGACATCGGAACGACAAACTCCTTGAGATTCAATGAGTTAGGTAGTTAAGGTGAGGTTGGAGGCGCTTCGATCGAATGATCGATAGCGGTTGAGATGAAGGTTGACAGCGGTTTTAAACGCTGTATTATTCGCCTCCCGCTACGAGAGATCGCAGCGAGCCAAGTGTTTGAAGCTAAACGAGTTTCTCGCAAAAAACTTCGAAATAAACGCTTGACAGGCTCTGAGGAAAGCGTAGAATGCGCGCCTCGGTTGAGACGAAAAGCTCTTAACCAAACGCTCTTTAACAAATCGAATCAAGCAATTCGTGTGGGTGCTTGTGAGTACGGACTGATAGTCACAAAGATTATCAGCATCACAAGTGGCCATGCGAGAAATCACATAGTCATTTGAGATTGCTGAGCCAAGTTTAGGGTTTCTTAAAGACCCAAGCAGTATTGAACTGAAGAGTTTGATCATGGCTCAGATTGAACGCTGGCGGCAGGCCTAACACATGCAAGTCGAGCGGATGACGGGAGCTTGCTCCTTGATTCAGCGGCGGACGGGTGAGTAATGCCTAGGAATCTGCCTGGTAGTGGGGGACAACGTTTCGAAAGGAACGCTAATACCGCATACGTCCTACGGGAGAAAGCAGGGGACCTTCGGGCCTTGCGCTATCAGATGAGCCTAGGTCGGATTAGCTAGTTGGTGAGGTAATGGCTCACCAAGGCGACGATCCGTAACTGGTCTGAGAGGATGATCAGTCACACTGGAACTGAGACACGGTCCAGACTCCTACGGGAGGCAGCAGTGGGGAATATTGGACAATGGGCGAAAGCCTGATCCAGCCATGCCGCGTGTGTGAAGAAGGTCTTCGGATTGTAAAGCACTTTAAGTTGGGAGGAAGGGCAGTAAGTTAATACCTTGCTGTTTTGACGTTACCGACAGAATAAGCACCGGCTAACTCTGTGCCAGCAGCCGCGGTAATACAGAGGGTGCAAGCGTTAATCGGAATTACTGGGCGTAAAGCGCGCGTAGGTGGTTTGTTAAGTTGGATGTGAAAGCCCCGGGCTCAACCTGGGAACTGCATCCAAAACTGGCAAGCTAGAGTACGGTAGAGGGTGGTGGAATTTCCTGTGTAGCGGTGAAATGCGTAGATATAGGAAGGAACACCAGTGGCGAAGGCGACCACCTGGACTGATACTGACACTGAGGTGCGAAAGCGTGGGGAGCAAACAGGATTAGATACCCTGGTAGTCCACGCCGTAAACGATGTCAACTAGCCGTTGGAATCCTTGAGATTTTAGTGGCGCAGCTAACGCATTAAGTTGACCGCCTGGGGAGTACGGCCGCAAGGTTAAAACTCAAATGAATTGACGGGGGCCCGCACAAGCGGTGGAGCATGTGGTTTAATTCGAAGCAACGCGAAGAACCTTACCAGGCCTTGACATGCAGAGAACTTTCCAGAGATGGATTGGTGCCTTCGGGAACTCTGACACAGGTGCTGCATGGCTGTCGTCAGCTCGTGTCGTGAGATGTTGGGTTAAGTCCCGTAACGAGCGCAACCCTTGTCCTTAGTTACCAGCACGTAATGGTGGGCACTCTAAGGAGACTGCCGGTGACAAACCGGAGGAAGGTGGGGATGACGTCAAGTCATCATGGCCCTTACGGCCTGGGCTACACACGTGCTACAATGGTCGGTACAGAGGGTTGCCAAGCCGCGAGGTGGAGCTAATCTCACAAAACCGATCGTAGTCCGGATCGCAGTCTGCAACTCGACTGCGTGAAGTCGGAATCGCTAGTAATCGCGAATCAGAATGTCGCGGTGAATACGTTCCCGGGCCTTGTACACACCGCCCGTCACACCATGGGAGTGGGTTGCACCAGAAGTAGCTAGTCTAACCTTCGGGAGGACGGTTACCACGGTGTGATTCATGACTGGGGTGAAGTCGTAACAAGGTAGCCGTAGGGGAACCTGCGGCTGGATCACCTCCTTAATCGACGACATCAGCCTGCTGATGAGCTCCCACACGAATTGCTTGATTCATGGTTGAAGAGGCACTTGATCAGAACTCAGAAATGAGCATTCAGGTCGAATGTTGATTTCTGACTTTTGTCAGACCGTTCTTTAAAAATTCGGATATGTGATAGATATAGACTGAACACCAGTTTCACTGCTGGTGGATCAGGCTAAGGTAAAATTTGTGAGTTCTGCTCGAAAGAGCGACGTGCGAATTTTCGGCGAATGTCGTCTTCACAGTATAACCAGATTGCTTGGGGTTATATGGTCAAGTGAAGAAGCGCATACGGTGGATGCCTTGGCAGTCAGAGGCGATGAAAGACGTGGTAGCCTGCGATAAGCTTTGGGGAGTCGGCAAACAGACTGTGATCCAGAGATCTCTGAATGGGGGAACCCACTCAGCATAAGCTGAGTATCTTGTACTGAATACATAGGTGCAAGAGGCGAACCAGGGGAACTGAAACATCTAAGTACCCTGAGGAAAAGAAATCAACCGAGATTCCCTTAGTAGTGGCGAGCGAACGGGGACCAGCCCTTAAGTTGGTTTGAGATTAGTGGAACGCTCTGGAAAGTGCGGCCATAGTGGGTGATAGCCCCGTACACGAAAATCTCTTATCAATGAAATCGAGTAGGACGGAGCACGAGAAACTTTGTCTGAACATGGGGGGACCATCCTCCAAGGCTAAATACTACTGACTGACCGATAGTGAACCAGTACCGTGAGGGAAAGGCGAAAAGAACCCCGGAGAGGGGAGTGAAATAGAACCTGAAACCGTATGCGTACAAGCAGTGGGAGCCTACTTTGTTAGGTGACTGCGTACCTTTTGTATAATGGGTCAGCGACTTATATTCAGTGGCGAGCTTAACCGAATAGGGGAGGCGTAGCGAAAGCGAGTCTTAATAGGGCGTTTAGTCGCTGGGTATAGACCCGAAACCGGGCGATCTATCCATGGGCAGGTTGAAGGTTAGGTAACACTGACTGGAGGACCGAACCGACTACCGTTGAAAAGTTAGCGGATGACCTGTGGATCGGAGTGAAAGGCTAATCAAGCTCGGAGATAGCTGGTTCTCCTCGAAAGCTATTTAGGTAGCGCCTCATGTATCACTGTAGGGGGTAGAGCACTGTTTCGGCTAGGGGGTCATCCCGACTTACCAAACCGATGCAAACTCCGAATACCTACAAGTGCCGAGCATGGGAGACACACGGCGGGTGCTAACGTCCGTCGTGAAAAGGGAAACAACCCAGACCGTCAGCTAAGGTCCCAAAGTCATGGTTAAGTGGGAAACGATGTGGGAAGGCTTAGACAGCTAGGAGGTTGGCTTAGAAGCAGCCACCCTTTAAAGAAAGCGTAATAGCTCACTAGTCGAGTCGGCCTGCGCGGAAGATGTAACGGGGCTCAAACCATGCACCGAAGCTACGGGTATCACCTTTAGGTGATGCGGTAGAGGAGCGTTCTGTAAGCCTGTGAAGGTGAGTTGAGAAGCTTGCTGGAGGTATCAGAAGTGCGAATGCTGACATGAGTAACGACAATGCGAGTGAAAAACTCGCACGCCGAAAGACCAAGGTTTCCTGCGCAACGTTAATCGACGCAGGGTTAGTCGGTCCCTAAGGCGAGGCTGAAAAGCGTAGTCGATGGAAAACAGGTTAATATTCCTGTACTTCCAGTTATTGCGATGGAGGGACGGAGAAGGCTAGGCCAGCTTGGCGTTGGTTGTCCAAGTTTAAGGTGGTAGGCTGAGATCTTAGGCAAATCCGGGATCTTAAGGCCGAGAGCTGATGACGAGTGCTCATTAGAGCGCGAAGTGGTTGATGCCATGCTTCCAAGAAAAGCTCCTAAGCTTCAGATAACTGGGAACCGTACCCCAAACCGACACAGGTGGTTAGGTAGAGAATACCAAGGCGCTTGAGAGAACTCGGGTGAAGGAACTAGGCAAAATGGCACCGTAACTTCGGGAGAAGGTGCGCCGGCGAGGGTTAAGGACTTGCTCCGTAAGCCCATGCCGGTCGAAGATACCAGGCCGCTGCGACTGTTTATTAAAAACACAGCACTCTGCAAACACGAAAGTGGACGTATAGGGTGTGACGCCTGCCCGGTGCCGGAAGGTTAATTGATGGGGTTAGCGCAAGCGAAGCTCTTGATCGAAGCCCCGGTAAACGGCGGCCGTAACTATAACGGTCCTAAGGTAGCGAAATTCCTTGTCGGGTAAGTTCCGACCTGCACGAATGGCGTAACGATGGCGGCGCTGTCTCCACCCGAGACTCAGTGAAATTGAAATCGCTGTGAAGATGCAGTGTATCCGCGGCTAGACGGAAAGACCCCGTGAACCTTTACTATAGCTTTGCACTGGACTTTGAATTTGCTTGTGTAGGATAGGTGGGAGGCTTTGAAGTGGGGACGCCAGTTCTCATGGAGCCATCCTTGAAATACCACCCTGGCAACTTTGAGGTTCTAACTCAGGTCCGTTATCCGGATCGAGGACAGTGTATGGTGGGTAGTTTGACTGGGGCGGTCTCCTCCCAAAGAGTAACGGAGGAGTACGAAGGTGCGCTCAGACCGGTCGGAAATCGGTCGTAGAGTATAAAGGCAAAAGCGCGCTTGACTGCGAGACAAACACGTCGAGCAGGTACGAAAGTAGGTCTTAGTGATCCGGTGGTTCTGTATGGAAGGGCCATCGCTCAACGGATAAAAGGTACTCCGGGGATAACAGGCTGATACCGCCCAAGAGTTCATATCGACGGCGGTGTTTGGCACCTCGATGTCGGCTCATCACATCCTGGGGCTGAAGCCGGTCCCAAGGGTATGGCTGTTCGCCATTTAAAGTGGTACGCGAGCTGGGTTTAGAACGTCGTGAGACAGTTCGGTCCCTATCTGCCGTGGACGTTTGAGATTTGAGAGGGGCTGCTCCTAGTACGAGAGGACCGGAGTGGACGAACCTCTGGTGTTCCGGTTGTCACGCCAGTGGCATTGCCGGGTAGCTATGTTCGGAAGAGATAACCGCTGAAAGCATCTAAGCGGGAAACTTGCCTCAAGATGAGATCTCACTGGAACCTTGAGTTCCCTAAAGGGCCGTCGAAGACTACGACGTTGATAGGTTGGGTGTGTAAGCGCTGTGAGGCGTTGAGCTAACCAATACTAATTGCCCGTGAGGCTTGACCATATAACACCCAAGCAATTTGAGCGTAAGCGCCAAATTGTGGTGGTGAAGATGATACGAACCGAAAGTTCGCAACGAACCACAACATCACATATCCGGATTCGCTGGGCTGTCCATCTGGACATTCTGGCTACAGAATTTCTTGACGACCATAGAGCATTGGAACCACCTGATCCCATCCCGAACTCAGCAGTGAAACGATGCATCGCCGATGGTAGTGTGGGGTTTCCCCATGTGAGAGTAGGTCATCGTCAAGATTCATTTCGCAAAACCCCTATCTGCGTATGCAGGTAGGGGTTTTGTCTTTGCGGGCCGAAAAAACATCAACCCCGGGCAAGTTCCGCCAGGTGAGCTGTAGCTTCTTCGCTCTTGAGCACCAGCACGTCGCCTTCCAGGACGTCCAGTACGACTTCCGAGGTATTGCCGATCAGTGCCCCGGAAATCCCGGTGCGAGCGACCGTGCCCATGACCGTGACCACGGCATCAAGCTGCTTCTCGAAATGGGGGATCAGCACATCCGCCGGCCCTTCCGCGACATGCAGGCGATCTTCACTGATATCGAATTCAGCCTGGAACGCGCTGCAGGCTTCCCGGTAGCGCTTTTCGATGGTCTCGCTCAGTTGGTAGACAGGATCAGACGCAGACAGCATGGGGGAGGGGTGTGCACTGATCACGTGCAGGTCGCCTTTGGCCAACCCGGCAATGGCATAACCATGGTCGATGATGCTGGTATGCAGCCGACGATGATCTTCGTCCTGGTTCCCCACATCCACCGCTGCGAGGATCACGCCACCTGTCCATGGCCGCTCGCTCTTGACCATCAATACCGCACAAGGGCACTGGCGCAACAACTTCCAATCGTTCGGGGTCAGCAAGGCCTTCTTCAAGGGGTTGTCCGGGCGATGCTCCTTGATGACCAGCTCACAACCCTCGGCCTGCTGCACATAGATGATCGACTCGTGCAGGCTCTCCTTCCACTTCTGTTCATGGGTCACGTTGTCATAACCATCATCATGCAGCTGGCTGCTGAGCAGGCTCAGCAACGCGCTATGGTCATGCCGCTTGTCACACATCAACAGGTGCAGACGTGCACCGGTCACGCCGGCAATCAGCTTGGCCCGGGTGAGTGCACGGCTATGGGCATGGTCGGGGTCAAGGACGACGAGGATGCTGCGAACGGCTTGCATGGCGTGAACTCCCTTCAAAGGTGGCGAGCAATGCCTGACTATAGTCGGCGCCCCTCGCGTCGCCGCTTGATGTACATCAAGCATAGTCACTGGTGCTACCCGTCGCCGTCGGTATAATCGCCGGTCTTGCCTGTCCAGTGTGGTTGTTCGCTTATGTCCCTGATCCCCGAAATCGATGCCTTCCTCGGCTGCCCGACCCCTGATGCCTGGATCGAAGCGGCACTCGCCGACCAGGAAACCCTGTTGATCGACCACAAGAACTGCGAGTTCAAGGCAGCCAGCACCGCCCTCAGCCTGATCGCCAAGTACAACACCCACCTGGACCTGATCAACATGATGTCGCGCCTGGCCCGTGAAGAGCTGGTGCACCACGAGCAGGTTCTGCGCCTGATGAAGCGCCGCGGCGTGCCGCTGCGGCCGGTGTCGGCGGGGCGCTATGCGTCGGGCTTGCGTCGCCTGGTGCGGGCCCACGAGCCGGTGAAACTGGTGGATACACTGGTGGTCGGGGCATTCATCGAAGCCCGCAGTTGCGAGCGCTTCGCGGCCCTGGTGCCACACCTTGATGAAGAACTTGGCACGTTCTATCACGGCTTGCTGAAAAGCGAAGCACGCCACTACCAGGGCTACCTGAAACTGGCCCACCAGTATGGTGACGAGGCGGACATCGCCCGCCGCGTCACCGTGGTGCGTGAAGCTGAAGCCGAACTGATCCAGTCACCGGACCAGGAGCTGCGTTTCCACAGCGGTATCCCGATGGTGCAGGCCGCCTGACACTCAGTAGCGGCGCCCCAGCAGCAGGCCGATCACCAGGCCGAAGCCCGCGGACACCGCCACAGTCTGCCATGGGTGGCCGCCGATGTAGTCCTGGGTGGCATCGACCACCGGTTGCGCCTTGGCACGTACCTGGCCGGCGGCCTGGCGTGCCTGACGCAGTTTCAGACTGACCTGCGCACGCAGGGTCTCGGCTTCTTCGCCAACCAGAGCGGCGCTTTCATCGAGCAGCTTTTCCGATTCTTCGATCAATGCCTGCAGTTCACTGAACATTTGGTCCTTGATCTGATCACTGTCGGCCAGTGCGGCGTTTTTACGGGCCATGAACACGTCCTCGTTGATGGGGTGGTTTGAACAATGGATGCCTGCGCGCCGGGAAAGTTGCGACGGCTTTGCCGATGATGCGACGCCACGGTGTAAGATAGCGGCCATTTTCAACAGGCAGGTACCTTCATGAGTTTCAATCTGGCCAACATGAGCTTCGAGGAACGGGCGCAGATCGAGGCAGAAAAGGCCCGGCTGTTCGAGATGTGGCAGAACAACCTGGGCAAGGCCAAGGGCGAAGCTGCGCGGCTGATTTCGGAAAAATCACGGCGCAAAGGCAAGTGGGCAGAATGGGTACGTGCCGAACTGGAGGGCATGTCGCCTCCAGAGTACGCCAACATGGTGCGCAGCGAAGTCAACAAGATGATGGCCGCAGCCAGCGCCAACCGCTGATCCGGCGCCTCACCAATACAGGCTGCCATCCTTGGGCAGGTCCAGCTTGCCCTCGTCGCTGAAGCGCACCGTGCCCAGGGTCCCTCCGGCCAATTTGCCGCGCAGCTTGTAAGGCATCCCTTGCAGCGAATCGAGCTTGCCCAGGCCATAGGCCTGACGCAGGAAGGCGAACGCCGTGATGCTTACCGGTACCACAATCACGGCTTCGTCGTAGCGGCCGATGTGCCCTCTCTGGTCACTGACCCCAGCTGCCAGTGGTTGGCCGTTGACCTCCAGATTCAGCGCTACACCGTTGTAATCGATGGCCGATTCGTTGGGGTTTTGCACCCGCATCTTCACCGCCATGCGCATTTCCAGCTCCTGCCCCGGCAGTGGCTCGATGCCGATCACACTGATGTTGAGCGGGTCGCTGGCCTGAAACAGCGCGCAGGCGTTCAGCCCGCCTGCCAGTAGCAGGACCAGAAGCAAACGAACGTAGCGGCGCAAATGGGCAACCATGGAGAAGGACCTTGCCGGCGAAGTTGAGACTGCAGTGTGGCAAATGCACGGCAGCGTTGAAAGTGTCGGGCCTAATGAAAGATACTGTTTCTCATTAACGCCCGACAATTCCTCTTACTGGCAGTGCTTCTACCCAATGCTGACGTCTCCCGTGTCCGGTCTGCTGGCGAGTTTCCAGGAGCACTACGACGACCTTCTGCAGTTTCTTACCCGGCGCATGAACGACCGGCAGCGTGCCGCCGACGTGGCCCAGGAGACGTACCTGAAGCTGGTGAAGATCGATGAGCAAGCGGTGCCGGTGCTGCATGCGCGCAGCTTCATCTTCCGTGTGGCTGGCAACCTGGCCATTGATGCGCTGCGCCGCGAGCAGCGTATCGCCGCCAGCCATGAAGACAGCGAAGGTGCAGGGGAGGTTGCCTGCCCGGCGCCCGCCCCGGAGGCAACATTGCTGGCCCGCGAGCGGCTGCAGATACTCGACGAGGCCCTGCTGCAGTTGTCCAGCAATGCGCGTCAGGCGCTGCTGCTCAATCGGGTCGAAGGCCTGACCCAGGCGCAGATTGCACAACGACTGGGCGTTTCCGAGAGCATGGTGGCAAAATACATCGGCCAGGCCCTGCGCCATTGCCGCGACTGGCTCAAGCACAACCATGACTGAAACTTCGACCATGCACGCTCCCCACCCCATCAGCGACTTGTCCGACGATGCCCTCGACTGGCAGGTGCTGCTGCACTCGGGCCATGCCAGCGCAAGTGACCGGGCCGGTTACCAGTGCTGGTGCCAGCTGAGCCCGGCACATGCGCAAGCGGCGCGGGAGGCCGAAGCGCTGTGGCAGGATCTTGGCCATACGCCGACTGCCCAAGTGTTCCAGGCAGCGCCTGCGCGGCGCAGCAAGTGGCGCTGGGCATCGGGCATCGCCGCCTCACTGGTGCTGCTGGTGGCAGGCTACAGCAGCTGGCAAAACGTGCCGGTGTGGCTGGCGGACTATCACACGGGCATTGGTGAGCAGCAGCGCGTTACCCTGGCAGATGGTTCGCGGGTAGTGCTCAACAGCGGCAGTGCCCTGAAGGTGGCCTTCAGCGCCAGCGAACGCAGGGTGACGCTGCAGGCAGGCGAGGCGTTGTTCGAAACCGCTGATGATCCGCGCCCTTTCGTGGTCGAAACCGCCGGTGAGGCTGTGCAGGGCAGTGCGGCCACCTTCAGCGTGCGCCGTGACGGCCATGTGGTGCTGGCCAAAGGTGAAGCCTGGGTCGGTGCGCACAACCTGGCTATCGCCGCCGACGCCGGCGCGCAGACAGCCTGGCAGCGCGGCAAGCTGATCTTCAATGGCAAACCGCTGCGCCAGGTACTGGCCGAACTCGAGCGCTACCAGCACGGCCGTATCCTGCTCTCCGACAACAAGCTCGCCGCACTCGAGGTCAGCGGCGTGTTCGACCTGAACGATCCGCAGGCCCTGCTGCGCACGTTGGAGCAGCGTTACGGCCTCAAGGTCACTTATCTGCCGTGGCTGGCAGTGGTGCATTGATCCTGTAAAAAATAATCGAAATATTTTTCATTTGGCACTGCAAGTTCATGCAAGCCAGATCGTCGTAGTGGGACTGATCAGCAACCCATTCTCAATTACGACTTGTCTGGAAGCTCATTCGTGCCTCTTTTGCCCAAGCCTACCCACCGTCGCGGCGGTCGCCTACACCATGCCTTGATGTCTTGCAGCGCCCTGGCAGTTCTTGCCGGCCCAATGCAAGCATGGGCCGCCCCAGATACGCAGGCACACATGCAGGCCCGCCAGGTTCAACTGGACCTGCCGGCACAACCCCTCGATCAGGCCCTGACTGCATTTGCCGACCAGGCCGGCCTGCACCTGCTGTACACCACAGGTGATGTAGCAGGCCTGAGCAGCCCGGCGCTGCAAGGCAGCTACAGCATCGAACAGGCGCTGCAGCTGCTGCTGGCCGGCAGTGACATGGCATGGCAGTTCAGCGATGCCCGCACGGTTACCCTGCGCAAGGCCGGGCCAGCAGGGCAGGCGGTCAACCTCAAGCCTATCGAAGTCAGCGTTGCCTCGCGCACCAGCACCGCCATCAGCGAAATCCCCGGTACGGTGTGGGTGGTGGACCAACAGCAGCTGCGCGAACAGATCGACAGTGGGGTCAGCCTCAAGGAAGCCATAGGCAAGCTGGTGCCGGGCCTGGACCTTGCGCCCGAAGGGCGCACCAACTATGGCCAGAACATGCGTGGGCGCAATGTGCTGGTGATGATCGACGGTGTCAGCCAGAACAGCTCGCGTGGGCTGTCACGCCAGTTCGACAGCATTTCGCCGTTCAACGTCGAACGTGTCGAGGTGCTCTCCGGCGCCAGCGCCATTTACGGCGGCGGTGCCACCGGCGGCATCATCAACATCGTTACCAAGAAGGGCGAACCGGGCCCGGCACGCTTCGAAACCCAGCTCGGTGCCAGCAGTGGCTTCAACAACAGCGACGACCTGGCCACGCGCTTCGCCCAGTCGATCAGTGGCGGCAACGACCGGGTCAATGCGCGCCTGGGGATTTCTGGCGAGCAGAACGAAGCCTTCTACGACGGTGCGGGCGAGCAGATCTTCATCGACAACACCCAGACCGACCTGCAGTACAACCGCACCCTCGATGTACTGGGCACTCTCGGCCTGAAGCTCACCGATGAACAAAGCCTCGACCTGCTGGCCCAGTACTACGATTCCGGCAACCACGGCAGCACGGGTATCAACTTCCCCAACCTGAACTACAACGCTCCTTCCGACCTGGAGGACGCCGAACTGCGCGGCGGCTATTCCTCGGACCTGGAGCCACGCACCCGGCGCCTGCTGCTCAACGCCAACTACCACCACACCGATGTGCTGGGCCAGGACTTCTACCTGCAGGCCTCGTACCGCAAGGAAGACGACAATTTCTACCCGTTCCCGTACTACAACCGAGCCACGCCGACCGGCTCGCGCGGTGTGTACTTTGCCGCCTCGCAGCAGAATTTCGAGGTCACCAGCCTCAAGGGGCTGTTCGCCAAGCAGTGGGACACCCTCAAGCTGACCTATGGCGTCGACCTGGATCGCGAGCGCTTCAATGCCGACCAGACCACCTTCGATGCCCTGACTTCATCCGAGAGCGGCGGGCTGGACCTTGAAAGGGAGAGCAAGGCGCCGCGTTACCCCAGTTACCGGGTCGACGGTGTTTCGGTCTACGCCCAGCTCGACTGGCACGCTACTGAAAACCTGACCCTGTCCGGCGGCGCCCGGCGCCAGCAGATGGACGTGGATGTCAGTGATTTCAAGGGCGTGCCCGGTGGCAGCAACGACTATGAGGTCAACCTGTACAACATCGGCGCCATCTACGACTTCAAGAACGGCCACCAGGTGTGGACCAACTATGGCGAAGGTTTCGACCTGCCGGACCCGGCCAAGTACTACGGCAAGCCTGGGCTGAGCGTGGCGGACAACCCGCTGGCTGGCATCAAGAGCCGCCAGGTCGAACTGGGCTGGCGCTATGCCGACCTGGATTGGGACGCGCAAGCGGCGCTGTACTACATCTGGTCGGACAAGATCATCAACGTCGATTCGCAAACCCTGACCATCAACGTCGAAGACCAGAAGAGCCGCGACTTCGGCTTCGAGGGCGCGCTGACCCGCCACTTCCAGACGGGTTGGGAAGCAGGCGGTACCGTGCACCTGACCCGTTCCGAGGAAGAAGGCGCCGATGGCGACTGGATCAAGCGTGATGCCCGCTATGCCTCGCTGTCCAAGGCCACTGCGTTCGTCGGCTGGAAGGGCGATGGCCGCAGTGCGCGGCTGCAGGCCAACCATGCCTTCAGCCTGAAGGATGATGCCGACCATGAGATCGACGGTTACACCACGTTTGACCTGTTGGGGAGCCAGGACACCGGTTTTGGTACCTTCAGCGCGGGGATCCAGAACTTGCTGGACAAGCAGTACAGCACGGTCTGGGGGCAGCGGGCCACGCTGTTCTATTCGCCGACCTATGGCCCGGCCTATCTGTATGACTACCAGGGCCGGGGCCGTACCTACACTCTGACCTGGAGCATGGCCTACTGAATGCTCCGGCCTCTTTGCAGGAGGGCCCGCTCCCATAGGTACTGGCCAACCCTCAAGCCTTGCGCGATCCCTGTGGGAGCGGGCTTGCCCGCGAAGAGGCCGATTCAGGCAAACGCCACCAGCAAATCATCCATGAATGCCGCCTGGGCCTCCCCAGCTACCTGTCCCCGATGCCGGGCCAAGGTGAATGGCACCACAAAATCCAGCCCCGGATCCAGCGCTCGCAACATCCCCTGAACCTCCCAGCTCGCCGCGCAGTGGCACGGCAGATAACCAATGTGCCGCCCCGACAGAATGAGCGTCAGCACGCTTTCGATCTGCTCCGCCACCGCCATGCTGCGTCGGCTCTGAAACGGCTCGCCGCCCTTGAGAAAGCGATACGGATGACGTACCTGATCCGCCTCCAGCAACTGCTCAAGCGTCACCTCGACTGCATCGAACAGCGCATGCCCCTTGGCACAGTACAAACGCTGGCGCTCCTCGAACAAAGGTTGATAGTCGAACGCCGCCTGGTTGCCGGAAAAGTAGCTGATGGCGAAATCCAGCCGTTGCTCCAGCAATAGCCGCTCCAGCTCTGCCGGAGGCGCACTGATGAGCTCCAGTTGCACTGATTCTTGACGTTGGCGAAAACGTGAAATGGCCATCGCCAGGCGCAGGCTCACGGCCGCATCCTGGTTCTCCGCCATGCCCACCCGTACCGTCCCCAACAGGCGCCCGGCCACGCCGTTGGCCTGTTGGCGAAACAGCTCGATGTTCAGCAGCAGGCCACGTGCCGCCTCCAGCAGCAGCTCGCCTTTGTCGGTCAGGCGAAAGCCGCTCTTGCCGCGGCTGCACAGGCGATAGCCGAGCCGCGTTTCCAGTTGCGCCATGCGCTGGCTGATGGTGGGCTGGCTCAAGCCCAGCACGCCCTGGGCGGCACTGAAACCGCCGGCCTCTACTACAGTGACGAACAGCCGCAGCAGGTGCAGGTCAGGGTCGTGCAGTTGTCCGAGCATCACATTGCTCCTGAAGAATGTCAGCTTTGCAAACTTGCCATTCTTGCAATGTTACCCGGCTGGCATGCTGGCGGCATCCACCCATTTGCCGAGGTGTCCGTCATGCGTCGATCGTTGTGCCTGTTGTCCCTGATTCTGGCCCTGCCACTGCAGGCCGAAGAAAAGGTCGTCAATCTTTACAGCTGGGCCGACTACGTCGCCCCGGAAACGCTCAAGCGCTTCGAACAGGAAACCGGCTACAAGGTGCGCTACGACACCTTCGACACTACCGAAGTACTCGAAACCAAGCTGCTCACCGGCCGCAGCGGCTACGACGTGGTGGTGCCATCGGCCACCGTGCTGGCCCGGGCGCTCAAGGCCAATGCCTTGCAACCGCTCGATGCGCAAGGCATGCCCGGTTACGCCAACCTCGACAAGGACCTGCTGGCCAAGCTGGCCGAGACCGACCCTGGCAACCGCTACGCCGTGCCCTACACCTGGGGCACCCTGGGCCTGGGGGTGAATGTCGAGGCGGTGCGCCAGCGCCTGGGCGATGTGCCGCTGGACAGCCTCGACCTGTTGTTCAAGCCCGAGTATGCCAGCCGCCTGAAGGAGTGCGGCATCGCCATGCCGGACTCGCCGCAGGAAGTGATCGGTGTCGCGCTCAACTACCTGGGCAAGGACCCGTACAGCCAGGACAAGGCAGATCTCAACGCCGCGCAGAACTTGCTGAACCAGCTGCAACCGTCGATCAGCTATGTCGCAAATGGCCGGCAGATCAGCGACCTGGCCAACGGCAGCGTATGCCTGGCGCTGACCTACAATGGCGATGCTGCCATGGCCGCCGACCAGGCTCGCCGCGCCGGCAAGCCGTTCGAGCTGATCTACCGCATCCCCCGTGAAGGCACGCTGGTCTGGCAGGACAACCTGGTCATTCCCAAGGATGCCCCGCACCCGCAAGCCGCCCGAGCCTTCATCGCCTTCATGCTCAAGCCAGAGTCGGTGGCAGCGCTGACCAATACGCTGTTCTTCGCCAATGCCAACCAGGCAGCGACGCCTCTGGTCGATGACGTCGTGCGCAACGACCCGGATATCTACCCACCTGCCGAGGTGCGTGGGCGGTTGTATGCCGACCGCAGCATGGCGCTGTCCGACCTGCGCCAGCGCAACCGGCTGTGGACGGCGTTCCGCAGCCGCCAGTGACCAATAACCACAAAGGAGCCCAACCGTGGAACAAGCCCAGAACAACGACCAGGCCATGACCCGCGACAGCCTGTACGGTACCGCAGCGGAAAGTACCTACGCCGGCATCACCAGTTTTTCTCGGCGCCGTTATAGCCGCGACCTGCGTGGGGTGGATGTGGTGGTGAGCGGAGTGCCGTTCGACACCGCCACCAGCAACCGCCCTGGCGCACGCTTTGGCCCGCGCGCGATCCGCGCTGCCTCGGTGCAGCAGGCCTGGGCGCGCCACTGGCCCTGGGCGTTCGACCCATTCGACCACCTGGCCGTGATCGACTACGGCGACTGTGCCTTCGACAGCGGCACGCCGCAGTCGGTACCGGGCAGCATCCAGGCCCACGCCGAGCATATTCTTGAAGCTGGTTGCGCCATGCTCACCCTGGGCGGCGACCATTTCATCAGCTACCCGCTGCTCAAGGCCCATGCCCGCCGCCATGGCCCGCTGGCGCTGATCCATTTCGATGCGCACAGCGACACGTGGCCGGACGAAGAGGGGCGTATCGACCATGGCACCATGTTCTGGCATGCCGCACGCGAAGGGCTGGTCGATCCGTCCTGCTCGGTACAAGTTGGCCTGCGTACCACCAATGACGACAGCCAGGGTTTCGCCATTCTCGATGCCCGGCAAGTGCATCGCCAAGGTACCGAGGCGATCATCGCGGCGATCCGCCAGCGGGTCGGGGACCGGCCGGTGTACCTGACCTTCGACATCGATTGCCTCGACCCGGCCTACGCGCCCGGCACTGGCACCCCGGTATGCGGCGGCTTGAGCACGGTGCAGGCACTGGAAATCCTGGGTGGCCTGCGTGGTATCAACCTGGTGGGCATGGACCTGGTGGAGGTGGCACCGGCCTATGACCATGCCGATATTACTGCGCTGGCCGGGGCCACCCTGGCCATGGAGATGCTGTGCCTGTACGCGGCGCGGCACAAGGTCGACGCAGTGCAAGGCCACTAATGCCCGGTGATCGGCGAGCCTGATGGCCAACGCCATCAGGCTCATACTGAAACATCAGGAATCGCATTCACACTTTTGCCGCGAACCCTTCGCGCCTTAGGCTATCCAAACGCACAAGGCGCGCTTTTCGTACAGAGGTGAAGCATGAATCTTACATTGCCGACCCTGGCCATCGGCCTGCTGCTGTACCTGCCGGTGCAGGCCGCGCCCGTGCAGCCACTGCAGCTCGCCGCCAGCAACAACAACCCGTACAACAGCCCGATTCAGCGCGCCAACCCCAACAGCCGCCAGGGCAGCATGCCGGCCACGCCACCCGTGCGTGGCCCGTCCACCCAGCCTGTGTACCGCACGCCAAGCCTGGACAATCGCGGCATCGGCAATGGTGACAACCTGCGCCGCCAGCAGCAGGCGCCGAACCTGGAACCCACCCGGCCGCCGCGTGACACCCAGCGCGCACCTTGAGCCCCACTCGCGAGAAAGGAATTCTGCATGATCCGAGCTACCTGGCTGACGACCCTGACCGCTGCCGTACTGTTGCCTTTGATGGCCCATGCCGCCCCCGAGCAGCAGTTTCCCAGCGAGGAAGGGCAGCTTACTGTCAGCACCTTGACCGACGGCCTGCGCAACCCCTGGGCGTTGGCTTTCCTGCCGGGCGGCAAGGACATGCTGGTCACCGAGCGCCCCGGCAACCTGCGGGTGATCAATGCCGAGGGCAAGGTCGGCCCCCCCATCAGCGGTGTGCCCAAGGTCTGGGCCGAAGGGCAGGGTGGTTTGCTCGACGTGGTGCTGTCGCCTGAGTTCGCCAAGGACCGTACGGTGTACCTGTCGTATGCCGAAGAGGGCAGTGATGGCAAGGCCGGCACGGCGGTGGGCCGCGGCCAGCTATCCGAGGACCGCGCGCGGCTGGAGAACTTCAATGTGATCTTCCGCCAGCAGCCCAAGCTTTCGGTAGGCAACCATTTCGGCTCGCGGCTGGTGTTCGACCGCGACGGTTTCCTGTTCATCGCCCTGGGCGAGAACAACCAGCGCTCGACCGCCCAGGACCTGGACAAGCTACAGGGCAAGATCGTGCGGATCCTGCCCGACGGTGAAGTACCGAAGGACAACCCTTTCGTCGGCAAGCAGGGTGTGCGTCCGGAAATCTGGTCGTTCGGCCACCGCAACCAGCAGGGCGCGGCAATGAATCCCTGGACGGGCAAACTCTGGACCCACGAGCACGGCCCACGCGGGGGCGACGAGATCAACATCCCGGCGCCGGGCAAGAATTATGGCTGGCCAATCGCAACACAGGGTATCAACTACTCGCTGCTGCCAATCCCCGAGGCCAAGGGCAAGCATGTCGACGGCATGGTCGACCCGCACCATGTCTGGGAGAAGTCGCCCGGTATCAGCGGCATGGCCTTCTATGACAGCCCGACCTTCAAGGCCTGGGACCACAACCTGTTCATTGGTGCACTGGCTACGCAGGAGCTGATCCGTTTGCAGCTCGATGGCGACAAGATCGTCCATGAAGAGCGCTTGCTGGGTGAGTTGAATGCACGCATCCGTGATGTGCGGGTGGGTCCTGATGGCTACCTGTATGTGCTGACCGATGCCAAGGATGGGGCACTGCTGAAAGTGGGGCTGGGCGAGGGTTGAGAGCGTTGTGGAATACCTGTGGGAGCGGGCTTGCCCGCGAAAGGGCCAGTGCAGACAATGGAGCTCCAACAGGCCAAGCCAGCGACCATGCCCCTCGATCCGCAATCCCTCTATCAGCAGGCATTAACTGAGCAAGGCTTCGCCCATGACCCGGCTCAGGCCCAGGCTGTCATGGCCCTGCAAACCTGTTTCGAAGCCTTGCAGAATGGCCATACCACTCAGGGCCTGTACCTTTGGGGGCCGGTCGGTCGTGGCAAGACCTGGCTCATGGACCTGTTCCATCGTTGCCTGAACGTCCCGTCCCGGCGCCAGCACTTCCACCACTTCATGGCCTGGGTTCACCAGCGCCTGTTCCAGCTCAACGGCACTGCCGACCCCTTGCAGGCACTGGCCCGGGAACTGGCCGGGCAGATCCGTGTGTTGTGCTTCGACGAACTGTTCGTCAGCGACATCGGTGATGCAATCATTCTCGGCCGCATGTTCCAGGTGCTGTTCGATCACGGTGTGGTGGTGGTCGCCACCTCTAACCAGCCACCGCAGCAGCTGTACCGCGATGGTTTCAATCGCGAGCGCTTTCTGCCAGCCATCAGCGCCATCGAGCGGCACATGCAGGTGCTTTCGGTGGCCGGCGAGCAGGACCATCGCCTGCACCCGGGTGCACAGTGCCAGCGTTACTGGGTGGCCGAAGCGGGGAGCGAAGGCGGTGCGCTGGCCGCGGTTTTCCAGCAGCTCAGCCCGGATGACCCCGGCAGCAGCGCGCCACTGCAGATCGGCTCGCGGCAGATCGAAGTGATCCGGAGCAGCAGCCAGGCCGTCTGGTGCCGCTTTACCGAGCTTTGCGAACGGCCCTTGGCCGCCATGGAGTTCATGGCCTTGTGCGATCGCTTCCCGGCGATTCTGGTCGAGGGTGTGCCGGCCCTGGGTGGTGAACAGCGGGCCGGGCGTATCGCCCGCGGTACCGAGGATGGTGCGGCGCGTGTCGCGGCGGGTGACCGCGAGTTGCCGATGCTGTCAGCCAAGGATGACGCCGTGCGTCGTTTCATCGCCCTGGTCGACGAATGCTACGACCGCCGGGTGGCGCTGTACCTGGAAGCACAGGTTCCCCTCGATGCCCTCTACACTCAAGGGTATCTGGCGTTCCCGTACCAAAGGACCCTGAGCCGGCTACGGGAGATGCAACTGCAACGCTTCGCCTGAAGGAGCCGAACCATGGAGCCGCTGTCGCATCATCTGCTGACCCAGGCCTACAACAATGGCTGGGCCAACCACCGCCTGTACAAGGCCTGCCTGCAACTGACCCACGACGAGTTCGTCGCCCCCCGTTGCAGCTTCTTCCCGTCGATCAAGGCCACCCTCAACCACCTGCTGACAGTGGACTGGTTCTACCTCGACATGCTCGAGTGCGAACAGCGTGGTGAGGCGCCGCACCCGGATGGCGAGCGCTTCTTCGAACCGGAGCAACCGTTCGCCACCTGTACCGACCTGCATGCCGAGCAGGCCCAGGCCGATCACCGGCTGATCGCCTATTGCAGCCTGCTGCAGGACGCCCAACTGGAGCGTTACGTGAGCATCGTGCGGCCGCAACGGATTCAGCGCGAACAGCGGCTACGCCTGCTGGCACACCTGTTCGAGCACCAGATCCATCACCGTGGGCAGGTGCATGCGATGCTCAGCGACACGGCGGTGCGGCCACCACAGCTGGATGAGTTTTTCTGCGAAGAGGAAGCCGACCTGCGGGCGCTGGATTTTGCCGAACTCGGCTGGACCGAGGCGCAAGTCTGGCGACTGTAGGGGGCGCAACGCGCCCCCATTCATCGGGTTAGCGGCCGAGCCACTCCACCAATGTCCGGTTGAAGCGCCGTGGCTCCTCGATCTGCGGCGCATGCCCCATGCCCTCGAAGGTCACCAGCTCACCCTGTGGAATCAGCTTGGCTACCTGCGGCCCCAGCTCCTGGTACTTGCCCAACTTCGCCTTCACCTCCGGTGGGGCGATGTCGCTGCCGATTGCTGTGGTGTCCTGGTCGCCGATCAGCAGCAGCGTGGGCATCTTCAGGTCCTTGAACTCGTGATACACCGGCTGGGTGAAGATCATGTCGTAGATCAGCGCCGAGTTCCACGCCACCGCTTCATGCCCCGGCCCCTTGTTCAGCCCCACCAGCATCTGCACCCAGCGCTCGTACTCAGGCTTCCAACGCCCCGCGTAGTAGGTCTTGCGCTCATACTCACGCACGCCTTCGGCATCGAGCTTGAGCTCGCGCGCATACCACTGGTCCACCGTGCGATACGGCACGCCCAGTGCTTTCCAGTCCTCCAGGCCGATCGGGTTGACCATTGCCAGGCGCTCGACCTGCTGCGGGTACATCAGTGCATAGCGGGTAGCGAGCATGCCCCCGGTGGAGTGGCCGAGCACGATTGCCTGCTTGATGCCCAACTGCTCGAGCAGGGCGTGGGTGTTCACCGCCAGTTGCTGGAAGCTGTACTGGTACTGGGCCGGCTTGCTCGAGGTGCAGAAGCCGACCTGGTCGGGGGCAATCACCCGATAGCCCGCCTGGCTCAAGGCGTCGATGGTGGTCTCCCAGGTGGCGGCACAGAAGTTCTTGCCGTGCATCAGTACCACGTTGCGGCCATTGGCCTGGCCTTGGGCCGGCACGTCCATGTAGCCCATCTGCAGGTGCTGGCCCTGGGACTGGAAATCGAAATGCTTGAGTGGGTGAGGGTAGCTGAAGCCTTCGAGCTGTTTGCCGTAGGTGGGCGATTCGGCGGCGATGGCCGGGGCGCCGACGAGGCAGGCCAGGGCCAGGGCGGTTGCGCGCAGCATGGGGGCACTCCGTGTAGGACCATGTAGGAATTGGCGACTGTAGCAGTCAGTGGACCACCTTAAACGTTAAAGGTGTTACCAGGCATGAAACCAGCCCAGGGTAATCATCGCCACGACGATATAGCGCCCACCCTTGGCCAGGGTCACCAGCAGCAGAAAGCGCCAGAACGGCTCGCGCATGATGCCGGCGATCAAGGTCAGCGGGTCGCCGATCACCGGCATCCAGCTCAGCAGCAGCGACCATTGCCCCCAGCGCTGGTAACGTTGCTGCGCCCGTTCCAGCTGGCTGGCGCTGAAGGGGAACCAGCGCTTGTCACGCAGGTGCTCGATGGCCCGGCCGAGCAGCCAGTTGACCACCGAGCCGAGCACATTGCCCAGGGTGGCGACCAGCAGCAGCGTCAACCAGGCTTCGGGCTGGCGCAGCAGCAGGCCGACCAGCACAGCCTCCGATTGCAGCGGCAGCAGCGTGGCGGCACCGAAGGCGCTGAGAAACAGCGCCCAGAGGCTCAGCATCAGTAGCTGGCGACCACGGTGTCCTGGCCATCCTGGGTCACGCCGATGACCTGGTAGGCATCCTTGTGGTCACCCATTTCCATGCCGGGCGAACCCATGGGCATGCCCGGCACGGCCAGCCCCTTGAGGTCGCTGCGCTTGGCCAGCAGGCGTACCTGCTCGGCGGGCACATGGCCTTCGACGAACTTGCCGTCGATCACCCCGGTGTGGCATGACGCCAAGCGCGGTGCCACCCCCAGGCGCTGTTTCACGGCGCTCATGTTCGGCTCGACATGGTCATTGACGGTGAAACCGTTGTCGCGCAGGTGGCTGATCCAGGCCTTGCAGCAGCCACAATTGGGATCGCGATAGACATCGATGGTTTCGGCAGCCTGGGCCAGGCCGGTGATGGCCAGCAGGCCGAAGGTGATCAGGTGTTTACGCAGCATGGTCAAACAACTCCTTAGAAACGCAGGCGTATGCCCGCCACCAGGCGGGTCTGGCCGAGGTCTTCACCGTCCTCGCGGGCCTGGCTGGCGCGGTTGCCGTGCAGGCGCTCGAAGCTTACCCCGACATAGGGCGCGAAGCCTCGGCTGATTTCGTAGCGCAGGCGCAGGCCGACTTCGCTGTCGGCCAAACCGGCGCCTTGTTCGCGGCCGGCATCGTTGCGGCCAAAGAAGTTGGCTTCCAGGTTCGGCTCGAGGATCCAGCGGTTGCTCAGCAGGATAGCGTAAGCGGCCTCCAGGCGCAGCGCGCTCTGTTGTCGCTCGCCGGCATAGGCTGTGGCTTCCAGCTCCAGGCCATACAGCGGGGTGCCCTGGATGCCGAAGGCGGCCCAGGCCTGCCCGCTGGCCGGCTTGAAGTCCTGGCGCAGGCCGCCGACCAGCTCCCACCACGGGTTGATCGCGTGGCCCCACAGCGCCTGCAACTCGGCCTTGTGGGTCTTGCCTTGTTGCCGTTCGCCCTCGGTGCGAAGCCACAGGCGATCTATGTCGCCGCCGACCCAGGCCGTGGCGTTCCATTTGAGGGCGCTGCTGCTTTCGACATGCTGGTATTCCAGCTGATCGACGATCACCGCCCAGTTGATTGTGCGGTCGTGCACCTGGTGGCCGGGCAGGGGCGGGAAGGCGGCCTGGCGGTCGGCGTCGTTCAGTACCGGGAGCGGCGTACGGGGTTGGCTCGGCGCACTGGCGTGGTTCATCTGGCCATGGCTTGTCTGACTGTGTTCCGTTGGCATGGCGTCATGGGTCATGTGCGCCATGCCGGCGGCCATGGCCCGTTCGCTGGCCAGCAGCGCGGCCAGGGCGACGCCGGTGACCAGGCGCCGGTTGTTGAGCTCATTCATCGACCCGTACCTCGCGGAACATGCCGGTCTCCATGTGGTAGAGCAGGTGGCAGTGGTAGGCCCAGCGGCCCAGGGCATCTGCGGTGACCCGGTAACTGCGGCGGCTGCCGGGCGGGATGTCGAGCGTGTGCTTGCGCACCAGGAAGCGCCCGTGTTCGTCCTCCAGGTCGCTCCACATGCCATGCAAGTGGATGGGGTGGGTCATCATGGTGTCGTTGACCAGGGTGATGCGTACGCGCTCGCCGTAAGTCAGGCGCAGTGGTGCGGCATCGCTGAACTTGACCCCGTCGAACGACCAGGCGAAGCGCTCCATGTGCCCGGTCAGGTGCAGCTCGATTTCCCGTGAGGGTTCGCGACCGTCCGGGTCGGGGTAGGGGCTGCGCAGGTCGGCGTAGGTCAGCACCCGGCGACCATTGTCACGCAGGCCGATGCCGGGGTCGGCCAGGTTGGGCCGGGGGGCCATGGTCTGCATGTCGACCAGCGGGTTGCCGGTTTCGCTGGCCGGGTGCTGCTGCATGGCCATCATCGCTGAGTGATCCATGCCGGCCATGTTGCTATGGTCCATGCTCGCCATGCCGCCGTGGCCCATGTCGGCCATGCCAAGCACCGGCCGTGGGTCAGGTTGCGGCACCGGCGCCTGCAAGCCGCTGGCACGGGCCAGGGTTCCGCGGGCATAGCCGCCGCGGTCCATGCTCTGGGCGTACAGGGTGTAGGCGGGCAGGTCGCCCACGGTCACCAGCACGTCATAGGTTTCGGCCACGGCGATGCGCAGTTCGTCCACGGTCACGGGCGTCACCGGCAGGCCGTCGGCGGCGATTACCGTGAGCTGCAGGCCGGGGATGCGGAAATCGAAATAGGTCATGGCCGAGGCGTTGATCAGCCGCAGGCGTACGGTATCGCCGGGCTGGAACAGGCAGGTGAAGTTACCGTCCGGTGGCTGGCCGTTGAGCAGGTAGGTGTAGGTGGCAGCGCTGATGTCGGCGAGGTCGGTGGGGCTCATGCGCATGCGCGCCCAGCTCAGGCGTTCGTCAACGGTGTTGCCCCAGCCCTGTTGCGCGACGTTGTCGATGAAATCGCCAAGTGTGCGCTTGTGGTAGTTGAAGGCGTCGGACTGCTTTTTCAGGGTCGCCAGCAACGCTTCGGGCGCCTCGTCGGACCAGTCGCTGAACAGCAGCACATGGTCGCGCTGGTAGGCGTGTGGCTCGGGCTCGCGCGGCTCGATGACGATCGCGCCATAGACCCCGGCCTGCTCCTGCAAGCCAGAATGGCTGTGGTACCAGTAGGTGCCGCTCTGGCGCAGGGTAAACCGGTACAGGTAGTCGCCACCCGGCGCGATGCCGGCGAAGCTCAGGCCTGGTACACCGTCCATGTTGGCCGGCAGGAGGATGCCGTGCCAGTGGATCGAGGTGCTCTGGTCCAGATGGTTGCGCACGCGCAGGTTCACCGTGTCGCCTTCACGCCAGCGCAGCAGCGGGCCGGGCAGGCTGTCATTGATGGTCAGCGCGGTACGTGGTCGGCCGGTGATGTTGACCGGGGTCTGGCCGATGAACAGCTCGAAGTGCTGGCCGGCCAGCTCACGGCCAGCGCTGGCCTGTGCCAGCGGGCGCCACAAGCCCAGGCCGGCCAGTGTGGTGGCGGCGCCCAGGCCTTTGACGAAGGTGCGGCGGGTTGGGTTGCGCAACATGGCGTGGCCTCATGCGGGAGAGCCACGATCCTCGCCGGTTGCGCCTGTCAGCTGGCTGAGGCGCAGATTACAGCCTTGTCAGGCGCTTGGTCATCGTTGCCCAGGTCGCGCATCAGCAGGCCATACTCCAGGGCAACCTGCTCGGGGATCGGCAGGTACACCACATGGCCGTCACCGGGTGCGACCTCGATGGCGTGCTGCTGGCGGTCGAGCAGGCGGTGCAGGTCGAAGTGGTAGTTGCCGCGCGGGGTCATCAATTCCAGGTGGTCACCCAGGGCGAAGCGGTTCTTCACCTTCACCTCGGCCAGGCCGTCGACGCGCACCCCTGTCAGTTCACCGACGAACTGCTGGCGCTCGGACAGCGAGTTGCCGCGCAAGTAGTTCTGGTATTCATCGTGCACATGGCGGCGCAGGAAGCCTTCAGTGTAGCCGCGCCGGGCCAGCGATTCGAGGTTGTCCATCAGCGCCATGTCGAACGGCCTCCCGGCTGCGGCATCGTCGATAGCCTTGCGGTAGGACTGCACTGCCCGCGCGCAGTAGAAGTGGCTCTTGGTGCGGCCCTCGATCTTCAGCGAGTGCACGCCCATGGCCGCCAGGCGCTCGACGTGCTGGATGGCGCGCAGGTCCTTGGCGTTCATGATATAGGTGCCATGCTCGTCCTCGAAGGCCGGCATCTCGCTGCCCGGGCGATTGCTCTCCTGCAACAGGAACACCTGTTCGGTGGGCGCGCCAATACCCAGGGTCGGCTCGACCTCGCGGACGATGTCGCCGGCGGTATTTTCGGTGGCTGGCGTGGCCTCGTACTTCCAGCGGCAGGCGTTGGTGCAGGTGCCTTGGTTGGCGTCGCGCTTGTTCAGGTAGCCGGACAGCAGGCAACGGCCGGAGTAGGCCATGCACAGGGCGCCGTGGACGAACACTTCCAGCTCCATGCCCGGTACTTGCTGGCGAATCTCTTCGATTTCTTCCAGCGACAGCTCGCGCGACAGGATCACCCGGCTCAGGCCCAGTTGTTGCCAGAACTGCACGCTGGCCCAGTTCACCGTGTTGGCCTGCACCGACAGGTGCACCGGCATCTGCGGAAAATGCTGGCGCACCAGCATGATCAGGCCGGGGTCGGACATGATCAGCGCATCGGGCGCCATCTCTACCACTGGCGCCAGGTCCTTGAGGAAGGTCTTCAGCTTGGCGTTGTGCGGGGCGATGTTGACCACCACGTAGAAGCGTTTGCCCAGGGCATGCGCCTCGCTGATGCCCAGCGCCAGGTTGGCGTGGTCGAACTCGTTGTTGCGCACCCGCAGGCTGTAGCGCGGCTGGCCGGCGTAGACCGCGTCGGCACCGTAGGCGAAGGCATAGCGCAGGGTCTTGAGGCTGCCAGCAGGGGCGAGCAGTTCGGGCTTGGCGGGTCGATTCATGGGCGCACCGGGGCAAAGGCGCGGATGCTAACGGCTGATCGGGGGTGTGGTATTGATTTGAATCAAGGTCGGCGTGGCACTTTTGCGCAGGTGGCGTGCACTAATACCCATGACACCTGAGGAGCCGCCATGAACCAAGATGCCCTGCAGAACAAAGCCCTGGCAGTACTCCTGACACTGGTGACCATCGCCTTCGTGTGGATCCTGCTTCCCTACTACGGTGCCATCTTCTGGGCGGTGATTCTCGGCATCCTGTTCGCGCCGTTGCAGCGCCACTTGCTGATCCGCTTCGGCCGGCGCCGCAACCTGGCAGCGTTCACCACCTTGCTGGTGTGCCTGCTGGTGGCAGTGCTGCCGGTGATCATCACCAGCGCCTTGCTGGTGCAGGAAGGCGCCACCTTGTACCAGCGTATCGAGAGCGGGCAGCTGGACATCGCCGGCTATGTCGCACGTGGCAAGGACATGCTCCCGGGCTTTGCCCAGCATGGGCTGGACACCATGGGCATGGGCAACCTGGACGGGCTGCGCGACAAGATCACCAAATGGGCCACCCAGGGCAGCCAGGTGCTGGCCGGCCAGGTGTTCAACTTTGGGCAGGGCACCTTCGAGTTCCTGGTGAGCTTCGGCATCATGACGTACCTGCTGTTCTTTTTCCTTCGCGAAGGTGCCGACGTGGCCCGCCGGGTACGCCTTGCGGTACCGCTGCCGGAGCACCAGAAGCGCCGCTTGCAACTGAAGTTCAGCCGGGTGGTGCGGGCCACGGTCAAGGGCAATGTACTGATGGCCATTACCCAGGGTGCGCTGGGTGGTTTGATCTTTTGGGTGCTGGATATCCCCAGTGCGCTGGTGTGGGGCGTGCTGATGGCGTTCCTGTCGCTGTTGCCGGCGGTGGGGGCGGGGATCGTCTGGGCGCCGGTGGCGGCGTACTTCCTGCTCACCGGGGCGATTTTGCCAGGGGTGATCCTGACGGCGTTCGGGGTACTGGTGATCGGCCTGGTGGACAACCTGTTGCGGCCGATCCTGGTGGGCAAGGACACGCGCATGCCCGATTACCTGATTCTGGTGTCGACCTTGGGCGGGCTGGCGGTATTCGGGCTCAATGGCTTCGTGATAGGGCCATTGATCGCGGCGCTGTTCGTCTCCAGCTGGGCGATTTTCGCCGCGACCAAACCCCAGGTGCAGTTGCCGTCCTGAGGCGCTCCGTCAACGGAAGCTGTACGAAACCCCGGCGTAAACGCCGAAGCCTTCACCCGGTGTCGAGCGGGCAACATCCTGCCCGGCATCGTTGTACCCAGGGGTCACCGTAGCGGCATAGCGCTTGTCGGTCAGGTTGCGCAGGTCCAGCCAGGTTTGCCAGTCCTGTTTCGGCGAGTTCCAGCCCAGGCGCGCACCGAGCAGGGCATAGGCATCGGCGTGGTAACTGTTGGCGTAGTCGACCTGCACTTTCGACGCCATCTGCGTGTTGACCCCGGCGTAGAAACCGCTCGGCCAGTCGTAGCGCAGTTCGGCCTGGTAATAGTGCATGGGGATGCCGGGCAGGCGGTTGTCGCCGAACGTGTCGTCGTCGCGGTAATGGAAGTCGCTGAAGGTGTAAGCCTGGCGCAGGCTCAGCTTGCCCGTGCCGGGTTGCTCCCAGAGGTTGCTTTCCAGGCCGGCTTCGACGCCCTGGTGCACGGTGGGGCTGGCGTTGAACTCCTTGAACGGCAAGCCTTGCACGACTTCGACGTTCAGCAGTTCATGACGCACTTGCGAGTAGTACCAGGCCAGGTCCCAACGCCCCAGCGCCGAATCGCCGCGGGCGCCCAGTTCCAGGGTGGTGGCGGTCTGGTTCTGCATCTTCATGGGCTGGTTGGTGACCGGCGCACTCCAGACCAGGGACCACGGATGCGGTGGCTCCACCGAACGGTTGAGGTTGCCATAGACCTGCAGGTCCGGGCGAATGTCGTAGCGCAGGCCAACGCGTGGTGCATAGTCCCAGTCATGCTGGCTGACCTTGCCGCCATCGACGGGGTACGTGACATCGCTTTCACGACGGGTGTAGATCATCGCCAGCCCGGTGGTCAGCCACAGGTCAGGGATCAGCTCGAGGTCGTTGCCCACATGCAGCACGGTGTCCGAGCCCTGATAGGTGAAGTCACGCGTGCGTGCGCCGACTACATCGTTGACCCGCGAGAACTGCGAGGCGCCACTGTTGGGCAGGTGCTTGGTGGTGCGCCAGCCGATGGTGGTCTTGCTCTCGTGGCCGAACAAGGTGTCGCGGCGGAAGTAGTTCAGTGTGCCGCTGACATCGGCGTAGGCCACCTTCAGGCGCATGGCGCCCTCGCGCAGGTCCATCGGGTAGTCGTGATAGACCAGCCCGGCCTCCAGGCGCGAATCGTCGTCGAGGTAGAACGTGGTCTTGTTGCCCACCCAGGTGCTACCCGGTTGCGGGCGGCTGTCGTTGCGCGACAGGTAGCCCGGGTTGGCAGCGCGAGGGTCGTGCTTGATCTGATCCTTGGTCAAGCGCCCGGCCAGGTCGTTTTCAGTTTCCCGGTAACGCAGGTAGAAGCGCGTCTCCAGGTTCGGGTTGAAGCGGTAGCCGACGTTGGCGGCGATGCCTTTCGCGCTGCCGCTGCTGTGTGCCTGGTAGCCGTCGTACTCCGAGTCGGTGAGGGCCACGTAGTAGTCAAGGTTACCCAGCACTTGCCCCGAGCTGATATGGCGGTGCTGGTAACCGCGGCTGCCGACCTCATAGCGCACCTGCAGCGGTGCGGCGTCGTAGCCGGTGTGGGTCACATAATTGATGGCGCCGCCCAGGGCCAGCGAGCCTTGATCGAAGCCGTTGGCCCCGCGCAACACTTCGGCGCGGTTCAACCATAGCGGTTCGAATAATTCGTAAGGTGTACCGCCCGGGCCGGTCAGCGGCAGGCCGTCGAACATCGTGTATACCCCGGAACCATGGGCGCCAGGGGCACGGTTGATGCCCGAGCCTCGGATCGACAGCTTGATGCCGTCGTTGCCCGCCGACTGGGCGAACACGCCTGGCTGATAGGCCAACACGTCCTGATTGCTGGCGACCCGGCCTTGCCCGACGCGTTGCATGTCCACCAGGTTGGTGGCGCCTGGCACCGCACGCAGGCGTTCACGGGCGTCGTTCAGTTCGCTTTGCTCTTCATCGTTGATCAGCACCTGGCCCAATTCAACGGCAGGCGCTGCCGCAGCTTGCTGGCTGACGCTGAAAATGGCCAGCAGGCCGAGGTAAGACGAGAAGGGTAAAACGGGACGCATCGTACAACTCCAGGCGATAGGCAGACAGGCAACCGCGTTGTGACGAGCGAAGAGCCTGCCAGAGCACGAATAATTGAGATTTTCCTGCGTACGTCGAGTTGAACGGATGTGTAGGACGGTTCTTTACAAGTTGCATCGCTGGAGCTGGCAAGGCTGGCGTCCGTAAGGTGGGCCTACATAGCGGCAGCACTCTGCGCTGCCACATCTGGCGACTACTTGGGGAACTCAGTGATGGAAACCAATACGCGACGGACACCTGAAAGCCATACCGAAGCGCCGATTTACCTGACACCGCGAGAACAGCAAGTGCTGTTGTGGTGCGCCTATGGCAAGACCTCATGGGAAATCGGCCAGATTCTGCAGTGCAAGGAGTCGACAGTGAACTTCCATGTGGCCAACTTGCTGCGCAAGTTCGATGTTCCCACACGTGTCGCGGCCGTCATCAAAGCCATTCGCTACGGCATGCTGGCCGAGCAGTGAGGGGCGATATGCATGACGATCAACTGACCCCGCAATCACGGATCGAGCCTTTTTCCAAGGCTGCACGGTTTCCCGATTGTCACGATCCATTTTGGCCACGCATCGAACTGAGTGTGTTACGCGAACGCCTGCGACTTGACGAAGATGTCAGTGAGGCTCGCCTTGCATTGGCTGTACGCTGCGCCGCGATAGATGCCGCCAGGGAGTTCGCGAGCTGGCGCATTGCACTGCGTAGCCGTGGTTACCGGCGCCTTGAAGATGTCGCTGGGCATGCCAGCGGAAGGGCTCTGTCGGTCTGCTATCGGTATTTCATTGCGGCTGCGGTGAGGCTCAACCTTAAAGCCGGGCCAGCCGCTGGCGGAGGGACTGAGCATGGATGAGCCCTATCTGGTGGAGGCCGCCATCGCTGCATTCTACGAATTGCTGGACACCGAGGGCAGGGCCCTGTTCGGTGCACTATTGGGGGCATTGTTGGTGAGCGCCGCCCGGGATCGACTCATCATCGTTTCTCGCAGGCGCCTGTCGGCTCGCAAGCAGGTGTTGCTGGTGTTCTTGACCCTGGGGGTCGGCTACCTGTTCGAGCCACTGCTGCATGCGCTGGCGCCGATGTTGTCGCGTGGCATGGCCGCGTTTGCCGCTGCGGTTGTGGTTATACCGATTACCTTGAAGGTACTGGTCTGGCTGGACTCGGTGGACCTGCGCGAGCTCATCCAGCGCTGGCGCCGCCGAGGCTGACGTTATTGTGCCGCAGCGCAGCGCTTGGCCAGGTCTTGCAGTTGTCGCTCGAGCTGACGGATACGTTGCTTGTCCTCGATATGTAGCTGTACCGACTGGCGGTCTGTGTGGGAAAGCTCGCGCAGGCGGTCGAGCATGTCGCTCTCCCAGTCGTCCTGGCCTTGCACAGCAAGGCTGTCATCGTGTTTACCGAGAAGGAGCCAATCCAGCGAGCAGCCGTGCTGACTGGCCAGGTCTACGCAAAGTGAATATGGAATGCTGTCGCGAACTTTCCAGCTGCTCAGCGTCTGTGGGCTGACTTTCATGGCTCTTGCCAACTGAACGTCGGTGTCGGAGCCGGTAAGAAGCTTCAGGCGCGCCAGCACCGGTGTAAGCAATTGGCTATTCATAACAAATATCCATGACTGGTTTAACGACATTCCCTGGGCTTAAAATACTCGTTATGAATATTGGCCATTCGATTTGAGGAGATATCTTGGCATGAGAAGTAATTTGATGAAAAACCTTTCTATGACCGTAGCTGATACGCAGGACGCTGGCGGTCTTTTCTTACAGCTAGTTTTTTCAAGCAACGCTGGCAGGTATGTTGCGTGAGTACTTACAAGCTGGTCTGCCCGCACTGCAACAGCCGTATGCGAATTCGTACCAGTGAAGGTCGGCATATCTTTTTGCGCGTTGCCTACTTGCAATGTATCAATGAGGCTTGCGGCTGGTCGGTGAGGGCGGAGTTTGAAATGACCCACGAACTTTCACCCAGTGGTATGCCCAACCCGGAAGTACAGCTGCCATCTGCCGGCAAGGAATTGCGCAAGTCTGCTTTGGCACGTGATGAGGGGGCACCGAGTAGCCCGCGTTTGGGAAAGCCTTCGCAGGCGGCCACCAGGCACAGATAAAAAAACACCCCGCATGTGCGGGGTGTTTTTACTTCAGCTGCGATCAGCCGAGCAGTTGCAGGCCAGCGTGCTGAACCAGGTCCAGCAGCGGTTGCGGGTACACACCCAGGACGAAGGCGAGAATGGCGATGGCCAGCAGCATCACGCCGCCGGTGCGCTGTTCCCACTTCAGTGGGGCGTCGTGGCGACGTAGGTTCGGCTCGACCAGGTACAGGGTGACCATGACGCGCAGGTAGTAGTACACGCCGATGGCGCTACCGATCACCAGCGCACCGACCAGCCACCACAGCTGCGACTCGACGCCGGTGGCGATGATGTAGAACTTGCCGATGAAGCCAGCGGTCAGCGGAATGCCTGCCAGCGACAGCATCATCACGGTCAGTACCGCAGTCAGGTACGGACGGCGCCAGAACAGACCGCGGTACTCGTACAGTGCATCGGCGTCACGGCCGCCGTAAGGCGAGGACATCAGGGTGATGACACCGAAGGCGCCGAGGCTGGTGATCACGTAGGTGACCAGGTACACGCCCATGGCTTCCATGGCCAGGCCCTTGCTGGCAACCAGGGCGATGACCAGGTAGCCGAAGTGGGCGATGGACGAGTAACCGAGCAGGCGCTTGAGGTTGCTCTGGGTCAGCGCCAGCAGGTTACCGATCAGGATCGAGGCGACTGCAATCACGGCCAGCACGGTGCTCAGCACGCCGCTGCTGGCAGCAGGGGAGAGCATGAACAGGCGCACGACCACGGCGAACACGGCAACCTTGCTGGCGGTGGCCAGGAACGCGGCAACCGGCGCCGGGGCGCCTTCGTACACGTCCGGGGTCCACAGATGGAACGGTACCAGCGACAGCTTGAAGGCCAGGCCGACCAGCATCATGCCCAGGCCCAGCTGGGCCAGCAGGCTTGGCATGCTGGTAGTGGCCAGGGCCTTGCCCAGCTGGTCGAAGGTCAGGCTGCCAGCGTCGGCGTACAGCAGGGCCATGCCGAACAGCAGGAAGGCGGAGCCTGCGGCCGACAGCACCATGTACTTGATGCCGGCTTCCAGCGAGCGCTTGTTGAAGAAGGCATACGCCACCAGGCCGTAGACCGGTACCGACAGCAGCTCCAGGCCGATGAACAGGCCAGCCAGGTGGTTGGCGCTGACCAGCACCAGGCCACCGAGGGCAGACATCAGCAGCAGCAGGTACAGCTCTTCACGGTTGCCCGGGAAACCCTTGGACCCTTCACCGAGGTAGGCGTGGGCGAGGGTGACGCAGGCCAGCGTGGCAACCAGGATGATCGCCATGTACAGGCAGGCGAACTTGTCGATGGTAACCAGCGAGGTGACCGCCAGTGGCGCGACTTTCAGCGCCGGCAGGATCGACAGCAGGGCCAGGTTCAGGCCCACGGTGGACAGCAGGAAGGTCTGCGAGTGGTTGCGCTTCCAGGCGATCGCCAGCATCACCACCACCGTGGTGATGGTGGTGATCAGCATCGGCGCCAATGCGATGAAGTGTTGAGTGGTGAATTCCATAGCGCTCTTACCGGGCCGAAGCGAGTTGAGTGAAAGCGGAACCGAGCCACTGCTGCACACCACTCATGGTGGCGGCAGAGGTGTCGAGGAACGGCTGTGGATACACGCCCAGCAGGATCAGCAGCCCGGCAAGGCCGAGGACCATGATCAGCTCGCGACCGTCCATGCCGGCCAGCACGGTGTCGGACTTGGCCGGGCCGAAGTAGGCGCGGTGGATCATGATCAGCGAGTAAACCGAACCGAACACCAGACCGGTGGTGGCGATCACGGTGATCCACGGTACATGCACGAAGCTGCCGATCAGGATCAGGAACTCGCCGACGAAGTTGCCGGTGCCTGGCAGGCCCAGCGATGCCGCCGCGAAGAACAGGCTGATGGCCGGCAGGTAGGCGATGCGGTGCCACAGGCCACCCATCTGACGCATGTCACGGGTGTGCAGACGCTCGTACAGCTGGCCGGACAGGATGAACAGCGCGGCAGCCGACAGGCCGTGGGCCAGCATCTGGATCACCGCGCCTTGCAGGGCCTGCTGGCTGCCGGAGTAGATACCGATCAGCACGAAGCCCATGTGCGAGACGCTGGAGAAGGCGATCAGGCGCTTGATGTCGGTTTGCGCGAAGGCCAGGAATGCACCGTAGAAGATACCGATCAGGCCCAGGGTCATGGCGATCGGCGCGAACTCGGCCGAGGCGTTCGGGAACAGCGGCAGGGCGAAACGCAGCAGGCCGTAGGCCGCGGTCTTCAGCAAGATACCGGCCAGGTCCACGGAACCTGCGGTAGGTGCCTGGGCGTGAGCGTCAGGCAGCCAGGAGTGGAACGGTACCACCGGCAGCTTCACCGCGAAGGCGATGAAGAAGCCCAGCATCAGCAGGTACTCGGTACCGGCCGGCAGGTCGGCCTTGAGCAGGTCGCTGTAGTTGAAGGTGATCACGCCGGTGTTGGTGTAGTTGACCAGCACCAGGCCCAGGATCGCCACCAGCATGATCAGGCCGCTGGCCTGGGTGAAGATGAAGAACTTGGTCGCCGCGTAGATCCGGGTCTTCTTGCCGTCTGCCGAGCTGTGACCCCAGAGCGCGATGAGGAAGTACATCGGCACCAGCATCATTTCCCAGAAGAAGAAGAACAGGAACAGGTCCAGGGCCAGGAACACACCGACCACGCCGCCGAGGATCCACATCAGGTTGAGGTGGAAGAAGCCGACGTGGCGCTGGATTTCTTTCCAGGAGCACAGTACCGACAGCACACCGAGCAGGCCGGTGAGCAGGATCATCAGCAGCGACAGGCCATCGAGGGCCAGGTGGATGCTGATGCCGAAGCGCTGGATCCACTGGACTTTGTATTCCAGGGCCCAGGCTGGCTCGGCGCCCGGAGCAGGGGCGAGGGTGTAGTCGCCGTGAGCCCACAGCCACAGGCCGATGCCGAGCAGCAGGGACATGGTCAGCAGTGCAATCCAGCGCGGCAGGGTGGCGCCGAAGCGCTCACCCAGCCAGCACAGGAAGCCGCCGATGAAGGGGATCAGGATCAGCCAAGGCAAAATCATGACGGGTTCGTTTCCTTTCGCAGAGTCGCAAGGTTCGCAAAGTTCATGGTCATACCGCCGCCACTACCACAGCGCCGAGTACCAGCACTGCGCCAACGGCGATAGAAGCGGTGTACCAGCGCAGCTGACCGGTCTCGGTCTTGCTCATGGCGACGTGGCCGCCGCGAGCCATGCGAGGGATGAGGCCGATGCTGCGGTCAACCGGATCCTTGCGCAGGATGTGGCTGATCAGCAGGTAAGGCTTGACGAACAGCTTGTCGTAGATCCAGTCGAAGCCCCAGGCGGCGAACCACCAGGCCGACAGGACGCGACCGATGCCACTGTTGGCGATCGCGCTGACCAGGCGGCGCTTGCCGAGGAACAGCATGGCCGACAGCAGGATACCGGCGATGGCGATGGCACCCGAGGTGATTTCCAGCGCGTGCTTGGCTTCGCCACCGGCATGGCCGGCGCTCTCTGGCAGTACGCCTGCCAGCGGTGGGGTGATCCAGGCGCCGACGAAGGTCGACAGCACGATCAGCACACCCAGCGGCAGCCAGTGGCTGATGCCGTGGCCAGCGTGGGCTTCGGTCTTGGCTTCGCCGTGGAAGGCGATGAAGATCAGGCGGAAGGTGTACAGCGAAGTCATGAACGCGCCGACCAGGCCGGCGTACAGCAGGCCGGTGTTACCGCTGGCGAAGGCTTCCCAGAGAATTTCGTCCTTGGAGTAGAAGCCCACGGTCACGATCGGCAGTGCCGCCAGGGCAGCGCCACCAACCACGAAGCTGGCGTAGGCCAGCGGCAGTTTCTTCCACAGGCCGCCCATCTTGAAGATGTTCTGCTCGTGGTGGCAGGCAACGATCACCGCACCGGAGGCAAGGAACAGCAGGGCCTTGAAGAAGGCGTGGGTCATCAGGTGGAAGATCGCCGCGTCCCAGGCACCCACGCCCAGGGCCAGGAACATGTAGCCGATCTGGCTCATGGTCGAGTAGGCGAGGATACGCTTGATGTCGGTCTGCACCAGCGCGGCGAAGCCGGCCAGTACCAGGGTCACGCCACCGACGACGCCCACCAGGTGCAGGATGTCCGGCGCCAGCAGGAACAGGCCGTTGGTACGGGCGATCAGGTATACGCCCGCCGTCACCATGGTTGCCGCGTGGATCAGTGCCGAAACTGGCGTCGGGCCCGCCATCGCGTCGGCCAGCCAGGTCTGCAGTGGCAGCTGGGCCGATTTACCGACCGCACCACCCAGCAGCATCAGGGTTGCCAGCACCATCCAGGTGTCGCCAGCCTGGAACTTCTGCGGTGCCAGCACCAGCAGTTCCTGCACGTTCAGGGTACCCAGCTGGGCGAACAGGATGAACAGGCCGATGGCCATGAACACGTCGCCGATACGGGTGACGATGAACGCCTTGAGTGCTGCGTTACCGTTGTTGCGGTTGCTGTAGTAGAAACCGATCAACAGGTACGAGCACAGGCCCACGCCTTCCCAGCCGAAGTAGATGAACAGCAGGTTATCGCCGAGGATCAGGAACAGCATGCTGGCGATGAACAGGTTGGTGTACGAGAAGAAGCGCGAGTAACCGGCTTCGCCGCGCATGTACCAGGACGCGAACAGGTGAATCAGGAAGCCGACACCGGTCACCACGCCAAGCATGGTCACCGACAGGCCGTCCAGGTAAAGGGTGAAGTTCGGCGCGAAGCCGTCCACCGACATCCACTGCCACAGCAGCTGGCTGTACGCGCCGCCCTCAGGCGGGGCGACGTTGAATTGCCAGATGACGTAGGCAGCGGTGGCGGCCGAGAGGCCCACCGAGCCGACGCCGATCAGGGCGGACAGGTTCTCCGAGAACCGCCCGCGCGAGAACGACAGCAGCAGGAAGCCGACGAGGGGGAAGACGAAAGTCAGGAAGAGAAGGTTCATCCGCGCATCTCACTGGCAGCATCGATGTCGAGAGTGTGGAAGCGGCGATACAGCTGCAGCAGGATCGCCAGGCCAATGCTGGCCTCGGCGGCTGCCAGGCTGATCACCAGAATGAACATCACCTGGCCGTCGGGCTGGACCCAACGGGCACCGGCGACGATGAACGCCAGGGCAGAGGCGTTCATCATGACTTCCAGGCTCATGAGCACGAAGAGGATGTTGCGGCGGACCATCAGGCCAACCAGACCTAAGCAGAACAGGATGCCGGCGACTGCCAGACCATGCTCGAGAGGGATAGCACCCATGATTTACTCCTTCGCCTCGTTGCGACCCAGGTGGAAGGCGGTGACGGCTGCAGCCAGCAGCAGCATCGATGCCAGTTCGACCACCAGCAGGTACGGGCCGAACAGGCTGATACCCACTTCTTTCGGGCTGACGGTGGTACCGCTGATGGCCGCGCCGCTAGGGGAGACGAACAGCACGTACAGCAGCTCCAGCAGCAGCAGGGCGGCAAGGATTACCGGCCCGGCCCAGATGCCGGGCTTGAGCCAGCCCCTCTCCTGGGCGACCGAAGCCGGCCCGAGGTTGAGCATCATCACCACGAACACGAACAGCACCATGATGGCGCCGGCGTAGGCGATCACTTCCAGGGCGCCGGCGAACGGCGCACCCAGGGCGAAGAAGATCATCGCTACGGAAATCAGCGAGATGATCAGGTAAAGCAAGGCGTGCACGGGGTTGGTGCCAGTCACCACCCGAAGGGTGGAGACCACGGCGATCCCGGATGCGAAGTAGAAAGCGAATTCCATCTTTCTGTCCTTATGGGAGCAAGCTCTTCACGTTGATCGGCTCGGCTTCGTTCTGTGCAGAGCCCTTCGGCTTGCCAGCGATCGCCATACCCGCAACACGGTAGAAGTTGTAGTCAGGGTTCTTGCCGGGGCCGGAGATCAGCAGATCTTCTTTCTCGTACACCAGGTCCTGACGCTTGAACTCGGCCATTTCGAAATCCGGAGTCAGCTGGATCGCGGTGGTCGGGCACGCCTCTTCACACAGGCCACAGAAGATGCAGCGCGAGAAGTTGATGCGGAAGAATTCCGGGTACCAGCGGCCGTCCTCGGTCTCGGCCTTCTGCAGCGAGATGCAGCCGACCGGGCAGGCCACCGCGCAGAGGTTGCACGCTACGCAGCGCTCCTCGCCATCGGGGTCGCGGGTGAGGACGATGCGGCCGCGGTAGCGCGGCGGCAGGTACACGGGTTCTTCGGGGTACTGCAGGGTGTCGCGCTTGCGGAACCCGTGGGAGAACACCATTGCCAGGCTGCGCAGCTGGGTGCCGGTGCCCTTAACGATGTCGCCGATATACTTGAACATGGGTCAAATCCTCACTGGGCCGCGACGGCTGGCGTGTTGTAAAGCACGATCGCAGCGGTCACCAGCAAATTGATCAGGGTCAGCGGCAGGCAGAACTTCCAGCTGAAGTCCATCACCTGGTCATAGCGTGGGCGCGGGATCGACGCGCGCAGCAGGATGAACAGCATGATGAAGAACGCGGTCTTCAGGGCGAACCACAGGAACGACAGTTGCGGCAGGATGCCGAACGGGCCGTGCCAGCCGCCGAAGAACAGGGTCACCAGCAGCGCCGAGATGAGGATGATGCCGATGTACTCACCGACGAAGAACATGCCCCATTTCATGCCGGCATACTCGATGTGGTAGCCGTCGGCCAGTTCCTGCTCCGCTTCTGGCTGGTCGAACGGGTGACGGTGAGTCACGGCGACGCCAGCGATGAAGAAGGTGCAGAAGCCGAAGAACTGCGGAATGATGAACCACAGGTTCTGTGCCTGGTACTCAACGATGTCGCGCATGTTGAACGAACCCACCTGCACCACCACGCCCATCAGCGCCAGGCCCAGGAACACTTCGTACGACACGGTCTGTGCCGAGGCACGCAAGCTGCCCAGCAGGGCGTACTTGTTGTTCGACGACCAGCCGGCGAACAGCACCGCGTAGACCGACAGGCCGGCCATGGCGAAGAAGAACAGCAGGCCGATGTTCAGGTCGGCGACGCCCCACAGCGGGGTGATCGGGATCACGCAGAAGGCGATCAGCAGGGCACTCATGGCCACGACCGGCGCCAGGGTGAAGATCATGCGATCGACGAAGGGCGGGTTCCAGTCTTCCTTGAAGAACATCTTCAGCATGTCGGCAGCGATCTGGAACATGCCGAACGGGCCGACGCGGTTCGGACCGTAACGGTCCTGCCACCAGCCCAGCAGGCGCCGCTCGACGAAGCTGAGCAGCGCGCCGCAGACCACCACCGCAAGCAGGACCACAACGGCCCGGACCACGGTGAGGATCACATCGATCACTTCGGGGGTGAACCAGCTCATTGTGCTGCCTCCTGCAGACCTTCGACGGATGCACCGAAGATGGCAGGCGGAATGCCGGCCAGGCCTTTGGGCAACGCAACCAGGCCAGCGCCCAGTTCTTCATTGATGCGCAGCGGCAGGCGCAGGGCCACACCGGCCACGTTCAGGCTCAGCAGGGCGCCGTCGTTGACACCCAGGCGGTCGGCTTCGGACTTGGCCAGGCCGACGTAGGCGGCCGGGATGCGCTCCTGCACCGGGGCGGCGCGCGAGGAGCTTTCTTCGCTGCCGAACAGGTGGAAGAACGGTACCGCAGTCCAGGTGCCACGGGCCGGGTTGAACGCGCCCGGGATGGCGTTGAACCAGTTCAGGCGATCACCTTGCGATTCGATCAGGCGAACGCCCGGGTCACCGGCACGCAGGTGGCCACCGACCTCGTCCTGGAACTTGTTCCAGGCTTGCGGCGAGTTCCAGCCCGGCGACCAGGCGAACGGCACCTGCTGGCGCGGCTCGGCCGAACCCGAGTAGCCTTCCATGGAGAAGGCGAACGCGGTGTCCTTGTCCTGCGGGGTACGCGGCTCGTGCACGCTGATGTTGGCGCGCATGGCGGTACGGCCCGAGTAGCGCAGCGGTTCGCGGGCCAGCTTCATGCCCTTGATGCGGAACGCGGCGCTTGGGGCAGCGTTGATGATACCGGCCAGTTGCGGCGCGGCTTCGGCGCAGGCGCTGGTGACGTGGTCCAGCTGGGTCCAGTCGACCGGCTTGTTCAGCAGGGTGGCACGCAGGGCGTGCATCCAGCGCCAGCCTTCGTGAACCAGGATGCTGCTGTCCAGGTATTGCGGGTCGAACACCTGGAAGAAGCGCTGGGCGCGACCTTCCTGGCTGACCAGGGTACCGTCGCCTTCGGCGAAAGAGGCCGCCGGGAGTACCAGGTGGGCGCGATCGACAGTGGCGGTCTTGGAGTGGTCGGCGACGATCACCACCTTGGCCGCGGCCAGGGCTGCGTCGACCTTGGCGCCCGGTACGCGGGCGTACAGGTCGTTTTCCAGCACGACGATGGCGTCGGCCTTGCCGCTGATGACGGCGTCCAGCGCAGCATCGACCGACTCGCCACCCAGCATGGCCATGCCCAGGCTGTTGGCCTCAGGCACCACCAGGCTCAGCGAACCGTTCTTCTCGCGCAGCTTCAGGGCCTTGGCGATGTTGGCGGCGGCTTCGATCAGCGCCGGGTCGGCCAGCGAAGTACCGGCGATCACCAGCGGGCGCTTGGCCGCGACCAGGGCGTCGGCGATGCGCTGGGCGAGGGCCTTGGCTTCGTCGTCCAGACCGGCAACAGCCGGTGCGCTCGGGTCGATGGCGTGGGCCACGGCGAAACCGATGCGGGCCAGGTCGGCCGGGGCGGCGTGCACGCATTCTTCGGCGACGTCGTCCAGCTTGGTTTCAGCCAGCGAGGCGATGAACAGCGGGTACAGCGCGTGCTGGCCGATGTTCTTCACGGCGGCGTCCAGCCAAGGCTGCACTTTCATCGCTTCGGCCATGGCCTCGGCCTTGCCTTTGGTGGCCTGGCGCACGGACAGCGCCACACGGGCAGCGGTCTGGGTCAGGTCTTCACCAAGCACGAACACGGCGTCGTGGTCTTCGATGTCGCGCAGGGTCGGCACCGGCAGCGGGCTGTTGTTCAGCACGTTCAGGGCCAGGCGCACGCGGGCCAGTTCGCCTTCTTCCATACCGGAGTAGAAGTAGTCGGCGCCGACCAGTTCACGCAGGCCGTAGTTGCTTTCGAGGCTGGCGCGTGGCGAGCCGATGCCAACGATGGTACGGCCGCGCAGCAGGTCGGCGGCCTTGTCCAGGGCAGCGTCCAGGCCCAGCTTGGTGCCGTCGGCCAGGTGTGGCTGGCGCGGGCGGTCCTTGCGGTTGACGTAGCCGTAGCCGAAGCGGCCGCGGTCGCACAGGAAGTACTGGTTGACCGAACCGTTGAAGCGGTTTTCGACCCGGCGCAGTTCGCCGTAGCGCTCACCCGGGCTGATGTTGCAGCCGCTGGAGCAGCCGTGGCAGATGCTCGGGGCGAACTGCATGTCCCACTTGCGGTTGTAGCGCTCGGAGTGGGTCTTGTCGGTGAATACGCCGGTTGGGCAGACCTCGGTCAGGTTGCCGGAGAATTCGCTTTCCAGCACGCCGTCTTCGACGCGGCCGAAGTACACGTTGTCGTGGGCGCCGTACACGCCCAGGTCGGTACCACCGGCATAGTCCTTGTAGTAACGCACGCAGCGGTAGCAGGCGATGCAGCGGTTCATCTCATGGGCGATGAACGGGCCGAGGTCCTGGTTCTGGTGGGTACGCTTGGTGAAACGGTAGCGGCGCTCGTTGTGGCCGGTCATTACCGTCATGTCCTGCAGGTGGCAGTGACCGCCTTCCTCGCACACCGGGCAGTCGTGCGGGTGGTTGGTCATCAGCCATTCGACGACGCTGGCGCGGAACGCCTTGGACTCGTCATCGTCGATGGAGATCCAGGTGCCGTCGGAGGCAGGGGTCATGCAGGACATGACGATACGACCACGGGTGTCGTTCTCGTCGGTGTACTGCTTGACCGCACACTGCCGGCAGGCGCCGACGCTACCGAGCGCCGGGTGCCAGCAGAAATAAGGGATGTCGAGGCCGAGCGACAGACACGCCTGTAACAGGTTGTCTGCACCGTTGACTTCGAGCGCTTTGCCGTCTACGTGGATAGTGGCCATTGTTCAAAGTTCTTCGTTGGCCCGCGTGAGCGGGCGTGGCTAATGGAAATCTGTATACCTGCGGCCCGCCTCGAATCGTTCGGGCCGGCCTGCAGGTTGGCGGGTGGCACGGACCACCCGCGTTTCATCTTGTTATGCGCCGACCACGATCGGCTTCGCCAGGTTCGGGCGCAGGGTGCCAGCGCTTTCAGGCGCTACACCGGCCTCGAACTCCGAGCGGAAGTATTTGATGGCACTGCCCAATGGCTCGACGGCACCTGGTGCGTGAGCACAGAAGGTACGGCCTGGGCCGAGGAAGTTGACCAGCCCCAGCAGCGTCTCGATGTCTTCGGCGCGGCCCTGGCCTTTCTCCAGTGCGCGCAGCATCTTCACGCTCCACGGCAAGCCGTCACGGCATGGGGTGCACCAGCCGCACGATTCACGGGCGAAGAACTCTTCCATGTTGCGCAGCAGCGAGACCATGTTGACGCTGTCGTCGACCGCCATGGCAAGGCCGGTACCCATACGGGTGCCGACCTTGGCGATGCCACCGGCGTACATCTGTGCGTCGAGGTGCTCGGGCAGCAGGAAGCCGGTACCGGCGCCGCCTGGCTGCCAGCACTTGAGCTTGAAGCCATCGCGCATACCGCCGGCGTAGTCTTCGAACAGCTCGCGGGCGGTGACGCCGAACGGCAGTTCCCACAGGCCCGGGTTCTTCACCTTGCCGGAGAAGCCCATCAGCTTGGTGCCGTGGTCTTCGCTGCCTTCACGGGCCAGCGACTTGTACCAGTCGTTGCCGTTGGCAACGATGGCTGGCACGTTGCACAGGGTTTCGACGTTGTTCACGCAAGTCGGCTTGCCCCACACGCCAACGGCGGCAGGGAAGGGCGGCTTGGAGCGCGGGTTGGCGCGGCGGCCTTCCAGCGAGTTGATCAGTGCGGTTTCTTCACCGCAGATGTAGCGCCCGGCACCGGTGTGCACGAACAGCTCGAAGTCGAAACCGCTGCCCAGGATGTTCTTGCCCAAGAGGCCGGCGGCCTTGGCTTCATCGATGGCACGGTTGAGGTTCTTCGCCGCGGTGGTGTACTCGCCACGCAGGAAGATGTAGCCACGGTAGGCCTTCAGGGCGCGGGCGCTGATCAGCATGCCCTCGACCAGCAGATGGGGCTGTTGCTCCATCAGCATGCGGTCCTTCCAGGTGTTCGGCTCCATTTCGTCCGCGTTGCACAGCAGGTAGCGGATGTTCATGGATTCGTCTTTGGGCATCAGGCCCCACTTCACGCCAGTGGGGAAGCCTGCACCGCCACGGCCCTTGAGGCCGGAGTCCTTGACGCTTTGCACGATGTCGTCGGCAGACATCTGCGCCAGTGCCTTGCGGGCAGCGGCGTAGCCGTTCTTCGACTCGTACTCGGCCAGCCAGACCGGCTCGCCGTCATCACGCAGGCGCCAGGTCAGCGGGTGGGTTTCGGCCGAACGCGCGATGCGGTTGGCCGGGCCGAAGGAAGTAATGGTCATACGTAACCCTCCAGCAGTTTGGTAACGCCAGCCGGCTGCACGTCACCGAAGGTGTCGTCGTCGATCATCAGCGCTGGGGCTTTGTCGCAGTTGCCCAGGCAGCACACCGGCAGCAGGGTGAAGCGCCCGTCCGCGGTGGTCTGGCCGAGGCCGATGCCCAGCTCGCTCTGGATCTGGCTGACCACGGATTCGTGACCGCCGATGTAGCAGACCATGCTGTCGCACACACGGATGATGTGGCGGCCAACGGGCTGACGGAAGATCTGGCTGTAGAAAGTGGCCACACCCTCGACGTCGCTGGCAGGGATGCCCAGCACTTCGCCGATGGCATGGATGGCGCCGTCCGGCACCCAGCCACGTTCTTTCTGGACGATCTTCAGGGCTTCGATGGACGCCGCGCGCGGGTCCTCGTAGTGATGCATTTCGTGCTCGATGGCCGAGCGCTCGGTTTCGCTCAGGGCGAAACGGTCTGTCTGGATAAGCGTGCTGTTCATGCTTAGCGGTCCACGTCAGCCATAACGAAGTCGATACTGCCCAGGTACGCAATGAGGTCGGCGACCATGCTGCCTTTGATCACCGAAGGGATCTGCTGCAGGTGCGGGTAGCTCGGGGTACGGATCCGGGTGCGGTAGCTCATGGTGCCGCCATCGCTCGTCAGGTAATAACTGTTGATGCCCTTGGTGGCCTCGATCATCTGGAACGACTCGTTGGCCGGCATGACCGGGCCCCACGAGACTTGCAGGAAGTGCGTGATCAGGGTCTCGATGTGCTGCAAGGTGCGCTCTTTCGGCGGCGGCGTGGTCAGCGGGTGGTCCGCCTTGTACGGGCCTTCCGGCATGTTGCGCAGGCACTGGTCGATGATGCGGATACTCTGGCGCATCTCTTCGACACGGACCATGCAGCGATCGTAGGCATCGCCGTTGTGGGCCAGCGGTACTTCGAACTCGAAGTTCTCGTAGCCGGAGTAAGGGCGGGCTTTACGCAGGTCGAAGTCGCAACCGGTGGCACGCAGGCCGGCGCCGGTGGTACCCCACTCCAGGGCTTCCTTGGTGTTGTACGCGGCAACGCCGATGGTACGGCCCTTGAGGATGCTGTTCTGCAGGGCAGCCTTGGTGTACTCGTCGAGGCGCTTGGGCAGCCATTCGACGAAGTCCTTGACCAGCTTGTCCCAGCCGCGCGGCAGGTCGTGGGCGACGCCACCGATGCGGTACCAGGCCGGGTGCAGGCGGAAACCGGTGATCGCTTCGATCACGGTGTAGGCGCGCTGGCGGTCGGTGAAGGTGAAGAACACCGGGGTCATGGCGCCAACGTCCTGGATGTAGGTACCCAGGAACAGCAGGTGGCTGGTGATGCGGAAGAACTCGGCCAGCATGATGCGAATCACGTCGACCTTCTGCGGCACCTGGATGCCGGCCAGCTTCTCGACCGCGAGCACGTACGGCAGGTTGTTCATCACCCCGCCGAGGTAGTCGATACGGTCGGTGTAGGGGATGAAGCTGTGCCAGGACTGGCGCTCGGCCATTTTTTCGGCACCACGGTGGTGGTAGCCGATGTCCGGTACGCAGTCGACGATCTCTTCACCATCCAGCTGCAGGACGATACGGAAGGCACCGTGGGCCGAAGGGTGGTTCGGGCCGAGGTTGAGGAACATGTAGTCCTCGTTGGCGCCCTGACGCTTCATGCCCCAGGCTTCCGGGTTGAAACGCGCCGATTCCTCTTCAAGCTGCTGCTTGGCCAGGGTCAGGCTGTAGGGGTCGAACTCGGTGGCACGGGCCGGGTAGTCCTTGCGCAGCGGGTGACCTTCCCAGGTCGGCGGCATCATGATGCGGCTGAGGTGTGGGTGGCCGGCGAAGTCGATGCCGAACATGTCCCAGACTTCGCGCTCGTACCAGTTGGCGTTTGGCCAGATGCCGGTGACGGTTGGCAGGTTCAGGTCGCCTTCGCTGAGCGACACCTTGATCATCACGTCGCTGTTACGTTCTACCGACAGCAGGTGGTAGAACACGCTGAAGTCAGCAGCTGGCAGGCCGCGGCGCTGGGTGCGCAGGCGTTCGTCGACGCCGTGCAGGTCGTACAGCATGCTGTAAGGCTTGGCGACGCCGCGCAGGAAGCTGAGCACTTCCTTGAGCTGTGCGCGCTTGACCCACAGCACGGGCATGCCGGTGCGGGTTTCCTGGGCGACGAATGCGTCGGCGCCAAAACGGTTGTGCAGTTCGACGACCACATCCTGGTCGTCAGCCTTGTAGGGCGGAATGAAAATAGCGTTGTCCGCTGTCATGGTCTCGGTCGCTTTGGGTCAGCGTTAAGAATGAAGCCAGGCCGCCGGCTCCTCAGGGAGCGGGCGGCAGGTCGCTGGATCAGACTTCGTCGGGGCTGCGCAGGTTGGTTACCGCAATGCGCTGTTCGCGACGCAGGTCTTTCTGGGCTGGCATCTCGGCACGGTAGATGCCTTGATCACCAACCACCCAGGAAAGCGGGCGTCGTTCTTGGCCGATCGACTCCTGCAGCAGCATCAAGCCTTGCAGGAAAGCCTCAGGGCGTGGCGGGCAGCCAGGCACGTAGACGTCCACGGGGAGGAACTTGTCGACCCCCTGAACGACCGAGTAGATGTCGTACATGCCACCGGAGTTGGCGCACGAACCCATGGAGATGACCCACTTGGGCTCGAGCATCTGCTCGTACAGGCGCTGGATGATCGGCGCCATTTTGACGAAGCAGGTACCGGCGATGACCATGAAGTCGGCCTGACGCGGCGAGGCCCGGATGACTTCGGCGCCGAAGCGGGCGATGTCGTGGGGTGCCGTGAAGGCCGTGGTCATTTCCACGTAGCAGCAGGACAGGCCGAAGTTGTACGGCCAGAGGGAGTTCTTGCGACCCCAGTTGACCGCGCCACGCATCACATCTTCAAGCTTGCCCATGAAGATGTTCTTGTGGACCTGGTCCTCGAGCAGCTGGTCGGTGACGGTTTCCCGATCACCTACCGGGTACTGCTCGTTGGGCGCATCCGGATCGATTCTGGTGAGATTGTATTGCATTGCCAAAGCCTCATTGTTTCAGCTTCGCTTGCCGCTTGCGGCGACCTTCGGGAGCCCAGTCAAGGGCCCCGACGCGCCATAGGTAGACAAGACCAGCCAACAGAATTGCTATGAAAACGAGTGCTTCGACGAATCCGGTCCAGCCGCTTTCGCGGACGGACACAGACCATGCATACAGGAAGAGGGCTTCGATATCGAAGATCACGAACAGCATCGCGACCAGATAGAATTTGGCGGACAGGCGCAGGCGGGCGCTGCCGACGGGCAGCATGCCGGATTCGAAGGGTTCGTTCTTGGCACGGCCCCAAGCCTTGCTACCGAGCAGGCTGGAGAGACCGAGCATGAAGGCACACAGGCCGACGACACCCAGAAGGAAGATGGCAAAGCCCCAGTTGTGGGCGATGAGTCCTGCCGAATCGGACATGCTAGAGATCCTTATACAGAGACCCAGCTCTGCAGTCTGAAATAAGTAGAGCGGCGACGTGGTGTCGCAGGTGCAGTGACCAAATGTCGCAGCTGAATCAATCGCGCTGATTTTATGGGTAAACCCGGTGCAAGTAAAATTTCCGTTGCAAATTTATTCGTAGGATTTAGAACAAAACTCGCTCCTAACTGGCTGAAAGCCTTGAAATTCGGGCATTGCATGCGGTTTTGTTAATTATGTTTCTTGCGACTGGTAACGAATTACAAACTTCGTAATGATAATTAATATCATTTGAACTGATGCCTTCTAATTCGGTTGTTCTGCCCCTTGTAAAGTTCATATGCAGATTTGCCCTACTTGCAAATGCGAAATACTCCTGTTCTAGCAGCTTCCGACGCCGCGCGCACCGCTCTGGGTCAATACTTTATCGGTTGAGCCATGGCGAACTGATGAAGCGATCGCCCATTGGCCAAGCCAGTAGGCGAGGATGATCAGGTAAGGCGCGGCAGCGAACGGGCTGACGAAGCGGTCGATGCCGATCAGGCTGTCAGAGAACACGAACAGGCAGGCGCCGAGCGCGGCGATACCACCGCAGGCCAGGGCCCGCCAGAGCATGGCGCTGATGGCAAGTGCGTAGACCGATACCGGAAGCAGCAGCGGGCCAAGGCCGTGGCTGGCAAGCACGCTGAACAGGCTGATGCCGATGATGGCGCTCGATAGCAGTGCCAGCGGGGCGGGGCGCAAGGTCAGGCCGCAATAGGCGCGCAGGTAGGCGAGGTGGGCGCAAAGGAACGCGGCCAGGCCGAACACGAACAGGTCGGCGGGGATGGCCAGAAGAATATCGCCGAGCACCGAGAAGGCCAGGCCGACGCTGATCCAGCGGCGATAGGGTGTGGCGGGTGCGCTGCGTAGCCAGGCGATCAGGGCCAGTACCGGGACGGGTTTGGCCAGCAGGCCGAGCACGGCGTTGTCGCTGGCCAGTGCGTATAGATAGAGAGAAGCGGCGGCCAGGGCGATGACGATCAGGTGGCTTGGACGGGGCATGGGCGGTCCTTGCTGCTGTGCTGCCTCAAGCATAGACCTGATCCTGGTTTTTGCTGCTCCCAGGTTGGCTGCAGTCCTTGTAGGAGCGGCCTTGCGTAGCGAAAGGGCTGCGCAGCAGCCCCAGGTTCTTGAGCAAAAGCGTCGAGTGCCGGGGCTGCTGCGCAGCCCTTTCGCGACGCAAGGCCGCTCCTACAGGCCTTGCGTAGCCCCAAAAGGAAGGCCCGGGGCTTTTGCAAGCCCCGGGCCTTCCTACATCAGCACCCCACTATCAGTGGAACTGCTCTTCCTCGGTCGAGCCGGTCAGTGCGGTCACCGACGAAGCGCCACCCTGGATCACGGTGGTCATGTCGTCGAAGTAGCCGGTGCCGACTTCCTGCTGGTGCGCCACGAAGGTGTAGCCTTTGCTGGCGTCGGCGAATTCCTGCTCCTGCAGCTTCACGTAGGCGGTCATGTCGTTGCGGGCGTAGTCGTGCGCCAGGTTGAACATGCCGTGCCACATATTGTGAATGCCGGCCAGGGTGATGAACTGGTGCTTGTAGCCCATGGCCGACAGTTCGCGCTGGAACTTGGCGATGGTCGCGTCGTCCAGGTTCTTCTTCCAGTTGAAGGAAGGCGAGCAGTTGTACGACAGGATCTGGTCCGGGTACTCCTTCTTGATCGCTTCGGCGAAGCGGCGGGCTTCGTCCAGGTCCGGCTTGGCGGTCTCGCACCAGATCAGGTCGGCGTACGGAGCGTAGGCCAGGCCACGGGCGATGGCCTGGTCGAGGCCGGCACGCACCTTGTAGAAGCCTTCACGGGTACGCTCGCCGATCACGAACGGCTGGTCGTATGGGTCGCAGTCGCTGGTCAGAAGGTCAGCGGCGTTGGCGTCGGTACGGGCCAGGATGATGGTTGGCACACCCGATACGTCGGCAGCCAGGCGCGCGGCCACCAGCTTCTGCACGGCTTCCTGGGTAGGTACCAGTACCTTGCCACCCATGTGGCCGCATTTTTTCACCGAGGCCAGCTGGTCTTCGAAGTGCACACCAGCGGCGCCTGCTTCGATCATGTTCTTCATCAGCTCGTAGGCGTTCAGCACGCCACCGAAACCGGCTTCGGCATCAGCCACGATTGGCGCGAAGTAGTCGATGTAGCCTTCGTCGCCCGGATTCTTGCCGGCTTTCCACTGGATCTGGTCGGCGCGGCGGAACGAGTTGTTGATGCGCTTGACCACAGTTGGTACCGAGTCGACCGGGTACAGCGACTGGTCTGGGTACATGGACTCGGCCGAGTTGTTGTCGGCGGCCACTTGCCAGCCGGACAGGTAGATGGCCTGGATACCGGCCTTGACCTGCTGCACTGCCTGGCCGCCAGTCAGGGCGCCCATGCAGTTGACGAAATCTTTTTCTGGGCGGAAGGACGGGTGGGCACCTTGGGTGACCAGCTTCCACAGTTTTTCTGCGCCCAGGCGAGCCAGGGTGTGCTCCGGCTGCAGGGAGCCACGCAGGCGAACGACATCGGCGGCGGTGTAGGTACGGGTCACGCCTTTCCAGCGCGGGTTCTCGGCCCAGTCTTTCTCGAGGGCTGCAATTTGCTGTTCGCGTGTCAGTGCCATGGAAATAAACCTCGTCGCATCGATCTTGGGTTAATTGTGCTGATGCTCGGGGCAGATCAGGGACCTGGCGGCTGTCCTGTCCGGGGGAGTGCGGCGGCGAACGCGAAGGCTCGAAGGGGAAGGAGGTGCAGGCCAGGCGCAAGTGTGCTCCGGCAGGTCGGCTCGTGGTTGCCTTGCTGCGGTGCTATGCGATTGCCAGAACTGCGGTGATGCGCTTCCGTCCCTCGGGACAACTTCTTCGTTGCAGTCGCAATCCCGTCGAACCGCCTTGTGGGCCGTATAGACACGAGGTGCCTCCAGGGGTGGAAGGAGTACGCCTCGAAGGCCCTTGCCAGGGCCCCTGATTAGCGGGAGCGAGGCCATCATGCCCTTGGGAAAAACACCCTGTCAAATGTTTTGTAGTGCTTTTTCTAACTTACTACATCCTTGGTCTAATGCGACTTGGCAGTCAGTTTCAAGGCCTTTGGTCGAGGCCTTGAATTGCCTGGGATCAGTCCAGAAGGTCGACTTTGACACGCAAAGTCATGTTTTCACCCCGTTGCGTGCTGTACGTACGGCTTGACGGGTTGCGGTCGGCTTGACTCTGCTGGTTGTAGCCGGCCAGGGTGATCCATTCGCCGAGCCTTCCGCTGATTGTCGTGTCGGTACTTTGCACTTTCACTACATCGGCACGTTCCTGGCTGATTCGGTCATTATTGGTGCTTATTTGCAGGCGAACCGTATCCCCGCTCAAGCTTGGCGTGACGTAGAAACCTTGGGTCACATTGCGGTATTCGGTGTTGCTCTGGATGCGCCCGTAGCCGTCGGTGCTGGTGCTTGTGACCGGGATGCTCTGGCCGACCTGAATCAGTGCCGGTTGGCCTTCGCTGGCCTGGATCTGCTGCAAGCCGCCTTCGCGGTTGCTAGTGCCATAGCGAATGACCTGGCCGTTGCCGTGGTTGTCCTGGTAGTTGCTGTCGTTGTTGTCGACACTGATCAGCAGCCGCTTGGGAACGGTGTCCAGCTGCTGCAGCAGGGCACGCAGGTCGTCGATGCGTTCGGGGCTGGCGTTGACGATCAGCTTGTTCTCGAAGGCGCTGACGGTGCCGTCGCGGCCAATGAATGCCTGGGCGGCGGGCAACAGCTCGGCGCTGCTGCGATGCTGCAAGGGCACCACCTCGGTGGCGGCCTGGGCAGTGAGGCTGGCGGCCAGCAGCAGCGAGGCGAAAAGGGGGCGTAGCGGCATGCTCATGTTCTCCGCAAGTGGAATCAACATGATGGCAAATTTGTCAGGAGTTTGCCGGGCCTGGATCACAGTGGCTTGACTGCATGTTTGCGGCTGAATGAACGCAGGGTGTTTTATCGGGTTTTATCTTGTAGGCTATAAATTATAGTCATCCAGATAATTGAGGATAATGACATGTCGCCCTCCCGCCCGCTCCTGCGCCGTGAGCAGCTGGCCAAGGCCCTGGCCCAGGATTTGGCCGGCGAATCGCTGGTCGATTACAGTTCGGGGATGTTCCTGGCGGCACCTCGGCGTACCGGTAAAAGTACCTTCCTCAACAACGACTTCATCCCCGAGTGTGTGCAGCGTGGCTGGCTACCGGTGTATGTCGACCTGTGGTCGGACCGCGACGCCGCCCCGGCAGACCTGATCAGCGGCGCGATCGGCACCGCGCTTGGCGGCTTCGAGAGTGCACTGGCCAAGGCGGCGAAAAAAGCCGGTATCGACAAGATCAACCTGCTGCGCACCCTCAGCTGGGATTTCACCCGTCCACAACTGCCCGCGGGCACCACCTTGGCCCAGGCGCTGGCGGTGCTGCACCAGGTGTCAGGGCAGATGGTGGTACTGATCATCGATGAAGCACAGCACGCCCTGAACAGTGAAGACGGCCTCAATGCCATGTTCGCCCTCAAGGCTGCGCGCGACCACCTGAACCGGGGTGACCGCCCGGACGGCCTGCGTCTGGTGTTCACAGGTTCCAGCCGCGACAAGCTCGCCAACCTGGTGCTCAAGAGCAAGCAGCCGTTCTTCGGTGCCAGCATTACCCCGTTTCCCTTGCTTGGGCGCGAGTATGTCGGCTTCATTACCGAACTGTGGAACCGCCGCCTGGCCGACAGCAACCAGTTCAAGGCCGCAGACCTGGAATATGCCTTCGAGTTGGTGGGGCGACGGCCTGAAATGCTCAACAAGTTGCTGGCCGAGGTCAGCGTAGGCTTGGGCGAGGCGGCTAACCTGGGTGAGTTGTTGCGCACCGGCGCGCTCAATCACCAGGCCGGGGTGTGGAGCGATTACGAAAGTGCCTGGAATGAGCTGTCGCCCTTGCAGCAGGCAGTGCTTCAGATCATGGCCGAGCGTGCCCAGGGCCGGCAGCCGTTCTCGCCGTTCACCGAGCAGACCTTGCTCGATGTGGCGCGCAAGCTGGAGCAGGCCCAGGTCGAAGCCAATGCCAGCACGCCCAGCGTGCAGAAGGCCCTGGACGCCCTGCGCGAGAAGGAGCTGGTGTGGAAGGCCAACCGCGGCGAGTACGCCTTGGAGGATGCGTCGATGGCGCAGTGGCTGACTCGCACACGCTGATGACACGCCTTGCGGTGGCCGCTGTCAGACAAATTCCGTAACATCGCGCCCCTTGATTTTTCGTACCGTCCGCCAGGACCGCACCACAGGATGCCCATGAAACCCGCCCGACTACGTGCCGACCTGCTCGCCGGCCTGACCACCTCGTTTGCCCTGGTGCCCGAATGCATCGCCTTTGCCTTGGTGGCCCATCTCAACCCATTGATGGGCCTGTATGGCGCCTTCATCATCTGCACCCTGACGGCGTTGTTCGGCGGCCGCCCGGGGATGATCTCCGGGGCTGCAGGTTCCATGGCGGTGGTGATCGTCGCCCTGGTGGTGCAACACGGTGTGCAATACCTGCTGGCCACGGTATTGCTGGGCGGGGTGGTGATGATCCTGTTCGGCCTGCTGCGGCTGGGCAAACTGGTGCGGCTGGTGCCTTACCCGGTGATGCTTGGCTTCGTCAACGGCCTGGCGATCGTCATCGCCATGGCCCAGCTCGAGCACTTCAAGGACGGCGAGCACTGGCTCAGCGGTGCACCGCTGTACTTGATGCTCGGCCTGGTGGCGCTGACCATGCTGGTGGTCTATGTGCTGCCAAAACTGACCCGCGCGGTGCCGCCGGCACTGGTGGCGATCCTTGGGGTTGGCGTGCTGGTGTACCTGTTCGACCTGCCAACGCGTACCCTCGGCGACATGGCGCACATCGCCGGTGGCCTGCCGCAGCTGGCCCTGCCGCAAGTGCCGTGGAACCTGGAAACCCTGAAGATCATCGCCCCCTACGCGGTGCTGATGGCCATGGTTGGCCTGCTGGAAACCCTGCTGACCCTCAACCTCACCGATGAGATCACCGAGAGCCGCGGCTACCCGGACCGCGAATGCGTGGCCCTGGGCGCGGCCAACATGATCTCTGGCCTGTGCGGCGGCATGGGCGGCTGCGCGATGATCGGGCAGACCGTGATCAACCTCAGTTCCAACGGTCGTGGCCGGCTGTCGGGCGTGGTGGCCGGGGTGATGATTCTGCTGTTCGTGCTGTTCCTGTCGCCGCTGATCGAACGCATTCCGCTGGCGGCACTGGTCGGGGTGATGTTCGTGGTGGCCCAGCAGACCTTTGCCTGGGCCTCGTTGCGGGTACTGCACAAGGTGCCGGTGAGCGACGTGTTGGCGATCATCGCGGTAACGGTAGTGACGGTGTTCACCGACCTGGCCACGGCGGTGCTGTTCGGCATCGTCATCGCAGCGGTGAACTTCGCCTGGCAGCATGCCCGCGAGCTATATGCCGACAGCCACGAGGACGGGGAAGGGTGCAAGCATTACCAGGTGCATGGCACGTTGTTCTTTGCCTCGACCGCGCCGTTTCTCAATCAGTTTGACCCGGCGGGTGATCCGGCCAAGGTCACCCTGGATTGCCGGCACCTGAGTTTTGTCGATTACTCGGCGATTGCTGCGCTGAAGACCTTGCGTGAACGCTATGCCAAGGCGGGCAAGCATTTGCGCGTGGTGCACCTGTCGGAGCGCTGCAAGAAGCTGCTGAAGCGGGCTGGAGAGCAGCACTGAGTATCGGCCGCAGGCACAGTCTTTGTGGGAGCGGCCTTGCGTCGCGAAAGGGCTGCAACGCAGCCCCAGGTTTCCGGTGGTAATGCATGAGTTGCCGGGGCCGCTTTGCGGCCCTTTCGCGACGCAAGGCCGCTCCCACAGGGGGCGCTGAACTCAGGCTTCCCCGCGGTTCTTCTTGACGATGGCATCGGCAATGCTCGCCGGTGCCTCGGCATAGCGGGTGAACTCCATCGTGTAACTTGCACGCCCCTGGGTCATCGAGCGCATCGAGGTGGCATAGCCGAACATTTCCCCCAGCGGCACTTCGGCACGGATCACCTTGCCCGCCGGCGTCTCGTCGCCATCCTGGATCATGCCGCGGCGCCGGCTCAAGTCACCCATGATGTCACCCTGATACTCCTCCGGCGTCACCACCTCGACCTTCATCACCGGTTCCAGCAACACCGCACCGCCTTTCTGCGACAGCTGCTTGGTGGCCATGGAAGCGGCGATCTTGTACGCCATCTCGTTGGAGTCGACGTCATGGTATGAGCCGTCGAATACCGCCGCCTTCAGGTTGATCAGCGGGTAGCCGGCCAGTACGCCGTTCTTCATCTGCTCCTCGATGCCTTTCTGGATTGCCGGTATGTACTCGCGCGGCACCACGCCGCCGACGATCTCGTTGATGAACTCCAGGCCTTCCTTGCCTTCATCGCCGGGAGCGAAGCGAATCCAGCAGTGGCCATACTGACCGCGCCCGCCAGACTGGCGGACGAAGCGGCCCTCGATCTCGCAGGTGTTGCGGATTTTTTCGCGGTAGGCCACCTGCGGCTTGCCGATATTGGCGTCGACGTTGAACTCGCGTCGCATGCGGTCGACGATGATGTCCAGGTGCAGTTCGCCCATGCCCGAGATGATGGTCTGGCCGGTTTCTTCATCGGTGCGCACGCGGAACGACGGGTCTTCCTGGGCCAGCTTGCTCAGGGCGATGCCCATCTTCTCCTGGTCACCCTTGGTCTTTGGCTCGACGGCCACCGAGATCACCGGGTCGGGAAAGTCCATGCGCTCAAGGATGATCGGTTTGTCGATGTCGCAGAGGGTGTCGCCGGTGGTCACGTCCTTCATGCCGATCAGGGCGGCAATGTCGCCGGCGCACACGTCCTTGATCTCGGCGCGCTGGTTGGCGTGCATCTGCACCATGCGGCCAATGCGTTCCTTCTTGCCTTTTACCGAATTGAGCACGGCGTTGCCTGAGCTGAGCACGCCTGAATACACCCGGGCGAAGGTCAGGGTACCGACGAAGGGGTCGGTGGCGATCTTGAAAGCCAGGGCAGAAAAGGGCTCTTTGTCGTCCGCGTGGCGCTCCAGGTGCTTTTCTTCGTCGTCAGGGTCGGTGCCCTTGATCGCAGGGATTTCCGACGGGGCAGGCAGGTAGTCGATCACCGCGTCGAGCATCAGTGGCACGCCCTTGTTCTTGAACGAAGAACCCAGGATGGTCGGCACGATTTCGTTGGCAATCGTGCGCTGGCGCAAGGCGGCCTTGATCTCGTCGACGCTGAGCTCCTCGCCATCGAGAAACTTCATGGTCAGCTCGTCATTGGCCTCGGCTGCAGCCTCGATCATGTGCGCGCGCCATTCGTCGGCCAGCGCCTGGAGCTCGGCGGGGATCTCTTCTTCGCGGTAGCTGGTGCCATTGTCGGCATCGTTCCAGTAGATCGCCTTCATCTTCACCAGGTCGATCTGGCCGATGAAGTTTTCTTCGCTGCCGATGGCCAGCTGGATCGGTACCGGGTGGTGCCCCAGGCGCTTGTCGATCTGCTTGACCACGCGCAAGAAGTCGGCACCCTGGCGGTCCATCTTGTTGATGTAGGCCAGGCGCGGCACGTGGTACTTGTTGGCCTGGCGCCAGACCGTCTCGGATTGCGGCTCGACACCGTCGGCACCGCTGAACACCACCACCGCGCCATCGAGCACGCGCAGCGAGCGCTCCACCTCGATGGTGAAGTCGACGTGGCCGGGGGTATCGATGATGTTGAAGCGGTACTTGTCGGCGAACTGTTTGGTCGAGCCTTGCCAGAAGGCCGTGGTCGCCGCCGAGGTGATGGTGATGCCGCGCTCCTGCTCCTGGGCCATCCAGTCCATGGTCGCGGCGCCATCATGCACCTCGCCCATTTTATGGTTGACCCCGGTGTAGAACAGGATGCGTTCGGTGGTCGTGGTCTTGCCAGCGTCCACGTGGGCGACGATGCCGATATTGCGGTACAGCTCGATGGGCGTTGTACGGGCCATGGCGGACTACCTGCGGCGATACGGATTCTCCCACGGTAGCAGAGCGGGGGAATCCTGCCTGACCGCCGGGCCGTCAGTCGGCCTGGGCTTGCAGCATCCACTGGCCGTCGATTTGGCGGGCCAGGCCGCTGGCCGGCAGCAGGGCCAGCAGGCGCTCGTGCAGGGCGGCTTCGGTGAACGTCTTGAGGATGGTGAGGTCCAGCGCACCGATCAGGCTGAGGTCGGCCTTGGTGTAAGACAGCCAGGCCTTTTTCAGCACTTGGGCGACGTCGCTGCCGGCGGTGCTGGCAAAGCGGCGGTGCCAGGGGCGGCCTTCGAAGGTGAAGTTGTGTGCATGACTGTAACTGCTTTCGTCGCTGCCTTCGGCGCAGCGGTAGCAGCGGCACGGGCCTTCGCCGAAGGCGCTGCGCAGGTAGCTGTTGAAGTCCACGACGGGCTTGAGGGTCAGGCGTTTGTCAACCTCGAACAGGTCGGCGATCAGGGGTTCTTCGGCGCTCACTCAGGTGTCCTCGTGTGGTGTGGCGTGCATCGGCGGGCACCCTAACAGATCGGGCTCTTCAGATCACCTGTTGCAGGTCTGGCCCTTTCGCGGGTGAACCCGCTCCCGCAGTTAGTGTGCGTACCTTGAGCAATGTGCAATCTCTGTGGGAGCGGGTTTATCGAGGCGTCGAACCGCCGCGAAGAGGCCAGTAGAGACAATAGAGATCACCTGCCGTACTCTACGCGCCTTAACACGCCCAACCCTTTTTCGAGGTAACCCCGCTTGAGCACCAAGTACCCGTACACCGCCACCGTGACCATCAGCGCCGAAGACCGTGGCGGTGACACCGAGGCCTCGGAAAACCCCAACATGCGCGTGGGTCTGGAAGCGGTGACCGAAACCCTGAAGAAGGTGCATTTCGTCGGTACGCTCGCGGCCCCCGAGAAGTCGGCCACGCACATCTGCGTGACCTTGGAGAACGGCCTGACCTACTACGGCCCGATCGTCAACGGCCACGCCGAACTCGAAGGCGGCTGGATTGCCTTCGAGTCCGACATGCTCACCCCACAGGAACTGGGCCTTTAAGCCTCAGACCAGATCGGCCAGGCACTGCTCGAGGATATCCAGCCCCTCTTCGAGCACCTCGGCCTCGATAGTCAGCGGTGCCAGCAGGCGGATGATGTGCCGCGCCTTGCCGCTAGGCATCAGCAGCAGGCCCTTGGCCCGCGCCGCTTCCATTACCTTGGCCAGCTGCGCCGGGGCCGGGTTGCCATCGGCATTGACGAACTCGATGCCACGCATGGCACCTACGCCAGTCAGTCGGCCGATGAACGGGCTCAGGCCCGAGGCCTTCCAGCGCTGGTGGCGGGCAACAATCGCTTGTTCCTGGCGCTCACCCCAGGTGGCGACGTTCTCGTCGGTCATCTGTGCCAGGCTCGCCAGCGCCGCCGCGCAGGCGATCGGGTTGCCCGAATAGGTGCCACCCAGGCCGCCCTTGGGCAATGCCGCCAGCAAATCCTGACGCCCGACCACTGCACCCAGCGGCATGCCGCCGGCGATGCTTTTCGCCAGCAGCAGCAGGTCCGGCTCGATACCCAGGCGCGGGAAGGCAAAGCGCTGGCCAGTGCGGCCGAAGCCGGACTGGATCTCGTCGATGATGATCAGGATCCCGCGCTCGTCGCAGAAGCGCCGCAGCGCCTGGGCAAACGCCGGGTCGAGGGCGAGGAAACCCCCTTCGCCTTGTACCGGTTCGAAGATGAACGCTGCCACGTCCTCGACCGCCAATTCCACGCTGAACAGGCGGTCCATGGCCTTGAGCGCCTGCTCGCAGGTGACGCCGGTGTCGGCGCTGGGGTAGGGCAGGTGGTATACAGGCCCCGGCAGTTCGCCGACCCGCTGCTTGTAGGGGGCGACCTTGCCGTTGAGGTTCAGGGTGGCCAGGGTGCGGCCGTGGAAGCCACCGTCGAAGGCGATGATGGCGCGTTTGCCGGTGGCGCCGCGGGCGACCTTCAGGGCATTTTCCGCAGCTTCTGCGCCACTGTTGGTGAGCATGCCGGCCAACGGGTAGCTGACCGGGACGAACTGGCGCAGGCGCTCCATCAGCTTCAGGTACGGGCCATGGGGGGCGGCGTTGAAAGCGTAGTGGGTCAGGCGGCTGGCCTGGGCCTGGATTGCTGCGACCACGGCCGGGTTGCAGTGGCCCAGGTTGAGTACGCCGATACCGCCGACAAAGTCGATGTAACGTTTGCCGTCGGTATCCCAGACTTCGGCATTACGGCCATGGGAAAGTGTGATCGGATGAACGATGGCGATGGATTGACTGATACTTTCCAGATTCATGGGCACGTGGACCTTGTTCGAGTTTCTTAATATCCAAGCGCGCCGCAGTATTATTCCGCAAACGAATTATTCGATTGCGGTCATTCCCCAGATTCATGAACTTGCCTCTTCGCGGGCAAGCCTGCTCCCACAGGTACCGCGCAAGACTTGAATCTTGCGCAGAACCTGTGGGAGCAGGCTTGCCCGCGAAGAGGCAAGTTCAGGTTACGTCAATCCCCCTCAGCCACCCGCTCGCGAATCCACTGCACGAAGGCCTTGACCTTGGGCACTTCTGCGGCGTGCTCGGCATGGGCGATGAAATGCCGGCCATTGCTCGCCACCGGGTGGTCCCAGGCCACCACCATCTTGCCTTCGCTCAGTTCTTCAGCCACCAGGTAGCGCGGAATCAAAGCTATGCCACAGCCGGCGATGGCCGCCCGGATGCACAGGTAGAACGTGTCGAAGCGCGGCCCGTGGTAGCTGTTCTGGCTGTGCAGGCCCAACCCCAGGAACCACTCGTGCCAGGCCTCCGGGCGTGATGCGCACTGCAGCAGCCGGTGTTCGGTAAGCGCCTCGGCACTGTCGAAACGGTGCCGGGCCAGCAGGCCGGGCGCACACACTGGCACCACTTCCTCGCTGAACAATTCGATGCAGGTAGCCCCCGGCCAGGTGCCCTGGCCGAAGAAGAAGGCGATATCGGCCTTGGCCTGCACCAGGTCGAATGGCTCCAGTTCGTTGCGGATGTCCAGGTGAATGCGCGGGTGGCGGTCGCCGAATCCTTTGAGCCTGGGCACCAGCCAGCGTGCGCCGAAGGTCGGCTGGGTGGCGATGCGCAGCACCTCGGTCTCGTCGCCGTAGCTGAGGATGTAGCGGCTGGAGATGTCGATCTGGGTGAGGATCTTGTTCACTTCGGTGAGGTACAGCGCCCCCGCCGGGGTCAGGTGCAGGCGCCGGCGAATACGCTGGAACAGCGAATGCGAGAGCATGTCCTCAAGCTGCGCCACTTGCTTGCTGACGGCGCTCTGGGTCAGGTGCAGCTCCTGTGCCGCACGGGTGAAGCTCAGGTGCCGGGCGGCGGCTTCGAAGCACTGCAGGGCGGTGGTCGAGGGCATCAGGCGTTTGGACATGGCAGGCGCGTACCGAGCAAAAAAGGAAGAAGTTCATTCCATATCGGAATCATGTGCTTCGAAAAGGTCGTTTGTTGACCTCGCCCTATAGATTAATACTGACCTCGATCAACGATTACAACCGGTATGGCGAAGAGGAGGCAAGTGCGCGACCGGCGACATAAAACAACAACAACGAGCAATACGACCTACCCGAATTCTGCTCCAACTTTCAGCCGTCGACGGCACATGCGCCGCACGCCGGCCGACCCATTCGAGGGTTCTTCATGGCTTCGCTACACAACAACAAACAGCGTTCCTTGCAGCACGGTCTGACCTCGCGTCAGGTGTCCATGATTTCCATTGCCGGCATCATTGGTGCCGGCCTGTTCATCGGTTCTTCCAACGCCATCGCCACTGCGGGCCCGGCCATTCTCATCTCCTATGCAATGACCGGCCTGCTGGTGCTGCTGGTGATGCGCATGCTTGGCGAAATGGCCATCGCCAACCCCAACAGCGGTTCGTTCTCCACCTACGCCTCGGAGGCCATCGGCCCCTGGGCCGGCTTTACCATCGGCTGGCTGTACTGGTGGTTCTGGGTGCTGATCATTCCGGTCGAGGCCATTGCCGGTGCAGACATCCTGCATGCCTATTTCCCTGGCGTGCCGTCCTGGCTGTTCGCTTTCCTGATCATGGTCGTGCTGTCGGGCAGCAACCTGGTCAGCGTGAAGAACTTCGGCGCGTTCGAGTACTGGTTCGCGCTGGTCAAGGTGGTCGCGATCATCGCCTTCATCGGGGTCTGCAGCCTGGCCGTGTTCGGCTTCTGGCCGCTGGCCGAGGTGTCCGGCATCAGCCGCCTGTGGGACAACGGCGGGTTCATGCCCAACGGTTTCGGCACCGTGCTCGGTGGCGTGCTGATCACCATCTTCTCGTTCTTCGGTGCCGAGATCGTGACCATTGCCGCCGACGAAACCGCCAACCCGAAAGACAAGATCCGCCGCGCTACCAATCTGGTGGTGTACCGCATCGCCATCTTCTACCTGGCGTCGATCTTCCTGGTGGTGTCGCTGGTGGCCTGGAACGACCCAAGCCTCAAAGCGGTGGGCTCGTTCCAGCGTGTGCTGGAAGTGCTGAATGTGCCGGGGGCCAAGTTGCTGGTCGACCTGGTGGTGCTGGTGGCGGTGACCAGTTGCATGAACTCCGGCCTCTACACGGCTTCGCGGATGCTCTACTCGCTGGGTGCCCGTGGTCAGGCGTTGAGCATGACCAAGCGTATTTCCGGCGCTGGCGTGCCGACCGTGGCGGTGATCCTCTCGACCCTGGCAGGCTTCGTCGGTTGCTTCGTCAACTATGTACTGCCGGGCAAGGTATTCGGTTTCCTGCTGTCCACCACTGGCGCCATCGCCTTGCTGGTGTACCTGGTGATCGCCGTGTCGCAACTGCGCATGCGCGCCCGTGCCGAACGTGAAGGGCGGCCGCTGGAGCTGAAGATGTGGCTGTTCCCTTGGCTGACCTGGCTGGTGATCGGCACCATCGTGATGGTCCTGGGCTACATGCTGTTCAGCGATGCCTACCGCTACGAGACGCTGATGACCGCCGGCGTGACCCTGTTCATCCTGCTGGTGTCGCTGACCCAGAAGGGCGGCAAGGTGGTTGCCCAGCCGGCTTGAGCTTCTGCTTTAATGGGGGGCGTTTCGCGCCCCCCATTCCAACAAGCACAGGCAGCGTATGAACGACCCGATTCTTTCTCTCCAGGCCCTTGCCGCCCCCGAAGGTACTTGCTTTGGTTGTGGCTGCTCCCACCCATCCGGCCTGCACTTGCAAAGCCACTGGGATGCCGACGGCATTCACCTGTTGTGCCGGCACTCACCCGACAGCACCTTCATCGGTTGGCCCGGCCTGGTCTATGGGGGCCTGCTGGCCATGCTGGTCGACTGCCATTCGAACTGGACCGCCATGGCCTACCACTACCGCGCCGAAGGCCGTGAAGCGGGCAGCCTGCCGCGCATCGACTGCGTCACCGGCAGCCTTGGGCTGAATTACCTCAAACCCACCCCGATGGGCGTGGAGCTGCTGCTCAAGGCGCGCGTGGAAGGTGAAGTCGGGCGCAAGACCCGGGTCATCTGCGAGGTCTGGGCCGGCGATGTACTGACGGTAAGCGCCGATTCGGTGTTCGTGCGGGTGGACACCGAAAAGCTCAAGCTCAAGGCGCATGGCCAAGCCAGCTGAGCCAGACCAGCTGATCAACGGCCGGTGATGGTCAGCCGCGCGGGATGTCTCTAGAGTGACAAGTCCATTCCCAAGGCCAAGGTTGACCATGACCGATCTGAGCGCTTTCCCCATCACCCGTAAATGGCCCGCGAAGCACCCCGAACGCCTGCAACTGTACTCGCTGCCCACGCCCAACGGCGTCAAGGTGTCGATCATGCTGGAGGAGATCGGCCTGGCCTACGAACCGCACAAGGTCAGCTTCGACAACGATGACCAGCTGAGCCCCGAGTTCATCTCGCTCAGCGCCAACAACAAGATCCCGGCGATCCTCGACCCCAACGGCCCGGGCGGCCAACCGTTGCCGTTGTTCGAATCGGGGGCGATTCTGCAGTACCTGGCAGAAAAGAGCGGTCAGTTGCTGAGCCAGGACCCGGCCCAGCGTTACCAGACCCTGCAGTGGCTGATGTTCCAGATGGGCGGCATCGGGCCGATGTTCGGCCAGGTTGGTTTCTTCCATTTCTTTGCTGGCAAGGAATACGAAGACAAGCGTCCGCGCGACCGTTACGTCAACGAATCGAAGCGCTTGCTGGGTGTGCTGGACCGGCACCTGAAAGGGCGCGAGTGGATGGTCGATGAATACAGCATCGCCGACATTGCCATCTTCCCTTGGGTGCGCAACCTTGTGGAGCGTTACAACGCACGCGATCTGGTGGGCTTCGACGAATTCAAGGAAGTGCAGCGTGTGCTGGCGAAGTTCCTTGAGCGGCCAGCGGTGCAGCGTGGCCTGAAAATCCCCGCCTGATCAGTCAACACTGACCTCTGTAGGAGCGGCCTTGCGTCGCGAAAGGGCCGCAAAGCGGCCCTGGCGATACTTGCGGCGGAGCTGAATCCTGGGGGCGCTTCGCACCCCTTTCGCGACGCAAGGCCGCTCCTACAAGACTCGCATTTCAGCCTAGAAGATCTGGTTCAGCAACCAGTACAGGCTCCCGGCCAGCAGCATCGCCGCCGGCAGGGTCAGCACCCAGGCCATCAGCAGGTTGATCAGTGTGCGCTGCTGAATCCCCGAGCCGTTGGCGACCATGGTCCCAGCCACCCCCGAACTCAGCACGTGGGTGGTCGACACCGGTAGCCCGAACATGTCCGCCGCACCGATGGTGCACATGGCGACCACTTCCGCCGAAGCACCCTGGGCATAGCTCAGGTGGGTCTTGCCGATCTTTTCTCCCACTGTCACCACGATACGCTTCCAGCCGACCATGGTGCCCAGGCCCAGTGCGATGGCCACCGCCACCTTGACCCAAAGCGGGATATAGCGGGTGGCGTCGTCCAGCTGGGTCTTGAACAGCTGCACATGGCTGCGGGTATCGGCGTCCAACGTCACCAGTTGTTTTTTCTCGATCAGGCGGATGGCTTCGCTGGTCAGGTACATGTCGTTGCGCACGTTGGCCATGGCCTCGCCCGGCACGCTGCGCAGCGAACCGTAGCCTTTGACCTGGTCACCGATCATGCCGGTGAGCTCAGCCAGCGCCGGCACCAGTTGCGGGCTGGCCTTGGGCTCGGCGATGAACGCGGTTAGCACCTGGCGCGGGTCGCCGGGGGCCGGCCCGGGGGCCGTGCGTACCAGCGCCTGGCGGGTCACCTCGGCCACCGCAGAAAACTGCAGCGCCTGCTCGCTGGGCATGGTCTTGTTCAGGGCATAGGCCATCGGCAGGGTGCCCACCAGGATCAGCATGATCAGGCCCATGCCTTTCTGCCCGTCGTTGGAACCATGGGCGAACGACACGCCGGTGCAAGTCAGGATCAGAATCCCGCGGATCCACCATGGCGGTGGCGTGCGGCCTTCCGGCGCCTGGTACAGCTCCTTGCGCTTGACCAGCGCGCGCAGTGCCAGCAGCAACAGGGCTGCGCAGGCGAAGCCGATCAGTGGCGAAAACAGCAGGGCATAGCCGACCTTGCTGGCCTGGGCCCAGTCGACCCCGCTGGTGCCGTCACGCCCGTGCATCAGCGCGTTGGCCACGCCGACGCCGATGATCGAGCCGATCAGCGTGTGCGAGGAGGACGCCGGCAACCCCAGCCACCAGGTGCCGAGGTTCCAGATGATGGCTGCCAGCAGCAAGGCAAAGACCATGGCAAAGCCTGCCGAGGAACCGACCTGTAGAATCAGCTCCACCGGCAGCAGGGCGATGATGCCGAACGCCACCGCGCCGCTGGAAAGCAGCACGCCGAGGAAGTTGCACAGGCCGGACCAGACCACCGCCACCGGCGCCGGCAGCGAGTGGGTGTAGATCACCGTGGCCACTGCGTTGGCGGTGTCATGGAAGCCGTTGACGAACTCGAAGCCCAGGGCAATCAGCAGTGCCAGGCCCAGCAGCAGAAACGGCGTGATGGTGGTGACCACCGTGTCGCTGGCGGTCACGTCCTGCTTGAGGCTCCAGGCGGTGTAGGCGATACCGGCCAGCAGCAGGCCGAAGAACAGTACGAGGGTGGCGCGCCCGGGTTTGTGCGAAAGCTGCGGGCGGGAATCGCTGTGGGCCAGTGGCTGCTGGCTGGCCAGGGACGGGGTTGCCATGGGGGCTCCGGTTGGCGTCGGCGAGGGTGGCTCTGAGCATAGAAACAATTCCCCGCCTGGACGTGACCTCGGTCAATGAATTACCTAGGCTCAAGACAGACGGTAAAGGCAGGAGAACCCCATGATTCGCTGCAAGCGCTTCTACGACGCGCCAGAGAAAGAAGATGGTCAGCGTGTGCTGGTCGATCGCCTGTGGCCGCGCAACAAACGCAAGGATGAACTGCATGGCGAGTGGTTTCGCGACGTGGCGCCATCCACTGATTTGCGCAAGGCGTTCCACCAGGGCGCGGTGGATTTCGCCGGGTTCACCGAGCGCTATCAGCACGAACTGGCGGCGCACCCTGAACACTGGTATCCGCTGCTCGATCTTGCAGCCAAAGGCAACCTGACCTTGCTGTATGCCGGTAAGGACACCGAGCACAACAACGCCCAGGTGCTTGCGGCCTGGCTGGAAGATGAACTGGAGCGTCGCGGCCCGAGCAGCTCGCCGGTGTGCTATGCCCGTTGAGCTGATCGCCGCGAGCGATGCCTGGCGCACCTTTGCCCGCGACCTGACGCGGCGGGCGATGTTGCCCTATTACCGCGAATTCGACCTGTTGTGGATCGAGCAAGCGTTCGATGAAGCCTGGGGTTGGCGCGAGCAGTGGCTGGTGATGGAAGGGGAGACCGTGCTGGGTTTCTGCAGCCTTGGCCAGGACCGGCAGGCGTTGTTCATTCGTGAGTTGCACCTGTTGCCGGAACAACGTGGGCGCGGGGTGGGCAGCCAGGTGCTGGAAACACTGGCCGATTGGGCGGCGCAGCGGCGGCTGCCGCTGTTGAGGCTGATGGTGTTCAAGAGCAACCCGGCGCGGCAGCTGTACCTGCGCCATGGGTTTGTCGAGATGGGTGAGGATGATTGCTTTGTGAGGATGCAGCGGGTTATCGGTTGACCTGTAGCGGCCTCTTCGCGGGTAAACCCGCTCCCACAGGATCCTCACAGGTTCCGATACCTGTGCAATGCCTGTGGGAGCGGGTTTACCCGCGAAGAGGCCAGTAAAGTCACAGCAGATGCTGGATCATTGCTGCCTGACCCGCACAGTCTCACCCTGGCGAACCGTGGCCTCGAGCAACTGGCCCTGCAACGGCAGCAAATCCCCGATCAACAGGTTCTGCAGCAACGGCTTGCCATCGAAGCTGTTGCCCCCCAGCACCACATCCCGCACACCCTCCACCCGTACCAGCGCCTTGCCGACTCGGCCCAGGCGGTTGCCGCTGAGCACCAGTGGCCCGGCCAGCGGCGTGGCGTTGCGCAGGCTGACGGCATATTCCGCGGTATTGCCGATGCGGTTGTCGAGCAGCGCCACGGCACCCACCTCGCTGGCATCCACCGCGCTGCCCTGGCTGCTGGCCAGCAGGTTGTCATCGATCACCAGCGGTGCCGCCACGCTAGGTGCCAGGTTGCGCAGCTGGATGCCATTGCCCCGGCTGTCGCCGATGCGGTTGCCGGCCAGCAGCACCGCGCCCTGTTGCTCGCTGACTTCGATGGCGGCCTTGGTCGCACCGAGGATCAGGTTGCCTTCGACCAGGGCGCGGGTCTGGCCACGCAAGCGCACGCCACTGTTGTTGTCGATGCCACGCAGCTGGTTGCCCTGCAGCTTGACCTGGCTGTTCTGCACATCGATGGCGTACTGCTGCGACTGCTCGAACTGGCTGCCGGTGATGGTCGCCTGGCTGTGCTGCAGTTCCACGGCGCTGGACATCTCGCTGAACTGGCTGTCACGGATGATCACCGTGGCCGGGCGGGTGCTGGCCGCCTGCTGGGTGCTCAAGGCGGTGCTCAGGCCACGCGAGAGGTTGGCGTTGTAGCCCAGGCGCTTGAGCGTCGAGCCGAGCACCTGGGTATGGCTGCCAGCCCAGGCCACCACGAATGGCCGCCAGGCGCGGTCGGTACTGCCCGGTTTGTCGCCGGCCATGCTCTGCAGGCTGGACTGGTTCAGCCCTAGCCAGCCCTGGTTGATCAGCGCGGTGCCGGCGAACGCCGACAGGTACAGGCTGGTGCCTTCGAGCACCAGCCCTGCGTCGCTGCCGATCATCAGCGGGTAGCTGAGCAGGTAGCCATCCTTGTAGCGCTTGAGGATGCGTGGGTCGTTCAGTGCATCGTGCAACTGCGCCAGGGTGATGCTGCCGCCGCGCAGCATCACCACCTGCGGGTGGTGTGCCTGGTAGCCAGCGATGGCACGGAACAGGCCGTTGTTGACGAACGGCTCGAACGGCCAGCTGCCGGCCTGGGACGAGAACATCGGTTGCAGGCTGACGCTGGCGCGCCCGGCCGGGCGTTGCCGTTCGGCCTGCTGGAATGCCACGGCCTGGCGCACCTGCTGGCGCAGTTGGTCAGCCTTGAGCTGGCGTTGCTCGCTGGGCAAGGTGTCTACGGTCTGATTGACCGGCAGCGCCTGGCTGGCGGCCTGGGCAGTGCCTGCCAGGCACAGGGCGGCCAGGCAGGTGAGGGAAAAGCGGGCGAGGGCAGCCATGGGTCAGCTCCTTGATCCGGGCAGTGGGGGGTAGAACGCTTTGATCGGGCCGCCGAGCTGGCTGTAGTTGTCCACCTCGCCGTCTTCGCTGTCGTACAGCTGGCGCGCCAGCGCATGGCCGGGGTTGCGCTGCAGGAACGGGATCAGCCAGGCCATCTTGTACGGGGCCACATCGGCCTGGGACTGCCCCTTGAGTTCGGGCAGGTCGCCTGGGGCCAGCACCGTGCGGGCGGCGAAGTTGGCCAGCAGGTCGAGAGTCTGCTGGTCTTCGCGGCTCCACGGCAGGCCGTTGGCGCGCGCCGATTCGGCCAGCAGCACCAGCGGCACCAGGGCGTACTGGCTGTAGTTGGCAGCCAGCTTGCTGCGAGCCACTTCCAGCGGCAGGTAGGCGTAGTTGCCGTTGTTGGCGCGCACGGCCTGGGCCAGGCCACGGCGCAGGTTGCCATCGGCCCACTGGATGAAGTCGTCGCGGCCTACCAGCATGCCGGTCGCGGCCACGGCCCAGGCTGCCCAGTAGTCGTGGTTGTTGAAGTACACACCGCTGGCGCTGCGGCGTGGGTCGTACTCGCGGATCACCAGCTCGCCAAGGCGGGTGAACCAGTTGCGCTGCGCTTCGCTCAGCTGCAGCTTGCCGTCGCTGGCCGATTGGGTCAGCAGCACGGCACCGGCCATGGCGGCCAGTGCCCATTTTCGTGCGGCCATGCCGGTGCCGCTGGCATCGGGGTTCAGCAGGGCGCCGGCGTCGGCCCAGTGTTGCAGCCATTGGTCCTGGCAGGCCAGGGCCATGTTGGCGTCCTGGGGTTTCTTGGCACGCTGGAAGCGTTTGCTGGCGTAGATCAGGCCACCGACGAACTCCTTGACTTGCTTGCCGATGCGTTCGCTGTCGGCGTCGGGGCTGCTGCGCAGGGTCGACTTGCTGGCGTCGCGTTGGTCGTATTTGCTTTCAAGGCGCAGGCTGCCGGTGTAGGGCGCGGGGGGCTCCTTGGTGCAGGCCAGGGTGCGGTAGTCGGCGATCATGGCCGATTGTGCAGTGCTGTGGGGGGGCCAGATGGATTGCGCTGCCTGGGTCTGGGGGGTTAGCAGCGCCATGGCGAGCAGTAGTGCAGCATTCAGGGGGCGCGTTGCGCCCCTATCGCGACGCAAGGCCGCTCCTACAGGCGATCGCGGTGCATTGTAGGAGCGGCCTTGTGTCGCGAAAGGGCTGCAAAGCAGCCCCAGGTTTGGCAATACCTTCTTCAAAGGCACAGGCGCGTCTCCACATTGGTCGCCGCGGTGCCGGCCTTGGTCGGCTCCATGAACACCGACAACAGGTTGGCCCCGGCAAACTCCGGTGCCTTGCTCAGCTCCAGGTAGTATTGCCCGCCGGTCACCGCCGCCTCACGGCGGAACCACACCTTGTCCCGCGCACCGTTGTCGTAATAGACGATGATGTAGAAGTCCTTGACGTTCTTGTCGCTCAGGCGAATGTCGAGAAACCCCTTCGACAGCGCCTGGCGACCACTGCCGGCATTGCTCAGCAGTTCGATGCGCTCACCCACCTTCAAGGCCGGGCGCTGCAGTTTCGCCCCGAGCACCTCCTTGTTTGCCGCACAGCCGCCCTGAACCGCCGGCACCAGCTGGCGATACATCAACGGCGAGTCGAGCCGGTAGTTGGCCGGCAGTTCCCAGACGATCAGCTTGGGCGGCGCCTTGGGCTTGTAGTCGCTGGACAGCAGGTACTCCAGCAGCGAGCCATCTTCACCGACCCCGGGCAGGGCGTAGTTGAGAATGTCGACGTTCAGGTACTGCTTCAGGTAGCCATCGAAGTTGAACTGCTTGCTCTCGTCTTCGCGGGCTGCGGCGTTACTGTCGCCGACCAGGATCACTTCCGGGTCCGGCGCTTCGTCGAACAGCGCGTCGCCACCGCTGGCCACCGGGATGGTCTGGTAACCACGGACATACTGGAAACCATAGTTGTTGCCGCACAGCGAACTCATCGCCAGGTTCATCGTGCCGTCCTTGGGCACCATTACGCCTGGCTCGGTGCGGTACTCCTTCTTGGTAAGGCCGGCATAGAACGGCTGGCGGCGGATTTCTTCAGCCATCAGTTTTGCCGTGGCCTCGGCACCGGTAGGCGTCCAGTGGTGATCGCGGCGGAAGAAGTACTCGCCCTTGGGCGGCTGCTGTACCAGCTGCATCATCGGCGTCACCACCGCGCCGCCCTGGCGCAGCTGGCCGAGGTAGGTGGCCAGGCTGTTGCTGGCGCGGGCGTAGTCGAAACCGTGCAACTGGTCGGCGAACAGCTTGTCGCGGTGCATCAGGCCGCGGGTCGGCTGGATGGCCATGGCCACATGAATGCCCTGGCGTTCGAAGGCCTGCATCAGGCGGGCGAACTCCGGGCGCATCGGGGCGGGGATGCCGAAGTCGTTGGTCAGGTCGACGACCGAGCGGAACAGCCAGCGGTCCTTGCCAGGCACGATTTCGCGCATCAGCTTCATGCGCCCTTCGGCATAGCGTTGCGGGTCGCTCATTGCCGGGCAAACCATGCACTGCAGGTTCTCGCAACCTGGCTTGCTCGCCTGGGCCTGCTGCGCGGCCAGGCCCGGCAGGCTGAACAAGGCCAGGGCAGCGCTCAGGCCAAAAGGTACAAGGGTCTTCATGTGCCATTCATCCTTGCAGGGCATTCATCACTCGGTCGGGTCGATGCTGTTGGCCAGGGTCATGCTGCGGTTGCCCGGCAGCAGTACGTAGCTGTACGAGCGGCCCTTCTTGAGGAACTGCTCGTCGAAGCTGGCGACCTTGGTGTCCTGCTGGTAGGCAGCGAAGTCGATCTTGATTTCGTTGACCATGCGCGTGCCGGTCTCGCCGTTGCCAAGCGCTTCGACCACCTCGTGCTTGCCATCGGAGGTCTTCAGCGCGGCCTGGTTGGGGGTCAGGTTGTAGAAGGCGATCTGCGCCTTCTTCGGCTCGTTGACGTACTTGTCGCTGATCAGCTTCAGTTGCTTGCCGTCGTAGACCACGGTGCTGGCGGCATTGGCCTTGAGCTGCGGTTCGATCGACTTGCCGCCGACGGCGATCTTGTGCGGGCCGGCGGCGGTGAAGCGGTAGCCGCTGAGCTGGCCGGCGGCGACCCGCTGCGGGTTGACCTTGCCGCTGAGGCTGACGTCGATGTTGCTGTCGGACAGGTTCAGCACCCGCACGAACGCCGAGTCGGCCGGGGCTACGGCGTCGTACAGGTCGGCGTTGCCTTCGGCGGCCAGGGCGGCATGGCTGGCAGTGGCCAGGGCGATGGCGGTGAACAGCGAAGTAAGTTTCATCAGGCTCTCCTTGAATCGTCAGAAATGCTGGGGCGCAGCGCTGCGGCTGAGCGAGCCGGGGCGATGGGCGAGCAGGGTGCGCAGGGGGAATTCCCAGACCACGGTATCGATCTGCGTGTTGGCCAGCTGGTCGCTGGCGAGGAACTGGTTCATGGCTTCGAACGGGCCGCGGGCTTCCACGGCGATGCTCAGCAGGTCGCGGTTGAGCGCCTCCTTGAGGAAGCCGACGAAGTTCCAGTCGTCGATCTTGCTGTAGCTGGTACCGACCAGCAGCAGGCTCTGGTCTTCCTCGGCGAACAGGTCGTCGGCGCCTTGCGTGGCCTTGAGGGTTTCGTACAGGGCGATCGGGTTGGGGCCGAACTGCGGCGCCAGGCGCGCATGGTCGAACTGGATGTAGTTCATCAGGTCGCCCTTGACGCTCTTCTCGCCAGCCTTGCGCGACACGTACACCTGGTCACCCAGCAATTGCGGGCGCTGGCGTGCCAGTTCGTAGGCCGACAGCCGTGCGCCTTCCGGGCTCCAGTGGGTGTCGGACTTGAGGAACAGTTGCGGGCCTTCGAGGTTGGCGAGGAATGCCTCGCGCAGCGGTACTACGTCCAGCTGGCGGCTTTGCAGCTCGCCGACGAATTGGTCGTAGAGGCTGGCCACCCGTGGGTCGAAGGCGTGCTGGGCATGCGCCGCGTACACATCCAGCTTCATCGGCAACGGCAGGATCACCAGCTGCTTGCCATGCTCGGCCAGCTGCGTACGGACCTTCGCGATTTGCTCCAGCTGGCTTGCCAGGTTGGCTTCGAGGTCGTTGGGCACGCGGTATTCCTGGTTGGTGTAGAGCCAGCCATCCTTGCCCAGCACCACGCCCTTGGTGCCTTCGCCAAACAGGTGGAACTGGGCATCGGCCCACAGCTGCACCGACGGCTCGCGCAGGAAGAAACGCTTGTCGTAGGCCTGCTCGAACTTGCGCAGCAGCTTGCCGTCGACAAACAGGTTCCAGGTGTCGGTCGAGGTACGGGCAAAGCTGAACACCGGTGGCAGCGAATAGACGAACATCGCCGCCAGTACCACCACGAACAGAATGCCATTGGCCTTGCTGGCCGAATTCATCACCGGGTACATGGCACTCTCCTAGAACTGGAAATACAGGAAGGGTGAGAACGAGTTGGCCGCCAGGCTGCTCAGCGCCAGCAAGAAGCCCCCCCACAGCAGCACGCTGTGCAGCGCGCCGACATGGCGCATGAAATAGCCTTCCTTGTTGCCGGCGTAGAAGCACAGGTTGTTGATCCCGGCCAGTACCAGCCAGGCCAGCGCTACCAAGGCAAAGGCCATGGCCATCTTCGAGGCGCCGAGCACGTACAGCTCCAGCGAGCCGAAGCCGTTGAAGCCGAACAGCGCCTTGTAGATGTCGATGCTGTGGCGCAGGTCCATGGTGAAGAACAAAGGCATGCTCAACACGATCAACAGGCCGGTGCGCAGATTGCGGCCCGGCTTGTAGGGCCCACCGACCTTGGTCGCCAGGTTGAACTTGCGTTCGAGCACCATGCCGACCCCAAAGAACAGGCCCCAGCAGATGAAGGCGAAGCTCGCGCCGTGCCACAGGCCTGACAGCAGCATGGTCCAGATCAGCGCCGGCATCGCGCCGGCCACGCGCTTGCGCACAAGCGGCAAGTACACGTAGTCGCGCAGGAAATGCGCCAAGGTCATGTGCCAGCGTGCCCAGAACTCAGTGATGCTCTGCGCCACATAAGGCTGGTTGAAGTTCTCCGGGAAGCGGAAGCCCATCATCAGCGCCAGGCCCAGGGCCATGTGGCTGTAGCCGGCGAAGTCGAAGTACAGCTGCAGGGTCGAGATCACCAGGCCGAACCAGGCATCGCTGAATTGCAGCGTGCCTTCGCTGACGAACAGCAGGTTGATCGGCGCCAGGCGGTCGGCGATCAGCACCTTCATGATGAAACCGAGCATGAAGCGGCACACGCCCAGCGAGAACAGCTCCAGCGAGTGGGTGCGTTCACGCAGCTGCGGCGCCAGCTGGCTGTAGCGCAGGATCGGCCCGGCCACCAGGTGCGGGAACAGCGCGACGAAGGCGGCGAAGTCGATGAAGTTGCGCGTTGGCGTGGCGTCCTTGCGGTAGATGTCGACGATGTAGCTCAGGGCATGGAACACGTAGAACGAAATGCCCAGCGGCAGGAAGATGTTCTCCAGTGTCCAGGTGTTGATGCCCAGCGGTGCCAGCAGCATGGCTAGCACTTCGGCGCCGAAGTTGGCGTACTTGAAGTAGCCCAGGGTCGCCAGGTTGCCGGCCACGCCGATCCACAGCAGGCGCAAGGCCATGGCTTTGTTGCCGGCGTCCAGGCGTGCCTTGATGCGCAGGCCGAACCAGTAATTCCAGTAGGTGATGCCGACGAACAACAGCAGGAAGTCCGGTCGCCACCAGGCATAGAAGATGTAGCTGGCGGCCACGATCACCGTGGAGCGCCACTGCGCCTTGGTCAGGAAATACACGGCCAGGAACAGCGGCAGGTAAAGGAACAGGAACACATTGGAGGCGAAAATCATGGCACGGCCCTTCCTTAGTAACTGATCACCACGCCGACGCTCAGCTGGTAGTCGTCGCCGGTTGCCAATGCACTGCCGGCATTGAGGTAACTGGCGCTGACCAGCGCGTTGACGTCCAGGTGCTTGCCATCGATAGCCACCGGAAACATCTTCCAGTAGTAGTTGAGGTCGACCATCTGCCCGACGTTGCGCCCGTTGCCGTTGCTGCCCTGGTTGATGGCGCGGTTACGCTCGGCACGCTGGTCGCCATTCATGCGGATCGGCAAGGTGCCGTCGGCATCGCGCAGGTCGAGCTGGGTCACCCGCAGGTCCAGCGCACTGCGCGGGGTGGGGCGGGTTTCCACGGCGAAGCCGTAGTAGCTCAGGTTGCGCAGGTCGAGGGCGACGAACGAACTGGTCAGGCGGGTGCTGTAGGAGCCGCTGCGGGTGATGCGGTCGGACTGGATGGTGTTCAGGCGGAAGCCATCGTTCTCATCGCTGGGCTTGTCGGTCAGGCCACCACGCAGCGCCAGGCGTGGTGTCCATGGCAGGCTGTCGAAGCGCTTGCCGACTTCGCCCAGCACCGCCCAGCCCTTGCTGCTGTGGCCGGTGGTGGTGACGCCGTTGCCGTCGGTGTTGTCCATCTTGCCGTCCAGCGCTGCCAGTTCCAGGTGGTAGTCGCTGAGCACCGGGTAGGCGAGGTTGTCGCCCTTGAAGAACAGCCCGTAGCGCATGCCCTTGAAGTCGTAGCGGTCGTCGGCGTCGTGGCCGCTGTGGTCGTTCTCGTGCATCAGGCGCACACCGACCTGGTTGTTCTGGCTCCAGCGGTAGGCGTACTGGCCCATCAGGTAGGTGGTGCGCTCCTCGCTGTCGGCCAGGCGGTTGACGTCGGTGTTGTAGTTGTGGAACTTCTGGCCGACGGCGAAGAACGCCTCGGAGAAGGTGTCCTGGTAGTTGAAGCGCAGCGATTCGAGGCTGTCGTCCCACCAGATGCCGTAGTCGTCATAGAAGCGCTGGCGGCCGAACGAGGCCGAGAAGCGCGGGTCGTCGCCGATCAGGTTGCGCTTGACGTACAGCTCGCGCAGTTCGGCGTACCAGCCTTCGGGCTGCTCGCGTTCATTGCTGTTGCTGGCTTCGTTGGCCAGGTTGCTCGACTGGCTGGAGTCGTAGTTCAGCCACAGGCGGCCGTAGACCATCCATTTGGCCCAGCGCTTTTCTGGCGAGTACCAGGCGAACGACGGCTCGTAGCGCAGGCTGTAGAACGTCTCGCGGTCGCTGCCGACCTGGGAGTCCTCGGGGCCGTAGCCGGTCTGCACGGTGAGCTTGTTGAACACTTCCGAAGTGATCACCGGCTCGCTGCCATCCAGGGCGGCGACGCGCACCGGTTCGTTGCTGTCGGCTTCGGGGCCGGTGATTTCTTCTGCGGCGAAGGCCGCCGGCAAGGGTGCCAGGGCCAGCAGGGCGCCGAACAGGGGGTGGTGCGCTTTCACAGGGTGGCCTCCTTGTACAGCCCGTTGCGAGCGGCCAGGGCGCGCTCGATGTCATCCTTTGGCAGGGTCTTTTCCAGGCGCTTGATCAGGCTGCGCGCGCCGCGTTCACCCAGGTCGAGGGCGACACGGGCGTAGGTGTAGGCCTTGACCGGGTCGTGGCACAGGGCACGGCCGTAGGCGTGCAGGGTGGCCATGCGGTACCAGGCGGCGGTGTTGCCCTTGTCGGCTTCGGCCTGGAACAGTGCCAGGGCCTTTTCCTGGTCGGGTTGGTCCTCGACGCCCTTGCTGTAGTACTCGGCCAGCAGCAGGCCGGCACCGGGGTAGCCGCTGGCACGCAGTTCGTCGATCAGCGCGCGGGCTTTGTCCGGGTCCAGGGTCAGCCAGTTGTTGACCATGTAGAACTGCGCCTGCAACGCCTTGGCCCGGGTCGGTTCGCGTTCGCGCACCTGGTCGATCAGCGCCTGGGTTTCCTCGGCGTTGTGCTCGGTCGGGTTGGAGATCATGTAGTTGGCCTTGGACACCATGGCCGGTACAAAGCCCCGTGCCACGGCCACATCGCGCCAGCGCTGGACGCGGGCGGTGGCCAGGTTCAGGGCGTCACTCTGGGCTTTTTCGCGGGCCAGTTGCTCGGCGGTTGGCGGCAGCTTCTCGGCGCCGGGCGCGCTGGCCTGGTTCTCGTAGCGGTCTGCTTCCTGTTCGGCACGCTGCACGCTGGTGATGCTATCGAGCAGCGCGGCGACGCGGTGGATGATCTCTACCGGCAACTGTTCGCGCTCGGGCTCGAGCTGGTCGGCGAAGGGCGGGAACAGGCGGTCCTGCTGCTCGCCAAGGAAGGCGTAGTAGCGGTCCAGGGCTCGCACGTCCACGCGCACCGCCTGGCGATACCAGCGCTCGGCGCTGGCGCGGTCACCCTGGCGCTCGGCGAGCACGGCGTGGTACAGCTCGGGGCGGCAGTTGAGCAGGCAGGCTTGCTGGTACAGGGCCAGCAGCTGGGCGGCCTGGGCGGTGTCGACCAGCTCCGGGTAGGTCAGGAACACTTCCAGCGTGGTGCTGGTGTTGCGCGGGTCGAGGTTGGCCGGGTAGCGCGTCAGTGCCTGCGCCATCCAGGGCCGTTGCGCCTCGCGCAGGCTCGGGGTGCGGTCGATCAGGCGGGCCAGCGAAGCCAGTGCCGGGACCATGCCATGGCCGTCGGCAAAGGCCTTCTGATAGAGCGCCACCACTTCCGCGCGGCTGGCGTCTTCGCGCCCGGCCAGCACATCGCCAAGCAGCAAGGTACTGGCCAGGTCGCCACGGCCAGCCAGCTCGCGCAGGTCGCTGGTGACCTCGGCCGACGGGTCCTTGTACAGCGCGTAGCGGATCTGTTCCAGGCTCTGCCCGGCGCTGGCCGTGCTGGCGCAGGCCAGGGCCAGGCCGGCCAGCAGCAGGCGGGGGGGCATGTTCACGGTCATGGAGTCATCGTCCTTGGCCGCTTAGCGCGCTGCGCCGAACGGCAGGCCCAGGAACAGGTCGACCGCCACCGCTTTCTGGTAGGCATCGGCCGGCAGCGGACTGTCAGGCTGGATGGTCAGCGCCAGGTTGCGGTTGACCTCGTCGACGCGCGCGTCCACCACCTTGCCGCTGTAATGCTGGTCGAGGCCGAACACCTGCATGTCCACCGACTTCACCCGGTCGACATCGGCGAGCTTGTCGAATGGCACATTGGCGCGCACGAACAGGCCCTGGTCCTTGGGCAGCAGGTGCATCAGCGGGGCTTCCTTGTAGCCGTAGCCGTCGAGGCGCTGGCTCGGGTAGTAGACCTGGCAGTCGCACGGGCTGTTGATCACCGTCTCGATGGTGGCCCGGCCGAGCAGGGTTTGCAGGTCGCCCGGCGACAGGTCGGCGACGGCCTTCATGTCGGCCGGGCTGGTGAAGCTGGTGGCCAGCTGCGTGGAGATGCTGGCCAGCGGCTGGCCGGCCTGCACGTCGGTGGCGCCGGCGGGCAGCAGGTACTTCACATAGCCGTTGTCGGGCATGCTGATGACCTGGGCGTTGGCCGCCACCTGGGCCTGCAGCGCCGGGATGCGGAAGAACAGCAGGTAGCCCTTGTAGCCGACGAAGGCCAGCGCGGCGACGCCGGCGGCGGTGTACAGCAAGGTACCGGCCATGGCCTTGAGGCGCGCGCCCGGGGTGCGTGCACTGGCGTACTTGTGCTTGCGTTCCTTGATGTAGTTCTCGCGCTGCATCACATTGAACAGGCCATTGATGTCGGCGATTTCGCCCGACATGTAGGCGCTGATCAGGTAGCGCAGGATGTCGCGCTTCTGTGCATCGAGCTCGACGAACTGCGCGCCTACTTCGCTGCCGCGCTGGGAGACGATACGGATCTTGCTGTCGATGTTCAGGTCGACCTGGTTCAGGCGCAGGCGGATCGAGGCGTCGTACAGGGTGCCGACTTTCAGCGGCGCGTCATGATTCAGGCCCAGGCCACCCAGGGAAATGTCCTGCAGGGCCACTTCGAATGGGGGCTGGCCGGCACTGGCCAGGCGCACTCGCGCGTTCATCCGGGTGCGCACGTACTGGCGCTCGTCGACCGCCTCGTGGACGATGTTGGCCGCTGTCTTGCCCGGGGCCGCGGGAATGTTCGTGGTACTCATATGCAGGCGCCTTTCCTTAACGTTGCGAGAGCTCTAGGAGAACGGTGATGACCCCGAAGAAGATGGCGATCGAGGAGCACAGCATCGCCTTCGAGGACCAGCGGTTGAGGCTGGCGTCGAAGTCGACGCTGCCAGTGGCCAGGGTGGTCTTCTGCCGCGTCCAGCTTTGCTGGTCCATGTGGAACATCGCGTAGACCTTCATCAGCGAACCGACTATCTGGTTGTAATAAAGAACGAAGGGGTACATCGGGCTGACCGGGTGGCCGGCAAAGACGAACAGCACGGTCACCAGGCTGCGCGAGATCAGCACCCAGAACAGGTACACCAGCAGGTACTGGATACCGAACACCAGGCCGGCCACCACCGAGGCGGTCAGGCCCATCAGGCAGGTCCACATCGAGACACGCTGGTCGAACAGCACGTACAGCGTGAACAGACCCAGGCGGGCGCGGCCAAGCAGCGCAGTGGCGCGGAAGTTCTGCCGCAGCGAGTTGCCGTACCAGCGGAACATCAGCTGGCGGGTGGCGATCCAGAAGCTGTCGCTGGGCGGGTGCTCGACGGTCAGGGTGTGGCTGTCGGGCACGTAGAAGGTGTTCCAGCCTGCGCGCATCAGGCTCAGCCAGCTCGACTTGTCGTCGCCGGTGAGGAACTGGAAGCGGCCCAGGCGCCAGTGTTCGAGGAAGTCGGCTTCGACGTCGCGGATGAACTCGGGGTCGATCATCACTTCGGCGCGGAAGAACGACAACCGCCCGGTCAGGGTCAGCACCCGGTGCGACAGGGCCATCGAGCACATGTTGATGTGGCGCTGGACGAAACGCATCGAGTGCCACTGGCGCATCCAGCGGCTGCCTTCGACTTCGCAGAATTCGTTGGTGGTCAGGCCGCCCACGTCCGGCAGCACGGCGAACAGCTTGACCGCACGCTCGACGCAGCCGGGCAGCATCATGGTGTCGCCATCGACCACGCCGACCACCGCATCACTCAGCGGCATCTGCCGCGACAGCGCGCGGAAGGCATGGGCCAGGCCGTCACGCTTGCCGGTGCCGCGGGCGCGAACGATCACCAGCTTGATGTCGTCGCGGTCCTTGACCTCGTTGCGCATGATGTCCTTGATGAAGGTCTCGTCGCCTTTCTCGACGATCGAGGCGATCACCGTGCACGGCACCTTCAGCCGTTGCACTTCCTGGAACACCGATTGGTAGACCTTGAAGGTGGTCATGGTGGGGATGCGGAAGCTGGTCACCACCATGAACATGTGCGAGGGCAGCGCTGCATCGCCCAGGCGCTCGACCTGCCGGCGCAGGCGCGGGAACTTCCAGTGCAGGAAGTACATGCCACGCAGGTAATGGACGATGGCGTTGCCATAGCGCCACATGCCCAGCGTGCCGATGATGAAGATGAACAGGTGGTGGTCTGGGTCCAGGTACTGCGGCGCGACCATTTCCGACGCCAGCGCGATCAGCCCGGCGAGGCACGCCCAGCCGAAGAAGCTGGCGCTTGCGCGCAGGTAGCCGGGTGCCACGAAGGGCGGTTGCTGTCGATCCATGTCGGCTTGACTCCTGTTTTTGCGATGCCCGCGCGCCACGCCGCCCAGGCGTGAGCCTGTGGCGGGTGGGGCGTGGTGAGGCCCTTCTCGGTTACCAGCAGATGCCTTGGGTGCGGCTGTCGCTCAGGCCGGGCATGAAGCCGACCAGGTCGATCACCTGTTTGCCGTGGTCGGCATGCAGGGCGCTGGCGAAGCGCGGGTCGTTGTTGCCCAGGACGATCACCTCGGCGTTATCGATCACCTGCTGCAGGTCGCTGTGCAGCAGCGACGAAACGTGCGGGATCTTCGCTTCGATGTATTCCTTGTTGGCCCCGTGCACCCGGGCGTACTCGACGTTCTCGTCGAAGATGTGCAGCTGGTAGCCCTTGCCGATCAGGCGCTCGGCCAGTTCCACCAGCGGGCTTTCCCGCAGGTCGTCGGTGCCGGCCTTGAAGGCAAGGCCCAGCAGGGCGATCTTGCGTTTGTCCTGGCGCTCGATGAGGTCGAAGGCGTTCTGCACCTGCGAGGCGTTGCTGGGCATCAGCGAGTCAAGCAGTGGTGCTTTCACATCCAGGCTGGCGGCACGGTAGGTGAGGGCGCGTACATCCTTGGGCAGGCACGAGCCACCAAAGGCGAAGCCCGGGCGCAGGTAGTAGCGCGACAGGTTGAGCTTGTGGTCCTGGCAGACCACATCCATCACCTCGCGGCCATCGACGCCGGCAGCCTTGGCGATGTTGCCGATTTCATTGGCGAAGGTGACCTTGGTGGCGTGCCAGACGTTGCAGGTGTACTTGATCATCTCGGCGACTTCGATGGTCTTGCGGATCACCGGCGCGTCGAGTTCGCTGTACAGCGACTCGAGCAGGTCGCCTGACTGGCTGTCCAGTTCGCCAATCACGGTCATGGCCGGGAAATCGTAGTCCTGGATCGCTGTGCTCTCGCGCAGGAACTCCGGGTTGACCGCAACACCGAAGTCGACGCCGGCCTTCTTGCCCGAGCATTCTTCGAGAATCGGGATCACCACGTTCTTCACGGTGCCTGGCAACACGGTGCTGCGGACCACCACGGTATGGCGGCTGGCCTTGTCGCGCAGGGCGGTGCCGATTTCCCGGCAGACCGCTTCCATGTACACCAGGTCCAGGTCACCGTTCTTCTTGCTGGGTGTGCCGACGCACAGCAGCGACAGGTCGGTGGCGAGGATCGCCGCTTGCACGTCGGTGGTGCCGCGCAGTCGGCCCTTGCTGATGCCATCTTGCAGCAGCTGTTCCAGGCCCGGCTCGACGATCGGCGATTTGCCCTGGTTGATCAGTTCGATTTTCGCCGGGGAAATGTCCACCCCCAACACGTGATGACCGCGGGCCGACAGGCAGCCCGCGCAGACCGCGCCAACATAGCCAAGTCCAAAGATACTGATGTTCATAGGTCCCTCTCCCTGGGGCACGGCAAAGCCGGCCGAGATACATCGTTCATGAAGTTGTCGAAATGGCAGACGCGCAGAATTAAGCCGCGCTCAGAAGTGGCGTTGCAGGCTGTTTCTTAGTTGTCTTATTACAGCCTAAAGGTGTTTTTATTTTTATTGCAAGCTTTGATATTCCCTTGTTTGAAAATAACTTACATCCACTCTGTGAAAGTTTAAAAACCGTTAAAAATCAACAAGTTAAAGTTGTTGTTAGTTGGGCGTCAAAAAAATGATAACTGCACATGTGGCAATAAAGTGACGCCAAGCGCATGGCGTTTCCCCGGTTTTTCCTGTTTTGCATGTGCAGGTTTGCAAGGCTGGAGGGCATAAATGCCGTGCAAATCAAGGCCTCGCAGGGGAGTGGTGGTGGCGCAATACTGGCTTGCGACGCTGGTCGGTGATGGGCATAGTGACTGCACAGTCTGCAACTGCTTACAGGATTGTGAGCGGTACCCATGACGGCAAAGGAACAAGGAGAAACGTCATATGAAAGGACTCGGTCCACGTCTGCGGGAAGAGCGTGAACGGCTGGGCATGACCCAGCGGGTATTTGGCGACATCGGTGGCGTCGAGCCCAACGCCCAAGGCAAGTACGAAAGTGGTGAGCGCACGCCTAGGGCGGACTACCTGGCAGCGCTGGCGATCCGGGGTGTGGATGCGCTTTATGTGCTTAGCGGGGAGCGCACACCGGCACCGCTGGAAAGCCTGACAGCGGATGAAACGGGTCTACTGGGCGCATTTCGGCGTTTACCGGCGGCTGACAAGGCGGCCATGTGGCATCTGCTGGGGCGTCTGGTGGGTGAGGGCAGCAGTGCCGAGATGATGCGCCAGCCGCGTCATGAGCGTCAGACGTTTCTGAAGGAAGTTTTACGCTAGGTCCGTCATGAAAAATTTTGTTAAGGTGGCGGGATCCAATCGCCCTGTTGACGAGGTGTCTGCTTGATTAGGGTCCTAGTGGTCGACGATCACGATCTGGTTCGAACCGGTATTACTCGCATGTTGGCCGATATCGACGGCCTGCAGGTGGTGGGTGAGGCGGATTCGGGCGAATCGGCGCTGAAGCTCGCCCGGGAACTGAAGCCTGACGTCGTGCTGATGGATGTGAAGATGCCTGGGATCGGCGGCCTCGAAGCCACCCGCAAGTTGTTGCGCAGCCACCCCGATATCAAGGTGGTGGCTGTAACAGTATGTGAAGAAGACCCGTTCCCCACCCGCCTGATGCAGGCCGGTGCCGCCGGTTACCTGACCAAGGGCGCAGGGCTGGACGAAATGGTTCAGGCCATTCGCCTGGCCTTTGCCGGCCAACGCTACATCAGCCCGCAGATCGCTCAGCAACTGGCGTTGAAGTCGTTCCAGCCCCAGGGCTCGCCGTTCGATGCGCTGTCGGAGCGGGAAATCCAGATTGCCCTGATGATCGTCGGCTGCCAGAAAGTGCAGATCATCTCCGACAAGTTGTGCCTGTCGCCCAAGACCGTCAATACTTACCGTTATCGGATCTTCGAAAAACTCTCGGTCACCAGCGACGTCGAACTGACCTTGCTGGCCGTTCGCCACGGTATGGTTGACGCAAGCCTGTAAACCCTCATGTCACAAGTCTTTGATGCCAGCGCGTTCCTGGCGACCTGCAGCGGTCGCCCGGGCGTATACCGGATGTTCGACGCCGAGGCGCGGCTGCTCTACGTGGGCAAGGCCAAGAACCTCAAGAAGCGCCTGGCCAGCTATTTTCGCAAGACTGGCCTGGCGCCGAAAACTGCCGCGCTGGTAGGGCGTATCGCCCAGGTTGAAACCACCATCACTGCCAATGAGACCGAGGCGCTGCTGCTCGAGCAGAATCTGATCAAGCAGTGGCGTCCGCCTTACAACATTCTGTTACGTGACGATAAGTCCTATCCGTATGTGTTTCTGTCGGATGGCGAATTCCCTCGCCTGGGGATTCATCGCGGGGCGAAGAAAGCCAAGGGGCGTTATTTCGGGCCTTACCCCAGTGCTGGCGCCATTCGCGAGAGCCTCAGCCTGCTGCAGAAGGCCTTCTCCGTGCGTCAGTGCGAAGACAGCTATTTCGCCAACCGTACCCGCCCGTGCCTGCAGTACCAGATCAAGCGCTGCAAAGGCCCGTGCACCCAGCTGGTCACGGCCGAGGAATATGCCGAGGACGTGCGCCACTCGGTGATGTTCCTTGAAGGGCGCAGCCAGCAGTTGGGCAATGAGCTCAACGAAGCCATGGAAAAAGCCGCCATGGCCCTCAATTTCGAGAAGGCCGCCGAACTGCGCGACCAGATTGCCTTGTTACGCCGGGTTCAGGACCAACAGTACATCGAAGGTGGCTCCGGCGACGTCGATGTGGTGGCCGCCTTCGTCAACCCGGGCGGTGCCTGCGTGCACCTGATCAGCGTGCGTGGCGGCCGGGTGCTGGGCAGCAAGAACTTCTTTCCGCAGGTGGGCATCGAGGAGGAAGTGGCCGAAGTCATGGCCGCCTTCCTGTCGCAGTACTACCTGGGCAATGCCGAGCGCGAATTGCCCGGCGAACTGATCGTCAACGTGGTGCACGAAGACTTCGAGGCCATCACTGAAGCCGTGCAGAGCCTGCGCGGTCGTGAGTTGATCATCAGCCATCGCGTACGCGGCACCCGCGCACGCTGGCAGCAACTGGCGGTGACCAATGCCGAACAGGCACTCAATGCCCGCTTGGCCAACCGCCAGCACATGGCCGCACGCTTCGAGGCCCTGGCCGAAGTGCTCGGCCTGGATGAAGTGCCGCAGCGCCTTGAGTGCTACGACATCAGCCACTCCAGCGGCGAAGCCACAGTGGCCAGCTGCGTGGTGTTCGGCCCCGAAGGCCCGATCAAGTCGGATTACCGTCGCTTCAACATCGAAGGCGTCACCGCCGGCGACGACTATGCCGCCATGCACCAGGCCCTGACCCGCCGTTATGGGCGCATCAAGGACGGCGAAGGTAAATTGCCCGACGTGCTGCTGGTCGACGGTGGCAAGGGCCAGCTGAACATGGCCCGCGAAGTGATGCAGGAGCTGGCCTTCACCGACCTGACCCTGCTCGGCGTGGCCAAGGGTGTGACCCGCAAGGCCGGCTTCGAAACCCTGTACCTCAACGACGTGGCCCATGAGTTTACCCTCAAGGGCGACAACCCGGCACTGCACCTGATTCAGCAGATACGCGACGAAGCCCACCGTTTTGCCATCACCGGTCACCGTGCCCGGCGTGGCAAGGCCCGCCGCACATCGAGCCTGGAAGACGTTGCCGGGGTAGGGCCCAAGCGCCGCCGCGATCTGCTGAAGCACTTCGGCGGCCTGCAAGAGCTCAACCGCGCCAGCATCGATGAGATCGCCAAAGCCCCCGGCATCAGTAAAAAGCTTGCCGAGTCGATTTATGCCAGCCTGCATAGCGAGTAGAATGCCGGGCTCAACCCGCAGCCAGTCGTACCGATGAATATTCCAAACCTGCTCACCGTTCTACGCGTCCTGCTCATCCCGATCTTCATCCTGCTGTTCTATGTGCCCTATCACTGGAGCTACATGGCCGCCAGCACGGTGTTCGCCATCGCCGCCGCCACTGACTGGCTGGACGGCTACCTGGCGCGTCGCCTGCAGCAGAGCACCCCGTTTGGCGCCTTCCTCGACCCGGTGGCCGACAAGCTGATGGTGGCCGTGGCCCTGGTGCTGCTGGTGCAGGTGCACGCCAACTTCTGGCTGACCCTGCCCGCGGCGGTGATCATCGGTCGCGAGATCGTCGTGTCGGCGCTGCGCGAGTGGATGGCCGAACTGGGGGCGAGGGCGCACGTGGCGGTGTCCAGCCTCGGCAAATGGAAGACCGCAGCGCAGATGCTGGCGCTGGTGATCCTGCTGGGCAACCCGCCGGTGGTGAGCTTCTGGGTGGTGCTGGGCTACGGCCTGCTGCTGGTGGCAGCTGCGCTGACCCTGTGGTCGATGGTGCACTACCTGCTGGCCGCCTGGCCGCACCTGCGCGAAGGCTCAGAGCAAAAATAAAACTTTTTTGAATCAAGGGGTTGACGCCGTTTCAGATATCGCTAGAATGGCACCCATCACGACGCGGGAATAGCTCAGTTGGTAGAGCACGACCTTGCCAAGGTCGGGGTCGCGAGTTCGAGTCTCGTTTCCCGCTCCAAATAAAGACCTGCAGAGTTCGCTTGAAGTCTGCAAGTCGTGAAAAAAGGCCCTTCGGGGCCTTTTTTCGTTTCGGCGGAAATCACCAGCGGGCCATTTCGGATGAAGCGCCATGCTCTGATTTGTTCGCCCTCCTGCAGTCAACGCAAACCACTGTACGCCTTCGATCAGTCGACATGCAGGCGATTGCGGCCCGCCTCCTTGGCGATGTAAAGCGCCTGGTCGGCGCGTTCAAGCAGCGATAGCCAACATTCAGAGTCAGTTCCAGCAGCGCTGGCGATGCCGATACTGGCGGTCACATGGCCAAAAGGGCTGTCTTGGTGAGCGATAGGTTCCAAGGCCAGGCGCTCGATTATCAGCCGCGCAACCGCGACTGCACCGTCGCGGTCGGTGTCGGGCAGAATGATCGCCATTTCCTCACCCCCATAGCGTGCCAGCAGGTCGCCAGGGCGGCGGATGCAGGTCGAGAGCAGGTAGGCAACCTGCTGCAGGCAGGCGTCCCCAGCGGGGTGCCCGTAGCTGTCGTTGTAGCGTTTGAAGTGGTCGATATCAATCATCAGCAACGACAGTGTTGTCCCGTTTCGCCGTGCTCTTTGAATCTCCTCGGCCAGAACCTCGTCGAAGCAGCGCCGGTTTGCAAGGCCGGTCAGCGCATCGTGCATCGCTTGGCGCTCGAGCTGCTGATTGCTGGCAAGCAACTGCTGTTGGGCCGCTCTGAGCTCACCTTCAACTGCGGCTCGTCGGCGCATGGCGCGAATCAGCAACCCGCCAATGAAGCCGGTCAGCGCGAGCAGCCCGGAAACCACCAGCAACGACAGCATCGCCTCGAACTGCCAGGCCGCCAGTGCTTCGCGTTTGCCTAGCGCGACCGTCGTCACCAGCGGGAGCTTGTCACTCTTGCGAAACGCATACAGGCGCTCCACACCATCCAGGCTTGAGGTGAACGAGGCGGTGCCCACCGATCGGTCGACCAGGTACTTGGCGTAGATGGGCGACTTCGAGAAGTTGCGCCCCATGTCCTGCTCCCGAAACGGGTAACGCACCAGCATTGCGCCGTCGGTGTACGACAGGCCGATGGCGCCGTCATGGCCCACGTCGATCTGGCCGAACAGGCGCAGGAAGTTTTCCACCCCAAGTGTCACGGCCACGACGCCGGCGAACTCGCCGCGGGCGTCGTTGAAGCGCCGGCTGATGGTAATCACCCATTCCTGGTTGGCACGGCTACGGATGGGCAGGCCGATAAAGGGCTCCCGGGATGGGTCGTCGCGGTGGTGGATGAAGTAGGCCCGATCGCTGCTGTTGGCGTTCAAAGGGATCGGTCGGTTGGACGACATCAGCCAGCGCCCATCCTTGGCGTAAATGGTGATGCCGCTCAATTGCGGCATCAACGGCTGCTGGCGGCTGATCAGCTGGCTCAGGCGTTCGATCTGCGCAGGCCCGCTGCCCTCGGTTTCCAGGCGCTCGACGAGACCGAGCAATAGCAGTGAGCTCTGCCGCACGATGCCTTCAGAATAGGTGGACAGCGCCTGGGTCAGGTTCAGGCCGTGGATGTTGACCTCTTCGAGCGCCCGCTCGCGGGAGGCCATCACCTTCCACAGCGTCAGCGATGCGAGCGAACAACCAATGACCAACAGCAGAAGAACAACGAGGTGGATGTCACGCTTCACGTCAGTACCTGATGCAGATTCCGGTTTCTCTTGCTGGCGGTTCGTGCGCCGGGGCCGTCCGTGCGAGTCGCTAACCAGGCGGTCAGGAGGTAACTGGCTGGTTCAATGCTAGCAATATAGCATTATGCGCGGTAGGAATGTCTGACAAAAAGTGAGGCGCAATCGTGTGCGCGAGAGCATCTTCAAAGTCACTGTTCAAAATGCAAAGCGGATTAAAACAGTTTGAACAAACATCTGACGCACACTGGCTCAATAGCAACGTGGCAGATTGCGACTATAGTAACGTCTTAAAAAACCGGATCAGTGGGTGCCATGTCTACGATCGATCTGTCGTCCTCGCAAAGTCTTCGCAAGCGCGTGTTGTTGGCCGGGGCGTTGAATATCGGGTCCATCGTGGCCTCCCAGGTCATTCGATTGGGTGGCAACCTGATCATCACCCGCTTGCTGCTGCCAGAGATGTTCGGCCTCATGGCCATTGCCACCACGGTTTCGGTGTTGCTGCTGTTGCTATCCGACGTGGGCCTGCGGCAGAACATCATTCAAAGCCCGCGCGGTGATGAGCCGCTGTTCCTCAATACCGTCTGGTCGCTGCAGATCATTCGCGGCCTTGGGCTGTTTGTCGTAATGCAGCTGGTGGCGCTGGCATCATGGGTTTCCCAGCACTTCGAATTGTGGCCGCCGCACTCCACCTATGCCGCCCCGGAGTTGCCCGCAGTACTGGCCGTTACCGGCTTTTTCGCGATCATCTTCGCCTTCCAGTCGACCAAGATCGACGTGGCCATCCGTAGCTTCCAGCAGAAGAAGGTGGTGCTGGTCGAGCTGCTTTCGCAAATCGCCGGCCTGGTAGTGATGTTGGTGATCGGCTACCTCACCCGTTCCATCTGGGCGTTGGTGGCTGCCGGCCTGGTCTCCACCTTGGTCACCACGGTGCTCAGCCACATGATCTTCCCGGGGCATAAAGACCGCCCGCAGTGGGACCCGGCGGCGCTGCGTGAAATCGTCAACTACGGCCGCTGGGTGTTCCTCTCATCCGCCGTCGGCGTGCTCGCCATGCAGGGTGACCGGATCTGGTTCGGCGGCAGCATGACGGTGGCGCAGTTGGGGGTGTATTCGATTGCCGTGGGCATTCTCGCAGCCTTCCAGCTCAGCCTGCAGCGGCTGGCCGGGGCAGTGGCCTTGCCGGCCTTCAGCGAGGCGGCCAGGAGCGGCGACATGGAGCGCCTGCGCCGCCTGTATTTCCGCTTCAGGCTGATGTTCGATGTGCTGACCCTGTTCACCTGCGGCTTCCTGTTCACCGCCAGCCCGCTGATCATCCATTGGCTTTATGACGCACGGTATCAGGACGCCGGGCAGATGATGGCGATTCTGTCGTTGTCGCTGTTCACCTTGCGCTATGGCTTGACCCAACAGATATGGATGGCCCTGGGGCTGACCAAGTACATGGCCATGGACAACATCATCCGGGTGGTTGCGCTGTTCACCTTGATGCCGTTGTTGCTGGCCATCGGCGGGGTGACCTACGCACTCTGGGGTGTGGCCCTGCATACCTTCTTCACGCTGTTCCTGATCTTCAAGACCAGCCACCAGCTGGGCATGCTGAGTATCAAGCGCGAGCTGATGGTGCTGCCAGTCATGGTGTTTGGCGCCCTGTGTGGCCAGTTCATCAGCCAACTGTTCGCCTGAGCACGCTTTACGCTTGCCCCTCGTTGTTCTGATCAGCTGCGCCAAGGACCTGACAGATGAATGTGATCGACTTTTTTGATCGGACCCGAATCATCAATATCCCGTCCAGAACGGACCGCCGCCAGGAAACACAAGCCGAGTTCGCCCGCAACGGCTTCCACATCGATAACGAAAAAATCGGCTTCTTCCCAGCGGTGACACCCACCGCCCAGGAGGGCTTCCCCAGTATCGGCGCCCGGGGCTGCTTCATGAGCCACATGCAGATACTGGAAGAAGCGGTGCGCCTGAATGTGGACAACATCCTCATCATGGAAGATGACATCCAGTTTTCCCGGCGTATTGGCCCGTTTGGCAAAAAGGCCATCGAGTCCTTGCAAGGCATGGACTGGGACATCGCCTACCTTGGCCATTCGTACGACGGCAACTCGGATACCCCCGGTTGGGCGCTGGTCGAACGCCCCATCCACCTGTCGCACTTCTATGCGGTGAATGGCAAGAGTGTGGGCAAGCTGCGAGACTTTCTTGCGCAGATTCTGCAGCGCCCGCCCGGGCACCCGGACGGCGGGCCGATGCACTATGATGCGGCCCTCAATACCCTCATCCATACCGACAAGAACATCCAGGCCTACTACTTCACCTGGAACCTGGGTTACCAAAGGCCATCGCGCACCGACCTGCACGCCCTGTCGATCTTTGACCGGCTGGCCATGCTGCGGCCGTTAATGGCCCTGTATCGGCGCTTGAAGGCAGAGAAACTCAGGCGAACCCGATAACACATACCGCGCAAAGCGGCCGTTGCGGGTCGGCTGGACAAAGGTAACGAAGCCGATATCGTCGGCAGGCTGTAGCGGCCGATCTGCAGCGTTGCGCACATTGCAATGTATCAGCTGACCCATTAGCATCGCGGTTTCAGGAGATGGCATTCCTCCTTGAACCGCCTTGGCGCTGATGATGCCTACGCACACCCTGTGACAGGGCGCGTAGGCCATGCCTGCCGTTTACCCACAGGGCCTTCGATACCTTGTGGAGTTAGCCGATGTACCTTTCCCTCATTTCCGTGATCGTTGGTGGCAGTAGCGGCTGCGTGCTGCGCTGGTGGTTCGGCCTGCGTTTCAATTCGCTGTTTCCTGGCATGCCCTTCGGCACCTTGCTGGTCAACCTGATCGGCGGCTTCGTCATTGGCGCGGCCATGGCCTTCTTCATGCGCTGGCCCAACCTCGACCCGGCCTGGCGCTTGCTGATCACCACTGGATTCTGCGGTGGGCTGACCACCTTCTCGACCTTTTCCGCCGAAGTCCTGTCGATGCTCATGCATGGCCGCTACGGCTGGGCGGCCGCCACGGTCTCGGCCCATGTGCTGGGTTCGCTGCTGATGACCTTCGCCGGTTTTGCCCTGGTGCGCTGGCTGGGCTGAGGCAGGGCGTAACACACCTGTCATGCGTGGTTGATAGTGTGCCGGTCCCCTTTCGTGGCACAAGGTGTGCGATACGGTGTATCCCGGCACGATCCGCAAGCAGTTCATGCTGCGCTCCAGCGACATGCGCAGCGACGAGTTCGCTGCTTTGTTCACGCAACTGTACGGCAACCTGTATGCCGACATGCCGCCGCTGGGCGAGGGCATCGCCATTGGTGGCGTCTACGGCCGCTTCGAAGGCATGAGCGTGCGGCGCATGCAGTACCAGGGCGACTTCACCATCGTCCTGCCGGCGCCGCAGGACGAAATCACCTTTGTGCTGCCCACTGCTGGCAAGATCATCTTCGACCACCGCGGCGAGTCGATCGGCGGTGCCCAGGTCGGCCTGGCGGTGGACAAGCTCGACATTCGCTCGGTGCGCATCACCGAAGGCCACGCCCAGTGCGGCATGTCGATCCGCCGCGGGGCGTTTACCGAGCGCCTTTCGACCCTGCTTGAACAGCCCTTGCCAGCGCCAATTCGCTTTGCGCCGCGGGTCGACCTGAGCAATCCGGCGTTCCAGGGCATCCGGGCCTTGCTCGAACTGGCAACCGGTACCGAGTTCGATCAGCTGATCAGTACGGGTCTGCTGATGCCCGTGCGTTTGCAGGAGATGCTGGTCGACGCGCTGCTCGAAACCTGGCCGCACAACTACAGTGAGGCATTGCGCAACCCGGCACCGGCGATCGCACCGCGCCATGTGAAGCTGGCCATGGCTTATCTGCGCGAGCACCCCGCCAGGCAGGTCAGTGGCAGCGAGTTGGCGGGGTTGGCCAATGTCAGCCTGCGGGCGTTGCAGGATGGCTTCCGGCGTTTTGCTGGCACATCGATCGTCGGCTATCAGCGGCAGGTACGGCTGGAGCAGGCACGTGAAGTGCTGGCGCGCGGGGAGGGAGGGTCTGTGGCAGAGGTTGCCTTGCGCCATGGTTTCAGCAATGCCGGGCGGTTTGCCCAGTACTTCAAGTTGGCATTCGGGCTCAATCCCGCAGATATGCGCCGAGATCGCCGATAGTGGGGCCGCTGTGCGGCCCTTCGCGGGCAAGCCCGCTCCCACAGGGATAGCGCCAAGCTTGAGGGGGCACAGTGCCCGCGAAGGGCTGCAACGCAGCCCCTGAAATCTTCAGAATGCGTAGCTGGCCTTGAGGCTGCCACTGACACCATGGCTGTCGCCCCCGCCCATGGCTGCCACCTCAGCCCCGACGCTCAGTGCCCCGAGGTTGGCCATCAGGTTCACGCCGCCAATGAACTGGTCGCGGTTGTCGAAGGCCGCATGCTGTTCGATATCCAGCCCCAGCAAGTGACCTTCGCTGTCGACCTGATGATCGCCCAGGGCATGCTCGTAACCCACTTCGACCCCCGGTACCAGCTGCCAGCTGCCCATGGCCACCGGCGCGAAGGAGGCCTTGAGGTTGGCCACGGCGGCGCGTCGGGTTTCTTTCAGGTCATCTACCTGCAAGGCCAGTTCGCTGCCTTTCTCGGTGAAACCGTTGAGGTCCACGCGGCTGACCCGCAGCCCCAGGCTCGGCTCCAGCACCATGGCGCCGGTGGGCAGGCGATAACCCAGTGCCAGGCTGCCTCCTGCCAGGGTGCCGTGGCTGTCGCCCTTGGCCGTGCCCAGGCCGCCACCGAGTTCGCGTTTGCTCGAATAGTCGAGCCAACCGGCGCTGGCATCGGCATCGATGAACAAGCCTTGTTCCAGGCCATTGGGCGCGAAGCGCGCACCCAGGCTGAGGAAGGTCAGGTCGGTATCCGCTTCGCCACCGGCACCGCCGACATTGCCGTTGCTATAGCCGAAACCGGCATGGGCGCTGAGCTGTTCGGAGAAGCGCTGGGTCAGTCCGACCATCAGGCCCTGGCTGTGCTCGTTGCTGCTGGCGGCGTGTGCAGAACCATCGGTGCCCATGTAGCCGGCCAGTGCGGTGCTCCACAGGCGCGCCTGGCCGACCTTGAGGTCGCTGCCATCGGCGAAAGGCGCGGCCGCACGGTCGATCATCGCCCCTTGGCGCAGCAGGTAGCTGGCAGCGTCGGCATGCACCTGCCCACCCACGGTCGACTCGACGCCGCCCAGCGTACCGGCGTCGATGGCCGACTGCAGGTAGTAGTTGTAGGCGCTATAGCTGCCCGACAGCGAGGTGTCCTGCAACTGGCGCAGCAGCTGCGCACCGGCAGCGGCGTTGCCCAGCAGGCCGGCTTCGCCCGGCAGGGTGGCGTAGCGCACCATCTTGCCGCGTAGCACGTAGATGGTTTCTTGCGACAGCCCCAGGCCCTGTTTCAGGTAGTTATCCATGCTGCCGTAGGCGGCAGTGACTTCATCCAGGCCCGCCTGCAGGTAGCTGGCTTCGACTCCGAGCAGCGGCGCGTAGACCTCGGCCATGCTCGCCGGCATGGCAGCCAGCGTCGCTGCCACACGGGCGGCGGTGTAGTCGTTGGTGGCCAGGTAGTTGCTCATGATGGTCGCGTCGTCGACCCCGGCGATGCTCAGCAGCACGGCGGCAGTCCAGCCGGTGCGGTCCTTGCCGGCGGTGCAATGGAACAGCGCTGCGCCGTCAGCGCTGGCCAGTTCGTTGAACAGCACGCTGAACTGCCCGCGCATGCCGGCATCGCTGACAAAGGCGCGGTTGGTTTCCTGCATCATGGCCCGCGCCTGGGCAGCGCTGGTGAACGAGATATTGGTGATGTTCGAGCCGGAGGTGGTGCTACCGATGATGTCGATGTTGGTGTAGCTGGCGCCGGCCGGCAGGGTGTCGGGTGTGCTGGCGATTTCGCTGGGGGTGCGCAGGTCGTAGACATCGCTGATGCCCAGGCCGTTGAGGACGGTGAGGTCGGCTGCCGTCGGGGTCAGGGCATTGGAGCGGTAGAACACCCCGGCGCGCATGACGCCATCATGGTTGGTGGTGTAAGCGCTGGTGGTGCCGGCGATGTCGCGGAAATTGTCCATGCCGGCCAGGCGCGGCGTGTCGAGTGTGTCGGCGGCATGCGCAGCGGAAATGGCCAGGGTAAGCAGGGACAGGGAACAGAACAGACGTTGCAACACAGAAGTAGCCTCGATCGGATGCGTTGGGCTGGCTACTGTCGGTGGGGAAGATGAAACTGAATGTTACAGCTTGCCGTGCGGCGCAAATGACTGCGCTTTCCGTCTGTTGGGCGCGCATTCTGTCTTTGACGAACTGCTGGCAGGGGTAGGCGCTGCATCATCTGATCCGCTTTTTTTCCTCGAACCTGAATCTGTAACCGTATCAGCCTGAAGCCGACAATGCTCTTCGTCCCTGCTATCACATTGAAGAGGTTCCGATGGGCAAGCTCGCGCTGTTTCTGGGTGGCTTTCTGCTGTTGACCGTTCTGATCGGCCTGCTCGGCACCATTCCGCCAAGCTGACTCTCCTCACGCCCTGCGGCCCGTCTACCTCGCTAGATGGGCCCGTTTCCTGCCTGATTCTGGCAGTTCTCCCTGGCCATACCGCTGGACTAGCGGTAGGTGCAAGTCGTTCTCAAGTGTAAAAGCCTCGTGTAGTCTCCCGCTGCGTCATAATGGGTCGTATATAACGAACCCAGTCTTTTGCCTTGGGAGTCAGTACATAGATGGAATGCAAGAAGGGCACTTCAGCCATGCTGGAGTGGCGTAGCCGTTATCTCAGCGAAGGCATCCTCGAAGAGGATCAATACGATCAGGCGCTGCGCTGTGCCGAGTCTCTGGAGCAGTCTGGGGTGATCAGCGCGCAGGAATGGATCGAGCTGGTCAAGGCGGCGAATGTCGCGCTGCTGACGGTGCGATAAGTCCTTCATTGCTTAGGGAAATCTGTCCACAAAAAACGTGGGTAGGTCTGTGGATAAAGTGCTGGAGGCCAGGCCATTTGCGGGCTCTGTTAAATTGAGCAGAATTTGAACAGCGCTCAGCCCGCCCGTTCAAAGGCGGCTTCGCCAGCCTGGCGCAAGGCCAGCAGCAGCTCGCGCACCCGGGCGGGTAGCTCGCCGGAGGGGTACACCGCATGCATCTGCGGGTCCTGGCCGGTGCTTGAGGTCAGCCGGTAATCCGCGCACACCCGTACCAGGCGCCCAGCCTTCACCTGCGCTTCTGCCACCCAGTCGGCCAGCCGTGCGATGCCGGCACCGGCCAGGGTACCGTGATACACCGCGTCGCCAGAGCCCAGGCGCAGGCGTGGATGCGGGCGCAAGCTGGTGATCTGACCGTCGCGGCAGAAGTGCCAGGCTTTGAGGATGCGCGGGGCGGTGTGCAGGATCAGGGCGTGCCTGTCCAACTGCTCGGGCTGCTCGGGCATGCCGGCTCGGGCGACGTAGGCCGGGCTGGCATACAGATGGCGGTGGTAGCGCCACAGTGGATAACCAATCAGTTCGCTCGATTGGGGAAAGGCGCCGCGTATCACGAAATCCAACTTGCCGTGCAACGGGTCGAGGGCCGCGTCGCTGTACTGCACGTCGAGGGTCACTTGCGGGTGGCGCTGGCTGAAGCTGGCCAGCACGCCAGGCAGCACGTGCTCGCCGAGCAGTTGCGGCGCGGCAAAGCGCACCCAGCCTTGCGCACTGCCGGTGAGCGCGGCCAGTTCATCGGCTGCGTCGCGTTGCACATCCAGCAAGCGTTCGGCATGGGGCAGCAGGCGCTCACCGGCTTCGGTGAGGCTCACGGCGTTGGCGTTGCGGTTGAGCAGCTTGCACCCACTGTTGTCTTCCAGGGTTTGCACCGCACGGGTCACCGCGCTGGGTGAGCGGCCCAGGGCGCGTGCGGCGGCAACAAAGCTGCGCTTGTGCGCAACACTGACGAAGGCCTGGATTTCGCGCAGCATGTTCAAAGCCATGGAGGGTTCCTTATTGCAGTTATTGCAATATGGCATTTCAACACAAGCGCGCCGCTTTGATTAGCCTTGCAGTCTGTCTTCACTGCCTGGAACCGCGCCATGATGGATATCGCCGTACTTTCCCTGTTCGCTTTCGCTGCCGGCCTGATCGATGCCGCTGTCGGCGGCGGCGGGCTGATTCAGATCCCGGCGCTGTTCAACGTGCTGCCCACGGCGCAACCGGCGGCGTTGCTGGGCAGCAACAAGCTGGCTTCGGTGTGCGGTACGGCGTTTGCTGCACGCTCGTTCATTCGCAAGGTGACCCTGGACTGGGGCCTTATCGTGCCGGCGGCAGTCAGCGCCTTCATCATGTCGTTTGCGGGGGCCGCCACAGTTTCGCTGGTGCCACCCAGCGTGATGCGCCCGGCAGTGCTGGTGCTGATCGTGCTGATGGCGATCTACACCTTCTGCAAGAAAGACTTCGGCACTTTGCACAAACCGGCGAAAATCGGCCGCCGGGAGCAGTGCCTGGCAGTGCTGATCGGGGGGGCGATCGGCTTCTATGACGGCTTGTTCGGCCCGGGCACCGGCAGCTTCCTGATCTTCCTGTTCATCCGCTTCTTCGCCCTCGATTTCCTGCATGCCTCGGCGTCGGCGAAGGTGGTCAACATTGCCACCAACCTGGCGGCCCTGGTGTTCTTCGTGCCATCGGGCAATGTGCTGTACGCCATCGCCTTGCCGATGGCCGCGTGCAACATCCTCGGTGCCTTGACCGGGACCTGGCTGGCAGTGCGCAAGGGCGCCGGGTTCGTGCGCGGGCTGTTCCTGATCCTGCTGTGCGTACTGATCGCCAAACTGTCCTGGGACTTGCTGATGGGCTGAAGTCAGATCACCTGGCGCTGCGGCTCGGCCTGTTCGACCCGATTGCGGCCCTGTGCCTTGGCCCGGTACAGCGCCTGATCGGCGCGCGCCAGCAGTTCGTCCAGGCTGGGGGCGGCTTCGTCTGCTGCGCAGCCGGCGACGCCGATGCTGACAGTGATCTGCAGGCGGTCATCGCCTTGGGCCAGGTGCAGGTCCTGCACGGCACGGCGCAGGCGTTCGGCGGTGAACTCGGCCCGCTCCGGCGCCAGCCCCGGGAGCACCACCACGAATTCCTCGCCGCCCAGGCGGGCGAGCAGTTCTTCGTCGTGCAGCTGGTCCTGCAGTGTGCGGGCGAACTGGCGCAACACCTGATCACCTACCGCATGGCCATGGCGGTCGTTGATCGACTTGAAGTGATCGATGTCGAGCATCATCAGGGTCAGCGGCAGCCCTTGGGCGTGTTGTTGGCGGCTGTCGAGCAGGGCATTGGCGCGGCGGCTGAAGGCACTTCGGCTGAGCAGGCCGGTGAGGTGATCGATGGTGGCTTGGTGCGCCAGGCGCGCCAGCAGGCTGCGATTGGCCTGGCTGACACAGGCCACCACCAGTGGCCCGAGGACCAGCATGGCGATACCCAGGCGTGCCGACATCAGTGTGGTCACCCCGGGTTCGCTCTGCGGCACGCTGAAGTGCATGAGGTTCTGCGCCACGGCCACGATCAGCGTGCTGCCGGCGGTGAGCGTCAGCAAAGACACCAGGAACGGCGAGTACGTCCAGGCACACCACAGCAGTGCGGCAATCGGAAATGCAATGGCGCCTGGCCCGCCGAAAGCGATGCTGAACGCCAGTGAAGCCAGCAGCACCAGCAAGGGGGCCAGGCGGATGGCCTGGGCGCCGCTGCGCACCAGGGCGCGGGCCGAAGGGGCGGTAAGGAGGATCGGCAGCACCAGCACGCTGGTCGAGAACTGTTCGCTGAACCAGGCCAGCCAGGTGGCCTGCAGCGACTTTTCGAACCACGGAGCGGCCATTGCACAGGCCATGCTGGCGGCCACCACGGCACCCGCAGCGCAGGCGCCGAATACACTGAGCACACCGTGCGGAGTGCGCATGCGCCGATGCAGGCGGGGCAGGCGCGACAGCAGCCACCACACCGTCACCACCACGCCGAGGTTGCACAGGTTGAACCACAGGGCCGGCGCCCAGGTACTGCCGCACGCCAGGTCGGCTGCGACCATCGCCAGCCACACCAGGGTAAAGCCCATGAGGTTGGCCTGGCGTGGATAACGCAAGAGTACGCCGGCCAGCACCGCATTGACTGGCCAGAACAGTGACAGCGATTCGATAGGCCGAGCCAGGATGCCGCCGAGGGTCAGGGCGAAGGTCAGGCCAAACAAGGCGATATAGGGCAAAAAGCGCGAATGTGCTGGAAAAACCATAGGCTCGACCGACAAGCGGAAACGAAATCCAGGACAACGGCAATAAGCACCTGGGGCATTGACGCGTCAGTGTGTTGGCACGGGGTGCTTGATGTCAATCTGCCGTATTCGTGCAAATTAGTGGCAAATAGCCTCCATTCCTTGCCAGATTGCTTACAGACCGAAGAACCACGGCACCATCAGTACGGTCACCAGCATCACCAGCAGGGTGAAGGGCACGCCGATCTTGACGAAGTCGCCAAAGCGGTACTGGCCCGGGCCAAGTACCAAGGTGTTGACCGGGGACGACACTGGCGTCATGAACGCCGCCGATGCCGCCAGCGCCACGGTCATGGCGAACGGGTAGGGCGACATGCCCAGTTGCGTTGCCGTGCTGATTGCTACCGGTGCCATGAGCACGGCGGTGGCGGTGTTGGAAATGAACAGGCCGATGACAGCCGTTACTGTGAACAGGCAGGCCAGCATGGCCAGCGGGCCGGCGCCGCCCAGCAGGCTGACCAGCCCACCCACGGCCAGGTCGATGCCACCGGTTTTCTGCAGCGCCTGGGCGAATGGCAGCATGCCCACGATCAGCACCAGGCTCTGCCAGTGAATGGCCCGGTAGGCACTGTTCATGTCGATGCAGCGCCCGGCGCCCATCAGCAGGCAGCCGATCAGCGCGGCGATGACATTGGGCACGGCGCCGCTGACCATCAGCCCGACCATCACCGCCAGGCTCACCAGGGCATACGGCGCGCGGGTGCGTGCTGGCGCAACCTGGTCGATTTCGGCGGGCAGGCTCAGCACCAGAAAGTCCTTGGGTTGGCTTTGCAACTGGCGCACGGCCTTCCACGGGCCGACCACCAGCAGCGTATCGCCCAGGCGCAGCTTCTCTTCCACCAGTTGCTCGTCGATGGCCGCCTGTTCGCGGCGCAGGCCGACCACGTTGAGGTCGTAGCGAGTGCGAAAGGCCAGCTCCAGAATGCTTTTGCCGATCAGTTGTGAGCCCGGCGGCAGCGAAACCTCGGCCATGCCCAGTTCCTGGGACTGGTCGATGAAGTAGGCCGCCTTGAAGTGCAACGGCTCCAGCTGCATGGTTTGGCACAGGGTGCGCAGGTCGTCGCGGTTGGCGAACAGGTCGAGCAGCAGCACATCACCCTGGTGCAGCACGGTGTTCGAGTCTGCGGCAATCACCCGGGTGGTGAACTTGTGCTGGCGTTCGATGCCAATCACGTTGGCGCCGTGCTTTGTGCGCAGCTCCAGTTCGCCCAGGGTATGGCCGATCAGTGGCGAGTGCGGGCGGATGCGCAGGCGCCGTTCGCGGCCGTTCAGCTTGTAGTCGAGCACCAGGTCGAGCAGCGTGCGGCGGCTTTCCACGCGGCCGTCCTTGCGCACTTCGCCATTGAGCCAGTGGCGGGTCAGCAGCATGTAACCGATGCCCAGCACCAGCACCACCAGGCCGAACGGGGTGAAACTGAAGAAGCTGAAGCCGGGCGCGCCATGGCGTACCAGTTCGCTGTGCACCACCACGTTGGGTGGCGTGGCCACCAGGCTGAGCATGCCGCTGATCAGGCCGGCGAAGCTCAGCGGCATCATCAGCCGGCTGGGCGAAATCTTCAGGCGCGCGGCAATGCTCAGCACCACCGGGATGAAAATCGCCACCACGCCGGTAGAGCTCATCACCGAACCCAGCCCGGCCACCGAAACCATCAGCAGCACCAGCAGGCGGGCCTCGCTGTTACCGGCCCGTTCGCTCATCCATTCACCGATGCGGTAGGCGATGCCGGTGCGCACCAGGCCTTCGCCGATCACGAACAACGCGGCAATCAGCACCACGTTGGGGTCGCTGAAACCGGCCAGGGCCTGTTCTACGGTGAGGATGCCCGACAGCGGCAGGGCGAGGATCACCAGCAAGGCGACCACGTCCATGCGCGGGCGGTTGATGACGAAGAGGATGACGACGACAGCCAGCAGGCCGAGGACCCAGAGCAGTTCCTGGTTCATGGGGCGGGGGTGTTCCTTCACTCAAGGGGGCACGAAAGACAGTAGCAGTCAGTGTGGCAGCTTGCGGTGAAGGTGGTGTTGATGTGCTGCAGTGTTTGCACCCTGGCACAAAAGAAAAGGGCCGCAAGATGCGGCCCTCTTTGCTGTCATCACTCAGTGATGGCGGTGATGGCGGTGCTTATTGCTGCCACCGTTGTCGCCCAGGTGGTTGCCCAGGGCACCACCGGCTGCACCGCCCAGGCCGGCACCGACGGTGGAACCGGTCTTGCCGCCTACCGCGCCGCCCAGCAGCGAACCGCCAGCCGAGCCCAGGCCACCGCCGATGGCAGCTTCGGTACGGTTGCCTTTCTTCGCGCCTACCGCACTACCGGCTGCGCCGCCGACACCGGCACCGATGGCCGCGCCAGTGCGGCCGCCGAGTTGCTGGCCAACCACGTTGCCCAGCACACCACCCAGGCCACCGCCAATGGCGGCGGTACCGTCACCGGCGAAAGCGCCCTGGCACAGCAGCAGGCCGAGGGCAATGGAAGGCAGAGTCAGACGCATGATTTGAACCTCAAAGGAATCATCAGGTTAAGTTGCCGCACGGTCGGGCGGCGGGTCAGGGTAGGGGAGACGCTTCAGCGGTCGTAACGGTCACCGCGCCATTGGCGGTCGTCGTCATCGTCGCGATCATGTCGGTGGTGGTGACGGTGGCCGCGGTCGTCATCGCGCCAGCCACCGTCATCACGGTAGTGGTCGTGATAGCAGCCCGACAAAAGCAGAAAGGCGGCAATCAGCGAAAAGCTTGCAAAGCGGGTCATCTGTATATAGGTCCTTGATCCGCATAGGTTTACGGGACACTGAATCAGACTGGGATCGATCCATTTGGTTTCCTTGACGCGCAAAATTTTGCCGTGCGAGCGATGAATGGCGTGCTTGGGGCAATTCAATTGCGGTGCTAGAGTCGCTTTCTTTTTGCCCCGAGGATGGAACATGCGAGCAATTCTGCCGATGGTTGCGGCGCTGGTGTTGGTCGGTTGCGCGAGCGCGGCCATGGATGCGGCGCGCGGTGGCAAACCGACGGCCCAGCTTGATTCGCGCAAGGCACCGGAACTGGTGGCCCAGTGCATCCAGTTCAGCTGGCAGAAGGAGGATGTGTTCGGCGACGATGCCAGTGGCTACCTGGAGCCGCGCAAGCAGGGCGGGTTGACTGTTTATACCCGCGAGGCGGAGTCGTTCGTGGATGTCTATCCGCAGGCGGGCGGAACGCGGGTGGATTACTACGCACAGAAGAATGACGGCATGGCCCTGCAGCGCCGGGCAGCAGCGGCGACCTGCCTGTAATGTCTTTGCGCTACTGGCCTCTTCGCGGGTAAAACCGCTCCCACAGAACCACACAGAACCTGTGGGAGCGGGTTCACCCGCGAAAGGGCCCTCAAGCCCTGATCAGGACAGGAACCCACCGTCGACATTCAGCGCGGTACCGGTGGTGTAGCTGGAAGCATCGCTGGCCAGGTACAGCACGGCGCCGGCCATTTCCTTGGGGTCGGCCACGCGCTTGAGCGGGATCTGCTGCAGCGCGGCATTGAGGATGGCGTCGTTCTTCACCAGCGCCGAGGCGAACTTGGTGTCGGTCAGGCCCGGCAGCAATGCATTGCAACGAATGCCGAACTGCGCGCACTCCTTAGCGAACACCTTGGTCATGTTGATCACCGCAGCCTTGGTCACCGAATAGATGCCCTGGAACAGACCCGGTGAAACGCCGTTGATCGAGGCCACGTTGATGATGCTGCCGCCACCGTTTTCGCGCATCAGCTTGCCGGCTTCCACCGACATGAAGAAATAGCCGCGGATATTCACGTCGACAGTCTTCTGGAAGGCACTCAGGTCGGTGTCGAGCACGTTGCAGAACTGCGGGTTGGTGGCTGCGTTGTTGACCAGGATGTCCAGGCGCCCGAACTGTTCACGGATACCGGCAAACACCTGCTGGATCTGCTCCATCTCACCGATATGGCAGGCTACCGGCGTGGCCTTGCCGCCCGCCGCGATGATGGCGTCGGCCACCTGCTGGCAGCCTTCCAGCTTGCGACTGGAGACGATCACGTGGGCACCCTGCTGGGCCAGCAGATGGGCAATGGCCTCGCCGATGCCGCGGCTGGCACCGGAGACGAAGGCAATCTTGCCGTCGAGGTCGAACAGTTGAGTCTTGGACATGCTGCTTTCCTTGTTGTCAGGCGTCAGAGCGTGGACTTGCCGATAACCTGCAGGCTCATCTGCTCCAGCAACCGGTTCATGTGAATGAACTGGGCGAAGCGTTTGTCCTGGGTCTGGCCGTGGTAATAGCGGTAGTAGATCTGCTGGACGATGCCGGCCAGGCGGAACAGGCCATAGCAATAGTAGTAATCGAAGTTGTCCAGGCGGATGCCAGCGCGCTCGGCGTAGTAGTCGACGAACTGCCGGCGGGTGAGCATGCCCGGGGCGTTGCTTGGCTGGCGGCGCATCAGCTGCACCGGTGCCGGGTCGCTGGCCTCGATCCAGTAGGCCAGGCTGTTGCCTAGGTCCATCAGCGGGTCGCCGATGGTGGCCATCTCCCAGTCGAGAACGCCGATGATGCGCATGGGGTTGTCGGCATCGAGGATCACGTTGTCGAAGCGGTAGTCGTTGTGCACGATACCCGGGCGCGGGTGGTCGGCCGGCATCTTCTCGCGTAACCAGGCAATCACGTTCTCCCAGCGGGGGGCATCCGGGGTCAGGGCCTTTTCGTAGCGGCTGGTCCAGCCCTCGATCTGCCGTTGCACATAACCTTCCGGCTTGCCTAGGTCAGCCAGGCCGCAGGCGTGGTAATCCACCTGATGCAGCTCGACCAGTCGGTCGATGAAGCTTTTGCACAGGGCTTCGGTGCGGCTGGCATCCAGGCCCAGCTCGGGCGGGATGTCCGAACGCAGAATCACACCCTTCACTCGCTCCATCACGTAGAACTCACCGCCGATCAGCGATTCGTCGGTGCAGTGGGCGTAGGCCTTGGGGCAATACGGGAAGCCGCTGTTGAGCTGGTTGAGGATGCGGAACTCGCGGCCCATGTCATGGGCCGACTTGGCCTTCTGGCCGAACGGCGGGCGGCGTAATACGAATTCGCGGCCCGGGTAGCTGACCAGGTAGGTGAGGTTGGACGCGCCGCCAGGGAACTGGCTGATGCTCGGGGTGCCCTCAAGGCCGGCGATGTGGCCCTTCAGGTAAGGATCGATGACGGCCGCGTCGAGTTCTTCGCCGGGGCGTACCTGGGTGGACTGGTCGGTAAGCGTCATGCGTTTTCCTTATTATCTGGCGCAAGGACTATTGGCTAATCTAATGGCCTGGCGGCGGTGGAACAAGCGTGCCAGGTGCCATATAGGCGAGGGTGTTGCTGGTCGATCACTGCACCGAATGCCGGGCAAAAAAAAACCGAAGCCGGTCAGGCTTCGGTTTTCTCATCAGGGGTTGTGCCCATCACTCAGGAAGGGAACAGCTCGCTGAGTTTCATCGACAGCATCATGTCGCCTTCGACGCGCAGCTTGCCGCCCATGAAAGCCTGCATGCCGTCGGTTTCACCGCTGACGATGCCCTTGAGGGTTTCGCTGTCCAGTACCAGGGTGCAGTTGGCATCCGGGTTTTCACCTTCCTGGATCTCGCAGGTGCCGTCCTTGACCAGCAGCGCATAGTGCTTGTCTTCGTCGGTGATGTTGAAACCGAACACCAGGTCCAGGCCAGCCGCAGCAGCTGGGTTGAATTTTGCCTTCATCGCCTCGACGGCTTTAGCTACATCGCTCATGGTGTTTTCCTTGTTAAGTGATAGTCGCGTCCGCAGGGACACAATGGGCCGGGCTCAACGGTAGGTGATGAGCTCCGGCGCCCTCAACAGCTGCACATGTGCTTGGCTGTTGAAGGAAGCCAGTGCCACGTCGCGGCCGCGGAACTTCAGCTGGCTGAGCGACGTGTTGATGATCTGCCAGTTCAGCGCAAAGGCCTGGCTGGGGGTGATTCGGGTAACCAGGTGGAGCAGGGCGGCGATGGTGCCGCCGGAGGTGAACACGGCGATGTTGTCGCCACTGCCAGCGCTGCCCAGTACACGCTGCAGGCCGGCTTCGACCCGGTCGGTGAACGCCTGCCAGGTTTCCAGGCCGTCATTGGCATGTTCGCCAGCGTGCCAGCGTTGCACCATCAGCGCGAACAGGCGCTGGAACTCGCTGCGGTTTTGCGCGCCGTTGCGCAGGATATCCCGGGCGTGCGGCTCATCGGCCAACAGGCCGGGGAGCAGGGCGCGGATCACGCCATCGGCATCGAACTCATTGAAGGCCGGGTCGGTCTCAATGGCCGGCACCGCGCAACCACCCGCGCTCAGCGCCTGCAGCGCGTGACGGGCAGTGTCCTGCTGGCGCCGCAGGTCGCCGGCCACGCAGCGGTCCAGGCGCAGGCCTAGCTGGGCGAGATGTTCGCCGAGGGCCTGGCTCTGGCGCACACCGACGGGCGAGAGGACGTCGTAGTCGTCTGCACCGAAGGAGGCCTGGCCATGTCGGATCAGGTAGAGATTGCCCACTGAGGTATCCGGCGTTGAAGGTTGCTGCGAGGTTAGGATGCGCCACACAGGCTGTCAACGAAAAAACATACAAGCGTTTGAAAAGGTTGTTTGAACTGTGTTGCCAGCGTTTACCTCGGCTGGCGAGGGCACGGGCGCAACGGTATGCTTGCAACAGTTTCGCGCCGATCTGGCGCAGGTTCATAAGGAGTCAACGTGGAGTTTCTTGCCGAATACGCAAGCTTTCTCGCCAAAACCGCCACCCTGGTGATTGCCATCCTGGTGGTGTTGTCCGCCATCGCCGGTTTGCGTGGCAAGGGGCGGCGCAAGGCCGGTGGGCAGTTGCAGGTCACCCGCCTCAACGAATTCTATAAAGAGCTGCGCGAGCGCCTGGAAAGCGGCCTGCTCGACAAGGCTCAGCTCAAGGCCCTGCGCAAGCAGCAGGCCAAGGCGGAAAAACAGCAGAAAAAGGGCAAGGCCGATGAGAAGGGCCGGGTGTTCGTGCTCGACTTCGATGGTGATATCAAGGCCTCCGCCACCGAAAGCCTGCGTAACGAGATCACCGCGCTGCTCACCCTTGCCACCCCACGTGACGAAGTGGTGTTGCGCCTTGAAAGCGGCGGTGGCCTGGTGCACAGCTATGGCCTGGCGGCTTCGCAACTGGCGCGCATCCGCCAGGCTGGCATCCCGCTCACCGTGTGCATCGACAAGGTCGCGGCCAGTGGCGGCTACATGATGGCCTGCATCGGCGAGAAGATTGTCAGTGCACCGTTTGCCGTGCTGGGTTCGATCGGTGTGGTGGCGCAGTTGCCCAACGTCAACCGCCTGCTGAAGAAGCACGACATCGACTTCGAAGTGCTGACTGCCGGCGAGTACAAGCGTACCCTGACCGTGTTTGGCGAGAACACCGAGAAGGGCCGGGAGAAGTTTCAGGAAGACCTGGACATCACCCATCAGCTGTTCAAGGATTTTGTGTCCCGCTACCGCCCGCAGTTGCACATCGATGAGGTGGCCACCGGTGAGGTCTGGCTCGGCGTTGCCGCACTGAACCGCAAGCTGGTCGATGAACTGCAGACCAGTGATGAATACCTCAGTGACCGCGCCCGCACGGCCAATCTGTTCCACCTGCACTATGCCGAGCGCAAGAGCTTGCAGGAGCGTATCGGCATGGCGGCCAGCGGCACTGTTGAGAATGCGGTGGTAGGGTTGTGGAGCAAACTCGGCCGCTTGCGCTAACACCTTGAACCCACTGAAATTTTTTTATGTTCAGGGGGTTGCAAGGTTGAAGGAATGCAGACATAATGGCGCCCATCGAAACGCAGCAAACTTTGAAAAAGGTGCGGTGTTTCAAGGAGATAGCGAAGCGTAAGCAGCTAGATCCGAACTTTGAGGCCGAGTAGCAAAGTGGTTATGCTCCGGATTGCAAATCCGTCTACGCCGGTTCGATTCCGACCTCGGCCTCCACCATTCGAAAGCCCCGCAGATTAACGTCTGCGGGGTTTTCTTTATGGGTCAAAAAAGCCGAGAGTTCCGAAACTAAAGGCATGGAGTTCCGAAACTTCAGCCTTTAGAGGGCTTGGCGATGGCGCCGACGCGGCGATAAACGCGCTCGGTGATCCCCTCTTTCGAGTGGCCCAGCAGCACGCTTGCATCGCTCAGGTCGGTGATCTCCGAAGCCGCCTTCGGTCTGATATCGCGGAACTGGAACTGGGCGATTCGATTGGCCAGGTCTGGCTTCTTCTCGACCTCGGCCTTCACCCTGGCATCCTCTCGCGCATCGGCCCACCGGTTGCGCAACATCGGCCAGCTCATGCGCTTGCCGTGCTCATTGACGATGAAGAACGGCGACAAGTGCTCGCTTGTCCTGTGCATGATCCGCTCGAGCAGCAGGCCCAGGCTGTTCTTCACTCCCTCCGCTTCCAAGACGATTCTCAGTCGCTTGCCGGTTTTGCCTTGGCTGACCAGCAGGTAGATTCCCTCCATATCGTCCTTCCGCATGGACAGAACGTCCGACGGCCGCTGACCGGTCAGGTACGCTAGGTCCATCGCGTCCTTCAGCTCCGGCGGAGCCTCCTCATACACCGCCTGCCACACCATTGCGTTGGCGTAGAAGTCGCGCGGTTTCTCTTTGTTCTTCCTCACGCCCAAGCACGGGTTGTCCCTGGTGGTGAGCCCCCATTCCCTTGCAGTGTTGAAAACATGGGAGAGCAGGGCGATTTCCCTGTTTGCCCTGGTCTTCGCCGAGCGCGAGTCGCGGTATTGCGCGATCATGGCCGGCGTGATGGCGTCGATCGGAGCCGAATCGAACACAGCGCGCAGTTGCTTGAGCTCGTAGATGTTGTCCTTCTGCGTCCTGGCGGCCTTGCCCGGAATGATCTTGCGCTCGTACTCGTCGAAAATCCCCTTCATCGTCTTCAATTCGGCCGGTGTGGCCTTGGCTTCGAGGTCGGCCCACTTCAGTTTGGCCTGCACTAGGTCGGTACCGAGTGGTAATTCCTTGCCCGCCTGGTCGCGGTAGTTTCGAGCGAGTACCAGCCGCTGAATGGCGTGCCGTCCTCTGGGTCATCCGGGTCTGGGTCTTCCCTGTGGAGCAGCTTTTTGTTCAGCCATTCGGCAGCGAAGACGTAGGTCTTGCCGTTGTGCGCTCGCTTGACTGACACAATGAAAGTCGTGTCGGTGTCTTCATCCGTAACTGGCAGCCTGTGGCTGCATTTGATCCATTCGCTCACAGCTCATACCTCTCATCAATTCAGCGCCCAGGCGCCAGAGCGGGTGTAGGTTCGGGTTGGGTTTCGTGCGGGGAGACTGGCGCTGGTTGCTGGCCTGCTGCCCTGGTCTTGCGCTTGAGCTGGCTGTCAGGAATGCAGCTCAGCCCCGTGGCGGTGTACCAGCAGGTGGCGCCGCGCTCGTCGTCGTGGAATGTGTCGACTCCATAAGGGAGCGAGTCAGCGCCGGCGCCGGTGGTCAGCAGCAGGAGGCAGAGGGCGAGGCGGGTCATGGTCGCACCTGCAAGCAGGCCTGGCAGATGTCGCCGGTGCCGGTTCCGCGGTTGGATGCCTTCACCCAGATATGTGAGCACGTCTCAGGCTGTCTACGCGCCCACCAGCACACTGGGCCGTCGTCGGTGTCATGGATGGCCAGGCAGAACCAGCCATCACCTTCCGGCTTGCCCGGCTCCCAGTAGCCGCAATGCGGTTCTCCAGCTTCGAAGTAGCGTTCAGCGATCTCTTCCGGAGCGTCGTTTTCCAGGTGGACCATGACGAGCTGCAGGCCCTGTTGACCAATCCAGGCCTTGCACTTCTCGCCATCGCCTTCATCTAAGTCGGGCAGGTCGGGGTGTTCAAACATCCCGTATTCGTGCGCACGACCGGCGCCGGCTGGATCAGCTTGATTTCTTCAGTCATGACGATTCCTTGGCCGCTCCTGCGACCTGCTTGTGCTTAAATTGGCGGGTTCTGAAATGGATACTTCTAGTTAGGGAGAACGCTTATGTTTGCTGTTGGTATCGCGCTGCTTGCTGTTGGGCTGGGCACTTCGAACGCTGGTCTATGAATACCGGGCGCCGCGCTCATGGCCGCCGGCGTCGTGAAGCGAGTGCGCAGCTGATCCCTTGGCCGCCATATCGCGGCAGTGAGTAGAGGGGAGAGGGGTTAAAGCGGAGTGGAGTACAAATGTTCTCCAGACGTCAGGCGGGCTCTCGGGTGGTGTTCGGCTGAATCGCGAGACCCCTGACGGCTTCGCTGTAGATGTACTTGATCTGGTCCCACGGAATGATGTGGCGCTGGCCGTACTCGCCCTCGCCATCGCATATCTCGCAGCCTTCCACTGGCTCATCCAGTTCGCGGCATTCCGGGCATTCCTGGGTGACCTCCAGCTTGAACTCACCGAGCAGCAGTGCCTTGGCGCCGTTCTCGGCCGTGAGCCGCTTGGGCATCAGGCAATATCCGTCGGGGATGGATACCAACGGTCCAACGGGAACAATCGGCAGCCCAGTAGCCGCCGCATCCCTCTCTGCCTCTTCTTTGGTCCACCAGAAGGCAGTACCAACCATCCAGGCTATTGGCTCGGAGTGGGGCTGCGGGGATGGCTGGCTGAGCAAAGCTTCGGCCTCGCGCTGAGTGGGCGAGCCTTCGCCGCGTGCAGCTATTGTCGCGCTGATAAGTCGGCGCACCAGGTCGCGGGGCACGCTGACCATCTCGGTGTTGCTGGATCGGTTTTCTGTGGGCATGGGGATACCTTTCAGGTATGTTTCTCTGTTTTCATGGAGAAGATATGAAGTTTCTTAAAAGTTTTTGGAGTTTCGCTGCGTTAATTGTTTTGCCGGTTGTAGTGGCGGCGATCGCTTCCTTTGTTTTGTACCGCGACCAGTTTGGAGGGGGTTTTTCGGATGTCTCAGCAAAGTGGTCTGAATTTGGTGGCTACATAGGAGGGGTGCTGGGCCCGATTGTTTCATTTTGCACACTTCTGGCCGTAGTTAGAACCGTTTATCTACAGCGTGAACTTATTGAGGTTCAGAAGGTAGAGTATAAAAACCTATCGGCTCAGCAGGATGCGCAAATTGCCTTGGCAAAAGAGGAAATGCAGACTGCTCGCACTACCTCCTATAGAGAGCTACAGTTACGGCTAGTCGAAATGCTAATCGAGCAATCAAGGCAAGAGGCATTCATAATACAAAGCGAAATTAGTAGGCACTCCAAAAATCCGTCCATATTTCAAATGGGCGATTATCTAGCTAATTTGTCTGAGAGAAACAATCAGCTTGCTGAGGAAGAACGGCAACTGCGCTCAGTCATGGTCAAATTGTCAGTTAATGAATTCGGATCGCTGGATGAGGTGAAGAATTTCCTTGAGCCCTACTTAAATCGGTTTTTGAACATGCGTGGTCATGGCAAGCCGCTCTAACTCATCTTCCGCTAATTCACAGAAAAATGAGCAGGCTGGCAGCTTCTCGTTGCGTCGGATCGGCCCGTCACCCAGGTCGCGAAGAGAGAACCGCACGTTGGAGGTTCGGTTACGGAATAGGTAGGATCCGTCGCCCAGTTCGTCCTGGATGACGCACAGCGCTTCAAACTGCTCGGGGAAGTCTTGGCGGATCGCTCGGAAGTAGCCTTCGCCGCCCTTCACGCAGCCGATACAGTTGGCGTTGTCGTAGCCCATCCGGTACATCAGCGGCAGTTCGATGCCTGCGCGCAGCAGGATGGCCTTACAGTCGTCCTAGCCCAGGCCGCGGTCGATCAGCGGGGCTATCACCGGTCGGTCTGGGTTTCGCTCTCTGAAGTCTTCCAGGCGGTCGGCCTCCTCCGCAGTGTAGCCGAATACCATGATGTCGCCAGGCTGCTTCCATGTATCGAGCAAGCGCCGCTTGAGGATTTTGGTGCACGGCGCGCCGGTGCGGCCCTTCATGTAGCGCTCGCGGCGAAACACCTCATGAGCGTCGGCGCCGTATTTCTCGTCCCGCAGGACGATGATCGGCTGGCCGAACCAAGCTTCGCAGTCCTGGGCGAACCGGCGGTTGTCCTCATGCTCGTTCGCGAGGAGCGCGTTGATGATCTGCACGTCGTGCGTGCTGCCGTACTCTGCCAGGGCCAGCTTGGTGGCTACCGCTGAAGCCGCTCCTCAGCTGAACTGGCAAACGATGCGATGATTTTCGGTGGGCAAGAAATCAACCTCAAATGTATAGTCGCCCATCCACGCAGGAGGCGATGCAATGGCTGATAGCCTTTATCACTACACAGACGCAGGCGCAGTGAAATCCATTTTGGAGCTCAAAGAACTTTGGATGACCGACATAAGATTTTTGAATGACTCTCAAGAGTTAAATGATGGAGTTGTTTTTGTCATAGATGCGTTAGATATTGTGGCGCAAGAGTTTTCAGATGGTGATGAATTTGCTCTTAAGGCAATTCGTGAGTTGAAGTCTGGATTTGATAGTCATGTCTCAGACTGGATCAATGATGAGCCAATTTTTGTGTGCTCATTCAGCGAGGCTGGTGATCAGCTTAGCCAGTGGCGAGCATACGGTTCATATGCCATAGAGTTTGATAGCGATCGACTAGTCGAGAAATTAGGTTTATTTGATTGCGTATATGACCGAGAAAAGAAAATTGAGTTTGCTTTCGAGGCGGTCAAGGACAGTGTTCACGGCCTTGCTGATGATCTGAGGCGCTACGGCGATGAACTTCCGCTCAAGTCATTGGAGTATTTGTCGATCCTCGTAAGGACGGCGTCCATATTTAAGAATGAGCATTTTTATGAGGAGCGGGAGGTTCGCTGCGCGCTTGATCTTCAGATACCGAGTAGTAAATTGCAATTCCGGCAGAGAGGTGGGTTGTTGGTTCCATACACTCCGGTCAGTTTTTCTTATGAGAGTATAAAGGCCATTCATGTTGGGCCGATGCGTGATCAAGATTTAGCCTTCACCGCAATGAAGGCATTCGTGTCAAATATTGAATCTGTTATTTATGCTAAAGCAGAAGGCGAACACCATAAAGTCAGAGTGGTGCAGTCGAAAATTCCTTACCGAGCGCCCTGAGACATACTCAAAAGAGAAAAACCGATGAATGCCGCCCTCGCCGGGGAGGCGTTATCGTTGAATAGGGGAAGGCACCGGCTGATGGCACAGCGCCACGTTTTGCGGGAGGTCTGGATCTTTGCTATAACGCCCGGCCATTTCTAAGGAAGGAACCTAATGAAACGCACCGTTATTGGAGCAATGCTTGTAGCCCTCACTGCGCTGTCGCTGAGCGGCTGCTGGGAATCCGAGGCTGAAAAGCCGGCGGCCGGCGAAAAGCTCTGGAACATCCCTAAGCCAGACCGGAGCAAGGACGAGGGTTTCACGCCATGAAGCGGGCTATCTCGATCGTCATTCTCGCAACCGCCTCAGCACTGCTTTTGAGCGGTTGCTTGGAATCCGAAGCAGAGAAGAAGGCTCAAGAGCAACAGGAGGCGAGTGAAAACCTCTGGAACATCACTCCGCCTGATGAGAGCCAGGACGAGGGGTTCAAGCCATGAAGCGCTCTATCGCACTCGCCATGCTGGCCTTGGTCAGTTCCGTAATGCTCAGCGGATGCTTCGAGTCAGAATCCGAGGAAAAAGCCAAGGCCCAGCAGGATTCTAGCGACAAGCTCTGGGACATCCCGCCTCCAAAGACCCCAGATAAAGGTTTCAAGCCCTGACCGGGAATCTCTAAACGCCGCCTATCTCTGGGCGGCGTTTTCGTTTTGTGGGGAAGGCGCTGGCGGGCAGCGCCGGAGGGTTAGGCCGCGAGGCGCTTCTTATCGGCGCGGGCCTTGGCCTGGTGCAGCCGAAGCACTTCTTTGTAGCTGGCCTTGGCCGCTTTTATGGTGTGAGCCCACTCACCGGCGACCTCAAGAGTCTCGTAGGGCGACCAGTGCGCGAAACGGGTAGGCCGGCGATGCTCGCAGTAGGCACTTCCGCGTGGGTAGCGGACCATCCGGTACTCGTATTGCCCCAGGTGCCGCGCTGCTGGATCTGCGGCTGGTTGATCCCGAGGAAGTGGGCGAAGCCGTCATAGCATTCGCACTCATCGAGGTAGGCATCGAATCTGGTGTACTTTCGCGGAGGCGGCGGCGGTGGCAGCTTGGATAGCGCAAACTGCTTGCCTTCAGGCGTTGCCCGGTATTCGAGACGTCGTACTCTGGACTGGTGAGGAAGTGGTGCGGCCTGCGACGGTCAGATCGCTCAGCGAAGTGCCAGAGCAGGCCGAGCTGCTTCTCGGTAGCTTCGACCATGGCTTTCTCCATGCATGCGCCGCCCTCCGTGGCCGGATGCGGCATGGTGGCAATTTGGTCTGGGATGGGGTATTACGGTGGCGCCAAAATCCAACAGAAAGGGGTTTCTATGGAACTAATATCTTCAATCATTCCGTACTCTGGGCCTGCTATGGCAGCCCTTATAGCTGGTGCAATCTCATTTGCTGTAACCGTCCTCGCTAAAGACCAAAAAACTTCGGAATTCCGACAGGCATGGATTGACGGCTTGCGAAATGATGTTTCTGAATTAGCCGGGGGAGCAATTTCGCTGTTCAGTGCTAAAGATCTGAAGGCTAACCGGAATGAAGATAGCGATGCATACCTTCTGGAGCGTCACGCTGAAATCTCAAAGCTGGATACTCTTATTTTCCGGATTCGGATGAGGCTTAATCCAAGTGAGCACTCAGAAATAATCGCTCTTTTAGAATTTTTCCACAGCGATGGTGCCGCAAGTAAAGATGAGGTTAACTCAACCGTCAGCTCACTGGTGGAGAAGACGCAGGCGTTACTCAAATCCGAATGGACAAGAGTAAAAAAAGGTGAGTTTTCTTTTCAAGTATTGAAATTTGTTTCGCTTGCAGTTGCCGCAATTTCACTGATCGCAGTCGCGGTTACCTTCATAACAAGAGCGTAGACGAAGCAGCTTTGCATGATAATTAAACTTTCGCGCCATGGCCTGCAATACCCTGATTTCGTGGCGCGGCGGAGTGAGCATAGATAGCGAGCCGCCCGGGCCAAGCTGATGCAATTGATAAATCATGAGCGTCATCGCCTCGTCCGGTTCCTTATTTAAGCCCACTCCATCAGCTCCAATAGTGCCTGTTTAGTCCCTTATCAAACTTTCAAGCGCAGGTCTTTTTCCTTCACTTTGACTGCTTTCTCGCGCTGACGCCGGTCAAGTTCTGCTTGATCCATTGGTACGGCCGATGCCTCTCAAGCTTGAGGGCAAGGTCTTACAGTTTATCCCGTTATGACAAGGCAAATACTTTTAGAAGTTTGCGATACATATCCTATCGCTAAATAGTCGAATGACCGATTGTCGGTCGTCTAATTTTGAATGGTGCAAGACTAATTTTTTTGGTTTTAAGAGTTGAGTGGAGATTTTGCTATGTCTAAACTTACTTTTTATGTCGCTCTGATGTGCGTTCTTTCATTTTTCACAATATCTCACGTTCATGCGCAGTGTGCAGATTGTGGTGCGGATAGGAATAAGCAGGAGCGAGAGCAGATGGAGAAAGATAAGCAGAAAGAGACAATTTCCGAAAAAGAACTTATGGAGAAGCATCCCAAGGCGTCAGACAAGCCGCAGGGTAAGACAACCGACGTGCGAAGGGTTGGAGTGCCTAATGGCTCTACATTGGATAAAAATTAGAATTTCTGTGTGCTTATGGATATGCCGGTTAATTTCGTCGATAGCAGGCTCGTTCATGGGCGTAAATTCCATTCCGGTAGAGCCTTAAGATTATTAGATTAGAGGTAAGCGCGGTTCCAAAACTGAAACGCAGAGCCTTGTAGGATGCGGGTTACAGCCAGGCAGATCCCGATTCGTTTTGGAACTGATTATGGCGCCAAGGCCGCATGAGACTGTGATTCTTGTATCGGTCTGCAAATCCGTCTACGCCGGTTCGATTCCGACCTCGGCCTCCACCATTCGAAAGCCCCGCAGATTAACGTCTGCGGGGTTTTTCATTTTGTCCGGCATTCAGCCATGGCTCAGCGACAGTTCGCTGATGATGCATACAGAGCCATCGGATGCCGGCGTTGCGTCGGTGTAGTCCACCTGGTTGTAGATCCCGCCATGAAACTCGAGCAGGCGCGAATCCCAGGTGTCATCGAGCTGCAGTTCGCTTGAGGTTCTGGAGACCCCGTTGCACCTGGCAGTCACCTTGACCACACCCGCAGCGGTGGCGTGAATGATCACGTCGAACGTTGTGCCGAGTGGCACGCCCTGCAAGAGGGTGCTGTTCACCGGGTTGGTCTGGTTGTAAGACTCCCGGAAGCCTAGGGTGATGTTGCCCTTGTTCCAGAACACCTTCACCGGCGGGCTGTCATCCCCCCTGACGTGCATCTGGCTGATGACCACCTTTTGCGCCGAGTTGACCTTGGTCAGTGCCATGGTCTGGCGATTCCAGTGGTCGGGTGCGCTGCCTAGCGTCCAGTTCTGAGTCTCCGACCACTCGCAACGGGTTCTGTGGGTGCTCTTGCTTGAAGCCCCTTTGGTCGGTGCCGAAAACTGGATCGACCCGTCACTGAGCACTTTCACCACGCTCGGGTACTGGGCGATCGCTTCGGCGCCGTTGAGCTCAAGTGCGACGGGGTTCGTTGACGAGACTGCCACCGGGGTAGCGATCGTTAGATTGCTGATGTTTACGGTCATAAATACTCCTGACGATAAAATCATTGGCCTGGCACGATTGCCTTCCAACCCTGATGCGTTCCTCCGCATCCGGTTGGGCACTCGTGAGTGCGCAGGCGGATGATTTGAAGCGCGGGGTGAATGGGCTTTATCTGTATGGATATACAGTATCTCTGGCAGGTCTTTTTTCAACCCCTGGAATTGCGTAAAGCGTGATGACGGGTAAGAAAGAGGCTTGGGTCTGCGGGTAGCCGCCAAAGCAAAGCCCGGCTCAAGGCCGGGCTTTGCTCGGGTTTTTCTTGCGATGGCGGTCTCGTTCGCGTGCGCACAGGCAAGGGATGCGACAACTTTTCGTACACATTTCCAGTGCCCGGAAAAAGAAAAACCCGCCAACCAGTGGCGGGTCTAAAGAACGTACGGAGCAGGGTCAGAGTGCCGAAGTGCTTGTCATGAATTCGTGAAACTCACGTTGACGGTGTGTCGGCAACCTCCATGTGTCTAGTCCTGAAATAGGTTTACACCTGTTCAGGTAGGCCGACAGGCCTCAAAACGCCCGATGCACTGCATCGGGCGTTTTGTTTTTCAGGGCCATATGGGGCCGTTCTGTGTTGTAGATCTGCACTGCCTCGTCAACCATCTGTCTCGCCTGCTCAAGATCTTCAGGGCTGCTCAACAGCAGCTCCATCTTGAGGATTCCGTTGATTCGCTCGGCCAGCGCGTTCTGGTAGCAGTCATACCCATCAGTCATGGAGCACTGAACATCGTGCCGTTGGTGCAGTGACTGGTACAGCGCCGAGCAATATTGGATGCCTCGATCCGAATGGTGGACTAATGGCTGGCGACGACGTCGCTTTCGTAATGCCTGCTTGAAGGCTTGCGCCACTGACTCGGCATGCAGGCTTTCATGGACGTGGTGGCCAACAATTTTCCTGGAGTACGCATCCGTTACCAGGCTCAGGTACAGCGGGCCGTTACGTGCGGGCAGGTAAGTAATATCGGCAACCCAGACGTGCTCCGGCCTTGTCGGAACGACTTGGCTTGGGCCCGGCTTGAGTAAGTTGGGATGGCGGTAGAAGCGATGAAAGCTTTGTGTTGTCTTGTGGTAGGCCCGCTTAGGCAGCACCAGCAAACGGCGCTCTCCCAAGACCTGGAACAGCCTATCTCGGCCAACTTGGAACCGTTTGTCAGGTTGGCAATGCAGCAGATAGTGCAGCTTGCGTGTACCCAGACGAGGCTGGCGCATCCGGACTTGCTGAACAAACTCAACCACCTGATCTGCCTGGCGCTCTTTGCCATCAGCAGTTCGGTTGCGCTTGTAGTAAGCCTGTCGACTGATGCCTAGAAACTGACAAGCCCTGGCAATGCTCAGTCCTGCGACTTGACCTTGCGAGAGGACTTGCCGGATCGCTTTTTTACGACCGAAACACCATAGTCATTTTTCAGAACATCAACGACCGTCTCAAAAAACTGGGCCTTCTGGCTCATCAGTTCCAACTGTTGCTCAAGCTCTTTGATCCGCTGCTCTGGAGTGAGCGTTTTGGGGTCAGACATCGCGCAGCTCCTCTCGTCGCGGATCGAGGCCCCCTGGCTCCAATCCTGCCGACCGTGCTTACGCAACCATACCAGAACCGTCGACCGACCCTGGATGCCATACCGCACCTGGGCCTGTTTGTAGGTCAGTTCGCCTTTTTCAATCTGATCAACCACCGCCAATTTAAAAGACAGTGAGTAATCTCTCTGTGTGCGCTTTACACCTTGCTCCATCTGACTCTCCGGAAATTCGGGATGGGAGGTGTAAACCTTATTCAGGACGGGACAATGAGCAAAAAAAAGCCCGCCATGAAGGCGGGCAATGAACGTTTTGAAGGGAGAGATTTCAGCCTGAGGCCGGTCGGTTAAGCCAGCATTAACCTTGTCCCATTGACCGCGACCTACGATGCGCCTATATAGGCGTGCCAGATTTCCAGGAGCCACCATGCGCGACGAAGACGACCTGCACGAGCCCGAGCACGATCATCTGCTCGATCACGAATTCCTCTATGAGGACTTCGACCCTGAAGCTGACGCCCAGGGCGCCGAAGACGAAGTCGAGGAGGACGAAGAGCTGCTGGATGACCTCGATGACGAAGAGCGCGATCACCCAGCCTGGCACGACGATCTGGACGACTAGTCAGCGCCCGTCGATCGAGAAGCGCCCCGGGCCACTGACCGCCAGTATCAGCAGGCCGCCGCAGATGCTGAGGTTTTTCAGGAACTGGGTCATGTTGGCGGCACGCTCCGGGTCGACCATGTTCCAGAATGGATGGCCAAGCAGCGCAGTGCCCAGCACGAACAAGGCGAACAGGAAGGCCAGCGGGCGTGTGTAGAAGCCCAGGATCAGCAGGATGCCGACAATGAATTCCATGATCACCGCAACCGCTGCCGCCAGCATCGGCGCAGGCGCGCCCAGCGAGGTCATGTAGCCGACCGTGCCTTCGAAGCCGGTGAGCTTTGCCCAGCCCGATAGGACGAAGAGGATCATGAGCAGCACGCGGGCAATCAGCAAGATGATGTCGCGTTGACCATCGAACAGGGAGTAGCGCATGGCGGCATACCGGTGGATGTAGACAAACTCCACTCTAGCAGTTGCGCAGAAGGTTGCCGCCGGGCAGCAAAAAGGCGCCGCAAGGGCGCCTTTTCGAAGAAGTTTGGTGCGAGTGGCGGGACTCGAACCCGCAAGGCTCACGCCGACAGATTTTAAGTCTGCTGTGTATACCAATTCCACCACACTCGCACGCTTGAAAGGGTCGTAGCGACCGGCGCGCTTCTAGGCAGAAGGGCCTGACAATCAAGTGCGCTTTATAACCCATTGTTATAGTTGAGTCAATCGCAGCACCTATGATCAAAGGAATGAGGGGGTCGATCGAATGGGTAATTGACACCTTGCTGTCATTAAGCCACTGTTGCCCACTTTATTGGATCCAACGGGTATGAAGCCATGTCCCAGGCTGTTCCCGGGCGCACTGTCCGCCCTCGGTGGTTCTGGCGCCTGTTGTTTGCGCAGGTCTTGCTGGTGGGCGCTTTTCTGTACATCAGCCTGATTAGCCTCGGTGGCTACCTGTTGATGCTCGGTTTCGATGCCGAACACCCGCAACCGCAGCGCTTGATGGCGCTGGCAGGTGGCGGTCTGATCCTGCTGGTGGGCCTGTGGCTGCTGAAAGTGGCGATGCCGCGGCGTGTCAGCCCGGTGTTGGTCGAACCTGAGCGCTGATAATCTGTTACGGCGTGCGCTGTTGCAGAAGGGTACGCTTGGCTAAGCTAATCAGGTCCCTTTCGCTGTGCCTGTGGAGTTTGCATGGTTTCAGCCGACTGCATCGATCACCCTGTCATGCCCGCCAGCCGCTATGAGCAGCTGGTGCAATCTGTGGTGGATTACGCCATCTACATGCTCGACCCCACCGGCCATGTAGTGTCCTGGAACGCAGGCGCCCAACGAATCAAGGGCTACCGCGCCGAAGAAGTCATCGGCCAGCATTTCTCGCTGTTCTTCACCCCACAGGATTGCGCCGAAGGGCGCCCGGAGCGCCTGCTCAAGCAGGCTCTGGAGCAGGGCGTGGCACAGGACGAAGGCTGGCGTGTGCGCAAGGACGGCACGCAATTCTGGGCCTTGGCCGCGCTCGATGTGATCCGCGACGAACAGGGGCAGATCGTCGGGCTGGCCAAGGTCACCCGTGATATCACCGACCGGCGCGAATCGGCACTGCAGCTCGACGCCGTGCGCGCCCAGTTGTTCCAGGCGCAGAAGCTCGAGGCGCTGGGCCAGCTCACCGGTGGCCTGGCACATGACTTCAACAACCTGCTGACCATCATCATCAACTCGGCGCGCCTGGCGCAGGCCAGCCAGGACCCGGCGCGGGTGCTGCGTATGCTCGGGCATATTCTCGATGCCGGTCAGCGCGGCACCGAGCTGACCCAGCAACTGCTCAGTTTCGCCCGCTACCGGCAGCTCGATGTCTCGCTCATCGACCCGACCACGCTGCTGGATTCCACGCGTGGCTTGCTGGAGCACGCGTTGCCGCGTGAAATCGTGCTGCACGAGAATGTACAGCCCGACCTGCCGCTGATCGAGGTGGATACCGGGCAATTGCAGATGGTGCTACTCAACCTGCTGTTCAATGCCCGTGACGCGATCGGCGAGCGCGGCACAATAGGCCTGGCAGTACGCGCGCTGGAGCTTGCGGGCGAGGTGGAAGGGCTGCACGGCGCATTCGTGTGCTTCGAAATCCGTGACAGCGGGGACGGTATAGACCCTCAGGTACTGCCGCGCATCTTCGAGCCATTCTTCACTACCAAACCTTTCGGCAAGGGCACCGGCCTTGGCCTTAGCCAGGTCTATGGCTTTGCCAAGCAGAGCAATGGCGCCATCAGTGTCGACAGCACGCTCGGCCAAGGCACGTGCATGCGTCTGTATCTGCCGGCCTATCAGCCCAATTCGGGCGCACAAGACGACAGGTAGCCACCATGGTGCAGGCACTCAAGCGGCTGGTCACGGGGATCGAGGGGCTCGATGCGCTGCTCAAGGGCGGCCTGGTGGCGGGTGCTTCCTATATCGTCCAGGGGCCGCCCGGCGCGGGCAAGACCATCCTCGCCAACCAGTTGGCCTGCAGCCATGTGCGCGACGGTGGCAAGGTGCTGGTGGCGACCTTGCTCGCCGAGTCCCACGAGCGCTTGTTCCAGTACCTGGCGACCCTCGAGTTCTTCGACCCGGCCCTGGTCGGTGACCAGATCCAGTTCGTCAGTGCCTTCGATACCCTGGAACAGGAAGGGCTCGATGCAGTGGTCAAGTTGCTGCGCCAGGAAATCGGCAGGCAACAGGCCAGCCTGCTGATCGTCGATGGGGTGCTCAATGCCCGGGTGCGTGCGGAAACCGCCCTGGATACCAAGAAGTTCGTCTCGGAACTGCAGGGGCATGCGGCCTTTGCCGGTTGTACCGTGCTGTTGCTGACCAGTGCTCGGCTCGACGACAACAGCCCGGAACACACCATGGTCGACGGCGTGATCGAGTTGGGCGAGCAGTTAGTTGGTAGCCGAGCGGTGCGCCACGTGCAGTTGCGCAAGACGCGGGGCAGCGGTGCATTGTCCGGGCGTCACGAGTGCCTGATCGATGAATCAGGGATGCACGTATACCCGCGCCTGGAGGCGCTCTACAGTCACCCCACTCAGCTCGGTTCGGCCTCCATGAGCCGGGTTTCCACGGGTGTCGAAGCATTGGATGAAATGCTGGGCGGGGGCCTGACGCTGGGCTCGGTGAGCCTGCTGATGGGGCCCTCGGGGATCGGCAAGACCTCCCTGGGCCTGGCGTTTCTGGCGGCAGCCAGCGCCGAGCAGCCGGCCTTGCATTTTGGCTTTTACGAAACGCCCGCCAGGCTGCGGCTGAAGGCTGCATCGCTGGGCTACGACTTTGCCGCTCAGGAGCGTACGGGCGCTTTGCAGCTGTGCTGGCAACCGACCACCGAAGGCCTGCTGGATCAGGTTGGTGCGCGTTTGCTCAAGCATGTCGAGCAGCAGGGCAGCAAGCGCGTACTGATCGACAGCCTGGGCGCATTCAGCCGCCTGGCGACCGACCCGGCGCGGCTCAATGCGTTCTTCCGGGCCTTGGCCGGCGAGCTGCGGGCGCGGGATGTCAGCGTCATGCTCACCTGGGAAATGCGCGATATCTTCGGCTCGGAAATCACCGCCCCGGCGCCGGACCTGTCGAGCATCGTCGACAACCTCATGCTGATGCGCTTCGTTGAACTGGACTCGCAGTTGCGGCGCATGCTGTCGATCCTGAAAGTGCGTGACAGTCACCACGACCCCGCATTGCACGAGCTGCATATCGGGCCGCAGGGCATCAGCCTGCGCAAGGCGTTCGAGGGTGCCTGCGGCGTGCTTTCGGGTACTCCTGTGCCGCAAGGGGGTGGCTGAGGGAGCCTGCCGATGAACACAATCCTGATCGTCGATGACGAATACCTGATCGCCGATATCCTCGGCTTTGCTCTGGAGGACGAAGGCTTTCTGGTGGAAAAGGCGAGCAACGGGCGCAAGGCCCTGGAGGCGCTGAAGGAAAAGCGTGTGGAGTTGGTGATCACCGACTACATGATGCCGGTACTCAATGGTGAGGAACTGGTGCGGGCGATTCGCGACGAACTGGAGCTGCCTGATTTGCCGGTGATCCTCATGAGCGGCGCCCAGGCCAGCCAAGGGCGCCCGGAGCTTTTCGCTGCAGTCTTCGACAAGCCGTTCGACATGGACAAGTTGATCGCCAAGGTGCGCGAGCTGCTCGGCACCTGAGGTTCAGGTAGCGGCTTGCGCCGGCCATTCGATCAAGCGCGTCCGTGCGGCTTGAAGCGAGGCGCTCAGGTCAGTGTTGGTCGTCGTGCTTTTCCGGGGCCGGGCTGCCGGCCTGGATGCGCTTGAAGATCTCTTCACGGTGCACCTGAACATCCTTTGGTGCATCGATGCCAATCCTCACCTGCATCCCTTTTACGCCCAGAATGGTGACTTTGATGTCATCGTTGATGACGATGCTTTCGCCAACCTTACGGGTGAGTATCAGCATGTAGTTCTCCTTGGTGATGTAGAAATCCGTCGGGCCATTGGGCCGCAGCGGTGGGAGCTTGTCCCTCTTCCTTCTCATTAAAGACGCTTTCGGCGGATAGTAATTCCCCGAAAGACAAATTCTGTTGCGTGTCTTTAGTCGCAGGTGCCGAGGTAAATGCTGTTAAGCGTGTCGGCGAAGGTGCTCGATGGCAAGAATAGGGGGCTTCGGCCTTAATGGGAAATTTCTCTGCATGATGGGGTGAATAGTTCGGCTCAATCATCGGATTTTGCTTCCAGGGCCTGGAGAAACAACAACAAGGCCACCTCTTCGGCATCCAGCCCCTTGCGCACGCGGCGCCCAGGCAAATCGGCCAGGCGCCCCAGGGCATAATGCTCGAGTACGGCAGGGTGGATATAGCAGCGCCGGCACACCGCCGGGGTGTTGCCCAGGCGTGCAGCCACCTGTTTGACGATGGTCGCGACCTGGCGTTTGGCTTCGCTCTCCGGCTCCCAGGCCAGCGGCCTGAGCAGGCTCAGGGCCAGGCTGCTGCCGGCCCAGGTGCGGTAGTCCTTGGCGGTGAAATCGGCACCGGTCAGCTGCTGCAGGTACTGGTTGACCTCGCTCGAGCCAATGCTGTGCCGCTGGCCGTCGTCATCCAGATACTGAAACAGCGCCTGCCCGGGCAGTTCCATGCAGCGCTTGAGCAGGTTGGCCAGGCGCCGGTCACGCAGCGTGACATTGTGCTCCACCCCGCGCTTGCCGCGGAAATGGAAGCGCACGGTGCTGCCCTGTACCTGAACGTGGCGATTGCGCAAGGTGGTCAGCCCATAGGACTGGTTGTCGCGCAGGTAGCGCTGGTTGCCAATGCGGATCAGCGTGTGGTCGAGCAGGCTCACCACCAGCGCCATGACTTTTTCTCGATCCAGGCCTGGGCGGGCCAGGTGTGCTTGCAGTTGTGCGCGCAGTTTTGGCAGGGCCTGGGCAAAGGCCAGCATGCGCCCGTACTTGTGCTGGTCGCGCAGTTCGCGCCACTGGGCGTGATAGCGGTACTGTTTGCGACCGCGAGCGTCGCGGCCGGTGGCTTGCAGGTGGCCTTGCGGGTCGCTGCAGATCCACACATCGGTGTAGGCGGGCGGGATCACTAGCGCGGCGATGCGCGCCAGGGTTTCGCTGTCGCGCACGCGCTGCCCCTGGGCATCGAGGTAGATGAAGCGGTCGCGCCAGCGACGCCGGGTCAGGCCCGGCTGGCTGTCGTCGACATAGTGCAGGCTGGGTGGCAGAGGGCAGTCGAGCATCGGCGGCAGGCCTCGATCAGGTCACTGATCAATGGACAACAGCCGCTTCGATCATGCTCAGCCCAGTAGTGCCACCGACTTGATTTGCGCGAACAGCGCCTGGCCCGTGTGCAGGTCAAGCTGGTCTGCCGAGAAGCGGGTGATGCGTGCCAGCAAGGCATTGCCACCGGCATCCAGGCTCACCAGCACATGTGCCGGGTTGTCCGCCGGGCGCGTTTCGCGCACCCGCACCGGCAGGCGGTTGAGAATGCTTGAGGTACTGTCGGCGCGCAGGGCCAGGCTCACATCGCGGGCCTGGACCTTGACTCGCAAGGTGCTGCCCATGCTGTGCGCCGGATGGGCAATGCGCAGCAACGGCGCGTCACTGCCGGGCAGGCGCAGGTCGAGCAGGTCGTAGTGCGGATCATGGCCGACGACCATGCCCTCGAAGACCACCCCGGCGTCCTCGCCCTGGGCCAGTGACAGGTCAAGGCGGGCCAAAGTCTCGCCGATCGGCCCGCTGGCCATGGCCCGGCCTTGCTCCAGCAGCACCAGGTGGTCGGCCAGCCGCGCCACTTCGTCCTGGGCATGGCTGACGTACACCAGCGGGATGTCCAGTTCGTCGTGCAGGCGTTCGAGGTACGGCAGGATCTCGCGCTTGCGTGGCCCGTCGAGTGCCGCCAGCGGCTCGTCCATCAGCAGCAACCGCGGGCTGCTGAGCAATGCCCGGGCAATGCCGACCCGTTGTGCCTCGCCGCCCGACAAGGTGGCCGGCTTGCGTTCGAGCAGGTGGCCGATGCCCAGCAGCTGGCATGCCTGGTCGAGGCTGACCTTGCGCTCGGCCACGGCGATGCGCCGCCAGCCGAACTCCAGATTGCCGCGCACCGACAGGTGCGGGAACAGGCTGGCCTCCTGAAACACGTAGCCCACCGGGCGCAGGTGCGGTGCCAGGAAGTGGCCACGGGTGCTGTCTTCCCAGACCTCACCGTTGACCTCGATATACGCACTGGCTGCCCGCTCCAGGCCGGCCAGGCAGCGCAGGCACGAAGTCTTTCCCGAGCCGGAGTGGCCAAACAGCGCGCTGATGCCGCGCCCGGGCAGTTGCAGGTCGACATCAAGGGTGAAGTCGTCGCGCGCCAGTTGCAGGCGCGCCACAATTGATCCGGTCATTTCAGCTCCAGCCCGCCTTGCTACGGCGCCCAGCGTAAAGCAGGAGCAGCACGAGGAACGAGAACACCAGCATGGCACCGGCCAGCCAGTGAGCTTGCGAATATTCCATGGCCTCGACGTGATCGAAGATCTGCACCGAGACCACACGGGTCTTGTCGGGGATATTGCCACCGATCATCAACACCACGCCGAATTCGCCCACGGTATGGGCAAAGCCGAGGATGCCTGCGGTGACGAAACCGGGGCGGGCCAGCGGCAGCACCACATGGACGAAGGTGTCCCAGGGGCTGGCACGCAGGGTCGCGGCCACTTCCAGCGGGCGCTGGCCGATGGCCCCGAAAGCGTTTTGCAGCGGCTGCACCACGAACGGCATGGAGTACACCGTCGAGCCGATCACCAGGCCCGTGAAGCTGAATACCACGGTACCCAGGCCCAATGCCTGGGTCGCCTGGCCGAGCCAGCCGTGCGGGCCGAGGGCGATCAGCAGGTAGAAGCCGATCACCGTCGGTGGCAGCACCAGTGGCAACGCCACCACCGCGCCCACCGGCCCGCGTAGCCACGAGCGCGTGCGCGCCAGCCACCAGGCGATGGGCGTGCCGACGATCAGCAGGATCAGCGTGGTCAGGCTGGCCAGTTTGATGGTCAGCCAGACCGCGCCGAAGTCACTGGCGTCCAGTGGCATCAGATTTCATAACCGTAGGACTTGATCACCGCGGCCGCTTTCGGGCCTTTCAGGTAGTCGACCAGGGCCTTGGCGGCAGCGTTGTCCTTGCCTTTGTTGAGGATGACCGCGTCCTGCTTGATCGGCTCGTGCAGGTTGGCGGGCACGATCCAGGCCGAACCTTCGGTCACCTTGCCATCCTTGTAGACCTGCGACAGGGCAACGAAGCCCAGTTCGGCGTTGCCGGTGGAGACGAACTGGAAGGCCTGGGTAATGTTCTGGCCTTCGACGATCTTGCTCTTGGTGGCCTCGGTCAGCTTCAGCTTGTCCAGCACCTGGGTGGCGGCCAGGCCGTAAGGCGCGGCTTTGGGGTTGGCGATTGACAGGTGCTGGAACTGGTTTTTCTTCAGCACTTCACCCTTGCTGTCCACGTAGCCCGGCTTGGCCGACCACAGGGCCAGGGTGCCGGTGGCGTAGGTGAAGCGCGAGCCCGGGACGATTTCCTTTTCCTCTTCCAGCTTCTTCGGGGTGCTGTCGTCGGCGGCGAGGAACACTTCGAACGGCGCGCCGTTCTTGATCTGCGCGTAAAACTGCCCGGTGGCGCCATAGGCGGCGACCAGTTTGTGGCCGGTGTCCTTCTCGAAGTCCTTGGCGATGGCCTGGATCGGCGCGGTGAAGTTCGCCGCGACTGCGACCTGCACCTCGTCGGCCCAGGCGCTGTTGAGGGAAATCAGGCTGGCCAGGGCAGTGGCGGCCAAGTGGAACGGGCGGATACGCATGAAGACAGCTCCTTGAGGTGGTTATCGTTATGGTGTGAACTATATAGCGATAAGCCATTTGTCGGGAAGGGGCTGGAGGAGGAGTTATAACCTGGGAGTCAGGTATTGGCAGTGCTGGCCTCTTCGCGTCGAACCGCCGCGAAGAGGCCGGCACTGGATGAAAACCTTATCGAGCAATCTGCGCCAATGCCTTTGAAGCAATCTCCCGGGTCAGCTGCTCAGCCGGCATATGCCGGCCCAGGCGCAATGCCTGCCCCGACCACAGGTTGCTGAAATCGCTGTTGCCTTGGGCATCGGTAATCGCCCGCAGTGGCATCAGAGCGCCGCCGGCCAGAGGGAAGCGTGGCGCCAGTTCGCTCATCGGCCCCAGCTCGCGCATGATGCGGTTGTTGATGCCACGCGCCGGGCGCCCGGTGAACAGGTTGGTCAACGCCGTGTCGCTGGCCGGTGCGCTGTCCAATGCCCGGCGGTGGGCAGGGGAGACCTTGGCTTGCGGGCAGAACAGGTAGGCCGTGCCGATTTGCACCGCGCTGGCGCCCAGTGCCAGGGCTGCCACCAAGCCACGGTGGTCGCCGATGCCGCCAGCAGCGATCACCGGCAGCCGCACCGCATCGGCGATCTGCGGCACCAGGGCGAAGGTGCCGATCTGGCTGGTGATGTCGTCGCTGAGGAACATGCCGCGATGGCCGCCGGCTTCATAGCCCATGGCGATGATTGCATCGCAGCCGTTGGCTTCGAGCCACAGCGCTTCTTCTACCGTGGTGGCGCTGGACAGCACCTTGGCACCGCTGGCCTTTACCCGCCGCAGCAGCGCGGCTTGCGGCAAGCCGAAGTGAAAGCTCACCACCTCCGGTCGCAATTGCTCGACCAGCATGCAGCTCTGTTCATCGAAGGGGGCGCGATTGGAAACGGGCGTAGGCGCGGCGAAGTCGGCGCCGACTTCGGCGTAGTACGGTTTCAATGCCTGCTTCCAGCGGGCATCCCGCTCAGGGTCGGGGGCTGGCGGCTGGTGGCAGAAGAAGTTCAGGTTCAGTGGCAGGCCAGGGCAGGCGGCGCGAAACGCTTCGATCTCGCCACGCAGCTGCTCGCCGCTGAGCATGGCGCAGGGCAAGGCGCCCAGGCCACCCGCGCTGGCCACGGCAATGGCCATGGCCGAACCGCTGGCACCGGCCATTGGCGCCTGGAGAATGGGCAACTCGATGCCCAGCAGATCGAGGATACGACGGTCGGGCCAGTTGCTCATGCGCTTCTCCTTGTTGCTGCCTTACAGTGCTTTGCTCACCTGGATGTCGCTGATCTTCTCGGCGTCTTCGCCGTGGATCTTGCGCAGGGCTTCCATGGCCTGCTCGTGGGAGGCGTCTGCCATCACCGCGAAGTCCCAGCGGCGCTGGCCGTCGAGCTTGTACTTGATGACGTATTTGATGTTCTGGGTCATGGTGGGCCTTATCCGAGTTTCGACGACGAGCGGCGGATGATCTTGATCTTGTGGGTCAGGGTCGGCTTGCGCGTTACCGAGATCGGGCGGCTGGTCACGGTATCGATGGTGATGTTCCAGAAACCGGTGCTGGGCACGGTGATCTTGGCCGGGAAGCGCTCGAAGTGGCCGCCATGGTAGGTGTGCCGGCCGCCGTTCTTGAAGCTGCGGAAATTGGCGTCGTTCATCAGGCGGATGTTGCAGCGCTGGGAGCACTCGATGACGACGATATCGTCCTCGTTGAGGTGCTCGCGCTGGTGTACGAATTTCATGGGGTGCTCCGCAAAGATTGGTTCTGCAAACGCGAAAGATACCACGATGTCGGCTTACGCTGCCGCGCCTGATGGCACCAGGCAGATAAAACGGCCAAGACGGGGAGCAAAACCGCCTGGCTGTTGTCCTACGCTCTCTTGTCATTCGAGGTGCGTCAAATGAAGTGGATGGTGGCGGCGTTGTTCCTTGCGCTGGGCGGTTGTGTCAGCGTTTCGGAACTTGAGCAATCCCATGAAACCCTGGATGTCATGTCTGGCAAGACCCCCCGCGAATATGCCGATTGCGTCAAGGCGCACCTGGCCAAGTCCCGTGACCCATTGGTCGAGGAACAGCGCGGTGACGGCCTGCGCCTTGTCGTGCCGCAAAAGTACACGGCAAGCACCGGGCCGGCAGCGCTGGTCGACATCCACAAGCGCGGCAGCGGCAGCAGCATCAAGCTGCATGAGCGCCTGAACAACTTCCCGCTGCGCCTGGGTGACGTGCGCACGGCAGCGACGGAGTGCATCTCTGGCAGTTGATCTGGCTCAACGGATCCTCGGTTAAAAGGCCAATAGCCATCCCTTGGTCGGCTTGAGCGTTGTTGCGAATTCCCTTACAGGGCTAGTATCCATTTGCTTATGTTTTTTGAGCCTAAGCTTATAACAAAAGAAATGGAGATTCGTGATGACACCGTTGAGTCGCGTCGTGATCGGCAGCCTGCTGATCCTGGCCTGGCCCGCGGCGCATGCCGCCGATGGCCAGAAAGTCTTTACCCAGGGCGGGTCCAACCCCGCCGCCATGGCCTGCCTGGGTTGCCATGGTCCGGACGGCAAAGGGGTTGCCGCCGCAGGGTTCCCCCGCCTGGCTGGCCTGCCGGCCGGCTACCTGAGCAAGCAGTTGCATGACTGGCGCAATGGCAGCCGCCAGCAGCCGGTCATGGCGCCGCTGGCCAAAGCCCTGAGCATCGATGAGATCGAGGCCGTCAGCCACTACCTGGCGGGGCTGCCAGGTGATCCTGCCCCAGACCTGCGCCGCCAGCAAATAGCAAGCAACCCCACCGAACGCCTGGCCCTCTACGGTGACTGGAGCCGGCAGATCCCCGGTTGCGTGCAGTGCCATGGCCCGGGCGGCAGCGGCGTCGGTGAGCATTTCCCACCATTGGCCGGGCAGCCTGCTGCCTACCTGATGGCACAGCTCAACGCCTGGCGTGATGGCAGCCGCAGCAATGACCCCAACCAGTTGATGGCAGGCGTGGCGAAGGCCATGACCGACGCCGAAGTCAAGGCGATTGCCGAGTACTTCGCCCAACCCGCCAGCCCGGAGGTCAAGCCATGAGAACCCTGTTGCCAACCTTACTGCTGCTGGCTGCGAGCAATACCTTTGCCAACCAGGCGCCCATCGCCATGGAAGACCAGTCGCAACTGAAGGTCCCCGGTGCCCATGCCGCGCCACAGTTCGCACCGCCTGCCGAAAGCGAGCTGCCGGACAACGCCTTTGGCAAGATGGTCCGCGAGGGCCACGCACTGTTCGTCGATACCCGCCGGCTGATGCCGGAGGCCGTGGGCAATGGCATGAACTGCAGCAATTGCCACCTCGACCAGGGCCGCCTGGCGCACTCAGCGCCGCTGTGGGGCGCCTATCCGATGTACCCGGCCTACCGCAAGAAGAACGACAAGGTGAACACCTTTGCCGAGCGCATCCAGGGCTGCTTCCAGTTCAGCATGAACGGCAAGCCGCCAGCTGCCGACAGCCCGCAGATGACCGCATTGTCGGTTTACGCCTACTGGCTTTCGACCAAGGCGCCCACTGCTGTGGAAATCGCCGGTCGCGGCTACCCCGAGGTGCCACAGCCAAAAGGCGGCTACGACTTCAAGCGCGGCCAGCAGGTCTACCGCGAACAGTGCGCCATCTGTCACGGTGACAACGGCGAGGGGCAGCAGGTGGCCGGTGAATATGTGATGCCGCCACTCTGGGGCAAGGACTCCTACAACTGGGGCGCTGGCATGCACCGGATCAATACCGCGGCATCGTTCATCAAGTACAACATGCCACTGGGCAAGCCGGGCAGCCTGAGCGATCAGCAAGCCTGGGACGTGGCCGCCTGGGTCAACCGCCACGAGCGCCCCCAGGACCCGCGCCTGGTGGACGGTTCCATCGAGAAGACACGGCTGAAGTTCCACGCCAACGACGGCGTCAACCTGTATGGCCAGCAGGTCGACGGGGTGCTGGTCGGGCAGGGCAGCGGTAGCTGAAAGCACGTTGCGCCGGCCTTTTCGCGGCTGCCGCGCAGGGGCCGGATGACGGGAATTTCACGAACGTTTTGGAACTATCTACACTGGGTTATCTCTATGATGGCAGCGGTCGTCACAGGCAGGGCATTGTAAGCTGCATGCCGCCTGATTAGACTGCGCCGAATTCCACAGGCCTCGCCTATGTTTAAGGATGTTTATGATCAAGAAATGCTTGTTCCCGGCAGCCGGTTACGGCACTCGCTTCCTGCCTGCTACCAAAGCCATGCCCAAGGAAATGCTGCCGGTGGTCAACAAGCCACTGATCCAGTATGGCGTTGAAGAAGCATTGGATGCTGGTCTGAACGAGATTTCCATCGTCACCGGCCGCGGCAAGCGCGCTCTGGAAGACCACTTCGACATCAGCTACGAGCTGGAAAACCAGATCAAGGGCACCGACAAGGAAAAATACCTGGTCGGTATCCGTCGCCTGCTCGACGAGTGCTCGTTCTCCTACACCCGCCAGACCGAAATGAAAGGCCTGGGCCACGCCATCCTGACCGGCCGCCCGCTGATCGGTGACGAGCCGTTTGCCGTGGTGCTGGCCGACGACCTGTGCGTCAACCTCGAAGGTGATGGCGTGCTCGCGCAGATGGTCGCGCTGTACAAGAAGTACCGCTGCTCGATCGTCGCCATCCAGGAAGTCGACCCGCAGGAAACCAACAAGTACGGCGTCATCGCCGGTGAAGAGATCAAGGACGGCATCTTCCGCGTTGACTCCATGGTCGAGAAGCCGAAGCCGGAAGACGCACCATCCAACCTGGCGATCATCGGCCGCTACATCCTGACCCCGGACATCTTCGAGAAAATCGAACAGACCGAGCCGGGCAAAGGTGGCGAGATCCAGATCACCGACGCGCTGATGAAGCAGGCTGCCGAAGGCAACGTGATCGCCTACAAGTTCAAGGGCAAGCGTTTCGACTGCGGTGGCGCCGAAGGCTACATCGAGGCGACCAACTTCTGCTTCGAGAACTTCTACAAGGCCGGCAAGGCGTACTGATACGCCAGCGCAGGTTCAAGGAGCCACCCTTCGGGGTGGCTTTTTTGTTTGCGGCGGCCAACGGCGTTATGCTGGGCGCCAGCCAAGGAGACTGAATACATGGCCTACGATTTTGATCTGTTCGTGATTGGCGCCGGTTCCGGCGGTGTGCGTGCGGCGCGCTTCGCTGCGGGCTTCGGTGCAAAAGTGGCAGTGGCCGAGAGCCGCTACCTGGGTGGCACCTGCGTCAACGTCGGTTGCGTGCCGAAGAAACTGCTGGTGTACGGCGCCCATGTCGCCGATGAGCTGGAGCAGGCCGCAGGCTTCGGCTGGACCCTCGAAGAGGGCCACTTCGACTGGGGCACGCTGATTGCCAACAAGAACCGCGAGATCGAGCGCCTCAATGGCATCTACCGCAACCTGCTGGTGAACAGCGGCGTCACCTTGCTGCAAGGCCATGCCCGCATCACCGGCGCCAACGAAGTGGAAGTGGACGGCCAGCGCTACAGCGCCGAGCACATCCTGATTGCCACCGGCGGCTGGCCGCAGGTGCCGGACATCCCGGGCAAGGAACTGGCCATCACCTCCAACGAGGCGTTTTACCTCAAGGATTTGCCGCGCCGCGTGCTGGTGGTCGGCGGTGGTTACATCGCCGTCGAATTCGCCGGCATCTTCCAGGGCCTGGGCGCCGACACCACCTTGCTGTATCGCGGTGACCTGTTCCTGCGCGGCTTCGACGGCTCGGTGCGTACCCACCTCAAGGAAGAGCTGGAAAAGCGCGGCCTGAACCTGCAGTTCAACGCCGACATCCAGCGCATCGACAAGCTTGACGACGGCAGCCTGAAAGCCACCCTCAAGGACGGCCGCGAGCTGCTCGCCGATTGCGTGTTCTACGCCACTGGTCGGCGCCCGATGCTCGACAACCTGGGCCTGGAAAACACCGGTGTGGAGCTGGACGCCCGCGGCTTCATTCGCGTCGATGAGCAGTACCAGACCACCGCACCGTCGATCCTCGCCATTGGCGACGTGATCGGCCGCGTGCAGCTCACCCCGGTGGCGTTGGCCGAAGGCATGGCCGTGGCGCGGCGCCTGTTCAAGCCTGAGCAATACCGCCCGGTGGATTACCAGAACATCCCGACTGCCGTGTTCAGCCAGCCACCGATCGGTACCGTCGGCCTGACTGAAGAGCAGGCACTGGAAGCTGGGCACAAGGTGCAGATCTTCGAAAGCCGCTTCCGCGCCATGAAGCTGACCCTTACCGACATCCAGGAAAAGACCCTGATGAAGCTGGTGGTGGATGCCGAGACCGACAAGGTGCTGGGCTGCCACATGGTCGGCCCGGATGCCGGCGAGATCATCCAGGGCCTGGGTGTTGCCTTGAAGGCTGGCGCGACCAAGTTGCAGTTCGACGAGACCATCGGCGTACACCCGACGGCTGCCGAAGAGTTTGTCACCATGCGCACCGTCACCCGCTGATCGCACCTGGCGCTGTGCTTTGTGTGGGAGCGGCTTTGCCGGGGCGCCGAACCGGGCGGAAAGGGCTGCAGAGCAGCCCCAGCAACATCAGCTTTGACGCCGATACCCTGGGGCCGCTTTGCGGCCCTTTCGCGACGCAAGGCCGCTCCCACAAGATCCATTGCTCAGCCCATTCCCTTCTATTAATTATCTGCGGTTATAGCCAAAACCAATCACAAGCATGAGCTTTGCCAATGAGCCTTTATGGGGATCAGCGGTTAGGATTCTCTCCATCAACTGATTCCAACCCCATGAAGGAGCGTCTCTCATGCCAATCATCAACAGCCAGGTCAAACCGTTCAACGCCACCGCCTACCACAAGGGCGAGTTCGTTCAGGTCAGCGAAGCCGACCTGAAAGGCAAGTGGTCCGTCGTGTTCTTCTACCCGGCCGACTTCACCTTCGTCTGCCCGACCGAGTTGGGTGACCTCGCCGACAACTACGCCGAGTTCCAGAAGCTGGGCGTGGAAATCTACGGTGTGTCGACCGACACCCACTTCACCCACAAAGCCTGGCACGACACTTCGGACACCATCGGCAAGATCCAGTACCCACTGATCGGTGACCCGACCCACGTCATCTCGCGCAACTTCGACGTACTGATCGAAGAAGCCGGCCTGGCGGACCGCGGTACCTTCGTGATCAACCCGGAAGGCCAGATCAAGATCGTCGAACTGAACGACGGTGGTGTTGGCCGCGACGCAGCCGAGCTGCTGCGCAAGGTGAAGGCTGCCCAGTACGTTGCCGCTCACCCAGGTGAAGTCTGCCCGGCCAAGTGGAAAGAAGGCGAAGCTACTCTCGCTCCTTCCCTGGACCTCGTAGGCAAGATCTAAGGTCATGCGCAAGTTGCGGGCGGTGAGCAGCCGCCAAAGCTGAAGTACCCACCGCCCCGTAAAAACGCCCGGGCGAACTCGCCTGGGCGTTTTTGTATCCGAGTTTTGAAAAAGGAATCGCCCGTATGTTGGACGCCACGCTTAAATCGCAACTGAAAACCTACCTGGAGCGGGTCACCCAGCCGATCGAGATCGTTGCCTCCCTCGACGACGGCGCGAAGTCCCGCGAATTGCACGACCTGCTGGTGGAAATCGCCGGCCTGTCGAACCTCATTACCTTCAGCGCGGATGGCAGCGATGCCCGTCGTCCTTCGTTCTCGCTGAACCGCCCGGGATCCGATATCAGCCTGCGCTTCGCCGGCATCCCCATGGGCCACGAATTCACCTCGCTGGTGCTGGCATTGCTGCAAGTCGGTGGCCACCCGTCCAAGGCCAGTGCCGAAGTGATCGAGCAGATCCAGGCGCTGGAAGGCGAATTCACCTTTGAAACCTACTTCTCGCTGTCGTGCCAGAACTGCCCGGACGTGGTCCAGGCGCTGAACCTGATGGCCGTGCTCAACCCCAACGTGCGGCACGTGGCTATCGACGGTGCGTTGTTCCAGGATGAAGTCGAGTCGCGCAAGATCATGGCGGTGCCGAGCATCTACCTGAACGGCGAATTGTTCGGCCAGGGCCGCATGGGCCTTGAAGAGATCCTCGGCAAGATCGACACCAATGCCGGCAGCCGCCAGGCCGAGAAGATCAACGCCAAGGACGCCTTCGACGTGCTGGTGGTCGGTGGTGGCCCAGCCGGTGCTGCAGCGGCCATCTACGCCGCACGCAAAGGCATCCGTACCGGTGTGGCTGCCGAGCGTTTCGGCGGCCAGGTGCTCGACACCCTGGCCATCGAGAACTTCATCTCGGTGCAGGAAACCGAAGGGCCGAAGCTGGCCACGGCACTGGAAGAGCACGTCAAGCAGTACGACGTCGACATCATGAACCTGCAGCGCGGCGAAGCGCTGATTCCGGCTACCGACGGCGGGCTGCATGAAGTGCGCCTTGCCAGCGGCGCCTCGCTCAAGGCCAAGACGGTAATCCTCGCCACTGGCGCCCGCTGGCGCGAAATGAATGTGCCGGGCGAGCAGGAATACCGCTCCCGTGGCGTGGCCTACTGCCCGCACTGCGACGGCCCGCTGTTCAAGGGCAAACGTGTGGCGGTGATTGGCGGCGGCAACTCGGGTGTGGAAGCGGCCATTGACCTGGCGGGTATCGTTGCCCAGGTGACGCTGATCGAGTTCGACAGCCAGTTGCGTGCCGACGCGGTGCTACAGCGCAAGCTGCACAGCCTGCCGAACGTCAAGGTGATCACCAGCGCGTTGACAACCGAAGTGGTCGGCAATGGTGAAAAAGTGACGGGCTTGCGTTACAAGGATCGCACCACCGATGAGGTGCATGACCTGGCGCTGGAAGGCATCTTCGTGCAGATCGGCCTGCTGCCGAACACTGATTGGCTCAAGGGCACTGTCGAGCTGTCGCCGCGTGGCGAGATCATCGTCGACGCCAAGGGCCAGACCAGTGTGGCGGGTGTGTTTGCCGCAGGTGACGTGACCACTGTGCCGTACAAGCAGATCGTTATCGCGGTGGGCGAGGGTGCCAAGGCCTCGCTGGCGGCGTTCGATCACCTGATCCGCACTTCGGCGCCGGCGTAAGCCTGTACCGGCCTCTTCGCGGCTAAAGCCGCCCCCACAGGTACAGCGCAGGCCTTATGGGCGGTGATTTCCCTGTAGGAGCGGCTTTAGCCGCGAAAGGGCCGGTACCAGCAATGCAAAAACTGAGGGTGTCTATGATTACTGCAGACACCCTCAGGAACCTGACCCATGACCCTGATCAGCCGCGAACCCTGGTGGCTAGTCCCCCCCAAGCCCGGGCAGAAAGAGCAGGACCTGCACTGGGGCTACCTCGAGATCTACGCCGACGGCCGCACTGTGTTCGTCGACCAGCGCCCCACAGAGCGGGAGCTGGCCGAGCGCAAGAGCTGTCGCAACTTCCCCGACCCTGAGCAGTAGCGGCTTCAGCCTTCCAACTCGGCCAGGCGTGCTTCCAGCGCGGCGATTCGCGCTTCCAACGCTTCGATACGCTCTTCCGAAACGCTGGTGCCACTGCTGCGAGCACCGCCTTCCTGCTGGCGCGCCGCCAGAATCGCCTCGATTTCCGCCGGGTCACCGAGGGCGTGGGTATAGCGGTCTTCCCGCTGCCCGGCCTGGCGTGGCAGGTGCAGGGCCAGGTCGCGGGAAATCAGGCGTTCGAGCTGGTGCTGGATCTGTTCGGTGTCGTCGAAGTCGTGCAGGCGGTTGCTACGGGTCAGCAGTTCGTTAAGGGTCTGTGGCCCGCGCAGGAACATCAGGCCCATCAGCACCAGCTGCGCCGGTACCAGCTCCAGGGCCTTGTCCACCCGCTGCTCCCAACGGTCGGCGCGGCTGCCCATCTGCAGGCGGGTCATGTCCTGGCTCTCGAGGGCGCGCAGGGCCTGGCCGACCTGGCCCTGGGTGAGGTTCATCACAGGTTCCCGGCTGGTCTTCTGGTTACAGGCCAGGACCAGGGCGTTGAGGGTCAGCGGGTAGCTTTCCGGGCTGGTGGCCTGCTTCTCGATCAGCGCGCCAAGAATGCGGATCTCGATGTTGCTGAAGCGGCCTTCACCTGCGGTTTCGTGTTCTGACATGGCCCTGTCTCATTACTGGGGAAAGGCCACTAGCGTAGGTAATGCCGCGGTGTAAGGCAATTGGCTACAGGCATGCGCGTTGCTCTTGTAGGAGCGGCCTCGCCGGGGCGCCGGACCGGTCGGAAAGGGCCGCAAAGCGGCCCCGGCAATCTCAAATGCTGCGACGTTCTTCAGCCATGCAAGCCGCCGCCGTAAACAGCACATCCGTCGAAGAATTCAGTGCCGTCTCCGCCGAATCCTGCAGCACGCCAATGATGAAGCCGACCGCCACCACCTGCATGGCAATCTCGCTGGGGATGCCGAACAGGCTGCACGCCAGCGGAATCAGCAGCAACGACCCGCCGGCCACGCCCGAAGCACCACAGGCACAAACCGCCGCCACCACGCTCAGCAGCACGGCGGTCGGCAAGTCGACTGGAATGCCCAAGGTATGCACCGCCGCCAGGGTCAGCACGGTGATGGTGATTGCCGCGCCTGCCATGTTGATGGTCGCACCCAGCGGGATCGACACCGAATAGGTGTCCTCATGCAGCCCCAGGCGCTCCGACAGTGCCAAGTTGACCGGAATGTTGGCCGCCGAACTGCGGGTGAAGAACGCGGTGATGCCGCTTTCGCGCAGGCACAGCAACGTCAGCGGGTAAGGGTTGCGGCGGATCTTCCAGAACACGATAAGCGGGTTCATCACCAGCGCCACGAACAGCATGCTGCCGATCAGCACGGCCAGCAGGTGCAGGTAGCCGAGCAGGGCGCTCAGGCCGGACTGGGCCAGGGTCGAGCTGACCAGGCCGAAGATGCCCAGTGGGGCGAAGCGGATGACCACCCGCACGATCAGGGTCACGCCATTGGACAGGTCCTCGACCACGGTGCGGGTGGTTTCGCCGGCGTGGCGCAGGGCCACACCCAGGCCAATGGCCCAGGTCAGCACGCCGATGAAGTTGGCATTGAGCAAGGCGTTGACCGGGTTGTCGACCGCGCTCAACAGCAGGTTTTGCATTACCTCGGCGATGCCGCCCGGCGCGCTGAGCGTCGCTTCGCCGGTACTCAGGGCCAGCTGCGAAGGGAACAGCATGCTGGCGACCACGGCCACCACGGCGGCGGCGAAGGTACCCAGCAAGTACAGCCAGAGGATCGGGCGGATGTGGGTTTCCTGGCCGTGGCGATGGTTGGCGATCGACGCCATGACCAGGATGAACACCAGCACCGGCGCGACGGCCTTCAGGGCGCTGACGAACACTTTGCCGAGGAAGCCCAGGTCACGGGCGATGGCAGGTGCCAGCAGGGCCAGGGCGATGCCGGCGACCAGGCCGATGACGATCTGGGTCACCAGGCTGGTGCGGTTGAGGAGTCGGAAAACAGGAGTCATGTACAGCGGTATCTCGGCGTTTGCATAAAGGGCGCGATTTTACCATAGACCCTTGGTGGGCAGGTCTGACCTCTTCGCGGGCAAGTCGGGGCGCCACCACTACCAATGAAACAGCTCCCGCCGCGCCCCCTCGGTAATCGCCAGGATCCCCGGGTGCTTGACCTTGCGCTCCACCGAAATGGCATAGAACGACTCATGCACCGCCTCGGTCTGGCCAATCAACTCGACGCCATACTGGCGGCACACTTCTTCGGCAATCACGCTGGGCGCGACGAAAACCCCGCTGCCCGACTGCCCGAATGCCTGCATCAGTGCACTGTCATCGAACTCGCCAACAATCCTCGGCTGCACCTGTTGCTCACCCAGCCAGCGCACCAGGCGGCTGCTCACCACGGTTTCCGGGCCGGGAATCAACAGTGGAGCATCCTGCAGGCAGGCGGGGAAGGGGCCGGCATGCTGCCTGGCCAGGGCCGGGGTAGCGAAGAAGCTCAGGCCGCATTCGCCGAGCTTCTGGCTATAGCCCTTGATATCCAGGTGGCTGGGCATCGGGCTGTCGGAAATCACCAGGTCCAGGCGCTGGATCGCCAGGTCTGCCAGCAGCCGTTCGAGCTTGTCTTCGCGGCAGTTGATGCGCAATACCTCGTCCAGCTCCATGGTCGGTGCCAGCAGGCGATAGACGATCGACTTCGGCACCACATCGGCCACCCCCACGCGAAACAGGATCTGCTCTTGCGGGCCAGCCCTGAGCATGGCCTCCAGTTCGCCGCCGATCTGGAACATCTGCTCGGCGTAAACCAGCGTCTGGCGGCCGGTCTCGGTCAGTTCCAGTTGCCGGCCGACGCGCTGGAACAGCTCCAGCCCATAGGTCTGCTCGAACAGGCTGATCTGCCCGCTGATGGTCTGTGGGGTCAGGTTCAGCTGTTCGCTGGCGCGAGCGATGCTGCCAGTCTTGGCCACGGCCCAGAAGTAGTGGAGCTGGCGGTAGTTGAGCACGAGCGCAGGTCCCGATTCGAAAAAACCGAAGTATACACGCTGAAAATACGAATTTTCCTGAGGTATTGGCGTCTCTAGAATGCGACCCCATCAGGCGCTACGCGCCGCCGGGATTTTTCAAGCGAGGACACCATGCTGCAACTCAAATCCATTGGCACACCGTTGGTGCTGGCCCTGGCGCTGTTTACCCTGGCCGGTTGCGACCAGGCCGAGAAGTCTGCCCAGCAGATGCTCGACCAGGCCGCGCAGTCCGCCAAGCAGGCCATCGACGACACCAACAAGGCCGCCCAGCAGGCATTGAGCGAGGCCATCGGCAGCGAGGGCCACAAGCCCAAGGACGCCGAAAAGAAAGCATCCACCCAGGAAATCTGACCCTTAACCGCCGCTGCAGGATTTGAACAATGGAATACTTGCTGGAACTCGCCGCTAGCCCTACCGCCTGGGTCGCCCTGGCTACCCTGGTGGCCATGGAAGTGGTACTGGGCATCGACAACCTGATCTTCATCTCGATCCTGACCAACAAACTGCCGGTGGAGTACCGCTCCAAGGCACGCCGTATCGGTATCAGCATGGCCCTGGTCATGCGCCTGGCCCTGCTCAGCACCGTGGCCTGGATCGTTCAGTTGACCGACCCGGTGTTCGAGGTGTTCGGCAACGCCTTCTCCTGGAAGGACGTGATCCTGATTGCCGGCGGCCTGTTCCTGCTGTGGAAGGCCACCAAAGAGATTCACGAGAACGTCGACCCGCACGGTGCCAAGGAAGAAGCCAAGGTCTCTTCCACGGTTACCCTGGGCTTCGCTGCGGCGATCTTCCAGATCCTGCTGCTGGACATCGTCTTCTCGGTCGACAGCATCATCACCGCCGTGGGCATGACCGAGCACCTGCCGATCATGATCATTGCCGTGATTACCGCCGTGATCGTCATGATGGTGGCTGCCGACCCGCTGGCCAACTTCATCAACGACAACCCGACAGTGGTCATGCTGGCCCTGGGCTTCCTGATCATGATCGGCATGACGCTGATCGCCGAAGGTTTTGGCGCCCATGTACCGAAAGGTTATGTGTATGCGGCGATGGCCTTCTCGACGGTGATCGAGATCCTCAACATCCTGGCTCGCCGGGCGCGGCTCAAGCGCGAAGCAGCTGAAGGCTGATGTAATAAAAACGGGGCGCTCTTTGCGCCCCGTTCGCATACAGGTGAAGAAACCTCAATGCACCCCGGCATGCCGCCGTGCCCTGCGCACTGGCTGCGCCTTGGCCGGGGCCTGCGGTGGCAGGTGGTGGTGCTGGGAATGACGCCGCACGATACGCAGAACACCCCACAGCATGGCGGCCGCGACGCTCAGCCACATACCTACCAGCATGAGGATTGCCATGGTCAGGCTCATGTGTGCCTCCTTCTCTTGGGCAACCTGCGGTTTGCCCTCCAGACACTGCTTTAGTCTAGCTGCCCGCCCGTGACGTTCCATTGACCAAAGGTCGATTGCTTAAGCCGATTGGTTCCGTTCTATTGTCGGACTATACCCGAGCAACGCAGCGCCCTATGATCGGTGGCCAGAGCCGGGCGCTGCCTGCCTGGCATCGGAACAAGCGAGTGCCCATGGAGCAACATTCCTGCAAGAGCTGGTTGACCGTCCCACGTCAGCTGTTGGCCGCCTGCCTGGTGGCCGCCACCCTGGGCGGTTGTGCCAGCGCACCACCTGCCAGCCTCAAGGGCATGCCGCAGCGGGTCGAAATCAGCAGCGTGCCGTTCTACCGCGGCAATGCCAACCACAGCGGGGCGATGGCCCTGGCCGCGCTATTGTCGCAGCAAGGCGCGCCGATTACCCCGGGGTTGCTGGACAAGCCGCTGAACCTGCCGAAGGGGGCCGAGGCGCTGGAAACCAGCATCCCGCGTGTGGCGCGTGAGTACGGCATGGTCGTGTACCCGCTGGACAAGCAACTGGATGCCTTGCTGGCCCAGGTGGCTGCTGGCAATCCGGTGCTGTTGCGTTACGAGGAAGGTTCGGCGTGGTGGAGCGAACCGCGTTATGCGGTGCTGATTGGCTATGACAGCTTCAAGAAGCGTGTGCTGCTGCGCTCGGGGATGCATCGGCGTCAGCTGATGGCGTTCGACGACTTTGCCTCGGCGTGGGCGAAGGAGGGGAGCTGGGCAGTGCTGGTGCAGCCGCCGCGCCAGCTGCCGGCCCAGGTGGACCGCCAGCGTTGGCTACAGGCTGCCGACGAACTGGCCCGGGCGGGCCAGGAGGTTGCAGCAAAGCAGGCCGTGCGCAGCCTGAACAAATAGTTCTACCTGCGCCGCCTCATCGCGGGCAAGCCCGCTCCTACAGGGACTGCGCTGGTTTCGAACCTTGTGCGGTCCCTGTGGGAGCGGGCTTGCCCGCGAAGAGGTCGGGCCTGCTTACATCAGAAGCCCAGGCGATCGCGCAGGCTGTAGTACCAGGCGCCCAGGGCGCTGAACGGTACACGCAGCATCTGGCCACCCGGGAACGGGTAGTGCGGCAGGCCGGCGAAGGCGTCGAAACGTTCGGCCTGGCCACGCAGCGCCTCGGCCAGCACCTTGCCCGCCAGGTGGGTGTAGGTCACGCCGTGGCCCGAGCAACCCTGCGAGTAGTAGATGTTGTCGCCGATACGGCCGACCTGTGGCAGACGCGACAGGGTCAGCAGGAAGTTGCCGGTCCAGGCGTAGTCGATCTTGACGTTCTTCAGCTGCGGGAAGGCCTTGAGCATCTTCGGGCGAATGATCGCTTCGATGTTGGCCGGGTCGCGCGCACCGTACACTACGCCACCGCCGAAGATCAGGCGCTTGTCGCTGGTCAGGCGGTAGTAGTCGAGCAGGTAGTTGCAGTCTTCCACGCAGTAGTCCTGCGGCAGCAGGGTGCGGGCCAGTTCGTCGCCCAGCGGTTCGGTGGTGATCACCTGGGTGCCGCATGGCATCGACTTGGCCGCCAGCTCCGGTACCAGGTTGCCCAGGTAGGCGTTGCCGGCAACGATGATGAACTTGGCGCGGATCTTACCTTGCGGGGTGTGCACCACCGGGTTGGCACCACGCTCGATGCGGATGGCCGGGGTCTGCTCATAAATGATGCCGCCCAGCGATTCGACCGCGGCCGCTTCGCCCAGGGCCAGGTTCAGCGGGTGGATGTGGCCACCGCTCATGTCCAGCATGCCGCCCAGGTAGTTGTCGCAGGCGACCACTTCACGGATGCGCTTCTGGTCCATCAGCTCCAGCTGGGTGTGGCCGAAGCGTTCCCACAGGCGCTTTTGCGATTCCAGGTGGCCCATCTGCTTGGAGGTCAGCGCGGCGAACACGCCGCCGTCCTTCAGGTCGCACTGGATGTTGTACTTGGCCACGCGCTCACGGATGATGCGGCCGCCTTCGAAGGCCATCTTGCCCAGCAGTTGTGCTTCCTTGGGGCCGACGGTGCGTTCGATGACGTCGATGTCGCGGCTGTAGCTGTTGACGATCTGGCCACCGTTGCGGCCCGATGCGCCGAAGCCGACCTTGGCCGCTTCGACGATGCTCACCTTGAAGCCGTTTTCCAGCAGGAACAGCGCGCTGGACAGGCCGGTGTAGCCGGCACCGATGATGCAGATATCGGTTTCCACCTCACCCTGCAGCGCCGGACGTGGCGGCACCGGGTTGGCCGAGGCGGCGTAGTAGGACTGGGGGTAGGGGGTGTTAGCCATGCTGCAGGAACCTCTGTGTTTTATATTTTTAACGAATGTACCGATGCTATCAATAATAATAAACACCCGCTAGTCGTCCGTTGAAAATCCTTTACTGGCCTCCAGCCGGCCCTTCTCTATAAACAGTTTAAGATTCAGTGAGTTAGCGCGAAAAAAAGTGTTGACAGGGTTTTTGGAATGCGTAGAATGCGCACCACACGACAGGCACATAGCTCAGTTGGTTAGAGCACCACCTTGACATGGTGGGGGTCGTTGGTTCGAGTCCAATTGTGCCTACCAAACAAAGTCCCGGTCTCCGGGCATCAGAAAGGGCGATCCGCAAGGGTCGCCCTTTTTGCATTATGGGCGCATTCCAGGTGGCCGGTGCCGGCGCCCGCAGGTTTCTGAAAGTTTTTGATTTTTTTGAAAAAAACGCTTTACAGGTACGCATTCGATCACTAATATGCGCACCACACGACAGGCACATAGCTCAGTTGGTTAGAGCACCACCTTGACATGGTGGGGGTCGTTGGTTCGAGTCCAATTGTGCCTACCAAACAAAGTCCCGGTTTCCGGGCATCAGAAAGGGCGATCCGAAAGGGTCGCCCTTTTTGCATTCTGAATTGCCCCTCGAAGCAGCGTGTAACCTTTGGTCGCGGGCGGTGCCCTGGGTGGCCGTGGTAGAATCCGCCCCTTCGAATCTGGAGGTACACGCGTGCGCAAACTGGCAGTGGTATTGGCAGTGCTGGCCCTGGCGGGCTGTGAGAACGAGGTCGAGGGTGTGCACAAGCAGGTTGCCGAGCACCTGCACAACCCCAAGACCGCCAAGTTCGGCAACGTGCGGATCGACACCAAGGGCACCATCTGCGGCCAGGTCCGCGGCAAGGACGATGCTGGCCAGTACGAGGCTTACCGCAGCTACGTGGCAATCAAAGGTACCGATGGCCAATACGAAATCATCGTCGATGACGGCGGCAACAACCTGCGCATCCGTGAATATTGCGGCGGTGCCGATCTGCAGCGTCGCGCCGAAGCGTTGGCAGATCAGCCTGCACCTGAAGGGTGGGATGTCGAAGTGATCCAGGGTGCCAACATGGGCGCGCTGAGCGACATGACCGCACGCCTTATCGAGAAGGGCATCCCGTCCTCGGTCGAATACCGCGACGGCAAACCGGTAGTGTTGATGGGGCCGTTCCCGAGCAAGGCTGAAGCCGACGCGCGCAAGGCTGAGGTGATGGCCAAGCTGGGTACCGATTCGATCGTCATCCAGCATGGTGCGCAGCGCTAACTGTTATCTGTAGTCTTCCCCGGCTATGCTTGGCCTGAGACAAGCCAAACGGGGGAGGGCCTCATGTCTACGCTGGAGCGGGCCATTGCTGTGGCCGCCAGGGCACATGAAGGGCAATACGACAAGGGTGGAGCGGCTTATATCCTCCACCCGCTGCGGGTGATGATGCGGGTCAGCACGCCAGAGCAGCGCATTGTCGCAGTGCTGCATGACGTGATCGAAGATACGACGCTGACCGTTTCCGATCTGGCCCGAGAGGGCTTTCCCCTGAAAATTCTCGCCGCCTTGCTGGCCCTGAGCCGGCACCAGGGCGAAAGCTACCATGACTTCGTCGTGCGCCTGGGCAGCGACCCGCTGGCGCGTACCGTCAAGCTGGCCGACCTGGCCGACAACAGCGATCTCTCGCGTATTCCCATCCCTGGCCCTGCCGACCTGGCGCGGCTGGCCCGTTACCGCGAGGCCAGTGCCTACCTGCAGGCGCTGGCCTGAGCCTCAATCTTCCTTTGGCACGGTCCAGAAGATCTGCACACCGCCATCGTCGCGGTGGGCGAGGGTGACGTTGTCGTTCTCGGCGATTTCCTCGAGCAGGGTTTCCCAGTCATCGGGCGACTCGTGTTCCTGGCGGAAGATCAGTGCGGCGCGGCTGCGCTGGGCGAGGGGGTTGTTGATGATCTTCTGGATGCGCAGGCCCAGTTGTTGGTAGCTGCTTGCGGTTGCGGAGTCGGTGCTGGCCACGGGGGCGATTCCTTGTTGTGCTGTATGTGCGTACAGTATTTCAAGGCAAAATATTTCGCAACTGGCTCGGTGCTGGATTCTTCGCGGGCAAGCCCGCTCCCACAGGGTTATGTGGCACCTGCAGGAGCGGCATTAGCCGCGAAAGGGCCGATGCAAGCAGCGCACCAGCCCAAGTCATACCAGAATCAGTACTCCCAGAAGATCCGCTGCAGCTCCTTGCTGTCCTGGGTCTTGGTCATCGCCACCATCGCCAAAATCCGCGCCTTCTGCGGGTTCAGGTCGTGCGCCACCACCCAGTCGTACTTGTCATCAGGCTGTTCGGCATTACGCAGCACGAAACCACCCTGGTTGACGTGGGAAGAGCGAATGATCTGCACGCCGTTCTTGTGCAATTCCTGCAGCGTCGGCACTACCCGCGACGACACCGAGCCATTGCCGGTGCCGGCATGGATGATCGCTTTCGCCCCGCCCTGCGCCAGCGCCTTGTAGGCCGTGTCGCTGACATTGCCGTAGCTGTAGGCGATGTCCACCTGCGGCAGGCTGCTGATCTGCTTGATGTCGAACTCCGACTGGGTGGTATGGCGCTTGGCCGGCAGGCGGAACCAGTACGATTTGCCTTCCACGACCATGCCCATCGGGCCCCAGGCGCTCTTGAAGGCTTCGGTCTTGATGTTTACCGACTTGCTCACATCACGACCCGACTGGATCTCGTCGTTCATGGTCACCAGCACGCCCTTGCCGCGCGATTGCTTGTCACTGGCCACCGCCACGGCGTTGTACAGGTTGAGCATGCCGTCGGCAGACATTGCCGTGCCCGGGCGCATCGAGCCGACTACCACGATCGGTTTGTCGGTCTTCTCCACCAGGTTCAGGAAGTAGGCGGTTTCTTCCAGGGTGTCGGTGCCATGGGTGATGACGATGCCATCGACGTCCTTGCTGTCGGCAAGCTCGGCGACGCGCTTGGCCAGTTTCAGCAAATCGTCATTGGTGATGCTTTCGGAGGCAATCTGCATCACTTGCTCGCCGCGTACATTGGCCAGGTCGGCCAGTTCCGGCACGCCGGCAATCAGCTTGTCGACGCCGAGCTTGGCGGCCTGGTAGGTGGCGCTGTTGGCAGCGCTGGCGCCAGCGCCGGCAATGGTGCCGCCGGTGGCGAGGATCACCACGTTGGCCAGTTTCTGCTGGGTTTCGGCTTCCTTTGCCGAGGCGGTGGCGGGCAGGATCAGCAGTAGCGCCAGGGCGCTGGGAGCGAAGGACTTCAGTGCAGCATTCATAATTATTGTTCTCTCTCTTCCTGATGAGGTGGTTGCTGTGTCGCGCAGGGCAACAGGCAGAATCCGTACCAGCTGTGCGCGATCGTGTGTGGGAGCGGCCTTGCGTCGCGAATGGGCTGCGCAGCAGCCCCGGCAATTCCGGCGCAGAAGCTGAGAACCGGGGGCGCTACGCACCCCTTTCGCGACGCAAGGCCGCTCCCACACAAGGCGTATTCCATTCGGATCCCCGAACAAGCATAGGAAAAGGTGTTCGGTTTTTCGGAAAAATTCCGGATAATCTGCACCAGCAGCGTCTTGACCCCGCAAGCGAAACGGATTTGACAAAACCAGGTCCTGTTTCCATAGTTACCCAACGCAAACGTTTGCGATCCGATAAAAAACACAAGATTCGGAGTCATCTCCCATGAAGCTGCCGTTCCCCGGTCGTCTGCTGGCGCTAGCCGTCATCTCCTCGCTGTCCCTCGCCATGCCGCTGTCTGCCGCCCACGCAGAGGAAAAACCCAAGGTCGCGCTGGTGATGAAGTCACTGGCCAACGAATTCTTCCGCACCATGGAAGACGGCGCCAAGGACTACCAGAAAGCCCACCCTGGCGATTTCGACCTGGTTGCCAACGGCATCAAGAACGAAACCGATACCGGTGAACAGATCCGCATCGTCGAGCAGATGGTCAACTCGGGCGCCAAGGCCCTGGTGATCGCGCCGGCCGACTCCAAGGCGCTGGTCTCGGCGGTGAAGAAGGCCATGGACCAGGGCGTCATCGTCATCAACATCGACAACCGCCTGGACCCTGAGCTGCTCAAGAGCAAGGGCATCAGCGTGCCCTTCGTTGGCCCCGACAACCGCAAAGGCGCGCGCATGGTGGGCGACTACCTGGCCAAGGAAAAACTCAAGGCCGGTGACCAGGTCGGCATCATCGAGGGCGTGCCGACCACCACCAACGCCCAGCAGCGTACCGCTGGCTTCAAGGATGCAATGGACGCCGCGAAGATGAAGATCGTTTCGGTGCAGTCCGGCAACTGGGAGATCGACAAGGGCAACGCGGTCGCCGCCTCCATGCTCAACGAATACCCTGACCTCAAGGCGCTGCTGGCCGGTAACGACAGCATGGCCCTGGGTGCCGTCTCGGCCGTGCGTGCCGCTGGCAAGGCCGGCCAGGTGCAGGTGGTCGGCTACGACAACATCAATGCCATCAAGCCGATGCTCAAGGATGGCCGCGTGCTCGCCACCCTCGACCAGGCCGCCAGCCAGCAGGCGGTGTACGGTATCCAGGCAGCGCTGAAAGTGCTCAAGGGCGAGAAGCCGGACGTGGATGCCGACAACGTCATCCAGACCCCGGTCGAACTCATCACCAAGCCCTGACCCCAGCAGGAGAAGTGGCCATGTCTGCCTCGGCCAATGAAGTGGTGCTTGCCGCCAGCACGCTGGGCAAAAGCTACGCCCAGCCAGTGCTGGCCGAGGTCAGCCTGGCCCTGCGCGCCGGTGAAGTACTGGCGCTTACCGGCGAGAACGGCGCGGGCAAGAGCACCCTGTCCAAGCTCATTTGTGGCCTGGAAACACCCACCACCGGGCACATGACCTACTGCGGCCAGGCCTACGCGCCGGCCAGCCGCAGCGAGGCCGAGCGCCTCGGTGTGCGCATGGTCATGCAGGAGCTCAACCTGCTGCCTACCCTGACCGTGGCGGAAAACCTGTTCCTCGACAACCTGCCCAGCCGCTTCGGCTGGATCAGCCAGAAGCGCCTGCGCCAACTGGCCACGGCTGCCATGGCCCAGGTCGGCCTGGATGCCATCGACCCGGACACCCCGGTCGGCGAGCTGGGCATTGGCCACCAGCAGATGGTCGAGATCGCCCGCAACCTGATTGGCGACTGCCATGTGCTGATTTTCGACGAGCCCACGGCAATGCTCACCGCCCGCGAAGTGGAGCTGCTGTTCACCCAGATCGAGCGCCTGCGCCAGCGCGGCGTGGCCATCGTCTACATCTCCCACCGCCTGGAGGAGTTGCAGCGCGTGGCCCAGCGCATCGTCGTGCTGCGCGACGGCCAGCTGGTGTGCGACGAACCAATCCAGCGTTACAGCAGCGCCGAACTGGTCAACCTGATGGTCGGGCGCGAGCTGGGCGAGCATATCGACCTGGGCCGGCGCAGCATAGGTGCGCCGTTGCTCAAGGTCGACAAACTGTGCCGCGGCGACAAGGTGCGTGATGTGTCGCTGCAGGTCAGGGCAGGGGAGATCTTCGGCGTCTCTGGGCTGATCGGCGCCGGGCGCACCGAGCTGCTGCGGCTGATCTACGGTGCCGACCGGGCCGACAGCGGCAGCATCGAGATTGGTCAGCCACTCAAAGCGGTGTCCATCGATTCGCCCAAGGCTGCGGTAAAAGCCGGTATTGCCCTGATCACCGAAGACCGCAAGGGCGAGGGCCTGCTGTTGACGCAATCGATCAGCGCCAACATCGCCCTCGGCAATCTGCCTGCAGTGTCGCGTGCTGGGGTGCTCGACAGCGACGCGGAAAGGGCCCTGGCCGAACGCCAGATCAGCGCCATGCGCATCCGCAGTGCCAGCCCGGCACAGGTGGTTGGCGAGCTGTCTGGCGGTAACCAGCAGAAGGTGGTGATCGGCCGTTGGCTGGAACGCGACTGCCAGGTGCTGCTATTCGACGAGCCCACCCGCGGCATCGACGTCGGCGCCAAATTCGACATCTATGGCCTGCTGGCTGAACTGGCGCGCCAGGGCAAAGCCCTGGTGGTGGTGTCCAGCGACCTGCGCGAGCTGATGCTGATCTGCGACCGCATCGCCGTGCTCTCTGCCGGTCGCCTGATCGATACCTTCGACCGTGAACACTGGAGCCAGGACCAGCTTCTGGCTGCCGCCTTCGCCGGCTATCAAAAACGTGATGCCCTGCTGCACGAAGCAGCGCCCAGGATGGATGCATGAAGACCACACCCCTCGACACCCCGAGCGGCGCGCCCGTGCGCCGCAGCGGTAGCTACTACGGCCTGGGCACCTACCTGGGCCTGGCCGGCGCGTTGCTGGCGATGATCGTGCTGTTCTCGTTCCTGAGCAGCCACTTCTGGTCGTACGCCACCTTCAGTACCTTGGCCAACCAGATCCCCGACCTGATGGTGCTGGCCGTGGGCATGACCTTCGTGCTGATCATCGGCGGTATCGACCTGTCGGTCGGTTCGGTGCTGGCCCTGGCGGCATCCACGGTCAGCGTGGCGATCCTTGGCTGGGGCTGGGGCGTGCTGCCCGCAGCCTTGCTCGGCATGGCTGTCGCCGCCCTGGCCGGCAGTATCACCGGCGGCGTGACGGTGGCCTGGCGCATCCCTTCGTTCATCGTCTCGCTGGGTGTGCTGGAGATGGCCCGCGGCCTGGCCTACCAGTTCACCGACTCGCGTACTGCCTATATCGGCGACGCCTACGCCTGGTTTTCCAACCCGGTCGCCTTCGGTATCTCGCCGGCCTTCATCATCGCCTTGCTGGTGATCGTGGTGGCCCAGCTGGTACTGACCCGCACCGTGTTCGGCCGTTACCTGATCGGCATCGGCACCAACGAAGAGGCCGTGCGCCTGGCCGGCATCGACCCGCGCCCGTACAAGGTACTGGTGTTTGCCCTGATGGGGCTGCTCGCCGGCCTGGCCGCGCTGTTCCAGATCTCGCGCCTGGAAGCTGCCGACCCCAATGCCGGCTCCGGCCTGGAGCTGCAGGTGATCGCCGCCGTGGTGATCGGCGGCACCAGCCTGATGGGCGGGCGCGGCTCGGTCATCAGCACCTTCTTCGGTGTGCTGATCATCTCCGTGCTGGCCGCAGGGCTGGCGCAGATCGGCGCGTCGGAACCTACCAAACGCATCATCACCGGGGCGGTGATCGTCATCGCCGTGGTGCTCGACACTTATCGCAGCCGGCGTGCAGGCCGGCGGAACTGACAACATGGCAACCATCAAAGACGTCGCCGCCCTTGCGGGCATTTCCTACACCACGGTGTCACATGTACTGAACAAGACCCGCCCGGTCAGCGAGCAGGTACGGCTCAAGGTCGAGGCGGCCATCCTTGAGCTCGACTACGTGCCCAGCGCCGTGGCGCGCTCGCTGAAGGCGCGCAGCACGGCCACCATCGGCCTGCTGGTGCCCAACAGCATCAACCCGTACTTCGCCGAACTGGCCCGGGGCATCGAGGATGCCTGCGAGCGCAACGGCTATTGCGTGATCCTCTGTAACTCGGACGATAACCCGCAAAAGCAGCGCAGCTACCTGCGCGTGCTGCTGGAAAAACGCATCGACGGCCTGGTGGTGGCGTCGGTGGGCGAGGACGCCGACCTGCTGCAGAGCCTGGCCGGCGTGCGCACGCCGATGGTCATCGTCGACCGCGAGCTTGAGGGTGTCGATGCCGACCTGGTGCGCATCGACCATGAGCACGGTGCCTACCTGGCGACCCGCCATCTGCTGGAGCTGGGCCATCGCGACATCGCCTATATCGGCGGCCCCGCCGAGACGGGTGTCACGCAGTTGCGCCTGCGCGGCTTCCGCCAGGCCATGGCTGAAGCTGAGGTCGAGGTGCTGGCAGGCAGGGTGCTGCATTGCGACTTCACCAGCCCGGGCGGCCATGCCGCCGCCGCGCAGCTGCTCGATGGCGAGCGCCCGACGGCGATCTTCGCCGGCAACGACATGATCGGCTTCGGCGTGTTGCGCGCCGCTGCCGAGCGCAACATCAGCGTGCCGGGCGAGCTGTCGGTGATCGGCTTCGACGATATCGAGCTGAGCCGCTATGTGTACCCGCCGCTGACCACGGTCGGCCAATCGATTCGCGAGCTTGGCGAAAGCGCTGCCGCCTTGCTGCTGTCACGTATCGCCACGCCGCGGCGCGATGCCGCCGAACAGCGCATCGTCGCCCCGCGAATCGTGCTGCGCGAATCCACCGGGCCGCGCCCGGACCTGTTCAATGATTACCGCTAAGGAATTTGCGCCATGAATGCCAAGGTAGTGGTGGTCGGCAGCCTCAACATGGACCTGGTGGCCCGCGCCCAGCGGCTGCCGCGGCCCGGTGAAACACTGGCTGGGGAGAGTTTTTGCACCGTCCCTGGCGGCAAGGGTGCCAACCAGGCGGTGGCAGTGGCACGCCTGGGTGGCAGTGTGGCAATGGTGGGCAATGTCGGCGATGACGCCTACGGTCAGCAGTTGCGCCAGGCGCTGGAAGTGGAAGGCATCGATTGCCAGGCGGTCGGCGTGTGCCCGGGTGTGTCCAGTGGCGTGGCGCTGATTACCGTGGACGCTGCCAGTCAGAACTGCATCGTCATCATTCCTGGCGGTAACGGGTTGCTGACGCCCGAGTCGGTGCAGCGTTTCGATGCGTTGCTGCAGGCGGCCGAGGTGATCATCTGCCAGCTCGAAGTACCGGCCGAGACCGTGGCCTGGACCCTTGCCAGAGGGCATGAACTGGGCAAGCGGGTGATCCTGAACCCGGCGCCGGCCACTGGCCCGTTGCCGGCGAGCTGGTTTGCCCATATCGACTACCTCACCCCCAACGAAAGCGAGGCCGAGGCACTGACCGGGGAGCCGGTCAATGACCTGGAGAGCGCCCGCCGCGCTGGCGAGCGTTTGCTGCAACTGGGTGCCGGCAAGGTGATCGTCACCCTGGGTGCGCAAGGCGCCTTGTTCGTCAGCCGTGACGGTAGCCAGCATTTCCCGGCGCCGCAGGTGCAGCCGCTGGATACCACGGCGGCGGGCGACACCTTCATCGGCGGTTTTGCCGCGGCGCTGGTGCAGGGCAAGGGGGAGGGCGAGGCCATCGCTTTCGGCCAGCGTGCTGCGGCGTTGTCCGTCACCCGTGCCGGCGCCCAGCCGTCGATCCCTTATCTGGCGGAGCTGACGCCATGAAAAAGACCACGCTGCTCAACGTTGCGCTGTCGCGGACCATCGCCGGGATGGGCCATGGGGACATCCTGGTGATCGGTGATGCCGGCTTGCCGGTGCCGCCGGGAATCGAGCTGATCGACCTGGCGTTGACGGCGGGGGTACCGGATTTTGCCAGCGTGCTGCGCGCGGTGTTGAGCGAGTTGCAGGTGGAGCGGCATGTGCTGGCCGAAGAGATGCAGAAGGTGGTGCCGCCGGCGCTGGTCGAAATCGAGCGCCTGAAGGGCAAACTGGGCAAGCGTGAATGGCTGAGCCATGAGGATTTCAAAGTGCTGTCGCGCAGTGCCCGGGCGATCGTGCGCACCGGCGAGTGCCAGCCCTACAGCAACATCGCCCTGATATCCGGCGTCACCTTCTAACAAGCGAGCTCGGTGCGCTTTTTGTGTGGGAGCGGCCTTGCGTCGCGAAAGGGCCGCAAAGCGGCCCCGGCAGGTCATGCTGCGAAGCCGAAATCCCGGGGGCGCTGCGCACCCCTTTCGCGACGCAAGGCCGCTCCCACACAAAAGAGTGCATTTCACCATCCGGCAACAGGAGTGCCCCATGCTCAAGCCCCTGCTACAAGGACTCACCCTCATGGCCGCAGCCGCTACCACCACCCTCCAGGCCGCCCCGCGTGACCTGATCATCGACACCGACCCCGGCGCCGACGATGTAGTCGCACTGTTCCTGGCCATGGCCTCACCCGAGGCACTCAACATTCGCGCCATCACCACCGTTGCCGGCAACGTGCGCCTGGAAAAGACCTCGCGCAACGCCCGCCTGGCCCGCGAATGGGCCGGCCGTGAAGACATCCCGGTATACGCCGGGGCAGGGCGGCCACTGGTGCGCGCGCCTATCTACGCCGCTGATGTCCACGGTGAAGAAGGCCTGACCGGCGTCGCGGTGCATGAACCGAAAAAGCCCCTGGCCGAAGGCAATGCCGTGCAATACCTGGTCGATACCTTGGGGAGCGCCAAGCCCCACAGCATCACCATCGCCATGCTCGGCCCGCAGACCAACCTGGCCCTGGCGCTGATCCAGCGTCCGCAGATCGCCCAAGGCATCAAGGAAGTGGTGATCATGGGCGGTGCCCATTTCAACGGCGGCAACATCACCCCAGTGGCGGAATTCAACCTCTACGCCGACCCGCACGCCGCCGAAGTGGTGTTGGCCAGCGGCGTGCAACTCACCTACCTGCCGCTGGACGTTACCCACAAGATCCTTACCAGTGACGCCCGGCTCAAGCAGCTGGCCGCCGTGAACAACCACGCCAGCAAGCAGGTTGTCGATATTCTCCAGGCTTACATCAAGCACGACATGGACCTGTACGGCATGCCCGGTGGGCCGGTACATGACGCCAGTGTCATCGCCTATCTGCTAAAGCCCGAGCTGTTCAGCGGGCGGCGCATCCACATGAGCGTCGACAGCCGCGAAGGCCCGACTTTCGGTCAGACTGTCGCCGACTGGTACGGCGTGCTCAAGCAACCGGCCAATGTGCTGTGGATGAACGAGGGTGACGCTCAGGGCTTTTTCGACCTGCTCAGCGCGCGCCTGGCTCGATTGCAATAGCCGCGTGGGGCGCGTAGCGCTCGAATACCTGGTCGATGAAACTGCGCGCCGCTTCGCCGCCGCGGTCGCGCACCAGCAGGTCGATGGCGATCAACAGCAACTCTTCGGGCGTGCTGGGGCTGTAGGCGCTCTGGCCCTCGGCCCATTTGACCTTGATATCGGCGTCGATGCTGTGGCTGCTCATGGAAGGCTCTCGCTGGGGACCCGGGGTGGAGGGGCGAACACCGGATCCTGGCGTTCGAAGAAGGCACTGTGCCTTCACTTCCTAAAGTAAATCATGACTTTGCGGGGCAAACCAAGCGGCTCGTCGGGTGAGTGGTAAAATTCGGTCACGATTGCCTTTGGCCCCGGCGTGGTGAGTTCAGGCAGACTTGCGCGGTTTTGCAACGAATTACTGGTGGAGCTGTCGGATCAGGCAGTTCCCAGATCGATTTTAGGAGGATTCATGTTCCGTACCCGTGCTTTCCTGGCAACCCTGGCGGTGGCTGCTGTCCTGGCTGGTTGCAGCACTGGCGGTAACTCGGGGGGTGGCAAGGCGCCCGAGGCGTCGGCGGGCAATGATGGCCGCTGCGAGGCCAGCGGTGCCGACTTCGCCATCGGCAAGCCGGGCAGCGCCGACCTGCTGGAGCAGGCGCGCAAGGCCAGTGGTTCGCAGATGGCGCGTATTCTCAAGCCGCACGACGTGGTAACCCTGGAGTACCGCTCCGAGCGCCTGAACCTGAATGTGGACGAGCAGGGTGTGGTGACCCGCGTCAACTGCGGTTGACAGCTGCGCCGCCGCCCCTTGTGGGAGCGGCCTTGCGTCGCGAAAGGGGTGCGAAGCGCCCCCAGGGTTTCAGCTTCGCCGCATGAATTGCCGGGGCCGCATCGCGGCCCTTTCGCGACGCAAGGCCGCTCCCACAGAAAAGCGAGCGCCCATAAAAAAACCCGCCACAAGGGCGGGTTTTTTTACAGCTGCCCGAATTACTCCGGACGAACCTGCGCAGCCTGCATGCCCTTCTGGCCGCGCTCGGCGACGAAGGAAACAGTCTGGCCTTCTTTCAGGCTCTTGAAGCCGTCGGATTCGATGGCTTTGAAGTGTACGAACAGGTCGTCGCCGCCGCCTGCTGGGGTGATGAAGCCGTAGCCTTTCTCATCATTGAACCATTTGACGGTGCCTTGTTGGCGATTGGACATGAGGTGAATCTCCAGAACATTTAGTTTTTTCAGTGGTGCAATGTGGCCGAGGCTACGGAGCACGGGCAACATCATAGTCTAATTCTGCGCATCTAGCGCCTTTTACCTTCGCAGGATATTGATCCAGGCCAAATAATGCGTGAATCAAACCCTGCGCACGGCTCATTTTGGCTTGCAGGCAGCCTGTACGGTCATCTGTGCCTTCTTCATCAGGTTGGCATCCACGCCGTCGGTGCTGTCCAGGTCAGCGATCTCCTTATCGGTGAAATTCTTTTTGATGGCCTGGGCACCACATTCGCAGTGCTTTTTCGCGGCTGCGGCGTCAACGCCCTGGCCGCTGGCCACCTGTTGGCACTGGGTCATGTAGTGGCCCTCCTTCCCGGGAGGGAAGTTGCCAGCATTGGCAGCCACGGGCAGCAGCAGTGCGCCAGCGGCCACCAGGGCCAGAAGAGACGGTACTCGCATAACCAGTTACTCCTTGGGTTAAGGTCTCAACAAGAGTAGGTTGCTTCCCAAGGTCTGATAGGAATTTTTCCGCGATAGTTCACCGAGGCGGCGTAATTTCCAAATATTTCTGCGTGGCGCGCAACCCGCGTGCTAGCATGCCCGGCTTGCAGCTGACAATGTTCAGCTTGCAGCTATCTTTTTTATTTCCAGTCACTCTGGTTCGTCCCTGGCAAGCCGAAAGGCTTCTGCCACTGTGAGGCAGGCTTCCCTGAAGGGAAGGCAGGTCGGATCTTGTACTGGCTCATCCCAACCCACGTGACCTTTGGTAGGGGTCACCACTAGGAGAGGAGGCGCCATGCCCGTTATTACTCTTCCCGATGGCAGTCAACGTTCGTTTGATCACGCCGTATCCGTCGCCGACGTCGCCGCTTCCATCGGCGCAGGCCTGGCCAAGGCCACCGTGGCCGGCAAGGTCGACGGCAAGCTGGTTGATGCTTGCGACCTGATCCACAACGACGCCACCCTGCAGATCATCACCCCTAAAGATGCAGAGGGACTGGAGATCATTCGTCACTCGTGTGCCCACCTGGTCGGCCACGCGGTGAAGCAGCTGTACCCGACCGCCAAGATGGTGATCGGCCCGGTGATCGACGAAGGCTTCTATTACGACATCGCCTACGAGCGCCCCTTCACCCCAGAAGACATGGCCGCCATCGAAAAGCGCATGATGGAGCTGATCGAAAAAGACTACGACGTGGTCAAGAAGGTCACCCCGCGCGCCGAAGTCATCGACGTGTTCAAGGCCCGTGGCGAAGACTACAAGCTGCGCCTGGTCGAAGACATGCCGGACGAGCAGGCCATGGGCCTGTACTACCACGAAGAATACGTCGACATGTGCCGTGGCCCGCACGTGCCGAACACTCGTTTCCTCAAGGCATTCAAGCTGACCAAGCTGTCCGGCGCCTACTGGCGCGGCGATGCCAAGAACGAGCAGCTGCAACGCGTGTACGGCACCGCCTGGGCCGACAAGAAGCAGCTGGCCGCCTACATCCAGCGCATCGAAGAAGCCGAAAAACGCGACCACCGCAAGATCGGCAAGCAGCTCGACCTCTTCCACCTGCAGGAAGAAGCCCCGGGCATGGTGTTCTGGCACGCCAACGGCTGGACCGTGTACCAGGTGCTCGAGCAGTACATGCGCCAGGTTCAGCGCGTCAACGGCTACCTGGAAATCAAGACCCCGCAGGTCGTCGACCGCATCCTCTGGGAGCGTTCCGGCCACTGGTCGAACTACGCCGAAAACATGTTCACCACTTCGTCGGAAAGCCGTGACTACGCGGTCAAGCCGATGAACTGCCCGTGCCACGTGCAGGTGTTCAACCAGGGCCTGAAGAGCTACCGTGACCTGCCACTGCGCCTGGCCGAGTTCGGTGCCTGCCACCGTAACGAGCCATCCGGCGCCCTGCACGGCATCATGCGCGTGCGTGGCTTTGTGCAGGACGACGCGCACATCTTCTGCACCGAAGAACAGGTGAAGAAAGAAGCCGCCGACTTCATCAAGCTGACCCTGGATGTGTACAAGGACTTCGGCTTCACCGACATCGCCATGAAGCTGTCGACCCGCCCGGCCAAGCGCGTGGGCTCCGAAGAGCTGTGGGACCGTGCCGAAGGCGCACTGGCCGACGCCCTGAACGAGTCGGGCCTGGAATGGGAATACCAGCCGGGCGAGGGCGCGTTCTATGGTCCGAAGATCGAGTTCACCCTGCGCGACTGCCTCGGCCGTAACTGGCAGTGCGGTACCCTGCAGTACGACCCGAACCTGCCAGAGCGCCTGGATGCCAGCTATATCGCCGAAGATAACAGCCGTGTTCGCCCGGTCATGCTGCACCGTGCAATCCTCGGTTCGTTCGAGCGCTTCATCGGCATGCTGATCGAGCACTACGCCGGCGTGTTCCCAGCCTGGCTGGCACCGACTCAGGCGGTGATCATGAACATCACCGACAAACAGGCCGATTTCGCCCTCGAGGTAGAAAATGCTCTGAACGGTAGCGGTTTCCGTGCCAAGTCGGACTTGAGAAATGAGAAGATCGGCTTTAAAATCCGCGAGCATACTTTGCTCAAGGTCCCGTACCTTTTGGTTATAGGGGATCGAGAAGTCGAAACACGAACCGTCGCTGTGCGTACTCGCGAAGGCGCAGACCTGGGCTCCATGCCCGTCGCCCAGTTCGCTGAGCTCCTGACACAAGCGGTTTCCCGGCGTGGTCGCCAAGAATCGGAGTAATGACTATTAAGCGTGAAATGAGAAACGATAAGCGTGCTGTACCGAAGGCCCCGATCAACGAGAATATCTCGGCCCGCGAGGTTCGGTTAATTGGCGCTGATGGCGAGCAGGTTGGCATCGTCTCGATTGATGAAGCGCTTCGTATCGCTGATGAAGCGAAGCTGGATCTGGTAGAAATCTCTGCAGACGCGGTACCGCCGGTCTGCAAGGTCATGGACTACGGCAAGCACCTCTTCGAGAAGAAGAAGCAGGCTAACGAAGCCAAGAAAAACCAGAAGCAGATTCAGATTAAAGAAATCAAGTTTCGTCCAGGGACGGAGGATGGGGATTACCAGGTAAAACTACGCAACCTGGTACGTTTCCTTACCGATGGGGACAAGGCCAAGATCTCTCTGAGATTCCGTGGTCGTGAGATGGCCCACCAGGAGCTGGGCATGGAGCTGTTGAAGCGGGTTGAAGCTGACCTCGCCGAATACGGCACCGTTGAGCAGCATCCGAAGATGGAAGGACGCCAGCTTATGATGGTCATCGCCCCCAAGAAAAAGAAGTAATCTCCCGGGCACGGCAGGCCTGATGATTATTGTGTAATTTTTATCGAATGCGGAGTTCAACATGCCAAAAATGAAAACCAAAAGCGGTGCTGCGAAGCGCTTCCTGAAGACAGCTTCGGGCTTCAAGCACAAGCACGCTTTCAAGAGCCACATCCTGACCAAAATGTCGACCAAGCGTAAGCGTCAACTGCGCGGTGCCAGCTTGCTGCACCCGTCCGACGTGGCAAAAGTCGAGCGCATGCTGCGCGTTCGTTAATTCTGGTTAAGATAGAGGAAGTTACTCATGGCTCGTGTTAAGCGCGGCGTTATCGCTCGTAAGCGTCACAAAAAAATTCTGAAACTGGCTAAAGGTTACTACGGTGCACGTTCGCGCGTATTCCGTGTTGCCAAGCAAGCGGTCATCAAGGCAGGCCAATACGCCTACCGCGACCGTCGCCAGAAGAAGCGTCAGTTCCGCGCACTGTGGATCGCTCGTATCAACGCCGGTGCCCGCACCAACGGTCTGTCCTACAGCCGTCTGATTGCTGGCCTGAAAAAGGCTTCGATCGAAATCGACCGTAAGGTTCTGGCCGATCTGGCAGTGAACGAAAAAGCGGCGTTTGCTGCGATTGTCGAGAAAGCTAAAGCCGTTCTGGCTTAAGTACCCGCGACAATCACCCGGCGGCGCGTGCGCTGCCGGGCATTGAACGTCATCGATAGGGGAAGAGCCTTCAAAGCTCTTCCCCTATTTTCGTATCTGGAGTCTGTACATGGAAAACCTGGATGCGCTGGTCTCCCAAGCCCTAGAGGCCGTCGAGCGCGCTGAAGACATCACTACCCTGGAACAGATCCGGGTTCAGTACCTCGGCAAGAAGGGCGAACTGACCCAGGTGATGAAGACCCTGGGTAACCTGCCAGCCGATGAGCGCCCGAAAGTCGGCGCCCTGATCAACGACGCCAAAGAGCGCGTCACCGTCGTGCTCAACGCACGCAAGGCTGCCTTCGAAGAAGCCGAGCTCAGCGCTCGCCTGGCCGCCGAATGCATCGACGTGACCCTGCCAGGCCGTGGCGAGACCACCGGCGGGCTGCACCCGATCACCCGTACTCTCGAGCGCATCGAGCAGTTCTTCACCCACATCGGCTACGGCATCGCCGAAGGCCCTGAGGTCGAAGACGACTACCACAACTTCGAAGCGCTCAACATCCCTGGCCACCACCCGGCCCGGGCGATGCACGACACCTTCTACTTCAATGCCAACATGCTGCTGCGCACCCACACCTCGCCGGTGCAGGTGCGGACCATGGAGTCCACCCAGCCGCCAATCCGCATTGTCTGCCCTGGCCGCGTGTACCGCTGCGACTCGGATATCACCCACTCGCCGATGTTCCACCAGGTCGAAGGCCTGCTGATCGACCGCGGCATCAACTTCGCCGACCTCAAGGGCACCATCGAAGAATTCCTGCGGGTGTTCTTCGAGAAAGAACTGGCCGTGCGCTTCCGCCCGTCGTTCTTCCCGTTCACCGAGCCGTCCGCCGAAGTCGACATCCAGTGCGTGATGTGTTCCGGCAAGGGCTGCCGCGTGTGCAAGCAGACCGGCTGGCTGGAAGTCATGGGCTGCGGCATGGTGCACCCGAACGTGCTGCGCATGTCTGGCATCGACCCGGAAGAGTTCCAAGGCTTCGCCTTCGGCATGGGCGCCGAGCGCCTGGCCATGCTGCGCTATGGCGTCAACGATTTGCGTCTGTTCTTCGATAACGACCTGCGGTTCCTGGCGCAATTCCGCTAGGCCCAATCGACGCACTTTCTAGGAGAACAGCATGAAATTCAGTGAACAGTGGCTGCGCGGTTGGGTAAACCCGCAAGTCTCCCGTGACGAACTGGTCGCCCGCCTGTCCATGGCCGGCCTCGAAGTCGACAGCGTGACCCCCGCTGCCGGCCAGTTCAGCGGCATCGTCGTGGGCGAAATCCTCGCCACCGAACAACACCCGGACGCCGACAAGCTGCGCGTGTGCCAGGTGAGCAACGGCCAGGAAACCTTCCAGGTCGTGTGCGGCGCACCTAACGCCCGCCCAGGCATCAAGATCCCGTTCGCCATGATCGGTGCCGAGCTGCCAGGCGACTTCAAGATCAAGAAGGCCAAGCTGCGCGGCGTCGAGTCGTTCGGCATGCTCTGCTCGGCAGCCGAGCTGCAGATCAGCGAAGAAAACGACGGCCTGCTGGAACTGGCTGCCGACGCCCCGGTGGGCGAAGACATCCGCCAGTACTTGAGCCTGGACGACGCCAGCATCGAGATCGGCCTGACCCCGAACCGCGGTGACTGCCTGTCCATCGCAGGCCTGGCCCGCGACGTCAGCGCCCTGTACGACGTGCCAGTCACCCGCCCGGTGGTGCCAGCCGTAGCCCCAGCCCATGACGAAGTGCGCCCGGTTGAAGTCAGCGCCCCGGCCGCTTGCCCACGCTACCTCGGCCGCGTCATCCGCAACGTCGACCTGAGCAAGCCGACCCCGCTGTGGATGGTCGAACGCCTGCGCCGCAGCGACGTGCGCAGCATCGACGCCGCCGTCGACATCACCAACTACGTGATGCTCGAACTCGGCCAGCCGATGCACGCCTTCGACCTCGCCGAAATCAACGGCGGCATCCGCGTGCGCATGGCTGAAGAGGGCGAGAAACTTGTCCTGCTCGACGGCCAGGAAGTGGCCCTGCGTGCCGACACCCTGGTCATCGCCGACCACACCCGCGCCCTGGCCATCGCCGGCGTCATGGGTGGCGAGCACAGCGGTGTGAACACCGAAAAAACCCGCGACCTGTTCCTCGAAAGCGCCTTCTTCGAGCCGATCTCCGTCGCCGGTAAAGCCCGTTCCTACGGCCTGCACACCGATGCCTCGCACCGCTACGAGCGCGGCGTCGACTCGCAGCTGGCCCGCGAAGCCATCGAGCGTGCCACCCAGCTGATCCTCGACATCGTCGGCGGCGAAGCCGGCCCGGTGGTCGAAGCCGTCAGCGAACAGCACCTGCCGAACGTCGCCCCGGTTACCCTGCGCGCCGAACGCATCACCCAGATGCTCGGCATGCAGATGGACCCGGCCCAGGTCGAGCAGCTGCTCAACAACCTTGGCCTGGCGACTACGGCTAACGGGGCAGGGCAGTGGACCGTCAACGTCCCAAGCCACCGCTTCGACATCAGCCTGGAAGTCGACCTGATCGAAGAGCTGGCCCGCCTGTACGGTTACAACAACCTGCCAGTGCGCTACCCGCAAGCCCGCCTCGCGCCGCAAGCCCGCCCGGAAACCCGCGGCGAGCTGCCAAACCTGCGCCGCCTGCTGGTTGCCCGCGGCTACCAGGAAGCCATCACCTACAGCTTCATCGACCCGAAACTGTTCGAGCTGTTCAGCCCAGGCGTAGAGCCGCTGCTGCTGGCCAACCCGATCTCCAACGACATGGCCGCCATGCGCGCCTCGTTGTGGCCGGGCCTGGTTAAGGCACTGCAGCACAACCTCAACCGCCAGCAAGACCGCGTGCGCCTGTTCGAAAGCGGCCTGCGTTTCGTCGGCCAGCTCGGTAACCTGCAGCAGCAGCCAATGATCGCCGGCGTCGTCACCGGCAGCCGCCTGCCGGAAGGCTGGGCCAACGGCCGCGACACCATCGACTTCTTCGACGTCAAGGCCGACGTGGAAGCCCTGCTGGGCTACAGCGGCGCCCTGAGCGACTTCACCTTCGCCGCCGGCAAGCACCCAGCCCTGCACCCAGGCCAGACCGCTGTGATCCAGCGTGACGGCAAGGACGTAGGCTACCTCGGCGCCATCCACCCAGAGCTTGCCAAAGCCCTGGACCTGGACCGCCCGGTGTTCGTCTTCGAGCTGGTATTGGGTGATGTGGTCGAAGGCCGCCTGCCGAAATTCAGCGAACTCTCCAAGTTCCCGGAAACCCGTCGCGACCTGGCTTTGATTGCAGGACGTGATGTAGCTTCTCAAGACGTGCTTGAAGTAATTCGTGACAATGCAGGCGAATGGCTCACAGACCTCAGGCTGTTTGATGTCTACCAAGGTAAAGGCATTGATCCTGATAGAAAAAGCCTTGCCGTCGGCTTGACCTGGCAGCATCCATCGCGCACTCTTAACGACGATGAGGTGAACACTACCCTGCAAAACATCCTCACCTCGCTCGAACAAAGGTTGAACACCACGTTAAGGAAATAACGGCATGGGTGCTCTGACGAAAGCTGAGATGGCCGAAAGGCTGTACGAGGAGCTGGGGCTTAACAAGCGTGAGGCCAAGGAGCTGGTCGAGCTGTTTTTTGAAGAAATTCGGCACGCACTTGAAGAGAACGAGCAGGTCAAGTTGTCCGGTTTCGGCAACTTCGACCTTCGCGACAAACGCCAGCGGCCGGGCCGCAACCCCAAGACAGGGGAAGAGATCCCGATCACTGCACGGCGCGTCGTCACCTTTCGTCCAGGGCAGAAGTTGAAGGCCCGGGTTGAGGCCTATGCTGGAACCAAGCCATAACGACGAACTGCCCCCCATACCGGGCAAACGCTACTTCACCATTGGTGAAGTGAGCGAGTTGTGTGCCGTGAAGCCACACGTGCTGCGGTATTGGGAGCAGGAGTTTCCTCAGCTCAACCCTGTGAAGCGGCGGGGGAACCGGCGGTATTATCAGCGGCAAGATGTGCTGATGATTCGCCAGATTCGCGCGCTGCTTTATGACCAGGGATTTACCATTGGCGGGGCGCGGTTGCGGCTCTCCAGTGATGAGGTGAAGGATGAATCGAGCCAGTACAAGCAGCTGATTCGGCAGATGATTGTCGAGTTGGAGGATGTGTTGGTGGTGTTGAAGAAATGACCTTGCGGTTTTGATGGATGGAAAATTTTTTTTTAGAAAAAGGTTTCATTTATCAGGAGGTTAGGGTACATTCTTCAACGTTCTCGGCAGGATTGAGAACATGCTTCAAGCCCAGTCGGGGCGTAGCGCAGCCCGGTAGCGCACTTGCATGGGGTGCAAGGGGTCGAGTGTTCGAATCACTCCGTCCCGACCATTATTGAAACAAAAAAGCCCAGTCGGTGACGACTGGGCTTTTTTGTTTTGCGGATACTAACTCCGAATACAACATTCTAAATATTTCTAATTGAATTCAAGTATAGCTTCTTGCTATCATTCCCTATTTGTAATTTTTGGGGGGCAAATGAACTCTGAATTAGAGCCACCAACGATAATTGATCTATTTTGTGGCTGTGGGGGCTTTTCTCTTGGGGCAAAGCTTGCTGGTTTTGACGCACTTGTTGCCGTTGATATTGATCCTGATATCCAGTCAAGCTACAAGAAAAATTACCCCCTCACAAGAACACTTGAAGGGAACGTTGCTGATATAACTCTCTCCGATTGGCGAGAAATTATAGGCAACAGGCGTCCCGATGGCATTATAGGTGGCCCTCCTTGCCAAGGTTTTAGTCGAATCGGAAAACGCCAAAAAGATGATCCAAGAAATAGTCTGATTTTTCACTATTTTAGGCATGTGAAAGAATTAGGCCCAAAATTTTTCGTTATGGAGAATGTTGAGGGGATTCTGGATGAGGATGGTATTGAAATCCTAGAAGCAGGGATGGCTCAAGTTTCAGATATTTATACTATCTTGGGGCCTTTTGTTATCAATGCCGCTGATTATGGGGCACCTACCAATAGATATCGAGTTTTAGTTGTAGGTTATAGGTCAGATGAAATGAATGCTTTATCCTTGGGGGACTTTGAAAAAGGGAAAGTATTTGCTCATACAACTGTTAAGCAAGCGATTTCAGACTTGCCTCGACCTATATCCTCTTCAAAAGAAAATACATATCATTGGAGTGAGTATTCAATCAACCCGGCTGTGAAAATTTCTGAATACGCAAAGAAAATGCGTAAGGTTCCTCGTGTTAAAGGACTGGGTTGGAAGGAGTCGCTACAGAAACTTAGGCTAGGTCAAGTCTCTGGGCTGGCGGAGACTAAGCATACTGATGTTGTAGCTCAACGTTATGCCTCAACACCGCCGGGGAAAGCAGACCCGATAAGTAAGTCTTATCGCTTAGCTTGGGAGGGGTTGAGTCCTACATTGAGAGCGGGTACAGGTAGTGATAAGGGCTCATTTCAAGCGGTTCGTCCTCTCCATCCTGAGTTCGGTAGAGTTATTACCGTTCGAGAGGCAGCTCGCCTACAAGGGTTTCCAGATTGGTATGTCTTCCACCCTACTAAATGGCATAGTTTTAGGATGATAGGAAACAGCGTCTCCCCCCTTGTTTCTTTCTCTGTTATGTCGGTTATCTTAAAAGCAATGCTCATAATAGAAAACAAATCTGCAGCTTAGGAAGCATGGAGTGCTGTAAATGTCCGCCCCAGAAAAAATTTCAATTGATACACGGCCGAGCAAAGCTGTTGTTGTAGATAGTTTGACTCGCGATATCTCGATACAGGCTTGTATTTTTGACTTGATCGATAATTCAATCGATGCTGCTCGTAATACAATGTCTAGAATTCAGTCAGGGGCGGATAGTGGCGCATTGCCTGAAAGCTATCAAGCCTATAAGATATGTTTGAATTTTAGCGGTGATTTTTTTTCAATAAGTGATAATTGCGGCGGCATCGCTGCTGAGCACCTGAAAAAATCAGTTTTGAGATTTGGCGAAAGGTCCGCGCATAATCTTGGAATCGGAGTTTTTGGTGTAGGTCTAAATCGAGCTCTTTTCAGGATTGGTAAGGTTACTTATTTAGAGTCAGATACCGGTTTAGAACGATGCGTGTTGAGTCTCGATACTGATAACTACCTGCAGACAGAAGGATGGGATTTGGCTGCAGAGAAGTATTCAAGTACTGGGAAGGTTGGTACGTCTATTAAAATCAGTTCCTTCTCTAATGAAACATCTCAACTTATGGCTGGGGAGGACTTTGAGGCGGATCTGATCTCGGAGATTGGTAGAAGGTACGGTAAATTTATTGACAAACAATTGATCATTGAAGTCAATGAGCAGGAGGTGGAAAGCCAGCTTGTCAAACTGAGGGTTGATGGACCATATGCTACTGATTCGAAATTCTTCAAGGTTTCAGAGGGTATCTCGGTATACATTGAATGCGGCCAGCATTCGAAACATAAATTTTCTGCTGAAAGAGGTTATGATAAAGCTAGTAATTCTCAGCTAACTGGCGAGTATGGCTGGAATATTTATTGTAATGAGCGTGCTGTCCTGATTTCTGATAAGTCATGGAAGACGGGCTGGCTGACAAAGTTTCATACTGAGTTTTATGGTTTTGTTGGGCATGTAAGCTTTATATGTAAAGATCCATCTCGGCTTCCTTGGAATACCACGAAATCTGATGTTGATTTAAATAATTCTGCTTATCAAGCTGCGCTTAAAGATATGGCAAAGTTTGCGTTGAATTGGCGGAAGAATTCTGGCGATGCTAAAAGCAAGAAAAAGAATCATGAAGTTTTGGAAGGGCAGCCTCAAGATTTACCAGGGCCAGATTCAGCTGCGCCAGGAGTGAATGCTGGCGCTAAGCCTGCGCCTAAACCAAAACCAAAACCAGAGAATCCCTCCGGGCCGATTAAAAAACCGACAGAAAAAATTGATCATAACAAGTTTATGACAATTCTTCCGCAGGATGTGGATGAGTTGCATTGCAATGATAAGAATTTAGCTCTGGTTCATGAAGCGAAGAGACTTAATCTTGGCGAAATGACGTATTCTGGTTTGGTCTTGATGCGTATGCTTTTTGAATCGTGCTCTGTTTGCTTCTTGGTTAGAAAAGAAATATATGGTGAGCTCAAGGAGGAAGTATTAAATTCTCGAAATCAAGAACGAGCTAAACAAGGTAGAAGCAAGCTAAGTTCCAAGGAAGAAAAGGGTCTCGAGCCTAGTATGGATGAGATCATCTTGTTTCTTCAGCGTCGAGATGATGTTTGGGGTGAGGCTCAGAAGAACAAAATTAAGCACAGTCTTGCAAAGTTCTCAAATTATAAGTCCACACTGAATTCGGCTGCTCACAACGCATTCCAGCTTGTCAATAAGTATGAGTCTTTTAGTATTAGGGATTCTGTTCTTCCAATTTTGAGGCATTTGATTGAGGAAGGCTGAGGCTTTTCATAAAACAGCTATGTTCTGAGTTGAATCTGTCGTTTGATTGATGTTTGACGTGAGGATTCTATGTGTATGGTCCAGCAATGAAATGGTGCGAATTGATAGTGAGTCGTTCCTGACTTTTCGTCCAGGTTTCACAGATCACCGTTAAGCTCAGGGCCTTGAGATGTCTGGTGAAGTTGAAGGCCCTCACGAAAGCCAGTATGCGCGCTTGCATCGAGAAGTCTGGATTGTAGAAGGCTCTTGAACCTAGTGATGTTGATCGTCCGGTTCATGCGCTCGACCTGGCCATTATTCCACTGGTGATAGGTTTGGCCGGTGGATGCTTGGTGGCGTCTCATTGCAGACGCGATAAAAATGTGTACATCGAGCATATTACTCGCGCCGTTGCGATATCGGGGCTGCTTGATGCATGCTACGGCGCTTTAGTCAGGATGTTGTGCATCTTGTGCGGAAACGCCTGCACAACCTGACGTAGAGACTCAGCACCATTGCGCTTGGTCGGTAAACGCTCTATATAACCCACCCTGTATATGGAGCGCTTATTATGTGATCGCCACTTGTCGATGGCTTTCACGTTCAGTCGGCAGTAGGCGGCGAGCCTTCGATTCGACTATTTCGACGCTTCGTGCTCTGCTCGAACTAGCGGCGCCGTGCGACCGAACCACGGATACATCTTTTCAAAATGCGTTCTCCATTTGGGTGTAAGGACGCCCCATGACTTTCTTGGACTAAGTCATTGGTGTTCGTGCCGTCATCGACGATTGCTCCCGAAACTATACAAAGGGTTGCAGCAGGCGAGCTTTCTTTTAACAGCAGCCTTAGAGGCCTGATGCGGCTTGATTTTTCGTAGGAAAAAGCTGAGAGTGGCTGCGAAAATAATCGCAAGGACGCACAGCCAGTGCCTCACCTTTCCCAATTGAAAAGTCCCGCCGCCGTTCAAGCCGCAATGGACGAATTTTCGCACCTGGGGCGAGTGGCGTTTCTCAGACGCTATGGCTTCGGTAAATCTAGAGACTACATGGTTCGAAACCCCCGAACCGGGGAGCCATGCGACTCCAAAGCTATCGTGGGTGTTGCTTTCGGAAAACAATTTCCAAGTCAAGGAGTGCTCAGAGCTGAGCATTTCTCTGGCGGTGAAATGACCGTGGTTCCGCTGCTTCGGGCTTTGGGTTTCGAGATTCTTCGAGCGGGGGAGGATTGGACAGAAGAAGAGGTTCACTCCACCGTCGTGGACTATTTCGAAATGCTCCGTTTGGAAGCTGACGGTTCGCCCTACAACAAGTCCGAGCACAACGAGGCTCTCCGCAAGCAGTTAAAAGAGCGAAGCAAGGGTGCGGTCGAACTTAAACACCAGAACATCAGTGCTGTTCTCAACGGTATGGGCTTGCCTTTCATCCAAGGCTACAAACCGCGTGGTAACAGTCAATTGCTATTGCGCAAAGCTGTCCAGGATTACGTATTTCTACATTCGGCAGAAGTGAGCAAGATCGTCGATAGGCTGGAAGAGGTGAAGATTCCGGCACAGAAATCCTACTCTGCGGTGTTGGTGGAATCTCCAGTGATGGAGGAGCGGCAAAAGCTCGTTTCGTCGACACGTTCGCGACAACGTCTACCGCGCAAATTTGACTATGCTGCTCGAGACGAAGCAAATCGCAAGCTTGGACGATTGGGAGAGCATTGGGTGATTGGCTACGAGCAGCACCGGCTTACCGAAATGGGTCATCCTGAGCTGTTTCAGAAATTGGAGTGGATCTCGGAGAATCAAGGAGATGGCGCTGGCTTCGATATCCTCTCGTTTGATAGCGATGTTCTCCATCGCTACATCGAAGTGAAGGCCACGAATGGGGGGATCGCGTCATCGTTTGTCGTTAGCCACAATGAGCTGGAATTTTCTGCGGAGGCTGGGGATCAGTTTTATCTCTACCGGGTTTTCCAGCTTAGCGGCGAGCCGAGGCTTTTCATTCTGCGGGGCGATTTATCTAGCCAGTTGTACTTAAAGCCGCTGGATTTCAGAGCCAGTTTCCGTGAGCATTTCAGGTAGTGCAGCTGTGCATGGGTTGGCAGTCCGATGAAGGCCAAGCCGGCGCACACGAGGTGCCCCTCACACAGCCACCATAAAGCGAACCGCATGTTTGGTCGTCATCAGCCTGTCGAAGCTAGTCGTTGATGTGCATTGAGCGGGTGCGATTCCACTTAGTGATGATGGCGCTATGGCATCAAAGGCCGGTAGACTTGGATAAGACCGCTCTTTCGACAATTTCAATTTGGATGCTATGGAACTCATCAGTACCGCAAATGCGCTGCAAGCGCATCTCAAACGTCTCATCGAAGGCCACGACTCCATTTCCTTCGGCGTTGCTTGGGCATCAGCAACCACTGATGTCTATAACGCTTTAATCAAAAATAAGACGAAGATCCGCAGCGGTGTGGTGGGCATTCATTTCTACCAGACTGACGCTCAAGTACTGTTGGATTTCGCAGGCTTCGAACACGTCAAATTCGTGATGCAGCCTGACGGCGTTTTCCACCCAAAGGTTTTCCTTTTCCGCAGTGATAACAGCTGGGAAGCCATCATTGGTAGTGCGAATCTGACTGCTGGTGCGCTGGGCAAAAATACGGAACTCAGTACATTGATAACTCACCGAGACGGTCTGAATATCCAGGAAATTCAGAGTCTTATCGAAGGGTATAGCCAGAACGCGCGCGTCGTAACCGAAGATGACGCAAAACGGTATCAGGCCATTCGAGACGCGAGGAAACCTCAGCTTGATAAACTGATGGACCTTTATGGAGAGCGAGCTGCAGGTAAGGCGGCCATTGACTCTAGCGTTATGACGTTGGACTGGGAAAGCTATCTGGTGTTGCTGAAAGAGGACAAGCAACACGGCTTCAACGAGCGCTTGGCATTTCTGGATCAAATCAAGGTTGCTTTCGCCAGTGCTCCAACCTTCCAAGACCTTGATGGAGACACACGAAGGGCAATTGCGGGTTTGCCAAATAAAGTCATGGCATCTGCTGCTTGGTTTGGTTCGATGCGGGGCGCAGGTGTTTACAAGAATGTGGTTATAGAAAGGCCCGAGCCTTTGTCGAGAGCCCTGGAGCATATTCCTGAAAAAGGCACCGTCACCAAGGCGCAGTTCAACAAATTCATCGCACATTACCGCAGTGCTTTCCCTGATGGGCGTGACGGAATCGGTACGGCTACACGCTTGCTCAGCATGAAACGACCTGATCAGTTTCTTTGTGTCGACAGCGCTAATCGAAAACTATTGGCCAGAGATGTTGGACTGGTTCGACCTGACCAACTGGACTACCTGCGATACTGGGATGAGGTCATTGAGCGGATCATGGATGCACCGTGGTGGAGATCTGCAGCCCCGCCATCAGGGCTCGCCCTGAAAGCATGGAACGCTAGAGCAGCTATGCTCGATGCGCTCTTCTACCAGCCAAGAAGCAAATAACAAATTGATTGACTGAACTACAAGAATAGTTGTTACCACTTAGAAGGGGTATCATGCCCCTTTTTGTTTTACTCAAAAACGCCAAGGACTCAGCGCCTTCAAGTTCATCATCCCAATCTGCTGCGTAGACGCTTTGCTCTCCAGTTTCCCCGGATAAATAAGCTTCAACACGTACTCTACCCGTGCACTCCGCGTAGGAGTTACCAGTTCACCCAACTCCAAGACGACTTCGACTTCGATAATTGCCTTCTGCTCGGGATCATCCCGAAACATAGGATCAATCCACCCAGCGCCACAGCGGCTCATCCAGCAACCTAACCCCGCGCAATTGCGTGTGCCCCTGGTGCTTCTCCAGCTCCAGCACATTGCACCCCTGACACGCCGTCAACGCCTCGATCAGCGGCCTGCTGTGTGACACCACCCACACCTGGCTACGCTGCGAAGCGCGAATGATCAGCCGCGCCAGCGCCGGGAGCAGGTCGGCATGCAAGCTGGTCTCCGGTTCGTTGAGCACCATCAGCGATGGCGGCCGTGGCGTCAGCAGCGCGGCCATCAGCAACAGGTAGCGCAGGGTCCCGTCCGACAACTCGGCACCACCCAGCGAACGCAGCAGCCCGTGCTGGTGCAGCCGCACGCTGAACAGGCCACCCGGTGGCGCGTCGATCTCCAAGCGGCTGCCAGGGAATGCATCCTCCAGCGCGGCAACGAGGTCTTCTACCTCTCCGATCTCAATGATGGTCTGCAGCGCCGAAGCGAGGTTGCGTCCATCGTGGTGCAGCACTGGCGAGCGGGTGCCCAGCTGGGGCTGGCGGCAGGGGGCATCTGGGTCGATGCGGAAGTGATCGTAGAACCGCCAGCTATTGATGAACGCCCGTAGCTCGCCGATCTCTGGTGCCTGTCGCGGTCGACCAACGATGTTGAAGAAGCTCTCACAACTGTCGGCATGCTGATCGAGCACCGTCCAGCTGTTGCCCTCCCGGGCGCGCACCATCGCGTTCTTGCGCTCTACCAACAAGGAAGAGGGACGGTAGGCTCCAGCACCCCAGATGGCTTCAGATCTGATCTCGGGATCAAGCATGAATGCAGTGGGATAGGGCAGGGGAATAGGCAGGCCGAGCGAGATGGCAAAGCCGAAATCCTCGGTGGCAAAACCCAAGCGCAGGCGTTTGACGTCGCTCGGATGCTGGCCTTGAATGGGCACCTCTCCGCGCTTCATGCGTGCACTCATCTCAGGCCCGGCCCACCAGGTCGAATCCAGTCCGCCTTCACGGGCAAGTGCTTCGATCACGCCGCCTTGGGCGGTTTCGGCGAGCAGGCGTAGGGCTTTGTAGAGATTGGATTTACCGCTGCCGTTGGCCCCAGTCACCAGATTGAGTTGGCCTAGTGGCAACACAAGGTGATTGATCGAGCGGTAATTGCCGATGGCGAGGGTGGTGAGCATCCGGTGCGTCCCAGCTTTAACTGAGTGGCCGATTGTGGCTGAACTGGGTCGGCGTTACTACTGGTCAGCTTGGGTTCGGGAGTAGGGGCGGCTTTGTTCAAGTTCATCAAACAGGGCGCGAACCATCATGTTGAGGTAGTGAGAGGCAGCAACCCTTCGGTGGTCGCCTAGCATGACGCCGGTGTGGTTGAGGTAGCGGGCGCAGTCCAAGAGTTTTGAGGCTTGATCTTTGCCTTGGGTGGTGGCGATGCCAGGGAGCGCGGTGAGCATTCGTTGGAAGGGGCTGTAGCGAGGGCCTGGATTGTTGTTGCTCGAACTGCTCGGGGTGTTGATTTGGAGCATTGGTTAATTCTCCTGGAGGTTGGCGCAGGGGCTTGGATTGTTGGGGCCGCCTTGCGGCCCATCGCCGCGGTTCGTCGCCACGACAAGCGCGGCTCCCACAGGGGGGCTGGCACGACTTTAGTCTTTCATCATGCCCAGTTCGGCATCATCGAGCAGGGCCTTGGCCAGGGCGCTGAGGTAGTGCGAGGCCCAGAGCAGCTGAGGTTTGTCTTCCATCAGGCCGTCGATGGTCAGGTCGCGGACGTAGCCCATCAGTTCAGAGGCCTGTTCGCGGGCGCTTTGGCAAGGGATGCCGGGCTCGATGCGGAAGAGGGGATGGGTCTGGTTATCACCTTGGTAGAAGGTGGTTTTGCCGACTGTGAATTTGGTTTCTTCGGTCGCCATTGTTTGATCTCCCTGAAGTTGTAGCTGCCTGGGCTGGCCCAATCGCTCGCAAGCTGGGGACCCAAAGACGAAAGCGTCAGACCAGGCAGGATCATGATGCGAATTAATGCAGCGTCTGCGGATCGGCTGGTTTCTGGATTTGAACCAGCGCCGATTCGAGCAATTTGCGCAGGGTTTCGAGCTCGTGCATTGACGTCATGATCAACAACGACACGGGTGACTTGGGCTGCATCAGCATCGCCTGCTGGGCAACGACTTCGGCACAGAGGGCATAGTCTGCCGCCATCATCAGCGTGTCTTCGAGGGAGTGGAGATTGTGGGGTGGGTCTGGAACTATCTTCAGCATGCTTACGCTCCAACAATGGTTGAGCTGCGATCCACCTCGCTGTCAAACGGGAGGGTGGCAGCTGTACGCGGGTTGACAGACCGAGATTGTTGGCACTCGGCGCACAATAATGTGCCCGCACGTACAGCCGCCATAAGCGTGTGCACACGGACAACAATCGACGGTCTGTCAAAACCGATCGCTGAATTGGCAGCGACCGGCCGAGACTAGGATCCACATTGACCATGTGCAACGAAAAATGGGCGTCGGCAGTATCTTTGGGAAAGGTCCTACAAGGAAGGGGCTAAATCTGATTTTATTGGCCAGAGGGCGTAACAATATGTGACTGCTCAGCCCTGTAAGCCGACTCGAACAATTGCGGTAGTGGCCCACCCAACAAGGGTGAGCCACGTCAGAATCAGGCTCGCTTGCGCTTGAACAACTTGCCGAAGAAGCCAGCGATAGCCACCAACCCCAGGACGATAAACTTCTTGAACGCCAACAAGGCAACACCAATCTTGGCGAACAGGCCGGCCTTGGCGGCGATGCCACCGGCGACCAGGGCGGCCAGGCCGTATGGCGCCAGCTTGTCGGTCTTGGCGTCGTAGTCGGCGTAGCGGTTGCCGTCGGTGAAGTTGGTGAAGGCGAGGATCTTCGGCGTTTCCTGCTTGATGGTCTGCAGGTCGGCCATCGCCGCCACGGCGTTCAGCTCCAGCACGCCTTCGCGGCCCAGCACGCGGATGCTGTAGTTCAGCGTGGTCTGGTCGGCGTCTTCGGCCTTCAACTCGCGCGCCCAGTACATCTTGTGGGTAGCCTGATCGTAGCTTGGTGGCTCGGCCCAGCCCAACAGTGTCAGGCCGGCATAGCCTTGCTCGCGACGCGCCTTGTTGTCTTCTTCGTCATCGGCCTTCATCTGTTCGAGCAGGTCGGCGTAGTCGATCTTGGCTGCGTCATCGTCGGAAATGTGGCCGTCGTTCTTGTAGCTGATGATCACGCCCCAGCCGTTGTCGGCCAGTGGATTGACGGTGGTCGGGATGATCATGCCGAGGGTCTTGAAGCCCGGTGGGTTGCCCCAGCCTTCGGTCAGCAGGCGCTCGGTGTCGTCCGGCGACAGGTAGTAGAATTCGTTGTTGAGTTGCAGGCTGGCGATGCCGCTGGGCAGGGTGATGTTGCCGTGCTGTGGGTTGAGCGTGGCCAGCCACTGTTCGGCGGTCTGCTGCGGTTGTTCACTGGCGGTTGGCGCAGACGCGGGAGTGCTGGCGGCAATGGCGGGCAAAGTGGTTGCGCAGAGCAACACTGCCGCCAATAGCTGGCGCAGGTGTTTCATTGTAGTCCCTTACAATTTGAATTAATTTGGCCGCGCAGGATAACTGAAAGAACTGGCCAATCGCCAGAATTTCATGTTCGTTTCAATGCGCCAGCCTATTGCTGCGAACATTGGCGCAGTTGCTGCCATGCACTGCGTTGGATTGTTCGCGAGTGAACTTGCTCTTGCAGGGCCACTCTCCAGACGCCATCTGGTCGTAGCCTTCCGCCTGGCATTAACAGTATTTTCGGAATACACACTTACTACCGCAAGGAGCGAACAGATGACTCAACCACCGGATGGATTACCGATTTACCGGGTGCTCACCGGCCCCGATGACGCTTCCTTTTGCCACCGGGTCAGTGATGCCTTGAAGCTGGGTTATCAACTCCATGGCGGGCCTGCACTCACGTTTAATGGCAAAGATGTGATCGTGGCGCAGGCTGTTATCTGGCCAGAGGTGCATGGCGTTTCGTCTTGAGGGTGCAAGGTTGTTCGTCTTGGTATTTGTAGGGCCTGGGAGATCGAGCGCCGCCCGCGATGCGCCGCGCGGGCGGCGCTCGATCTCCCAGGCGCTGCATTTGCCAAGGCGAACACCTCGGCAAGGCAACCTCACCGCATCAGAACCGAACCGTAACCCCCGCATTCACCGAATGGTACCGGGCGTCCGACCCAAACTGCCCCTGATACGACAACCCCACTTCAGTCTGGCGGTTCACCTTCACCGTCGCCCCCAATTCAGTCATCGCCACATCACGCGTCTGGGCAATGCCCTGTACCGCAAAGTCCGGCCCACCGGCAAAGGCCTGCGTACTGCTCGGGTCCAGGTCACCATAAGCACGGCGCCACCCCAACGACCCGTAGAACCGGGTGTCATGGTCAGCCACACGTGTACGGGTTGAAGCACGCATGCCCACGGTCGAGAACCAGGTGTCTTGCTGCTCACTGGACACATCCAGCGCCGCAGCCCCACCTTTCTCATGGAAGCTGTCGGCATCGTATTTCACGTACGACACCCCCACGAACGGCTCCAGCGCCACTGCGCCCAAGCCGATGCGGTAAGCCGCCTCGCCACTGGCCTGCAGGGTGTTGGCGTCGCGCTTGCCCTTCAGGTGGTCGCTGAACCCGGCAAAGGCCACGTTGCGTTTGCTGTCCAGCTTGTGCCAGGTGTAGCCCACGTCTGCGCTCAGGCGCAGGGCATCGAGCTGGGCGCCGGTGTACAGGCCCAGGTGGTAGTTGTCGCTGTGGCCCTTGGCATCGGTGTCGTCGGCATCGAACTTGGTGCGGCTGTAGCCACCGTAGAGGCCTGCCCGCCAGTCGGGGTTGATGCTGCCGTCGGCACCAATCAGCACGCCGCCGGTCCGCTGGTGCAAACCGCCGGCGCCGTTGTTGCCGTCCAGCTTCGACCAGTTGCCAAAGGCCTGTGCCCAGGCTCCGCCTTCCATTTCAGGGGTGGTGGGCATGAAGCTCGACGCACCCAGCGGCATGCGCACGGTGGTGCTGTCGAACAGGTTGCGCAGGCGGGTGCCCAGCACGCCGGAGACCACTTGGCTGTTGGCGATCAGCGCGGTGCCGGTGCTGCCGTGGTAGTCGCCGGCGAGCTGATCGATGGCGTCGCGGGCGCTGTCGGCATCCAGCACCAGCAGGTTGTTGTACAGGCGCAGCGGCTCGCCGCTTTGTTGCAGCTCGCTCAGGGCGCCTGCGGTGTTCCACTGGTTCTGGGTAAGCGCCACGGTCTGGAAGATGCCGGGGGTGGCTGGCCCGCCGGTTTCTGGCGGCTGGACCGGGGGTTGTACGGGGGGCTGGACCGGGGGCTCGACCGGTGGCTGTACCGGCGGTTGAACCGGGGGCTCCACAGGCGGCTGGACCGGTGGCTGCACCGGGGGCTCTACGGGCGGTTCGACCGGTGGTTCAACAGGTGGCTCTGGCGTGGTGGTCTTCTGCGCGATGGTCAGGTTCAGTTCATTGGCCGTGCGCTGCAGGCTGACGTTGAGGAACGCCGAGTTGGTAAATGCCTGGGCATAGGCGGTGCCAGCAGCAGCGCCATCCACCACGCCGCCCTGGGCGGCCAGCAGGGTGTAGGTCTGCCCGGTCTGGTAGCTTTGCGCGTCGTTGAGCGTGGTGACATCGACACGGGTGCCACGCAGGGTCGCGGTGCCGCTGACGTTGACGCGGTCCGAGCCTCCATCGCCGGCAATGTCGGCGGCATAACGCGAGCCGGCCGCCATGTCCAGGTCGCCGTTGATCGTCAGGGTGCCCAGCGCGCCTTCACCCGGCGACAGGGTACCGCCCGAGGCGACCTGAGTGCTGCCGACCCGGCCGGTACCGGCCAGCACGCCGCCGTCCAGTACCTGGGCGCGGTTGCTGTAATTGCCGGCGCTGTCGGTATGGCCGACGGTGCCGTTGACCACCAGGGTGCCGTTGCCAACGCTCAGCAGCGAGGTGCCGCGTGGGTTGGTCTGGTCGACATCGCCGGCCAGCACCAGGCGCCCGCCACGTACCACCGTGCTGCCGCTCATGCCGGTCAGGTCGCCGCTCAGGGTGGTGTTGCCGCTGAAGGCATAGACCCGGCCCGCACCGCTGATGCTGTTGCTCACTTGCAGGTCGCTGTCGGTGTGGTTGAACGCCAATGCCCCGCTGCCGGCGCCAAAGCGGATCGCCGTTTGCGGGTCGAGGCGGCCGGCGGCTTGTGCGGTGCCGGCGGTGATTGCGTCGATATCGGTGCGGCTGTCGTCCCTGACCACTGCGCCACCGATACTGAGTGCGCCGCGTGCGGCTGAGTTGAGGCTGGTCAGCTCGCTGATGTCGATGCCGTCTGTGCTGCTCAGCTCGGCGCCGTTGGCCAGCACCAGGGTGGTGCTGGAGGTGGTGGTGCCCAGGGTCAGCGCGCGCGTGGCCAGGCGGGTGCCTTCGCCAGATACACTGACCACGGTATTACGGCTGATGTTGGCCGAACCCAGCTCCATCGAGTCGCTGGTCAGTACCGCGCCATCGCTCAGGCTGAGGTCGTTGCGGTTGCGGAAGCTGCCAGTGTTGTCCCAGCGCGTGTTGGCGCCGGACAGGTCGCTGATCGAGTTGATGGCCACGCGCTCGCTGGCCAGCTGCCCACCGTTTTGCAGGGTGATGCGCGAGTCATAGAGGAAGGTACCGCCGGAGGTCACGTTCACGGCATCCACCTTCGCACCTGGGCCGCTGACCACCAGGTTCGCCCGCGACAGGGCATTGCCGGCGTTGCCGTTGTCACTCAGCTGCAGGTCGCGCACAAACACTTCGCCGCCGTCGAGCACGTTGAGCGTGCCCTGGCCGGCGCCGCCGATGACGATGGTGTTACCCAGGACGGCTGTAGTGCGCGGCACCACCCAGCGGGTGCCTGGGCCTTGGACCGTGACAGTGGCCATGGCCGTACTGGCTTGGTTGTTGGTGGACGCGCCACCGATCCGTCCACCTTTGCTGGTGAGCACGGCGCCATTGTTGACGGTCAGGGTGGCGGGCACGCCGTTGCCGGGGCGCAGCGATACCGTGCCATCGTAGGCGCGATCGCTGCTGAACGTGTCCTCGCCGCTGTCGAGGACGTAGTCTGCGGCGTAGGCATTTGGCAACAGGGCGAGGGTGATCGAGAGTGCGAGCGGGGAGAGTCTGAATAGGGGGTTCATGGCGATTCCAGATATTCCATTAGATGCCACGCAAGTGGCTGCCAGCCCCGAGGGTGCTGGCGTTCCTTGGATGCAACGGATAGACGCTGGGAGTATCGGGAGGGCGTGGAGCGATGAGAATAGAACGCATGTGCTAGTGGTTTGCGGAACGTGACGCCGTGCACACAGCGGGCCGAGGCGGCTGGCGGATGCATCTGAATTATGTTCTGGCCGCCTGGTCAGGTAATGAGTCCCTTGCCTTTGGAGTTACTCATGCATTCCTACACCGTGCACTACCAGCTCAACGGCCAGCCAGCATCGCATCGCTTCGAACTCAAGCAGCCCAGCCTTGCCCGGCACGAGGCAGCGCTTCATTTGATGGTGCTGCACTTCGGTGACGGCGAGAACAGTCTGGTCATGCCGCCAGCCGATGCCACGCCTGCCGAGATACTGGCCCAGGCTGAGGTACTGGGCTTGTCGGATATCGATATCGCCTGAAGTTTCAGGCGTCAGGCTGTGCGCATGTGGCGCACTGGCAAGTCATTCCCCGTCACGAAATCAGCAGCAATTCATCCTTTTCTGCTGCTCCCAGGCGCTTGATGGCTTATCCTTGCGTCACGCAATCAACGTAGAAGCAGTGAATTAACGATGGGTTTTGAACAACTAGCTGAGTTACGTGACCGCCTGCGGTCTGAAAAAGAACAGCAGAAGGCCGAGAACCCGCGCCCAGCCAAGCGCAAGCCCGCGCCGCAGGCGAAGGCGCGTGAGGTGGACCCGGCGGTGGAAGCGATCTGGCCATTGCAGAAGCACTTCCCCTTGGCGTTCCCTGTAAACCCAGCCCCCAAGGTGCCGCTCAAAGAGGGCATCTTCAAAGATGCCGAGCAACACCTGGAGCTGCTTGGCATCACCAGTGAACAGCTCAAGCTGGGCATCTCGACCTGGTGCCGTGGCAACCGCTACTGGGCAAGCATGGTAGAGAACGCACCGCGCCTGGACCTGAACGGCCAGCCCGCTGGCGTTGTCACTGCGGGCCAGGCGCTGTATGCCAAGCAGCAAGCTTCGCGGCAGCGCGGCAAAGACCGTAAAAACCGTGCGAAGCCCAAAGCGGCTGCTCCAGCGCCGGTCGCTGATAGCGCGTCGGAACAGGCTGCGGACTGAGTCCAGCCTTGCTCGGCCCTGCGTCTTGCAGTTTGCGAGCGCTTGGGCCGAAGCGCGCAGAACGGCAGGGCAGGGTGCTCAACCTTGCCCTGGCCTGCCAACTGAGCAGCGCCACCCTGCCAGGCTCACTCAGGCCAAGCACTGGCATTCGCCTGAACTAATCATCGGGTCAGAACATCTGCAGCAGCCCAATCACTGCCACAGCGGCCTGCGCCACGATCGTCACCAGCAACCATTTCGGCCACCTGCGGATAAACCAGTAAACCGCGTTCATCAGCAACGTGATCAGGTTGGTGAGCCACAGCACGCCCAGCGCAAGAGCACCTGAGATATTGACGGGCGAACTGGTGGGTGATTGCAGCACGTACAATGCCAGTACCAGGCCGAGAATCACCGTAGTGATAGAGAAACCGGCCACCCAGCGGGTAAACCGTAAAGCGTCATGTGGCATCATGCCGGAAGGCTTCCTTGAATGAGCTGGCTTGGGGTTCTGCTTGCGAACCTTGAGTTCGACAAGGTTGGTGATGATCTTGCGGGCACTGGCTGCCAACGCCCCATAGGGCTCAGTCGACCTGAGACTGAATGCTGGATGGTGTGTACCAGGGCGCTGCGCAATCGACGTGAACATGTGTCTGCTTTTGCGGCATAAACGGTGTATCAAGCGTACCCAGCGCTATCGAAATCCAGCCGGCAAACTCACCTTCAGAGCGTGACCAGAACAAGGTCGAGCCACACTCCACGCAGAACTCGCGCACGGCCGTCGGTGAAGAGGCATAGACCTTGATACTGTTGGCGCCGCGAAGTACACGCAGCTTGTTGCGCGGGACGCTGCCATAGGAAGCAAATGCGGCTCCATGGCCTTTGCGGCACTGGCTGCAATAGCAATGACTGACTGCCTTTGGCGGGGTGAGTAGCTCGAAACTGACTGCTGCGCATAAGCAGCTTCCTTGGTAGGCGTCTGTCATGGGTGCGTCCGTGCAGGTGGGAAGCGCCAGCGTAACCGGCCCGGTAGTATCGGTCGACTGTCTGAGGTCGCGAATAGGTAAGGAGAGCGTGATGCACCCAAACAAATCCTGCCCAGTGGTGCTTTCGAACACGATGCCCCCGCAGCTGCTGCTGTTTCGGCATCCCCTTGCAGGCACGCAATTGGTGAAGGGCACCATCGAGCACGGCGAGACGCCGGGTGAGGCGGCGTTGCGTGAGCTGGAAGAGGAATCCGGTATCAGGGGTGCCGCCATCGAGCGCGACCTGGGGTGCTGGGGCGCCGGGCATCTGGGTCAAGTGTGGTCGTTTCACTTGTGCCGAATTCACCAAGCATTGCCCCAGCGGTGGGCGCACCAGACGCTGGATGACCACGGCCACGTGTTCGAGTTTTTCTGGGCTTCGCTCGAAGATCTTCCCTATGCGGACTGCCACCCCGTCTTTCAGCGGGCACTGGATTACTTGCGCGAAGTACTGAAGATATCCGGTCATTGGGCAGATGGGGCATCAGAAATCTGAAGTACTGCACTTGCTCATTTTTACAGGCCGGCGCGGATCCTGTGGGAGCGGGTTTACCCGCGAAGCAGGCAACGCGGAGGATGGCACGGGCTTCGCCCGTGTTCGCGGGTAAACCCGCTCCCACAAAGTTCACCTCTGGCCCCAATGGTCCACCTCTGGCCGCAATGGTTCATCTCTGGCCCCAATGGCGGTGTCAAACAGCTCCCTTGGCCTGCTGCTCCAGGTGCACCTGCAATGTCGGGTCGATCTGCAGCGCACTGGCCAGTTCGTCAAGATAGGCCCGCTCTGCATCCTGCTGGTCATCCACCAGCATCACGCTGGCCAGGTACATTTCCGCGGCCATGGCCGGGTCCTTGGCCGACCGCGCGACCTCGGCAGCATCGAGCGGCTTGCTGACTTCTTCATCCAGCCATTGCTGCAGTTGCGGGTCGTTGGTCTGCCGTTTGATTTCCGCGTAGATCAACTGTTCTTCCTGCTCGTCGATGCGCCCGTCAGCCTTGGCGGCGGCAATCAGCGCGCGCAGGATCGCGTGGCTGTGGTCCTCGGCCTCGGGGCCGGACAATTGATCGACAGTTCGCACTGCCTGTTGCGGCGCGGCTGCCTGACTACGTTGCCAGCTCTGATAGGCCTGGAACGCCATCATGCCCAACGACGCCAAGGTCGCGTAGTTGATGCCACCTGCGGAGCGCCCCTGGGCAGAACCGCCAGCGCTGCCGCCACCACCCAACAGGCCGCCCAGCAAACCACCCAGGCCATTGCCACCACCCGTGGCACTTGCGCCGCCAAGCAGCCCGCCCAGCAAGCCGCCCAGGCCGTCTTGCGAAGAAAGGCCGCCGCTGCCTTGTTGCGCTTGCGAACCCTGGCCGGCCCGGAGCAATTGTTCGAGCAAATCACTGGTGTTCATGGCTCTACCCTCGATCGGTAGTGGTTGCCCAGACAAGCAACGATAGCCCCCTCAAGCCGAACCGCCATGACCGTCTGGCTGCTGATCAGAACACCGACCATCCAATCCGTGAACTCAGCAATTCGAGCGCCGCCATCCCCGCCAGGGAGTTGCCCGCCGCATTCAGCTCCGGCGACCACACGCACACGGTAAATTGCCCCGGCACGATTGCCACAATCCCGCCGCCCACGCCACTCTTGCCTGGCAAGCCCACGCGGTAGGCGAAGTTCCCCGCTTCGTCATACAGCCCGCTGGTGGCCATGATCGAGTTCACCTGCTGGGTCTGGCGCCGGCTGAGGATCTGCTCGCCGCTGTGTTTGCAGAACCCGTCGTTGGCCAGGAAGCAGAAGGCCCGGGCCAGGTCCAGGCAGCTCATTTGCAGTGCGCAGTAACTGAAGTAGCTGCGCAGCACCGTCTCGACTTCGTTATGGAAGTTGCCGAAGGACTGCATCAGGTAAGCCATGGCCGCATTGCGCGCACGGAACTGGTACTCCGAATCTGCGACGCGGGCATCGATGGCAATGTGCGGGTTGCCCGACAGCCGTCGCACGAAGTCGCGCATCGACAATGTGGGGGCGGCGAAGCGCGACTGGTTGATATCGCAGATCACCAGCGCACCTGCATTGATAAACGGATTGCGCGGGCGGCCGCGCTCGAACTCCAGCTGTACCAGCGAATTGAACGGCTGGCCCGAGGGCTCATGCCCAAGCCGCTCCCAGATGGCTTCACCGGAATGGCCAATCGCCTGGACCAGGCTGAATACCTTGGAAATACTCTGCACCGAAAACGGCACCAGGGCATCGCCTGCGCAGTGATAACTGCCATCGTTGCCATATACGGCGATGCCCAGCTGCTGCGCCGGCACATCGGCCAGTGCAGGAATGTAGTCAGCCACTTTGCCCTTGCCGATCAAGGGGCGCACTTCGTCGAGAATCTCGTTCAACAGCGTTTGCATGGAAGGCCCTGTCATCACGCCCCCAGGCGACAGCGAGGGGTAGCGTTTCAGACGCAGGCTCAGCAGGAGAGATCACACTTTTGCACCAAAATGGCGCAGTCGATCATTCGGCTCAGATCTGCACACATCTTCTGATTGGCACGGATCTGTGGGAGCGGGCTTGTCGGATCGCCGCACCGCCGCGAACACCGGCAAAGCCGGTGCCATCCGCCGCGTAGCCTGCTTCGCGGGCAAGCCCGCTCCCACAGGAACATCACCCGCTTTCAGCGCTACAGGGCGTATTTCTTGGCCCCGGCAACACAGATGACAGCCCCCAGCGTCACCACCAGCATCATCCAGCTGACCTGCTCGTGCAGCAGCAACGCGGCCAGCCCAAGCCCCATGAACGGCTGGAAGAGTTGCAGTTGGCCCACTGCTGCAATGCCACCCTGGACCAGCCCCCGGTACCAGAACACAAACCCGATCAGCATGCTGAACAGTGAAACGTAACCAAGGCTGAACCACGCAGGGGCGCTGACCTTGGCGAAGGCATCTGGCGCCGGAAGATTAGTGACGGTCAGTAGCAGCATCAGCGGCAACGCCACCAGCAACGCCCAGCTGATCACCTGCCAACCCCCCAATGTCCGCGACAGACGCGCCCCTTCCGCATAACCCAAGCCACAGACGACTACCGCTGCCATCATCAGCAGATCGCCCACCGCCGACGCCTCGCCGCCATTCATCAATGCATAGCCCGCGACGATTCCGGCACCCATCAACGAGAACAGCCAGAACAGTGGCCGAGGTCGCTCACCGCCCCGCAGCACGGCGAACCCTGCGGTACACAGTGGCAGCAGCCCGACAAAGACAATGGAATGAGCAGAGGTGACGTGCTGCAGGGCCAGCGCTGTCAGCAATGGGAAACCGATAACCACGCCCGCCGCTGTTATGGCCAATGACGACAAGTCGCTACGTTTGGGGCGAGGCTGGCGTAGCACGAGTAGGAACAGCGCACCCAGCAGGGCGGCAATCGTTGCCCTGGCGCAAGTCAGAAACGTAGGTTCAAAGGCCGTCACTGCCACACGGGTTGCCGGCAACGAGCCCGCGAAGATGGCGACGCCTATGAAGCCGTTGATCCACCCGCTTGTTGATTTTTCCATCGCCCAGTCCTCGAAAAGTCCGGGTTCAGTACATCACTGACGGGCTCACCAAGGCCATGTACAATCCAATACAGTTTGACCGAACTGTTATGCACATTAACCCAGTACAGTTGAGGGCGCGATGAAACGCAGTGGAACGCTGATCCGGGCGGTAATGGGTGAGGTCCAGTCCAGGATTACCTCTCGAACCTACACGCCAGGTGCAAGGATTCCTTCGGTCCGGGCAATGGCGCAGACCATGCAGGTATCGGTTTCCACCGTCCTCGAAGCTTATGAGCGGTTGATGGCAGAGGGTGTACTCAGCTCACGCCGTGGCTCCGGCTATTACGTGGCCGGGCCCGTGGCGCCATTGGCACTGACTGAACTCGGCCCCAGGCTCGATCGTGAAGTCGACCCATTGTGGATCTCGCGCCAGTCCCTCGAAGCGCCCAGCGATGCGCTGAAACCCGGGTGTGGTTGGCTACCTGCATCCTGGATGTACGAAGCCGGCATGCGTAAAGCGCTGCGAGTCGCTGCCCGTTCCGACACCTTGAAACTGACGGATTACGCGTCACCCCTTGGGCATCCGCCGCTCAGGCAATTCCTGTCGCGGCGGCTGGCGGGCATCGGGGTCGATGCGCCTGCGGAGCAGATCATGCTCACTGATTCCGGCACCCACGCCATCGACCTGATTTGCCGGTTTCTGCTGGAGCCGGGGGACACCGTCCTGGTCGACGACCCCTGTTACTTCAACTTTCACGCAATCCTGAAAGCACACCGGGTGAACATTGTGGGCGTACCCTACACGCAGACAGGCCCTGATATCGAGGCGTTCGGCGCTGCCCTGCTCAAGCACTCCCCCAGGTTGTACATGACCAATTCCGGCATCCACAACCCGACCGGGGCCACTCTGTCCCCGGTCACGGCGCACAGGCTGCTGAAGCTGGCCGACAGCTCCGACCTGGTGATCGTAGAGGACGACATCTTCGCCGATTTCGAGAACACGCCCGCGCCACGGCTCTCTGCCTTCGATGGCCTCTCACGTGTTATCCAGATAGGCAGCTTTTCCAAGACCATCTCCGCGTCGATCCGGTGCGGCTACATCGCCGCACGGAGTGAATGGATCGAGAGCCTGGTCGACCTCAAGATTGCGACCACATTCGGGGCTGGGCGCCTGGCTGCGGATATCATCCATCAAGCGATCACTGATAGCGGGTACCGAAAGCACCTGGAGAGTGTTCGCCTGCGGTTGGCCGAGGCAATGGACAGTACGGTAGCGAAGCTTCAAGCCATTGGTATCAAGCCCTGGATGATTCCCCAGGCAGGCATGTACCTCTGGTGCCAGCTCCCTCAAGGCAAGGATGCAGCCACGCTGGCCAGGGCCTGCCTGAACGAAGGTGTGTTGCTGGCGCCCGGCAATGCGTTCAGCCAGTCCATGACGGCGGGGGATTTCCTGCGTTTCAACGTTGCTCAATCGGGCGACGGCAAAATCTATGAAGTGTTGAAACGGGCGCTGAGTGCTTAGTCGCGAGTTCAATCCCCATGGCTAGTGTGATGACACGAACGGGGAGGGTGTGGTCGGTGCCGGCAACGCATAGGCCTGCTTCATCCACGCCACTTCCGCCAATGGAGTACGGCCGAACAGGCGCTTGAAGTCGCGGCTGAATTGCGATGCACTTTCGTAGCCCACCAGAAACGCCGTTCTGGCTGCCGTCAGGTCGTTGCGCAGCATCAGCAAGCGTGCCTGGTGCAAGCGTGTCGACTTGAGGTACTGCATGGGCGAGGACTCGGTGACCTTGCGAAAATGCAGGTGAAAGTTGGGCACACTCATCTGTGCCTCTCGGGCCAGGGCGTCGACATCCAGGTGCTCGTGATAGCAGTGGTGGATCTTGTGAATGGCGCGGGTCACTTTGCCAAACTGGCCCTGTTGGGCAATAGCGGCGCGCAGGGTTGCGCCTTGATCGCCCGTGAGGATGCGGTAGTAAAGTTCGCGCAGCATCGCCGGGCCGAGGATCTGAGCGTCGGTGTGGTCTGCCATGATTTCCAGAAAGCGCAAGGTAGAGCGGCGCAGCGCATCGTCCATGGGGGATGCGTACATGCCCATTGGCTGGGATGCGCCGAACCCTCGTACTGCATCCACTTGCTGGATCAGCTCACCGGCCAGGGTGAAGTCCAGGCGCAGGTACAGCGCCAGCATCGGCTCAGCCTCGCTGGCATCGGTCTCCATGGTGAAGGGCACCGGTACCGACACCACCAGGTAATGCTGGGCGTCATAGACAAAGATCTCGTCGCCCAGGTAGCCGCGCTTGCAGCCCTGGCAGAGGATGACGATGCCGGGCTCGTACAGTACCGGTGTGCGCGTCAGCGGGCGGTTGCTGCGCAGAAAACGCACATCATCCAGTGGGCTCAGGTTGTAGCCTTCCAGCGGGGCCAGCTGCTTCATCAACTGCACCATGCGCTGTGTGCACAGGTCGCTTGATCTGGCCATTGTCTGCACGTCTCCTGCCGTCTCGCCCTCAGCCATCGGTCGAGCGGCTGAGTGGCTCCCATTGCTCGATACTCTCCAGTGTCTGGCGCAGCTTGTCACGTACCAAGGCCAGGGCGTCGCTGCCCAGCAGCAGGTGCGTTGGCGGGGAGGGGCTGGCGATGACCGTCAGCATGGCGCGTGCGGCTTTCTGCGGGTCGCCCGGCTGATGGCCGCTTTTCTCTTCACGCGCCTTGCGCACGGGGTCGAAGCTGGCATCGTAGTCGCTGATACTGCGCGGGGTGCGCTGCATCGAGCGGCCTGCCCAGTCGGTGCGGAACGACCCCGGCGCCACGGCCGTGACATGGATACCAAACGGGGCGAGCTCCTTGCTCAGCGTGTCAGAGATACCTTCCAGGGCAAACTTGCTGCTGCAGTAGTAGGCAATGCCGGGCATGGTGATATGCCCGCCCATGGAGGTTATGTTGAGGATGTGCCCTTTGCGCCGCTGGCGAAAATACGGCACGAACGCCTTGGTCACCGCAACGGCGCCAAATACATTGACGTCGAACTGGCGGCGCATCTCGGCCAGCGGCGATTCTTCGAACACGCCTTCGTGGCCATAGCCCGCGTTGTTCACCAATACATCCACCGGGCCGTGCCGCTGCTCCACCTCGGCAATGACCGCGTCGATGGCATCGAACCGGGTAACGTCCAGCACCACCCCATGGCCCCGTCCAGGCGAGAGCGCCGCAAAGTCTGCCCGTGCGGACTCGCTGCGTACGGTGCCGATCACGCGATGCCCCTGGGCAAGTGCCTCCCTGGCCAGCGCCAGGCCAAATCCGCTGCTGACACCGGTGATAAAGAGGGTTTTCTCTGCATTCATGGCTGCTGTTCCTGAAGTTTCAAGGCACAGCAATGCTAGGTTCAGAAGGGGCTGGCGCCTATGCCGGATCCAATTGGAGTATTGCCTGTTTCTATCTGTCGGCCTACAGCGCGCGCAGCATCTCCCAGAACGATGCCGCCACCCCCATGATGCTTTCCCCGGCAATCAACCCTGCCGCCGCAGTGATCGCAAACCGCTCGGTAACGCTCGGCCACCGGCAACTGACCAGCCAGGTAACCACCGCCCCAAGCCCCATCATCAGGCTGATCGAAGCCGGCAAGATGAACGCCAACCCCAGCGCTGCCGTACTCGGCAACCAGCGCGCCGCGCGCTGCGGCAGCAGGCTGTCCAACGCGCCCAACAGCACGCCAACCCCGCAGCCGGCCACAATCTCCCAGCGCAACTCCAGCGGCAGCACCCCCAGCCCCTGAGTCAATGTCTGCGCCACCGCCTTCCAGGTCGCTGCGGCCGGTGCCGGCCACTGCTCGGTGAGCAACAAGGCCTGCGGGTCGGGAATCAGCACGAGGTACACCAGCACCCCGACCACGCTGCCAATGAAGATCCCGATGCATTGCGCCACCAGCTGCTTATGCGCCGTCGCACCGATCGCCAGGCCTACCTTGAAGTCGTTCATCAGGTCAGTGGACTGCCCGGCCGCGCCACCGGCCGTGTTGGCGCTCATCAGGTTGATCGCCACCTGCCCCGGCGCAATCAGGCCGAAGCTGAGCTGCGACAGCTTGCCGATGGCGCCAATCGGCGCGATGCCGGTGGCGCCGACCACGCGTGCGGCGACCACGGCAAGGCACACTGCCAAAGGAATGCTCAGCAGCGCCATCCACCAGTCGATCCCGAACAACAGGGCTTGCAGGGTCACGATCAGCACGATGGACAGCAGCAGCCCCGCCACAGGCCATGGGGTGAGTCGCACCTTGGCGCGCGGCACGCGCAGGTTGGCGGGTGTGCGCCGGGGTACCTGGAAAAGACGAACCATCAACGAAGCCAGGGTCGCACACACCATCAGGCTTACACCCGGCCACAACAGCCATTCCACCAGTGCGGCGAACTGTGGGCCGCTGGCGTCCGGGGCAAGCACCACCAGAGCATGTTCGATCAACCACGGCGCCAGCCCGCCCCAGGCCAAAGCGGCGCCGATCAGCAGCGTCAGGCCCACACGTATGCCGATGATGCTGCCGAAGCCGATCAGCATCAGCGAAGGGTCGAGCGTGAAGGTCAGGCGCTCGAGAGCAGGTGTGGGCGCCCAGCGCGGTATCGCCCAGACGAACCCGTCGATCCACTTCACCAGCCCGGACAACAGCGCGGCGCTGCACAGCACCTTGATTCGCGCCATGGCTTCGCGCCCGTGGTTGTAGATTTGCTGCAGTGTTTCCAGGGTCGCCATGCCCTCGGGGAATTTCAGGCCATGGTCGTTGAGCAGGGCAGGGCGCAGATACCAGGCGATCCAGATGCCCAGAAAGCTCACCGAGAACACCCAGGCCATCATCGGCACCGGGTCCAGCTGGTGACCGGTGAGCAGGGTGTAGGCGGGAATCGGCGCGACCAGCCCGCCAGAGACGATGGAGGCGGCGGCCGAGGCCACGGTCTGGTTGATGTTGCTTTCGTGCAGTGTCCACGCAGGCCGGTTTTCCCTGCGCCCCGCGAGCCCTTGCCACAGGGCGAAACCGATCAGCAAGGCAATGATCGACATGTTGAAGGACCAGCCGATCTTCAGCCCTGCATACACATTCGAAGGCGTGAGCAAGATGCCCAACAGCGCCCCAGTGAGCACCGCCCGCAGGCTCAGTTCACGTTCTACGCGCATCGCGGGGAGGGTGGTGGAGGGGGCATGGGGCATGGCAATCCTTTGTCGAAGTCGCAAGCGTGCTCTGCACAACTGAGCCGCGAACGCCACGAAGGTTCACTGCTGCTCATGCACCCTCACCGTCAACGGCCCTTCGCGACTGCAGGCGTTGACTCAACGCGCCATGACGTAGGTGCCAGGTGCGGGGCACAGGGGGGGGTACTTGCGCGAACCGGGCTTCTTCGGTGCGGCCCGGCTGTCGCCCGAGCGCTGGCCGATCCATTCGCGCCAGTGTGGCCACCAGCTGCCTTGCTGGCGTTCCCCGGCGTTCTGCAGCCAGGTTTCCGGGGCCTCGGCGTCGGCCGGTGCCGTGTAGAAGAACGACTTCGGGTTACCCGGCGGGTTTACCAGGCTCTGCAAGTGGCCAGCGTTGGACAGCACGTAGGTGGTGTCTGCGCCAAACAGCCGGGCAGTGCGGTAGCAGCCCTGCCAGGGGGTGATGTGGTCGGTGGTACCGCCAACCACATAGGCGCCCACCTGCACCTGGGTCATGTCGATCGACTCGCCGGCAATCTGCAGGGTACCCGGGTGGCTGTAGGGGTTCTGCTGGATCAGGTCGAGGTAGTCAGCGTGCAGCTGGGCCGGTAGCCGCGTGGTGTCGTTGTTCCAGGCCAGGATGTCGAAAGCCGGCGGTTTGTTGCCCAGCAGGTAGTTGTTGACCCAGTAGCTCCAGATCAGGTCGTTCGGGCGCATCCAGGCGAACATGCGCGCCATGTCCTGGCCGCTCAGCACACCTTTGCGCCGCGAGCTGGCCTTGGCCGCGCGCAGGGCCGAGGGGGTGTTGAACAGCCCCAGGGTGGTGTCGCCCAACGCCGAAGGCATGTCGAGCACGCACACCGCCCAGCTGGTATTGGCCACCTTGTGGCCCTCGCCACGCGCCGCCAGCCAACCCAGGTAGGCGGCCAGGGTGATACCGCCCGAGCAGGAGCCCCACATGTTCACATCCGGGCTGCGGGTGATGCTGCGCGCCACGTCCACCGCCTGGTCCAGGCACAGCGCGTAATCGGCCAGGCCCCAGTCGCGATGCTCGCGGGTGGGGTTGCGCCAACTGATGACGAACAGGGTTACCCCGCTGTCCTGAATCCACTTGATCAGGCTTTTTTCCGGCGACAGGTCGATGGCGTAGTACTTGTTGATTTGCGGTGGCGACATCACCAGTGGCCTGGCATAGACATTTGCGGTGGTGGCGGCGAACTGCAGCAGCTCGAACATCTCGTTGCGAAACACCACTTCGCCCTTGGCCGTGGCGATGTTCTCCCCAACCTTGAACGGTGAGCTGTCGACCTGCCTCGGCAGGCCGCGGTTATGCAGGATGTCCTGGCCGAACTGGCCGATGCCCTTGGCCAGGCTCATGCCGCCAGTGTCCACCAGCTTGCGCAGCGCCGCCGGGTTGGTCAGTGGTGAGTTGCTGGGTGCCAGGGCATCGGCCAGCAGTGCCGCAATGAACCGGGCGCGGCTCTTTTCCAGCGGGGCAAGGTCGCTGGTCTCGATGAAGCGGGTCAACTCACTCTGGCCGGCCAGGTAACTTTGCAGCAGTGCACGCAAGAAGGCATTGGATTGCCAGGCCGGATCGGCAAAGCGCTTGTCCTTCGGGTCTGGCGCGATGCCGGAGTGGCCACCGACGATGCCACCCAGCGCCTTCAGGTAACCGCCTACATGGGCGCCAGCCTTGAGCGGCGACTTGCCCACGGCCTTGAGCAGGCAACCGGCCCAACCGGCCAGGTCAGCCGGGCGCATGCTGACCAGCGGGTTGGCCGCCAGGGTCTGGTTGGCCGCGGCGTCGATCAGCGCTTGATACGGAGAGTCTTCCGGGAGGTCGGCCTGCTTGCGCGTGCGACGCTTTCGGGCGGTTGCTGGAGCTTGCTGGGTGGCGGTGTCGCTCGTTCGGGTGGGTCTGCTCATGGCTGCTCTCTTGATTCCGGGCACGGTCTTGTTGTGCACCGACTCTAAGGCAGCCGTGGCAGCGGCCACTTCTCATCGCACGTCAGCGAATTTTCATTTCATGACGAGACGGATCCGGGGCGACGGTTTGTACTTTTCATCGCGTGCCTCGGAGGGGATCCATGAGCACTCATTGTCCTGGGTGATCAGTCATAATCGGCAATCAACCCAGGACTGGAATGCCATGAATCGTTACCTACAAGAAGTCATCGACCTGCACGTACTGATCGAGGCGCTGTTCGCCAGAGGAGAAGGCCAGGTTGAGGCGATGATCGAGCGCTTCACCCAGGACTTCTCCATGATCACGCCTACCGGTGTTCAGGTATGCCTGCAGGATGTGGCAACCTTGTTCGCAAAACGTGCGGGTGGCCAACCAGGCTTGACCATTGAGCTGACCGAGCTGGAAACATTGGCGCAATGGCCGGAGGGGGCAGTGATCCGCTATCAGGAGACACATCGCCAGCCCGGCCAGGACGCGAAGACACGCATCTCGACCGCACTGTTCAGCCTTCAGGGAGATCGCGCTCTATGGCGTCATCTGCATGAAACCTGGGCTGCGTGATGTTACGAGCAGCCGCTGGCCCATGCAGTCACAACCTGCACGGGCCACTGGCTAAGCTCAGAGCTTGAACTTGCCCACCAGCACTTGCAGGTCCGCACCCAGCCGGGCCAGCTTGACACTGGATGCGGCGGTTTCCTCGCTGGCGGTGGCCGTCTGCTCGGACACGTCGCGTACGTTGAGCACGCTGCGATTGATCTCCTCGGCCACAACGCTCTGTTGCTCCGAAGCCGTGGCGATCTGCAGGTTCATCGATTCGATGGTGGACACCGAACGGCTGATGTTCAACAGCGAAGCGCCGGCGCGGCGGGTGAGTTCGACACTGTTGCTGGTCAGGGCGCGGCTGCGCTCCAGAATATCGCCCACCTGCTGCGTGCCGCGGTGCAGGCCGCCAATCAGCTCTTCGATTTCTTCAGTGGAGCTTTGGGTGCGTTGCGCCAGGCTGCGAACTTCATCGGCGACCACGGCAAAACCACGACCGGCCTCACCAGCGCGTGCCGCTTCGATGGCCGCGTTCAGGGCGAGCAAGTTGGTCTGCTGGGCGACCGACTTGATCACATCCAGCACCGTGCCGATCTTGTCACTTTCTTGCTTGAGCCCGGCCATGGCCTCGGTCGAATGACCCACCTCGGTGGCCAGATGGGTAATCTGTTCGATGGCCTGGTTGACGACGGCGTCGCTTTCGCGTGCCTCATGGCCGGCATTGACTGCCGCATTCGAGGCCTGCTCGGCGCTGCGTGCCACGTCCTGCACAGTGGAGGCCATTTCATTCATGGCCGTGGCCACCTGGTCTGTCTCGACCTTCTGGCTGCTGACGCCCGCACTGGTTTGCTCGGTCACGGCAGACAGCTCCTCGGCGGCACTGGCAATTTGCACCACGCCGTCGCGCAACCCGCCGATAAGGTCACGCAGGTTAAGGGTCATGCGCTGCATGCTGGCCTGCAGCTCGCCCAGCTCGTCACGCCGCGAAACCTCGATATCCTGGCTCAAATTGCCATTGGCTACCCGCTCTGCGCTCTGCAGGGCTTGTTTCAACGGCAACACGATCAGGCGCGTGATCAACCAGGCCGCCATAGCACCGAGCACCAAAGCCAGCAATGTCGCGAGGATCAACCGCTGGATCGACGACTGCACTTCATGGTCACGCTTTGCTGACTGGCTGTTCGACAATTGCCCGGACGCTTCGAGCAACCCCTTGAGGTCGGCCTCAAGCACTTCCAAGGCCTGGCTGGCCTGGGCGTCGTTGTGCCCTTCGATGGCACGGGCATAATCCTGGAAGTGTGTACGGTAGCGTTCGACTGCGTTGCCTGCCTGGCCTATCCAGCGCAGGTCCTCCGGGTCGGTGAACTGCTTTGCGAGCGTTTCGATGCGAAGCCCGAGCTCATCCATCGCCTTGACCATGAGTGCAGATTGCGCAGAACCGGGGGACACGGTGTAGTTCAGGCGCGCGATGCGCACGTCGCGTGCCTCTTCGTTGATCTTGGCGATACTGCTCAGCTTGGCACTGCGCTCGCCCAGGCCGCTCAAGCCGCCCCAGCCGATGCCGGCAATCACAAGGGTCAACAACAAGACCAGGGCAAAGCCCAGGGTCAGCTTTGACCTCACGCTGATATCAGCCAACACCTTCCCGATTACATCGAACATCTGCATAGCCCTTCTTTTGATCGTTCCTGAAATAGCCATTACCGGGCGATGCCCGTTGGGGTCCTGTTGCACGAGGTAAGGGAATGCTGCCGTGGCCAGGGAAGGCGACGGCGATAGAAACCTGGAATGAGGGCATTGAGTGAATACGCACGTACCTCAAGCCCCTTCACTCAGGATGAATCCCTTCACTGATTGCAGGGGCTGAAACCGCGCGACAAGTGACATGGCACTGGGCCATCAGCTGCAGAAAAATATACATTCCGAGCGCATTATTCACAACAGATATGGTGCTGAATTGTGGACATTATCAGCTGCTTTGTGTGAGCAATTGTGCTGTGGGACTCGTTCTGAGCCGACCTTCAGCCAAGCCGATGGCAGAGGTACGCGTGGGTCTGGTAGGGAAACGCGATGGTTTCCTGGCCCCGCAGCGCCGGATGCGTCTGGATCAGTTCGCGCAGTTGCCGGGTAACCTCGGCCTTGTCCGCAGGCGGCAGGCTGGCGATGAAACTGACCGACAGAAAGCGGTCCATGATCACCATTTCGGCGCTACCGCGGTGAGTGTGCTCGAAGCATGTCAGTTCCAGTGCCGAGAAACCTGAACCGTCGAATGCTGTGCGCCATTGGCCGGTATGAAAGCGCGGCGTATCGCCTTCGTAAGGGGTGATGATCCGGGTAATCGCCGCGACCCAGTCGACCGATTCGTCCCGTACGTTCCACACAAGCCCCAGGCGCCCGCCAGGTGTGAGCACCCGATGGATTTCTGCCAGTGCCTGGGCGTCTGCGAACCAGTGGAAGGCCTGGGCGCACAACACCACGTCTGCGCTGGCAGCGGGCAAAGCTATTGCCTGGGCTGTTCCGGCAAGCACCTCGATACCGGGCACGTACTTGGCGAATTCCTGGCGCATCGCATCGATGGGCTCGACGGCAACCAGCCGATCAGTCAGCGGTAGCAGCAGGCGGGTGAACTTGCCGGTGCCGGCGCCAAGATCGACCACACGGGTGTGCCCGTCGATCATCACCACCTGCCGCAGCCAGGTGGATAAGGCTTCGGGGTAGGTGGGCCGGCCCTGGGTGTAGGTCTGCGCCTGGCGGGAGAATCCGGTCTGGGCGGCGTCATGAACGGGAGGCATGCTGGGTGGCTCCTGGCAGGGCTGGCGATTAGCGAAGTATAGAAACCGCGCGCAGGCGTGAAGCTACCTGCAAGGTCAACAGTAACTCTGTGGGGGCGGGCTTGTCGGATCGCTCCCACAGATCTGCGCAGATCAGAATGTCATGTGCAGTTCTGTGAGAGCGAGATCGCGCAAGCCTTGCAAAATGAGCCCCGCGTAGCTCAGATCAAGCCTTCAGCCTGCAGGGTCTTCTGCACGGCCGGGCGGCTGGCGACGCGTTTCTGGAACTGCGCCACCGTTGGCCAGGGCGAGAGGTCAATGCCCAGCATGGGCGCCCAGTTGACGATGGTAAACAGGTAGGCGTCGGCCACGCTGAAGGCCTTGCCGGTCAGGTAGTCCTTGCCTTGCAGTGCCTTTTCCACAAAGCCCAGGCGTTTGCCGAAGGTGTCGATGGTCTTGCTCTTGGCCTCCGGGGCGATGCTCGGGTTGAACAGGGCGGCGAGGGTCTTGTGCACCTCGGTGCCAATGAAGTTCAGCCATTCCTGCACCCGTGCGCGCTCCAGCGAGCCCGCAGGGGGCAGCAGGTTGGCCTGGGGTTTCTGCTCGGCGAGGTACTGGATGATGGCCGGGCCCTCGGTGAGGACTTCACCGGTATCCAACTGCAGGGCTGGCACGTAGCCCTTGGCATTGAGCGTGTAGAAATCCGCGCCGCTGGCAGTGGTGTGGGTCTTTAGATCGACTTTTTCGACGGTGTAGGGCAGGTCCAGTTCGTTAAGGACGATGTGCGGCGAGAGTGAACAGGCACCTGGCGAGTAAAAGAGCTTCATTGTCGTCTCCCTTTGAGCGGGCCAGCCGTGAGCAGGCTGGCGAGGTGAGGCACTGTGCAGCCCACTGGTTATGACACCAAAGCTGGATTTCACGCAAGCTGCCTTTTGCTTGCGAACGGCAGCGTTCGGTCGTGACCGACCACTGGGAGGGTTGCCCGGTGCCGTTCACGTAGCGCGTCGCTCCGGTTGCATCGTCTGCTCCACCTGTTCCTCGAACCACTTGAGTACGGCCTGGCACGCGGGGTGAGCAACGCCGCTGTCGCGCAGCCACAGGGCATACACGCCGCCGGTTTTCAGCGCTTCGCCGAAAGGCACCACGAGGTCGCCGCGCTGTAGGGCGTCGTGGGCCAGCATGCGGTCGGTCATGGCGATGCCCATGCCGCGGGTGGCGGCGTCCAGCGCCAGGTCGTCAAGGTTGAACAGCAGGTGCTGGTACTGGTGCGCGGGCTGGTCTGGTTGCGCCTTGAGCCACAGGGTCCATTCGTAGCGCGAGGTGGAGCCGTGGATCAGCGCATGGCTGGCAAGCTCGGCGGCGCGCCGGGGCGGGCTGCGGCCGTCGCTCAGCACGGGCGCGCAGACCGGGATCAGGTACTCGTCGAACAGCGGCGTCAGTGGGCGCTCGTCCAGGCCGCCCGGCAGGTACAGCACATAAGCGTCACAGTCGCCGCCGGTGTCTACCAGGTCGCCGCTGACCGTTTCGATCGACAGGGTCAGGCCAGGGTTGCCAGCGTAGAACGAGGTCAGCCGGGGCAGCAGCCAACGTACCGCCAGCGACACGAAGATGCGGATGCGAAAAGGCCGGTCCAGCGGTGTTGGCGCCAGTTTCTCCTCCAGCGTGCGCAGGGTGTTCAGCATGTTCTTCGCCACCACGTAGACCTCGTGCCCGTGGGCGGTCAGCGCGACCTTGCGGCTGGTGCGGTCGAACAACGCGGTCTGGAAGTGCTCCTCAAGTTGCTGGATCTGCCGGCTGATGGCGCTCTGGGTCAGGTGCAACTGGCGCGCAGCCTCGGTGAAGTTGCTGGTGTCGGCGACCCGGACCAGGGCCTGTAACGCCTGTAGCGACGGCAGGCGAAGGTTTTTATCCATGCAAATTCCGAATGGATGAATGAAATATTAGCGTTAGAAATTGCGCTGGCGCACTCGTAAATTGGGCACAAGACGCGTTTTGGCAGGCAACCGCCGATCACGCCTGTGCATCGATTTTGAAGGAGTGGCACGTAATGAACAACCACTGTGGCTGGATCGCGCTGGCCGGTGAATCGCCCCAGCGGCCGCGCCTGCTAGGCACCCACAAGGTCGATTGGCTGATCATCGGCGGCGGCATCACCGGCTTGTCGGCGGCCCATACCCTGGCGCGCCGTTTTCCATCACAGCGCATCCTGTTGCTGGAGCGTCAGCGGGTTGCTCAGGGTGCTTCGGCACGCAACTCGGGTTTTGTGGTCAGCCATGAACTGCCCGGTGCCGACGAACTGCTCGGCAGCCCGGGCTTTGCCGCCTATCAGGTCGCCTCGCGCATCGGGGCCGCAGCGGGTGGTGAAGTCCGCCAGCGAATCGCTGAGCTGGCCATCGACTGCGAGTTCAGCGACCACGGCTACCACTTCGCGGTCCACCAGCCGGCGCATCTGCCTCAGGTCGAGCGCACACTGGAGACGCTGGGCGCCGTCGGTGCCCAGGCAAGCTACCTCGACGGTGAGTGCCTGCAACGGCGCCTGGGCAGCGCCTTCTACTCAAGGGCTATCCACTGCGCTGGCGGTAACGGCCTGCTGCAGCCGGCGCGTTACGTCAAAGGGCTGGCTGATGGGTTGCCAGCGCAGGTGGAGGTCTTCGAGCACAGCGCGGTGACCGACCTGCGCCGTCGCCCGGGCCAGGGCTGGGTTGCCCGCACCGAGGACGGCGAGGTACAGGCCCGGCAGGTACTGGCCTGTGTCGGTGCGTTCCTGCCCAGGGTCGGGCTCAAGCGCAGCGGTACCTTCCCGCTGGAGTTGAGTGCAAGCATCACCCGCCCGCTGGACGGGGCGCACTGGCAGCAGCTGTTCGACGAACAGGGCTGGGGTGTGCTGTCCACCTTGCCAGGCGGCTGCACCCTGCGCCTGTTGCCGGGGCGCCGCCTGCTGATCCGCAACACCGTCGAGTACCGCCAGCACGACATTGGCAGCCGTGGCCTGGCCGCGCGCCAGGGCCAGCACCTGCTGGGGCTGCAAAAGCGCTTTCCCGGCATCACCGCACAGGACCTGCAATACACCTGGACCGGCCATCTCAGCGGCACCCGTAGCGGCGAGCCGTATTTCGCCCGGGTCGCGGACGGCCTGCATGCGGTGGCCGGCTGCAATGGCTCCGGCGTTGCCCGCGGCACCCTGTGGGGGCGCCTGCTGGTCGAAATGGCAATCGGCGCCGACTCGACCTTGCTTGGCGACGTACTCGGCCAGGCCAGCCCTGGCTACCTGCCGCCGCGGCCATTCTTCGACCTGGGTGCCAAGCTGCGCATGGCCTGGGAAGTACAACGCGCGCGGCTGGAACGCTGATCGTTCAATCACCCAATCAAACAAGAACAAGAGAACCGTCCCATGATCAAGCTCACATGTGTGGCCCTGTTGTCCTCGGCATTGCTGGCCGCGACAGTGCAGGCGCAAGAACAGGTCAACATTGCCAACTGGAGTGGTTACATCGCCGACGACACCTTGGCCGAGTTCACGCGGCGAACCGGTATTCAGACCACCTACGACCTGATCGACAGCAATGAGACCACCGAAGCCAAGCTGATGACAGGCAACAGTGGATACGACCTGGCGAGCCCGTCCAACCACTTTCTGCCGCGGCTGATCAAGGCCGGCGCCATCGAAGAGCTGGACCGCAGCAAGCTGCCCAACTGGCACAACCTCGACCCCAAGCTGATGAAGATCCTCGAAGCGAGCGACCCGGGCAATCGCTATGCGGTGCCGTACATGTGGGTTACGACCGGCATCGGCTACAACGTCGACAAGATCAAGGCGATCTTCGGCAGCACCGAGGTCACCCAGTCCTGGGACCTGTTGTTCAAGCCAGAGAACATCGAAAAGCTTGGCAAGTGCGGTGTGGCCTTCCTCGACAACCCGACGCAGATCATCTCGATCACCCTCAGGACCCTCGGCCTGGACCCGCACAGCGAAAAGCCCGAGGACCTGAAGCAGGCCGAGGCGGCATTGCTTGCGGTACGGCCTTACATCAGCTATTTCCACCAGTCCAAATACGTCAGTGACCTGGCCAATGGCAACATCTGCGTAGCCATCGGCTTCAGTGGTGATGTGCTGCAGGCCATGGCCAGCGCACAGCAGGCGGGCAACGGGGTGAATGTTGGCTACAGCATTCCGCGGGAGGGGTCGACAGTGGCGGTGGACATGGTGGTAATGCCCAAGGGGGCGCCGCACCGCGAGAATGGCTATGCCTACCTGAACTACCTGCTGGAGCCGAAGGTGATCGCCAACATCAGCAACACGGTGAAGTACCCGAACGGCAATGCGGCGGCGTTGGCGTATATCAAGCCCGAGCTGCGCGACAATCCGGCTATCTACCCGCCGGAAGCGGTGCTCGACACGCTGTTCCCGATCAAGACCTTGTCGCCAGCCGGGATGCGCCTGAGCACCCGGATGTGGACCCGGGTGACCAGCGGCAAGTGACGCTCAGCGGGCTCAATGCTCATCCATGATTTCCCGCGCCAGGGTCAGGCGGCGAGTGTGGAAGTCGTACTCGAACAGTTCGGCATAGCGCCCCCACTCGATGGCCACCTTGAGCACGCGCTCGGCCTCGTCGGCGTCCATGTACTCCGTCAGGCGGTCGAGCACGGTTTTTTCCAGCAGGCCGGCAGGCTCCAGGTGCAGGCTGTCGAGGATATAGCCGATCAGTGACACGCGGCCTTTGCACTGGCGTGCGAACAGGTCCTGGCGCCGCGCCTGGCGGGCGGTCACGTAGTTGCGGCCGTGGCGCGTGAGGCGGATGTCGCCCTCGACCACCTGGGCGAAGCCGAGCAGGCCCAGGGCTTCGTAGATCGGGAACAGCACCTCGTCGGGCAGCTCGGTTTCTTCGGCCAGGTGCGGCAGGTCGGCCTCACCGTTGAACGGCTCGCCGGCGATCAGCTCGAGCACGCTCTCCATCCGCGCGATGTCGGCGTCGGGCAGCCGGTAGCCAAGCTCCACGGCCGGCGGCGCGCCCGCAGCGGCGATGGCCTCGGGGCGCTGGGTCATGAGTGCGTAGACCTCGTCGACCAGCGCGCGAACCTCCGCAGAGTCGGCATTGCGCGGGCGCGGCAGGTCGATGTGCAGTTCCGAGCGCACCCGGCCTGGGTCGCTGGAAAGGATGAGGATGCGGTCGGCCATCATCACCGTCTCCTCGATGTTGTGCGACACCACCAGCATGCTGCGGGTGGTGATGCGGCGTTCTTCCCAGAGCTCGAGCATGTCGTCGCGCAGGGTTTCGCCGGTGAGCACGTCGAGCGCCGAGAAGGCCTCGTCCATCAGCAGCACCTCGGGGTTCATCACCAGGGCGCGGGCGATGCCCACACGCTGGCGCATGCCGCCAGACAGTTCGCGTGGCAGGGCGCCGCCGAAGCCGGACAGGCCGATCAGCTCCAGCGCCGCGTCGGCCAGGCGCTGGCGCTCCGCCGGGGTCACGCCCTGGGCTTCCAGGCCGAGTTCGACGTTCTGCTGCACGGTCAGCCAGGGGAACAGCGCGAAGGTCTGGAAGACCATGGCCACACCGCCCACCGGCCCGTGGATCGGCCGGCCGCGGTAGTTGACGGTGCCGCGGTCGGCGCCGACCAGGCCGGCGATGATCCGCAGCAGGGTCGACTTGCCCGACCCGGAGCGGCCGAGCAGGGCGACGATCTCACGTTCACGCAGGTGGAAGTCGACACCTTCGAGGATGGTGCGCGGGGTGCCGTCGGAGGCCTGGAAGGCCTTGCTCACGCCCTTGAGTTCGATCAACAGTTGTTTCATGGCAGGTCCTCAACGACGGCTTTCGGCGAGCAGGTACAGGCGGCGCCAGAAAAAGCGGTTCAGCAGCATCACATAAATGCACATCACGCCGATGCCCAAGGCAATGCGGTGGAAGTCGCCGGCGTCGGTCATCTGCTTGATGTAGCTGCCCAGGCCGTCGGCCACCAGCGAGGTGTCGCCCCAGCTGACGTACTCGGCGACGATGCTGGCGTTCCACGAGCCACCGCTGGCGGTAATGGCACCGGTGACGAAGCTGGGGAATACCGCCGGCAGGTACACGCGCTTCCATTTCAGCCAGCCGCGCAGGCCGAGGTTGTCGGCGGCCAGGCGCAGTTCGTAGGGGATGGTCGCCGCGCCCGCGACCACGTTGAACAGGATGTACCACTGGGTGCCGAATACCATCAGCGGGCTCAGCCAGATGTTCGGGCTGAGCTGGAAGTGCACCAGCAGCAACACCACCAGCGGGAACAGCAGGTTGACCGGGAAGGCGGCAAGGAACTGCGCCAGCGCCTGGACCTTCTGCGAGTAGCGTGGGCGCAGGCCGATCCAGATCGACAGCGGCACCCACACCAGCGAGGCCAGGCCGATCAGCAGCATCACCCGGCACAGGGTGATCAGGCCCAGGCCGAGCACGTGCAAGGCTTCGCCCCAGCCGACGTCCTGGTGCACGAACAGCCCCAGGCGCAAGAAGGCGAAGGAACAGGCCAGTACCAGGAAGATGTCCCAGGCGCGTGGCCACCAGGCTGGCAGGCTCAGCCACTGGCGCCGTGCCACGCTGCCGTCGTGGCGCAGGGCGAACCAGCCCATGGCGTTTTGCATGCCCTTGTCCAGCCGCTCGCTGAAGGCGCTCAGCCAACGGCTGCGGCGGGCAAAGTCAAGCACCCAGGAGCGCTGCGCGGTGTCGCCCTGGGTGTCTTCGAAGCGGAAGCGGTCGGCCCAGGCCAGCAGCGGGCGGAAGAACAGCTGATCGTAAAGCAGGATGCCGGTGAGCATCGCGCCGATGGCCCAGACGATGGCGCCAAGGTTGCGCTGGTCGATGGCCACGGCGATGTAGGAGCCGATGCCGGGCAGCTTGATGTCCTGCCCGGCCACCGAGATGGCCTCGGCGGCGACCAGGAAGAACCAGCCGCCGGACATCGACATCATCATGTTCCACAGCAGGCCGGGCATGGCGAACGGCAGCTCCAGGCGCCAGAAGCGCTGCCAGGCCGAGAGGCGGAATATCCGCGCAGCCTCGTTCAGCTCCGGCGGCACGGTGCGGAACGACTGGTACAGGCTCAGCGCCATGTTCCATGCCTGGGAGGTGAAGATGGCAAAGATTGCCGCGCACTCCACACCCAGCAGGTTGCCCGGGAACAGCGCGATGAAAGGGGCGATGGCGATGGCCTGGAAGCCCAGGATGGGCACCGACTGGAGCACATCCAGCAGCGGGATCATGGCCTTCTCGGCGGCGCGGTACTTGGCTGCCAGGGCGGCGAAGATAAAGGCGAACAGCAGCGAGAAGCCCAGCGCGATGAACATCCGCAGGATGGTGCGCATCAGGTAGTAGGGCAGGTTGGCCGGATCGAGGGAAATCGGCAGCGCCTCGCCGACCACGAACGGGCGGCTCATCTGCATGGCGCCATAGGCGGCAAGCACCAGCAATACCAGCACCAGCGGCAACAGGATCCAGTCCCAGCGATTGGGCGCGGCGTCACGCAGGCCTGGCGATGGGTTGAACAGGCGGGCCATGGGCAGGTCTCGATCGTCAGGGGTGAAAGGGTGGATGCCAGCACGTGAGCCAGTATGGTTCAGTTCCCTGACAGTTCAATGTGTCAAAAACGGACCTTCAGATGGTAGTGCCCACGCTGTTCGGCTAAGGTTCGGCTGTCTGAAATGGAATGTCACGTGAAGGCACGAGGGTCATGGATAACTTTTCTGATATGTACGAACGCTTGCACAACCGTCGATTCACCGTCGCCAGCAACAGCCAAGGGCTGTCCGGTGACGGCACGATTTTCCGTTACTTTGTTGACGGTGAGGCCATCACCAGCACTTACCAGGGCGGCCGCATCCGTGTGGGCAACCAGGTAGGCCGAGTGACGGGCACCGATACCTTCGAACTGCTTTTTCAGTGCGTCACCACGGAGGGTGAGCTTCTCGCTGGCTGGTCGCGCGGCGAGGTGGGCCAGGATTCACATGGGCGTACAACGCTGCACTTTGTCTGGGGCTGGTTGTCCGGTGCAGAGGGCGGGGGCGAGTCCAGCTACGTCGAGCTGGTCGACTAGTAAACCCCGCGCAATTGTCGCGTATGGAATACACCTCAGATGAATAGCGAAGCGTTTGCCCCGTTCCAGATCCTCGCCGCCGAGTTGCTGAAATACCTGCCGGTTGGCCAGCAGGATGGCTCCCACGACCTGTCCCATATCCATCGTGTGTGGGTAAACGCGCAGCGGATTCAGCGGGTGGAAGGTGGCGACCTGCAAGTGCTGTTTGCGGCGACGCTGCTGCACGACTGTGTCGCAGTAGAAAAGAACTCGCCACTGCGTGACCAGGCGTCGACGCTGTCTGCGAACAAGGCCGCGTCGATCCTGGCTGAGCTGGGCTGGCCTTCGCAGCGCATCGAGCAGGTGGCACATGCCGTCAAGGCCCACAGCTACTCGGCCGGCTTCGAGCCGCGCACCCTTGAGGCCAGGATCCTTCAGGACAGTGACCGGCTGGACGCCTTGGGTGCGCTGGGCATTGCCCGGTGCTTCTATACGGCTGGGCGAATGGGGTCGGCGCTATACGACTTCGAGAACCCCGCTGCACAGGGCAGGGCGTATCGGGATTCGGCGTATGCGATCGAACACTTTCAAACCAAGCTGCTGAAACTTGCCTCGGGCTTCACGACCGGTGAAGGGGCCCGCCTGGCGGCCGAGCGCCATGCGCGGCTTGAGGTGTTTCTTGCTGATTTCATGGATGAGGTCGGCGCGGGCAAGGGGTAGCGCTTTGCGGGCTTGCGACTGGCGATGGTCTTACCATTCAATCGCGCGCCCGTCCCACGCCCAGAACCCTCCGCTGTCCGAAGGCCCCAACCGCGCCACCTGCTCGATGACACATTGCGCCGCAAACGCAGGGCCAAACAGCTTCCCCGCCGGCACATTCCCTTGAAACGGTCGCGACAGCTGCGTGTCCGTGGTCCCAGGGTGCAGCGCCAGCACCGTGGCTGCCGGGTTCAGGCGCCTGAGCTCGATACTGGCCGTGTGCAGCAACTGGTTGAGCGCCGCCTTGCTTGCCCGATAGCTGTACCAACCACCCAGGCGGTTATCGCCGATAGAACCCACCCTGGCTGACAGCGCTGCAAAGGTGGCGGGCTCCTTGCGCAACAAGGGCAGCAGATGCTTGAGCAGCAATATCGGTGCGAAGGCATTGCTCGCAAAGCTCGCCTGCAGGCCGGCCAGATCCAGCTGCGCCAGGGATTTCTCTGCCTTGGCGCCGTCCTGATGAAGAGTGCCCAAGGTGCTGATGACCAAATGAAGGTGATCGCAGGTATGCCCGAGCCCGGTTGCGAGGGCTGCCAGTGCTTGTTCGTCACGCGCGTCGCAATCCACCAGCACCAGGCGCTCGCCGTGTTGCCTGGTGAGTTGTGCAAGCGCGCCATTGCCTTTGGCGTTGCGTGCGACGGCCCAGAGCCTGGTTACCTCATCACGGGCCAACAATGCCGTGCACAGCGCCAAACCGATGCCTCGGCTGGCGCCGGCAATCATGACGTTGGCTTGGCCATTCAGGTTGGGTATCAGGCTCATGCAGTGCCTCATGTCCGCAAGTGGGCAGCATCGTCTGGTGAATCAGTGCCAGTCTGGCATTGAACTCGCCCTGTGACGCGCTACTATTTGGGCAAGAATCTTTTCTTATGCCAAGCCTCCGCCCTTCAATGGAGTGAGTGAGCAGATGATTCGCAAATCCCTTCTTGTGATTCTCACCGCTTTGTTGCTGGCGGCCTGCGGCGACGACTCTTCCCACTACGCAGTGTCCGATGAGCACTGCCAGCCCGACCGTTTGAAGACACTCCCCAACAATGCCAACCGGGATACGCTGGTCGAGAAGTGCATGCCTCGGCAGTCGCCTTGAGGCCGAAAAGCGGCCCCAATGCCCTTGGCGATGCTCAAACGTCTTTCAGCATCGATGCCGGGTTGCCATTGGCGGCAGGTAAGCCTTCGACAAATGCCCTGACTTGCCGCTTGCCCTGCAAATGCAGCACAGGCACCTGCGGCCCGACCTTCTGGCGCACGGCTTCGATGCCTTGTCGGTAGCCGCGGTCGAACGTCCACACGAACTTGAGGAATTCGACGTCGAGCCTTTCTTCACAGCCATCCGCCCGATCAGGGCGTGGCTGGTTACGCAGCAGGCGCAGCAGTACCCGCATGAAACAGGTCAGCCGAGGCGTGTCCAGCCAGATGACCAGGTCAGCCCGCGGCAGGCGCAGGTCGAACGTGCGGCGCGCATAGTTGCCCTCGCAAACCCAGGCATCGCCGGCTACTGCCTCGCGCACTCGTTCGCGGAACTGCTCGGCGTCCGGCTCGGCCCAGCCGGGCTCCCAAAACAGTTCGTCCAGGTGGACGACGGGCAGCTCAAGGCGTTCGCCGAGCAAGCGGGCGAGGGTGGACTTGCCGCTGCCACCGTTACCGAGGATGACGATTCGTTGCATGGGGACTTCCTGTCGCAAGCAAACCGGCGATTGTATCCATGCGCGCACCGGCCAACAAATGCTCATGTTCCTTCGGCGAAGCGGCCTGCAGGTTTTGCTTCTGCGAGCGGGTCATCGTCCGGCGTTTCTGGCACTGCAGGCTGCGCTGCCCGCACTTTGTTCGCTATACCAAATGGCACGTGGACCATCGGCAGGTCTCCGGCCGCCGAGAACAAGTGGCTGCGCTGATCATCGAAGAACATGTGCGGCTTCAGAATCTTTAGCACCCGGTCCTTTTCCATTCCGCCGAGGAAGAAGGATTCATCCGGCGAAACACCCCAGTTCTTCAGCGTCGTCACCACCCGCTCATGGGCAGGCGCATTGCGCGCCGTGACGATCGCGATACGCAAGATCCGTTTGTATGCGGGGTCTTGCGCCAACTTGCGGTCTTCCAGCTTGCGAATCAGCGATAGCTTGCGATACAGATCCGCCAAAGGCCCCGGCTGGTGCGGAATGGCCTTGCGATCGCGTTCATGGGCCTGGAACTCGTCCAGGTTCAGGCGCTGCTTGTACACGCTCTCCGCCTCGTCATCGGCAATCACGCCATCGAAGTCGAAGGCCACCCGCAACTCGGTGTCGATTTCGTCATCGTAGATCTTGGTCGGCAGCACCAGGCCGGCCGGGTAATCGGCATCGATGGCGCGCTGCACGTCGCCCTCATGGGCACTGAGAAACAGCGAGGCGTTGAACGCGGGGATGTATTCGTACGGCGAGCGGCCGGACATGAACGCCGCGCGGGTGATGTCCAGGTTGTAATGGTTGATCGAGCGGAACACCCGCAGGCCGGTCTCCGGCGAGTTGCGCGAAAGTAGCACCACCTCAACCGGCAGCTGCTCGGGGAAAGCCTTGTTGATGCTCAGGAAGCGGCGGATGAACGGGAAGGCCACGCCCTTGGGGAAAGGCACGTCGAGGTTTTCTTCCTGATGCAGGCGGTATGCCTCCACGCCTTCGCACTGGTAGATGTTGTCGGAGACGGTCAGGTCGAACAGGGCGCTGGAGGCGACGCCGACGACGAGTTTCTGTTCGATGGGGTATGGCATGGCGGCGCGCTCCCGTTAATGCGGTATTACATTCAGCTCCTGGGCGCAGTTCTGCAAAGAGGCTGCGTTCACATCACGCTGCTGTTCAAGGGCCAGCTCGGTCAGCGCGACCATGCGATCGTAGTGCACAAGTTTCATTTGGCTGTAGGCACACAGTATAAAGAAAAAAAAGTTAGCAACGGCCACGGCAAACACCCACTGCATGGCATCGGGTATGCCGGCACTGCTCAGGTTTTTTTCAAGCGTCGTGAGGCCGGTAATGAGGGCGAGCAAGCCTGGGAATATACCGATCTTCTCCAACGCGCCGGTGACTAGCCAGGTTCTCTTTTCGAAGCTGTTTCGCTCGCTCTTGAGTTCCAGCATTCCCAGCTTCAATGTGCCGGAAGAGAGCGATGCCAGCGTATGGAGGTACTGGGCGTCAACGGTCATCGTCATTTTGACGTTCCACTCCAACAGGCTGGCAAAGGGCGAGCGCATCACCTTGCTCAGCGAATGCTTGAGCACCCACAGGGTGAGGAACGGGTAGATGAACATAGCCAGATAGGAAAGCGCGATCAAAAGCCAGCAAATCTGGAAGAGCCAAGGTGTCTGCGAGTATTTTGCAAAGAACGCCAGCACTACTGCCAGGACAGAAGGCAAGCTCATCGCGATCCAGAAGTGCCGAAATATCAGATGACTGACCTTTTCGGACCGGCGTTGCATGCGGTCAGCGCGGACAGTCTGTTTGTAGGCCTGTTCAATGTCGGCCATGACTTGAAGATACTTCTCGGTTTCCGTGTACATTCAGCTCCCCCTTCCTGCCACTATAAAGCCCAATGGGCCTGATCATCGACCTACATCACCTTGAACGAGCCATCCAGATTGCATTCCCGGTCATCCCCGCCCAACCCCTCAGGCAGAAACGCCGTCAGGTCATAAGGCAGCAACACGGTATCCAGCGCAAAAGAGAAGGGCACGTCGATCAGGCCAGCCCAGCCGCCAGCGCCGTTCTGAGTGGCAAAGTTCCAGCCAAAGCGCGTGCCCGGATACACGCAGCGCTCGCCACCGAGGTGAGTGAGCGTGCTCCAGCAGCCACTCAGCATCAGCGGCACTGTGAGCACCAGGCACTTGGCAATCCTTGTCATAAGCTTCGTTGAACCTTCCCTGTCGTTCATCATTGTTGCCCTTCAACCAACAGCAACTCCCCATCCCGATACTGCACCTCGCGCCCCAGCCACTCACTGCTCACCTGCGGCAGCACCGCCGAAGGCTTGCGCAGTTCGCGCAGCAAGGTCGAGCCATGGGACAACCGCCCACCCATGCGCGCAATCACTGCCCGCGCAGCCTGATACTGGGCGTGGCGGCCGGGGTCGAGGCTGTCTTCAAGGAGGATGTCCTGGCCCAGGATGCCTTGCACCTGGCCGGGATAGATCATGAAGCCGGTGGCCTGCTCGCTGCCCATGCTGCCGTCCTGCCAGAAGCTGCCATCGCGGCTGCGTACATCCGGATGCGGGGCGAACCAGTGTGCCCGCTGTGCTTCAGGCATGGCGTGGTGCACGCGGAAGAAAATCCGCATCAAATTGTCCCGGTACCATTCGCGCACCTGCAGGTAGTATCCGCGCAGGCCGGGCAGGCCGAGGCGGTGGGCCAGTGTGATGGCGTAAGGCCAGGCCGGCATCGGTTGCAGAGGCAGTTCGGTTGGCGCCGGGCGCGGGGTGCCGGGGTCGGTTTCCCACGGTAGGCGGTGGGGGCTGTGCTGCAGGTCGTCGTAGGCGGTGGGTGGCCGGCCGAGCCAGGCGCCTGCGCTGCTGGCCAGGGCGGTGGCGATGCACAGGTTGCCTTGCACCACGAAGACGTAGAAGCGGCTGAACCAGTCCGCCAGTTGCTGGCCGTCGGCAGCGGCGGCCTGCAGCTGCGCCAGCTCCTCGTCGAAGCGTTGCAGGCCGGGGGCCAGGGCTTGCAGGTGGCTGCGCGCAGCGTGCTGCATGCGCCACAGGCGCGGCAGCGAGCGCAGCAGGCGTGCCGGGCGCCAGGGCAGGGCTGGGGTGGCGCCGCCGACTTCGCCGGCGTAATTGGCGGCGCAGATACCCCAGTCGGCCAGCCGGGCCAGGAACAGGTCGTTGTTGATGTACGAGGCGCCGCCGAACACGGCGGTGAAGGGTTCGTTGTCCTGCAGCACGCGGCTGTCCCAGCGCGCCATGATCGCCGGGATGCTGGCGGCGGCGCGGCGCTGGGCGTATTCGACGAAGCGGCTGGGCTGGGGCGGCAGAATCTCGGCGATGTTGGCCGAGGTCAGGTGGCGGCGCCAGCCGTGCTCGCTGATCGGGCGGTACTGCAGCAACCACAGTTGCTGGCCGTCCCAGGCCCATTCGATGTCGCCGGGGACGTAGTGGAACACCTTCAGCACGCCCTGCAGGAAGTCCCAGAGCGCAGTGGCTGTCAGCCCATGCAGCTCGGCGAACTGGCCGCTTTGCCAGGCGGGCCCCAGGCGCGACAGCGTCGCGCGCTGGGGGGTGGCCTGGCCGTCGGCCAGGGCTTCGAGGTGGCCTTCGAGCCACTCCAGTTCCACCGAAAGGTGGCGCACGAAGGCGATGCCAGACACCGTCGGCTGGATGAACCGCTGCACCACCACTTCTTCGACGCCGGCTTCACGCAGCTCGTTGACAAGGTCGGTGACGGCGTGGCCAGGTACGCGCAGGTAAGTGGTACTCAGGCCGGCGTTGGCGGCATCGGCCTGATCTTCACCGTAGCTGGAGGAGCGAACGGCCCATAAGGCATCCATGTCTGAGGCGAGCAAGCTGGCCAGGCGCGGGTCTTGGCCATCGTCGAGGCTCAGGGCTTCGGGCACCGCCTGGCCGGCAAGCGCAGCCAGTTGCAGGCGGCCGCCTTTGGTGTGGGCGACGAAGCCTTGCGCGCCAGACTCCAGCCAGGCGACGAATTGGGCGGGTGCGTCGATCCAGGGGTAGTGGCCCCACCCCGGTTGCAGGCTGATGCGCAGGTCGGCGCGGGCGAGGATTGCCGACCAGGCGGCGGCCTGGGCGATACCCAGCATGCGGTCGTGGTCGCCCCACACCAGCTCGACCGGGTCGGTGATCCATTCCAGCAGGGGGAGTGCGGTGTCGGCGCGCAGTTGCTCCCAGGAGGGCACGAAGGCTCGGCAGCGGGCGTAACCAGCACCCATGCGCTGGTATTGCGCAGGCGTCCAGCGCTGGCTGGAGAACTTGCGGGCGAACCACTGTGGCTTGTGGCTGAGCAGCCCATGGATGGCCTTGCGCAATGGCAGCGGTGACATCAGCGCCGGCAGGCGCCGTTGCCACAGGAACGCCCCCACTGGGGCCAGCAGCACGCTGCGGCTGAAGTGCCCAGGGCGGCGCTGCAGGGTATGCAGCACGATCAGTGCGCTGACACCCACGGCCATGATCGCGTGGCCGCGCTCGGTCAGGTCGAGCAGGGCTTGCGCATAGTCGCCCAGGCTGGCGCAGGGCGGCGCGGGGTTGCTGCCGAAGCCGGGCAGCTCCAGGGCCTGCACCTGGTAGTGCTGGAAGTGCGGCAGGGCATCGTCCCACCAGTCGGCGGCGCTGCCGTTGCCGGCCAGCAGGTACAGCAGGGGCTTGCTCATCGATGCTCCTCAGGCCAGGTCACGCAACGCGCTGTCCAGGGTCGGGTACTGGAAGCGGTAGCCGGCCTGCTCCAGGCGGCTTGGCAGTACACGCTGGCCGTCGAAGAACAGCTCGGCCATTTCGCCAGCCAAGGCACGCACCGGTGCTGCCGGGATATGCAGCCACACCGGGCGCTTGAGCCGTTGGCCGGCAGCCTGGGCGAAGGTGGCCTGGCTGACCGACTCGGGGGCGACCAGGTTGTAGGTGCCTTGCATGTTGCTGTCGGCCATGGCGCGCGCCATCACTGCCAGCACATCGTCACGGTGCACCCAGCTCATGATCTGCTGGCCATCGCCCATGCGCCCGCCCAGGCCCAGGCGGAACGGCATCAGCAGTGGCGTCAGCGCGCCGCCCGGGCCGAATACCACGCCCAGGCGCAGCACCACCTGGCGCGCACCGAGGGCGCTGGCCGGGCTGGCAGACGCCTCCCAGCGATCGCACAGCTCAGCCATGAAGCCGTCGCCCTTGCTGGCGCTTTCGTCCAATGGCAGGTTGGCGTCGCGCACACCGTAATAGCCAATGGCCGAGGCCTGGATCCACAGCGCTGGCTTGTGCCGGGCCTGGCGCATCCAGTGCAGCAAGGTTTCGGTGGTGCCGACCCGGCTGGCGAGCAGCTGGGCTTGGCGGCGGGGTGTCCAGCGTGGCCCGGCGACGGGCGCGCCGGCCAGGTTGATGACCACGTCGAAGCGCTCGTCATGGCCGAGCTTGTCGAGGCTGCGCAGGCAGCGGGCGCGGCCGTCGAACAGGTAGGCGGCACGCAGTGGATCGCGGGCCAGCACGCTGACGCTGTGGCCGGCATCGAGCAGCTGGTTGACCAGGGTTTCGCCGATGAAACCGGTGCCGCCGGTGACCAGCACCTGCTTGAAGGTACCCCCGGCAAACGGGTTGGCTGGCTGCCCCTGGCGTTGCATGCGCAACGTCGCCAGTGCATCGCGAATGCCCGACGCGGTCACGCCGAGGGCGAACAGGGTGAGCAACCAGCCGCGCCAGCCGAGGTCGATGGCGACCAGGCCGCTGGGCAGGCTCGACCACTGCAACAGTTGCAGGCCGTACAGGGCAAAGAAGGCGCCGGCGTTGATCGCCAGCACGGTGTGCATGATGCGCTCGATGGCGGGCAGCTTGCGGCTGCGGTCCTCGACCACGAAGTCCCACAGGGTCAGGCCGATTTCCAGGGTGAACACCAGCGCCACGATGATCGCCCAGACGCCCTGGAACGCCACGTGGGCAATGCCCAGGAACAGGATGCCGTAGCAGCACGAGCGCACCGCATGGATCGCCAGCTCCAGCCGCGCACTGTAGCGCTGGGGCAGGGCCACGGTCAGTTCATGGTGGTAAAGGGTATCCAGCGCACCCAGCAGGCCCTGGATCAGCAGCAGGTTGAGAGCCCAGGTCAGGATCGGCAGTTCAGCCACGTTCAAGTCCTTTCAAAGTGGAGGTGGGGCGGTCGTGGCGGTACAGCCACAGCAACGGCGGCAGCAGGACGAGCAGGGCCAGGCCATCGATGATCAGGTGCGACCACATCCCGGCCTGTAGCGACACCAGCATGTCCTGCGGTGCCCACAGCACGATGCCGAAACCCAGCCAGGCCCAGGCGCTGTGGCTGCGCAGGCGGTCGCCCAGCTGGACCAGGCCGAGCATGTACAGTGAGTAGCTTTGCAAGGTGGCGCCGAACAGTGCGAGCCACCACACTTGCTGCTCGCGTGCAGGCGCTGGCGCTGCCTGGCCCCAGAAGGCCTGCTCGATGCTCAGTTGGTAGTTGCCCAGCAGCGGGCTGTGGCCGGCCCAGGTCAGGCCCAGGCCAATCAGCAGATGCATCAGCGCCGCGGCTTGCAGCCAGCGCACCAATGCACGGCGCACAGCAGGTTGCGCTGTAGAAGAGAAGAGCATTCCTTGTCCTGACGGCTTCCATGTCGGCCGGCAGTGTACCTTGATTTGCCGAGGCTGCGGCGCAAGGGGCGGGTTACAACGCCTGATACCGCCCCTCGAAATCACTCGCCAGCTGCTCCAGTGTCACGCTCCCCAAACGCTCCAGCAGCAACGCCTGCGCCGCATCGAAGGCATCGGTCAGCGCCGCGTTCACTGCCTGTTCGACCAGGCACTGCGGGTGGTCAGTCGACAGCCCGATGGCAAAGATCGACGCGCCACCCAGTGCCTCATGGATATCCAGCAAGGTGATGTCGGCCAGCGGCTTGGCCAGTGTCCATCCGCCCCGGTGCCCCTTTACCGAGCTCACGTAGCCTTGCTCTTTGAGCAGGGCCATGGTCCTGCGCACCACCACCGGGTTGGTGCCGAGCATTTGCGCGATGGTTTCTGAGGTGGCGGGTTGGTCGTGCCGGGCCATGTGGATCAGCACGTGCAGCATGCGGGACAGGCGGGTGTCGTTTCTCATGGGCAACAGGCAGTCGGAAGTTGACCCGCAGCCTCACACGAAACAACAAAAGTTACAAGACTGTTGACGCGTCGCCTTCATGTAACTTACGTTGTGTCGTGAGTTCCTTGAATGGGTCTTCGGCCCTGGGAGATTGAGCAAATGTTCGACGTGATCATCGTGGGCGGCAGCTATGCCGGTATCTCTGCGGGTTTGCAGCTGGCGCGGGCGCGTCGCAAGGTGCTGGTGATCGATGCAGGTGAGCGGCGCAATCGTTTCGCCCACAGCTCGCATGGTTTCCTGGGGCAAGATGGGCGTGACCCCGGTGCGATTGCCGAAGAAGCGCGTGGCCAGTTGCTGGCATATCCGACGGTACAGTGGCTGACGCAGTCGGCGGTTTCAGCGTCCAGAGAGGACGATGGATTCGTGGTGGGCACTGCGCACGGCAAGCAGTTCAAAGGGCGCCGCTTGATCCTGGCATCCGGTGTGGTGGACGAGCTGCCTGCCGTTCCAGGCCTGGCGGAACGCTGGGGGCAAAGCGTGTTCCATTGCCCGTATTGCCATGGCTACGAGCTGGATGGCGGGCCGATTGGTGTGCTGGCGGCGTCGCCGGTGGCGATTCATCACGCGATGATGCTGCCCGACTGGGGGCCGACCACGTTCTTCCTCAACGGTGTGTTCGAGCCCGATGCCGAGCAGCTAGGGCAACTGCAGCGACGCGGTGTGCAATTGGAGCGTGAAGGCGTTGTGGCCGTGGTGGGGGAGCGCGTCAATGTCACCCTTGCCAGCGGTCGGGTGGTCGAATTGGCGGGGCTGTTCACCCAGCCGCTTACGCGCATGGCCAGCCCACTGCCGGCGATGCTGGGCTGCGCCTTCGAAGACGGGCCCATGGGCCAGTTCATCAAGGTCGATGCGATGCGTGAAACCAGCGTGCCAGGGGTATTTGCCTGTGGTGATGCGGCTGTGGCGGCTGGTAATGTGGCGATCGCGGTGGGGGACGGGGCTCGAACAGGCGGCGCTGCTCATCACTCGTTGATCTTCCGTTAGGCAAACCTGCTTGGCCTCACGCGGTCTGTTGTAGGAGCGGCCTTGCCGGGGCGCCGGACCGGTCGGAAAGGGCTGCAGAGCAGCCCCAGCAATTTGTGCACCTGCGCTGAAAACCTGGGGCTGCTCTGCAGCCCTTTCGCGACACAAGGCCGCTCCTACAAGTACCGGAGCAGGCCGCAAGCTCGGTGAATGGCCGGGCCCCTCATCGACCCCATCTATCAACCCATCCACCCTATCAATTTGACTGCGACATTCTGCCTCAGTAACGTGCGCGGCTCTTCGTTGCAGCCCCAGAGACCACCCGTTTTGCCTTCCCCCTGAGCACCTCTGCCGTACCCCCGCAATCCGTAAATTCCCGACCTCCGGCATGCCTCTGGGCATCGCTGGCGTCCCTGCGTTCGAGTTACTGAAATGTCTGTCAATGCCCCCTCCCGGATCACCGAGCTCGTCATCGAAGCCGGTACCAACAAAGCCCGGCTGCCCACCCGCGCGCTGCTCATCCTCGGTTTCCTTGCCGGTGGTTTCATCTCGATGGGCTTCATCCTGGCCATCCATGTCAGCGCCATGATCCCCGGGCAGTGGGCTTCGCTGGGCAACCTGCTGGGCGCCGCGGTGTTTCCCATCGGCCTGATCCTGGTGATCCTGGCGGGCGGCGAGCTACTCACCGGCAACATGATGAGCCTACCGTTGGCCATGTTCGCCGGGCGCATCCGCCTGGCGGCCGTGGCGCGCAACTGGCTGCTGGTGACCTTGGCCAACCTGCTGGGCGCGCTGTTCGTGGCGTATTTCTTCGGCCACCTGCTCGGCCTGACCGAGGGCGCCTACCTGGACAAGACCGTGGCTGCCGCCACCAGCAAGGCCAGTGCCGATTTCGTCCATGCCTTCGTCTCCGGCATCGGCTGCAACTGGCTGGTGTGCCTGGCAGTGTGGCTGGCCTACGCCAGCCGTGAAATGAGCGGCAAGATCCTTGGCATCTGGTTCCCGATCATGGCCTTCGTCGCCATCGGCTTCCAGCACGTGGTGGCCAACATGTTCCTGATTCCGGCTGCGATCTTTGCCGGCTACCTCAGCTGGGGCGCGCTGGTTCACAACCTGGTCGCGGTGTTCCTCGGCAATGCGGTGGGCGGGGCGATCTTCGTTGGCCTGGCGTATTACGTGTCGTTCGGTGCCGCCGCTCAGGAGCAGGCGACGGCGCAGTAACCGTCTTTACCACACTGGCAAGGGTGGGTAGCATGGCGCTTCCTCCCTTTCCGGCTGTTTTGCCGTGCACCGCCCAGGCGTTGATTCGCGAAGCGGGCATACATGATGCCGACATGAGTACGGTCGCTTTGCCAAGGCGTACCGATAATCCGTCATCAGAAAATATCAGGATGATTCCATGATCATTCGCCAAGCTATCGCCGCCGATCACCCTCGGCTGGTCGACATCTGGCTGCGCGCCGTGCGCGCGACGCATCACTTCCTGCAGGCGTCCGACATCGATGCGTTGCTGCCGCAACTGCGCGATGTCTACCTGCCTGCCGTCGAGCTTTGGGTGGCTGTCGACCCTGAAGATAGGCCGCTGGGCTTTATCGGGCTCAATGAAAACCATGTGGAAATGCTTTTCATCGATCCCGACCGGCGGGGGCAGGGCATCGGCCGGGCGCTGCTGGATTTCTGCCGCAACACGCGCGATACCCTGAGTGTCGACGTGAACGAGCAGAATCCGCAGGCAGTGGGCTTCTACCTCCACTACGGCTTCATGCAGACCGGGCGTTCGCCGCTGGACGGCGAAGGCCGGCCGTTCCCCTTGCTACATATGGCCTTGGCTGGCAAGGCATAAGCCGCATCCTGCAGAGCCCCGCAGAACCCTAGAACGTCCCTTGCAGGGTGACCATGAAGTTGCGCGGCTCGCCATAGAAGTTGCCCCACCCCGGCGCACCAATGGTGGAGTAGTACTTCTTGTCGAACAGGTTGTTGCCGTTGAGTGCGACGGTCCAATGCGGGTCGATGCGGTACTGCACGCGGCCGTTCCACAAGGTGTAGCCCGGCTGGACAGCCTTGGTGCTGCCGGTCTTTCGGAAGTTCTCGCTCTGGCTGTTCAGCCCCGCACCCAGCGTCCAGCGCTCTAGTGCACCGTCCAGCTGGTAATCGCCCCAGACCTTGAGCATGTGCCGCGGAATGAAGCTGGAGGTAAAGGTCAGCTCGGTCGGGTCGGTGTCGTTGATGGTTTTCAGGTACTTGGTCTGGGTATAGGTGTACCCGGCCAGCAGTTGCAGGCGTTCGATCGGCGCGCCGCTGATCTCGGCCTCGAAACCTTGGGCGCGAACCTTGCCGCTGTCGCTGTAGCAATAACCGTCGCCCGAGCCCAGGCAGGTGTCGGCGTAGTCGGTTTCGGCGCGGTGTTCTTCGACGGTGCGGAACAGGTTGAACGAGGTGTTCAGTGCGCCATCGAGCAGTTCGCCCTTGATACCGACTTCGTAGTTGGCGCCGGTCTTCGGCTGCAGCGCCTGGCCCTGGGCATCCACCAGGTTGCCCTGCGGCTGGAAGATGTCGGCGTAGCTGGCGTAGGCGGTCCATTGCGGGTTGAGGTCGTACAGTACGGCAGCGAATGGCGTGACCTGGCCATTTTTCGCGCTGCGGTTGTGCACCCAGTAGTCGTAGGCCTGGGTGTAGGCGTCGCTCTTGTTGCGGTACCAGCTGACCCGTGCACCCAGCACCAGCGTCAGTGGCTCGGCCAGCTTCAGGCGCAGGTTGGCGTAAGAGCCGTACTGGGTCGTGGTGGAGTCGTTCGGTACGCTACCGCCCCGGCTCGGGTTGACCAGGTAGTCTGCCGAGGATGGATGAGGGAAATTCGCCGACGGGTCGAAGGGATTCTGGCTGCCACTGAGCGGCATCAGGGCGAAGTAGTCGTGGGTCTTCTGGCGGCTGGCGTTGGCGCCGATGATCAACTCGTGCTGCAGGCCGAATGCCTCGAACTTGCCATCGACATAACTATCGAAGCCGTAGTCGGTCTGGTCGTAGTCGAAGTTGCCGGCGGTGCGCCTCATGCTGGCGCTGGTGGCACCCACTGCTACCGCGCCTTCGGCAAAGGCATATTCGATGTCCTGGTCGTTGTGGGTGTAAACGGAGGCGAAGTTCAGCGACCAGTCATCATTGAACTGATGCTTGAGGTCGGCGAAGCCGGTGACGCGCTGGCTTTGCAGGCTGTTCCAGCTGGCACCCAGGCAGGTCGAGCGCGGCAGCTTGAGGTCGCTGCCGTTGGCGTAGCGCGGCAGGCCGCTGTAGCAGGGCGAGGCATCGACATCCTCATAGGCCAGGCCGACGCCCAGGGTGGTGTCGGGTGTCATGTCCCAGTCGAGGGCACCGTAGTACACCTGGTCCTGGCGGTCGGCATGGTCGTAAAAGTACCGGCGGTCCTGCACGGCGGCCACGGCGCGGCCGCGCACGCTGCCTGAGTCGTTCAGCGGGCCACCGACGTCCACCTGGCTGCGGTAATTGTCCCAGGTGCCGGCGGACAGGGTCAGGCTGGTGGCGGCCTGTTCCTGGCCGCGCTTGCGTACAAAGTTCACACCGCCGGCCGATGAGCCGGAGCCTTTCATCATGCCGGCCGCCCCCTTGAGCACTTCGACACGGTCATAGAACGCCATGTCGCTGGAGAAGCTGTTGGCCTGCACGTAGTTGCCTCCCACGTCCAGCGGCACGCCGTCGTACTGGTACTGGCCGTCGAGGTTGAAGCCACGCGAGTAGAAGTACTTGCCGCCCATGGGGGAGTCGTACACGGTGATGCCCGGCGTCTTGTCCAGCACCTGTTCGAGGGTGTTGAGGTTCTGGTCGTCGAGCATCTTGCGGGTCATCACTGTGACCGCCTGGGGTGTCTCCTTCAGCGTGTGCACGCCTTTGCCGATGGTTACCGCGCGGGCGGTATAGGACTGCGTGCCTTCACTGGTCGCATTGAGCCGGTCGGCATCGATGTTCAAGGGCCCCAGTTCCATCGCTGCGTCATCGCTGGCCGGTATCAGGACATAGCCACCGTTACCCAGGCGCCGGGCCTGCAGGCCGCTGTTGCCGAGCAGGCGGGTCAGGCCTTCGTCGATGCTGTAGCTGCCCTCCAGGCCATTGCTGGTCAGGTGACGGGCCTGTTCGGTATCGAACGAAATGGTCACGCCGGCCTGTACACCGAACTGGGTGATTGCATTGCCCAGTGGCCCGGCGGCCACATGGTAGGTGGTCTGGCTCTGGGCCAAGGCATTGCCTGGCATCAGCAGCAGACCGGGGGCGCTGGCCAGGGTCAGGCCGAGCAACACCCGGCGTACGGCCTGGCTCAGTGTGGTGGCTGGGGAGGGGTGAGTATGGGGCATTGCGTGATCCTTCCGTGTCATGGCAGAAAGTCGCTGTCGTCGCGGCTTGTGTCAGGGACGGACGAGAATCGAAATCAGCAAGGTTCGCAGTGAAGTTTTTTCCACGGGCGATTCAGGCGGGTTCCACACTGACCCAGTACCGGCTCAGGTAACGCACCCGCACGGGCAGGGTCTGGTCGAGGTTGGCCAGGGCAATATCGGTATCGTCGATGCGAAATGCCCCGGAAATGCTCAGTGAGCGAATCGACGCTGCACAGCGCAGTACGCCGGGCCGGTAGCGCCCCAGTTCCTCGATGAAGTCAGCCAGGCGCCAGTCGTTGACGCTCAGCATGCCGTGCTGCCAGGCGGTCGAGTCGGCGGGCAGGGGCAGGGCGGGGCTGATATGGTCGCGGTCGAAGCTGGCCTGTTGCCCTGCGGGCAGGCGCAGCAGGTGCTCAGGATGGTGCTGTGGCCGCACTTCGACGGCAGCCTGCAGCACGCCGACGCGGGTTTGCCCCGGCAGCTTGCGCACACTGAATTCAGCTTCCCGGGCAACGATGCTGCCGTCATCGGTGTGCACGATGAAGGGCCGCTGCCGAGGGTCGTACGCGGCCTTGAGCAGTATCTCGCCACCATACAACTGGACCGTTCGCAGTTTCTGGTCAAGGCGCACGTCGAGCGCGGTGCCGACGTTCAACTCAAGCTGCGAACCGTCTTCCAATTGCAGCGAACGGCGCTCGCCAGTGCCGGTGTGCTGCTGGGCGAGCAGGGTGCGATAAGGTAACTGCTCGGCGGCCAGCCAGCTGCCGCCGCCCATGGCCAGCAACAAGCCCAGTACCTTCAGCACATCACGGCGCTGTGCCTGTGCGGCACCAAGCCCTTTCAGCGCCGCCTGCGCAGGTACCAGGGCCCATTGTTGCTGAAGTTTCTCGACCCGCGCCCACGCTGCGGCGTGCTCCGGGCTGGCTTCCAGCCACTGGCGCCAGGCGCGGGTGCGGGCGAGGTCAGCAACGCCGTCGTTGAGTTGCACGTACCAGGTGGCGGCGGCTTCGAGGGTCTTGAGTTCCAAAAGAGTCAGGCCTCGACCAGCAGCAGGCAGCGGGTCATGGCGCGGATCAGGTGGTTTTTCACCGTGGTCACCGACACCTCGAAACGTTCCGCCGCAGCCGCATAGGTCAGCCCTTCCAGTTGCACGGCAAGGAAGATATCGCGGGTGCGCGCCCCCAGCTCGTCAAGCAAGCTGTCGATCGCGACCAGCATTTCGATGATGGACAGGCGGATTTCCGGCGACACTTCGACGGGTTCCGGTCGCAGTGCCAGCGCTTGCAGGTAGGCCTGCTCGATAGCGCGGCGGCGTACCTTGTCGATCAGCAGCGAGCGGGCGATGGCGCTCAGGTAGCTGCGCGGCTCACGGATCGGAAACTGGCTGCGTGCCGTCATCACCCGCAGGAAGGTGTCGTGGGCCAGGTCGGCCGCATCGGCGGCATTGCCCAGGCGCATACGTAGCCAGTGTTTCAGCCAGCCGCTGTTTTCGCTGTACAGCCGGTGGATAGCTGCGTCATCGAGCGCCGACATAGGGATCAATCCGTAACCTAACTGGGAATTGTTCGCATTGTTGCGGCGCAAGTCTGTAATTGCAAGTGCTGTCAGCGGTCGGTATTCAACGCTTGCGGGTTGGCAACGTTCTTCGGTGCACCCTGGGTGAATGCCAGCACATTGTCGAAGGCATCGCCGAAGTACAGCTCATAGCCGTTCTTTTCCACGTAGCCCAGGTGAGGGGTGCTCAGCACCCGCGGGTGGGTGAGCAGGGGGTGGCCTGGCTCGAGTACCGGCTCTTGCTCGAATACATCCACCGCAGCGAAGCCCGGCCTGCCGGTGTCGAGCGCTTGCAGCAATGCCCCAGGTGCAATCAGTTCGGCGCGGCTGACATTCACCAGCAGGGCATCGGCTTTCATCCGCGACAGATCGTCGAAGGTCACGCCATGGCGTGTTGTATCCGAGAGCCGCAGGTTGAGGCTGAGGATATCGGCCTCGGCAAAGAACGCCTCACGTGATTTCGCTGCCCGATGCCCGTGCGCCTCGGCCGCTGCCCGGCTGCCTTCGCTGCCCCACACCAGCACCGGCATGTCGAACGCCTGGGCATAGCGCGCCAGGCGCTGGCCGATCTTGCCGTAGCCCCAGATCCCCAGCACCTGGCCGGCCACTGCCTGGCCCAGGTTGACCTGCCACTGGCCTTGCTTGAACGCTTCGATCGCCGGCACCAGCTGGCGCCGGGCGTTGAGGATCAGCGCCCAGGCCAGTTCCGCCGGTGCCACCGGCGAGCCGCGGCCCTCGGTGACGACGATGCCGCGGGCGGTGCAGGCCTCGAGGTCCAGATGGCCAGCGACCTTGCCGGTCTGGCTGATCAGTTTGAGGTTGGGCAGCCGGTCGAGCAGGGCGGCATCGATGCGCGTGCGTTCACGGGTGAGTACCAGGGCGTCGGCGCTGGCGAAGCGTGTGGCCAGCTCGTCCAGCGAGGCGGGTTGCTTGTCGTGAAACACGCTCACTTCATGCCCGGACAGGCGCTTGAAGCAATCGAGTGAGCGAATGACGTCCTGGTAGTCGTCGGGGATGGCAATGCGCATGGTGGTCGGCCCTGGAGTTAAGTGTGTCGAGTTGCGACGGTTCCCCAAGCATAACGCGGTCTCTGTAGGAGCGGCCTTGCGTCGCGAAAGGGCCGTGCAGCGGCCCCAGGATATTAGCGATTAAGCAGATAATTCCGGGGCTGCTATGCAGCCCTTTCCGACCGGTCCGGCGCCCCGGCAAGGCCGCTCCTACAAATGCGGGGCGTCAGCCGGCTGATTGTGTGCGTGGCTGCATCACCCCGGCCATGCCCTTGAGCACAACCCCCAGCATCACCGCCACCCCGGCACTGACAAAAATCGTCTCGTGCCCGGCGCTCTGCTGCTGCAATGCTACGAACGCCGGTGCCAGCGCCGCTGCCGCCACTTGCAGGATGCTCACCCACGGCGTCAAGGTACCGCGCGGGTCGTTGGTGGCAATGGCGCCCATGTAGTAGGTCAGCGCCAGCACCCAGCCAAAGTTCATCAGGAACAGCGCCACGCACAGTTGCTCGGCATCCTGTGCATGGCGCGCCAGCAATACGATCGACAGCAGCACCAGCAGCGAGCCGAAGCCGATCATCGGCCCACGCCTCACCCGCGCGCCAAGCACGCTGGGCAAGGCCCCGCCGGGCAAGCCGCCGAGGATCCCCAGGCCGAATGCCCAGCCCACGTCCAGCGGGCTGATGCCGCGCTCGCGGGCCAGCTGGTCGACAAAGCCCCAGATGCAGTAGATCGCCAGTTGCAGGCACAGCATCCCCAGCAAGGCGTACCGGCCGTGGGTGGCGCAACCCACGCCGCTCTGGGTCACCGGCACGGGTGCCTCGCGGTGCAGCCGCTGCGGAATGGCCAGCGCGACCAGGGCGATCAGCACGAACCAGAAGCCGATGCTGGCCACGGCGCCGCGGTTGCCGACCAGCTCCGCCAGCTGTGGCATGCAGGTGGCGTACAGGGCGAACACGGCGGTCTGGATCAGCAACGACAAACCATACGAGCGATCCTGCCCTGGCAAGCGCCCCAGTCCGCTGATCGCGCCGGCATACAGCACGCCGGTGGCGACACCGCACGCCAGCCGGCACAGCACCAACGCTGCCAGCGAATCCAGGGTCGCACTGAGCAGGTTGAGCGCCAGTGCGGCGAGTGCGCCCGCCAGGTACAGGCCGCGGCCACCGAAGCGCCGGCCCAGCAGCGGCAGGAACAGGCTACCGAGCAAGGTCCCGGTCATTTCGCTGGACAAGACCCAGCCTTGCTGGCTCAGGTCCAGGCTCAGCCGTTCGGCCACCAGGCCGATGAAGATCGGTTGCACGCCAATGATGATCAGCGCCGTGGCGGCGATGTAGATCAGGGCGGCACGCAGCAGCAGGTTGTTTTTATTGTTGTGCATTGAAGTTTCCCGGGTAGGGCATCAGGTTCAGGCGTGGGGGAGGGTGCCTGCGTCGTGGGTGATGCGGCCGTTCATCACGGTCAGCGCCACATCGGTCTTGCCGATCTGGTAGCGGTCGAGCTCGAACAGGTCCTGCTCGAGGATGATGATGTCGGCGCGCTTGCCGGCGGTTATCGAACCAATCTCCTTTTCCAGCCCCAGCTGATAGGCGCCGTTGAGGGTGTAGGCGGCGATCAGTTGCGGAATACTCAGGCGTTCGTCGGCATCGGGCATCACTGGCGCATCAGGCTCGCCACTGAGCTGGCGGGTGTGGCCCGACTCGATGTGCTCCACCGGCTTGTGCTGGCAACGGCACTGGCAGACCAGGCCGTCCATGCCGATCGACACGGTCACGCCCTGGTCGATGAAGGTGCGGAACTTGTACATCGACGCCCAGCGTTTGAAGCCATAGGACTGCTGGATCGCCTCGGCGTAGGCATCCACCACGCCCCATTGCAGCTGGGTGTTGGCCATGACCCCGATGCGGCGGAAGCGTGGGATGTCATCAGGGTGGGTGAGGAAGGCGTGGGTGATCACATGGCGGCGGTCGCGCGGCGGGTTGCTGGCAAAGGTCCGTTCGAACACATCCAGCGCCATGCGCACGGCCCCATCGCCCACGGCGTGCACCATCACATCGATACCGGCGGCATCGGCCCGGCGTACATGCTGCTCGAACACCGCTTCGGGCATGGTCGTCGAGCCGCAGTGCGGCTTGTCGCAGTAGGGTTCGAGCAGGAATGCGGTGTGGTTCAGCTCGGTGCCGTCGAGCATCAGCTTCAGGGTCTGCGCCTTCACCAGTGGCGAGTCATAGCGGTTGCGCATGCCTTGCAGGATGCTCACCGGGTCATCCTCGGTGCCCATGTTGATGTAGCTGCCGACCACGCGCAGTTTCAGGCGCTCTTCGCGCTCAAGCTGTTGCAGGGTTTCGTAGAGCAAGGTCTGGTCGCCGGCCGGGTCGAGAAAGCCTGCGTCGAACACGGTGGTGATGCCGGCGGCGACCAGCTTCTCTTGCCAGAACGGGATAGAGCGCAGGTACAGGTCGATGCCGGTCGGCAGGTAACCGGCTTCGCTCAGCCGCTGCATCAGCAGCGAGTAGGCCGCGCAGTCGATGATCACGCCGGTGGGCTCGCCGGTGAGCGGGTCCTTCTCGAACCAGCTGGCGCCTTCTTCCACGGCCGGAGTGTCGCGGTCAATGCCGGCAGCCTTCAGTGCGTAAGTGTTGACCCACATGGTGTGGTAGTCGGTGGACAGCAGGCACACCGGTTTGTCCGGGCAGATGTCGTCGAGCACTTCGCGGCGCAGCATGTCGGCCGGCATCAGCGGTTGAATCCAGCCCATGCCGGTGATGGCTTTCTCGCCGGGGTTGGCTTGCACGTAGCGCTTGAGCAAGGCCAGCACCTCATGCGGGTCTTCATGGTTGACCAGGGCCTGGAAGGCGAAGGCGGTGCTGGAGAAGTGCCAGTGCGATTCGACGAAGCCCGGCAGCACCAGCTTGCCAGCGGCGTCCAGCAAGCGCGTGGCGGGGCCGGCGTGGGCCATGACGCTGGCGTGGTCGCCAACGCAGAGGATGCGCTCGCCCTGCACGGCCACGGCGCTGGCCCATGGCTGGTGCGGGTCGACGGTGTAGATGCGGGCGTTGTGGATGATGAGATCGGCTGTGGTGGTCATGGCAGCTCCCTGAGGCAAAATGCCGCGCTAGTTTTGTGTCGGTTAAAAGTTTTAGTCAATAAAATATTTTTGCGGGTTGGCTTTGCGGTATGCTGGCCACCGGTTTCGACAAAGGGTTGCAAAGTGAGCGGATTGCGCGAGCAGCAGAAGGCGCTGCGCCGGGAGACGATCAGCCGTACGGCGCTGGGCCTGTTCGAGCGCCAGGGCTTCCAGACCACCACCATGGAGCAGATTGCCCGCCTGGCGGCGGTGTCGGTGCCCACGGTGTTCGCCTATTTCGGCAGCAAGCAGGAGATCCTGCTGGAGAAGTTGCGCGAGGCCGATCACCGCGCGGTAGCCGAGGCGCGCAGGCGCCTTGGGGAGTTCGAGCAGGCGCTGGATGCGTTGTGCTGCTATGAAACGCACCTGACCGATTACGCCTTCGAGGTGTTGCCGGCACCGTTGTGGCGGGAGATTCTGCCGCCCTTGCTGCCGCTGCTGGGCAGCAATCAGCGCGATGTGCCAGGGGCCTACAAGCGGGTCAACGATGCGCTGGTCGAAGAGCTCAAGCACCTGCTCCAGGACCTGTGTGACAGCGGCAAGCTGCGCGCCGACCTCGATGTGGGCTACGCGGCGTTTCTGATCAACGACTACGGGCATCTGCAGCTTCTGCGGCTGTGCAGTCGCGAGCCGCTGGACCTGGTGGCGCACCGCGAGGATGTGCGCCGGTTCATGGAGTTCTTGTTGAAGGGGATGCAGAGTTAAGCAACGACTGCGGTCTCTGTAGGAGCGGCCTTGTGTCGCGAAAGGGCTGCGAAGCAGCCCCAGCACTTTATGCTGTGACGCCAATACCTTGGGGCTGCTTCGCAACCCTTTCGCGACACAAGGCCGCTCCTACAAGGGAAATGTGTCAGGGCTGGTTCAGCGGCCACCCTTGGTGATGCTCCAGCAGAAAGTCGACAAACACCCGCACCCGCGCCGGCATCGCCGGCCCGCCCACGAACACCGCATGCAGCGGTTCGCGGTCGCCCGGGTTGTAGTCTTCCAGCAGCGCCACCAGTTGACCGTTTTTCAGCTCATCGGCCACGGTAAATGTCCCGATCCGGGCAATACCCGCCCCCAGCCTGGCCAGTTGCGCCAGCGCCTCGCCACTGCTGCACTCGATATTCCCCGTCACCTTCAGTGAAAAATCCTCCCCCTCCCGGCGAAACGGCCAATCCGGTGCTGCGCGCCGGAAGTTGAAGCGCAGGCAGTTGTGCTGCGCCAGGTCCTCTGGCTCCTGCGGCGTACCGCAGCGTGCAAGGTATTCAGGTGAAGCCACGACCACCTGGCCGGTATGGCCAATGCAGCGCGCACTCAGCGAGCTGTCCGGCAGCTGGCCAAAGCGCAGCGCCACATCGGCCTGACCGCCATGGATATCGGCGATTTCATCACTCAGCGTCAGGTCCACCAGCACCTGCGGGTACAGCGCGCTGAACGCGGTCAGTAACGGCACCACCGTCAGCCGCCCATGCCCCAGCGCCGCGCTGACCCGCAACCGCCCGCGCGGCACGCCCTGGTCGGTGATCGCCTCTTCCACCTCAAGCAGGTCCGCCAGGATGCGCCGCGCCCCACGCAGGTACGCCTCGCCCTCGGTGGTGAGGGTGATCGCCCGGGTGGTGCGCAGCAGCAGGCGGGTGCCCAGGCGCTGCTCGGCGCGGGCAATGATGCGGCTTACCGCCGAGGGCGTCAGGCCCAGCACGCGCGCGGCGGCAGACAGGCTGCCTTCATCCACCACCCTGGCAAACACCTCCATCTCCCCGGATCGCCCGTTGTAGTCCATCTGTGCCTCCAGCGCAAAGGTGGTTGCCGGAAAACCGGTCTAGTGCATTCAAAGGCTGGATCGTAGCATTCCCGTCATAGATAAGGAGCCTTGTATGCGTATCAATCCCCCTCTCGTGGCGCTCGCCATTGGTGCTTTTGGCATCGGTGTCACCGAGTTCGCCCCCATGGGCATGCTGCCCGGTATTGCCGCCGATCTGGGCGTGTCGATCCCGGCCGCAGGCCTGCTGGTCAGTGCCTACGCGCTAGGCGTGCTGATCGGTGCACCATTGATGACCCTGGCCACCGGTAAGGTCCCGCGGCGTTACCTGCTGATCGGGCTGATGGCCATCTTTACCCTGGGCAACCTGCTGTCGGCCCTGGCTACCGACTACCAGAGCCTGCTCATCGCACGGGTGGTGACTTCGCTCAACCACGGCGCGTTCTTCGGCGTCGGCTCGGTGGTGGCGGCCAGTGTGGTACCGCCCGAGAAGCGGGCAGGGGCGGTGGCGGCCATGTTCATGGGCCTCACCCTGGCCACCATTGGCGGTGTGCCGCTGGCCACCTGGTTCGGTGAGCTGCTTGGCTGGCGCACGGCATTCTGGGGTATTGCCGGCCTGGGCCTGGTGGCGATGGCTTCGCTGTGGTTTGCCCTGCCCAATGTGCCACTGCCCAAAAGCGCCGGGGTGATGGCCGAGATTCGTGTGCTGGGGCGTGGCCCGGTGCTGGCGGCGTTGACGCTGACCGTGGTTGGCTCCAGCGCGATGTTTACCGTGTTCACCTACATTGCGCCGATCCTGCACAGCCAGGCCCAGGCTTCCACCCCCTTCATCACCGCCATGCTGGTGCTGTTCGGCGTCGGCCTGACGCTGGGCAATGTGTGGGGTGGCAAGGCGGCGGATCGCTCGGTGGACCGTACCTTGATCGTGTCGCTGCTGGTGCTGATTGCGGTGCTGCTGGTGTTCCCGGCGATGCTTGGCTGGTCGCTGCCGACGGCGCTGGCGATCCTGGTCTGGGGCATCGCCAGTTTCGCCCTGGTGCCGCCGCTGCAGATGCGTGTGATGGACGCCGCCAAGGATGCCCCCAACCTGGCCTCGGCGGTGAACATCGGTGCGTTCAACCTGGGCAATGCCATTGGCGCGGCGCTGGGTGGCGCGGTGATCAACGCCGGGATGGGGTATTCGGCGGTGTCGTTTGCCGGGGCGTTGATGGCTGGGCTTGGGCTGGTGCTGACCATTGCCTGGCGTAGTCGTCCGGTGGCATTGGCGGGTATGCAGGCATGAGCAACGGCACGGGCCTTGTAGGAGCGGCCTCGTGTCGCGAAAGGGCTGCGAAGCAGCCCCAGCACTATCAGCATCGCTGCTGAAATCCCGGGGCCGCTTTGCGGCCCTTTCCGACCGGTCCGGCGCCCCGGCAAGGCCGCTCCTACAAAAAGCAGTATGTTCAAGGCAGGCCGTTTCGACCGTGGGCAAGGTACCCTGGGCGCTGGCTGAGGCGCTCATAATAGGCGCTCACGGCAGGCAAGTGAGGGTGCTCCAGGGGCGTTGCGAACCAGCGCTGCACCGACAGGCCGATGGGGATGTCGGCCAGGGTAAAGCGTTCACCTGCAACGAACGCGCCGGTCGCTGCCAGTTGCCGGTCGAGGATGCCCATGAAGTGGGCCCACTGTGCGCAACCTGCCGCCAGCGCCTGGGCATCCTGATGCGCAGGCGAGTTGCGCACCAGCGCCATGAACGGGTAGCTCCAGGCCCGGTTCAGGTCCGCCGCCTGCCAGTCGATCCACTGGTCGATGCGCGCCCGTGCCTGCGCTTCGCTCGGGTAGCAGGCCGCATCGCCATAACGGTTCGCCAGGTAGCGGATGATGCTGTTGGACTCCCACAGCGTGAAACCACCATCCTGGATCACCGGGACCATGGCGTTGGGGTTGAGTGCGAGGAATTCGGGCGCGTCGGTGGGCTGGAAGCCGCTGCCCCATTCCTCGCGCTCGAAGGCGATGTTGAATTCGGCGCAAGCCCACAGCACCTTGCGCACGTTGATCGAAGAGGCCCTGCCCAGTATCCGTAACATGTCGCCATCCTTGATTGAGGGAGCGCTGATCGTCGATCACCCGGCTCCCTCTGGTCAAGCGGGTGTCAGCGGCTGGCGAACTGCGCTGCGAGTTTGACCGCGGCGCGCTCGAAGGCCACTTTCATCGCCTCCACGACTGCGTCGTCGTGCTCGAACGACAGGTACAGGCGGCCATACTGCGACGGCATCACAAGCACCCCGGCTTCACGCAGTGAAAGGTGCAGGGCCTGGCTGAACGCCGCGCTGCCCACGGCCACTGCCTGCTCGTAGGTGGTCGGTGCCTGGCGCGAAGGCCACAGGCTGAAGACATTGCCATAGCCACTGGTGCTTACCACGATGCCCTGCGCTTCGAAGATCGACTCCAGCGCCTGGCGCAACTGCTGGCCGCGGGCGATCAGGCCGGGGTAATCGAGCTGGTCAAGCTGGCCCAGGGTGCTCATCACCGCCGCGCAGGCCAGCGGGTTGCCGCTGAAGGTGCCGCCGCGCAATACCTTGCCCTGTTCGAAAGCGGCCAGGACCTCCGGTTTGCCGACGATGGCCGACACCGGCACGCCATTGCCGATGGCCTTGCCGACGCTGGCAATGTCCGGGTCGAGCCCGGCCAGCTGGCTGGCAAGCCCGGCGTGCAGGCGAAAGCCCATCAGCACCTCGTCGGCGATCACCAGCGCGCCATGGCGGCGCGCGACCTGCTGCACGTGTTGCAGGTAACCGGGGGCCGGCATCAGGCAACCGGCATTGGCCAGCATCGGTTCGAGGATGACGGCGGCGATGTCGTGGTGTTCGGCGAACAGCCGCTCGACGTCATCGAAGTCATTGAAACGCAGCAGCGTGGTGCGGGCGGTGGCGGGGCGCTGGCCATCGACGAAAGCCGCCTCGGCGGAGCCGACATTGCCGAAGCTGACATCGTCGAACCAGCCATCGAAGCCGGCCGCCATCTTGGCGATGCGCCCACGCCCGGTGAAGGCCCGGGCAGCGCGGCAGGCCAGGTGCACGGCCTCGCTGCCGGAGTTGGTGAAAATCACCTTGCTCAGGGCGCCGGTGTGCGCGGCCAGGGCGGTGGCGGCGGCGTGTTCACGCACATGGGCCCACGACGGCGAAGCGGAGTCGGCGAGGGCTGCGGCCACCTGGCCATTGACCGTGTCGTTGGCGTGGCCGAGCAGCACGGCGCCGAAGCCCAGCGCCGTGTCGATGTAGCGGCGGCCCTGGTCGTCGTACAGGTAGGGGCCTTTGCCGTTGCGGATGAACAGGGCCTGGCCGTCGAGGTCAGGCAGGATGCGGGCGGCGCTGGAAACATCGCCTACGAGATTGTGCATGGGGTACCTCTGTGTTCGGGGCGGGTGCATGGGGGCTCAGCGGGTATGCCACGGGTTCTGCGCGAGCTTGCGTTCGAGGAAGTCGCGGAACACGCGAATACGCGGGCTGAGGTGCTTGCGATTGGTGTAGATCAGGTAGATCGGCTCGACGCTGTCGCTGCTGTACGCTTCGAGCAACGGCACCAGGCGGCCTTCTTGAATGTCCTGGCCAATGTGGAACTCTGCCAGGCGCACGATGCCGGCACCGTCCAGGGCCAGGTCGCGCAGCAGGTCGCCCTGGGCGAAGGTGGCCTTGGGCACCACCGGCACCGTCACGGCCTGGCCGTCGACGACGAAGCTCCAGGTGTTCCACACGCTGCTGAAACCGAAGGAAAAGCAGGTGTGCGCCAGCAGTTCGCCGGGTTGCGCCGGCGTGCCATGGCGGGCCAGGTACTGGGGGGCAGCGCAGAGGATCCAGCGGCTCTGGCCGATCTTGCGGGCGATGCGCGTCGAGTCGGGCAGCACGCCGCTGTGTATGGCCACATCCAGGCCTTGGTCGAACTGGTCGGTGAACTGCGCGCCAACCTGAATATCCACGGTCAGCCCTGGGTAGGCGGCCAGGAACTCTGGCAGCCAGGGGATGATCTGGTGCTTGGCGAAGGTGGTCATGGTGTGCACGCGCAAGGTCCCGCTGACCCGGGTCGGGAAGGCCTCGGCCAGCGAATCGGCCTCGGCCATGGCATTGACCACCGCCCGTGCGCTGACCAGGTAGGCGCTGCCTTCTTCGGTCAGCGTCAGGCTGCGGGTGCCACGCTGGAACAGGCGCACCTGCAGGCGATCTTCAAGCCGCGAAATGAGCTTGCTGATGGCCGAGGGCGTCATCCCGCAGGCCCGCGCAGCGGCAGAGAAGTTGCCGTGCTCGGTGGCCCAGAGAAACGCCAGCAGTTGCGAGTAGTTGTCCATGTTCCGCCTCCGGTGATTGAGCAGAAGACTGGCAGCGCGGCCGGGTGCTGGCAACCTGCACTCAGCGAATGAACTGCTCGATGTAGTCGTCCGGCAGGCCCAGTGCCTTGTAGTGCGCGCGGGCGCTTTCCAGCTTGGTGAACACGTCCTCGTAACCCACCGCCACGCCTTGTGGGTCGACGTAGGTGTAGCCGCCTTGCACATGGAACCAGGTGATCATTTCTTCGACATCTTCCGGTACGAACAAGGTGTGCGTCTCGCCCGGTGGCTCGTAGGCGAACGAACCTTCCTCGGCGACCCAGTCGTGCTCCAGGTAGAACCAGCGCCCCTTGAGCACCAGGGCATGCACGCCGCCGGTGTGGCGGTGGCGCGACAGCACGCCGCTCTGGCGCACCCGCAACAGGTTGATGTAATAGCCGCCGGAAACGTTCAGCAGCAGGGGCTTGAACGACACCGAGGCGGTCACCGGGACCCAAAGCTGGTCATCTTCGATCCACTTGCCCAGCACGCCGGGGTGGACCATGTCGGGCGACATGAAGGGTACTTGCGGCAGTTGATAGGGAATGGCCAGTTCGTCGGGTTTGCGGGCTACGGTCATGAGGGTTTCCACACAGGGTTTTCTTGGAATGAGCGGGGCGGTCTGCCCCGCGTTGTCGTCAGGTTATGGGTGTGCCGCAGGCCGAAAAAGGCCCTCGTCGGCACACCCGCTGTGAAGCCGTGTCACAGTTCAGGCGTTGGCTGCCTCGTCCAGGCGCAGCGAGGCACGCTGGGCCGAGAGTGCCGGTTGGCGTTTTTGCAGGTAAGCACCGATGGCCACCAGCACACCGGTCAGGCCGAGGGTGGACAGCAGCTCTGCCCGTTGCCCCGGGAAGGCCGCCATGACCGCGAACACACCGACGATGAAGGCGATGGTCAGCAGGGTCAGCCAGGGGAACAGCCACATGCGCACTTCCAGCCGCTTGCCCAGCGCCACCAGCTTGCGGCGCATGCACAGCTGGGTGACGGCGATCACCAGGTACATCAGCAGGGCCAGTGCGCCGCTGGTGGCCAGCAGAAACTGGAACACCTCGGCGGGCAGCAGGTAGTTGGCCGCCAGGGCCGCCAGCGCGGCACCTGCGGTAAGGGCGACGGCCAGCAGGGGCACGCCCTGGGCGGTGGTGTGCGATACCGCTTTCGGTGCGTCGCCGCGCCGGGCCAGCGAGTAGGCCATGCGCGAGGCGGTGTAGATGGCCGAGTTCAGGCAACTGGTCACGGCCACCAGCACCACGATGCTCATGATCCCCGGCGCCCAGGGGATGTTCATGGCATTCAGCACGGCCTGGTACGAACCCTGCGCCAGGCCGGGTGCATTCCACGGGACCAGGCACACCACGACGAACATCGAGCCGAGGTAGAACAGGCCCAGGCGCCACACCACCGCGCGGATGGCCTTCTTGATGTTGGCTTTCGGGTCACGGGATTCGGCAGCGGCGATGGTCACCACCTCACTGCCCTGGAAGCTGAACATGGCGGTCAGCAGCGCGGCGACGATGGCCACGTTACCCTTGGGCGCGAAGCCGCCGTTGGCCCACAGGTTGCTGATGCCACTGGTCGACGAGCCAGGCAGCAGGCCGAAGATCGCCAGTACGCCGAGCACGATGAAGGTGACGATCGACACCACCTTGAACAAGGACAGCCAGTATTCCAGGGTACCGAACGAGCCGACGCTGAGGCTGTTGCAGCCGATCAGCACCAGGCTGATGGCAAAGGCGGTGAAGGCGTGCGGCAAACCCAGCCAGTCGCCCAGGATGTTGCCGGCGACGATGGCTTCGATGGCAATTACCAGCACATAGAACCACCAGTACAGCCAGCCGATCGAGAACCCGGCCCAGCGGCCGATGGCCTGGTCGGCGTAGGACGAGAACGAGCCGGTGTCCGGCCGCGCCGTGGCCATCTCGCCGAGCATCTGCATCACCAGCACCACGATCGCCGCCGCGATCACGTAAGCCACCAGCACGGCGGGCCCAGCCGCAGCGATGGCGTTGCTCGAACCCACGAACAGCCCGGCACCGATGACCCCGCCAATCGAGATCATCGTCACCTGCCGGCCTTTCAGGCCATTCCCCAGCTTGTCGTTCTGTATCTGTTGTTCGCCACGCATCGGCTCGCACCTCGGTTGCACGCTTGTTGTTGTAATGGGCCATCGGCGAGACGGCCCTGGCTGCTACCTTATGCGCCAATCGGGCGCAGGATTAGGCACTGCAGCGGCATAGCGGGTGTGACGAGCGTTCACAGTTGGCGACGCCATGGCAGACATTCGCCCGCAGCTCTGGCAAGGTAGAACGCCGATCAAGCCAGGCCTGCATTGCCCCATGGATGCCTTCTACCTCATCGCCCTCGGCGCCATCGTCGCCGGTTTTGTCCAGGGCCTTTCCGGCTTTGCCTTCGGCATGGTCGCCATGTCGTTCTGGGCCTGGGGCCTGGAACCGCGGCTGGCGGCATCGCTGACTGTATTCGGCAGCCTCACCGGCCAGCTCATCGCTGTGTTCAGCGTGCGCCGCGGCTTCAGCTGGGCGCTGTTGTGGCCGTTCGTGCTTGGCGGGCTGGCCGGCATCCCGCTGGGGGTGTGGGTGCTGCCGTACCTGGACATGCTCTGGTTCAAGGCCGTGTTCGGCACGCTGCTGGTGCTGTGGTGCCCGCTGATGTTGCTGGCGCCGCGCCTGCCACGGCTGCCGGGCAACCGCCTGGCCGATGGCGCGGTGGGCCTGGTAGGCGGCGCATTGGGCGGGATCGGTGGCTTTACCGGTACAGTGCCTACACTGTGGTGTACTTTGCGCGGCTTCGAGCGCGATACCCAGCGCGCGGTGATCCAGAACTTCAACCTGTCGATGCTGCTGGTGACCATGCTCACCTACCTCGGCACCGGGGTGGTGACCCGCGACATGCTGCCTGCGTTCGGCGTGGTGCTGCTGGCCATGGCGCTGCCAGCGATACTGGGTACGCGGGTGTACCTGGGGATCAGCGAACTGGCGTTTCGCCGAGTGGTACTGAGTTTGCTGACGGCCTCCGGGGTGGCCATGCTGGCGGCGTCGCTGCCGGCATTGTTGAGCCGTTGAGCGCTTGCCTGGCGGCGCTGAACTTGTCACTCTGCGCCGCATCGATCTTGCGTGCCGAAAACAGAAGGAACCGCACCGTTGAGTTGGGACAATGTCGGCAAACTGCTGGTTGCCATGCTGCTTGGCCTGATGGTCTTGCTGGTGGCCTATGTGCTGCTCAAGGCCCCGCCACGGCTTGAGGCGACCCTGACTTACGCCTACCTCACCTATCCCAGCCAGTTCAGCGAGCGCATCAGTAAGGCCAACGAGCAGCTCAAGTACGAGCAGTTGCAGCCGCGCATCAACAGCATCAGCGGCGGCGCGTTGAACCAGTACCAGGTCGACAAGCTGATCGAACTGGCCCAGGCGCCTTATGTGCAACTGTTCGCCAAACCCTTCGAAGCCGGGTTGGTGGATCACCGCACGGGTTTGCTCATCGACCTGCACAACCGTGGCGACAGCGACGTGCGTGAGGTGAAGATCCGCCTGCCAGCCAAGGGCCTGGTGCAGGTGCGCGATTCGGCGGGCAACGACACCCTTTACGAGGCTTCGACCGCGCAGGTGGTGATACCGGCTATCGAGCAGGGCGGGGAGTGCAGGGTCTGGGTCTACTTCGATGCCGACTATTCGCAGATTCGCCAGGGGGGTATCGGTGTCAGTTTTGCGGGTGGCGAGGCGGATGTGCGGGTCTACCGCGAGTTCACCGGGTTCCCGGCGCTGGTGGCGCGCTACAGCCGCGAGCTGGTGGGGCTGCTGGGGGTGTTGTTGATGGGTGTGTTGGGGATGGGGTATGCCTGCCTGATTCGGCGACGGGCTGTGGTGTGATCAGTTCTGCGCTGGCAGCGCCTGTGAGATCGCGCGCCGCCCGCGCGGCGCATCGTGGATAAATCCGCTCCTACATCTGTTTCGGGCCAATCAATCCTGTGAGGTCACCGCTGCCCGCCTTGTTTGTAGGCCTTACGTCATGCGAAAAGGCTGGCAACCATGGCCTAACAGGTTTGGCACGTTGCAACAACTGTAGGAGCGGATTTATCCGCGATGCGCCGCGCGGGCGGCGCTCGATCTCACAGGCGCTGAATAACTTCAATCCCACCCATTCACTTGATCAGGCCGGGACCATGGCAAAGCCCACGCCAAAACGGTTCCAGGCGTTGATGGTGGCGATGGCCAAGGTCAGGTTGGCCACCTCGGCCGGCTCAAAGTGCTGCTGCAGTGCTTCGTATTCCGGCTGCGGGGCGCCACGCTCGGGCAGCCGGGTCAGGCACTCCACCCAGGCCAGCGCGGCACGTTCACGCGGGGTGAAGTAGTTCGTTTCCTGCCAGACGCACAGGGTCTGCAGGCGCGCCTCGGTCTCGCCAGCCTTGCGCGCATCATTGGCATGCATGTTCACGCAGTAGGCGCAGCCGTTGATCTGCGAGGCCCGCAGGCGCACCAGCTCCAGCAGTGAGTTTTCAAGGCCGCTCTTGGCCAGGGCCTGCTCCAGGCCGACCATGGCTTTGTAGGCTTCCGGCGAGTGTTTGGCCCATTCGATACGGTTGTGCATGGTGTGCTCCAGGGAATGCGTTGTGGACATGGCGCTACCTTAACCCCCGCCGCCCAACGCCCCGATAGCCAATCGCGCACTTTGCCGGGAGGCCAATCGGCCCATTAAGGTGGCCACTGACCTGCATCCAATCTCTTCATTTCTACCCTGACTGCCTGGACAGGATAATGACCGGGTCTTGCTTGGGAGTATCGATTCGTGATGAGAGGGGCGTTGAACCTGTTGCTGGTGATCTTGCTGGCATTGAACCTGAGGCCGATCCTGACCAGCATCGGCCCGTTGCTCGAACCGATGCGTGCCAGCACCGGGCTGGGTTACCAGCAGGCGGCGCTGCTGACGGCCTTGCCGGTGCTGTGCATGGGCCTGGTGCCGTTGCTGCAGCCCTGGCTGCGGCGCTGGATTAGCGAACACGGCGGCATGCTCGGCGGCCTCAGCGCCATTGCCCTGGCCTGCCTGTGGCGGCTGCAACTGGACAGCGCCTGGGCGCTGATCGCCAGCGCGGTGCTGGCCGGGTTGGGCGTGGCAGTGGTGCAGGGCATGATGCCAGGCCTGGTCAACCGCTGGTTCCCCAGCCGCCTGGCCGGGACCATGGGCCTGTACTCGGCGGCGCTGATGAGTGGTGGTGGCCTGGCAGCGGTGCTCGGCCCACATATCAGCGGGCACTTCGGTCACTGGCAGGCCGGGCTTGGCGTATGGGCGATCCCGGCGGTGCTGGCAGTGCTGGCCTGGGCCGCGCTGCGTCCTCGGCAAAACGCACCGAAGCTGGCCTGCGCCACCGGCGGACACTGGTTCGGCACGCGCCGGGCCTGGTTGCTGGCGCTGTATTTCGGCCTGATCAATGGTGGCTATACCAGCATGGTCGCGTGGCTGCCGGCCTATCACCTGGAACACGGTGGCACGGCGCAAGGCGGTGGCGACCTGGTGGGCCTGATGACCATCTTCCAGGTCTGCGGCGCGCTGGGCCTGCCGCTGTTGCTGCGCGGGTTTGCCGACCGTCGCCCAGGCTTGTGGCTGGCGCTGTCGATCCAGCTGGTGGGCTTCCTGGGTTTGTTGCTGGCGCCGACCCTGGCCATGGGCCTGTGGGTAGCGATGATCGGCTTTGGCCTGGGCGCCTGCTTCAGCCTGAGCCTGACCTTGACCCTGGAGCACCTCAAGACGCCCGCTGAAGCCGGCAGCCTGGCGGCATTCGTGCAGGGCATAGGCTTCATCATCACCGGCATCATCCCGTACATCACCGGTTGGCTGCGCGATATCAGCGGCGACTTCCAGGCATCGTGGACGTTGCTGAGCGTCACCGTGCTGGCGATGCTGCTGGTGACCGCCTGTTTTGCCCCGCGCGGCTATGCGGCGGCCATCGCCCGGCCAAGGCCGGGTGGCCAGGCGGCGTTGGTCAACTGAGGCGCTGCAAGGTATCGCGGACCCGGTCCAGTGCCGGGTCGATATCCAGCAGCTCGATGGCGCCGAAGCCCAGCAGCAGTCCCGGGCGTACTGGCGCTTCGTAGAAGAACGGCGCCAGTGAATACAGGCCGACTTCCACCTTGCGGGCGAGGTTGGCCAGCATCTCGACGTCCACCCCCGGCCGCGCCAGCGCGCTCAGGTGGAACCCGGCGCTGGCTGGCACGGTGCTGAACCAGGGTGCCAGGTCGTCGTCCAGCCGCGCCAGGATGCGTGCACGGCGGGCGCTGTAGATGTCGTGGCAGCGGCGGATGTGTTTGTTCAGGTAGCCCTCGCCGATGAACCGCGCCAGCGCCCACTGCAGCAAGGTCGGGCTGTGCCAGTCGCTCAGGTGCTTGGCCACGCAGGCGGCGCTGAGCACCGCCTGCGGCAGCACCGCGTAACCCAGGCGCAGTTCCGGCAGCAAGGTCTTGGAGAAGGTCCCGACATACGCCACCAGCCCTTGGCGGTCGAGGCGCTGCAGGGCATCGGCGGCCGGGCCTTGATAGCGGAACTCGCAGTCGTAGTCGTCCTCGATGATCAATGCACCGAGCTCGGCGGCACGTGCCAGCAGGGCATGGCGGCGGGCTTCGCTCAGCGGCATGCCGAGCGGAAACTGGTGCGAAGGCGTGACGTAGATCAGCCGGGTGCCATCGGCGATCTGCGCAACGCACATCCCTTCATCGTCTACCGGCACGGACTGCAGCTTTGCCCCCAGGGCCAGGAACAGCTGGCGTGCCGGCGGGTAGCCGGGGTCTTCCATGGCCACCTGGCAGCCGGGTTCGACCAGCACCCGGGCGATCAGGTCCAAGGCCTGCTGGGCGCCGTTGCACACCAGCACGTCCGCGGCACTGCAATGGACGCCGCGGGCGTAGGCGATATGGTGGGCAATGGCTTCGCGCAGTTCAGGCAGGCCCTGGGCGGAAAACTGGCGCTCGGGGTGGCGCTGGCTGCGGCGCAGGGCGTAGTTCAGGCAGCTGCGCCATTGGTCGAAGGGGAACTGCGCCTTGCTTGAGGCGCCGCCGACAAAGTCGTAGCGCGAAGGTGCCTCCTGGGTGCGCCGGGCGAGCACCGTGGCGCGTTGCTGCCAGCGCTGCAATGAAGCGGCAGCGGCCAGCGGCACGGTTTGGGATTCATCGCTGCGCAGCGGTTGGCGCGGGGTGATGAAGGTGCCGCGGCCGACCACGCCGCTGAGCAGGTTGTCGTAGGTCAGCCGCGAGTAGGCTTCGGCCACGGTCTTGCGCGACACGCCCAGTTGCTCGGCCAGCAGCCGGGTCGGCGGCAGTTGCGTGCCGGCGGCCAGGTGGCCGCTGTCGATGCCGGCGCGTAGCTGCTGATAGAGCTGGTCGGCCAGGCCTTTGCGGCCGTCCAGGCGGATATGCAGTTCCATGATCACTGTCCGAAGCATGAGAGTGCTGAGGATAGCGGATCAGAGCCTTACGGTGCTTACCGTGATGTAGCCCTTGTCGTTGAGGTCGATGCGGATGACCGTTTCATCTGCAGAGGCCTTGCGCTTCTGCTTGATGCTCACGCCTTTGACGCCGATGGCGCGCATCCGGTGGCTGATGGCTTGCCCGCACGGGTTGAAGAAGAGTTCGCTGGCCAGCAGTTCGATGCGCTCGACCAGTTGCCGGGTGCGCTCGTCGGTGGCACAGAAAAACAGCACACCGGAGAGGTGCGGGTCGTCATCGGGGTTGCTGACGTCGTGGGCCAGCAGTTCGCGCAGGGCACTGCGCAGTTCGACGGTGGTGCGGGTTTCTGGGTGCATGCGCAGCCTCCTCTGGGTCGCAGACTCGATCTTGTTTTCACCGATCCACGGCGACAAGTAAGACGCTTCAGAACAGGCTGTAGGAATTTTCTGATGGTGCGAAGAGAGTGCTTGCGCTGCCTTGATGCGGCACAATTCTTCGACTGATTTCTGCGCTGAGCGAGGACACCGATGAACAGCCACTTCCAAGCCGTCGACCTGCAAAAGGCCTACCGCCTGCTCAACCATGGGCCGACCGTGCTGGTGTCGGCCAGCCATGCCGGCGTGGACAACGTCATGGCCGCTGCCTGGGCCTGCGCGCTGGACTTCGACCCGCCCAAGGTCACGGTGGTGCTGGACAAGATTGCCCGCACCCGGCAGTTGGTCGAGGGCAGCGGCTGGTTCGTGATCCAGGTACCGACCGCCGCCCAGGCGCAGCTCACCCATCAGGTGGGAACCCGCAGCCTGTTCGACCAGCCCGACAAGCTGGCCAGCATTGGCGTGGAGCTGGCGCGGGTGGAGGGGTACGCGGCGCCGCTGGTCGAGGGCTGTTCGGCCTGGCTGATGTGCCGGGTGATCGACGAGCCGCATAACCAGAGCACCTATGACCTGTTCATTGGCGAAGTGGTGGCGGCCTGGGCGGATGACCGGGTGTTTCGCGAGGGGCATTGGGCTTATGAGAGTGCCGACCCGCAGTGGCGTAGCCTGCACTATGTGGCGGGTGGGCATTTTTATGCGATTGGCGAGCCGGTGGTGGTCGCCCCGCAAGAATGAGGTCGCCAGTGGCGGCCTCATTCCTGTAGGAGCGGCCTTGCGTCGCGAACGGGCTGCGAAGCGGCCCCAGGATATCAGCCGTGTTGCGAAGATTGCTGGGGCTGCTTCGCAGCCCATTCGCGACACAAGGCCGCTCCTACAAGAGCGGCGTTACCTTTTAACCTCCTGCTTGAACTTCAAGCGCCACCCATGCAGCAACGGCTCGGTATACCCGCTGGGCTGCTCGCGCCCCTTGAACACCAGCTCCTGCGCCGCACGGAATGCGTGCGACCCCGCGAAATTCCCGGCCATCGGCCGGTACGCCGGGTCCCCGGCATTCTGCTGGTCCACCACCTTGGCCATGCGCTGCAGCGTCGCCTCGACCTGGTCACTGCTGACCACCCCATGGTGCAGCCAGTTGGCGATGTGCTGGGCCGAGATACGCAAGGTGGCGCGGTCCTCCATCAGCCCGACGTCATGGATGTCCGGCACCTTCGAACAACCCACTCCTTGCTCGACCCAGCGCACCACATAGCCGAGGATGCCCTGGCAGTTGTTGTCCAGTTCGGCCTGGATATCGTCCGCGCTCCAGGGCCGGCCCGGGCTTACCGGAATGCTCAGCAGGTCGTGCAGCAGCTGTTCGCGCTCAGCCCCCAGGTCGACCTGCTCCAGCTGTGCCTGCACCGCAGGCACGTCCACCTGGTGATAGTGCAGCGCATGCAAGGTCGCGGCAGTGGGTGAGGGCACCCAGGCGGTGTTGGCGCCGGCGCGTGGCTGGGCGATCTTCTGTTCGAGCATGGCCGCCATCAGGTCGGGCATGGCCCACATGCCCTTGCCGATCTGCGCCTTGCCGCGCAGGCCGCAGGCCAGGCCGACCAGCACGTTGCTGCGTTCGTAGGCCTGAATCCAGGCGCTGCCTTTCATGTCGCCCTTGCGCAGCATGGCGCCGGCCTCCATGGCGCTGTGCATCTCATCGCCGGTGCGGTCGAGGAACCCGGTGTTGATGAACACCACCCGCGCCGCCGCGCTGGCGATGCAGGCCGCCAGGTTGACGCTGGTGCGCCGCTCTTCGTCCATGATGCCCATTTTCAAGGTGTGCCGGGGCAGGCCCAGCAGGTCCTCGACGCGGCCGAACAGCTGGTCGGCGAAGGCGACCTCGGCCGGGCCGTGCATCTTCGGCTTGACGATGTACAGGCTGCCTTCGCGGGAGTTGCCGCGGCGCTTGAGGTCGTGCAGGCCGATCAGGCTGGTGACCACGGCATCGAGGATGCCTTCGGGGATCTCCCGGCCATCGCGGTCGTGGATCGCCGGGTTGGTCATGAGGTGGCCGACGTTGCGGATGAACAGCAGCGAGCGGCCGGGCAAGGTCAGTGGCTGGCCATTTGCACCGTGGTATTCGCGGTCCTTGGCCAGCGCGCGGGTAAAGGTCTTGCCACCCTTGATTACCTGCTCGCTGAGGTCGCCCTTCATCAGGCCCAGCCAGTTGCGATAGACGTTGACCTTGTCCTCGGCATCCACCGCCGCCACCGAATCTTCGCAGTCGATGATGGTGGTCAGCGCGGCCTCGACAAGAATGTCCTTGACCCCGGCGCGGTCGGCCTTGCCGATGGTGCTGGCCGGGTCGATCTGGATTTCGAAGTGCAGGCGATGGTGTTGCAGCAGGATTGCCGTTGGCTGGCTGGCCTCGCCTTGATAGCCGCGCAATTGCGCAGCCTCTTCGAGGCCGACCTGGCGGCCATCGCTCAAGGTAACCTGTAGCTTGCCCTGGTTGATCACGTAGGCCTGGGCGTCAGCATGGGAAGCGCCTGCAAGCGCTGCCGAGCGGTCGAGAAAATCCCGGCCGAACGCAATCACCCGTGCACCGCGCAGCGGGTTATAGCCTTGGCCGCGCTCGGCGCCGTCATTGTCTGCAATGGCGTCGGTGCCATACAGCGCATCGTACAGCGAGCCCCAGCGGGCGTTGGCGGCGTTCAGGGCATAGCGGGCGTTGCTCAGCGGGACTACCAGTTGCGGGCCGGCTTGCTCGGCGATTTCGCGGTCGACCTGGGTGGTGCTGATACGCGCCAGCTGTGGCGTGTCGACCAGGTAGCCGATGCTGCGCAGGAAGGCCTGGTAGGCGGGCATGTCGCTGATCGGGCCGGGGTGCGTGTTGTGCCAGCTGTCCAGTTCGGCCTGCAGGCGGTCGCGTTCGGCGAGGAGCTCGCGGTTGCGCGGGGCGAGGTCGTGGACCAGGGTGCTGAAGCCTTGCCAGAAGCTGGCGGCGTCGATGCCGGTGCCGGGCAGCACTTCATCCTCGATGAAGCGTTGCAGGGTCGGGTCGACCTTGAGTTGATGGGTCATTGTCTTCTCGCTCGGTGTTCAGGTTTCAGAAAATATGCCGCTTGTGCCGGCCTCTTCGCGGCTCAAGCCGCTCCTACAGGTACTGCGCAACCTTTGAAACCTGTGCGGTCCTTGTGGGAGCGGCTTTAGCCGCGAAAAGGCCGACGCCGGTTCAAAGGGCAGCCACGCCCGCCTTGGCCACCTGGGCATCCTGTTCGGGCTTGACCCCGGACACGCCGATGGCACCTACCACCTGGCCATCGACCAGCACTGGCACACCGCCTTCCAGGCTGGTCAGCAGCGGTGCGGTGACGAAGGCGGTGCGCCCGCCATTGACCATCTGTTCGAAGTCGCGGGTTTCCTTGCGCCCCAGTGCGGCGCTGCGGGCCTTTTCCACGGCGATGTAGGCGCTGGACGGTGCGCAGCCGTCCATGCGCTCCAGGGCCAGCGGATGGCCGCCGTCGTCGACCACGGCGATGGTCACGTTCCACTGTTGCGCCTGGGCTTCCTGGCGGGCGGCAGCGAGCAGGCGGGTGACTTCCGCCTGGCCGATCACGGACTTGCTATGCATGGCTGTTCTCCTGGCTCAAGGCTGCTTCGACGATTTCGATCCAGTGCCGCACCGGCGTGCGCCCGGCCCCGTCGAGGTGGGTCTGGCAGCCAATGTTGGCGGTGGCGATGACTTGCGGTTTGCCGCTTTCAAGCGCATTCAGGCGGTTGTCGCGCAGTTGCCGCGACAGCGCCGGCTGGGTCAGCGAATAAGTGCCGGCCGAGCCACAGCACAAGTGGCCGTCCGGCACCGGGGTGAGGGTGAAGCCCAGCCGCGTCAGCAGGCTTTCCACCTGGCCGCCGAGCTTGAGCGCATGCTGCAGGGTGCATGGGCAATGGAAGGCCAGGCGCTGTTCGGCGCACAGGCCGAGCTGTTCGATCGGCTCGTCGCGCAGCACTTCGACCAGGTCCCGCGACAGCGCGCTGACCCGTGCCGCCTTGGCGGCGTAGTGCGGGTCTTTTTCCAGCAGGTGGCCGTAGTCACGCACAAAGGCGCCGCAGCCACTGGCGGTCTGCACGATGGCCTCGGCACCTGCCTCGATGGCCGGCCACCAGGCATCGATGTTGCGCCGTGCGCGTTGCAGGCCCTGTTCCTGGGCATTGAGGTGGTAATCCACCGCGCCGCAGCAACCTGCCTCGCAGGCCGGTTCCACGCTGATGCCCAGGCGGTCGAGCAGGCGCGCGGTGGCCGCGTTGGTGTTGGGCGACAAGGCGGCCTGCACGCAGCCTTCGAGCAACAGGATGCGCCGGGCATGGCGCGGTGCGGGGCGTTCGCCGGCCGGCGCCACCTGGGCCGGCAGCTTGCTTTTGAGGCTGGCCGGCAGCACCGGCCGCAGGGCCTGGCCGGTGCGAGTCAGCGCCTTGAACAGCGCCGGGCGCGGCACCACTGCGCGCAGGCCCTGGCGCAGCAGGCGCTGGCCGAGCGGGCGCGGTACCTGCTGCTCGACCACGGCGCGGCCGATATCAAGCAGGTCGTGGTACTTCACCCCTGACGGGCAGGTGGTTTCACAGTTGCGGCAGGTTAGGCAGCGGTCCAGGTGCAGTTGTGTGCTGGCGGTGACCGGCGCGCCTTCAAGCACCTGCTTGATCAGGTAGATGCGCCCACGTGGCCCGTCCAGTTCGTCGCCGAGCAACTGGTAGGTCGGGCAGGTGGCCGTGCAGAAACCGCAGTGCACGCACGAGCGCAGGATGCTTTCGGCTTCTTCGCCGCGGGCCAGGCGCTTGGCGCTTTCGCTCAGGTTGGTTTGCATGGGCGTGGCCTCACAGGTCCGGGTACAGGCGGCCAGGGTTGAACACGCCCTGGGGATCGAGTTGCTGCTTGAGGGCGTGGTGGTAGCGCATCAGTGCTGCGGGCAGCGGGGCGGTGCTGTCATCGCCCGGGGTGTAGCCGGTGGCGTGGCCGCCGACCTTGGCGGCCTGTTCACGGATCAGCTGCGCCGGTGCCGTCGACTTGAGCCAGCGTTGTGCGCCGCCCCAGTCGATCAGCTGTTGCCCAGGCAGGTCGAGATCACCGCTGGCCGTCGGCACCGACAGCCGCCACAGCGGTGCCGGGTCATTGAAGAAGGCCAGGCGCTGTTCGCGCAGGTCGCTCCAGAAACGGCTGTCGAGTTCGTCGCCGCCCAGGCGTTGGCGGGCCGACTGCACCGAGCCTTCACCGCCCTCCAGGCGCAGGTACAAGGTATCGCCAGCGTGGCAGGCCGCGCTGATCGGCAACGGTTGCTGGCCCCATTCGGCCAGTTCGGCCAGGGCCTGGTGGCGGTCCATCGGCAAGCGCAGGCTGAGGCATGCACGTGGGCGTGGCAGTACTTTCAGCGACACTTCGGTCAACAGCCCCAGGCAGCCAAAGCTGCCGGCCATCAGCCGCGAGACGTCGTAGCCTGCAACGTTCTTCATCACTTCGCCACCAAAGCGCAGCAGCTTGCCGTGCCCGGTGATCACCCGCGTGCCGAGCACATAGTCACGTACCGACCCAGCCCACGGCCGGCGCGGCCCCGACAAGCCGGCCGCGACCATGCCGCCAAGGGTTGCCTCGGCGCCCAGGTGTGGTGGCTCGCAGGGCAGCATCTGCCCGGCCTCGTGCAGCGCCGCTTCGATTTCCAGCAACGGCGTACCTGCGCGGGCCGTGAGCACCAGCTCGGTCGGGTCGTAGCTGACGATACCCCGGTGGGGGCGGGTATCGAGTATTTCGCCGGCCACCGGGCGGCCGAGCATGGCTTTGCTGTTGCCACCCTGGATGCGCAGCGGCGTGCCCAGGTTCAGGGCCTGGTTGACCTGTTCGAGCAGGTCCTGGCTCATGTCGCGGTCCATGCTCATCAGAAGCGCTCCAGCTCGGGGAAGGGCAATTGCCCGTGATGCACGTGCAGGGCGCCGAACTCGGCGCAGCGGTGCAGGGTGGGGATGTTCTTGCCCGGGTTGAGCAACCCTTGTGGGTCGAACGCGGCCTTCACGGCGTGGAACAGGGTGATTTCGTCGCTGTTGAACTGCGCGCACATCTGGTTGATTTTCTCGCGCCCCACACCGTGCTCGCCGGTGATACTGCCGCCCACCGCCACGCACAGTTCAAGGATGCGCCCGCCGATGGCCTCGGCGCGTTCCAGCTCACCCGGCAGGTTGGCATCGAACAGGATCAGCGGGTGCATGTTGCCGTCGCCGGCGTGGAACACGTTGGCCACGCGCAGGCCGTATTCCTCGCTCAGTTCGCTGATGCCCTTGAGCACCCGGGGCAGTTCGCGGCGCGGGATGGTGCCGTCCATGCAGTAGTAGTCCGGCGAAATGCGCCCCACCGCCGGGAAGGCGTTCTTGCGCCCGGCCCAGAAGCGCACGCGCTCGGCTTCGTCACAGGCCAGGCGTACTTCGCGGGCACCGGCTTGCTTGAGCACCCCGGCTACGCGCTCGCAGTCTTCCTGGACATCGGCTTCCACGCCATCCAGTTCGCACAGCAGGATGGCGGCCGCGTCCACCGGGTAGCCGGCATGGATGAAGTCCTCGGCGGCGCGGATCGCCAGGTTGTCCATCATCTCCAGGCCGCCGGGAATGATGCCGGCGGCGATGATTTCGGCCACGGCACGGCCGGCGTCCTCGACACTGTCGAAACTGGCCAGCAGCACCCGCGCCACCTGGGGTTTGGGCAGCAGTTTGACGGTCACTTCGGTAACGATGCCGAGCATGCCTTCGGAGCCGGTGAACAGCGCCAGCAGGTCGAAACCCGGGCTGTCGAGGGCGTCGCTGCCCAAGGTCAGGCGTTCGCCCTCGACGGTGAGGATCTCGACCTTGAGCAGGTTGTGCACGGTCAGGCCGTATTTCAGGCAGTGCACGCCACCGGCGTTTTCCGCGACATTACCGCCGATCGAGCAGGCGATCTGTGAAGAAGGGTCGGGTGCGTAATACAGGCCATGGGGCGCGGCGGCCTGGGAGATGGCCAGGTTGCGCACACCGGGCTGCACCCGGGCGAAGCGGCCTTGCGGGTTGACTTCAAGAATGCGGTTGAAGCGCGCCATCACCAGCAGGATGCCTTTGGCCAGCGGCAGCGCGCCCCCCGACAGGCCGGTACCGGCACCGCGGGCCACCACCGGCACGCCACGCTGGTGGCAGAGCTTGAGCAAGGCCTGCACCTGTTCCAGGCGTTCGGGCAGCACCACCAGCAGCGGCACGGTACGGTAGGCCGAGAGGCCGTCGCACTCATAAGGCTTGAGGTCTTCCGCGCGGTGCAGGACTTCCAGGTCGGGGAGGGCATCACGTAGCGCCTGCAGCAGCGCGGGCAGATCCACGGCGGGCAGCGCTCCGTCGACACGTTCGTCGTAGAGGATGTTCATGAGGCTCACTCAGCGGCAGTTTTTGTAGTTGTTGGCAAACCGATCACCCTTGCAGCCTGCGCGCCTGGGCGGTGTGGGTCGAGGGTGTGGGGCACTGGTCCTACCAGTTTTTCCGCGAGGTACTGGCTATCCATGGGTTTGAGCGGCTAGATTGGAAGCGTCGATGGCAGTGGTCCTACCAGTTGGAGTCTGCACATGGGAATTGAAGGCAAGGCCAAGGTCGCCGACCAGGTGGCCGAGCGGGTCGAGCGGCTGATCGTCGAAGGCGTGCTCAAGGTCGGCCAGGCCTTGCCGTCGGAGCGGCGCCTGGTCGAGAAACTCGGCTGCTCGCGTTCGGCGCTACGTGAAGGCCTGCGCATCCTGCGCGGGCGCGGCATCATCGATACCGAGCAGGGGCGGGGCTCGTTCGTTGCCGACCTTACCGGGCAAGCCAGCGGCACGCCATTGATGCACCTGTTCAGCTCACAGCCGCGCACGCTGTTCGACCTGCTGGAGGTGCGTGCCTTGCTAGAGGCCGAGTCGGCGCGCCTGGCGGCCTTGCGCGCCACCGATATCGACCGCCTGCTGATCCGCCGGCGTTATGAAGACATGCTGGAGGCCCACGCTGCTGCCGAAACCCTCGACCCCCGCGAGCACGCGCGGCGCGACCACGCGTTTCACCGGGCGATCAGCGAGGCGTCGCACAACCCGGTGCTGGTGCATACCTTGCAGTCACTGAGCGACCTGACCTTGAGCACGGTGTTCGCCTCGGTCAACAACCTGTATTGCCGGCCGGCGCAGAAGCGCCAGATCGACCGCCAGCATGCACGGTTGTATCACGCGGTGATGGAGCAGTTGCCCGAGCAGGCGCAGCGGGCGGCGCGCGAGCATATCAACGGGATTCGCGACAGCTTGCGCGAGATCGAGCAGGAAGAGCAGCGCCTGGTCAGGGCGACCATGCGCATGGATGGTTGGGGGTGATATCAGCCTGTACCGGCCTCTCGCGGCTAAAGCCGCTCCTACAAGGGTAGCGCTTCACCTGTAGGAGCGGCTTTAGCCGCGAGAGGCCGGTACAGGCAGTGCATTACTGTGCCAGGTGCCTGATCATCGCCACGGTCAAGTACAGCCGCGGTGCAATGCTGCCCAGTTCGATGTATTCATCGTCCCCGTGCAACCCGGCCCCGACCACCCCCAGCGTTTCCAGCACCGCGGGCTTGTCGCTGCCCGGCACATAGGCATACCCGGCGTCGGTACCGAAACGCATGGCAATCGGCTCGATCTTGTACCCAGCCTCCGCGTACAGCTGCTGCGCTGTCTCGGCCAACGCGCTCGAAGCCTGGTTGCGAGCCAGCGGTGGCCGGCCTTTTTCGACCACGACACTGGCCTGGGTGTCGGCCACCAGTTGCTTTTTGACGATGCGCTGGGCGTCGGCCTGCACCCGGTCGGTTTCGCCCAGGTCCGAGTAGCGCATGTCGGCTTCGGCCGTGGCCAGTGCCGGAATGATATTGGCCTTTTCACCAGCCTTGGCCAGCGTCCAGTTCACCGTGGTGCCTTTGCTGGCATCGCCAAGGTCCTTGAGCTGGAGCAGCTGGTGCGCGAGCTCGGTCAGCGCATTGCGACCTTCCTCCGGCGCAGAACCTGCGTGAGAGGCACGGCCCTTGACCTCGAGCTTGAGCCGGTTGATGCCGTTGGTGGCGACGGTCACCGCGTCTTTGTCCGGCGGCTCGTAAGAGAACACGTAGTCATGCTTGCGGGCCAGTTCGGCAATGATCTGCCTCGACCCGGCAGACCCCATTTCTTCATCCGGGTTGAACAGCACGGTGAGCGTGCGATAACCCTTGAACTGCTGATCGTTCAGTAACTTCAGTGCGTGCAGGATCATCGCCACCCCGCCTTTGGCATCGGCGACGCCCGGGCCATAGGCGCGTGTGCCTTCGACCCGGAAGGGGCGTTTGGCGACGGTGCCGGGGACGAACACGGTGTCGTAGTGCACCATCAGCAGGAAATCCTTGCTGCCGGTGCCTTTGAACGTACCGACGATATTGTCGCCCACCGAAGGTTTGGCGGGCTGTACCTGCACTTCGGCGCCCAGCGCCTTGAGGCGCTTCACCAGCTCGGCACTGATATGCGTCAGGCCCGCTTCGGTGCCGGTGCCGGTATCTACCGAGACCAGGCCCTGGAGGGTCTGCAGGTACGCTGGCTGTTCGCTTTCGGCTTGCTTGAGCAGGTCCTTGGGGGTGACTTCAGCGGCAGTTGCCTGGGTACAGGCGATCAGTAGCGCCAAAGCGATGGCGTGGGGAGGGCGAGGCAATGGCATGGGGTCTTCCTTGTCATGGTGAGTCCTTGAGCCTAGCCATCAAGCTCGATGTTGCCCATGGTCAACCCTCTTCCACAGGCACACCGGCGCTGTGGCAGCCGCAGGTGCGCCCGTGGTTGAGGTTCAATGATGAGCGATCGGGTCATCCTGGGACAGGATTGCCCGGGCCAGCTCTTCGTCACTGGCCTGCAAGCCTGGATGGTCCTTGCGGGCCTGTTCCAGCGCCGACTCCACATAGGCGCCACGGATGGTACCGCCGCTGGCGACGAACGCTGAAAGCTCATCACGGGCGGGGATGATCCGTTTGTCATCCTTGAAGGTTGAATACAGCGAAGCGGAGACACCTGCCGAAGTGGCAACGTCGCCTGCATCGACTTTGGCCAGCGCAACTCCGGCAGGCAGCAGGAGCAGCAGCGCAGGGGCGAGGATTAGGTGGCGCATGTCGTGTTCTCCAGTAACGTGAAGCACAAGGAAATAAACCACTCAGTGTTTAAGATGGCGGGCGAGTGGTGGGAGTTCCCTGCTTTCTGCCGGAGCGTCGTTACGCCTTACACCTTGCTGCCCAGCAAGCGTTGCAGCGAGGTGTCGAAATCGCGCAGGGCATCGGCCTTGGCGGCCTGTTCATCGTCCAGCATCCGCGCCACGTCGTTGACCTCCTTGTGCGCGCGCCCTTCGGCGCGGCCGATGTAGCTCAGCTGGCTGTCGAAGAAGCGCGCCACCACCCGGCTCTCGATGTCGGCCGTGGCCAGGCGGCTTTCGCTGTCCAGCAGCACGATCACGTCCGGATGGTCGGCGAGCAGGCTGTCCAGGTCTTCATAGAAGGTCACCTCGGCGAACTGCTGGGCCAGCGAACGTGCCAGCCAGTCGTAGGCCTGGCTGCCACCGCTGAGGGTGGCCACCGGAATGCTGCGCGGTTGCTGCCTGGTTGCCGCCTCGCCACGGTGCTGCTGCAGGTAGTTGAGGGTGCTTTCGGCATTGCGCCCGAGCAGTACGGCCACGCGCTGCCCCGGGGCCAGCGCGACGCTGGAAATGGCCGTGGCCGAGTAGAAGTGCCCGTAGGGCTGGGCACCCTGCTGGCTAGCCGGCGCGGCACAACCGCCAAGGGCAGCGAACAGGGCGAGCAGGGCAGCGAGCATGCCGGTTTTCATGGGGAGCGCCTCATCGATCAGTGAATGCCGCCATCTTCCGCCCGCAGCAGCGGCGGCGGAACTTGATGGCATTCATGGTGGCTATCGATGAAGTCGATGAATCAGCTCGGGCGGGCCATGTACTGCAGGATGCGCTCGCGCAACCAGCGTTCGGCCGGGTCGTTGTCGTGGGCGCCGCTCCACACCATCGACAGCTCGGCCTCGGTGATTTCGAACGGGGCCGGGTCGGCGCGCAGGCTGCCATCGTCGGCCAGGGCGCAGGCGGCGTAGTCTGGCACGGTGGCGATCAGTTCGGTGTTGCGCAGCAGCGCACGCAGGCTGCCGAACTGCGGCACGGCCAGCACCACTTTGCGGCAGCGGCCGATACGCGCCAGGTCGAGGTCGATGTTGCCGCTCATGTCACCGGAGAACGACACCATCACATGGGGCCGGGCGCAGTACTCGTCGAGGGTCAGCGGGCCCGGGCGGTCGTCGGCGCGCAGCACGCGCACGCCGATATCGCGCAGTTTGCGGCGTTTGGCGGTGGCCGGCAGGTCGGTGGTGTAGCTCACGCCCACGGAAATCTCGCCACTGGCCAGCAGCCCCGGCATCAGCAGGAAGTTGGCGCGGCGCACCACCACGCTGATGTCGGGCGCTTCTTCGCGCAAGGCCTGCAGCAGGGCCGGGAACAGGCCGAACTCGGCGTCGTCCGAAAGGCCCAGGCGGAACTGGTTGCAACTGTTGGCCGGGTCGAAGTCGCGGGCGCGGCTGATGGCCGACGAGATCACGTCCATGGCCGGGCCCAGCTCGGCGAAGATCTGCATGGCCCGGGGTGTCGGTTCCATGGCCCGGCCGCTGCGGATCAGCAGCGGGTCGTCGAACAGCTCGCGCAGGCGGGCGAGGGCGGCGCTGACCGTGGACTGGGTGATGAACAGCTTTTCGCCGACGCGGGTCAGGTTGCGTTCGATCATCAGGGCTTCGAAAAGCACCAGCAGGTTCATGTCGACGCGGCGCAGGTCGTTGCGGTTCATGGGGCTTGGCTCACCGGGGGCAGAGGGGTTGGCGGTGTATTGAAGCACGGCGGCGGCCATTGCGCCTTGTATGGATGTGCCGGGGCTATCAGCCTGGAAGAGCCACTCTATTAGACCTCTGCCCAAGCTCGACTAGTCTTTCCCCTGGCCCTGCGAAATCCACGTGCGGGCGGCGTGCCAGCACTTGGGTGCAAGACCGCGCCGCGCTTGATGTGACAGCTTCGCAAGCCCCGTGTCGGTACGTGACCGACCCGACCTGATGAGGGGTAGGCATGAGCCCATGTGCTCGGCTGAAAGAACACCTGGCATAGACCGGAAATCTGGATAACCGACCCAAAGGTAACAGCAGATGTCGAACGAATCGAAATGCCCGTTCCATCAAACCGCAGGTGGCGGCACCACCAACCGAGACTGGTGGCCTGACCAGCTCAACCTCAGGATCCTCCATCAACACTCGTCGAAGTCCAGCCCTGACCCGGACTTCGACTACGCCAAGGCGTTCAAGAGCCTCGACTTCCAGGCCCTGAAAAAAGACCTGACCGCCTTGATGACCGACTCCCAGGACTGGTGGCCAGCCGACTTCGGCCACTATGGCCCGCTGTTCATCCGCATGGCCTGGCACAGCGCCGGCACCTACCGCATCGGTGATGGCCGTGGCGGCGCCGGCTCCGGCCAGCAGCGTTTCGCCCCGCTCAACAGCTGGCCGGACAACGTCAGCCTGGACAAGGCCCGGCGCCTGCTGTGGCCGATCAAGCAGAAGTACGGCAACAAGATCTCCTGGGCCGACCTGATCGTGCTCACCGGTAACGTGGCGCTGGAATCCATGGGCTTCAAGACCTTTGGTTTCTCTGGCGGCCGCGCCGATGTGTGGGAGCCGGACGAAGACGTGTACTGGGGCTCGGAAAAGGTCTGGCTGGGTGGCGACACCCGCTACGGCAAGGAGCAGCAGAAGGCCCAGCCGCCAGGACAGGGTGACCTGGTGGCCGAACCGGCCAAACACGGGGAAGAACAGAACCGCAACCTGCAAGCCGAGCGCAACCTGGAAAACCCCCTGGCTGCCGTGCAGATGGGCCTGATCTACGTGAACCCGGAAGGCCCGGAAGGCAACCCCGACCCAGTGGCGTCAGGCCGGGATATTCGGGAAACCTTCGGCCGCATGGCCATGAATGATGAAGAAACCGTGGCGCTGATCGCCGGTGGCCACGCCTTCGGCAAGACCCACGGTGCCGGCCCCGCCGACAACGTCGGCCCCGAGCCTGAAGCGGCAGGCCTGGAACTGCAGGGCCTGGGCTGGGCCAACAAGTTCGGCAGCGGCAAGGGCGGCGACGCCATTACCAGCGGCCTGGAAGTGATCTGGACGTCGACGCCGACCCGCTGGAGTAACGAGTACCTCAACAACCTGTTCAACTTCGAGTGGGAGCTGACCAAGAGCCCGGCCGGTGCCCATCAGTGGCGGCCGAAAGAGGGTAAAGGCGCGGGCACCGTGCCGGATGCTCACGACCCGGCCAAGAAGCATGCGCCATCGATGCTCACCTCCGACCTGGCCCTGCGTTTCGACCCGATCTACGAGCCGATCGCCCGGCGCTTCAAGGACAACCCGGACCAGCTGGCCGACGCCTTCGCCCGTGCCTGGTACAAACTGATCCACCGCGACATGGGCCCGCTGGCCCGCTACCTGGGCCCGGAAATGCCCAATGAGGAGCTGCTCTGGCAAGACCCGCTGCCCAAGGCTGGCCAGCCCGCGTTGGGTGAGCAGGATATCGCTGCGCTCAAGGCCAAGGTCCTCGCCTCGGGCCTGAGTGTTGGCGAGCTGGTGTCCACGGCCTGGGCTGCCGCTTCGACCTTCCGTGGTTCCGACAAGCGTGGCGGTGCCAATGGCGGCCGTCTGCGCCTTGAGCCACAGAAGGGTTGGGCGGCCAACCAAGGCACCGACAAGGTGCTGGCGGTATTGGAGAAAATCCGCGCCGAGTCTGGCAACAAGGTCTCGTTGGCCGACCTGATCGTGCTGGCCGGTACCGCCGCCGTGGAAAAAGCCGCCAAGGATGCCGGTTTCTGTGGCAGTGTGGGCTTCCGCCCAGGCCGGGTGGATGCCTCCCAGGCGCAGACCGACGTCGAGTCGTTCGCCGTGCTGGAGCCGCTGGCTGACGGCTTCCGTAACTTCAGCAAGGCCCGTTACAGCGTCAAGGCCGAGAAGCTGTTGCTGGACAAGGCCCAACTGTTGACCCTCACCGCCCCGGAACTGACCGTGCTGATCGGCGGCCTGCGCGTGCTTGGCGCCAACCATGGTGACAGCAAGCAAGGCGTGTTCACCGACAAGCCCGGCACCCTGAGCAACGACTTCTTCCGCAACCTGCTGGACATGGGCGTGGAGTGGAAGCCGACCTCGGCGGACAACGAAAGCTTCGAAGGCCGCGACCGCAAGAGCGGGCAGGTGAAGTGGACCGCTAGCCGGGTCGACCTGGTGTTTGGCTCGCATGCGCAATTGCGGGCCTTGAGCGAGGTGTATGGCAGCAGCGATGGCAAGGACAAGTTCGTCAGGGACTTCGTGGCGGCTTGGGTGAAAGTGATGGAGCTGGACAGGTTTGACCTGAAATAAAGCGGGGGCGCTTTGCGCCCTTTTCCGACCGGTCCGGCGCCCCGGCAAGGCCGCTCCTACAAGAGACCGCGATCTCCTGTAGGAGCGGCCTTGTGTCGCGAAAGGGCTGCAGCGCAGCCCCAATGAACTGGCCTAATGATTTTGGACACCTTCATCGGGCGCTATGATGGCGCCCAATTGGAGGCAAAATCAGTGCGCAAGTCTTATTCGAAAGAACACAAAATCCAAGCTGCCGAAATGGTCCTGGACGGTGGCCAGTCAGTTCCTGAGGTATGCGAAATCCTCGGGATTGGCCGTACAGCCCTTCGCCGTTGGGTTGAGCAGGTACGCCAGGAGAGAGAGGGTAAGGTTCCGACTGGAGCCAAAGCCATCACTCCGGAGCAGCAACGTATCGAAGAGCTGGAAGCATTGGTTCGTCAAAAGGATCGGGATATCGAAATCCTAAAAAAGGCCAGTGCTCTCCTGCTTCGGGACTCCAAAGATCGTTCTCGCTGATCAACGAGCTGAGTGAGCAATACGGTGTTGTCGACTGCTGTCGTGTGCTTGGGGTCAAACGCAGTAGTTTCTATGCATGGCGCAAACGCCAAGGGCGTGAGAATCCCGGCAGGGATGCTCTACGCTCGCGTGTAATCAATCACTTCATGGCGTCACGAAGCTCCGCGGGTTCACGCACGTTGATGCAAGAACTGCGGCGTGAAGGCCATGTGGTTGGGCGTTACAAAGTGCGTGCGCTTATGCGTGAAGCTGGCCTGAAATGCCGGCAGCGTAGGCCACACCGGTATCGGTCATCAGGCACGGAAGCACTGATTGCGGAAAACCAACTGAAGCGAAACTTCAAGGTTTCAACGATCAACGAGGTCTGGTGTGGCGATGTGACTTACATTCAGGTTGGCAGACGTTGGCTGTACTTGGCCGCAGTAATCGACTTGTACGCACGCCGAGTTGTGGGCTGGGCGTTTTCAATGACTGCTGATGCCAAGTTGGCCTGTGACGCGCTGCGCATGGCGTCTGAGTCCAGAGGCAAGCCTACGGGCGTGATGTTTCATTCAGATCAAGGTTGTCAGTACACCAGCCATAAATTCAGGGCTGTACTTGAAGAGTGCAGCTTGAAACAGAGCATGAGCCACCGTGGCCAATGCTGGGACAATGCGGCCATGGAGCGATTCTTCGGGGCATTGAAATCAGAATGGGTGCCAGCAGGAGGCTATGAATCCGAAGCTGAAGCTAAAGCCGACATCATGGCTTATTTGGTGCGCTACAACCTAAAGCGTCTCCACAGCTACAACGGCTACGAGACCCCGGTAGCTATGGAGGAAAAGCTCAGGGCAGCGGCATGAACCTTAACCGGTGTCCAAAATTACTTGACCAGATCACAATGGCTCCTACAAGAGACCGCGATCTCCTGTAGGAGCGGCCTTGTGTCGCGAAAGGGCTGCAGCGCAGCCCCAATGGCCATCCCGCCAATTCCAGGTCGGATAGATACAAAAGCGTCCTCGTCGGTTCTGTTGCAATGCTTTCCAGGCGGCCGGCCTGAACAGCGTGCTCACAACCACAAGGAACACCGACCATGCAAATGCCCCAGACCCTGAAAATCCGCAATGGCGAAAAGGTCAAGCCGACCTTCTCCGCTCAGGAGTACGCCGCCCGTCATGCCCGCCTGCGGGCCTACATGGCCGAACAGGACATCGAGGCGGCCATCTTCACCTCGTACCACAACGTCAACTACTACAGCGACTTCCTCTACTGCTCGTTCGGCCGCCCCTACGCCCTGGTAGTCACCCAGGACAAGGTGGTGTCGATCAGCGCCAACATCGACGGCGGCCAGCCTTGGCGGCGCACGGTGGGTACCGACAACATCGTCTATACCGACTGGCAGCGCGACAACTACTTCGTCGCCATCCAGCAAGCCTTGCCGCTGGCCTCGCGCATCGGCGTCGAATACGACCACCTCAACCTGCAGAACCACGCCAAGCTTGCGGCCTGCTACCCAAGGGCCGAGCTGCTGGACATCGGTGCCGCGTGCATGCGCATGCGCATGATCAAGTCGGCCGAGGAACAGGCGCTGATCCGCCATGGCGCACGGGTTGCCGACATCGGTGGGGCGGCCGTGGTCGAAGCACTGCGTGACCAGGTGCCAGAACATGAAGTGGCGCTGCATGCCACCCAGGCGATGGTCCGCGAGATCGCCCGCAGCTTCCCTGACAGCGAGCTGATGGACACCTGGACCTGGTTCCAGTCCGGGCTCAACACCGACGGCGCGCATAACCCGGTCACCAGCCGCAAGGTCAACAAGGGCGACATCCTCAGCCTCAACTGTTTCCCGATGATCGCCGGGTACTACACCGCGCTGGAGCGCACCTTGTTTCTCGACCATTGCCCGGACGATCACCTGCGCCTGTGGCAGGCCAACGTCGAGGTCCATGAGGCCGGCCTGAAGCTGGTGCGCCCGGGCATGCGTTGCTGCGACATCGCCCATGAGCTGAACGAGATCTTCCTGCGCCACGACCTGCTGCAGTACCGCACGTTTGGCTATGGCCACTCCTTCGGCACACTGAGCCACTACTACGGCCGCGAGGCCGGGCTGGAGCTGCGCGAAGACATCGACACGGTACTGGAGCCGGGCATGGTGGTGTCGATCGAGCCAATGATCATGCTGCCCGAAGGGCGACCGGGGGCGGGTGGTTACCGCGAACATGACATCCTGATCGTCAATGAGAGCGGTGCCGAGAACATTACCAAGTTCCCGTTCGGGCCAGAGCACAACATCATTCGCAAATAAGCATCGGCGTCGCCTGCTTCGCGGCTGAAGCCGCTCCCACAGAGTTACCACCACCCTGAAGGCCGGTGAAATACCTGTGGGAGCGGCTTTAGCCGCGAAGAGGCCGGCCCGGACAACAAAAAACCACTGTATGACCACCAGACCCTGCCGCCAATTAGAAGAATCAGAGGGTATTCGTCATGTCCAGCACCACCTTCAATGCTCCCACCCTCGACGGCGCCGCCCCCGGTGCCGAACGCCAAGCCCTGCGCAAGGCCGCACGTGCCAGTTTCATGGGCAACTTCGTCGAATGGTTCGACTACGCTGCCTACGGTTACCTCGCCACCATCATTGCCGCCACGTTCTTCCCGCAAACTGACAAGACCAGCGGCCTGCTGGCAACCTTCGCGGTATTTGCCCTGTCATTTCTGGTGCGCCCGCTGGGTGGCGTGGTCTGGGGCCATTTCGGTGACCGCCATGGGCGGCGCAATGCCTTGTCGTGGTCAATCCTGATCATGTCGCTTTCGACATTCTGCATCGGCCTGCTGCCGGGCTATGCACAAATCGGCTTTTGGGCGCCCTGCCTGTTGCTGCTGATCCGCCTGGTACAGGGCTTTTCCGCCTCGGGGGAATATGCCGGGGCGGCGGCATTTCTTGCCGAATACGCGCCGCCAGGCCGGCGCGGGCTGTACACCAGCATCGTGCCGGCCAGCACGGCTGCGGGGTTGCTGTTTGGTGCGGCGTTCGTCGCGGTGCTGCATGAGCTGTTGAGCAACGAAGAGCTGCAAAGCTGGGGCTGGCGCCTGCCGTTTCTGCTGGCTGCGCCGTTCGGCCTGGTGGGCCGGTACATCCGCATGAACTTGCAGGATTCGCCGAAGTTTCTGGAAATGGAGCAGCGCCTGGAACGCAAGGCCTGCATGACCCCTGCACCGATCCGCGAGCTGCTGGCCAACCACCGTCGCAGCCTGGCCATCGGCATCGGTGTCACCTGCCTCAATGCTGTGGCGTTCTACCTGTTGCTCAGTTACATGCCGACCTACCTGTCCAGCGAAATGGGCATGAGCGAGCGCGACTCGTTCATCGCCTCGACGGTGTCACTGGCCACCTACATCGGCCTGATCTTCCTGATGGGGCGGTTGTCCGACCAGTTCGGCCGCAAGGCCATGCTGGTGGTGGCTTCGTTGCTCTTTCTCGGCCTCACCGTGCCGCTGTTCAAGCTGCTGGATGGCCAGCCGCTGCTGGTGATCCTGGCAATCCAGATCTTTTTCGGTGCAATGCTGGCCATGAACGACGGCACCTTGCCGTGCCTGCTCGCCGAAATCTTCCCGACCTCTGTGCGCTTCAGTGGCTTTGCCTTGAGCTTCAACCTGGCCAATGCGCTGTTTGGCGGCACCGCGCCGTTCATTGCCACATGGCTGATCCAGGCCACCGGCAGCAAGCTGGCGCCGGCCGGTTACCTGCTGGCGGCGGCGCTGGTGGCCTTGCTGGCGATGTTGATGTGCCGCGAGACAGCACATTCGGCCTTGAAGGATTGAGGCGGTAAAGCCGGTCAGTGCAACGAAGCCTGCCGCCGCTCGCCCAGCGGTGACAGGCCAAAGAAACGGCTGTAGCTTTTGGAAAAATGTGCCGGTGAGCTGAACCCGCAGGCCAGTGCCACCTCGCGCACCTGTACGTCACTGCGCAACAGCAGTTCCCTTGCCCGTGACAGGCGTAGCTCCAGGTAATACTGGCTGGGGGTGCGCTGCAGGTATTTATGGAACAAGCGCTCCAGCTGGCGCACGGTCACTTCGTTGAGGCTTGCCAACTCCTCCAGCGCCAGCGGTTCCTCCAGGTTTGCCTCCATGATCGCCACTACCTGGCTCAGCTTGGGCTGGGCACTGCCGAGCAAGGTTCGCAACGGCACACGCTGGCGCTCGCGTTCCCCCCGCACACGGTCGCACAGCAACAGCTCGGCGGCCTTGGCGGCGATGCCCTGGCCGCCAGCCTGACGGGCGACCAGCTGCAGCATCATGTCCATGGCCGCCACCCCACCGGAACAGGTGAAACGGTCGCGGTCCAGCTCGAACAGCTGGCTTGAGATGATGATGTCGGGGAAATGCTCCTGCAGGGCCTGCAGGTCTTCCCAGTGGATGGTGCAGCGGTAGCCATCGAGCAGTTCGGCCTTGGCCAGCAGGTAGCTGCCGGTGCAGATCCCGCCCAGCGGCAGGCGTTGGCGGGCCAGCTGGCGCAGCCAGTCGATCAGTGCCCGGGTGCCACTGCGGCTGCGGTCGATCGGGTTGGCGCCGACCACGAACAGGGCATCCAGCGCCGGGGCATCTGCGATGCTGTGATCGGGCAGCACGCGCATACCATTGCTGGCTACCACCGGCTCCGGGCTGGCGGCAATCAGCACGGTACGGTACAAGGGGAGGCGCGCTGCCAGGTTGGCCATGCGCAGGGTTTCCACTGCCGACGCCAGGCCAATCGTCGTGAAGTTGGGCAACACCAGAAATCCGAAGGTTCTGGTCGGGGGCGTTACGCTGGGAGTAGCGGGGTGGACCATTGCGATCTTCCTGTGCAAGCTGAGGCGTAGTCGTCAGGGGCAGTGGGAAAACAGGCCTCGCGCGTTTCTTGTTGTTATAGGTCGTTGCCGGGCTGATCTTACACCCCGAGCGCAACGGCCAGGAATGGTCCTGATTGCAGAGAGAAGGTGATCGTACGTGAACCCCGAATCCATGCTGGCGGCGCTGCCAGGCGTCGCCATTGCCCCTGAGGCGATCCAGGTGTTGCCCGATGCCGCGGCTTACCGCACCTGCCTGGTCGAACGCATCGCCACGGCGACTCGGCGTATCGTCATCGTCGCCTTGTACCTGCAGGAGGACGAAGCTGGCCAGGAAGTGCTCGATGCCCTGTACCAGGCCAAGGCCGAGCGGCCGAGCCTGGAAATCGTCATCGTGGTCGACTGGTTCCGCGCCCGCCGTGGCCTGCTGGGGGCCGGGCGCCAGCCGGGCAACGCCGCCTGGTACCAGGCCCAGCGCCAGTTGCGCGGGCTCGACGTGGTGATCCATGGCGTGCCGGTGCAGACCCGCGAGCTGTTTGGCGTGCTGCACCTGAAAGGCAGCGTGATCGACGATTGCGTGATCTATACCGGCGCCAGCCTGAACAACGTCTACCTGCACCGGTTCGACCGTTACCGGCTGGACCGTTACCACCTGTTCCAGTCGCCGGCACTGGCCGATGCCATGGTCGACCTGGTCCGGCGCCTGTTGCACCACACCGCCACGCCGCGCCTGGACCTGCCCGCGCCACCCGCTACCCGTAGCCTGCGCGGCGATATCCGGCGCTTGCGCGCGCGCTTGCGGCGCATGGCCTATGAGGTACCCGCCGCCATGCCGGGGCAGGGGCTGCGGGTGATCCCGCTGCTTGGCGTCGGCCGTGGCAACCCGCTCAACCGTGCATTGTGCGCGCTACTGGCTGCGGCACGTGCGCAGATCATCATCAGCACGCCGTACTTCAACCCGCCACGGGTGGTGATGCGCGAGATCGACCATGCCCTGGACCGTGGCGTACGCATCGAGCTGATCGTCGGCCACCGCACCGCCAACGATTTCTATATCGCCCCGGGCGAGCCGTTCAGTGCCAGCGGCGCCTTGCCGTACCTGTACGAGGATAACTTGCGCGCCTTTGCCCGGCGGCGCCACGCCGCCATTGCCAGTGGCCAGTTGCAGATACGGATCTGGAACGACCCGGGGCATACCTTCCACGCCAAGGGCGTGTGGGTGGATCAGCGTTATTCGTTGCTGACCGGCAACAACCTCAACCCGCGCGGGTTCAACCTGGACCTGGAAAACGGGCTGCTGATCGATGACCCGCAAGGGCAGTGGCTGGTGCCGCGGGCGGTGGAGCTGGACAGTATTCGCCGGCATGCGCCGCAAATCGGCACGGCGGATGAACTGGGCGAGAAGGCCGAGCACCCCAAGGAAGTGCGCAAATTCCTGCGCCGCCTGCGCTACAGCCGGCTGGAGCCATTGATCAAACGGGTACTCTGAGGTCGCCTGCCCGGCCTTTTCACGGGGCCAGTGCAGGTGTGCTGTGCAGGCCCGAGGCCAATCCCGCTCACCTGGCACAGGCTATCATCTACCTGGGCAACGCCATGGGCATGATGGCGGGAGGAAGACCACGGATCATGTCGTGTCTGCATGGGTGCATTCATTTGAATGCAGCGCGACGGTTCGCCCCTCTGAAAAGTCATCTCAAGCGCATACAATCAGCCCTTTTCCACGTTAACCAGAAAGGCCAATCCGTATATGGCGCTTGATCCACCCACGATGCTGACGATCACCATCGCCCTGGCCGCTGCGGCGGCGCTGTACCTGGCGATCGAGTGGCGCAGTGTCCGCGAACCTTCGCTGCTGTTCTGGAGCGCCGGTTTCGCCACCATCACGGTCGGTTCGACCCTGGCCCTGCTGCGCGGCATAGGCCTGCTGCTGATCGGTATCTGGTTCGCCAACGGCTTGCTGGTGGTCGCCCACGCGTTCTTCCTGATGGGGGTTGTACGTTTCACCCAGGCCCGGCTGTCGCGGGCGTGGCTGCTGATCGTGCTGGTATGGTTCGGCTTGCTGCTGCTGCCGGTGGGGCCGCAGTGGTCGAAAGTGATGCTGATGGTCAACTCGCTGCTGGTGGCGTTGCTCACGCTCAAGGCCAGCTTGCTGCTGCGCCCCCATGGCAAGTCGCTGAGCGTGGGGGCGGTGCAGTTGCGTTACGTGCTGCTGATCCATGGCCTGTTCTATGTGGCCAAGGCGATCGTGGCGGTGACGCCGGGCGCGCTGATCGACCTGGCGACCTTTGGCGGCCTGATCATCCAGATTTCCCTGGTCGAAGGGGCGATGGCGATCATGCTGATCGCGTTGTCGATGACCGGTACCGTGCGTTACCGCCGTGAAGAGCGCATCGCCCGGCTGGCCGCACGCGATCCGCTGACGGCACTGTACAACCGTCGGGCGCTGGAGGTGCGCGCCACGCACCTGTTCAAGGCGGTCAGCCCGAAGCAGCCCGGGGCGTTGCTGCTGATCGATATCGACAACTTCAAGCTGGTCAACGACCTGCATGGGCATGTAGCGGGTGACCGGCTGTTGATTGCCTTGAGCGAGATGATTCGTGCGGTACTGCCGGAGCGGTCGTTGGCAGCGCGGCTGGGTGGCGATGAGTTCGTGATACTGCTCAGCGATGCCAGCAGCGAGAAGGTGGTGGAACTGGGCAGCCAGCTGCGCGAGCAGTTCCAGCTGTATGCCAGGGAGGCGGTGCCTACCCCGCAGGCGGTGACCCTGAGTATCGGTGCCAACCTGTTCGACCAGCCACCGGCCAGCCTGGCGGCGTTGATCGAGCAGGGGGACGTGGCGTTGTACCAGTCCAAGCGCGGCGGGCGTGACAGTATTCGCCTGGTGGATCGGACCTTGGTCAGTTCTTCGAAATAGCAGGGGGCCGCTTTGCGGCCCCTGCGGTCTCAGGTCACTACTTGGTAGCAAGGCACATAGGCCGCACCACCCGGCAACTTCATCCGGTGCTGGTCGACAAACGCCTGCAACAGGCGCCCCAACGGCTCCAGCACCGCCGCATCGCCACGGATCTGATACGGCCCGTGTTCCTCGATCAGGCGAATGCCCTTGTCCTTCACGTTCCCCGCCACGATCCCGGAAAACGCCCGGCGCAGGTTGGCCGCCAGTTCGTGGGGCGGCAAGTCACGGCGCAATGCCAGCTCGGCCATGTTGGCGTGGGTCGGGTCGAACGGGTGCTGGAAGCCCTCGGCGATCTTCAGCAGCCAGTTGAAGTGGAAGGCGTCGTTGCGCTCGCGGCGGAACTGCTTGACCTCCTTGAGCCCCTCGACCATCTGCCGGGCCACTTCGGCCGGGTCATCGATGATGATCTGGTAGTGGCGCTGCGCGGCCTCGCCAAGGGTCGCGCCGACAAAGGCATGCAGCTGTTGCAGGAAGGGTTCGGCGCTGCGCGGCCCGGTCAGCACCACCGGGAAGGGCAGGGCCTGGTTGTCCGGGTGCATGAGGATGCCAAGCAGGTAGAGGAATTCCTCGGCGGTACCGGCGCCGCCGGGGAAGATGATGATGCCGTGGCCGACACGGACGAAGGCTTCCAGGCGCTTCTCGATGTCCGGCAGGATCACCAGCTCGTTGACGATCGGGTTCGGCGCCTCGGCGGCGATGATGCCCGGCTCTGTCAGGCCCAGGTAGCGGCTGCCGTGCATGCGCTGCTTGGCATGGGCGATGGTCGCGCCCTTCATCGGGCCCTTCATCACGCCCGGGCCGCAGCCGGTACAGACGTCCAGCTTGCGCAGGCCCAGCTCATGGCCGACCTTCTTGGTGTACTGGTACTCCTCGCTGCTGATCGAGTGGCCGCCCCAGCACACCACCATCTTCGGCTCCACGCCGGGGCGCAGGGTGCGGGCGTTGCGCAGCAAGTGGAAGACGTAGTCGGTGATGCCCTGGGAGCTTTCCAGGTCGATGCGCTGGCTGGCCAGCTCGCTTTCGGTGTAGACGATGTCGCGCAGCGCGCTGAACAGCATCTCGCGGGTGCTGGCGATCATTTCGCCGTCGACGAACGCGTCGGCTGGAGCGTTCAACAGCTCCAGGCGCACGCCGCGGTCTTGCTGGTGGATGCGGACTTCGAAGTCCTTGTACGCCTCGAGAATGGTCTTGGCGTTGTCGACATGGGCGCCGGTATTGAGAATGGCCAGGGCGCACTGGCGGAACAAGGTGTAGAGGCTACCGGTACCGACTTCACTCAGTTGCTGGACTTCACGTTGCGACAGCGTCTCCAGGCTGCCTTTGGGGCTGACGGATGCATTGATGACATGGCGTTGAGGCATCTAAGTCGTTCCTGTGCAGGTAAAAACATCCTTGCAAGACAACACCATACCGTTCAATGCGCGTCAACCTAAAAGGCGTTGCACGCCCAGGGTGATCGCCAGGCCGCCAGCGACCAGCCACAGGTTGAGGACCGCACCCGTGATCAGCGCCTTGGGCCCGGCCTGACGGATCTGGCTCCAGCGGGTCTCCATGCCCAGCGCGGTCATGGCCATGGTCAGGGCGAAGGTGTCCAGGCTGTTGACCGCCTGGGTCACGCTGCCCGGCAGCACCTGCAGCGAGTTCACCAGCACCAGGGCAAGGAAGCCGAAGGCGAACCAGGGCATGGCGATGCGGCCGTTGCCTTGTGCCTGGCCTGGCTGGCGCGAACGGCTGATCCACAGGCCTACCACCAGCAGCACCGGCACCAGCAGCATCACCCGGGTCATCTTGACGATGGTGGCGATGTGCGTGGCTTCGGGGCTGACGTTGCTGGCCGCGCCTACCACCTGGGCCACTTCGTGAATGGTGCCGCCCAGGAACAGGCCGGCCCCCATTGTGTCCAGGTGCAGCCAGCCGGCGTTGATCGCCAGCGGGTAGAGGAACATCGACAAGGTACCAAACAGCACCACGCTGCCCACCGCCATGGCGCTCTTGTGCGGGGCGCTGCGCAGTGCCGATTCGAATGCCAGCACGGCGGCGGCGCCGCAGATCGCACTGCCGGCCGCGGTAAGCAAGGCAGTGTCGCGGTCCAGCTTGAACAGTCTGGTGCCGCACCACAGGCCGATCAGCAGGGTGCTGGTGACCACCAGCAGCGACACGGTCAACCCGGACCAGCCGACTTCGGCGATTTCCTGCAGGCTGACACGCAGGCCGAAGAAGGCCACGGCGATGCGCAGCAGCCCGCGGGCCGAGAAATTGATGCCGGCTGCCCAACTGGCCGGCACGCCATCGCGCAGGGCGTTGCCGTACAGGGCACCGGCGACGATGCCGACGATCAGCGGGCTGATGCCCAGGCTGGCGATGGCGGGCAGGGCCGCCAGCTGAGTGACGGCAAGTGCGAACAGTGCGACGAACAGGATGCCATTGAGCCGCCCTCGGGTGGAGAGGGTGGGCGCCAACGCGGGGTTGGAAGTTGCCGTGGCCATGTGAGTCCTCCGGGAAAGTGTTTCGACATGGTCTACGTTAATCTGGTTATAAGCTTATAAAAAATCGTAATTTAGGATGGCAAATATCCGTATTGCTGATACTTTCAGTAAATGACCCCAGAACAACTGATAACCTTCGCCACCGTAGCCGAGCACAGCAACATCAGCCATGCGGCCCAGGCCCTGCATCTGTCGCAGCCGGCGGTGTCCGGCCAGCTGAAATTGTTGCAGGAAGACTTCGGCGAGCCCCTGTACCAGCGTGCCGGCCGTGGCGTGCGCCTGACCGCTGCCGGCGAGCAACTGCTGGCCCATGCCCAGCGCCTGCGCGATACCTTTCGCCAGGCCCAGGCACTGTGTGAGGCCATGCGCGGGCTGGAACGCGGCACTTTGCGCATCGGTGCCAGCACCACACCGGCCAGCTATCTGCTGCCGTACCTGATCGCCGATTTCCATGCGCGTTTTCCAGACGTGCTGGTGACCACCTCCCACGGCAATACGGCGGAAATCGTCGCGGCGCTGGGCAGTGTCGATATCGCTTTGATCGAGGGGCCGCCCGGGCAGGAGCTGCCGCTGGGCACGGGCGTCACGGCGTGGCGGGAAGACGAGATCGTGGCGATCGTGCCCAGTGGTCATCCGCTGGCTGGCGACAATGAGCAGACATTGGCGTCGCTGGGTGCCTTTCCGCTGGTACTGCGGGAAAGCGGCTCGGGAGTGCGCCAGATCGTCGAGCGGGCGTTTGCCCGTGAGGGTGTGGCCATGCGCGTGGCGCTGGAAATCGCCGGGGTGGAAGGGGTGAAGGAGGCGGTGCGGGCCGGGATGGGGATTGGCTTTGTCTCGGCCATGTCGATCCGCCATGAGGATGGCGTGTTGCGGCAGCTGAGGATTGCGCCGGAGCCGTTGGTGCGGCGGTTTTCCATCCTCTTGCCCCATGCCGCCACGCCATCGCGGGCGGCAGCACGGTTCATGGAGCTGTGCGTGGGGCAGGAATAGCCCGTCCTGTTGCCAGGAGCAGTGGCAGCAGGGGGGGCAAGCGCCTGTGGCTACTGGATGTTGGCCTTGGCCTACGTGGCCTGGTTTGCCATGCAAGTTGGCCTGCCCAGGCCGGGTCAATTCACCTTGAACACATGCTTCAGGTAAGCCACGAAGTTCTCGTCCCGGCACTGGGTCTTGCCTGGGCTGTCGGAGATCTTCGCCACCGGCGCGCCATTGCAGTCGGTCATCTTGATCACGATGTTCATCGGCTCCACCCCCGGGATGTCGCAGGTCAGCCGGGTACCGATGCCAAAGCTCACGTTGATCCGTTCATGCAAGGCCCGATACAGGCCCAGCGCCTTGGCGAAGTCCAGCCCGTCGGAGAAGATCAGCGTCTTGCCCTTGGGGTCGATCCCTAGCCGTTCGTAGTGGGCGATGGCCTTTTCCGCCCACACCAGTGGGTCCCCGGAGTCGTGGCGCAGGCCATCGAACAGCTTGGCGAAGTACAGGTCGAAGTCGCCCATGAAGGCATCCATGGTGATGCAGTCGGTCAAGGCGATGCCCAGCAACCCACGGTACTCGCGCACCCAGCCTTCCAGTGCGGCAGCCTGGCTGTCGACCAGGCGCGGGCCGAGTTGCTGGTGCGCCATGAACCATTCGTGTGCCATGGTGCCGAGCGGCTTGAGTTCATACTCGCGGGCCAGGTGCACGTTGCTGGTGCCGACGAAGCGGCCGGGGAAGTCGTGCTTGAGGATGTGCACCACTTCTTCCTGCACCCGGTAGGAAAAGCGCCGCCGCGTGCCAAAGTCGGCCAGCTGGAAGCCTGCCAGTTCCTCGGCACTGGCCTCGGCCTTGAGCCAGTCGAGCTTCTGGTAAAGGCGCTCGCCCACCTGTTCGATCACCACATCACCGTAGCGGTTGCGGTTACGCACCTCGCTGATGATCGCCAGCAATGGGATTTCGTAGAGGATCACGTGCAGCCACGGCCCGCGCACGCGAATCGCCAGCTGCCCGGCAGCCTCCAGGCCGACCTGCACATAGCGCAGGTTGAAGCGGAACAGGCTGAGAAAACGGATGAAGTCCGGCTTGAGGAACGGGATCTTTTCCAGATAGGCCAACTGGTCGTGGGTGACGGTGACCTCGGCCAACTGCTCTATCTGATAGCGGATCTGCGCCAGGTAAGGCGAGAGGTCTTCGCCGTTGCGGCAGCGAAACTCCCATTCCACCTCGGCGTTGGGGTAGTTGTGCAGCACCGCCTGCATCATGGTGATCTTGTAGAAGTCGGTATCCAGCAGGTTCTGGATGATCCGTGGGCCGAAAACGCTTTCGCTCATGGGCGGTCTTCCTTGATCAGAGAGAGCTGGTGGTCGAGTGCCGCTTCATCGCCGCACAGGATCACGCCTTCGGCGGCCAGCGCACCGCAGGCGCTGATGGCGCCTTCCTGGGTGAGGGCGCGACAGGCTGGCAGGTACGGCAGCACCTTGAAACCTGCCTGGCGCAATTGCCGGGCAGTGGTCTTGACGCAGTAATCCAGGGCCAGGCCGCCGACGATCACTGCGCCCACTTCCTGCACCTTGAGGTATTCGATGACCCCCGTGGAGCGGCGTTCGGCCAGGTCGTGATAACAGGCACCGTAGGGGTGCAGGTCGGGTTCGACACCTTTCCGGACGTTTTGTGGAATGCACCAAAACCCTCGATTTTTTGTCAACGACCCCTGGCCATCCCATTCTACCTTGAAGCCCTTGATCAGTAAGGCCTCGCCCCCTGTGCGACGCCGAGCGGGGCCTGAATATCTAGGATACTCGTCAGAGTGATCACGGGTGAAGCAGAGGATGGGCGCCTTTGCGCCCATTCTTTAAAAGACGTTAATGGGAAACTCTGTAATGATCCTAATCTCGTCGATGTCGAGGTAGCGATAACCGCTGGTTGCGCGATGAGTCGACTGCCTGAGTCGGAAGGACATATCTTTAGCAGGGCCAGACTGAATCACATAACGGATGTCGAAGTTTCGCTCCCAGTGCTTATTGTCTTTATCAGTGTCGTATATGTGCCGAGCGGTATAGTAGGGGTTATTGCTATGAGAATTGTCCATATTGTCCCCCCTGACGTACCTTGCCATAAACGACAGTCCCGGTATTCCTTGTGCTGCGAAGTCATAGTCATAGCGCAGCTGCCAGGAGCGTTCATTTGCTTCAGTGAAGGTAGCATATTGAACGGCATTCCCGATTGTAATGGTTCCACCCATGGTGCCGAAGGCGATCCAGTCCAGAGGTTCGTCTCCGTTAATTTGCTGATGAGTCAAGGAAAAAGTATGCGCCCCGGTAGTGTATGCGGTTGAAAGTGACCATGACGTATTGTTGATAGGGCCGGCAAGGCTACGCCCATAATCCAAAGTGCGGTAGATGTTAAAGTCGAATCCAAGGCGCCTTCCTGGATCGATTGTAAAGGTGTATTTCGTGTTGGCGTAGTATTGGTGCCAAGCATCTTCAAGCTGCCCTGCATAAAGCGCAAATGACAAGCTGCCGTTCTGGTAGCGGCCACCAACGAAACTCGCAGAATCGTAGGTGATCGCCGTATCACCTCTGCGAAGCGCATAGTCAGTTGTGAGTTTGTCGCCGCTGTTGGAAGAATCAACACCTGTCTGTTTAGTGTAATGCCCTGCCTCAAAGGCAAAATCTTCGAATTCATTGACGTTGAGTTGTAGTCCAGTGGCTGCGCTTGGAAACAGGCGCACCGTATTGACTGCCAGAACTGGCGTCATAGGCATCTGCTCACCATATTTTAAGGTACTTTTTGATGCGCGGAGCTTTAAGGCTCCCCCAATCCTTGAGTACACATCACCTGGTTTCCCATCGCTATCGATGGGTACCAAGCGCAGCCCGGCAGTGCCTCCGCCGCCATCCAGTTTCAAGCCCAGTCCTGCACTGGCATCGACTCCCAATCCTAAGAGGCCCGGTGTGTAGCCCGACTGGTAGTCCAGCAGAAATCCTTGAGCCCATTCCTGCGCATAGCCGTTTCTTTCACTGGCCGGCTTGAAGGCATTAGTGCCAGTTGCGCTGGAGCTGCCATTGCGGAAATCACGGTGGAAGAAGAAATTTTTGTTGATGATTTTCAGCTTCGAGTCTTCGACGAAAGAGCCCGCAGCCGCGGTTGCTTGCAATGCAATCACGCAGACGGTGCCCAATACCATTGCACTTTGGCGAGGCATGATTGTACCTTCCTTATTGTTTTTGTTTGGATAGGTAACGCGTTGTCTTTTTCTGGAAAAGCTGAGCTGTAAAAGTGTTGTTAGGCTCTAGTTATTTTGAAATTGCTAAGTAATGAGCAAGCAAGAGCGAATATGCAAACCTGCCTTCTCATTACTGCACGCCGCCTGACGGTCACTGTCAGCCTCGGTAGTGGCTTAGAATGAACGTGGCAATTCGAGCCAGCGTTCCCCAAGGAGGTTTGCCAACATGTCGTCGGTAAGGGGCGCGAAAGAATAGAGGCGGATATCGCGGTAATACCGCTGCATCGGGTACTCGAGGTCGAAACCGGCGCCGCCCATCGCTTCCATACCGACCCGCACAGCATCATTCGCCGCTTTGCTCGCGGCGAGCTTGGCAATGGCGCTAGGGACTTCGATATTCGCGTGACCCTGTTCTTCAGCGATTGCTGCCATCTGAGTGGTCAGCCAAGCCTGCTCGAGCGCGATCCCCGTATGCACAAGTCGATGCTGCAGCGATTGGAACTGTCCGATTGGACGACCGAATGCTTTGCGATCCTTGGCATACTCGACGGCGAGTTGTTGTGCGCCGCGTCCGATGCCTGTGGCCACTGCCGCCGCGTTCAGACGTTCTGAATTGAGTGTGTTCAACACCTGGATGAAACCTTGGTCGACTTCGCCGAGTACGGCTGTTTCGGCGAGACTCACGTCGTCGAAAGCTACAGAACAGGTATCGTAGCTGTTGATTGCAAAGGTGTTGATCTCGGTGGCCGATACACCTGGGGCTGTTTTTTCGACCAAAAACATGGTAACCCCGCGGGAGCGGTGATCGCTCGTGCGGGCCAGCACGATGAGCAGGTCGGCGTGAATAGCGCCGCTGATCCAATACTTGCCGCCTGTCAGACGCCATCCTTCGTCTACACGCTTAGCCTTCGTCCGCATCGTTTGTAGAATGTCGGTACCACCACTTTCTTCCGTCAGACAGAACGATGCTTTGATCTCGCCGGCGCAAAGCTTAGCCAGGTACTTGTCTTGCTGTTGCGGGGTGCCGTACTGGCGAAGCAGACGTGTAGCCATGAACTGCACAACACCGAAAACGGCCATGGACGTGGCCATTCGTCCCAGCGCCTCTAGCATCAATACCTGCAGCTTTGGTGTTCCGCCGGTACCGCCATACTCTTCATCGGTACCCACCCCCCAAACACCCAGCTCAGATAACGCTCTGTGAAGCTCGAAATCGAATTGTTTGGCGTTATCGAGCTTTTGCACTTGCGCGACGGGGGCCACTCGCTTGATGGTGCCCTCTACTGAATGGCAAAACAGCTGCTCCTCTTCGGACAGGTTTAAAAACATCCTCTTCTCCTTGGGTCTTATTCATCGTTCGGGTGCCGGGATTGAATGCCAATCCGGCATCTGGAGCGGCAGTTTCAGTCAGGCTTCCCAACCGCGAGCGCATGTTTAGGCATCAGTGTGAGCATGCCCAGCGCTGCCGCCACCATGATCAGGCTGATGGCATACATGCCGGCGTGATCCTTCCCGGTAAGATCGCGCGCCAGGCCGATGATCGATGGCGCAGCAAAGCCACACAGAGAACCGAGCGAGCTGACCAAAGCGATCCCGGCCGGTGCGCTTTTGCCCTTGAGGTAAGTAGCTGGGATTGCCCAACAAACGATGATTGCCCCACTGAAGCCGAACGCCGCTCCACCTAGCAAGGCTAGAGATAAAGGAAGTGAGGTAGATAGGGTGGACAGCGATAGCATGGCCGCCCCAAAGAGAATGCTAATGCAGTAATGCATCCGACGTTCTCTGCGTAGGTCGGAGCTCCGGCCGATGAGGATCATGCCCAGGGCTGCGCAAGTGAACGGGATCATGGCGTACAGCGAAATTTGAGTGATGCTGGATACACCCAGCTTCTGGATCATGGTGGGTAGCCAGAAATTGAACGCGTAGGTGCCTAGTGCGGAACTGAAATACAGGAACGCCAGGACGTACACCTTGGGGTCAGTCAACGCGCTGAAGATGGCCTCGCCGCTGTGCGGATTCACTTTCTCGGGATCCAGCGTTGCTCTATCCCGAGCCATCAACTCCTGATGCAGTGCCTTCTCATCAGTGCTAAGCCATTGGGCTTGTTCTGGCTTGTCGCAGAGCAGCAAGAAGCAAGCGATCCCGATGAAGATGATCGGCACGGCCTCGAGCAAGAACAACCACCGCCATCCCGCCAAACCTGAAACGCCGTTCATGGATTCCATGATCAAGCCCGAGATAGGGCCGCCCAGAATCGGAGCAACAAGGGTGGCGAGTAGCAGCGTACCGGTAACGCGTCCTCGCATGTAGCTCGGGAACCAGTAGCTCAAGTAGAGGATGACACCTGGGAAGAAGCCGGCCTCGAAAATGCCTAGGAGCAGGCGCAGGATATACAGTTGCTGGGCCGTGGTGACGAACATAGTGGCGGCTGACGCCAGTCCCCATAGCACCATGATCCTGGTCATAGTCTTGCGTGCACCGATCTTGTCGAGTAGCAGGTTGCTTGGGATCTCAAACAGGGCGTAACCGATGAAGAAAATTCCGGCTGCGAAGCCATACTGGCCTTCTGTCAGACCCAGATCGGGAAGCATTTGTAGTTTTGCATAGCCGATGTTGACTCGGTCTAGGAAAGCGAAGATGTAGGCCACAAAAATGAGGGGAATGACACGCAGGGCTATCTTTTTGAACAGCATTCGGTTGATAGCGGATGACCCTGGATGGCTCCAGGTAGAAGCATCAATCGTCGATTTCATGGTGAGTCCAGTGTTGTTATTGTGCGGACTTCGAATGAAAGGCGCGCGTGGACGCCTTTCACCATTTAGGTTTTACTCGGCATTGACGGTATTTTTGAGTGTTCCGATTCCCTCCACTTCCACTTCAACAACATCACCGGGTTTCATCCAGAGCGGCGGGGTTCTGAACGCGCCTACGCCGCCGGGGGTTCCAGTTGCAATCACATCGCCAGGCAGCAGCTCAGTGAAGGTCGAGATGTACTCGATCAGATCCGGAATCTTGAACAGCAGGTCATCGAGCCCTTCACGCTGAACCACCGTGCCGTTAAGGCGGGTTTCCAGGGTAAGGCTGTTGATATCGGCGATCTCGTCCGTGGTGACGAGCCAAGGGCCGAAGCTTCCGCTACCAACAAAATTCTTCCCTGCGGTGAACTGCAGGGTGTGTTTTTGCCAGTCGCGGATAGAGCCATCATTGAACAGGCTGTAACCAGCGATGTGCTCCAAAGCGTTAGCCTTGGAAATGTGCCGACCGGCCTTGCCAATCACGATGGCCAGTTCGCCCTCAAAGTCGAAGGCGGTGGAAGCCTTGGGCAGAATCAGGGGCTGATCGTGGCCCACCTGGGCGCTCGCAAATCGAGTGAAGAGGGTGGGGTGCTTTGGCACCTCCCGCCCGGTTTCAATGATGTGCTTGAGGTAGTTCAGGCCGACGCACAAAACCTTGTCCGGGTTTGGGATAACCGGCAGCCATTGAACCTGCTGTACGTTCAAGGCCGGGGCGTCACGCAAAGAGGCGAGTTCGGCCAGGCCCTCGCCGGAGTTCAGCAAGGATCGTAAATCGGCGTAGCGATGACCGAGCACTGCGCCGGCGTCCGAGACAGTGTCGTCACCGACGACACCGTACGAACTGCGCCCGTCATGGATGAAGGAGGCAATTTTCATGGACAGGATCTCTCAGGATTATCCAAGGATGATGAGGACGTTACCGTCATCGACGGTATCGTTCTCCGCGACCTTGATTTCTTTAACGACGCCGGAATCATCGGCCTCAACTGGAATCTCCATCTTCATGGACTCCATGATGATGACCTCGTCGCCGAAGTTGACCTCTTGACCGACCTGGACGTTGATCTTCCAGATGTTGCCGGCCATAGGAGCTTTGATTTCGCTCATCAGCTAAATCCTTTCTAATTGTCTGGGGTTAAACCGGATAGATGCCGTTGCGGCGATCGATCCGTGGAATTTCACGGCGGCTGTAAAGGGCGAAGCGCTTGATCAGCTCATCACGCAGGTCATCGGGATCGATAACTGCCTCGAAGGAGAATTGGTCAGCGGGATCAAAGGCGTTGATGTCTTTGGCGTACGCCTTCTGCTTCTCATCGATGAATGCCGCGCGCGCCTCGCCCTCCAGTGCCTGGATCTCGTTGTAGTGAATAGCGTTGATTGCAGCCTCTGGGCCCATGAGGGCAGGCATGGCGCCTGGCAGTGCCAACTGAGCATCAGGCATGGTTGGGCCGCCGGACATGCCGAGGTAACCGCCGCCATAACCCTTACGAACCATGACGGAAATGCGTGGGACTTTTGCCTCGCAGACTGCATGCAGCAGTTTGGCGCCATGGCGGATGATGCCGGCCTTTTCTACAGCGCTGCCAATCATGTAGCCGCTGATGTCCTGCAGGAAAAGCAGCGGAACGTTGAATGCGTTGCAAGCCCAGATAAAGCGGGTTGCTTTGTCGGCGCTGTCGTTAAACAGCACACCGCCTTTGTTCTTCGAGTTGTTCGCGATGATCCCTACTGGTCGGCCGCCCAGGTAAGCAAATGCGGTGTAGATCTCTTTGGCAAACAGGGCTTTTACTTCGAAGATCGAGCCTTCGTCCACGAGCGATTCGACCAGCTCTTTCACGTCAAAAGGACGGTTTTGGTCGGGTGGAACAATTTCGGTGATCGAGCGCTTCGAACCGGGCAGTTTTGGTTCCCGCAGCGGCGGTAGCTGGCTGTTATGGCTCGGGAAGAAACGCAGGTAATCCGCGGCGGCTTTGAGCGCTTCTTCTTCGTTCTGCGCGAGGTAGTCACCCAGGCCACTCATGGCACAGTGCATGCGTGCGCCGCCCATCTGCTCCTCGGTTACCTTTTCACCGATGGCCGCTTCAGCCAGGCGTGGCGAGCCAAGGTAAGCGGTAGCTTGCTTGTCGACCATGATGACTAGGTCGCACAGCGCCGGCACATATGCGGAGCCTGCAGGCGAGGGGCCAAACATCACACAGACTTGTGGTACCACGCCCGAAATCTGTACTTGGGTGTAGAAAATATTGCCCCAGGCGATACGGCCCAGGTAGCAGTCGAACTGGCTATCGATGCGTGCTCCGGCGCTGTCCACCAGGTAGATGATGGGCATTTTGGCGTCGACGGCAATTTCTTGCATGCGCACGATTTTGCGGAAGGTGTGATAACCCCAGGTGCCGGCTTTGACCGTCATGTCGTTTGCAATGACCGCGACTTCCTGGCCATTGATCTTGCCGATCGCAGTGACCACAGCGTCACCTGGCATGCCGCGGGAGGCACCAACCAGCAGGCCGTCTTCAAGGTATTCGCCATTGTCGAAGAGCATGTTGAGGCGATCGCGAACCAGGATCTTGCCCTGAGCTTGATGTTTTTCTTTGGCTTTGTCGGAACCACCAGCGCGTGCGATTTCGACGCGACGTTGCAGTTCTTTCACATTCTCGTAACCGCTCATGCCTTCACCTCTTTTTTGGCAAAAAATTTCTCAATACCGCGGCGCAGCTCTTCTGAGCACATGAAGGCTGGGCGCATGCCGCGGGCCAGCTCCAAGCCTTCCATCAGGCCAACGGATGAGATCTTGTTAAATGCGTGCTTGCCGCGGCGGACAGTTGCGGGCTCCAGGTGCGTGAAACTTTTCACGAGCTGGTCTACCAGGACGTCTATCTCATCAGCCGAAGCGACTTGATTTACGAGCCCCATGCGGTAGGCCTCCTGCGCATCGATGGTGCGGCCGGTAAGCGCGAGATCCAGCGCATGACGATCTCCCAGGCGGCTCAGAAGCGCCGGAAGAATGAATAGAGGGAAGAGGCCGATCTTCACTTCAGGCGAGCCGAACTTGGCGCCCTCGGTGCAGTAAGCGAAGTCGCACGCGGCTACCAGCCCGCACGCCCCGGCCATTGCCGGGCCAACCACGCGAGCGATCACGGGCTTGCTCAGGGTGGGAATCACGCTAAACAGACGTTGCCATGGCTCGCCTGTTTCCCACAGCTGAGTACCACCTGCGTCGACAGTCGAAAGGAACTCGTCGAGGTCACCGCCGGAGGAAAAGCAGTCGCCTTCGCCTGTGATCACAATGACTCGGATGTCCTGTTCGCCATCCAGCTTCAGCAAGGTGTCGACCAGCGCGCTGGCAGTGGCGGTGGCGATCGCATTTCGCTTGGCAGGGTTGCTCAAGATGATGGTAGCGCGGGGGCCTTGGCGCTCGACCAGAAGCTGCGTTGTGCTCAAGGGATTCTCCTTTTTTGTTTTACTAACCGTTGTTAGTTTTCGAGAATATAGCTAGGCTTTGTTTCCAGCACAAGCCTGGTTGCATTTTTTCCGATCTCTAACCAATGTGCCTGTGCATTGGGGCCTGTAGGCGGAGTGGGTGCGGTGCGGCGAGTGACTTACAACTGTTAGTTTTAGGAGATGATCGTGACAGAACAAAAACTACTGATCGCGAATCGCGGCGAGATTGCCTGCCGTGTGATTCGCTCCGCCAAGGCTCTCGGAATTCCTACCGTTGCGGTGTACTCCGAGGCAGATGCTGACTCTCAGCATGTGAAGGCTGCTGATGAGGCTTTTCTGATTGGCCCGTCCAAAGCGGCGGAAAGCTATCTAGATGCGGAGAAGGTGCTGCGGGTAGCTAAAGAAAACGGGGTGACGCTGGTTCACCCGGGCTACGGGTTTCTCTCCGAGAACACCGACTTCTCCGACGCTTGTGCCGCTGCCGGCATAACCTTCATTGGCCCAACCGCCGAAGTAATTAGGGCTATGGGCGACAAGCAGCGCTCTCGTCACCTCGCTATCAAGGCGGGTGTCCCAGTTCAGCCAGCTGCTGAAAACGTGACTGCAGAAGATCCCGAAGCACTGGTTAATGCGGCGCGAGTTGTGGGATATCCGCTGTTGGTGAAAGCTTCCGCCGGGGGAGGGGGAATCGGCTTGAAGCCTGTGCATTCGCCAGCTGACCTTGTGGAGGCTGTGGCTGCTACCCAACGGATGGCAGAGCGTGCATTCGGTGACGGCACTGTGTTCCTGGAAAAGCTGATTGAGAGTGCGCGCCACATCGAAGTGCAGATATTCGGGTTCGGCAATGGTGAGGCGGTACACCTTTACGAGCGCGATTGCTCGATCCAGCGCCGCTATCAGAAAGTATTGGAGGAGTCCCCTGCGCCCAATGTGCCAGCCGAGGTTCTGGCGCACATGGCTGATGCAGCTGTGAATCTGGCCAAGCTGTGCCGTTACGATGGCGCCGGCACAGTCGAATTCCTATATGACGAGAAATCGAAATCCTATTTCTTCCTGGAGATGAATACGCGTATTCAGGTAGAGCATCCTGTTACCGAAGCGGTGACCGGCGTCGACTTGGTTGAAGCGCAGATTCGCCATGCGCTGGGCGAGGACGTTGCCTCCGAGCTGACGCAGCAGTCGATTCAGCGCAATGGACATGCCATTGAGGCGCGGCTTTATGCTGAGTCGCCGGAGAAGAAGTTCATGCCTGCGCCTGGCCTCATCGAAACGCTGGAGGTGCCGCAGGTGGAGGGTGTGCGGATCGATGGTGGTTTTGTTGCGGGAGATCGAATCACTCCTTTCTACGACCCGATGATCATGAAGATCATTGCTCACGGTAAGGATCGTGCGCAGGCGATTACTCGCCTGGAAAAAGCGCTGACCGAACTCAAAATTTCCGGTCTCAAGACGAATCGCCACTTCCTGCTTCGCGTACTGGCTGAGCCTGCGTATCTGGAGGCGAAAGTGCACACCCGCTTCATCGATGAGCACAGCGAGAGCCTCTTCGCTGTCGCTGCTGAACAGACAGTTTAATAGGAGATAGCCATGGCTGTTACCACCCCAAACGTGCCAGGTATCGAAGGTCTGTCAGAGCTCGCCTCGCGCTACATCAATGTTGATTCGCTCCCTTGGAAGCCCACCCCAACACCCGGGATCGACATGAAAATCCTGCTGCAGGACAAAGAAAGCGGCCTGCTTACGGCACTTTTCCGCTGGGCGCCTGGTACACGCCTGCCTCTGCATGAGCATGTCGAGGTTGAACAGACCTACGTGCTTGAGGGCAGCATCGTCGACGACGAAGGTGAGGTGGTCGCCGGTGATTTTGTATGGCGCCCGCGCGGTAACCGGCACCTGGCCCGCTCGCCGAATGGCGCGCTGGTGCTTTCTTTCTTCCTTCGCCCGAACAAGTTCCTGGAAGGCGAACACGCAGGCCAGAATCTGGAGTAGCAAAATGAGTGACCTCCCCAAGAAAATTTGGATCAATGAAGAAGGGCCTCGTGAAGGTTTTCAGATCGAGGCGACTCCCATCGCGCTTAACCGCAAGGCTGAGCTGATCGAAGCGCTCGCGGAAACCGGGCTGAAGCAGATCGATTGCGTTTCGTTCGTGAACCCCAAACGTGTTCCTGGGATGGCGGACGCCGATGAGTTGGCTGCCGCCATCCGCAAGAAGCCGGGTGTGCGCTATACCGGTCTGTGGTTGAACCAACAAGGACTAGAGCGTGCTTACAAGTCTCAGCTCGATATCATCGGTGCCATTCGGGTTACTGCGTCGGAGAGCTTCTCCGTAAACAACACCAACAAGAACATTCAGCAAACGCTGGATGAGCAGCGCGCTTGGTTGAAGTCGTATGCCGAGCACGACGTCCCGGTAGAGTGGGGCTACGTCATGACAGCGTTCGGGTGTAACTACGAGGGGTATATGCCGATTCCGCAAGTCGTGCGGATGGTTGGCGAGGTGCTGGATCTTGCTAATGAAGCCGACGTGCAGCTGAAAGGCGTCTACTTGGCTGATACCGTGGGTTGGGCTAATCCGCTGATGATGGAAAAAACCATCGGCGCGGTGCGTGAAAAATGGCCTGATCTTCCGCTGGCCCTCCACCTCCACGATACCCGTGGTACCGGGCTTGCTAACGTCTATGCTGCGCTCAAATTAGGGGTGGCGAAGTTCGATAGCTCTTGTGCAGGGTTGGGCGGCTGTCCATTCGCGGGCCACCGTGGCGCTGCCGGAAATATCTGCACTGAAGACTTGGTGTTCATGTGTGAGGAGATGGGGATTGAGACCGGTGTCGATCTTGACGCGCTAATCAAAGTCGCCCACCTTGCCGAAGACATTTTTGGTCGGCAGCTGCCGGGTAAGGTGATGCACGGCGGTAGCCTGAATCGGTACAAGAAGACTTAAACCTTCCAGGTTCAAAAAACCCACCATCGCAGGTGGGTTTTTTACTTCAGGTGGACTTGAATCCGACCATCCTTAGCGACAGCTCGATATGCTGTCGCGCGAGCTCTTCAAGCCCGAGTTTTCCGCCAGGCTGATACCAGGTACAAATACCGGTCAGCATGGAGATCAGGGCTTTGGTCGTCAGGTTACAGTCCGATACATTGAAAATACCCTCTTGCACCCCGTCCTCGATGATCTGACGAACCCGTCGCTCGTACTCGGAGCGAAGGCGGGTCACCATCCGGTAATTGTCCTCATCGAGGCTGCGAAGCTCCATGTTACCGATGAAAACCTCTTTGCGGCGCGCGGTATGAAAATGCAGATGCACGCCTACCATGGCTTCAAAACGCTGGTACGTAGTGGGCTGAAGATCCACCTTCTCGGTGAACTCCATCAGCAGGTCGCGCATCACGGCCTTGAGGACGGTGGCCAGGAACTCTTGCTTGTTGCTGAAGTAGTTGTAGAGCGAGGCAGCCTTGATACCCACCTGCTCTGCAAGTGCCCTAAGCGTCATCGCCTCGTAGCCATAGGTGGCAATCAAGTCCACGCCGGCTGTGTGGATGGCTAATTCGGTGACTTCTCGTTTCGCGCCTACGGGTCGCATCAGGTAAATGTCTCTATCAGGAAGGGAGGGCGGCTCAGCGGGTCAGATAACCACCATCCACAGGAACCATCGCGCCAGTAATATAGCTTGCCAGGTGCGAGGTCAAGAACACTGCCGGCCCAACCAATTCATGTGGCTCCCCAGTGCGTCCCATCGGGACGTGGCTGAGGAAAGCTTGAAGCTTGCTCGAATCTTGACGGGTCTCTTCTGACATCGCTGTCGGGAAAGAGCCAGGTGCTAGCCCATTCACGCGGATTCCGTCAGCGGCGAGCTCGGATGCCAGTGCTTTGGTGAATTGCAAGACAGCGCCCTTGGAGGTCACGTAACTCGACAGGGAGGCTAGGCCGGAGGTGAAGCTGTGGATGGAGCCGATGTTGAGAATGGAGCCTTTCGTTGCTTTCAAATGAGGCAGAAATGCGTGAGTAGTGTTGAACATGCCCGTAACGTTTACAGCAAGGGTTCGACGCCACTGCTCGGGGCTCTTGTCGCTGGCAAATGGTGCGCGGAACAGTAGCCCTGCATTGTTGATGAGCGCCGTGATATTGCCGATTTCGCGGTGAACATGGTCTGCCAGACTGCGGCAGGCTGCCTCGTCGCATATGTCCAAGGGGAAGGCATGAGCCTTACCACCATTGTCGGATATGGTTTTGGCGGTCGCTGAGGCAGTTTGCAGATCGATATCGGTTACGATCACGGTAGCACCCGCAGCTGCAAAGCCATGGGCCAGGGACGCGCCATTTCCTCGCCCACCTCCTGTGATCAACACGATTGCTTCTTCAAGGCGCAGTGACAGGTCGAACATGATGAATCCTCTGTTGTTTTTGGAATAGGAAACTAACGCTCGTTATTTTTAGCGCCTTTCGCTCGAAAAACAAGGTATTTAGCCGTGTTTTGCCTGGTTTTTTACGGGGCGAGGCAGTGCTGTTACAGGCGATTATGTTCTAAAAAGCCGCGCCTTTCCCTCTTGCAAACTAACACAGGTTAGTTATTCTGGGCGTCCAGACAGCTCGGATGCGACGTGGGTCTTCGCGCGCTAGGGGCTTCAGAACAATTACAAGAGGAATTTTCATGTCTAGCCGTATGTTGCTGGGTGGTCACATCACCCATAACGCCAAGCGCTTCCCTGACAAGGTCGCCCTCATCGACAAGGCGGGGCGCACGACCTATGCCGAGTTTGAAACCGGTGCAAATCAGGTTGGCCATGCACTTCTTGCCAAAGGGGTAGGCCATGGTGACAAGGTGGCGTTTCTTGCCAGCTCCAGCCGTCAGTGGGTAGAGGCGTTCTATGGTGTCGTCAAGATCGGCGCAGTAGCGGTTCCCTTGAATTACCGAGAGACGCCTGAACAGATCTTGATGATGCTCGAGGACAGTGGCTCGAAAATCTTGTTCGTGTCCGAGCAGCACGTCGAGGCTTTTGGCTCGGTGCTCGAGTCTGTGGCCCTGCCCGTCGTACAGCTCGAGTCGTTGGATGCCTTCAAGGGCCAGGAGAGCATCCTGCCGCTTACCACTGATGCCCTCAGCGAGCATGATCCTGCCGTGATTCTCTATACAGGTGGTACCACCGGTCGTTCCAAAGGGGTGCTGCTGAGTCACTCGAACCTTTTCTGGAACTCTCTGAACGAGATCATCGACACCGATATGGAGGAGGGCGACAACACGCTGATCGCCACCCCTTTGCATCATTCCGCAGCCCTAAACTGCTGGCTGCTACCGCACCTCTACCTCGGTGCTACCGCGACGCTGCTGGAGAAGTACGCGACCGAGGATGTCTTGCGCGTCATTGATAGGGAGCGTGTCACCAACACATTCATGCCACCGTCCCTAGCGCGCGAGTTCGTTCTTCATCCATTGGCGAGAGAGTTGGATGTCAGCTCGATGACTCGGTGGTATGTCGGCAGCGGCATTCTGACCGCGAATGACCGAAGCGCTATGAAGGCGTGCATTCCCGGTGTGAAGATTTTCTATCAATACGGTCTTACTGAGGCTGGCCCGATCGCCACGGTGTTGAAAGAGGAAGACTACGATCGCGCCCGCGGCTCCATCGGCCGAGCGTTCCAGAACGTGGAAGTGGCGATTGTCGATGACCAAGGTAACGTCGCACCCCCGGGTGAGATCGGTGAAATTGTACTGCGTGGGCCGACGATCATGCTCGGTTATCACAATCGTCCAGACGCCACCGCCGATGCGATTGATCAGAACGGCTGGCTGCATACGGGCGATCTCGCCCATATGGACGCGAACGGCTTCGTGTACTTCTACGATCGCTTGAAAGACATGATCAAGACCGGCGGGTTGAACGTCTACTCGCAGGAGGTCGAAGCGGTGCTCGCCAAGCATGATCACGTGCGCGAGGTCGCAGTAATCGGTTTGAACAATGAGCGTTGGGGAGAGGAAGTCACCGCGATCATCGTCCTGCATGAAGGGGCTTCCGGCAACGCGGAACAGCTTGTCGCCCATGCCCGTGAGCACCTGGCCAGTTACCAGTTGCCCAAGCGTGTCGAATTTATCGCTTACGAGGAGATGCCGTTCAATCACAACGGCAAAATTCTGAAGCGCGAGCTCCGTCAACGTTTTGAGCCCCAGGGCTGAGGGTCATCATGGCAATCGAATTTGAAAAACAAGGTCGCGTGGCATTGGTGACTATCAATCGTCCGCAGGCGATGAATGCCATCGATCTGAACACGCATTTAGCCTTCCGGGAGATCTGGGCAAGGATCAACCAGGATGACGACATTCATGTGGTCGTGCTCACAGGCGCCGGTGCCAAGGCATTCTGCTCAGGTGCAGACATAGGGACTTTCCTGCCATACCTGCGGGAACGAGCGGTGAAAGAAATCGATGACGGCGATTTCTGCGGTATCAACCGAGGCTCGCCGACGACTAAACCGATTATCGCTGCCATTAACGGTCTGGCTTATGCGGGAGGGCTTGAAATTGCCCTGGCCTGCGACCTGCGCATTAGCGTGGACTATGCGAAGTTCGCACTACCTGAGCCTCGCTGGGGTGTGATCGCTGGTGCGGGCGGCGTTACTCGCTTGTCGAGGGTCATCCCTAGTGCGTTGGCAACTCAGATGGTGCTGACTGGCGAGCCCATATCGTCTGAGCGAGCACTGGCAGAAGGTCTGGTCAGCGAGCTCACCACCTCGGAAAATCTCTTGGCTCGGGCCTTGGAGATTGCTCACAGCATCATCAGAAATGGGCCCTTGGCTGTTCGCGCGTCTCTGCAGGTGATCCGCCGCGGCGCTGACTGCGGTTTGGACGCTGCGCTGGAATTGGAGCGTACAGCGTTCCGCCGAATTCTTCTGAGTGAAGATTTCAAGGAAGGCATTGCTGCTTTCACAGAAAAGCGTGAGCCCGTTTATAAGGCGCAATGAGTTCGGGTTGTAAGCTGCGTTGCATGGACAGCGGATAGGCGCATGGGGCGCTTTCGCGAGGCAGTCGTCTTGCGGGCAACCAGCCACCGAAGCTATTCATGCACACGCTTTGCGAGGCGAGTGTAGATGAGCACACCGGCAGAGAAATTAGCCGCCATTTTCGCGTTGACGGAGGTGGAGGCCAATGTTTTTAGAGGCGAGAGTCAAGACCTGAGGTTACCTCAGCTCTTTGGGGGGCAGGTTTTGGGGCAGGCTTCAATGGCCATGACGCGAACCGTGCTGGCGGATAAGCGACTGCATTCTCTCCACGGCTATTTTGTTCGTGCCGGGCGTGCCAATGCGCCTGTGATGTACGAAGTTGAAACTGTCCAGGATGGTCGAAGCTTCTGCCGCAGGCGTCTGACAGCCTGGCAAGACGGCAAGGTTATTTTCGTGGGGGATGGCTCGTTTCATGTCGTAGAGGAGGGGATGCATCATCAGCGTGATGCCCCTGTGGTTCCGCCCCCGGAAACATTACCGACAGAGCTTGAGCTACTAGCGGGCGACATTGATCTGATGGCTGAAATCCGGTCTCGTTACGAGGTGGCAGATGCCATTGAGATTCGCCCGGTTGAGCCAATTGATCCCAGCAGCCCGATTAGGCATGCGCCAAATAAAAGCTTCTGGTTCCGATTCGGTAAAATCGATACTCAAGACGCGGAAGTGCATCGCAGTCTCTTGGGTTACGCCAGTGACACTGCATTGCTGATCACGTCGCTGCTGCCCCATGGTGTATCGGATATGCAACGAGACATGCGGGTAGCGAGCCTTGATCACGCCATCTGGTTCCATGCGCATTGCGCTGTGGACGAATGGCTCCTGTATGTCACAGATAGTCCGTGGAGTGGTGCCGGAAGGGGCCTTGCACGGGGCTCGATATTTGATCGTCATGGTCGATTAGTCGCGTCAGTGGCACAAGAGGGGCTTATTCGCAAACTCTAGGTTTTTCTAACAGCGGTCAAGCAATTTTGGGCGCTGTTTTTTTATTCCAATAAAGCTCTTCTGACTTCAAAAATAATAATTGGCATCTGCGGGATGTCATTTAAGAAGGGAAATAATATGACCTCTACTTCTGCGCCTTACAGTGTGTGCGCAAGTGCTGCCTGCGTGTTGCTTTTTTCTCATCCGAGCATTGGCTGTGCTGCCGATTCAAATGCCTCACCCTGGATGGGTGGGGATTGGGGTGGAGTCAGGAACGACTTACATGAGCGCGGTTTGGATTTTGATCTTAACTATCGGAGTGATAGCTCATTTAATGCCCATGGCGGTTTTAATAAGGACAAAAAGCTTGCGTACGCTGATCAATACATGGTTTCAGCTAGCGCGGATCTCGACAAGCTGTTTGCTCTGCCGTCATTAAAGTTTGTCGTGACCTTTATCGACCGTAACGGTGAAGAATTAGCTAAAGAGCGATTGACCGATCCGCGATCAGGCTCTTTGACCCAGACACAAAACGTATATGGACGGGGTAGCGTTACCCGGCTGTCTCAGCTTTATCTTGAAAGGGGTCTGGGTAAACCTAACTCATTTTTCCGAATGGGCCGCTTCGGCCCTGAAGAGTTTGGTCAGTTTGATTGTGATTTTCAGAACCTGATTTTCTGTGGGAACTCGGGCGGAAATTGGCACGGTGATGATTGGTACAATTTCCCTATCGGCCAGTGGGCGGCCGCCGTCAAGTATCAATCGCTCGACGAGTTAGCTTTTCAAATGGGTATATTCGAACAGAATCCGACTCTTTTAGAAAATGATAACGCCTTCAAGATGAATATGAGCGGAGCGGACGGGGCTCTCATCCCAGTCGAGGCTATCTGGACACCGAAAAGTGCGCTGTTTGGTTTTCCTGCTGAGCTGAGGGTTGGAGCTTTCTACAACACCACTGATGCAGACGACCTACGCTACAACGGTGATGGCCAAGAGCATGCGCTTGAACCCGATGCCCGCTATCGATCGCATCGTGGCCGTAAAGGTTGGTGGTATGTTGCACGGCAAACGGTAGGGTATGTTGCTGAGGATCCAAATCGCAAGATTGAGGTGTTCTCAGAAGGATTCTGGAACGATCGGGAAACAGGGTTCGTAGCCAGACATTACAACATTGGACTTATCATCAATGGCCCGCTCTCTTCCCGGCCTAATGATGCCTTGGGGGTGGCGGTTGGTGGTCTAAGTGTCGCCTCGAATGTCACAGAGCACCAACGTCATATCAACATGTACAACCATCTCACGGATTACAATGATCCGCGCTACACCCCAATACAAACCGATGAGTACAGCAGTGAGATCTATTACGGTGTAAAGGTGACAAACTGGCTAACCGTACGTCCTAACCTGCAATACATAGTCCATCCAGGGGCAGTGGAGAAGGTAGACAATGCCTTCCTGCTTGGCCTGATGGTCAGAGCGAGTTTCTAACGCTCTGCTAACGCTCTGCTAACGCTGAGCTGAGTCAGGGTAGCTGAGCGCCGTTCTTGTCAGGTTGCCCTGACTCTCGTATCAATTAGCCTTGAGATGAGCGGCTTGGTGCAAATGACTTAAGAAACCCTGGAGTTCTCGGCTTCTCACCATGCCCTTGCGAAGGATGATGCCATAAGGCGGTAATCCTTCGATGACATGGCCCTTCAGTACGGTGACGAGACCTGTTCGAACGTGGTCATGAATCACAGCTTCGCTGAGCACCATGACCGCATCTGTAAGCTGAACAAGCTGGAGCATCGCCCAGATCGAGGAGCACTCGATCGTCTTTGACGGAGGCAAAAGATCTTGATCAGCCCACCAGCGTTCCACGGCTTTGCGACCTGGGCTTGCCGCGGGCTGCAACAGCCACGTCCATTTCTGAATGAGCTCCTCCATCTTCGCAGGTGAGTGGGTTGCAAGGGGGTGCCCACTTCGGACTGCCATAACCAAACGATCATTACCAAGTGGTTCAAATTCAAACCTGGAGCGGTCGCTAGGAGTGCCAAGGCGCGCTATAGCAACATCCAATCGCTCCTGCTCAAGCATTTCGATCAACAGATCGCTGGTGTCGCTCATCATCCTGATTCCCAGGTGGGGCGAGGCACTCTTCATGGTGGCGATGGTTGATACGACTCGATCTAGCGCGCTTCCCATCACAACTCCTACAGCTAGATGACCGTAGCCTCCCTCGGCTCTAGCCGTCAGATCTTCTACACAACGATCAAGGCTATTGAGCGCTGAATGGGCAAATTTCAAAAGCTCTTCGCCAACGGGAGTGGTCACAACGCCTCGGGGTTGCCGTTCAAACAGCGCGCAGCCAAATGCATCTTCCACTTCTTGCAGCATGCGGGTGAGGGTGGGTTGAGACATATTGAGTGTCTCGGCAGCTCTATGCAGGTTCTGGCAGTTGCCTAGGGTCACCAGCATGTGCAGGTGTCGATACTTTAACCGCTTGAAAAGGCTGTAGGTTTTCGGGTTCGGGCTGGCAGCTGAAATATTCATGGCATTCTGATATTTGTATTCGTGATTCGTTTTCCGTATCAATAAAGCAAAAAACGCTATTAGTCAAACATCGCAGGGGTGGCTAGGGTTGCTAGGCGCTTCCGGTCTGCTCCGTCAAGCCGTGGGCCAAACGCGTTGATCAAGGATGCACATTGTTGGATTACCAATAACAACAAGGAAACGCCACCTATGTCGCCACAACACTTTAGTCTCGAGCAGCGTCTTGAACGGCTCGAAGACCGCGAAAAAATCAAAGAACTGAAATTTCGATATGCCTACCATTTAGATAATGGCTACGATCCTGAAAAAGTCGCCGGACTCTTTGCCGAGGACGGGGAGTGGATTATTAAAGGTGTGGGCGGTGATGTTCGCGGTCAGCGTGCAATTAAAGAGCACTGTAAGAATTTGAGTCGTGGTATTTCGTGGAGTCAGCACGATATATTCGCCCCACGTATTGAACTTAGCGCCGAAGGTGATCGAGCTGTCGCTCACTTCAATCTTGTCTGTCTGCTGACCATGCGAAACGAAAAGGCCGACTCTGAGGGCGAAGCGTTCTTACTCGCCGGTAACTACACGGATCACTTGGTCAAGGTGAACGGTGAGTGGCTCTTCCAATCCATGACAGGGACTATCGAGCAGTCATCACCTTGGACGAAGGGCTGGGTTGAAGCACCTTTCAAAAAAGAGTCTTGGTAAGCCTCGCTTACCATTGCATGAATCCGCTGAGGTATAAGATGACGCTGCTAACTCCATATGATCTTGCTGGCACTCCATTGACCTCCCGCGTCGTCATGGCGCCAATGACTAGATCAAGGGCTAAGGATACGGTGCCGAATGCTAGTACCGCTGAGTACTACCGTCAGCGAGCCGGTGCAGGCTTGCTCATCACTGAGGGTGCTCAGATTTCTCAAGAGGGGCAGGGCTACCTTTTCACCCCAGGTATCTTCTCCCCGCAGCAAGTGACGGGCTGGAAGAATGTCACCGACGAAGTTCACGAACTGGGCGGTAAGATTTTCATCCAGCTCTGGCATGTCGGCCGGATCTCTCATACCTCCCTACAGCCTAACGGGGACAATCCGGTTTCTTCAGTTGATACCTTGGCAGAGAGCACAACATGCTACGGTTACAACGCCGATGGCGAACCGAGTCAGGTTCAAGTCACACGGCCGCGTGCTCTGCCCACGGCAGAGGTTGCTCGGGTGTCGCAAGATTTCGTCAACGCAGCTGAAAATGCGATCCTCGCAGGTTTTGATGGGGTCGAGATCCATGGTGCTAATGGCTATATCTTTGAGCAGTTCATCAATGGCGGATTGAACACTCGCACAGACCAGTATGGCGGTAGCATTGAGAACAGGTTGCGATTCCTGCTTGAGACAGTCGATCTGATCTCCGCCGCGATCGGCAGCCACCGTGTTGGGCTGCGGGTGGCCCCGTTTGGTCGCTTGTCTGCGATGCCGGCATTTTCCGATGAGCGCGAAACGTGGTTGGCCGCTGCTGCCGCGCTGAGCTCGCGAAATCTTGCGTACCTCCACCTTAGCGACCAGGACTCCCTTTGTGGAAACCTGATGAATCGTGACTTTCTACGAGAGTTCCGAAACGCCTACGAGGGTACATTGATGTTTGCCGGCTCGCTCACTCAGGAAACCGCGCAAACTATGCTTGAGGAAGGGCTTATAGATCTCGCTGCGTTTGGACGTCCGTTCATTTCTAACCCTGATTTGGTTGATCGATTTAGGCGGCGGCTACCGCTCACTCCGTTTGATCGGGCGACTTTCTACGGGGGAGGAGATGAAGGGTACATCGACTATCCGCCTTACGGTGGGCACGACTGACGAGCGAATGTCTCAGGCTGGACAGGCTTAAGAATAAAGGCGGTGGTGTCTTGTGGCCCACTGCCTTTTTTCATTTTCGAGGGCTCCCACCCTTGGCATTGTGGGGGTAGCGCCAGCGATGCGCTTTATGTATCGATGGTGGCACTTTTTCCATTGGCCAAGCATCGCAAGATTGTTTAGGTTCGGTAGCGGCACCCACATTACAACATGAGGTTTCCTTGATTCCTCTAGAGCCGGAGCAAGACGCTATGCCTGCGCAGAACTTGATCGACCTCTCACGTCCAGACATCACGCCTGAGACCACCAGCTTTTTGGGAAAAGCCCATCGACTCTTCATTGGTGGGCAATGGAGTGACGCCCTGAGCGGTGAGAGAAGAAAGGTGTTCGACCCCGCCACTGGAATGATCATCGCCGAAGTGGCTGATGGTGACCAAGCGGACGTGGAGAAGGCGGTTCTCGCCGCTCGCAAATCTTTCGATACTGGAGCGTGGCGCAAGCTTTCTGGGTCGGAGAAAAGCAAGGTGCTTTGGCGAATTGGAGATCTGATCGACAAATATTCGCAGGAGCTAGCGGAGCTCGAGGTACTTGATGAAGGCTCCCCTTACGGAATCGTCAAGGACGCTTACGTTCGCAACTCCGCAGAGCATTTCCGCTACTACTCGGGATGGTGCACCAAACTCAATGGGTTGTCGGTGCCGGTGGGGCTAGCCGGTGAGTGGCATGCTTACACAACCCATGAGCCTGTGGGGGTGGTGGGCCAGATTATTCCCTGGAACGTCCCACTGTTGATGGCTGCTTGGAAGCTGGCGCCTGCATTGGCTGCCGGTTGTTCAATTGTGCTCAAGCCCGCTGAAGATACCCCGCTGACCGCTTTGCGTTTGGCCGCCATCTGCGAGGAAGCCGGCTTGCCTGCTGGGACGCTGAACGTAGTCACCGGCGACGGACGTTGCGGTGCTGCGCTGGTTAACAGTCCTCTAGTGGACAAAATTGCGTTCACGGGCAGTACGGCAACAGGTAAAGCGATCGCTGCAGAAGCCGCAAAAACCCTCAAACGAGTGACGCTTGAGCTTGGCGGCAAGAGCCCAGTCATTGTGTTCCCTGATGCCGACTTATCCACCGCGATCCCTGGTGTCGCCCAGGCGGTGATGCTAAACAGTGGCCAGGCATGTACAGCGGGTTCACGGCTTTATATCCATGAAGATGTCTACGATGACGTCATCAACGGCGTGGCTGAGTTCGTTTCACAAATGAAGCTTGGGCACGGACTCAATCGCGCTACACAATTGGGCCCCCTGATTTCTCAGCGTCAACTTGGGCGTGTGAGCGATCTCGTTCGGGCGGGAGTAAGTGAGGGCGCGAGAGTCGTCTGTGGGGCAAGTGAGGTAGGCGGCGATGGCTTTTTCTATAAGCCGACACTGTTGGCAGACGTAAAGCCGGGTATGACCGTCTACCACGAAGAGATTTTTGGCCCAGTGATCTCAGCGATGAAAATTTCGACTCAGAGCTTGGACGACCTGGCCCGCGAGGCTAACAACACAGAGTACGGTCTGGCAGCCAGCATCTGGACTCAAAATGTCAGTCAGGCGCATGCACTCGCTGCACGCATCCGTGCAGGAATTATCTGGGTGAACAGTCATAACCAGATTGATCCTTCCCTGCCTTTCGGTGGCTTTAAAGAATCCGGAATCGGCCGGGAAATGGGCCTCAGTGGCCTCGAGCACTACACCGAGACGAAATCCGTAGCGGTGCTGCTCAAGAGCTGAATGCAGCTAGCAGTGATTGATAAAGATCAACACGACTAGACGGCGATGGGCTCCAGGCTTCATCACTTCATTGGTGAGCCCTGAGGCCATTGCTGCGTAGGCTTGTAAGCGCTAAAAAAATAATAGGTGCGCAAAAATGCAATTCCAGAAAAATGTCACTGATGAAGTGAATTCCTTGAATCTGTCTAAATTACCGCTTTGGTTCGGTGGGCTACTGCTTGTGCTCGCCCTGCCTCTTTTGGCTGGTGGGCTGTATCTGGCCTGGCTGGGTGGTTCTTTCTTTTACCTTCTCACTGGGGTGATTCTTGCGGTTGCCTCCTATGGCTTCTTCAAAAGACGTAAGCTAGGGGTCTGGGCTTATCTGCTCCTGACGGTGGCTACCATCCTTTGGTCAATTTACGAAGTAGGTATCCAATTTTGGCCGTTAGTGCCAAGACTGGCGGGTATCCTGCTGCTTCTCGTCCCCGTGTGCCTGCTGGCCCCTAAGGTGGGATTTGTGGGCAGGAGGAGGGCGTGGGGAGGGGCTGCCGGCTTGACAGCAGTTGTGTTGGTTGCCGGCTTTGTTGCAATGTTCTTCCCGCACGGAGTGATCAAAGGCACCGCGCGTCCACCTTTGGCTGGTGGAGCATCAGACTCAGCAGTGAACGGCAACTGGCAGCACTACGGGCGCACTCCGACAGGGACGCGTTTCGCACCGCTTGAGCAAATTACTCCAGAGAACGTGTCCAACCTGGAAGTCGCTTGGACGTTCCGTACTGGCGAGATAGCAGACGTTGGTTCTGAAAACCAGAACACGCCCGTACAGGTCGGTGACACTCTCTTTATCTGCACACCGCTGAACAAAGTGTTTGCCGTCGATGCAAATACCGGTAAAGAAATCTGGCGCTACGATGCGAAGGTGGAAAACCTAAAGGTCTGGAATCGTTGCCGTGGCGTCAGTTATTACGACGCGACTGAAGTATCGGACACTGTGCGAAACGCTTCGGCTGTTGTACAGGATTGCCCCCAGCGCGTGATCCTTTCGACGCTCGACTCACGATTGATCGCCCTAGATGCCAAGACCGGTAAGCTTTGCCAGAGCTTTGGCAGCAACGGGCAGGTTAGCCTGCAAGTAGGCATGGGTGAGATCAAGCCTACGTACTATATGGGTACGTCTCCAGTCACGGTAGCGGGTAATCTGCTGGTAGTTGGCGGTTGGGTATATGACAACCTGGAAACCAATGAGCCTTCGGGTGTTATCAGGGCCTTTAATGCGGCGACCGGCGCATTGGAGTGGGCGTGGGATCTGGGTAACCCGGCGATCACGAAGTATCCACCGGAGGGGCAGACCTACACCCGCGGTACGCCCAACATGTGGTCGACGGCCGCCTACGATTCGAAACGTGGCCTGCTCTTCATCCCGCTGGGGAACTCAACACCCGATTTTTGGGGTGGCCATCGTACGGATGCTGCGAATCGCTATGCTTCGTCGGTTGTGGCTCTCGACTACAAGACTGGGCGGGAGCGTTGGGCTTACCAGACCGTGCACCATGACATCTGGGACTACGATATCCCTGCCCAACCTGCCTTGTATGACGTCTCGGACGGTAAGGGCGGAAGCGTCCCAGCGCTGATCCAGACAACCAAAACCGGCAACATTTTCATGCTCAACCGGGAGACGGGGAAGCCGATTGCCGATGTGGTCGAGCGCGGTGTGCCTCAGCAGGAACTGGCCGGAGACAAGACCGCTCCTACCCAGCCCCATTCAGTGGGTATGCCCTACATCGGTCAGGAGAAGCTTACTGAGTCCGACATGTGGGGGGCGACCATCTACGATCAGCTCTTGTGCCGAATCCAATTCAAATCCCTGCGGTACGATGGTGCGTTCACACCTCCAGGTACCACTGCAAGCTTGCAGCATCCGGGCAACTTCGGAGGGATGAACTGGGGGAGTGTGTCGATCAACGAAGATACCGGGACAATGGTCGTCAATGACATTCGCATCCCGCTTCGAGTGCAGCTTGTACCTAGCGAGCATCACGAGATTGCCGGCAATGGCAAACCGCATTCCGAGTTTGCTCCTATGCGCGGGACGCCTTTTGTGCTGACCAACTCGTCGTTTGTCTCTCCCATCGATGTGCCATGCCAAGCTCCACCCTATGGCACCGTCACTGGTATCGATCTGAATACTCGCCAGATCATCTGGCAGCGGCCTGCTGGCACTGTTCAAGACACGGCAATCGCTGGAGTGAAAGTCCGAGCCCCTTTCCCGATAGGTATGCCGACTATCGGCGGTACCGTCTCTACTCGATCAGGGTTGGTCTTCTTCGCGGGTACTCAGGACTATTTCCTGCGAGCTTACGATCAGGGGACTGGTGAGGAGCTCTGGAAAGCACGTATGCCCGTGGGCTCACAGGCTACTCCGATGACATTCGTTTCTCCGTCGAGCAACCGGCAGTTCGTTGTTGTCAGTGCTGGAGGGGCACGGAGTTCCATGGATCGAAGCGATTTGCTGATTGCCTACGCGCTTCCTAAGAAGTAGAGATACATGAGAGTCCACTCCTTTTCTGGGGTGGACTTTCCGCTGCAATCCCCCTCAGTTTGCGCGTGCCTGGGAAGCCAGGACTAGCCACCCCTCGTCATGCAGACGACCTTGCGTCGTCCTCCGCTTCATCATGTAAACCCTATACGCCCATTCTTTGAGCCTTAGCAGGTCGATTCGATCCTGTGATTCTCAAATGCCTGGAACAAAAGCCTGATTATCTTTTGCCTTTTCCTAATTAAAGTAGGGGCACTACTGATTCGAGCGGGTCTGCAGAAGGCTAGGTACCTATGAGTATCGCCATCTCCGGCACTCACTAAGCCGACGAGGTTAACCATGGAACAGTTTTCTACTGAGCACAGCGGCTCAGGCAATTCACAGCTGAGGAGCGCTGGGATGGTGTATCCAGGTGCAGACGGCAGTCATTCGACCAAGTCCGACAAGCTCAAAGCCGCAGGTCAAATTGCTTCGCTGCGTGATGAGTTTTTCCATGGATGGAGACATGGGAGCTGGCAGAGCCTGAACTGTTCGTTGACAGATGATGCGGTACTGAGGAGTAGCCAGCACGGAGAGGGTAGAGGCCTAGAAAGCTGGCGTCGGCTTCTCTTTGAGGACGCTCTTCAGTTGGTCTGGATGCGCACCAGTAATCATGCCTCGGTGGTTGGGAGAGACGGGCGAGCAGCCAGCAGTTCCTATGTCTACGGCCTGTTAGGGCACGGAGAGAAGCGCTTTCTGTTTGGGGCCACGGTGATACTGCGGTTTGAGTCTCGAGATGACGATGATCGCTGGTTCCTGGCTCGCGCACTCATTGGGGTGAACTGGTGCAAGGGTGATCTTGCATTGGTTGAGCACTGGCGCAAGCCGCCGGCGGACACCGGCTGGGAGCCAGGAGAAAGTGCCCCAACCATTGTTAGCGAATTGGATTCGCCATGGGCGGATGTAGGCGATGTTATCCCACATGAGCCAGAACAAGCGGTGCGCGAGCTCTATAGCAAATACTCCTTCGCCATCGACCAGGGGGATATTGCCTTGCTGACTGATTGCTATACCAACGACGCCGCAGGAGGTTTCACGCCTCTGGGGCCGTTGCAGGGCCGGCACGCGATCGTTGGCCAGCTAAAAAGCTTTCGACGCCTCTGGCCCTGGATGCAGCACTTTGCAGATGTCGTGCGAGTGGAGTTCGAACCCGATGGCCAGTATGCGCGAATGATCGTTGCTCGAATCATTCCCGACAGGGCATTGGATACGCAGGGCAAACCTTTGTACGGCGCGCACTACCAGATCCGGGCTCGGCGTGAGGATGATGGGGAGTGGCGAATCTGCTGGAGCGATTACCGGCCAGGTTGGTTTACCCACGCAGAGCTACCTGAATTCGAAATTGGCGTCACGTACGCCTGATAACCGCAACTAAGCGAGGCTTCCAGTGTGGATGGGAATCTCGCGCTCTCTTCTCAGTTCTAACATTAGAGGAATCAACCATGGACAGTGCTACCCAACGCCTTCTTGATCGTGAAGAAATCCGCGACCTCAGAACCCTTTATGCCCATCACCTGGACAGCAACAACATCCAAGCGCTCGACCAAGTTTTTTCAGCCGATGCAGTGGTAGAGGTTACTGTCGGAAAGATGGAAGGGATTGATGCGATTCGCGCCGGGCTGAACGACGCCTTCAAGCTCTACGACCGGGATCAGCAGGGCAGCTACCCCTTCATGCACGCGATCACCAACCATTGGATCAAGTTGACCGGGCCCGATACTGCTGAGGGGCGTTGCTATCTCATCGACTTCGAAACCGCTTCCAAGCCTGATCCAAACCCATTATTGCTCCTGGGCCTCTACGCCGATGAGTACAAACGTATCAATGGCGAATGGCGCATCACGCGTACTCGACTGGAAGTGGTATGGCCTGATCGGAGCAGCCCTCAGCAAGCATCCGGCCAAACGGAAGGAGCGTGAATATGTTGACGCCATTAAAGCTGAGCATTCTCGACTATTCCCCGGTGGATGAGGGGCTTCTCCCTGTCGATGCGCTGGCGGCTAGCGTGCGCCTGGCTCAGTGCGCGGAGGAAAGCGGATTCAAAAGGTTCTGGGTCTCGGAGCACCATGGTGCTCCAGCGACTGCCAGTAATTCCCCTGAAATCCTCATGTCGCGTGTCGCATCGGCAACCAAGACGATCAGGGTCGGTTCTGGTGGGGTACTGTTACCAAACTACAGCAGTTTGAAGATCGCAGAAAATTACCAGTTGCTTGAAGCGTTGTTCCCTGGCCGCATTGACCTTGGTTTCGGTCGTGCCCCTGGGGCTGACAGACGTACGAGCATGGCGCTCAATGATGAAAAAAGCGAGTCGATCCCATATGGCCGCAAAGTTGCCGATTTGCTCGGGTTCGTGACCGGTAACCACACGCCCAACTCGCGTTATGAGGGCATGCGCGCTCATCCAGAAACCCGCGACAGGCCTCAGCCCTATGTTTTAGGCGCTTCGGGCGCAACGGCGGAAGTCGCTGCGCAAGCCGGCTTGGGGTTCACCTTCGCCCATTTCATCAATCCTCGAGGCGATGGGCCGCATGCAGCTAGTGCGTATCGCCAAGCCTTTAAGCCGACTGACTTTTCAAATTCACCTTCGGTGGTCGTAGCGGTCTTTGTGGCTGTCGGAGAAACGCCAGAAGAGGCGAAGGATTATGCTGCTGCCTTCCACCTCTGGCTTACCTATGCAGAAAGCGCGAGCCCCTTTGATCGGGTGCCATCGATCGAGACTACGCGTGCACATCGCTGGTCTTCGGATGAGCTAGCGATCCGAGAGCGCAACAAAGGGCGGCTCATCTATGGGACAGCTGATCATGTCGTAGCTCAGCTACGTGAGCTGGCCGATGCCTATGGTACTGATGAGGTAATGATCAACCTCATGATGCCAGGTGAGGTGTCTCGGCTTAAAGCTCTGACTGGCATTACCAGCTCCTTGAGGAAAAGTGAGACGCAAAGGGTAACGTTCGCTCAGCTAAGTGAACACAAGGAAGGTGTGCATGAGGCCTGATGTTCTTCCGATTGAGCCCATCTCTAGGTCAAACCATGTAGCGCTTCACTTGGCGCATCGCTGGTTCGCCTATCTGGAAGCGCCTGGAGGTGATCTCAATGAACACCTGAATATATTTCATCCAAACGTTCAGCTCTCCGGCCACAGGATGAATCATATCTTCGCCCATGATCATCAGTCGCTTGTGGCCTGGTTTGCATCAATACCTGATGAAATCAGCTCCCATCACGTCATCCACTCAAATTACTCGACTGCAGAAAATGGGGATGGCTTGCTGAACATGGTTGTTGCCTACCAGGCGCCAGGGACGTCGCGAATGCAAGGCTCGATCATCAGCTATGAAACGCGAATCGAGTTTTCGCCGGGGGCGCCGCGCTTTATCGCTCTGGACAAAACGCCAATCCTCTCGAACAGAAGGTCAAGCTACGAGACTTCTTGGTCAACCAACCGTGTCCTTGCGCGGGTGCATGCAGAACTTGGAGGACTCACTGGAGCCAGCGATTCAGTACGGCGCGTTCTGGGAGATGAAGTGCTTCAGCTCTCCGCTCAGGTTACTGCGCCCGAAGGAAGTTCTGAATACGATGCGGTGGTAAGCGCAATCATGAATGACCCTGCTGGAGTGCGCGTGGTACAGATGCGTCTGATTGATGATGTCGGGCAATCGATGCCTTCCATCGAGGCTGCTCAGGTAATCCGCTACAGTGATACGTCTCTTTGAAAACAGTCCAGCCTGCTGGGCGCGGCTCTGCGTTAGATGTGGTTTGCGTTCCAAGATGAACAGAGGAGGAACAGCAGCCACATCCGAGTCTTGGCGGCTCATCTATTGAGGTCTCGCGCCAGGCAGTCTAGAGCCTCGCACTCGATATTCCTTTCAACACCTTCCAAATCCTCCGGTTCCTGCACTAACTGCGGAGCAGGACAAGCGCCTACATGCTCCCACTCGGCAGCCTACCACTCAGCTGATCGCATCCGCGTGCCCGGGTGCTGCCTGAATTCTATATTGGAATTTGGGGATGAAATGACTGGAATTTTACCTGATTAATTAAAGTCAGGATGAGCCTTAGAATTCTCTCCAAGCGATGGCGCCTGGGTTCAGCCCCTGTCGACATCATCATTCGCACCAAAATTCTACATGACCGGCTATGCGAGCTTGGGCATCCAGGCTCGTGCGAGCACGTGCGTGTCCAAGTGGTCAAGTAGCGGAGTTTTTATGAACAGATCGTTTTCCAAGGCCGCGTTAGGGGTACTGCCTCTCTCTGCTGCATTGCTGTTGGCTGGGTGTAATTCTGCGGAAGATCAAGCTGCGAGCCCCGCAGCCCTGAAAGTGGGATATTACGAGATCCAGGAGGCGCCACTAACCCTCAGCACTGATCTTCCTGGACGCACATCCGCGTTTCGTGTCGCAGAAGTCCGCCCGCAAGTTGCAGGCATTCTGGAGCGCCGACTGTTTACAGAAGGGACTGAGGTCAAGCAGGGCCAGCAGCTCTATCAAATTGACCCGCGGACATATTTGGCTCAGCAAGCGCGAGCTGAGGCCAATCTGCGCAGTGCACGTAACCTTGCTGAGCGTTACGAGCGTCTGCTGAAAGCTCGCGCGGTAAGTCAGCAACAGCATGATGACGCCGTGGCTGCGTGGAAGCAGGCTGAAGCCGACAAGCGTGTAGCCGACATTAACGTCCAGTACACCAAAGTGCTTTCACCTATCACTGGCCGGATTGGCCGATCCGCTGTCACTGAAGGTGCGCTTGTGACTGACGGCCAGAGCGCTGCTATGGCAACGGTCAATCAGCTCGATCCGATCTATGTCGATGTCACTCAACCCATCACCCGCATCCTTGCCCTCAAGCGTGCAATGAAATCAGGTGATTTGAAGACCTCCGGCACAGACCAGGCTGAGGTCAGCCTCACTTTGGATGACGGCAGTGCCTACCCACTAACCGGTTCCTTGAAATTCTCCGAAGTGAGTGTTGACCAAGGCACCGGCTCGGTGACTTTGCGCGCCGTTTTCCCCAATCCTGAACGGGCTCTTTTGCCTGGAATGTTTGTTCATGCCCAGGTGAAAGAGGGGGTGCGGGAGAACGCGATGCTGGTGCCTCAGCAAGCCATTGTCAGGGACAGTAGGGGTGTCGCGACTGCATGGGTAATCACTGCCGACAATCATGTGGAGCTGCGCGATCTCGAGACTGTGCGAACCGTAGGGAACGCATGGCTCGTAGACAGTGGAGTGCGCCCAGGTGAGCGGGTTATTACCGAGGGGCTGCAGTTCGTTCAATCGGACTCGGTTGTCGAAGGACAGCCTGCATCGAACGTCCACGTAAACACCGCTTTGACGGCAAACTGAGAGGTCGACGATGTCTCGTTTCTTTATTGATCGACCCATCTTCGCCTGGGTGATTGCCCTGGCGATCATGCTGGGTGGAGCACTGGCGATCCACAGCCTCCCTGTCAACCAGTACCCCAACATCGCGGCGCCGGCTGTTCAGATTACCGTAACTTACCCAGGAGCTTCTGCGCAGACCGTTCAAGATACTGTGGTGCAAGTCATCGAGCAGCAGTTGAACGGCCTGGATGGCTTGCGCTACATCAGCTCAGCAGCGAACAGTGACGGTAGCGTAGAAATCACAGTTACGTTCGACCAGGGCGTCAATCCTGATATCGCGCAGGTTCAGGTGCAGAACAAGCTTCAGCTTGCAACGCCTAACCTGCCGGCGGAGGTGCAGCGACAAGGGATCCGCGTGGTGAAGTTCCAGGTGAATTTCATGCTGCTGGTTAGCATTTATTCGAAGGATGGGAAGCTGAGCTACGGTGATCTGGGCAACATCATTGTCTCTAACTTTCAGGATCCTTTGTCCCGCACCCAAGGCGTAGGCGACTTCTTCGTCTTCGGCTTCCAGAACGCGATGCGCATCTGGCTGGATCCCGCCAAACTCAACAGCTACCAGTTGATGCCTAGCGATGTTACAGCAGCCATTTCGGCGCAGAACGTCCAGGTATCCTCAGGATCTGTTGGCGGGCTGCCGACTCGAAAAGGTGTTGAGCTGAGCGCGACGGTAATCGGTAAAACCCGGTTGAAAAGCGCTGATGAGTTCAAGGAAATTCTGGTCAAGGTACAGCCAGACGGCTCTCAGATCCGCTTGAAGGATCTCGGCGAAGTGGTATTGGGCAATGAAACCTACTCCTTCGACGTGAACTACAACGGTAAGCCTGCCGCAGGTATTGCACTGCGCTTGGCCACCGGTGCGAACATGCTTGAGGCCGTCGAACGCGTCAAAAATACTGTCGACCAGCTCAAGCCTTACCTGCCGCCCGGAGTAGAAGTAGTTTACCCCTACGACACCAGTCCCTCTGTGAAAGCCTCGATCGACTCGGTGGTGCACACCCTGTTTGAAGCAGTGGTGCTGGTATTCCTGGTCATGCTGCTGTTCTTGCAGAATATCCGCGCGACGTTGATCCCAACCCTGGCGGTGCCGGTTGTACTTCTCGGCACCTTTGGTGTGCTGTACGCCTGTGGTTTCACCATCAACGTAATGACGATGTTCGCCATGGTTCTCGCAATCGGCCTGCTCGTGGACGATGCCATCGTGGTCGTGGAAAACGTTGAGCGACTGATGGAGGAGGAGCACCTATCGCCACGTGAAGCCACCTACAAGTCGATGCAGCAGATCTCCGGGGCGCTGGTAGGGATCGGCTTGGTCATTAGTGCTGTATTCATGCCAATGGCTTTCTTCGGTGGTTCTGCAGGCATTATCTACCGGCAGTTCTCTATCACCATCATCACCGCGATGGGGCTCTCTGTACTGGTCGCTTTGGTTTTCACCCCGGCACTTTGCGCCACCATGCTCAAAGCCCATGCCGGTGGCGAGAAGAAACAAACTGGTTTCTTCGCCTGGTTCAACCGCGTCTTTGAGCGCAACACCGATCGCTACGCCTCTTCGATCTCCAAGATCTTGCGCAATCCCAAGCGTACCTTCGTGATTTACGCATTGCTGCTCCTTGGCGTAGTCGCCATGTTCCGCAATCTGCCGTCTGCTTTCCTGCCGGATGAAGACCAAGGATTGTTGATTGTGCAAATTCAGACGCCGCCCAACAGCAGTGCTGAGCGTACCCAAGCTGTCATCGACCAAGTTCGAAACTATCTGTTGGAAGATGAGAAAGAAGGTGTCGTCTCGGCGTTCAACCTTAGCGGCTTCAACTTTGCGGGCCGGGGGCAGAATTCTGCCGTGATCTGGGTTCGACTCAAGCCATTTGAGGAGCGTACTTCCAGCGAAAACTCAGCCTTTGCGATTGCTCAGCGGATTACACGTTTTGCCAGCACTGTCCGTGATGCCCATGTCGTTTCGATCGTTCCTCCTGCAATCATGGAAATGGGCAACGCAACAGGTTTTGACCTCTTCCTTCAGGACAACGGCGCTCGTGGCCATGCTGCGTTGATGGAGGCTCGCGACCAGTTGCTCAAACTGGTGGCCAAGGAGCCTGCGCTGGCCATCGTTAGGCCTAACGGACTCTCTGATGAAGCTCAGTACCAGGTGACGATTGATGACGAGAAGGCTCGGGCGCTGCAGGTTTCGATCGAGTCGATCGATGACACGATGTCTGTTGCTTGGGGTTCCACTTACGTCAACGATTTCATCGACAAAGGGCGTGTGAAAAAGGTTTATGTCCAGGGAGAAATGGACGCTCGGATTTCGCCTGAAGACTTTGACAAGTGGTACGTTCGAAATGCGGCTGGGCAGATGGTGCCATTCTCCTCGTTCGCCAGTGGTCAGTGGGTCTACGGCTCGCCTAAGCTGGAGCGCTATAACGGCATCCCTTCTGTCGAGTTGCTGGGTCAGCCAGCACCTGGCTACAGCACAGGTGATGCCATGGCAGCGATTGAGCGGGTCGCTTCGCAGCTGCCAAATGGCTTTGGAGTGTCCTGGACTGGTCTTTCTTATGAAGAACGAGCAGCCGGTTCTCAAGCGACGACACTCTATGTGCTCTCACTGATGATCGTATTCCTCTGCCTTGCAGCGCTGTATGAGAGCTGGTCGGTACCAGTATCGATCATGCTCGTCGTGCCGCTGGGGGTGCTTGGTGCGGTTGCTGCAACGCTGGGGCGAGGTCTTTCCAACGACGTGTTCTTCCAGGTCGGCATGTTGACGACCATGGGGCTTGCAGCGAAGAACGCCATCCTGATCGTCGAGTTCGCAAAAGACCTCTACGAAAACCAGGGCCGTACCTTGGTACAGGCTGCAACCGAGGCAGCTCGTCTGCGACTCCGTCCAATCATCATGACTTCTATCGCGTTCGTGATGGGTACGCTGCCTCTTGCACGCGCTTATGGGCCAGGCAGTGGAAGCCAGCATTCGATTGGTACAGCGGTAGTCGGGGGTACGCTCGCGGCAACATTCTTGGCCATTTTCTTCGTGCCGTTGTTCTACGTAGCTGTGACAAAAATATTCAAGTCCAAGCAACGTGGGGCTGTGCGCGTAGCTACCCCTGAGGGAGCTCAACATGACGCATAAACCTCTACTCTTGGTGTTGGCGATGACACTGGGTGGTTGCAGTCTGATCCCCGATTACCAACGTCCCGAGGCGCCGGTTCCCCATACATTTCCTGAGGGCGCCGCGTATGCGGCCCCGTCTTCAGGAAGCCTAGCGAAGATCGATTGGAAAACCTTCTTCAAAGATCCAGCCTTGCATGAACTGGTGGATTTGGCTCTGTCCAACAATCGCGACCTGCGCAAAGCGGCACTGAGTGTTGACGCATACCGCGCGCAGTACCGCATCCAGGGGGCGGCGCTGCTGCCTGAGATTAGAATTGAAGGGCGCACTGGGCGCTCCCGAACCCCGAGTGACCTTTCAACAACGGGTCAACAAACCACAGCGGGGGATAACAGTCTTCAGGTAGGGCTAACAAGCTACGAGCTGGACGTTTGGGGCCGCGTACGCAGCCTTGATCAGAATGCGCTGGAAACGTATCTCGCTAGCGAAGAAACGCAACGGAGCGTGCAGTTGGGCTTGGTCGCCAACGTTGCGATCGCCTATTTCACATGGCGCACTGATCAGCAGCTTCTGGAGGTCACGCAGTCGACACTGCAAAACTACCGGCACAATCTGGATCTGGTACAAGCCAGCAGCGAGGCCGGTACTGCTTCAGATCTCGATGTACGTCAGGCAAGGACACTCGTAGACAGCGCGCGCGGGCAGGTACACGCATTCACCCGTCAGGTTGCCCAGGACGCAAATGCTCTGCGGCTTCTGCTAGGGACGAACATTCCGGCAAACCTGAGCGGCGTGAATTTGGACGCAACCTTGCTCGCAGACATACCAGCAGGGCTGCCCGCGGAGCTGATACAACAACGTCCAGACATCCGTGCCGCCGAGCATCAGCTGCGCGCGGCCAATGCAAATATCGGCGCTGCCCGTGCGGCTTTTTTCCCGAGTATCACGTTGACGGGGGGCGCAGGGACTGCCAGCAGCCGACTGAGCGGCCTGTTTGATTCAGGTTCGGAAAGCTGGAGCTTCGCGCCTCAAATCAATCTCCCCATTTTCAATGGCGGACGACTCAAGGCGAGTTTGGACTACGCGAAAATCCAGAAAGATATTGGAGTTTCGAACTATGAGTCGGTTATCCAGACCGCCTTCCGCGAAGTGGCGGATGGCTTGGCAGCGCTGGGAACCTGGGGCAAGCAGATAGAAAGCCAGCGTGATCTGGTACGCACCTCCGAGGAGTACAACCAGATGGCGCAGCAGCGCTACGACGAAGGCGTGGATAGCTACTTGGCTTTGCTTGATGCCCAGCGTCAGCTCTTGTCTGCACGGCAACAACTGTTGACCGATCACCTTGCTCAACTCACGTCCCAAATCCAATTGTACAAAGCGCTTGGTGGAGGGTGGTCTGATGTCTCCCAAAGGCCGCCTGTAGCAAAGCAGTAAAACTCCCCGATCTCCTTTGGTGGGAGTCTTTTTAAGGCGCTTTAGGGCGCCTTCTTTTTTGGTCGAATTCGCCAGGATAAGCGGTAATCACAACAGCCCAGCCTCGGAAGGGCTCAGCCATGGTTCAACGCTAGAGAATTAACCTTCAGGCTAATGCTTAGCAGGCTAAGCATCGGTATAGTCTACGCATCCCCGACTAGCGAAGTGGTTAACTCGTGTCTGCACATCCCTCTCTGGCTAAAGCTCGCTTGCTTGTTTCCTTGGCCATTTTGAGCGCTCTCGTAGGAAGTACAGCCCCATCCCCTTTGTACGGTCTTTATCAAGCGACCCTGCATTTCTCGTCGACGACCCTAACCTCGCTTTTTGCCGTTTACGCCATCGGCGTCTTGCTCGCGTTGGCAGTCCTGGGAAGGCTGTCCGACCGGTTGGAGGATCGTCGCTTTGTCTTGGTGCCAGCCCTGTTAGCCGTAGCCGCAGGGTCATTGGTATTCGCATTTTCTACGGAGCTTTATGGACTATTCCTCGGGCGTTTTTTGGCCGGGGTAGGAACGGGTGCACTTACGGGGAGCGCCAACGCGGCGCTGGTAGGTTTTGATGCTCAAGATCGCAAGCGGCATGCAGCGGTATTGGCCACCGTTTCTTTCACGTCCGGCGCAGCCTTGGGGCCCGTCCTAAGCTCGGTTGCCATAGGCGTTGATTTTTATCCTACCTCAAGTCCTTTTGTACTTAACGCTTGCCTGGCCATCCTGACTGCAATGGGATTGTGTCGCGTGGAGTGGAGCGAGGAGGTTGTTCATCACACTTCCAAAATAAGCGGCGGCAGTGTGCGTTTGACCCTCGACGAGCAAATGCGAGGCAGCTGGCGGGCGTTCACTCGGATCTCATTGATCTTGGTGGTCGCATGGTCGGTCGGATCGGTTTTCGTCGCATTAGGGCCTTCGATGATTATCAGCACGCTGACAGAGGTCTCAACGCACAGCCATGCCTCTGCAGGTTTGCTTGTTACAGCGTTTCAGGCGACTGCAGGGATGACGCAATTCTTCTGCCGACGCATCAGGCCTGAACTCGCCATGAGTGTTGGTGGGGCGTTGATCTGTGTAGCCTGGGTGGGATGCCTGGTCGCCTTGTACGTGCATCAGCCATCAATATTCGTACTCTTTACCGTCCTTGCAGGGGTGGGCTATGGCGCTACGTTCGTGGGCGCAATGGGTGTTTTTACATCGCTTGCTCCTGGTACTCACAGAGCGGCTTTGGGGTCGCTTTTCTATCTCGCAGGATATTTGGGGAGTGCCATCGGAATCATCGCCATGGGTGCGGCAGTGGATGCGCTAGGTATGGAGAAGGCCTCTGCGGTAATGCTGGTGGTAGTCGCCGCATCGCTTGGATATTTGTTGTTGGGCAAGGATGGAGTGGTCGAGCATAAGGGTTAGCCTACCGCGGCGGCCTCAAGGCAATGCCGTGAGAGCTTTGGTTAGGCAGCGCGAGCTATGAGGCGTCCCTCGATGTCTGTATCAACTAGCGGCGGCTGCCATGGGAAGGGAAGAGCGGAAGGACTTCCTCGGCGAGCTCCTCCATGACGTCCGCATAAGGTCGGTGGCTCACCTTTGGATTCAGAGCGATGTGGCCAATGCCAGCGACCTTGGCGGTCTGAAAAAACTCGATAAGCGCATTGCGTCCTGATCGAAAGCCCCCGGGTATACGGCGCATCGGGGCTTCCGCGTTTTCAAATAGATCCAGGAACATGCCCAGCCCAAGCGGTTTAAAGGCTCCATAGTCTGCATGCCGCGCAACGGCATCTTGCCATTGCTTAGCCACAGATGAGATGTAAAACGGATCTGGTGCAGCTCGAATGAGGCCGTCCAGATTAGTCGCAATCCACTCAAGCGATTGCTGTGCTTGGCCCACCGCCAGAGTCGGCGTCCGGCCTGTAAACGGTTTAGGAATCAGATCAAAGCCGCCGTTCGAACGACCAAATTGCGAGTCGAATGAAGGGAAACTCTGCTCGGTTACAGTCTTGAAAACGGTATAGCTCTCGCGGAATCGAGCGCCACGTGAGTCGAAATCTACGCCAAACAAAGGGTAGTCCGCAGGCCGGTCACCGGAAGATATACCTAGAATCACGCGTCCCGTAGAAAGCTGATCGAGCGAGGCGATTTGCTTGGCGAGTGATAGAGGTTCACGCAACGGCAGTACTATCCCTGTCGTACCTAGAACGATGTTTTGAGTAAGCGCGGTCAGATAACCAATGTATGGAATGGGATCAAAGACCTGAGCAACGTCGCCGTAATCTGGATCGTAAAAGGGCACGTCACGTAACCAGAGCGCTGCAAATCCTAGCTGATCGGCTTTCACCGCCATTGATGCGTGATCGGCCATGGTTGGCGCGGGTTTCCCTGGATGGGTTTCAAGCGGCATGATCAAGCCTACCGTGAGTTCACCCTGCGCGAACAGGCGTCGGTGGCCTGGGTGCGAATCCAGTTTTTGAGTGATGGCCCGACTGGCTTTGCTCATGAACGACATTTTCCTCTCCTTCAGTCCGAAAGGTTTAGTCTAGTCATGGGCAATTTGATGATTAAGCTAGGTAGATTCCGAGCATCTGATCCCTATACTCCCAAATGGTGAACGGTGGGTTCTGCACGATGGCTGGATTTTCGCAATAACAGTGAATGACCTCTCAAGATTCGCATAATATTCGATGACGGGCAGTGTCGTGATGTGTTTTATGAATCGATTCCACTAATTTTTCTATTGGTTAAACTTCACGATCGCGTCTAGGTTCGTAAGCGGCACCCAAAAATAACAAGAGGTTTCATTGAACCTCACAAGCCGGAGCAACACGCCATGTTTGCGCAACCCTTTAACCGACATCGCCTCCTGCACCTCAACGGCTCCAACTCTGAGATGCCTCGCAAAATCCCTCCAGTCTGTCTCTGCTACTCAACTACGCACTGTCCACTCGTTCAAGGCATTGCGACTCTCAGTCGAACATTTTTTCATGCATGATGGGTTTGGATTATCTGACCTAACCAAAGTTCGTCTAAAGGGTACTCACTTGCTACTAAGAAAGTTCCTGAGCGGTGTAGTCGCAGGCGTCAAACAAACAAGACACGTTTGGCATAAAATTGACTAGAAGGAGTCAGGCACCTATGGATGTGAAAGGCAAAGTAGTATTAATCACTGGGGCTGGTCAGGGCATGGGGGCAGCGGAAGCTGTCGCCTTCGTCGCGGGGGGAGCGAAAGTCGTCCTGGCTGATGTCCTTGATGACAAGGTTCAACTGCTTGCCAGGGATCTGGGAAGCAATGCCACTGCAGTGCATCTCGATGTAAGGAGTACTCAAGAATGGGAAGGCGCTGTTGAGGCTGCAACCAACCGATTTGGGCGTGTTGACGTGCTGATAAACAACGCCGGTATCCTTCGTTTTACACCAGTTGATGAATGCTCCGACGAGGAATGGGAGCTCGTAACCTCAATCAATCTGAGCGGTGCCTTCAAGGGAATACGTGCCGTTGCTCCCGCAATGAAGAATGCGGGAGGCGGTTCAATAATCAATGTTTCATCGACCTCCGGGCTTAAGGCATTTTCTTCGGTTCCTGCCTATGTCACATCGAAATTTGGTATCCGAGGACTTACAAAGGCAGCAGCCCTTGATCTTGCGCCTTACAACATCCGTGTGAATTCGATCCATCCCGGCAATATCCAAACGCCAATGATTGACGGGCTCTACCAATCCTTCACACACGTACCAATGAGTCGTGCTGGCCATCCATCTGAGATCAGCAACTTAGCCTTGTTTCTCGCTAGCGATGCAAGCTCTTTCAGTACAGGGGCAGAGTTCGTCGCTGATGGTGGCGAAACAGCCGGTTTGCCAGCACTTTTCTAAGGCTGTGTGGAATCCACTCAAGGGCCGAGTATTCCTGTATAATTTCATCATTAAGGTGCATGAACTCAAATCATTTCAGCTCGGGATTCATAATGGCGGTTAACACTTTTGACGGAATCAGGGAATTCGTCACATCAGCTCAAACGCTCAGCTTCACTGCTGCAGCGCTGGAGCTTGGAGTGACAAGCTCTGCAGTAGGAAAAAGTGTTACGCGCCTGGAGGCCCGTCTAGGTGTGAAGCTCCTGCATCGTACGACTCGGCGACTGATCCTTACGAGCGAAGGCGAAGCATTTCTCGCCAGCTGCTTGCGGGCAATTGATGAGTTGGCTGAATCGGAAAGTTTTCTCACGACAGGGCAGCAGGAGCCTGTTGGTCGGCTACGTGTGGATCTTCCCGCTGCATTCGGTCGCCGACATATTCTGCCGACTCTGATTGACCTCTCAGTTCGTTATCACAAGCTAGATCTGTCCGTGAGTTTCAGTGAGCGGCTGGTTGACATCATCAACGATGGAGTGGACTTGGTAGTAAGGATTGGGACACTCAAAGATGACGGTGAGATTGTCGCTCGCAAGCTGGGAAGCCAGAGCTTGCTAATTTGCGCCACGCCCGACTACCTTGAGCGCCGCGGTATCCCACAGACACGAGAAGATTTACTGACTCACGACTGTATCGTAGGCTGGCGGAACGGCACCCGAAAGACCTGGATGCTGTTGGATGATAAGGGGCATGTCAGCGAGCAAGAGGTATGCGTGAAGCACGAGATGGGTGATGGAGAGATGTTGTTGGAGATGACACTCGCCGGGGGAGGGCTGGCGCAACTTCCAACTTGGCTCGTTCAAGATCAGATCGAACAAGGTCTCTTGATACCTGTCCTCCAGCAATATGAGGGGGCTGAAATGCCGATTCATGTCATCTGGCCGCGTACACGCTACATTCAGCCCAAGGTGAGGATGATCGTCGACGCACTTCTTGAGCTCGCTCAGCGGGACTCGAAAATTTTCCGTCCTGATTGATGATCTGTGACTTCATCTAGGCTCTGTACGAAAAGAGATGTCGCAAACACCGCATGGAACAAGCCAGTGAGACCATAGCGGCATAGCTTTTCGCGAGCTTGTCGAAGCGTGTCACGATGCGGCGGTTCTCTTTCAGCCAGCCAAACATGCGCTCGATGATGTTGCGCTGTCGGTATTTGGGCCGATCAAACAGTCTGGGTATGCCAGGCTTGGGTTTGCGTTTCATTGAGCGCATCGGGATGACGGGTTGCATTCGATATTGGTCGCAGTACCGGCGAAGCGCTTCGGCGTCGTAGCCTTTGTCGGCCAGCAGCCATTTGCAGCGCTTGCGCGGACGACCTCGTTGGCTTGATGGAATGCTAACGTCGTCCAGCAGTGGCTGGGCGTAGCTAATGTCACTGGCTTGACCGCCAGAGAGGAGAAAACGCAGCGGTGTCCCGTTAGCGTCGCAGAGCATGTGGATTTTGGTTGTCAGGCCACCGCGACTGCGGCCTAGAGCGTGATCGGCAGGCTCGTCAGGCCCCCTTTTTTCCCGGCGCCAGAAGAGGCTCGGGTTGCGCGTACAGCAGTTGAGTCGATCATCCAGGTTTGCAAATCGATCAAGCCTTGCTCATTCAATCTCAGGTGCAAGCGTTTGAGCATCTGATCGAAGGTGCCCTGGTTTCGCCAACCCCGAAACCGTTGATACACCGTTGACCATGGGCCGAAGCGTTCCGGTATATCTCGCCACGCAGCGCCCGAACATAGTACCCAGAGCACGCCATCGAGCATCAGGCGGTCGCTCAGGCGGGGCCGCCCCCGGCCATGGGTTTCAGTGAAAAGATCGGCGACCACAGTCCAGGCCTCATCCGAGAGTTCGTAACGCTTTGCCATCACAGAATTCCTTTCCGTAGATGGCCGGGAACCCTACAGAATTTCAGCGTCCAAAGGGCGCCGATTGGGTTTCTCGGGATTTCGTACAGAGCCTAGGAAAAGGCGACCCACACAGAGGTCGCCTTTTTATCATCGCGGAGCATGCTGGCGGGCTAACGCATGCCGCCATCTACTTGACTCTCAGCTGAGTCAGCTGCAGCTCGCAGGTACACTTTAGGCTGGATTGTAGAATGGATAATCCACATAGCCTTTCTCGCCGCTGTTGCCATAGAAAGTCTCCCGGTCAGGAGTGGCAAGTGGCCATCCATTCTTCATGCGCTCAACGAGATCAGGGTTGGCGATGAAGGGTCGACCGAAGGCAATTAAATCGAGTTCGCCCGCCTCAAGAGCGGCTTCAGCGGAGTCGCGATCAAAACCTCCCGCCGCGATGAGCGTCCCTCTGTACGACTCTCTGAAATTCTTGGCGAACCCTTCAGGCATTCGTTCCGCACCGATGGTCAGTTGGTCGCTCAAATGCACATACGCAATGTTTCGCTTTTGCAGTTCGGCCGCCACCGTTACCCATGTTTCGGCTTCGTCATCGAATGGCGCCATGTCGAAAAGCCGTCCGAATGGGGAAATACGTACACCCACCTTGTCTCGGCCAATCTCCGCCGCGACTGCATCGATCGTTTCCAGGAGAAGCCTGATTCGATTTTCGATCGGCCCCCCATACTCATCAGTACGATCGTTTACGGTTGGATTGATGAACTGCTCGAACAGGTATCCATTGGCTCCATGTATTTCGATACCGTCGAATCCTGCTTCCATAGCCCTAGCTGCAGCACGGACGAAATCAGCTTTGATGTCAGCAATTTCTGGGACTGACAATGCACGCGGCTTACTGGCTTGGACAGGGCCAGGCTGATGGTTTTCATCGTAAGCGTACGCATTGGAGTTAGCTGCCAGCTTAGCGCTTGAGGAGACAGGAGCTTCGCCGTTAGGTTGCAAGCTGGTGTGAGATACACGGCCTACATGCCACAGCTGGGCGAAAATGCACCCCTTTTCCTGGTGGACGGCTGCGTTGACCCTTTTCCATCCTTCGACTTGTTCTTGCGTATACAAGCCAGGGTTGAACAGATAACCACGACCTTGCATCGAAACTGGTACACCTTCGGTGATGATCAGTCCGGCACCAGCGCGTTGCTGGTAGTACAACACGGTCAGTTCATCGGGAACTGTCGTTTCAGCACGCGCGCGCGTCATGGGGGCCATGACCACGCGATTCTTTAAGGTGATGCCTGACAAGGTATAGGGCGTGAAAAGCATGCTCATTAGGATCTCTCGAGGGAGCGCTCCGATGCGCTGATCAGGGAAATATACGCGCGTTATTTCTGCTGATAACCGCTCTCAGATTCCAGGCATTATGGAATCAGGTTCCACAATAAGGTGTTGTACTGCGGAGTCACCGTCTGTAGCCTAAAATCCGGTGCATTTCCAGACGTCCCAATGAGCACTACCGCCGCCTGTTGAAGGAAGTTCGATTGTCTACTGCGTTCAAAGATTTTGACCCGGCCCGCCTGCGCTGCTTTGATCTTAATAAATTAGTCGTTTTCATGGCTGTTCACCGTTCTAAGAGTGCGAGCGGTGCGGCGGCCTTGCTGGGCGTCACTCAGCCAGCTATTAGCAATACGCTTAGCGATCTGAGAACGTTTTTTGGTGATGAACTTTTTGTCCGACGGGGAAAGCGGTTGCATCCAACACCGCACGCGAACGCTATTGCTGAGTATCTCGAGCGCTCTCTGAACTTGCTCGAAGAGGCATTTAATATTTTTTCAGTTCGACTTCGCTGAGTGGGCGCGCGAAAGAAGCGCCAATATTCCATCAGGTCAGTGGAGATCTGGTGGAGCTTTCTAACTAGCCCTCAGAAAGGGGAGGCGATTTACATCGCGTGGAGCAAAGAGCGGAGCGCTGACTCCATGGTCATCTCCTGTTGAAGTAATTACAGCAAAATCTTACAGGCATGCTGAGTAATCCGGAGCAGAGCCTCGACTGGCATGAGGTAATCAGCGAAATTATGAGGTTGGCTCTGATTGCATGACAGGCGGCACCTGAACGATTCATAAAGTGAATCGGTCGGTGGCATTTTTGCAATAGTTGCACATGGCTGATCAGGGTATTGTCGGACGGATCACGCCTCGCGTTGGACGTCAGCGGGTCAGCGAATGTAAAACAGTCTGCCCGGCTGACGTTTGTAGGTAGTGAGTATCTGGCCCCTCCGCCGATGATGGGATTGCATGAGAGCCTTACCTTCGACCATGAATGATCTTGCTTACGCTGACCTAAACCTAAATCCCCTTAAACGGGAGGCCATCTGTAGGAACAAGCGCATTATAGTGAAGGGCACCTCCTTCAGATTGCTCTTGCTTCTAGTCAGTAACGCTGATGATATTGTTAGCCGCCAGAGTATATTCAAGGACGTTTGGGGTTTTCATTTCGACCCAGGCACCAAGCGCATAGAAGTGCAGCTCAATTACCTGCGTAAAGTTTTGCGATTGTTAGATTCCACAACCGCAATCGAAACGCATCGTGGCAAAGGCCTCAGGTTGTATGAGGTAGATAAGCAGAGGCCTTGCACGTAAACTAAGTGCTCACATCAAGAACTGGCGTAGAGCATGTGCTATCGAATTTGGGCGGAACTCATTACCGGACTAAAGTCGTCGAGCGCTCGGTCAACAGGCTGATGTTGTTCTCACGCTCTAAGCGCGCAGGACTATGCCGGTTGCGTTGTTTTTCTCGCCTCAATGCGGTCATAAATTGCTTTTAATTCTTGATTGCGAATAGATATATCGGGCGCTTCAGTTTCTTGTTGCAGCCAGATTGTCGCGGCTCTTAAATTCAGTACGCCTAGGCTCTGTACGAAATCCCGAGAAACCCAATCGGCGCCCTTTGGACGCTGAAATTCTGTAGGGTTCCCGGCCATCTACGGAAAGGAATTCTGTGATGGCAAAGCGTTACGAACTCTCGGATGAGGCCTGGACTGTGGTCGCCGATCTTTTCACTGAAACCCATGGCCGGGGGCGGCCCCGCCTGAGCGACCGCCTGATGCTCGATGGCGTGCTCTGGGTACTATGTTCGGGCGCTGCGTGGCGAGATATACCGGAACGCTTCGGCCCATGGTCAACGGTGTATCAACGGTTTCGGGGTTGGCGAAACCAGGGCACCTTCGATCAGATGCTCAAACGCTTGCACCTGAGATTGAATGAGCAAGGCTTGATCGATTTGCAAACCTGGATGATCGACTCAACTGCTGTACGCGCAACCCGAGCCTCTTCTGGCGCCGGGAAAAAAGGGGGCCTGACGAGCCTGCCGATCACGCTCTAGGCCGCAGTCGCGGTGGCCTGACAACCAAAATCCACATGCTCTGCGACGCTAACGGGACACCGCTGCGTTTTCTCCTCTCTGGCGGTCAAGCCAGTGACATTAGCTACGCCCAGCCACTGCTGGACGACGTTAGCATTCCATCAAGCCAACGAGGTCGTCCGCGCAAGCGCTGCAAATGGCTGCTGGCCGACAAAGGCTACGACGCCGAAGCGCTTCGCCGGTACTGCGACCAATATCGAATGCAACCCGTCATCCCGATGCGCTCAATGAAACGCAAACCCAAGCCTGGCATACCCAGACTGTTTGATCGGCCCAAATACCGACAGCGCAACATCATCGAGCGCATGTTTGGCTGGCTGAAAGAGAACCGCCGCATCGTGACACGCTTCGACAAGCTCGCGAAAAGCTATGCCGCTATGGTCTCACTGGCTTGTTCCATGCGGTGTTTGCGACATCTCTTTTCGTACAGAGCCTAGGTGGACACAAAGGGCCTGGGCTAACCCTCGAGTGAACAGTGGGTTAGCGTCCGACCGATCAGATTCTGCTCGTAGCAAATTCAACAGGGACACTAGGGCTTGATCAGTCACGCCGGACACGTCCTGAAGTAACGCTTGGTTGGCCCTATCGCCAAACAGGGAATGCAGTACCTCTTCAAAAAGCGCCAAGTCCAGCAGCACCATGCGGCCCTTTCGCGACGCAAGGCCGCTCCTACAGGGGGCCGCGTATGGCCAGGTCAATGCGCGCAACGGCTGGTATCACCTTGTTCCGCCGGTGCCTTGCATGCTGCCGCCGAGATGGTCGCCAGCACGATCAGTGCAGCACCAGCAGCCATGCGCAGCGTCGGCTGGTCACCAAACAACCACCACGCTCCGAGAATGGCGTACACCGGCTCCAGGGCGATGATCATGCCGGCGGTACGGGCTTCCAGCCCTTCCAGGCTCTTGACGAACAGGAATTGCGACAGCCCGGTGCAGAACACGCCAAGCAGCGCCAGGTTGATCCAGTCATTGCTGCCCAGGCTGGTGTTGCCCAGGTGAGTGAAGGCGAACGGCGCCACCAGTGCGGCCACCACCACGTTCTGCCAGAAGGCCACCTGCATGGCGTTCATGTTCGATTGGTTGCGGCGGTTGGCCACGGTCAGCAGGGCAAATGCCAGGCCCGAGCCCAGGCCCCAAAGCAGGCCGACGGTGCCTTTGTCGAGCAGGTCGAAGGTTGGCACCACCAGTACCAGCCCCGCCGTCACCATCAGCAGCAGCAAGCCTTGTACGGCGCCGATGCGCTGGCCGAACACGCCACGTTCGATCATGGCGATAAAGGCCGGGAAGCTGGCAAAGCCCAGGGTGGCCACAGCCACGCCGCCAACCTTGACCGCGATGAAGAAGGTTACCCAGTGGGCTGCCAGCAGGGCACCGGTCAGGCCCAGCACTGGCAAGTTGCGCAGGGTCAGCGCGTCGAGCAGGCGGGTGCCCTTGAGCCCGGCGACGAAGCCCAGGGCGATGAAGGCGAAGGTGGCGCGGCCGAAGGTGATGATGCTGGCGTCGGCCTCGATCAGGTGACCGAGGATACCGGTCAGGCCGAACAGCACAGCGGCGATGTGGGCAACGCACAGGGCGTTACGGTGGCCGGTGGCAGCACCGGCTACGGGGATTGAAGTCGCGATCATGGCAGTCAAGTCTTCACAATGTGGCGCGCGCAAACACTCCCGATCGGCGCGACGCGGGTCTTAATACTGGGAGTTTTATCGTTATGAGCCCGGACGAACTGCCCGGTGCAAAAAGGCGCCACAGCGTTGGAATTGTGAAGCGAGGCTGTTTTACTCGCGAATACCACACCAGCCAGCCCACGGCGCGGGGCTGGTCGATGTGTGTATTATTTTTGTAGACACGGTTTTCAAGCCGATTACGGGCGACGTGTGCTTGTCTGATCGCGACATCGCTTGTTGCCTTGCTGCGCCGCGTTACTCGTCGCCGTAGTTCATGATCGACAGCAGGCGAATCGGCACCTGCACCAGTTGCTCCGGGCCGTGCGGGGTTTCGCCATCGAAGGTCAGGCTGTCGCCGGCCTGCATGCGGTACAGCTGGTTGCCGTGGCGATAGACCAGTTCACCCTCCAGCAGGTGCAGGAATTCGGTGCCGGGGTGGGCGAAGGTCGGGAATTCCTCGCTGGCGTCGTCCATGGTCACCATGTACGCCTCGAAATTCTTTTTCGGCCCCCTGGCGTGATTGAGCAAATGGTAGGTATGGCCCTTCTCGGTGCCGCGGCGCACCACTTCCAGCCCTTCGCCGGCCTTGACCAGCAAGGCATTGCCATCGGGCTGGTCGTACTGGCTGAACAGCTTGGCCATCGGCATGCCCAGCACATCGCACAGGCGGCTCAGGGTATCGAGGCTGGTGGACACCTGGGCGTTCTCGATCTTGCTCAGCATGCCCTGGCTGATGCCGGCGATGCGTGCCACATCGGCAAGCTTGAGCGACTGGGCCTGGCGCTGGCGCTTGATCTGCAGGCCCAGGTACTGCTCCAGGCGAAGGCGCGGTTGGGTTTCGGTTGGCATCGGGTGTCCTGCACGGTTTCAGTTCAAGAATAAAGATTTCGCACTGGGAAAGTGCGAGGCGCAGCTGCATTGGCTGCTTCTTTCCTCACGTGAAAACAAGTTTCCCATAAATAGAGCATAAAAAGCTGCATTGGATTTGTGCGGTCTGTGCGGGCCTCTTCGCGGCTAAAGCCGCTCCTACAGGGCTTTGCGCGGTCCTTGTAGGAGCGGCTTTAGCCGCGAAGAGGCCCGCACAGGCAATACATACCAGCGCCCTGGAAAGAGTTGGCAAGCACATTGCATTCCTGTGAGGAAAGTAAGTTTCCCATGTGGAATTAGTGCCCCCTCACCAGGAGTGATCAACCCATGTTGCCAGCAGAAACCCAGCGCACCCTCGACCAGTACGGCATCAAGTATGTGTTGGCGCAGTTCGTCGATATCCATGGTTCGGCGAAGACCAAGTCGGTGCCGGTCTCGGGCCTCAAGATGGTGGCTGAAGAGGGCGCGGGCTTTGCCGGCTTCGCCATCTGCGGCATGGGCATGGAGCCCCATGGCCCCGACTTCATGGCCCGTGGCGACCTGTCCACGCTGATCCCGGTACCGTGGCAGCCGGGCTATGGCCGGGTCGTGTGCGTCGGTCACGTCAACGGCCAACCTTGGCCCTACGACAGCCGTCATGTGTTGCAGCAACAGGTGCAGCGCCTGGCCGACAAAGGCTGGACCCTGAACACCGGCCTTGAGCCCGAGTTCAGCCTGTTCCGCCGCGACGAAAGCGGCAAGCTGCAACTGGTGGACGCCTCCGACAACCTCGACAAGCCCTGCTACGACTACAAGGGCCTGTCGCGCTCGCGGCTGTTCCTCGAACGCCTGACCGAGGCGCTGCAACCGGTCGGTTTCGACATCTACCAGATCGACCACGAAGACGCCAACGGCCAGTTCGAGATCAACTACACCTACAGCGACGCCATGGAGTCGGCCGACCGCTTCACCTTCTTCCGCATGGCCGCCGGCGAGATTGCCAACGACCTGGGCATGATCTGCTCGTTCATGCCCAAACCCGACCCCAAGCGCGCCGGCAATGGCATGCACTTCCACCTGTCGCTGGCCAGCAGCAACAACAAGAACCTGTTCCACGACCCGTCCGACAGCAGCGGCATGGGCTTGTCGAAGCTGGCTTACCACTTCGCCGCCGGCCTGCTGGCCCATGGGCCGGCGCTGTGTGCCTTCGCCGCGCCGACGGTCAACTCGTACAAGCGCCTGGTGGTCGGTCGCTCGCTGTCCGGCGCCACCTGGGCACCGGCTTTCGTCGCCTACGGCGCCAACAACCGCTCGGCGATGGTGCGCATCCCTTATGGCCGGCTGGAATTCCGCCTGCCGGACGCCGGCTGCAACCCGTACCTGGTCACCGCCGCAATCATCGCCGCCGGCCTCGACGGCATCGACCGCCAGCTGGACCCGGGCGAGATGTGCAACGAGAACCTCTACAACCTGAGCCTGGAAGAGATCGCCGCACGCGGCATCAAGACCTTGCCGCAGTCGCTCAAGGAAGCCGCCGACGCCCTGGAGGCCGACCCGCTGTTCCGTGAGGTGCTCGGCGCCGAGATCGTCGACGAGTTCCTCAAGCTCAAGCGCATGGAGTGGGTGGAGTACTGCCGCCACGTCTCCGACTGGGAAATCCAGCGCTACACCGAATTCTTCTGACCGCCAACCCTATCCCTGGGTAGCGGTAAATGCAGCGGCTACCCACTGCCTAGAAGGAGTATCACCATGTGTGGAATCGTAGGTCTGTACCTGAAAAAGCCAGCGCTGGAAGCCCAGCTCGGCAAGCTCTTCGAACCCATGCTCGAAGCCATGACCGACCGTGGCCCGGACAGCGCAGGCTTTGCCATCTACGGCGACGAAGTGGCCGATGGCTGGGTCAAGCTGACCTTGCAGGCGACGGACATCAATTACCCCTGGGCGGCCTTGATGGGCCTGCTGGAAGGGCGCCTGGGTTGCTCGCTGGACTGGTTCCAGAACGCCAGCGCCGCCGTGCTCAAGGTGCACACCAGCGAAGCGGCTGCCCGCCAGGCGCTGAGCGAACTGGCCGCTGATGTGCGCATCATGAGTGCCGGGCAGAGCATCGAGATCCTCAAGGGCATGGGCCTGCCGGCGGAAATCTCCAGCCGCTTCGGCCTGGCTGGCATGAAGGGCAGCCACATCATCGGCCATACCCGCATGGCCACCGAAAGTGCCGTGACCATGGAAGGCAGCCACCCGTTCTCTACCGGTGCCGACCTGTGCCTGGTGCACAACGGCTCGCTGTCCAACCACTTCCGCCTGCGCCAGGAACTCAAGCGCGAAGGCATCAGCTTCGAGACCGACAACGACACCGAAGTCGCTGCCGGCTACCTGGCCTGGCGCCTGCAGCAGGGCGACAGCCTGGCTCAGGCCCTGGATGGCGCGCTGCAAGACCTGGACGGCTTCTTCACCTTCGCCATCGGCACCCGCAACGGCTTTGCCGTGATCCGCGACCCGATCGCCTGCAAGCCGGCGGTACTGGCCGAGACCGACGACTACGTGGCCATGGCCTCCGAGTACCAGGCCCTGGCCAGCCTGCCGGGTATCGACAAGGCCAAGGTCTGGGAACCGGCGCCGGCCACCCTGTACGTCTGGGAGCGCGAAAGCGCCTGACCTCTCACCGAATCACTGGAGACATTCATGAAGACGATCGACCTTTCCAGCGCCTCGGTGCGCGTACTCAACCAGTCCCTGCACGGCGATGTGCAGGACCGCGAATGGCGGGTGACCCACCCCGACGGCAAGCACAACCTGGCCGTGGGCATCAACGCCGCCGTGTCGGTGGATATCGAAGGCCACGCCGGCTACTACTGCGCCGGCATGAACCAGCAGGCCAGCGTCACCGTGCACGGCAACGTCGGCGTAGGCGTGGCCGAGAACATGATGTCTGGCTCGGTACGGGTCAAGGGCAGCGCCTCCCAGGCCGCCGGTGCCACCGCCCATGGCGGGTTGCTGGTGATCGAGGGCGATGCTGGCGCGCGTTGCGGCATTTCGATGAAGGGTGTGGACATCGTGGTCGGCGGCAGCATCGGCCACATGAGCTGCTTCATGGGCCAGGCCGGGCGCCTGGTGGTGTGTGGCGATGCCGGCGATGCGCTGGGCGATTCGCTGTACGAGGTGCACATCTACGTCAAGGGCTCGGTGCAGTCGCTGGGCTCGGACTGCATCGAGAAAGAGATGCGCGCCGAGCACCTGCAAGAGCTGCAGGAGCTGCTGAACAAGGCCGGCCTGGAACACAAGGCGGCCGATTTCAAACGCTACGGCTCGGCCCGCCAGCTGTACAACTTCAAAGTCGACAACGCCAGCGCGTACTGATCCAGGAGCATTCCCATGAGCGAGCAATTCCCCCCGGTACTGCGTGAGTCGGCCACCTTCGATCGCCTGACCATCCAGGAAATCCAGCGTGCCGCCGAAACCGGCATCTACGACATTCGCGGTGGCGGCACCAAGCGCCGCGTGCCGCACTTTGATGACCTGCTGCTGCTGGGCGCCAGCGTGTCGCGCTACCCACTGGAAGGTTACCGCGAGAAATGCGGCACCGACGTGGTGCTGGGCAACCGCTTTGCCAAAAAGCCTATCCACCTGAAGATCCCGGTGACCATCGCAGGCATGAGCTTTGGCGCGCTGTCGGCCAACGCCAAGGAAGCCCTGGGCCGTGGCGCGACCATCGCCGGCACCAGCACCACCACCGGCGACGGTGGCATGACCCCGGAAGAGCGCGGCCAGTCGCAGCACCTGGTGTACCAGTACCTGCCGTCGCGCTACGGCATGAACCCCGACGACCTGCGCAAGGCCGACGCCATCGAGATCGTCCTCGGCCAGGGCGCGAAGCCGGGCGGTGGCGGCATGCTGCTGGGCATGAAGGTCACCGAACGGGTGGCTGGCATGCGCACCTTGCCGATCGGCGTCGACCAGCGCAGCGCCTGCCGCCACCCGGACTGGACCGGCCCGGACGACCTGGCGATCAAGATTGCCGAGATCCGCGAGATCACCGACTGGGAGAAGCCGATCTACGTGAAGATCGGTGCCAGCCGCCCGTACTACGACGTCAAGCTGGCGGTGAAGGCCGGCGCTGATGTCATCGTGCTCGACGGCATGCAGGGCGGCACTGCGGCCACCCAGGAAGTGTTCATCGAGCACGTCGGCATTCCGATCCTGCCAGCCATTCCCCAGGCGGTGCAGGCGCTGCAGGAGATGGGCATGCACCGCAAGGTGCAGCTGATCGTCTCCGGCGGCATCCGCAATGGTGCCGACGTGGCCAAGGCCATGGCCCTGGGGGCCGATGCCGTGGCCATCGGCACGGCGGCGCTGATCGCCCTGGGCGACAACCACCCGCGGCTGGACAGCGAGCTGAAGAAGATAGGCTCTGCCGCAGGCTTCTACGACGACTGGCAGAACGGCCGCGACCCGGCCGGTATCACCACCCAGGACCCGGAGCTGGCCAAGCGCCTGAACCCGGAAGAAGCCGGCCGCCGCCTGGCCAACTACCTGCGGGTGCTGGTGCTGGAGGCGCAGACCATGGCCCGCGCCTGCGGCAAGTCGCACCTGCACAACCTCGACCCCGAGGACCTGGTGGCACTGACCGTCGAGGCGGCCGCCATGGCCCGGGTGCCACTGGCTGGCACTGCCTGGGTGCCGGGCCAGGCCCAGTACTGATCCGATATTTCGGGGCCGCTTTACGGCCCTTTCGCGACGCAAGGCCGCTCCTACAAGGGACCGCAATCTCTTGTAGGAGCGGCCTTGCGTCGCGAAAGGGCTGCGAAGCAGCCCCAGATGCCCCCATTCGCAAAGGAGTGACCCCATGAAGCTTGCCCTTGCTGTTGTGCTGTTCGCGTTGACGCCGTTGGCCCACGCCGCCGAACCCACCCTGGACACCGGCAACACCGCCTGGATGATCTGCGCGGCGATGTTCGTGCTGATGATGTGCATCCCGGGCCTGGCGCTGTTCTATGGCGGCATGGTGCGGGCAAAGAACTTCCTCTCGGTGTTCACCCAGCTGTTCGCCGTGGCCGGGGTGATCGGCATCCTCTGGGTGCTGTTCGGCTACAGCCTGGTGGTCGACACCAGCGGCATGGCCGAAGGGCAGTTGACCTTCAACAGCTTCATCGGCGGCCTGGACAAGGCGCTGATGCTGAACATCGGCCACGACAGCCTGGTGGGCAGCATCCCGGAAGGGGTGTTCGCGGTGTTCCAGCTGACCTTCGCGATCATCACGCCAGCCCTGATTGCTGGTGGGTTTGCCGAGCGCATGAAATTCAGCGCCTCGCTGCTGTTCATGGCGGCCTGGTTCGTCCTGGTATACGCGCCCATCGCCCACATGGTGTGGGGTGGGCCGGGGGCGCTGATGGTCAACTGGGGTGTGCTGGACTTTGCCGGCGGCACGGCAGTGCATATCAACTCCGGTGTGGCAGCGCTGGCGGCGGCGTTGATGCTGGGCAAGCGCAAAGGCTACCCACAGACGGCCATGCCACCGCACAACCTCGGTTTCACCCTGGTGGGCGCCGGGCTGCTGTGGGTTGGCTGGTTCGGCTTCAACGTCGGCTCCGGGCTTGCGGCCAACGAAGGGGCAGGGGTGGTGATGCTGGCGACCATGGTGGCGGCCTGTGCCGGGATTGTCGGCTGGTTGCTGACCGAGAAAGTCATGCATGGTCGGCCGACGGCCCTGGGGGCGGCATCGGGTGCATTGGCCGGGCTGGTCGGCATCACGCCGGCCTGCGCTTTTGTCGGGCCATTGGGTGCGGTGGTGATCGGTTTGCTGACCGGCGCGATCTGCTTCTTTGCCGTGACCCGGCTCAAGCAGGCACTGGGGTATGACGACAGCCTCGATGTGTTCGGGCTGCATGGGGTTGGCGGGATGGTCGGGGCGGTGCTGACTGGGGTATTTGCTGCGCCGTCGCTGGGCGGCTATGTGGAAGGGGCCTCGCCGATCGGGCAGGCGTTGGTGCAGCTCGAGGGCGTGGCGTTCACCTTTGTTTACTGCTTTGTGGTGAGCTGGGCGATTCTCGGGGCAATCAAGCTGACCGTGGGGCTGCGGGCCAGCCGGGAAGAGGAAGAGCAGGGGCTGGACCTGGCCGAGCACAATGAGCGGGCTTACAACCTCTGACAGAGTGTTTCGCCGGTGCTGGCCTTTCGCGGATAAATCCGCTCCTACAAGGGATCGCCCATCCCTGTAGGAGCGGATTTATCCGCGAGAGGCCAGTACAGGTTGAGTCAGTGCCCCATGGCCAACTTGGCACTCACCTGCCGGCGGCGGTAGGCGCTGTCACGCGAGGCCAGCCACCAGTACAGCGGCGAAGTGATTGCCAGGCCCACCAGCCACGACAGATCGGCCCCGTTGATGTGCTCGGAAATCGGCCCGACATACAGCGGTGTGTTCATGAACGGGATCTGCACCACGATACCCACCGCATAGGCAATCAGTGCCTGCGGGTTGTAACGGCCGTAGATACCGCCATCGACCTTGAAGATCGACTGGATGTCGTAGTCGCCCTTGTGAATCACATAGAAGTCGATCAGGTTGATCGCCGTCCACGGAACCAGCACCACCAGCAGCACCAGCACCATGTCGACGAAGTGGCCGATGAAGTCGGCCGAGGCGAACACCGCGACCACGCAGCAGGCTGCCAGCACGATCAGCGACAGCACCGCACGGCTCTTGGCGGTGGGGATCCAGCGATAGGCGAAGGTCTGCACCAGGGTGATGATCGACAGCACCGCACCGTACAGGTTGAGGGCGTTGTGGCTGATCACGCTGAGCAGGAACAGCACCAGCATTACCGGGCCCAGGCTGCCGGTAGCGAGCTTGACCGCGTCCATGGTGTCTACGCCAGCCGGGATCGCCAGCACTGCCACGGCGCCGAAGATGAACGACAGGCTTGAACCCAGGGCCGCGCCCAGGTAGGTGGTCCAGAAGGTCGAGCTGACTTTCACGTCAGCCGGCAGGTAGCGCGAGTAGTCCGACACGTATGGGGCGAAAGCGATCTGCCACAGCGCCGCCAGCGATACGGTGGCCAGCCAGCCGGCCAGGTTGAAGCCGCCGCGGGTGAGGAAGTCGTCACTTTGCACATGGCTGAAGATGTAGCCGAAGCCGACCACGATACCAATGCCCAGCACCCAGGTGCCGATGCGGTTGAGCACATGGATGAAACGGTAACCGATGATGCCGATGATGCCCGAACCCAGCGCACCGATGACGATGCCCACCGATACCGGTACGGCCTCGACTACGCCATGCAGCGACTTGCCGGCCAGCACGATGTTGGAGGCGAAGAAGCCGATGTACATCACCCCGGCGATCACCACCACCAGCAACGCGCCGAGGGTGCCGAACTGGGCGCGGCTCTGGATCATCTGCGGGATGCCCATCTGCGGGCCCTGGGCCGAGTGCAGCGCCATCAGCACGCCACCGACCAGGTGGCCGACCAGGATGGCGACGATGCCCCACACCAGGTTCAGGTGAAACAGTTGCACGCCTAGCGCGCCGGTAACGATCGGCAGCGGCGCGATGTTGCCGCCGAACCACAGTGTGAACAGATCCCTTACCTTTCCATGGCGGTCTTCCGGCGGCACATAGCCGATCGTGTGTTTTTCTATGAGGGGTGCCGAATTGGCTGCACTGGTCATGACTGACTCCAAGGCAAGGTGGGGCATCGGGTGCTGCCCGGATGCGTGCCGGCGAAGGGCGACGCGTTCTTGTTGGAGCGATGATGCGGGGCGCGGGGATAACGAGAAATTAGTAAATATGTGCCCATAAACCTTAAAAAACCTAAGGCTGACAAAAGGTTAAGCGGTGGACGGTAGCAAGGAGGGTGCCAGCTGGCTGGAGGGCTTGAGGTAGAGGGGGTAGGCGTTGTGTGAACGGCGGAGGGTGAGCGTTGGTGGTGCACAGTGTGCATTAACAGGGCAAGGCAGATTTGTTGCCTGTGCTGGCCCTTTCGCGGGTAAACCCGCTCCCACAGGTTCACCGCAGATATTGAAAATTGTGCTGTACCTGTGGGAGCGGGCTTGCCCGCGAAAGGGCCAATACAGGCAATACAGCTACATCGGCAACAACCGGTCTTGAATCACTTCTTTCATCACCAGGGTCGAGCTCAGGCGCTTTACATTGGGAATGCTGGTCAGTTGCTCGTCATAAAGCTTCTGAAATGCCGGCAAGTCCTTGGCCACCACATGCAGCAAATAGTCCGGGTCGCCGAACAAGCGCTGCGCCTCGACGATCTGCGGTATCGCCGCCAGCGCCGCCTCGAAATCCGCCACGGGTTGGCGGGTGACCTCGCGCAGGGTCACGAACACCAGCGCGGCGAAGTTCAGCCCCAGCGCGCTGGGCGCCAGGCGCGCGTGGTAGCCAAGGATGGCGCCAGACTCCTCCAGCGCCTTCAGGCGCCGATGGCAGGGCGACAGGCTCAGCCCCACACGGTCGGCCAGCTCAGTCACCGAGAGGCGACCATCCTTTTGCAGCTCGGCAAGGATTTTTCGGTCTGTTCTGTCCATCGAGAAGAATCTTCCAATATGAATGGCAATAGGGGAAATATACGAAAGAAAATCCCCCGGCGGAATCCGTAGGCTTTCTTCACCACCCAAACTGTGTGAAAGGAAGACTCAAGTGGCAATCAGTGTGCTGACGGCGTTCTGGGCCGTGTCGTTGCTGTTCGTGATTACCCCTGGTGCCGATTGGGCCTATGCCATTTCTGCGGGCATGCGCGGGCGTTGGGTGATGCCTGCCGTGGCAGGCATGTTGTCGGGGCATTTTCTTGCCACCCTGGTGGTGGCGGCAGGGGTGGGCAGCCTGCTGGCCGGCCACCCGCTGGCGATGACCCTGCTGACCCTGGCTGGTTGCGCCTACCTGCTGTGGCTGGGCGGCAACCTGTTGCTGAGCCCGGCAGCGCCGGAGGCGGGGCAGGCCACCGTGGGCGATTCGGGGCCGCGTTGGGCGCTCAAGGGCTTTTGCGTAAGCGGGCTGAACCCAAAAGTGTTCCTGTTGTTCCTGGCCTTGCTGCCGCAGTTCACCGACCCGCAGTCGAGCTGGCCGGTGCCTCTGCAGATCCTGCTGCTGGGGCTGGTGCACCTGTGCAGTTCGCTGGTGATCTACTCGCTGGTCGGCTACGGCGCCAAGGCCGTGCTGAGCAGCCGGCCCGGTGCAGCTCGATGGGTAGGGCGGGTATCGGGGACGGCGATGGTTGCGGTGGCGCTGGGGTTGATTGTCGGCCAGCTGCACTGAACGCAGCGGCACTGATCGTTCGGTGAAATTCTGGGGAACGAACTGCTGATCGCCGATCTCCTATCCAGAGATGGATGGCAATGTGCCCGGGACTTCCCAGACATGAGATCGCTTCAGCAACACCACAAGGATACCGTGAGCGCGCCGCCGAGCTTCCTGCTAAACGGCGGCAGTATTGGCAGCCTGCTGCAGTCGATGGACTGGAGCGGCTCGCCGTTGGGCGCGCCACACACCTGGTCGCCGCACCTGCAGGCGGTGATGGCCACGCTGCTGCCGGCCCAGGCGCAGTTCGTGCTGTTCTGGGGCGATGCCTATGTGGCCCTGTATAACGATGCCTACGCCCCGACAATCGGCACCAAGCACCCGCAGGCCCTCGGGCGGCCAGCGCAGGAGCACTGGAGCGAGTTGTGGGACGACCTCGAGCCGCTGCTGCGCGGCGTGCGCGAGACTGGCCAGACCTTCTGGGCCAAGGACCGCCCGTTCTATATAGAGCGTCGAGGCCTGGGCGAAACCGTCTATTTCGATGTGTCTTATTCCGCCGTGCACGAAGCCGACGGCAGCGTCGGCGGCGTGTTGTGCCTGGTGGCCGATACCACCGAACGGGTGCGCTTTCAGCAGCGCCAGGCGTTCTTGCTTGAACTGGGCCGAACCTTGCCGGGGTTGGGCGATGCGGAGCGCATCGAGGCCTACGCAGTGCAGCGCCTGGCGCAGGAACTGGGCGCTTCTCGGGTCTGTTTCGGCGAAGATCAGGGCGATGGCAACGGCTTCCGAGTGGCCCATGACTGGGTCGATGGCCTGCCTTCGATGGTCGGTCAGCATGACTACGCCAGCTTCGGAGCGTCGCTGCGTGAACAGCTGGCTGCGGGCAAGGTGGTGCAGCAGGCTTATGAGGCCCAACTCGATGGCTTGTGTGCCACGCTGCATGTTCCCGTGCTGCGTGCCGGGCGCCTCGAGGCGATGCTGGGCGTGCATTTCCATACCCCTCGTCAGTGTTTCGAGGGCGAATGCCAGTTGATCGAGGAAACCGCCAAGCAAACCTGGGCCGCCATCACCCACGCCCGCGCCGAACGGGCCTTGCACCTGCTCAACGAAAGCCTCGAGGACCGCGTCGCGGCCGCGCTTGCCGAGCGCGAGGCCGCCATGCTGCAGCTGCACGAGGCGCACAAGCTGGAGATGATCGGGCAACTGACCGGCGGCATCGCCCACGACCTCAACAACATGCTGACGCCCATCATCGCCTCGTTCGAGCTGTTGCGCCGTAACCCGCAATCGGAGCGCGCCCCGCGCCTGATCGAGGGCGGCCTGCAGGCGGCCGAACGGGCGCGCAACCTGGTGGCGCGCCTGCTCAGTTTCGCCCGGCGCCAGACCCTCAAGCCGCAGCCCTTGTCGCTGGCGGCCTTGGTGGCCGACATGCGCGAACTGATGGCCCGCTCGCTGGGGCCGACCATCGCCGTGCAGGTGCAGATAGACCCGGCACTGCCCGCAGTGGTGGCCGACCCTCACCAACTGGAGCTGGCCGTGCTCAACCTGGTGGTCAATGCCCGTGATGCCATGCCCGACGGCGGCATGCTGAACATCACTGCCGGGCTCGACAGCGCCGGCCCGCCCAAGGCGGACAGTGAGAGCGCGGCGCGCCTGCTCTGGCTGCAGGTCCGTGACAATGGCTGCGGCATGACTGAAGAGCAACTGCGCCGCTGCATCGAACCGTTCTATTCGACCAAGGGCGTGGGCAAGGGCACCGGCCTGGGCCTGTCGATGGTCCAGGGCCTGGCGTTGCAGTCGGGCGGCAGCTTTGCCATCGAGTCGCAGCCAGGGCAGGGCACCACGGCAACCCTTTGGTTGCCGGTAAGCGATGTGGCGGCACCCTGCCGGGACAATGAGTTGCCCGAGGCGCCGCAGGCCGATCGGCCGTGCCGGGTACTGCTGGTGGATGATGAAGAGATTGTGCGCCATGCCACCGCCGCGCAGTTGCGCGACCTGGGTTATGACGTGACAGAGGCCGGCAATGCGGCGGCAGCCCTGCATCTGCTGGACAAGGGGTGGCTGCCGGATGTGCTGGTCACCGACCATGTCATGGCCGAGATGACCGGTGTGCGTCTTGCCCAGCAATTGCGCGAGCGGCAGGCGGATCTGCCGGTGCTGATCATCACCGGCTATGCCAACCTCACGCCGCGGGAGCTCAAGGGCTTCGAAGTGCTGCGCAAGCCTTACCGGCAGGCGGAGCTGGCGCAAAGTGTGGCCAGGCTGTTAGCCAGCTCGCGCTGATCGCCGGGGCGCTTTGCGCCTTTGGCAATCAAGCGCCGAGTACTTTGCCAAGCATCTGGCACACCTGCTCCGCAGAATAGGGCTTGGCCAGGAAGGCGAAACCCTGGTGCCCGCCCTCGGCAATCGCCTCGCTGTAGCCCGAGGTCAATATCACCGGCAGCTGCGGGCGCTGCTTGCGCAATTCCCTGGCCAAGGCCAGCCCACCTATCCCTGGCATGACCACGTCGGAAAACACCGCGTCGAAATTGCCATTCGGCCCGTTCAGCTGGGCCAGTGCCTCTTCGGCCGAGCAGGCCCAGCTGATGTGGTAGCCATGGTCATGGAGAATCTGCGCGGTAAAGCTGCCGACATCGGGGTTGTCTTCGACCACCAGGATGCGCCGCCGCTCGCCCACCGGTTGGGCCTGTGTGCCGCTATCTGCATCGCCCGGCAGCTGCGCGGCCGGCGCGGGCTCTTGCGGCAGGTACAGGGTAAAGCTGGTGCCCTGGCCCTGTATGCTGCTGACCTTGACGTCGCCCCCCGACTGCTTGGCGAAACCGAACACCTGGGACAGGCCCAGGCCGGTACCCTCGCCAGGCGCCTTGGTGGTGAAGAACGGGTCGAAGATGCGCTCCAGCAGCTCGGGGGCGATGCCGACGCCGCTGTCGGTTACCGAGATTGCGGCAAACACACCGGGTTGCCCGGGCATGTGCTGGTCGGCCAGCAGGCGCAGGCGCAGCGTACCTTCCCCGGCCATGGCATCGCGGCCGTTGAGCATCAGGTTGATCACCGCCGTTTCCAGCTGGCTGAGGTCGGCGCGGATATGGCAAGGCGCCTGGGGCAGTTGCAGCTCCACCTGAACCCGCGCCCCGGTGGCGGTATCGAGCATGTCGGCCATGGCCTCCAGCCGTGGTCCGGCTTCGAACACCTGCGGGCTGAGCGCCTGGCGCCGGGCGAAGGCGAGCAGTTGGCCGGTGAGCTTGGCGCCGCGGTCGACCGAGTCGGCCATGGTCTTGAGGTAGCGCTCGCGCCGCTCGCCATCGAGGTTGGGGCGCTGCAGGAAGTGCAGCGACGAGCGGATGATGGTCAGCAGGTTGTTGAAGTCGTGGGCCACACCGCCGGTCAACTGGCCGATGGCTTCGAGCTTCTGGGTCTGGCGCAGCACAGCTTCGGTATGCAGCAGCTGGGTGGTGCGCTCTTCGACCCGGTGTTCCAGGGTGGCGTTGAGTGCCTCCAGCGCCGCCATCGCCTCGCGCACTTCGGCATTGGCCTGAACCCGCTGGATATGCGCCCAGCACCGTTCGGTCACTTCGCTGATCAGCGCTTGTTCATAGTCAGTCCACACCCGTGGCACACGATCGTGGATGGCCATCAGCGCGGTCAGCCTGCCGCCTTTGATCAGCGGCATGCAGATGGTGGCAGTGATGCCTATGGCCTGAAATGTCGCCGCCTCGTCAGCGGCCAGTTCGCGCAGATTGTCATTGATTACCAGGGGCAGGCCGCTGCGTAGCCGGCTTACTGCCAACTGGCCAAAGTCATGCAGGTGATAGTGGCCGACCAGGCGGGGGGAGCCGGGCGCCACCGCATCGCCGCAGATGGTGAAGCCGTCCTGGTCTGGCTCCATTACCGCATAGGCGCAGCTCGACAGCTTAAGATGCTCGACCAGCATGCCCGTGGTGATGGCCAAGATCTGGTCCGGATCGGTGGCTTCGGTCACGGCGCGGCCGAGGTTGTCGAGAAAGTTCAGGCGCTGGTTGGTGACCACGCTTGAGGTGGTTTCGGTGACCGTGTCGAGCATGCCCAATACCTCGCCATCATGGCCGCGAATGGGGCTGTAGCAGAAGGTGAAGTAGGCACGCTCGGGGCCACCGTTGCGGTTGATTGTCAGCGGGAAGTCTTCGATGTACACGGCCTCGCCGGCCATGGCGCGGTCGGCCATCATGCCGATGTCGGCCCAGGCTTCCTGCCACACTTCGCTAAAGGGTTTGCCCAGGGCCAAGGGCTTTTGCCCAAGGATCGGGATGAACGCGTCGTTGTGCAGGGTGAGCAGGGCCGGGCCCCAGAGTATGGCCTGCGGGAAGCGCGAGGCCAGGCACAGGGCCACCGTGGTTTTCAGGGCGTCGGGCCATTGATCAAGCGGGCCCAGGGGGGTAGCTGCCCAGTCATGGTTGCGGATGCGCTCGGCCATCTGCCCGCCGCCGTCTAGCCATTTTGCCATGTACGCTGCCGGTCCTCTTGCATAAGGCCTTTAGGGTGCACCGAGAATAGACGGTTGGCGAGGGTTTTGTGCTCGCTTGCACTGGCCTCTTCGCGGGCACGTCGGGGCCAGTGCAGGTCAGCGCATGAAGTGCACCTTGCCTGTGTCGTCGTTACCCATATAAATGCCATACACCCCGGCCTGGCGCTCGAGGATGTAGCGCTCGAGAATCTGCCGGATCGCCGGGTAGTAGATTTCATCCCAGGGTATCTCGTGCGGCGCGAAGAATTTGTACGCCAGCGTTTCCGGCCCGTACTGCCCGGTCTCTTCGGTGGCGATGGCGCGGAAGATGATGTACACCTCGCTGATTTTCGGCACGCTGAAGATCGAGTAGGGCGAGACGATGTCGGCGCGCACGCCGCTTTCTTCCCACACTTCGCGCAGCGCCGCCTGCTCGGTGGTCTCGCCGGCTTCCATGAAGCCTGCCGGCAAGGTCCAGGTGCCGGGGCGCGGCGGGATGGCGCGCTGGCACAACAGGTACTTGCCATCGCGCTCGATGATGCAGCCGGCGATGATCTTCGGGTTGATGTAGTGAATGTAACCGCAGCCGGTGCAGTGCAGGCGCTCGTGGGTGTCGCCTGTGGGAATGCCCCGGGCCAGTTCCGTGGTGCAATGCGGGCAGTAGCGCGGGGCGTTGGGCATGTCAGCGGCCTATAAGGGTCTTATATACGTGGGTCCTTCAGGGCCAAGGGTTCGACCATGTCGCGCACCTTGGTGTTGTCGTCCTGTTTCTGGCGCAGGTAGTCCAGGGCTACCTTGGCGGCGGCGCGTACATGGTCGACCGAGGCCTGGTGAGCCACCAGCGGGTCGCCGCCCTTGATCGCCTCGACGATCTTTTCCATCTCGCGGTTGCTGGCACCGCGGCGGTTTTCTTGCGATACCGAGGTGGCGCGCAAGTAGCTGATGCGTGCCTGCAACTGGCGCAGCTGCTGCGCTGCGACCTGGTTGCCGGAGCCTTCCAGGAGCACGTCGTAGAAGCCTTGCACCGAGTCCAGCACCTGCTGCAGCTCGCCTTCTTCCAGGGCTTCGCGGTTGACCTCGAGGGCGCGCTCCAGGGCACGGATGTCCTTGGCCTTGGCGTTGAGGGTGAACAGCTGCACGATCAGGCCTTCGAGCACGCAACGCAGCTCGTAGATATCGCGGGCGTCTTCCAGGGTGATGATGGCCACGCGCGGGCCCTTGGCGTCGGCGAATTCCACCAGGCCTTCGGATTCCAGGTGGCGCAGGGCTTCACGCACCGAGGTGCGGCTGACGCCGAGGCGGTCGCAGAGGTCGCGCTCGACCAGGCGGTCACCCGGCAGCAGGTGGAAGTTCATGATCGCACCGCGCAGCTTGTCGAGCACGATTTCGCGCAGGGTAACGGGGTTGCGGTTGACCTTGAAGCTGTCGTCGAGGGGCTGGCGTTTCATCAAGTGCGCTCTGAATGAGGCTGCCCGGCCGCAACCGCAGTAGCACCACGAACCATCGGTGCTCCTTGCGTGGGTTCGAACAGCCCGCTGTTAACGGGTTGACTCCGCATCGGCTTCAGCGAACGCTTCACGGGCCAGGCGGAAACTGTCCACCGCCGCGGGCACGCCGCAATAAATGCCGACCTGGAGCAGGATCTCGCGAATCTGTTCACGGCTCAGGCCATTACGCAATGCGCCGCGAATATGCAGCTTGAGCTCGTGGGGCCGGTTGAGCGCGGAAATCATGGCCAAGTTTATCATGCTGCGCTCTTTCAGCGAGAGGCCTTCGCGGCCCCAGACGTGCCCCCAGCAATACTCGGTGACCAGCTCCTGCAGCGGCTTGGTGAACTCGTCGGCATTCTGGATCGAGCGGTTGACGTATTCCTCGCCCAGCACCTGGGTGCGGATCTGCAGGCCTTTGTCGTACTTTTCGTTGCTCATGCGCAGTACTCCGAATGAAAAAAGGGGCCGCAACCGAGGGTGAGAGGGTGGGCGCGGCCCCTGAAAAGAGGGGCTGATATCTTGGGGCTGCTTTGCAGCCCTTTCGCGACACAAGGCCGCTCCTACAAAGGACCGCAATCTCCTGTAGGAGCGGCCTTGTGTCGCGAAAGGCCCAAAACCTTAAAGGTCAGCCCAGGGGCGGCAGGGCGCCCAGCTTGCCTTTGTGGTAGACCATCGGTGTCACCGGCTCGGCCGGCAGCACCAGGTTCTTCACCGCGCCGACGATGATCGCGTGGTCACCGCCGTCGTATTCGCGCCACAGTTCGCACTCGATGATCGCCGTGGCCTTGGTCAGCAGCGGGTTGCCCAGCGCGCTCAGCTGCCACTCGACACCTTTGGCCTTGTCCTTGCCCTTGCCGGCAAAGGCATAGGCCTCGGCGGTCTGGTCGGCAGACAGCAGGTGAATGGCGAACTGCTTGCTGTCCCGCAGGATCGGGTAGGTGTCCGAAGCGTAGTTGGGGCAGAACAGCACCAGCGCCGGGTCGATCGACAGCGCGCTGAACGCGCTGGCGGTGATGCCGACGATGCCACCGTCGGCGTCCAGGGTGGTGACCACGGTGACGCCGGACGGGAACGAGCCCATCACGTCTTTGTAGATGCCTGGTTCGATCATCTCGTGCTACCTCTTAGCGCATCACAAACGGGTCGGGCATCGGCGCGGTGGACAGGTTGATCCACACGGTCTTCAGCTCGGTATAGGCCAGCACCGAATCGATGCCGCTCTCGCGGCCGTAGCCGCTGTTCTTGAAGCCGCCGATCGGCGCCATGGCCGACACGGCGCGGTAGGTGTTGACCCAGATGATCCCCGAACGCACGTCGCGGGCCAGGCGGTGGGCACGGCCCAGGTCGCGGGTCCAGATACCGGCGGCGAGGCCGAACTGCGAGTCGTTGGCGATGGCCAGGGCCTCTTCCTCGGTCTTGAAGCGGATCACGGCGGCGACCGGGCCGAACACCTCTTCCTGCATGATGGTCATCGAGTTGCTGTCGCACTCGAACAGGGTCGGCTCGTAGAACCAGCCTTCACCTTCGACTTCGGCTCGCTTGCCGCCCATGTGCAGCTTGGCGCCTTCGGCCTTGGCCGCAGCGACCAGGCCTTCGACCACGGCCAGTTGCTGGGCGGTGGCCATCGGGCCCATTTCGCTGGCATCGTCCTGCGGGTTGCCGATGCGGATGCGCTTGGCGCGGGCGATCAGGCGCTCGACGAACTCGTCGAAGATCTCGTCCTGTACCAGCAGGCGCGAACCGGCCACGCAGCTCTGGCCGGAGGCGGCATAGATGCCGGCCACGGCGCCGTTGATGGCGCTGTCCAGGTCGGCGTCGGCGAAGATGATGTTCGGCGACTTGCCGCCCAGCTCCAGCGACAGCTTGGCGAAGTTCTCGGCGCTGCTGCGCACCACGTGGCGGGCAGTGGCGGCACCGCCGGTGAAGGCGATCTTGCGCACCAGCGGGTGGCGGGTCAGCGCCGCACCGGTGCTTGGGCCGTAGCCGGTGACCACGTTGACCACACCGGCCGGGAAGCCGGCTTCCAGGGCCAGGCGGGCCAGCTCCAGGATGGTCGCCGAAGCGTGCTCGGACGGTTTGAGCACGATGGTGTTGCCGGCGGCCAGCGCCGGGGCCAGCTTGATCGCGGTCAGGTACAGCGGGCTGTTCCACGGGATGATCCCGGCCACCACGCCGATGGGTTCGTGCACGGTGTAGGCGAACAGGTCCGGCTTGTCCAGCGGCAGGGTGCCGCCTTCGAGCTTGTCGGCCAGGCCTGCGGTGTAGTGGAAGAACTCCGGCAGGTAACCGACCTGGCCGCGGGTTTCGCGGATCAGCTTGCCGTTGTCACGGCTTTCCAGCTGGGCCAGGTGTTCCTTGTTCTCGGCGATCAGGTCACCCAGGCGACGCAGCAGCTTGCCACGCGCGGTGGCGGTGATGCTGCGCCAGGCCTTGCTGTCGAAGGCACGCTGGGCGGCCTGTACGGCCAGCTCGACATCGGCTTCGTCGGCGTCGGGCAGTTGCGCCCAGGCCTGGGCGGTGGCCGGGTTGAGGCTGTCGAAGGTCTTGCCGCTCTGGGCATCGAGCCATTGGCCGTCGATGCACATCTGGAAACGAACGAGGGTCATGCAACAATCCCCTTGGCGGATTCGGTGAGGGTGCGGGCTTGGGCGAGGAAGTCCAGGAGCATCTTGTTGACTTCACGCGGTGCTTCCACAGGCATCATATGCCGTTGCTCGGCCAGGACCACGCTTTGCGCACCAGGGATGCTGGCAGCGAGCTGGCGGGTCATGGTCGGGGTGGAGCCCGAGTCGAGTTCGCCGGTGGCGATCAGCGTCGGCACCTGGATGCTGCCCAGGTCGTCTGCGCGGTACATGTCCTGGGTGGCGAACAGCGAATAAGTGGTGTGGTAGCCCTGCGGGTCGTTGTTCGCCAGCACTTGGCGAATGGCGGCGACCTGCGCCGGGTTGGCAGCCTTGTATTCACGGCTGAACCAGCGGTCGAGCGCGGCGTCGACGTTGGCGTCGGGGCCGAGCTGCGCAGCCTGGGCTGCGCGGGCGATGACGCCGGCACTCTGCTCGGGGGTGCGGTTGAACACGCTGTTGAGCACTACCAGGGCAGCCAGGCGCTGCGGGTAGTTGAGGGCAAAGGCACGGGCGACCAGGCCACCCATGGAAAAGCCGATCACGATGGCTTGTTGAAGCTGCAAGTGGTCGAGCAGTTCGGCGAGCTGGGCGGCGTAGCCTTCCAGGCCGGTGTCGGCGGCCGGCAACGCGCTCTGGCCGTGGCCGAGCATGTCGTAGGCGATGACGCGGTAGTCGTTGGCCAGGCCAACGATCTGACCGCCCCACATTTCCTTGTTCAGGCCTACACCGTGGATCAGCACCACGGGTTGGCCCTGGCCGACGGACAGGTAGCTGGTGCCGGCAGGTGTACGTTCAGCGACAGGCTGAATCATGGAGGGCGCTCCTTGAAGGTCGGGCGCGGCGGGTAAGCTCGCCACGCCCCGGCCCGTCTTGGTTGTTGTTATTGAGCGTTGGCTTTTTCGGCAGCCAGTTCTTCCAGGTCGATGTAGCGGTTGCCGATGCGCGGGTGCAGGCGGCCACCGTCGGCTGCGCCCAGGACCACGACGATTTCATCGGCGCGTGGGGCGTCTTCGATCTGCATTTCCAGGGTGATGTAGTGCGAACGCAGGCCTTCGTCGTCCTTCTGCATCATCGGGATCTGGATCGAGGTGCCTGGGCCGCCGCGCTTGTTGGTGAAGCTCAGGTAGCTCTTGGCCTGTACCGCTTCGCGGTAGTGGTTGCCGAAGCGCAGGGTGTGGATCACCGCCGAGGCGTGCTCGATCTCGCCATCGGCGCCGACCACAGCCGCTTTACCGTAGGCTTCGATCTTGTCGGCACCGCCGATGGCAGCGGTCAGGCGCTCGACCATCAGGGCACCGAGCTCCGAGCAGTTGGCGCGGATTTCCGGCTTCAGATCTTCAACGAAACCGCGACCGGCCCATGGGTTCTTGATCACCACGGCCAGGCCGACCATGGTCACCGGCTTGTCGGTGGCCTTGCCGCCTTCGATGCGGGTCTCTTCGGAGTAGGTGACGATCTTGCGGATTTCGAAACTCATGGGTGGCTCCTGGTGAGGGTTATCAGCTCTTGTTGTCTGATGGTATACCATAATATTTGTTGTGCAAGAGGTGTCTGGAAATTTCTATTGCCGCGGGGACGAAAGGTGGTGGCATGCCTTGGGATTTGTGGCGCCTGTGAGACCGAGCGCCGCCCGCGCGGCGTATCGCGGATGAATCCGCTCCTACATTTGTTGCAACGTGCCGAACCTGTACCGCCATGGTTGCTAGCCCTGGCGCATGGCTTGAGCCTTACAAACAAGGCTGGCAACCATGGCCTGACAGGCATGGCCACGTTGCAACAGATGTAGGAGCGGATTCATCCGCGATGCGCCGCGCGGGCGGCGCGCGATATCGAAACCCCTACATACCTCAAGGCGTACACTCGCAAAAAAAAGCCCGCTCACGCGGGCCACAGGGGCCCCCGGGAGCGGGCGCGTCCCGCAATGACTCAGGCAATGGGAATTCAGGCGAACGCCGGTACCACTTCCTTGATGAACAGCTCGAGCGACTTCTTCTTCTCGGCGTGGGGCAGGCTGTTGTCGCACCAGAAGCTGAACTCGTCGACACCGAGCTCCTGGTAGTACTTGATACGGGCGATGATCTCTTCCGGCGTGCCGATCATGGTGTTCTTGCGGATGTTCTCCAGCTGGAACGCCGGTACTTCGGCGAACTTAGACTCAGGGCTCGGCTCGAGGAAGCCGTTGACCGGGGTAGTCTTGTTGCCGAACCAGGCATCGAAGGTGCGGTAGAAGCGCGAGATGGCCTGGGCGCCGATTTTCCAGCCTTCCGGCTCCGACGGGCTGTGCACGTGGGTGTGGCGCAGCACCATCAGTTGCGGGCGCGGCACGTCCGGGTTGTTGTCCAGGGCGGCCTGGAACTTGTTCTTCAGGTCCAGCACTTCCTCGTCGCCCTTCATCAGTGGGGTGACCATGACGTTGCAGCCATTGGCCACGGCGAAGTTGTGCGAGTCCGGGTCGCGGGCGGCGATCCACATCGGCGGGGTGGCGTTGAACGGTTTTGGCACGCTGGTGGAGGTGGGGAACTTGTAGACTTCGCCGTCATGGGCGTAGTCGCCTTCCCACAGCTTGCGCACCACCGGGACCATTTCGCGCAGGGCCTTGCCGCCGTCGGTGGCCGGCATGCCACCTGCCATGCGGTCGAACTCGAACTGGTAGGCGCCACGGGCCAGGCCCACTTCCATGCGGCCGTTGCTGATCACGTCGAGCAGGGCGCATTCGCCGGCGACGCGGATCGGGTTCCAGAACGGCGCGATGATGGTGCCGGCACCCAGGCGGATCTTCTCGGTGCGTGCGGCCAGGTAGGCCAGCAGCGGCATCGGGCTTGGCGAGATGGTGTATTCCATGGCGTGGTGTTCGCCGATCCACACGGTGCTGAAACCGCCGTGCTCGGCCATCAGGGTCAGTTCGGTCAGGTCTTCGAACAGCTGGCGGTGGCTGACCTGTTCATCCCAACGTTCCATGTGCACGAACAACGAAAATTTCATGGGGCATTCCTCAACGCTTGAAAGTGTCTGTCGCCAGGCTGCGCAGGCGCCAGGTGTCTCGATTCAGAATAGGCTTCAGGCAAAGGCTGGCAGGCTGGCCATCTTGCCGCGGCAGTAGACCATCGGCCGGGGGGCTTCCTCGGGGACGATCAGGTTGTGTACCTTGCCGACCATGATGGCGTGGTCGCCACCTTCATATTCGCGCCACAGTTCGCACTCGATGACGGCGGTGGCGCCGGCCAGGATCGGGTTGCCCAGTGCGCTCAGGCTCCACTCGATGCCACTGGCCTTGTCCTTGCCTTTCTTGGCGAACGCGTAGGCTTCGGCCTGCTGTTCACCGGAGAGCAGGTGAATGGCGAAGCGCTTCTGCTTGATCAGCACCGGGTAGGAGTCGGAGGTGTAGTTGGGGCAGAACAGCACCAGCGGTGGGTCCATCGACAGGGAGGAGAAGGCGCTGGCGGTCAGGCCGACGACCGAGCCGTCGTCGTCCAGGGTGGTGATGACGGTAACGCCGGACGGGAAGGAGCCCATGACGTTCTTGTAGAGGGTTGCGTCGATCATCTGGTGTACCTCTAAACGGCTGCGGTGGTCCGCGGTTTTTATCGTTGATTTGTCTGATGGTATACCGTAATACCTATTTTGCAAGCGGAATTTTCAAGCGGGGGTATTGCGCGATGAACGGCTCTAGGCCACGTAAACCGTGGTCTTGAGTGGCGGGGCGGTTTGTCGCAGGGGTTCGGCAAGCAGATCAGCGGGCGTTTTTTCCTGCGGATCAGTGTTGTCAAAAGTTTGGAATACCATAATATGGTCCGCAGCTGAGAGGCCGCCTAGATGCGGTTTCCTTACAAAGATAAAAACGACCTTTCGAGCTGAATCCTATGTCCCAACCGTCATCGCAACACCAGTTTGTCGAGAATCACACGGTCGATTACGTTCCACCTGCCGAGCGCCACGGGAAGGCGCGCGACCTGTTCACCCTCTGGTTCAGTACCAACATCGCGCCACTGCCAATCGTCACCGGCGCCATGGTGGTCCAGGTGTTCCACCTGAACCTGCTGTGGGGGCTTGTCGCAATCGTGCTGGGTCATCTCATCGGGGGCGTGTTCATCGCCCTGGCCTCTGCGCAGGGACCGCAGCTGGGCATTCCGCAGATGGTCCAGAGCCGTGGCCAGTTCGGCCGTTACGGCGCGCTGCTGATCGTGTTCTTCACCGCGCTGATCTATGTCGGCTTCTTCATCTCCAACATTGTCCTGGCAGGCAAGACCATCCACGGCATCGCCCCGAGCGTGCCGATGCCGGGCGCGATCGTGATCGGTGCGCTGAGTGCGACGGCCATCGGCGTGATCGGCTACCGCTTCATCCATATCCTCAACCGTATCGGCACCTGGGTGATGGGTTCGGCACTGCTGGCCGGTTTCATCATGATGTTCGTCCAGGAGCTGCCGGCCGACTTCCTCAGCCGTGGCGCGTTCAACCTGTCGGGCTTCATCGCCACCGTGTCGCTGGGCATCATCTGGCAGATCAGCTTCTCGCCGTACACCTCCGACTACTCGCGCTACCTGCCGCGTGAAGTGGGCATCGCCAAGCCGTTCTGGGCGACCTACTTCGGCGCCACCCTGGGCACCATCCTGTGCTTCAGCTTCGGTACCATCGCGGTGCTGTGCGTGCCGGAAGGCACCGATGCGATGGATGCGGTCAAGCAGGCCACCGGCTGGCTGGGCCCGATCCTGATGGTGCTGTTCCTGCTCAACATCATCAGCCACAACGCCCTCAACCTGTATGGCGCGGTGCTGTCGATCGTCACCGCGATCCAGACCTTCATTGCCCAGTGGACACCGAGCATCAAGCTGCGGGTAATCCTGGCATCGGTGATTCTGGTGGGCTGCTCGATGGTGGCGTTGAACGCTTCGGCAGGCTTCATCGGCCAGTTCATCGGCCTGATCCTGGCGCTGCTGCTGGTGCTGGTGCCGTGGGCATCGATCAACCTGATCGACTTCTACCTGATCAAGAAGGGCCAGTACGACATTGCTTCGATCTTCCGTGCTGACGGTGGCATCTACGGCCGCTTCAACCACCACGCGATCATTGCCTATGCCTGCGGGATCCTGGTGCAGCTGCCGTTTGCCAACACGTCGCTGTATGTGGGGCCGTATTCGAACATTGTCGAAGGGGCTGACCTTTCTTGGCTGTTCGGTCTGATTGTGACGGTGCCGCTTTATTACTGCCTGGCGACTCGCGGCAAGGCTGCCGAGAAAGTGGGGCGGGTGGTGAACGTCAACGACTGATAGAACATTGTTGCAGTACTGGGGGCCGCTTTACGGCCCTTTCGCGACACAAGGCCGCTCCCACAGGTACCGCGCAACCTTTGATAACTGTGCAATATCTGTGGGAGCGGCCTTGTGTCGCGAAAGGGCTGCAAAGCAGCCCCGGCTATTTCAGATCAGACCTTGAACTGCGCGACCATACCATTCAGATCCACCGCCAGGCGCGACAGGTCCTGCGCCGCCGCACTGGTCTGATTCGCCCCCGCCGATGTCTGCATCGCCAGGTCGCGAATGTTCACCAGGTTGCGATCCACCTCCCGCGCCACCTGCGCCTGTTCCTCGGAGGCGCTGGCGATCACCAGGTTGCGCTGGTTGATCGAAGCGATCGCCTCGGCAATCACCTCAAGCGCCTCACCGGCACCTTGCGCCACTTCCAGCGTGCCGTTGGCCCGGCCCCGGCTGCTGTGCATCGCCGACACTGCCCGTTCGGTACCGTTCTGGATCCCGGCGATCATCTGCTCGATCTCTGCCGTCGACTGCTGGGTACGGTGGGCGAGGGCGCGCACTTCATCGGCCACCACGGCAAAGCCGCGGCCCGCCTCACCCGCGCGGGCGGCTTCGATCGCCGCGTTGAGCGCCAGCAGGTTGGTCTGCCCGGCAATCGCGCCGATCACATCCAGCACCCGGCTGATCTCGTTGGCGTTGCTGGCCAGCTGTTCGATCTCGGTGGAGGTGCCTGTCACGTCATTGACCAGATGCTGAATGGAGGCCAAGGCCTGGTTGACCTGGTCACGGCCATCGCGGGTGCTCTGGTCGGCACCTTTGGAGGCGTCGGCCGTGGTCACTGCGTTGTTTGCCACTTCTTCCACGGCGGCGGTCATCTGGTTGACGGCGGTCGCGGCCTGGTCGATCTCCGCGCTCTGCTGGTGCAGGCCGCGGCTGGTGTCTTCGGTGACGGTGTGCAGCTCCTCCGAAGCCGAGGCCAGCTGGTCGGAGGAGGCGGCGATCTGGCGGATGGTGTCGCGCAGGCTGCCTTGCATGCGGCTCAGGGCGCGCAGCAGCAGGGCTGGCTCGTCATGGCCGAGGACGCGGATGTCTTTGGTCAGGTCACCGGTGGCGACGCGCTCGGCCACGGCCACGGCATCGGCCAGGGGCACCACGATGCTGCGGGTGAGCAGGGTGGCGATGGCGGCCAGGGCGAGCATGATGATCACCAGCGAAGCGATGATCGCGGTGAAGGCTTCGTCAGCCACATCGCTGCTGCGCTGCGAGGCGTCCTCGGCGCCTTTGCCGTTGTAGGCGATCAGCGCGGTCATGGCTTTCATCATGGTGTCGGCGTACTGGGTGAGGGGGCCGCTGATCTGTTGCTTGGCCTCGTCCATGCGGCCGGAGGCGATGGCCTGCAGCACGCGATTCTGCAGGTCGAGGTATTGCTGGTGGGCTGAATTGAAGGCGTTGAACAGTGCGCGGTCATCGGCGGCGATGATGGTGTCCTCGTAATCCTTGAGGCTGCCTTTGAGCTGCTCGTTGATGCCATTGGCCAGGTCGATGTTGCGGGCGCGTTCGGCGGGGTTGTCATCTAGCGCTGCGCGCAGGGTGATGGCGCGGGCGCGGCCGAGGTCGGTGCTGATGTCGCCGAGGGCGACCACTGCGGGCATCCAGGTGACACGGATTTCGTCCGTGGCAGAGTCCATCTGCCGGGTTTCATAGAGTGTAATAAGGCCCATGGCCAGGACCAGTGCCCCCAAAAGGGCAAATACGCTGGTAGCGCGGGTGCCGATCTTCATATTCCGTAACTGCATGGAATGCTCCTTGACGTTGGCGTGCAGGCGTCAAGAACATGGACGTATAGCCGGGTCACCGGGGATGGCGCCAGGCTCTCGATGCGCTGCGGATTTAAGTGTGTGCCTCACCCTCTTGAATCTGTTTTTTATTTGAATGATGCCATATGGCCATTAATATTGACCAGTCATTCAATGTAACGACAAGTTCCGACAAATCCGTCATTTTCTGACGGATCTGTCAGGATTTTGCGCTTAAACGATCGCGATCATGGGGTCAGCCGCGGCCAGCGCCAGCGCCCGATCGGCGGCCGGCGGGTAGATCCACACCGAGTTGATCTGGCGCTTCAGGTTCTTGCCTTCCTGGCCCTCCAGCTTAAGTTCGCGCTCCCAGCCTTCACTGTAAGCCGCACCCCATTCGCCCAGGTCGAGGCAGGTCACGTACTTGGGCTGGCGGTATACCACCGGCGCCACGCCGAGCAGGTCGGCCATGGCGTTGTTGCCCGAGTGGCGGCCCATGGGGATTGCGTGCTGGCAGGTCATCAGGGCGTGGTTGCCCACTTCGTCGACGGCGGCCCAGGCGGTGTCGCCGGTGGCGTAGATGTGCTCCTGGCCGATGACCTTGAGGTGATTGTCAACCTTGAGGCGGCCGAAGTTGTCGCGCTCGCCTGCCACCTGCGCAGTCAGCGGGCTTGCCTTGACCCCAGCGGTCCAGATCACGGTCTTGCTGGCGATGTACTCGCCGTTGTTCAAGGTCACGCCACCGGCATCCACCGCCACAACCGATGTGCCGGTCAGCCACTCGGCGCCAGCCTGTTTACTGGCTGCGACGATCGACGGGGTGATACCTGCGCCCAGTGCCGCGCCGACGTGGGTGCCGCGATCAATCACCAGCACCCGTATCGCTGCGTCGCTGCCAAGGATGGCACGCAGCCGGACCGGGATTTCAGTGGCGGTTTCGATACCGGTGAAGCCACCACCGCAGACCACCACGGTATTGCGTGCCGGCGAGGCGGGCTGGGCAGCCAGGGCGACCAGGTGCTGCTCGAGCTTCACGGCCGACTCCATCTGGTCGACATCGAAGGCATGTTCGGCCAGCCCCGGAATGGCAGGGCGTGCCACCTGGCTGCCGGCAGCGAGGATCAGCCGGTCGTAGCCGATCTGCCGGGCTTCGCCGTTGGCGTCGGTGTAGCGGACGCTGCGGGCCTCGGCATCGATGGCGTCAGCATTACCGGCAATGAAGCGCACGCCGACCGCATCGAACAGTTCACCTACCGGTGCCTTCAGGTTGTGCACGTCGGCTTCGTAGAAGCGTGGGCGGATGCGCAGTTCCGGTTGCGGGGCGAGCACGCTGATGCTCAGGTCGTCGCGCTGGGCCTGGTCGAGCAGGCGGGCGGCACTCAGGGCGCTCCACACACCGGCAAAGCCGGCACCGATGATCAGGATGTTCGATTTCATGAAAGTGCTCCGCAAGGTTGAAGAGGGCTTCGAGGGCGTTGGTTGTGCTGCTCGAATAACTACGACTGTATTGGTCGTAGTTTAAATCGGCAAGCTTTTTTTGCGACGGGGTAGCTCGCGACGCACGGTCGAAACCGGGCTAATGCCTGTTCTTGAAGGTTTTTAGGGGTGAAAACTGAGCAATGAATGGCGACGAGGGACGCCAACCTGCTTTGCGCAGCCTCATCGATAGGCGTACTATTTGCGACAATGTTGGTCGGAGATTTACGTATGTCGCTTTACAGTGCTGGCGTCGAATATGGCATCCATTGCCTGCTGTACCTCGTGGATGAGCGAGGTGATACCCGTGATTCCAGCGTGCGCGACCTGGCGGAGTTGCAGGGCGTGCCGCAGGAATACCTGGCCAAGGTTTTCACCAAGCTCGCCAGGGCCAGGCTGGTGGTGGCCACCGAAGGCGTGCGCGGCGGTTTTCGCCTGGCGCGGCCGTCGGACGAAATCACCGTGCTGGATATCGTCAACGCCATCGACGGGCCGAAGAAGATCTTCGATTGCCGCGAGATCCGCGAGCGTTGCACCTTGTTCGAAGGTTCAGCGCCAGGCTGGGCGACCGAGGGTACCTGCGCGATTCACGCGGTGATGCTGGGGGCGCAGAAGCGCATGGAGGAAGCATTGGCGCAGCAGACCATTCTCGACCTGGCGCGGCGTTTCGGGCGCAAGGCACCGGCCGAGTTCGGGCAGCAGGTCAACGACTGGATGAGCGAGCGGCGTGATGGCAAAGGGGCAGGGGACATTCCGGTCAGCCTGGTCTGAAACTATCGCCTGCAGTGGCCTCTTCGCGGGTAAATCGGATCGCCGCACCGCCGCTCCCACAGGCATTGCACAAGTATCGAAATCGGTGGCGAACCTATGGGAGCGGCGGTGCGGCGATCCGACTTGCCCGCGAAAGGGCCGGGACAGGTCAACGCCCTTCATGTTGGCGACGATAAGCCCCCGGCTGCACCCCCATGGCCTTGGCAAACGCCCGGGTAAACGCCGCCACCGACTGATACCCGGCCTGCGCCCCCACCTGCTCCACGGTATTGCCCGCCTGCAGCAAGCGGCAGGCATGGCGCATGCGCAGCGCCAGCAGCACCTGCCCCGGCGACTGCCCGGCCAGCTCATTGAAGCGCTTGAAGAACGCCGAGCGCGACAACCCGGTGCAGGCCGCCATGCTTTCCAGCGTCCAGGCCTGCCCAGGCTGTTCGATCAGCTGCTCCAGCAACCCGGCAAATGCCGGTTGGCGGGCGAGAGCGACCAAGCCGCCCAGCGACTGCCCGGCGTGCACCTGCTGGCGCAACACATACAGGAACAGCAGGTGGGTCAGGCGCTCCAGCAGCGTTTGCGAGGGCGAGCGCTGGCACTCCTCGAGAATCAGCCCGAACAACGCCCGCGCCGCCTGCCCGGCCGGCTCGTCGGCGCGCACCACGATCCAGTCGGCCAGCCCCTCTACGATCAGCGCCGACAACCCGGCGCGGAAGTCGAAGAACCCGCATACCAGGCCCACACCATCGCTCGCCGCCGCATCCAGCGGCTGCATCTGCCGGCGTGGCTGGGCGCAGGCGGCAATCGGGTCCTGGTCGCTGGACAGCCGGTAGCCCAGGTCGCGCAACAGGAACACGGCATCGCCGGCCGCCAGCCGCACGGCCCCGGCCTGGCCATCGATGTGCAGCCAGCAATGCCCCTGCACCACCAGGTGAAAGCTGGCGCGGCCCATGCCCTGGGTGCTGGCATGCCAGCCGCCGCAATAGCGGCCGACATGGAACAGGCTGGCGTCGAGCTCGAGGCTCTCTAATAACCAATCGACAAGATGGCTGGATGAAATCATCTAATGCAAAGACTCAGGAGCAAGGAAAGGCGACTGATGAATATGGAGGGTAATTCTTATAACCAACAGACTGTAGGGACACACATCAAAAGGAGACCACTCCATGACCTCGCGCATTACTCTACACACTCTGCAGAGCGCCCCGGAAGCGGCCCGTCCATTCCTCGAAAACGCCCAGAAGAATTCAGGCTTCATTCCCAACCTGCTCGGTGTGCTGGCCAATGCCCCGGCGGCATTGGAAACCTACGTCACCGTCTCGGCCCTCAATGGCAAGGCCGAGCTGACCCTGGCCGAGCGTGAAGTGGTGCAACTGATCGCCGCCACCCAACACGGTTGCGACTTCTGCGTCGCTGGCCATACCGCCGTGGCCCTTAACAAGGCCAAGCTGCCTGCCGAAGTGGTCGAAGCCCTGCGTGCCCGTGGCGAACTGCCGGATGCCCGCTACGAGACCTTGGCCGAATTTGCCCGTGAAGTCATTGCAACCCGCGGTAATGTCAGTGACACCACCTACCAGGCCTTCCGCGCAGCCGGTTTCACCGAGGGCAACGCCCTGGAAGTGATTCTCGGCGTGAGTCTCGCAACCCTGTGCAACTTTGCTAATGTGTTCGCCCAGACGCCGCTCAACGACGAGCTGAGCAAGTACCGCTGGCAGCCAACTGCGTAATTCTTGCGCCTGGCGCTGGTGGCGCCTGCGATTTCAAAAGGAGTAGGGACATGCTTGATGCTGCATTTCGTCAATGGCTGGATGCCAATGCCGAGGCAATCGACCAGGGCCAGTGCGACCCACAACTGGTGCTGGCGCACATCGCCGAATCGCAACTGCTACGCATCGGCGTCGACCCGGCACTGGGCGGCAACGGTGGCGCGGTCACCCATGCGGTCGAAGCCATCGCCGCCATCGCCAGCCGCTCACTGGCCGCAGCCTTTGTCTGCTGGGGCCAGCGTGCGTTCATCGAATACCTGCTGCAAAGCCCCAACCAGGCCCTGCGCGAGCGCTTGTTGCCCGGCTTGCTGACCGGCGAACTGGCCGGTGCCACCGGTTTGTCCAATGCCATGAAGTTCCTCTCCGGGATCGAGGCGCTGCAGGTACGCGGCCGCCCCGACGCGGCGGGCTGGACGCTGGAAGGCCGCCTGCACTGGGTGACCAACCTGCGCAAGAGCGGTTTCGTGGTGGCGGCGGCCATCGAGGACGATGCCGGCGGTTCGCCCTTCGTGCTGGCCATCCCCTCCAACAGCCAGGGCGTGGAGCGTTCCGACGACCTGCAGCTGATGGGCCTGCAATCGAGCAATACCGCAGCGCTGGCGTTCCACCAGGTCGAGCTGGGCCGCGACTGGCTGCTGCACGAAAACGCCCGCGAGTTCCTGCCCAAGGTGCGCCCGGCGTTTCTCGCCTTGCAGTGCGGCATGGCCATCGGCCTGGCACGGCGTTCGCTGCACGAAGTGCATGAGCACCTGCACGGGCGCCTGTCGTTCCTCGAAGAGCACCGTCAGGTACTCAAGGAGCGCCTGGAGAACACCGTGGCCGAGCTCAAGCAGGGCCTGCTCGAAGGCCGCTTCCAGGGCCAGCCGGCGGCGCTGTTCAAGCTGCGCATCACCCTCGCCGAGTGCGCTGCCGACGCGGTGCAGCTGGAGTTGCAAGCCAGCGGCGGCAAGGCGTACCTGGATGAGTTCGGTGCCGGCTTCGCCCGCCGCTGGCGCGAGTCGGCGTTCGTGCCGATCGTCACCCCAAGCCTGGTGCAGCTGCGCGCCGAGCTGCATCGCCAGGCCGCCAGCGCATGAGCCAAGCGTTGCTCGAAGCCCGCGAAATCAGCCTGGGCTACCCGCGCGAGGGCGGCTGGCAGGAAGTGCTGGCGCGCTTCGACCTGCAGCTGGCGCCAGGGGAGGTGGTGACCATCCTCGGCCCCAGTGGCGTAGGCAAGTCCAGCCTGCTGCGGGTGCTGGCCGGGCTGCAGCAGCCACGCGGTGGCAGCGTGACCTTGCGTGGCGAACCGCTGCAGGGGCCACACCCGCGCCTGGCGGTGGCCTTCCAGGACCCGAGCCTGCTGCCTTGGCTGAGCCTGGAAAAGAACGTCGCCTTCGGCCTGGATTTCGCCCGCCAGCCCAAGCTGGCCGCAGCCGAGCGCCGTGCGCGCATTGATCATGCCATCAGCGCGGTAGGCCTGGCCCATGCGCGCACCCACTATCCGGCGCAGTTGTCCGGCGGCATGGCCCAGCGCACTGCGCTGGCCCGCTGCCTGGCACGCCAGCCTGAAGTGCTGCTGCTCGACGAGCCGTTCGGTGCGCTCGACGAGGTGACCCGTGCCGACATGCAGCAACTGCTGCTGCAACTGATCGCCACCCATAACACCGCCGCCGTGCTGATTACCCACGATATCGACGAGGCCTTGTTGTTGTCCGACCGGGTGCTGCTACTGGGTAACCACCCGGCGCACATCCTCGGCCAATGGCACATCGACCTGCCGCAACCGCGCACGCAGCGGGTCGAGGAGCTGGGCGCGCTGCGAATCGACATCCTCAAAACCCTTCGGCGGGCCAGCCGCACCGCTGCACCTTCCCCTACCTCGTTGCCTTCGGAGCCTGCACATGTGCATGGATGACTGCTGTTCCACCACTTCGCGTCGTGATTTCCTCAAGCTCAGCGCCATGCTGACTGCCGCCGGGGCCGTGCCGCTGCTGTCCAGCCTGCAGGCCCGCGCCGCCGCCGAACCCGACGCGCCGGTGCGCATCGGCTACCTGCCGATCACCGACGCCACGCCGCTGCTGGTGGCGCACAACAATGGCCTGTTCGAGGCCGAGGGCATCAAGGCCGAACGCCCGGTGCTGCTGCGCAGCTGGGCGCAGGTGATCGAGGCGTTCATCTCTGGCCAGGTCAATGTCATTCACCTGCTGTCGCCAATGACCGTGTGGGCGCGTTATGGCAGCAAGGTGCCGGCCAAGGTCGTGGCCTGGAACCATGTGGGTGGCTCGGGCCTGACCGTGGCGCCAGACATCACCGACATGAAGCAGTTGGGCGGCAAGACCGTGGCCATCCCGTTCTGGTACTCGATCCACAACGTGGTGCTGCAGCAGATGCTCAACGACAATGGCCTGACCCCGGTGTCGAAGCCCGCCAATGCCCAATTGGCGGCTAACGAAGTCAACCTGCTGGTGCTGCCGCCGTCGGACATGCCGCCGGCCCTGGCCAGCAAGCGCATTGCCGGCTACATCGTTGCCGAACCGTTCAACGCCCTGGCCGAGAACCTCAAGGTCGGCCGCGTGCAGCGCTTTACCGGTGATGTCTGGCGCAATCACGCCTGCTGCGTGGTGTTCATGCACGAGCATGACCTGAACAACCGCCCGGAGTGGTCGCAGAAGGTGGTCAATGCCATCGTCAAGGCCCAGCAATGGACCCGCGACCATCGCGCCGAAGCGGCGGCGCTGCTGTCCAAGGCGGGCCCCAACAAGTACACCCCCCATGAGCCGGCGGTGCTGACCAAGGTGCTGGCGCCGGCTGCCGAAGACCGTGCCGGCTACATTGCCAGTGGTGCCATCCAGCACCAGCAGTGGGACGAAAAGCGCATCGACTTCCAGCCATACCCGTACCCCAGCTACACCGAGGAGCTGGTCAAGCGCCTGAAAAACACCCTGATCGAAGGTGAGAGCAACTTCCTTGCAGGCCTGGACCCGGCGCAGACTGCGCGCGACCTGGTCGATGACCGCTTCGTACGCAACGCCATCGCCGCCGTCGGCGGCCCTTCGGTGTTCGGCATTGCCGAGAACTTCCAGCGTAGCGAGGAGTTCGCGGTCTGATGCGCAAGCATGTCGTACATGCCGGCCTGGGTCTGGCCGGCCTGCTGGGGTTGCTGTTGCTGTGGTGGGCGGGTGTGCAGCTGTTCGGCGAGGCCGATGGCCTGTCGGCGCGCTTCTCGCCACAGGCGACCCTGGCCAGCCTGGTCGAGCTGCTCGGCCAGGGCGAGGTCTACGGGCATGTCTGGGTCAGCCTCAAGCGCATTCTGGTCGGCTTGTTGCTGGCGTTGCTGATCGGCGTGCCGTTGGGGCTGCTGGTCGGTAGCTACCGGCATCTGGAGGCCGCGACCACGCCGGCGTTCCAGTTTTTGCGGATGATCTCGCCGCTGTCGTGGATGCCGGTGGTGGTGATGCTGATGGGGGTGGGCGACCAACCGATCTACTTCCTGCTGGCCTTCGCCGCCTTGTGGCCGATCCTGCTCAACACCGCCGCTGGCGTACGCCAGTTAGACCCGCGCTGGCTGCAGCTGAGCCGCAGCCTGAGTGCCACGCGCTGGGAAACCTTGTGCAAGGTGATCATTCCCGGGGTGATCGGCCATGTGCTGACCGGGGTGCGCCTGGCCATCGGCATCCTGTGGATCGTGCTGGTGCCGTGCGAGATGCTTGGGGTGAGCGCGGGGCTGGGCTATTTCATTCTCGATACCCGCGACCGCCTCGCCTATTCGGAGTTGATGGCGATGGTACTGCTGATTGGCGTGCTGGGGTTCATGCTCGATGCCCTGGCCCGTGGGCTGCATCGGCGCTGGGTACATGCCTGAAAGAATCCCGGGGCCGCTTTGCGGCCCTTTTCGCGACACAAGGCCGCTCCTACAGGTGGTTGCATTCCCCTGTAGGAGCAGCCTTGTGTCGCGAAAAGGGCTGCAAAGCAGCCCCAGAACGTCAATGCACTGACTTGCGCTCCCGCACACAGGCGTTCGCCTGGGCGGTCAATTCATCCAGCCATTCATCACGCTGCTGCTCGGCATCGAGCATGGCATCCTCACCCTGCTGATTGAGCAGGTAGGTGTGAATCTGCAGCACCTCGGCAGTCTGGTAGATCGGCGCAATGTCCAGCCGACCGATCAGCGCGCCACTGGCCTGGCCGGTGCTGCTCATCAACACTTGCGGCCCGCTGGCGGCTACCACCTGCATGCCCATGCTTTCGAACCATGGCACCTGGTCGGCAAAGGCATTCAGCTCGACGCTGGCATAGCGCGCCTGCGCGTCACCCAGCAGGGCGCGGGCAATGCCTTGGCGGCGGTGGCCGGGCACCACGGCAAGAAACGCCAGGGCGCAAGCATGGGGGTTGTCCTGGGCCGGCAAGCTCAAGGCGAAACCGAGCAACTGGTCGGGTGCATCGGCATCCAGGGCCAGGGTCAGCTGCACGGCCAGGCCGCGGGTGCCGTCCATGGCTTGCAGGTACTGGTGCACCTCCATGCCGACACCGTACTGATACAGCGGATACAGCGGGTTTTCGGCACGGATGGCGACGCTGCTCAGCGCGCCGACGTTGTGGATCACCAGTTCGCGGATCTGGTTCTGGAAAGATTCGGGCGGCACGCTGTCGAGGCGGCTCAGGATGAACATCGGTGGACGGGCTCCGGCTGCGGTTGGCTCACCCCGCGCCGGGTTGGCGCGGGGTGCACAGTCTAAACCCTTTTTAGCCGCGCATCGCGGCAAGCATCAGGTCGAGGTTCTGCACCGCTGCGCCCGAGGCACCCTTGCCGAGGTTGTCGAACACCGCAGTCAGCACCACCTGGCCATGTTCGGGGTTGGCGTACAGCGCCAGGCGCAGGTCGTTGCTGTCATTCAGCGCCTCAGGGTCGAGTGGGGTGGCCGGCCCCTGCTGGTGCAGGGGCATTACCTGCACATGGCGGGCGCCCTGGTAATGCTGTTCCAGGCAAGCCTGCAACTGTTCGGCGTCGGGCTGGCCGGGCAGCAGGCGCAGTTGCAGCGGGATGCTCAGGACGATGCCTTGGCGGTAGGCCGCGTAACCCGGCAGGAACATCGGCCGTGCCGACAAGCCGGCATGCAGCTGGATTTCCGGCACGTGCTTGTGCGCCAGCTCCAGGCCATACAGTTGCAAGGTCGGGGCCTGTTCGGCACCCGGCATCTCGTGCCGCTCGACGGCCGCACGGCCGCCGCCGGAATAGCCGGAGATAGCGTGGATGGTCAGCGGGTAGTCGGCCGGCAACAGGCCGGCCTTGACCAGCGGGCGCAGCAGGGCGATGGCCCCGGTGGGGTAGCAGCCGGGGTTGCTGACCCGCTTGGCCTGAGCGATGCGTTCGGCCTGTTGCCCGTCCAGCTCCGGCAGGCCGTAGACCCAGCCTGGCGAGGTGCGGTGTGCGGAGCTGGCGTCGATCACCCGTACGGCGGGGTTTTCGATGGCTGCCACGGCTTCGCGGGCGGCGTCGTCGGGCAGGCACAGCAAGGCGATGTCGGCGCTGTTGATGGCGTCGGCGCGGCGTTGTGGGTCTTTGCGCTCAGCCTCCGGCAAGGTCAGCAGGCGCAGGTCGTTGCGGCCTTGTAGGCGGGCGTGGATCTGCAGGCCGGTGGTGCCTTGGTCGCCGTCGATGAAGACAACTGGGGTGTGCATGGTCGGGGTCCGGTCAGGGGAGGGGATGACCTATGCTCGCTTGTGGCCTTGAGAAAGAAAATTTGAATATCATGATGCTGACATTCAGTTTTGATGAATCAAGGATCGCCACCCATGCGCGAAATCAGCCTCGACCGCCTCCGCACCTTGGTGGTGATCGCCGACCTGGGCTCCTTCGCCGAGGCCGCCCGCCAGCTCAACCTGGCGCCACCCACCATCAGCCTGCACGTGGCCGAGCTGGAGGCGCGGGTTGGTGCGCCGCTGCTGACCCGCAACCGCAACCAGGTGCGCCCCACGGCCATCGGCGAGACCTTGCTGGCCCGCGCTCGCCGCCTGCTGGCGGATGCCGACCTGGCCCTGGACGAAGTGCGCCGTCAGGTCGAAGGCCTGACTGGGCGGGTGCGCCTGGGCGCTTCCACCGGTGCCATTGCCCATCTGCTGCCCAAGGCCCTCGAGCACCTGCGGGTGGCGCACCCGGGCATCGACGTGCAGGTTCAGGTGCTGACCTCCCAGGCTTCCCTTGCGCGTTTGCGCGAAGGCACCCTGGATATCGGCCTGGTGGCGCTGCCGCAGGTGGCGGGCAAGGGCGTCAGGCTCACGCCCTGGCGGCGTGACCCGATCCTGGCGTATGTACCGGCCGAGTGGCAGCCGCCGGCCAAGGTCACCGCGGCCTGGCTGGGGCAGCGCGCGTTGATCCTCAATGACAGCAGTACCCAGTTGTCGCGGGTGACGGGTGAGTGGTTCGCGGCGGCGGGCTTGTATCCCGAGCCGCGGATCGAGCTGAACTACAACGATGCGATCAAGAGCCTGGTAGGGGCCGGCTACGGCGCGACCTTGCTGCCCCAGGAAGGTGAAGCCGCCGAGCTGGACCGGCGGATTGCGCGCCGGCCGCTGCGGCCGGGGTTGTGGAGGCAGTTGGGAATTGCCTGCCGCGAAGGGGAGGTTGAGCGGGCTACGGGGTTTGTACTGGAGGCGTTGGAGCGGTTGCGGCAGTAGGGGCTGCACAGCAGCCCCAGGGTTCAGCCCCGTTCTCGCAGGCGAACTGCCGTCACGGTCTCGCCGCCAACCCCCCAGTTATCTGTCGGTACTTCCTCGATCACCACAAAGGTACTGGCCGCAGGCTTGCCCAGTACCTGTTCCAGTAATTGCGTGGTGCCCTCGATCAGCTGGCGCTTGTGTTCCTGGGTCACCCCTTCGTCGGTCACCCGAATATGGACGTAAGGCATGGCTGCTTGCTCCTCTGTTCAGTGCCAGGTGCCAGCGGTGCTACCGCCGTCGACAGGCAGGATTACGCCGCTGACGAAGCGCGCATCGGTCAGGTACAGCACTGCATCCACCACATCCTGCGGCTTACCGGTGCGACCGCTCGGCGAAAGCCCGCCAAGGCCCTCGACCTCGCCACTGTGCAGCGGCGTATCGATGATCCCGGGCGCCACAGCATTGACCTGCACACCGCTGGCGGCCAGCTCCAGGGCCAGGCCCTTGACTGCCTGATTGAGCCCGCCCTTGACCAGCACCGGCAACAGCGCCGGCACACGGGTATCGGGCTGCAGGGCGATGGAGGCGGTGATGGCGATGATGTGCCCGTGGCCTTGTGCAGCCATGACCTTTGCCGCTGCCTGCGACGGATAGAAAAAGCCCTTGAGGTTGGTGCCGACCAGTGCGTCGACGTCTGCCTCGCTGTACTCGGTGAAGGGTTTGGGGATGAAGATCCCAGCATTGTTGATCAGGATGTCGACGCCGCCGAAGGTCTCCTGGGCTGTGGCGATCAGGCGCTGGGCAGTCTTTGCTTCGGCGATGTCACCGGCCACGCCAACGAAGCGCGGTGAATGGCCGAGGCGGGCGGCAGCCTGCTCCAGGCGTGCCTGGCTGCGGGCATTGCCGACCACATTGTCGCCGCGTTCGAGGAAGGCCTTGGCGAGGGCGAAGCCCAGGCCGCTGGAGGCCCCGGTGATGATGACAGTGCTTGGCTTGCTCATGTTTGCGTTCTCCGGAAGTGAGCCGTTGGCTCGTGGTGGAAACCACTGTAGGGCTCAACGCCAGCTTGAAAAATGAGCTGGATGGCATTTCAATCGATACACCGTGTAATCAATAGAGCCGCCATGACCCGCCACTTCGACGACTTGCAACTGGGCAGCCTGGAGCTGTTCTGCCTGGCAGCCGATACCGGCAGCTTCACCGCTGCAGCAACCGAGGCCGGCGTCACCCCAGCCGCGGTGAGCCGCAGCGTGGCGCGCCTGGAAGAGCGCCTGGGCGTGCGGCTGTTCGTACGGACGACGCGGCAGATGCGCTTGTCCGACGCCGGCCAGGCCTACTACCAGCAATGCCGCCAGGCGCTCGGACAACTGGTCGAGGCGGAGCGCCAGGCCATGGGTGGCCAGGCTGTACCAAGTGGTCGCCTGCGCATCAGTGCGCCCACACCGTATGCGCATCATCGTTTGCTGCCGTTGCTGCCGGCATTCCGTCAGCGCTATCCCCAGGTGCAGGTAGATGTGCACGTCAGCAATCGCAACGTCGACTTCGCCGAGGAGCACTTCGACCTCGCCATCCGTGGCCGAGAGCCCGGCGATTCACGACTGGTGGCTCGACGCCTGGAAAATGCCGAGTTGGTGGTGGTGGCGGCACCGGCCTACCTGGCGCGCAGGGGCACGCCGCAGGTGCCGCAGGATTTGGCCGGGCATGAGTGCATCCAGTTCGAGCTGGCCAGCACTGGCCGTCGTCCGCCCTGGAGTTTCCGCATCGAAGGCCGGGAAATTGAAATGGAGACCCAGGGGGGCCTCACCTGCCTGGGTGACTTCCTGGCGACCGCGACATTGGTGCGTCATGGGGGTGGCCTGATGCAGGCCCATCGCTTCACCGTGCAGGACGCACTGGCGCGTGGCGAACTGGTCGAGGTACTGGGTGAATACGGCGGTACCTCGCGCCCCTTCATGCTCATCTACCCCCAGGCTCGGCACATGCCACTGCGAGTGCGGGCGTTTATCGACTTCCTTTTTGCCGAAGGCGCCCGACCGCCAGGCTGAACCGACGCAGCCCCCGCATCGCCGACTATGCTTCTCCCTGCGTCGAGCCAAATGTCTCTCGATGACCATTCCGATTACCCAGGAGAACGCGACATGAAATACGTGACACTGCTGGTGGCTGCTTGTCTGGTGAGTTTTGGTGTTCAAGCTGCTGATGAGGCCAAGACCAATTGCGATGCGAAGATCAAGGAGCTGGAAGCCGACCACAAAGCCAGTGGCCAGGCCATGCACGGCGGTATGGCGCATGATTTCAAAGTGAAATGGGAACAAGCCAAAAAGGCTCGGGACGCAGGAGATTGGGCCGCGTGTCAATCTGCCGCCGACCAGGCCAAAACTATCTATAACAAGGCGCGCAGCCGATAGCGCGCTTTTTCATGCGGGCCTCTGCGCTGTTGAGTCTGCGAAGAGGCCCGCATGTTCGTCATCAGAACCAGCGGTCGTTCTTCTTCCGGCCACGGGTCAGCGCCGGCAGGATCAGCCCCATCAGCAGCCCCGCACCGGCGATGCTGCCGCCGTACACCATGTAACGCATCATCACCTGCTTGTTCTCGTCGCCCAGGCGTGCCTGGGTGTCGCGCAGGCTCGACTGGCTCTGGTCGAGCTGTTCGTTGAGCGCCTGGTTGCGCGCTTCCAGTTCATCGATGAGCTTCTTGCGCGAGTCGAGGGTTTCCTGCATGCCCTGCACGCGGTTTTTCCAGCTGTCATCGATGGTCTTGAGTTGCCCGGACAGGTCCGCCACCTGTGCATCAAGTTGCGGCAGGCGCTCGTTCTGGCCCGGCACCGACTGCAGGTCGCTGGTGAGGATCCACACCAGGTCGCCATTCTGGCCACGCACCTGGCTGTAGTTGCCCTGGCTGCCGACCAGGGTGAGTTTCTGCCCCGACTTGAGCGTGCCGACAATGCGGTGGCCATCGGTCGGGCCACTGCGCACGTAGGTGCTCAGGCTGTCGCTGACCCAGCGCGCATCGCTGGCCGGCTCTTCGGCATGCGCGGGGACGGCAAGAGCCACCAGGGCGGCGAGCAGGCTGCCGCGCAGGGCAGTGAGGGCAAGGGAGGCTGGGCGGGATTCAGGCATGTTGGGTCTTCGCTGCAACAGGGAAAATAGGCCCGGTAACTGTAGATCAGCAATGGGGCCGGCGAACCGGTCGGTGAATTGACCGTCAGGGACAGACCGCAATTTTGTAGGCAGGTTCACTGCTGCACGTAGGAATTACCTACAGAATGTTGCAAAAGCCGGGCTAGAGCCGCTGCGCCCGCATGACGCGATTGTAATGCGCCAATCACCTTGGCGTTATCTGCCAGGCCCCACTCTCCGACTCCGCCGACACAACAATAATCGTCACTCAAGGAGCCTCGGATGACCCGAACCGCCCCCCTGTCCCTGGCGGCATGCCTGACGCTGTCTGGCGTCAGTGCACTGGCAAACGCCGCCGAAGTAAAGCCCGAAGGTTTCATCGAAGGCAGCACGCTCAACGTGCTCAACCGCAATCTCTACTTCAATCGCGACAACCGCGACGGCCCGGCCCCGGTGCAGAGCAGTACCAAGCCAGCGAGCAATGGTTATTCCGAAGCCTGGGCGCACGCCATCATCAGCCGCTTCGAGTCCGGCTTCACCCAAGGCACAGTGGGTTTCGGCCTGGACGCGTTCGCCATGCTCGGCCTCAAGCTGGACACCGGCGGTGGGCGCAACGGCGGGCGCAGTTCGTTCGATGTGCTGCCGGTGGAGCACGACGGCCAGGCACGTGACGAATACACCAAGCTGGGCGGTGCGGCCAAGCTGCGCCTGTTCGATACCGTGCTCAAGGGGGGTGATGTATTCCCGGCCAACCCGGTCGTGGCTGCTGGTGATTCGCGTCTGTTGCCGGAAAGCTTTCGCGGCGTGACCTTGGAAAACACCAGTCTCAAGGACCTGACCCTGCAGGCCGGCCGCCTGCATGCCATGAGCCAGCCGGTCTCCAGCGACATGCGCGAGAACTTCGTGACCTTCTATGGCGGCCCGGTGGATTCACCCTGGATTGCCTACGGCGGTGGTGACTACGACCTCAACGAGCATGTGAGTGTCAGCCTGTTCAGCAGCCGGCTCAAGGATGTATGGAACCAGTACTACGCCGGCACCAGTGCCAGCTGGCCGTTGAGCGACGACCTTGCCCTGATCGGCGGCTTCAACTACTACAAGGCCGTCGATGAAGGCCAGCAGCGCCTGGGCGCGTTCGACAATGACATCTGGAGCGTGAAAGCCGGGGTGCGCTTTGGTGCTCACACGCTAGCGCTGAGCCACCAGCGCAACAATGGCGATGATGATTTCGACTACCTGCGCCAGTCCGACTCGATCTTCCTCGACAACTCCATCCAGTACAGCGACTTCAACTCGCCCAAGGAGCGCTCGTGGATGCTGCGCTATGACCTGGACATGGCGGCCTACGGGGTGCCGGGGCTGTCGTTCATGAGCCGTTACGCAAAAGGTACCGACGCCGACTATTCCAACGCCAACGCCTTCTACATGCGCCGCGACGCGGACGGCAACCCGTTGACCGACCAGAAGCGCTGGGAGCGGGACATCGAGGTCAAGTATGTGGTGCAGAGCGGTGCAGCCAAGGACCTGTCATTGCGCGTGCGCCAGGCGACCACCCGGGCAACCGCGTTCGAGGCGGACCTGGACGAAGTGCGGCTGATTGTCGAGTACCCGCTGTCGGTGCTGTGAATTCACCTTGAGAAGCGCGTCAGCTCCTTTGGTAAGAGGTGGATGGTTTGGCGCCCCGGTGGGGCGCCTTTTTTAGTTTTTTGCCCCCAACCTTACTGTCATCGCCAGCACCGACCGTAGCGAACCGGGCAGGCCGATGTCGGCTAGGTCGACACCAAGGTCCTGGCCAGGCAGTCCTTGCAGTTGACGATGGTTTCCCGCAGCCCCGCCTGCACGTGCACCAGGTTCGACCCGCACATGGCGCAGAACAGCGTATAGCCGCTGGTATCAGCCTGCCCCGGCAGATCTGCGATGTAGTCACTGACCTTGCGGCACAGGCCATGGTCATCCTGCTGCAGCAGCACGTCGAACAGCGCCTGGCTGAAGCCTGAGCGCGGGGCATGGGTGTCGTAGCTCGATACCGTGAACTGCCATTGCTCCCGAATGGAGCGCTCGCTTAGCGACAGCATGCTGCCGGGAATGGTATTGGCCGCGTGGCGCTTGCTGACCTGGGCGCGGGCCACGAATGACAACGCCCCGCGCACGGCGGTGTTGGCCAGTGACCAGATGTGCCGTACGGGGTGCACATCGAGCAACTGTGTTGCGACTTCTGCGGCTTTTTTCCTGGCGTTGTCCCGTCCTGAATAAGGTTTACACCTCCCATCCCGAATTTCCGGAGAGTCAGATGGAGCAAGGTGTAAAGCGCACACAGAGAGATTACTCACTGTCTTTTAAATTGGCGGTGGTTGATCAGATTGAAAAAGGCGAACTGACCTACAAACAGGCCCAGGTGCGGTATGGCATCCAGGGTCGGTCGACGGTTCTGGTATGGTTGCGTAAGCACGGTCGGCAGGATTGGAGCCAGGGGGCCTCGATCCGCGACGAGAGGAGCTGCGCGATGTCTGACCCCAAAACGCTCACTCCAGAGCAGCGGATCAAAGAGCTTGAGCAACAGTTGGAACTGATGAGCCAGAAGGCCCAGTTTTTTGAGACGGTCGTTGATGTTCTGAAAAATGACTATGGTGTTTCGGTCGTAAAAAAGCGATCCGGCAAGTCCTCTCGCAAGGTCAAGTCGCAGGACTGAGCATTGCCAGGGCTTGTCAGTTTCTAGGCATCAGTCGACAGGCTTACTACAAGCGCAACCGAACTGCTGATGGCAAAGAGCGCCAGGCAGATCAGGTGGTTGAGTTTGTTCAGCAAGTCCGGATGCGCCAGCCTCGTCTGGGTACACGCAAGCTGCACTATCTGCTGCATTGCCAACCTGACAAACGGTTCCAAGTTGGCCGAGATAGGCTGTTCCAGGTCTTGGGAGAGCGCCGTTTGCTGGTGCTGCCTAAGCGGGCCTACCACAAGACAACACAAAGCTTTCATCGCTTCTACCGCCATCCCAACTTACTCAAGCCGGGCCCAAGCCAAGTCGTTCCGACAAGGCCGGAGCACGTCTGGGTTGCCGATATTACTTACCTGCCCGCACGTAACGGCCCGCTGTACCTGAGCCTGGTAACGGATGCGTACTCCAGGAAAATTGTTGGCCACCACGTCCATGAAAGCCTGCATGCCGAGTCAGTGGCGCAAGCCTTCAAGCAGGCATTACGAAAGCGACGTCGTCGCCAGCCATTAGTCCACCATTCGGATCGAGGCATCCAATATTGCTCGGCGCTGTACCAGTCACTGCACCAACGGCACGATGTTCAGTGCTCCATGACTGATGGGTATGACTGCTACCAGAACGCGCTGGCCGAGCGAATCAACGGAATCCTCAAGATGGAGCTGCTGTTGAGCAGCCCTGAAGATCTTGAGCAGGCGAGACAGATGGTTGACGAGGCAGTGCAGATCTACAACACAGAACGGCCCCATATGGCCCTGAAAAACAAAACGCCCGATGCAGTGCATCGGGCGTTTTGAGGCCTGTCGGCCTACCTGAACAGGTGTAAACCTATTTCAGGACTAGACACGTCGAAGGGCAGGCCGTGTTCGGCACTGCGGCTGGCTATGTAGGCACAGACCTCTTCGTTGCAAAGCAGCTCGATGGCTTCGGCGATCTCGCCGCGCCATTGCATCTGCGGGCCATTGGACAGGGCCTTGTGCAGGGCACGATACAGGGGGCCGAGGCCGGCCCGCTGCTGGCCGTCAAGGCTGACATTGGCGATCCAGCGCACCTTGTTCTGCCAGGCCTTCGGGGTGGGGTCTTCGCTGAAGGCATCCAGTGGCGAATCGGGGTCGACCAGCAGGACCTGATCCTCGTGCAGCGCCAGCAGTATGTTCGCATCCATGCTCAGGGATGGGCTGACTAGCGCATCCCCGGTGGATTTTTCCGCGGCCTGGATGCAATCCCTCTGCGCATCCATGCGTATCGCCAGCATGGCCAGCAACTGCAACTGCCGGGTAATCGACAACGTGTGCAATGGCACGGGCTGGTGCTTTGCCAATGACCAGTGTTCCTTGATGCGTTTGCGCTGTTCGATGGCCAGTGCCTGCCTGGCGCGTTCACGCGCCGCCAGGCAAGGCTGGCAGGCGCAATCACGCTGCCATTGGTTGCGCCCGGGGAAGTAATGGCGATGCGCGCAGTTCGGGCAGTAGGCCAGGTTATCGTTCCAGCTGTAGGCCGAACGGCTTTTGCGTCGCTCGTACAGGCTGACTTCGCAGTAAGGGCACTTGAGATCGGCGCAAGGCACCGGAGGGAAGGCCTTGATCAGGCTGCTGGGGGCGATGTCGATGGCATAGCGTTCGAGCAGCAGTGCGATTTTCTCACCACCGATGTATTCGTTGTACAACGCCTCGATCTGCTCGGCACTGAGGTGCTGCAGCTTTGATTTGAAATCCGACAAACCTGTATCTCCTTGCGAAAAGTCGCTTATGAGGTTTGCCGACAATGATGCAGCGCCGGGAATTAGCTGAGTTGTGGGAGGCTTCTTCGGTATCGGTAGGATTTTTCTGATTCATTATCGTTTTTTGCAGGCCACTGCTCGCCATGCCTGTGGTTGCTGTTCTGGCCTCTGTGCAAAACTGGCATTTTTATCAGGAGGGCCTGCCACGTGAAGCGAACCGGTTTATCGAGCACCCTGGTCCTGCTGTGCTGCAGCCAGGCCTGGGCCATGGACGGCAAGGGCAGCGTGACCGACCATTTCACCATTGGCAGCAGCGTGGGTACGGCGGCGCTCAGCGAGTCCACCAGCCATCCGCTGAGCAGCACCGCAGCGGCGCGCGACGATGCCCTGGCGTACGTCGCGACCAACGGTCGCCTGTGCGGGCCGCGCCTGCAGCAGGCGCTGCGCGACTACCGCCAGGCCCATCCGCAATCGGCGTTGAGCGACGCTGCGCTGGCCGCGGCCATCGCCAGCCAGGCCTGACGGGCTAGACTCAAGGCTTTCTGTTCTCCCATGGAGCCTTGCCATGATTGCCAAGAACACGATCTGCCTGTGGTTCGACAAGGATGCCGAAGAAGCGGCGAACTTCTATGCCAGGACCTTCCCCGACAGCAAGGTGGTGGCGGTGCACCCGGCCCCCGGCGACTACCCTTCGGGCAAGGCCGGCGAGGTGATTACCGTCGAATTTACCGTGATGGGCATTCCCTGCGTGGGCCTCAATGGCGGCACCACGTTCAAGCATAGCGAGGCGTTTTCGTTCCAGGTCAGCACCGAGGACCAGGCCGAGACCGACCGGCTCTGGGATGCCATCGTCAACAACGGTGGCAGCGAGAGCGTCTGCGGCTGGTGCAAGGACAAATGGGGCATCTCCTGGCAGATCACCCCGCGCATCCTCATCGAAGCCATTGCCAACCCCGACAAAGCCGCAGCCAAGCGCGCGTTCGACGCCATGATGACCATGGGCAAGATCGACGTGGCCAGGATCGAGGCTGCACTGAAAGGGTAGGGTCGATCAAGCCTGGGCCCAAGGCAGGCTGCCGGCCTCTTCGTGCAGTGACCAGTCGAACTGCTCGACCAGCCAGTCGCGCAACTTGCAGCAACTGGCATCACGGCTCTTGGCCTCGCTGAGGCTGAGGTAGTGGCGGGTGTCGCGGTGCACCAGGGTGTCACTCACCGGCCGCACCAGCAGGCCCTGTTGCACCAGCGGCGCGACCAGGTAATGCCAGCCCAGTGCCACACCCTGATGGTTCTGCGCCAGTTGCATCAGCAGGCTGTAGTCGTTGGCGTTGAACAGTTTCGGTGCATCCGCGTCACGCTGGTCAAGGTCGATGTCCTGGTAGGCGAACCAGACCTTCCAGTCGACATGCTCGGCCACCTGCGAGCGGCCGAACGGGCTGAGGTTGAGCAGGGCGGTGTTGCGCAGGCCGTCCAGTGTCTGGACCTCTGGGTGCAGTTCCAGGTACTGCGGTGTGCACACCGGGTAGATCACGTCACAGACCAGCGGCTGGCTGAAGTAGCCTTGGCCGTTCTTGGCCATCTTGCAGATGATGATGTCCGGGTTGACCCCGTTTTCGAGGGTCAGAAAGTTCTGCATCGTCACGATGTTCAGGTCGAGCTCCGGGTAGGCTGCGAACAAGGCCGGTAACTTCGGCCCTAGCCAGAAGTTGGCGAATGCCGGCGTGCAGCACAACGTCACCCGCTGCTTGGGCGACTCGTTGTGGCGGATGCGGTCGGCAGCCTGGGCGATGTTGGTGAACGACAGTTGCACGGCGTCGTAGAAGATCGAACCGGCCGGTGTCAGCTCGACCGTACGCCCGGCGCGGTTGAACAGTTCGGCGCCCAGGTGCTCCTCAAGGTCGCGGATCTGCCGGCTGATTGCCGCCTGGGTCACGCACAGTGCTTCGGCTGCACGGGTGAAGTTCTGGTAGCGGGCGGCGGCGACGAATGCCTTGACTGCGCGCAGCGAGGGCATCTTGATCAAGGTCTGATCGGGTTTGGTGTGCTTGACCATACGTTCCGGTAATCAATAAGCCTCAGAAAATGTCGGTTCTTTGCGGCAAAACGCTCGCAATAGACTGTGATCAGGCAGCAGCGTGACGCTTTCCTTAATCGTTTGAAGACTAACTGAACGAACCCCGGCATTGAAGTCCGATATCGGCGCGCATCCCACCGGCCAGCGCCGCTTTCGGGCATTGTCTTGTCGACTTTGTGGGCGCCGGGCTGCCAGCAATCGCACATCATCAGTACCGCTGTTTCCACACAATAAGACCAGGGAAAACCGCACGCCATGATGACCTCGCCGTTCTCGATCCCCGCCCAAGCCCGCCGCATCGACCCGTCCCGCCAGCGCGCCGCTGCGCTCAAGGCCGATGGCTCGGTTGATGACAACGACCGCACCGAAATCGGCCCGACCCCGCTGGCCTTTGCCGAATGGGCCAACCTCGGCCTGCAGGCCCCGCACTTGCCAAGCATGCGCGAGTACCGCCTGCAACGTATCCGTGAACAGCTCATCGCCCGCGACCTTGGTGGCATCCTGCTGTTCGACCCGTTGAATATCCGCTATGCCACCGACACCACCAACATGCAGTTGTGGACTACCCACAACCCGGCCCGCGCCTGTTTCGTCGCCGCCAGCGGCCATGTGGTGTTGTGGGACTTCCATGGCTGTGACCACCTTTCTGCGCACCTGCCGCTGGTATCGGAGCTGCGCAGCGGCGCATCGTTCTTCTATTTCGAGACCGGGGACCGTACCGAGGAACACGCCAGGCGCTTCTGCGCTCAGGTCGATGAAATATTGCGCAGCCATGCCGGCAACAACCGCCGCCTGGCCGTGGACCGAATCGAAGTCGCCGGCCTGCGCGCCCTCGATGCGCTGGGCGTGCAGGTGCAAAACGGCCAGGAAGTCACCGAGTTCGCCCGCATGATCAAGGGACCGGACGAGATCCTCGCCATGCGTTGCGCCGTTGCTTCCTGCGAGGCCTCGATTGCCGAGATGCGCCAGGCGATGCGTGCCGGTGCCACCGAGAACGATGTGTGGGCCGCGCTGCATGCAGGCAACATCCGCCGTGGCGGCGAATGGATCGAAACCCGCATCCTCAGCTCCGGCCCGCGCACCAACCCCTGGTATCAGGAGTCCGGCCCACGGGTGCTCGGCGACGGCGACCTGCTGTCGTTCGATACCGACCTGGTCGGCGTCTACGGCTTTTGTGTGGACATGTCGCGCAGCTGGATCTGCGGTGATGTGGAGCCCACTGCCGAACAGAAGCGCCTGTACCGCATCGCCCACGAGCACATTCACGTCAACGCCGAAATGGTCAGGCCCGGTGCGCGCTTTACCGACCTCACCCGCAACGGCCATCGCCTGCCGCAGAGCTGCCGGGCGCAGCGTTATGGCGTGATGTTCCATGGTGTGGGGCTGTGTGATGAGTACCCGTGCATTCGCTACCCGGAGGACCTTGAGTCCTATGGTTATGAAGGTGAACTGCAGGCGGGTATGGCGCTGTGTGTCGAGGCCTATGTCGGCGAGGTGGGGGGGCGCGACGGGATCAAGCTGGAGAACCAGTTGCTGGTGACCGAGACTGGGTTTGAGCTGTTGACCCATTACCCGTTCGAAGACAGCTTTCTGCGTGATTAGTGGGTAGGAGCCTGCCTTGAGGTTTGTGGATAGGTGCCAGCCTTGAGGTTTGTGGTGCCTGGGAGATCGAGCGCCGCCCGCGCGGCGCATCGCGACGCAAGGCCGCTCCCACATCTGTTTCGGGCCAGTTATTCCTGCACCTTTTGCGTGCGCAATCTGGTGCATGTCTACACAGAGTACAAAAGCAGATGATCACCCATCGATATCAAATGGAACAAACAAGGGCACGCGCGCCAATGCCACAGGAGTGATTGGCCCGAAACAGATGTGGGAGCGGCCTTGCGTCGCGATGCGCCGCGCGGGCGGCGCTCGACCTCCCAGGCGCCACAACCCCCAAGGCATGCACCTCTGCCCACCTACACCCGGGTCAGGCGTATGATCTGCCGCGCACAAAAGGCCCCGGTCAGAATCACCCCGAACAGCCGCAACGTCTGCATCGCCAGCACCAACCCGACATCCGCATGGGTTTCCACCGCGATGATCGCCATGGCATCCAGCCCGCCCGGGCTGGTGGCCAGGTACATCGACAGGAAGTCCGTGCCCATCGCCAGGGCCAGCACATAGGCACAAGCGGCGCACAGCACGATCAACGCTACGGCCCCGGCAATCATGGTCGGCAGGCGCTTCCACACATAGCGCACGGTCTGCCGGTCGAAGCGCAGGCCGATGTAGCAGCCGATGGCGCCGTAGGCAGCGGCCAGCAAGGGTTCGGGCAAGTGGATGGTCAGCAGCCCGCTCAGTTGCAGGGCGCCGCCAAGCAGCAGTGGCGTCAGCAAGGCACCGGCAGGCAGGCGGCTACCGAGGGTGATACCCACCAGCACCACGGCAAGGCTGAGCAGGCTGTCGAGCAGGTGCGGGCCTTCCAGCACCGCTGGCGCATTGGCCACCGCGCCCGTGCCAGGCGCGGCGCCGAGCAGGTGGCTGACCAGCGAGCCGATCATCACCACGCACACCACCCGCACATACTGCATGGTCGCTACCACGCGGCCATCGGCGCCGTTTTCCTCGGCCATCGACACCATAGCCGAAGCCGCCCCTGGCGCGGTCCCCCAGGCGGCGGTGCTGCCAGGGATGCCACCGAAGCGTACGGTGCCGAGGCCGACCAGGGCACTGAGCACTACCGTGATGAAGGTCGCGACCAGCATCAGGTGCCAGGACTGGGCCATCGATACCAGCACGGCCCAGGTCACCGAGTGGGCGACCAGCAAGCCGACGCAGCCTTGACCGAAGCGAAACACCTGGCGGTGCAGGTGCAGTTGCGCGCCCGAGACGCCGAACACGATGGCCACCAGCATGGGGCCGAGGAACAACCCCGCCGGTACGGCCAGGGTATGCAGCAACTGGCCGAATGCACCGGCGCAAATCAGCAGGGCGAGCCATTGGAAGGTATTTCTGGAAAAGCCGGGTAGGGCGGTCTGCAACGTGGATACTCCTTGCGCAGCGGTATCGCGGGGGCTGGCAGCGCCAGCGGAGAAAATTATCGACGGCGCAATCGATCAAGTCTATTTTCTACTTTTGATGAATCCATAACTGAAATTCATGAATCATGGACCTGCGTGACCTTACTTACTTCGAAACCATCGCCGAACTGGGCCACTTGGGCCGGGCGGCGGAAAAGCTCAACCGCAGCCAGCCTGCGCTGAGCAAGAGCATCCAGCGCCTGGAAGAATCACTGGGTACCCGGTTGTTCCAGCGCGATGGCCGGCGGATCAAGCTCACCGATGTCGGCAAGCTGCTGCTGGCGCGCGGCAAGCAACTGCAATTGAACATCGCCGAAACCGAACGCGAGGTGCGCGACTTTGCCAGCGGGCTGGTCGGCAACATCCGCCTGGGCTGTGCGGCGAGCATGGCCGATCACCTGCTGCCGCACCTGACCGCGGCGCTGCTGGAGCGGGCACCGGACGTGACCTTGAAGCTGTCCATCGCCCAGGACGATGTGCTCAAGGAATCCCTGCGCGGCGGGCGGCTGGATGTGATCATTTCACCGCAGATCAGCATGGACCCGGAGTTCACCACTTATCCCATCCTTGAAGATGAAGCGATCGTGGTGGCCAGCGCGGAGCACCCGATCTTCGCCGGCCCCATCACCCTGCACAGCCTCTGCCAATACCGCTGGGTGCTGGCAGGGCCGACGGTGACCGCCCGGCGCTGGATCGACAACGTGTTCATCGCCCATCAGTTGCCGGCGCCGCAGGTGCAGATCGAGACCAATGCCATCTCGCTGCTGCCACGCCTGATCGCCCGTACCCAGTTGCTCAGCTTCGCCGCCCGGGAAACCCTGGAACATGGGCTGGGCATGTCGTGGCTGCGCGAAGTGCCGCTGAAGCAGACCACTATGCGCCGCACCGTTGCCGTGTCGGTGCGCACGGAGGGCTACCTGTCACCGGCGGCAGGGGCGCTGGTGACGCTGCTCAAGGAAAAGGGCAGCAGTTTTTTCGAACGTGACTAAACCGCTGCCGCCACTGCCTGCTGGGCAATCAGCGCCAGGCAACGCTGCACGATCGGGCTGCTGTCGCCCTTGCGCCGGCTGAGAATGATCGGGCTGACCGCGCTGCGGTCGAGCAGGCTGGCGTACTCGATGTCGGTGCGGTGCTGCTGTTGCACCGACTCCGGCACCAGGGTCACGCCCAGCCCGACGGCGACCAGGCCGATGGCGGTCTGCAGTTCGTTGGCCCACTGGCTGACCTTGAGGCTCATGCCGTGGTGGGCGAACAGCGCGAGGATGTGGTCGGCGTAGCTCGGCCTGGGGTTGGCGGGGTAGAGGATGAACGCTTCCCTGGCCAGTTGTTCGAGGGTCAGCGGGGCACCGGCCAGGGCATGGCCCTTGGGCAGCACGGCCACCAGCGGGTCTTCGCGCAGCACTTGCTGCTGGATTGCCGGGTCGTCGATGCGGATGCGGCCGAAGGCGATGTCGATGCGCCCGCTTTTCAGCGCTTCCACCTGCTGCAGGGTGGTCATTTCGCTCAGGCCCAGTTCCAGCTCGCTGTCCTTGCGCAGTTCGCGGATCAACTCCGGCAGTACCGTGTACAAGGTCGACGGGGCGAAGCCGATGCCCAGCCACTGGCGCTGGCCCTGGCCGATGCGCCGGGTGTTGTCGCTGATGTTTTCCAGTTGCTGCAGCAGCGTGCAGGTCTGTTCATAGAAGAAGCGCCCGGCCTCGGTCAGCCTTAGCGGGCGCTCGCGCAGCACCAGCACGGTCCCGAGCTGCTCCTCCAGCTGGCTGATCTGCCGGCTCAGCGGAGGCTGGGCGATGTGCAGCAGTTCGGCGGCGCGGGTGAAGTTCAGGGTTTCAGCCAGGACCTTGAAGTAGCGAAGGTGGCGCAGCTCCATCAGACCTCCTGGGTATGGTGGGAGATTCATTTGATATTGGACGGCCCTCAGGGTCTCGCGCAATGCTTGAATAATCAAGTAAATGTAGTATCGGGTTTGCAGACTGCGGCCTGATTTGACGGGACCTTCGCACCATGACAAACGCCCTGATCGAGCGCATCGACGCAATTATTGTCGACCTGCCAACCATCCGCCCGCACAAGCTGGCCATGCACACCATGCAGCAGCAGACCCTGGTGGTGCTGCGCCTGCGCTGCAGCGACGGCGTGGAAGGCATCGGCGAGGCCACCACCATCGGTGGCCTGGCCTACGGTTACGAAAGCCCCGAGGGCATCAAGGCCAACATCGACGCGCACCTGGCGCCAGCGCTGATCGGCCTGCCCGCGGACAACATCAACGCCGCCATGCTCAAGCTCGACAAGCTTGCCAAGGGCAATACCTTCGCCAAGTCCGGCATCGAAAGCGCCTTGCTCGACGCCCAGGGCAAGCGCCTTGGCCTGCCGGTCAGCGAGCTGCTCGGCGGGCGGGTGCGTGACAGCCTGGAAGTGGCCTGGACCCTGGCCAGCGGCGACACCAACCGCGACATCGCCGAGGCCGAGCACATGCTGGAGGTGCGTCGCCACCGGGTGTTCAAGCTGAAGATCGGCGCCAACCCGTTGGAGCAGGACCTGAAGCACGTGGTGGCGATCAAGCGCGAGCTGGGCGAGCGCGCCAGCGTGCGCGTCGACGTCAACCAGTATTGGGACGAATCGCAAGCTATCCGCGCCTGCCAGGTACTGGGCGACAACGGCATCGACCTGATCGAACAGCCGATCTCGCGCATCAACCGTGGCGGCCAGGTGCGCCTGAACCAGCGCAGCCCGGCGCCGATCATGGCCGACGAATCCATCGAGAGCGTCGAAGACGCCTTCAGCCTGGCTGCCGATGGCGCCGCCAGCATCTTCGCTCTGAAAATTGCCAAGAACGGCGGCCCGCGCGCCGTGCTGCGCACCGCGCAGATCGCCGAAGCGGCGGGAATCGCCCTGTACGGCGGGACCATGCTCGAAGGCTCGATCGGCACCCTGGCGTCGGCCCATGCCTTCCTCACCCTGCGCCAGCTGACCTGGGGCACCGAGCTGTTCGGGCCACTGCTGCTGACCGAAGAGATCGTCAATGAGCCGCCGCAGTACCACGATTTCCAGCTGCACGTGCCACGCACCCCGGGCCTGGGGCTGACACTCGACGAACAACGCCTGGCGCGTTTTGCCCGCCGTTGAAAGAACACACACACCCTGTAGGAGCGGCTTTAGCCGCGAAGCAGGCGACGCGGTGGATGGCACGGGCTGCGCCCGTGTTCGCGGCTGAAGCCGCTCCTACAAGAAGCCGTGCACGCCTTTGGACATTTGCAAGACAGGAGAAAGCAGCATGCTGTTCCACGTGAAGATGACCGTGAAACTGCCGGTCGACATGGACCCGGCCAAGGCCGCGCAACTGAAGGCCGACGAGAAGGAACTGGCCCAGCGCCTGCAGCGCGAGGGCACCTGGCGCCACCTGTGGCGCATCGCCGGGCACTACGCCAACTACAGCGTGTTCGACGTGCCCAGCGTCGAGGCGCTGCACGACACCCTGATGCAGCTGCCGCTGTTCCCGTACATGGACATCGAGGTCGACGGCCTGTGCCGCCACCCCTCGTCGATCCACAGCGACGACCGCTGATTCACCCTTGAACCACGACTACCTGACAAGAACAATTCGAGGTAAGCAGAAATGACCGTGAAGATCTCCCACACCGCCGATATCAAGGCCTTCTTCGAGCAAGTGGCCGGCCTTGGCCAGGCCGAAGGCAACCCGCGCTTCAAGCAGATCATCCTGCGCGTGTTGCAGGACACCGCACGCCTGATCGAAGACCTGGAGGTCAGCGAGGACGAGTTCTGGCATGCCGTCGACTACCTAAACCGCCTTGGCGGGCGCAACGAGGCAGGCCTGTTGGCGGCGGGCCTGGGCATCGAGCACTTCATCGACCTGCTGCAGGATGCCAAGGACGCCGAAGCCGGCTTGAGCGGCGGCACCCCGCGCACCATCGAAGGCCCGCTGTACGTGGCCGGGGCACCGCTGTCCGAGGGTGAAGCGCGCATGGACGACGGCACCGACCCCGGTGTGGTGATGTTCCTCCAGGGCCAGGTGTTCGATGCCGCCGGCCAACCGCTGGCCGGCGCCACCGTCGACCTGTGGCATGCCAACACCCAGGGCACTTACTCGTACTTCGATTCGGCCCAGTCCGAATACAACCTGCGCCGCCGTATCGTCACCGATGCCGAAGGCCGCTACCGCGCCCGCTCCATCGTGCCGTCGGGCTATGGCTGCGACCCGCAGGGCCCGACCCAGGAGTGCCTGAACCTGCTCGGCCGCCATGGCCAGCGCCCGGCCCACGTGCACTTCTTCATCTCGGCACCCGGCCACCGCCACCTGACCACGCAGATCAACTTCGCCGGTGACAAGTACCTGTGGGACGACTTCGCCTACGCCACCCGCGACGGCCTGATTGGCGACCTGCGCTTTGTCGACGATGCCGCGGCGGCGCGTGACCGTGGCGTGCAGGGCGAGCGCTTTGCCGAGCTGTCGTTCGACTTCCAGCTGCAGACCGCCAAGGCGCCAGAGGCCGAGGAACGCAGCCACCGGCCACGGGCGCTGCAGGTTGACTGAGCCCTGACCTGATCCCTTGTGGGAGCAACTGTCTCGCTCAATTTCTGGAATCTGGCGCGATCCCTGTGGGAGCGGGCGAGCCCGCGAACACGGGCGAAGCCCGTGCCATTCACCACGGTGTCGGCTTCGCGGGCAAGCCCGCTGCCACAGCGAAGCGAGAACAGGCTGCAATTCAAGTAATCGCCATACCTCCATTCCAATAACAATAAAGGTCCTTGGTCATGCGTAATCCCGCCTTGCGTGCGTTCGCCTGTTACTGACAGGTCACTGCCTTGTAATCCCTTTCCAGGCTGTCCCATCAGGAATTCGCGAGCATGAATACCCTCACTCAAGAACAACACCTCAAGCAGCACAACAAGCGCTATTTCTACGAATGGTACGTGGTCATCCTGTGCATGGTGGCCTACATCTTCTCGTTCGTCGACCGGCAGATCCTGGCCCTGATGATCGAGCCGATCAAAGCCGACCTGCAGTTGAGCGACACCCAGTTCAGCCTGCTGCACGGCCTGGCGTTCTCGCTGTTCTATGCCTTCATGGGCATGCCCATCGCCTACCTCGCCGACCGCTTCTCGCGCCCGCGCATCATTGCCGTCGGTGTGATCTTCTGGAGCTTTGCCACCGCCGCCTGCGGGCTGAGCAAGAACTTCGCGCAGATGTTCCTGGCGCGCATCGGCGTCGGTGTCGGCGAGGCAGCCTTGTCGCCCTCGGCCTACTCGATGTTCAGCGACATGTTCCCCAAGGAGAAGCTCGGTCGCGCCGTGGGCATCTACTCGATCGGCTCCTTCGTCGGCGGTGGCATCGCCTTTCTGGTCGGCGGCTACGTGATCACCTTGCTCAAGGACGCGCAGACCATCGAGGTGGCCATCCTCGGCGCGATGAAGGCCTGGCAGCTGGCGTTCTTCATCGTCGGCCTGCCCGGGGTGATCGTCGGCCTGCTGGTCTGGCTGACCGTGCGCAACCCGCAGCGCAAGGGCGCGCAGCTGGATGCCGACGGCAAGGTGCGCAAGGTCCGCCTCAGCGATGGCCTGCGCTTCATCGGCCGCCACCGGGCGACTTTCGGCTGCCATTACCTGGGCTTCTCGTTCTACGCCATGGCGCTGTTCTGCATGATGAGCTGGACCCCGGCGCTGTACATCCGCAAGTTCGGCATGAGCCCCGAACAGGCCGGTTTCATGCTCGGCACCATCCTGCTGCTGGCCAACACCAGCGGCGTGGTGTTCGGCGGCTGGCTCACCGACCACCTGGCCAAGCGCGGGCGCAGCGATGCGGCCATGCGTACCGGGGTGATCGGCGCCGTGGGCATGATCGTGCCAGCAGTGCTGTATTCGCAGGTCGACCAGCTGTGGCTGTCGGTGACCTTGCTGGTGCCGGCGATGTTCTTCGCCTCGTTCCCGATGCCGGCTTCCACGGCTGCCATGCAGATACTGTCGCCGAACCAGGTGCGCGCCCAGGTCTCGGCGGTGTTCCTGCTGATCAGCAACCTGCTCGGGCTGGGCCTGGGTACCACGCTGGTGGCGCTGATCACCGACCGCTACTTCGGCGCCCCGGCCGCAGTCGGCTCGTCGATGTCGATCGTCAGTTTCGGCGCCTCGCTGCTGGCCATCGTACTGCTGGCCAAGGGCTGCAAGTGCTTCCGTGACAGCATGCGCCGCGAACACCCCGCCGAGGCCTGAGATGCTGGCGGACATCCGGCTGCTGGAGCGCTTTCCGCTGTTTCATTCGCAGGATGTGGCAGAGATGCAGGTGCAGCTGGCCCGTTATCTCTGCCCGCATCGGCTGCGGGTGCTGGACGGTGCTGCGCCGCAGTTGCAGGTCAGCGGCGTGGAGTTTGCCGGCGTGCGGCTGCTGCAGCTGCACTACGATGCGCCGGTGGAAGTCAGCCTCGAAGGCACGGGCGCGCAGTACCTGTTCCGCACCACCTTGCAGGGGCAGTGCGAAATCCGCCACGGCCGCGAACATGCAGCCGTGGCGGCGGGCGGGCTGAGCGTCAGCTCACCGTTCGCCAGCAGCCGTATCGTCACCGGCGGCGCCTGCCGCAATGCGGTGCTCAGCATGCCCCGCGAGGCGCTGGAACTGCACTTGCAGCAGCTTTTGGGGCGCAGCCTGAAGCAGCCGCTGGCGTTCGACGTGCCGCTGGCAGCCGACCACCCTGGCGTGCACGCGCTGAGCCTGACCCTGGATTACCTGTGCCGGCTGTTCGCCCTGCAACTGAGCCTGGCGCCGTTGCGTCAGGGCCTGGCGGACCACCTGGTGCAACTGCTGCTGACCCAGTTGCCGCACAACTACTCCAATGCACTGCTGCAACCTGCAGGCATACCGCTGCCCAGCCATGTGCGCCGTGCCCGCGAATACATCGAGGCGAACCTGGACAAGCCCCTGGCGTTGGCCACCTTGTGTGCGCTCAGCGGGGTTTCGGTGCGCACGCTGCAGAACGGCTTTCGCCAGTTCCTTGGGCAGACGCCGGTCGAGTTCATCCGCGACCGGCGCCTGCTGGCGGTGCACCAGGCGCTGCAGAAGGCTGAGGGCAGCGTGACCGACGTGCTGCTGCGCTTTGGCATCAACAGCCCCGCGCATTTCACCCAGCAGTACCGGCAGCGTTTCGGTTGCCGGCCTTCCGACACGCTCAAGGGCTGAAAGCTGCGCAATCGGTAGGCCGCCTGCGCGATCCGCAGCGCTGGCAACACGCGTGATGGCTAGCATCGGCCTACCACACACACGCGGAGTTCCACCCATGCAAATCACTGTTCTTGGCGGCGGCCACGGCTGCTATGCAGCGGCTGTCGAAATGGCCGAGCGCGGCCATGCCACCCGGCTCTGGCGCCGTGACGCTGCGGCTTTGCGAACACTGCAGGCGATTGGCAGCCTCAGCGTGCGCGATTATCGCGGCACCCGCCAGCTGGCCATTGGCGACAACCTGCAGCTGGTCAGCGACCTGGCCCAGGCGCTGCAGGGCGCGGACCTGGTGATCATCCCCTTGCCGTCGACCAGCCACGCGGCCCTGGCCGCTGAAGTGGCGCCGCTGCTCAGCGCCGGCCAGGTGGTGTTCCTGCCGCCAGGCACCTTTGGCAGCTACGTGTTCGCCAAGGCCATGCGCGACTGCGGCAACCGTGCCGAGGTGGCCTTTGCCGAAACCGGTACCTTGCCTTACCTGGTGCGTAAACATGGCGCCGACCAGCTGGTGATCAGTGCCTACGCCACGCGCCTGCCGACCGGTGTGCTGCCCAGTCGCCTGTCGGCGCATGCCTTCAGCGTGCTGCGCGAGGCGTACCCCAGCGTCGAGCCGATCGAAGATGCCCTCAGTGGCGCACTGATGAACGCCGGCCCGGTCATTCACCCGCCACTGATCCTGATGAATGCCGGGCCGCTGGAGCACTTCGAGTCGTGGGACATCCACAACGAAGGCACCCAGCCATCGATCCGCCGGGTGACCAATGCGCTGGATGCCGAACGCATGCGTGTGCGTGAGGCGCTGGGCTACCCGGCGCCGCATTTCCCCTTGGCCGACCACTACAACACCGACCAGGGCGATGAGTGGATGTACGGCCGTGGCGCCCATGGCAAGCTCACCGACAGCGGCGACTGGCGCGAGAAGATCGACCTGCAGCAGCACCGCTACATGCTTGAAGACACCCGCCTGGGCCTGTCGTTGCTGGTTTCGGTCGGGCGCTGGGCCGGCGTGCCGACGCCGGTGGCGAAGGGTTTGCTGGCCTTGGCCTCGGCAGTCACCGGGCGTGACCTGTATGGCGAAGGGCGCACCCTGGAGAACCTCGGCTTGGCGGCATTGGGCCGCGAGCAGATGGCGGCCTTGCTGCGCGACGGTATCGCGCCATGAGCGGGTTGATGCGGCATGTCGCCGTGGTCGGCGCCGGGCGGATGGGCGAGGGCATTGCCCTGGCCTTTGCCCAGGCCGGCATCCACGTCAGCCTCATCGACCTGAAAGCGCGGCAGGCGCAGGCCCAGGCCAGCTACTTCGAGGCGGTCAGGGTAAGGCTTGCCACTGAGGCGCAGAGCCTGGTGGCCCTTGAGCTGATCGATGCGCAGCAGGCCGAGCGGCTGTTGTCGCGGGTTCAACTGCTGACGCTTGAGGCGGGGGGCCAGGCATTGCAAGATTGCCGGCTGGTATTCGAGGCGGTGCCTGAAGTATTAGAGGCCAAGCGTGAAGCTTTCGCCTGGATCGACCGGCACGTGGCGGTGGATACGATCATCGCCTCGACCACGTCGACCTTCCTGGTAACCGAACTAGCCGGCATGCTCAGCGCGCCAGAGCGCATGGTCAACGCCCATTGGCTCAACCCGGCGCACCTGATGCCGCTGGTGGAAGTCTCGCGCAGCGCCGCAACCTGTGAAGCGGTTGTCGCCGAACTGCTGGCCACCCTGCAGGCCATCGGCAAGGTGCCGGTGCTGTGCAACGCCACACCCGGCTTCATCGTGCCGCGCCTGCAGGCGCTGGTGATGAACGAGGCGGCGCGCATGGTCGAGGAGGGGGTCGCCAGCGCCGAGCAGATCGACCTGGCCGTGCGTACCGGCTTCGGCCTGCGCTTCTCGGTACTGGGCCTGCTGGAGTTCATCGACTGGGGCGGTGGCGACATTCTCCACCACGCCTCGGCCTACCTCAGCCAGCACCTGGGCGAGCGCTACACGGCGCCGCATTCGGTACTGGACAACATGGCCAGCGGGCGCAATGGCCTGCGTGATGGCGTGGGTTTCTACGACTACCGCGAAACCGATATCGATGCCTATCGGCAAACACGCCTGGCGCACCTGGTGCAGCGCCTGCACCAGGCCGGGCTGGCGCCGCGCTTTGCCTCAGGCCTTGAAGCGCTCGATCAGCCCTTGCTGCTCTGACGCCAGGTCGTTCAACTGCTGGCTGATCCCCGCCGAGCGCTCGGCCTGGCCGGACAGCGAGGCGGTGACATCGCGCACCGCCTCGACATTGCGGTTGACCTCTTCGGCGACGCTGCTCTGCTGTTCGGCGGCGCAGGCGATCTGCACGTTCATGTCGGTGATCACGCTGACCGCCTGACGAATCTGTGCCAGTGCCTGCAGGGCCTGGCGTGCCTGCTCGGCATTGGCCTGGGCCTGCTCGTAGCTGAGCTGCATGGCGCCGGTCACCTCATGGGTACCGTTGCGCAGGTTGTCGATGATCGCGCCAATCTCTTCCACCGAGGCCTGGGTGCGCTGGGCCAGGCCGCGTACCTCGTCGGCGACCACGGCAAAACCTCGGCCGGCGTCACCGGCGCGAGCGGCTTCGATCGCCGCATTGAGCGCCAGCAGGTTGGTCTGCCTGGCAATCGACAGGATCACGCCCATCACCGCGCCAATCTGCTCGCTGCTTGTGGCCAGTGCGTGCAGGCGCTGCATGCCTTCGCTCATGCCACTGGCCAGATCCTGGATGCCCTGGGTGGTGCTTTCGATCACCTGCACGCCGGCTCCGGTGGCCTGGTCGGCGTGGCGGGCGGCTTCGGCGGCTTGCGCGGCGCTGTGGGCGGCGGCCTGGGCAGTGGCAGACATTTCGTGCAGCGCGGTGGCCATCTGTTCGATCTCGCGGAACTGCTGCTGCATGCCCGCGCTGGTCTGGCTGGCGATACGCGCCGACTGGTCGGCGGTGTCGCGGGTGTCGCGCACGCCGCCCTGAACCTGCGCGATCACCGGTTGCAGGCGCTCCAGGAAGCGGTCGAAGGCGCGGCTCAGGCGGCCCAGTTCATCCTTGCCGGGGTAGGCCAGGCGGCGGGTCAGGTCACCTTCGCCTTCGGCAATGTCTTCCAGCAGGTAGGCGACCCGCAGCAGCGGGCGGCTGACGCTGCGCGCGGTCAGCCACATCATCGCCACGCCCAGCAGCGCCACGCCCAGGCCCAGGCCGATTTGCAGGGCCAGGCTGCGCAGGCGCTGGGTGCGCATCTGCTCTTGCAGGGCGGCCACCGGCGCACCCAGCACGTCCTTGCCGACGCTCACCAGCACGGCCCAGGGGCTGGCTTCAGGCAGTGGCTGGATCGGCACCAGCATGCGCATGTACCTGGCATCTTCAAACGCCTGCGTGTGGCCTGCGGCTGCGGCGTCGAGCATGGCAGCGGCCTGCTCAGGGTGGCGTGCATTGAGCAGCGTACCGAGGCGTTCGGAGTGGCTGCTGTCACCGGCCAGCAGCCCGGCGGTGCTGACAATGGCGATATCGCCCTGGCCGTCGTACAGCGCTGCGGCGGCTTTCTCGGCATCGCGCTGCAGGGTCGCCAGGTCGATGTCCAGGCCTATCACGGCAACAACACGGCCTTGGTCGATCAGCGGCAGGGTCAGGCTGGTGACCAGCCGCGCGGTGCCACTGGAGCTGTCGACGTAGGGTTCGAGCAAGCAGGGTTTGGCGCTGGCACGCGAGCAGCTGAAAAACGCATTGAACGGCGCACCGCTGGGGCCGGGGGAGGTGTCGGCAAGCATCTTCTCGTCGCCAGGTACAGCCTGCAGCTGGCCGGGGCCAGGTTGCAGCCAGTACAAGGCGAACCGGCCATGGTCGTTGCTGCCCAGTTCCAGCTGGCTGCGGAAGTCGGCGTCGTGGCCGTCCAGCGCGTCGGGCTCGAAGGTGATGAACAGCCCCAGCAGTTCCGGGCGCCCGGCCAGGGCATCGCGCAGCACCTGGGTGAGGTCGCGGCGTAGTTCGGCAGGTGGCATTTCTGCGCGTTGGCGCAGGTGCATGACCTGGCGGCCGACGCCTTCGGCAAAGGTGTAGGCGCGAGCGAAGCCTTGCTGGATCTGCAGCGCCTGGGCCTGGCCCTCGGCTCGCAGGTTGCTGCGCGCGGCAGCCAGCAGCATGTCACTGGCGTTGCTGCCGACCTGGTCTTCGCTGGCCTGGCGCTGGGCCAGGGCCAGTGCGGTGAGGAGCACGACGACGGCAGCCAGGCACAGGCTGGCGAGCAGGGTGATCTTGTTGTGGATGCTCAAGGCGTTGGTCATGTTGTTTTCCGTGACGCGAGTTGGGCTCGCGGCAGGCTACCGGGGCGTGGCGCATGGCGAAATGGCTGGGCAGTGGATTGGCAGGCAGGGGCAAGAGGTTGGCACGGGTGGGCAATTTGATTGGGGTTCAGGGTGTTTGCCTTGCGGGTTGTGGTGTTTTTGAAATCGAGCGCCGCCCGCGCGGCGCATCGCGGATAAATCCGCTCCTACATTTGTTGCAACGTACCGAACCTGACAGGCCATGGTTGCCAGCCTTGGCGCATGTCTTGAGCCGTGCAAACCGGCTGACAACCATGGCCTGTCAGGCGTGGCCACGTTGCAACAAATGTAGGAGCGGATTTATCCGCGATGCGCCGCGCGGGCGGCGCTCGATTTACCAGGCGCTGCAAACCCCAAGGCAAGCCGCCCAATAAAAAGCCCGGCCCCCCCCCGCACGGAAAGGCCCGGGCAAAAACGGAGCAAATCTAGGCCTTGGCCTGCGGCTTGATGGAGATCACCGCCAAGGTGGTGATCGCGCCCATCACCACCAGCATCACCGACACCGGCCAGGCGTCCTTGTACAGGCTGAACAACGCCGTCGCAGCCAGAGGGGCCAACCCACCGGAGAAGATCGAGGCAATCTCATGCCCCATGGCCAACCCCGAATAGCGCACCTTGGGCGGGAACAGTTCACCCATCAGCGCTGGCTGGGTGCCGATCATCGCGCCATGACAGAAGGCCATGCCCAGCAACGCCGCCAGGTACACCCACACCGGCGAGTGGGTATCGAGCATCCAGAAGAACGGGAACGCCAGCACCATCAGGCCGACCGAGCCGATGGCGTACACCACCCGCCGGCCGATGATGTCCGACAGCCAGCCCCAGAACACGATGGTGCCGGCTTCGACGATCATCGCCACCATCACGCTGGCCAGCACCAGCTGCGTATCCAGCCCGGTGAACTTGGCGTAGGCAATGGTGAACGCCAGGAACAGGTAGGCGCTGCCGTTCTCGGCAATGCGGATGCCCATCGCCTGCAGCACCGCCTTGGGGTGCTTGCGCAACACTTCCATGGCCGGCAGGTGCTCGGGCTTGTCCTGTTGCGCCTGCTCCTCGACGAACGCCTTGCTCTCCGGCAGGCGCCGGCGGATGTACACGCCAACGCCGAAGATCAGGATGCTGGCCAGGAACGGCACCCGCCAGCCCCAGCTCATCATGTCTTCATGGGGCAGCATCTGCACCAGGTAGAAGGCCGCCGCCGACAGCACGAAGCCGCCCGACACGCCCAGCTGGCTCCAGGCCGCATAGAAGCCGACGCGGTCCTTTGGCGCGTTTTCGCTGAGCAGCAGCACGCCGCCGCCCCATTCACCCCCCGAGGCCACACCCTGCAGCACGCGCAGGATCACCAGGCACGCCGGGGCCAGGTAGCCGGCCTGTTCGAAGGTGGGCAGCAGGCCCATGGCGAAGGTCGCCGCGCCCATGATCGCCAGGGTCATCACCAGGGCCTTCTTGCGCCCGGCCTTGTCGCCGATGTGGCCGAAGATCAGGCCGCCCAGCGGCCGGGCCAGAAAGCCCACGGCAAAGCCTGCGAACGAGGCCATGGTGCCAAGCACCGGGTCGGTGCCAGCGGGGAAGAACAGGGGGGCGAAGATCAGCGCCGCGGCCGTGCCATAGAGGAAGAAGTCGTACCATTCCAGGGCATTGCCCAGCACCGAGGCGATGACGATGCGGCGCATGGTGCGTGGGTCGGTATCACGGGTGATGCTGGTGTTGAGGTTAGTCATGAGCCATCTCCATGCGGGCCACTTACCAGAACTTCCAGGTGTAGGAAGTGATCAGGCGGTACTCGGTGTAGTCGCTGCCGTACTTCTGCTGGGTACGCATGTTCTTCAGGTCGAACGAAAGGTCCTTCAGCGGGCCACTCTGGACGACATAGCTGAGCATGATGTCGCGCTCGCTTTCCTGGTCGCGTGCAAGGCCCGGGCCGCGATCGACGTCGGTACCCTTGATGTAGCGGGTGAACAGCTTGAGGCCGGGGATGCCCATGGCCACGAAGTTGTAGCCATAACGCACCGACCAGCTGCGCTCGTCCGGGCGGATGAAGGGGATGCTCGCCCAGTTCGGCAGCCACAGCTGCGGCACGTAGCCGTTCAGGGTGGGGAACACCGTGTCGCCGGTCATGCGCTGGTAACTGGCGCCGATCATGTGCCCGCTCTTTTCCAGGGTCACCAGGCCAAAGTAGGCGCGGTTGTCCACCGGGCCGCTGCGTGCGGCGCCGTCTTCACGGTTGTTGAAGTAACCGACGTCGGTCTTCAGCTGGTAGCCGTCGGCGAACTTCAGGGTGTGCTTGATGCCGCCGTAATCCTGCTTGTAGATGTCGTTGAGCACGCCATGGAAGTAGCTGCCCTGCAGGTCCTGGGTGAAGTTGTAGGTGGCACCGGCGAAGTCGAGGCCGTCGCTGTCCAGGCTGTCGTTGGTGCCATAACGGTACAAGCGTTCGTGGTTGGACGACTCGCGGGTGACGATCGACCAGAAGCGCCCGCCGACCAGGGTCAGGTTGTCGATATCGCGCGACTCGATCACCGCACCTTGGTAGATGGTGTCGAGCTGGCGGCTGGGGTCGTTGGAGGCGACCGGGTAGAACGGCTTCTGATCACCGATCTTCACCTGGGTCTTGGCGTACTTGAGCTTCAGCGTCGCGCCGCCACGGCTGTAGTCGTCGGCGGCCTGCTGGCGATGGCGGCTGTACGGCAGCGAGCCATCGTTGCCGGTGGAGTCCAGGCGAAAGGCGTACTGGCCATTGAGATCGAGGCCAACGGCCAACGGGGTATCGGTGTAGCCGGACTCGAACTGCAGGTCGAAACCCTGCGACCAGTTGCCGACCTTGGATACCGGGGCACTGGGATTGGTGAAGTTACGGTTCAGGTAGAGGTTACGGAAGTTCAGCGACAGGTGGCTGTCATCCACCACGTCGGCAAAGCTGGTCAGGGGTAATACGGCGCCCACACACAAGCAAAACGATTTCGCACGCAACGGCCATTTGAGTTCCATGGGGTAATCCTGGAAATGTGATCAGTACAAGGTCTGGGCAGTCGTTCAACTGGGCAGAGGAGCTCTGTAGGTCTGTGGCCCGCTTGTCTGTCACGTATTGTTTTTGTTGTTTTTAGATATCCAGCACCAGGCGCTTGCCGCGCGCCCGGGAACAGCACAGCACGATCTGTTCGTTGCTCTGTTTTTCCTCATCGGTCAGGTATTGGTCACGGTGATCGGGTTCGCCTTCGAGCACATCGCACAGGCAGGTGCCACATACTCCCTGTTCGCACGACACCTCGACCTTGACGCCCACCTCGCGCAAGGCGGCGGTCAGGGTCTGCCCAGCTTGCACTTGCACGGTCTTGCCACTGCGTGCAGCGACCAGCTCGAAACTCTCGCCCGAAGTGTCGACCTCGGCCTGGAAGTACTCGTGGTGGATGTGCTGCTCATCGAAGCCTTGCTGGCGCGCGCCTTCGATCACCCAGTCCATGAAGCCCGCCGGGCCGCAGGTGTACAGGTGCACGCCGGGGTTGCCCGGGCCGAGCACGCGGGCCAGGTCCAGCTGTTGTTCCGGGCCTTCGTCGCTGAAGTGGGTGAACACGCTGGCGGCGAACGGCGCGGCCAGCAGTTCATCGACGAAGGCGCAGCGGCTGCGCGAGCGGCCACGGTAGTGCAGTTCGAACGGCTGGCCCTGGGCGTGCAGGGCATGGGCCATGGCGATCATCGGGGTGATGCCGATGCCGCCACCCAGCAGGATCGAGCGTTGGGCATCGCAGGCCAGCGGGAACAGGTTGCGCGGTGCGCTGATGCGCATCGGCGTGCCGGGTTGCAGCTGTTCGTGCACTGCCACGGAGCCGCCGCGGGACTGGCGGTCCTTGAGCACGCCAAGGCGATAGACATTGGCTTGCGCCGGGTCGCCGCACAGCGAGTACTGGCGGATAAGGTCGGGAGCCAGGTGCAGGTCGACGTGGGCGCCGGCGGCAAAGCGTGGCAGTGCCCGACCATCGACGGCGGCCAGTTCGAGGACGACCACGTCGCCCCCTTGCACCTCGCGGGCCTGGACGATCACATCGAGCAGTTGATCGTTCATCGGCCTGGCCTCAGAGGATGTAGCCGATACCGGCAAGGGTATCGTCGCTGTTGATCAGGCTGATCACCTTGCGGTGGATCTTGAAACCGCCCTCGGCGCGCACCAGGGTGTAGGTCAGGTCGGCGCTGTAGTGCTTGAGGCTTTCCTTGCGGAACTCGCGGATGTTCTGCGCGGCCCGCACGGTGACGTTGACGCCGTCGTCGGCCAGTACCCGGAAACGCGAGATCGTGCGCACGGTACGTGGCTGCGGGCTGGTGGAAATCGACTCGCCACCGATCAGCCGCTGCACGCGCAGGCCACGCATGTGGTGGTCGTCGTAGGCGTAGTTGAGGGTGTTCTCGTAGTCGGTTTCCTTCGGGTTGATCGGGATGATGTAGGTCCCTTTCCCGGTCCACAGGCTCAGCCAGGTGTCGTATTCACCGTGGTCGAGCATGTCGCCTTCCTGCCAGATGAACGCGGTGACTTCATTGAGCAATTGCAGGTTCATCATTTGGCCTCCGCAGTCATCATCTTCTTCCACTGCTGGTACGCCGCGCGCATGCCGGTTTCGGCACTGACGTCAGAGACCAGGCCGTCTTCGCTGGGCTTCTCGCCCGGCAGGCCGCGGTTGAGCATGATCCACAGGTTCTCGCCGGCATTGGCGCCTTTCTGCACCCGTTCCCAGGCTTCGGAATCGTCCGGTGTGCCGAAGCCCATCGGGCCCTGGAAGTGCTCGTGCAGGCGCAGGCGGTAGCGGTTGGCTGCCGCCGGGCCGCCGTCCATGGTGATCACCGAGTGATGGATTTCGGTCTCGGTGACCGAGATCGGCTGCAGCACGCGGAAGAACGCCATCGAGCAGGCGACGTTGGGGAACAGGTTGAGGTTGAAGCCCGAGCCACCGACGGCGCGCACGATTCGGCGCACCTGCTGTTCCTCGATGCCTTCGTCGCGCAGTTCGGCGGCGAGGCTTTCGAAGCGCTCGGGGATCGGCTTGTCGAGGTCGGCTTCAAGGTCCACCAGCTCGGGGATCATCACCATCACGCTGTGGCCGTTGCCCAGGTCTTCGACGTAGCCGGGGCCTTTGACGAAGTCGAACAGCTCCAGGGTCTGCTCGTCGACCGAAGACAGGAAGCTCTTGTGCACCAGCGGGAAGTGGTAGGCGTCGGTGGTGTTTTCCAGCTGGATCTTCCAGTTGCCGGGGAAGCGGAAGCGGTGCTCGCCAGGGACCTTGATGCCGTAGCCGGCGCCCTGCTTCATGAACAGGTCCATCCACTTCTTCGCAGCACCCAGGAAGTCTTCCAGCGGCTCGATGTCGTCCTTGAAGGTGGCGAAGACCATGCCGGCGTAGCTTTCGGTGCGCAGGCTGACCAGTGGCAACTCGGCCTTGTCGATGCAGTCGCCGTAGCTTTCCGGGTGCGGAATGCCGCGCAGCGAGCCGTCGAGGGCATAGCCCCAGCCGTGGTACGGGCAGACGAAGCTGTTGGTCTTGCCCTTCTTGTGCTCGCACACCGTGGCGCCGCGGTGGCGGCAGCGGTTGAGCAGCACGTTGATGCCCTTCTTGCGGTCACGCACCACGATCACCGGCTGCTTGCCGATGTAGGTGGTCTTGTAGCTGCCGGCGTCGGGGATTTCGCTTTCGTGGGCGACCCAGATCCAGGTGCTGTGGAAGATCTTTTCCAGCTCGGCGTCGAACAGCGCCGGGTCGGTGTACAGGGAGGTGTGGACGCGGTCGGGCTGCACCAGCTCGGCCGGGTCGACCGTCAGGTTGACGGCGGGGATCAGGTTGCTCACGGGGTCACCTATGTGGGGCGATTTCTTATGGGAGCAACGCTAAAGGGCAGGGGGGAGGGGCTCAATGACAGGGGCGGGCAATGTCGTTGCGTTTTGTGCAACAAGAGCTGAGGCTGCTTTGCAGCCTTTTCGCGACACAAGGCCGCTCCTACAGGAGATCACATTCCCTTGTAGGAGCGGCCTTGCGTCGCGAAAGGGGCGCACGCGCCCCCAGCAATCCCAAGCCTTTCTCAGGCGCTAGCCGCCATGCGCACGGCCCTGGCCATCTCCGTGGCCAGCTCGCGGCTCAGGCCATCCAGGGTGCGCCCGCGCCGGGTGACGATCTGGATATCGGTCGCATTCATCGCCGGGCAATCGATGGCCAGCGCCTTGAACGTGCCGCTCTTGAGTTCGTCGATGATCGGCAACTCGGCCAGCAAGGTGGCGCCCATGCCAGAGCGGACGAAGTCGAGGATCACCGCCAGCGAGTTGGAGGTGAGCGTGGGCACGATGGCAAACGGCTGGTCCTTGCACGCCGCGTCCGCCAGTTCGCGCACGCGAAAGTCTGCCCCCGGCAGCACCAGCGATTCACGTGCCACCTCTTCCAGGCTGACCGTGGAACGCGCGGCCAGGCGGCTGTCGCGGTGCACGATCATGCGCAGTGGCTGGGCCAGGCTGTACAGGCGCGTCAGGCGTGCGGTGGCGCTGGGGGCGAAGATCACGCCCAGGTGCGCTTCATCGGCCAGCACCCGGCGCTGCACCTCCAGCGAGGGCGCACTGATGATCTCGGCCTTGTGCGCGCCATGGGCATGCAGAAAACCCTGCAGCGAGTTGATTGCCCGGGCACCCAGCAGGCCTTCGCCGATGGCGATCACCGTGGACGCCTGCTGCAGACCGCGCAACGCATCCAGGCGATCGACCAGTTGGGCATGTTGGCGGGTGCGTTCGACGTAGTAGTCCACCGCCGCCTCGCCGGCAGCCGTCAGGCTGATGCGATGGGTGCCGGGGCGGACCAGTTCGATGTCCAGTTCCTCTTCCAGCCGGGCGATTTGCCGGCTGACCGATGAGGTGGCGACGCCCAGGGCTTCGGCGGCGGCGCGCATGGAGCCTTTGTCGTGGCTCAGGTGCAGATAACGCAGGCGATGGTCCTGCAAGTCGATGTGGCGGGTGGGCATGGCCTCGACCTCGGGGGTAATCACGGCAGGCATTGGCGTGTCCCCATCGATCCTGGTGGGGCGCTTGCTGGTTTTTTTTATGGGCTCGGCGCAGCTGGCCGGCCTTGTCGCGCTCCTTGCCTGGCCATCCTACACCAGCTTTTTTCTCTCCGGAATCATGTGAAAAGTCGACTAAAAATTTTTTGGCATATCGCCGTGCAGGGTTATTTTTTTCAGCTGATTTTCCATGGCGGGTCAGCGATATAAAAATTGATATGAATCAATTGGATATAGGGTTTTATGCTGATTTTAAGGATGGCCTCTCAGGAGGTTATGGTGATTTTTAGCGTGAAAATTCAATTGACAATTCACGTAATCGGCCGCAAATTTTTGTCACCGGCACCTAAAACAAGAGAGACAGAACCATGCCGCCCGACCCAGCCTTTGCCCCCCTGCGTGGCCGCTGCTCGTCTTTGCCGAGCCTGGCCATTTCGCCGCCTGCCAAACAACACAAAAACCGCGCCTGAGACGGAGAATGTCCATGGATTCGCTTTGCCTGCGTGCCGCGCCTGTGTCGGCGCTCGCCTCTGGCCCTGCCTTCGAGGCCTTGCTTGACGGGGTACGTGATCGTGCCCGCCTGGGTGAGTTCGATCGCCAGCGCCACATTTCCCGCGATGTGATCGATGCCTTCAAGGCCCATGGCGTGTACCGCGCCCTGGTGCCGAAACGCTTTGGCGGGCTGGAGTGCTCGCCGGCTGCCTTCTGCGAAATGATCGAGCGCATCTCCCATGCCGACGGCTCGGCCGGCTGGGTTGCCAGCTTCGGCATGAGCCCGGTGTACCTGGCGGCGCTGCCGCTGGAGACCATCGCCGAAATCTACGGCAGCAGCCCCGACACCGTGTTCGCCGGCGGCATCTTCCCGCCGCAACCGGCCGAGACCGTGCCCGGCGGCTTCAAGGTCAACGGCCGCTGGAAGTACTCCAGCGGCTCGATGGGTGCCGACATCGTTGGCGTCGGCATTGCCCCGCGCAACGGCGACAAGCTCGACCTGCCGCGCCTGGCGGTGCTGCCGCGCAGCCAGGCCCGCATCGAAGAAACCTGGGACACCGTCGGCCTGCTCGGTACCGGCAGCCACGACCTGCTGGTCGAAGACGTGGTGGTCGGCGAGCAGTGGACCTTCGTGCGCGGTGGCAAGCCGAACCTCGACGAGCCGTTCTTCCGCTACCCGTCGCTGTCGTTCGCCACCCAGGTGCTCTCTGTCGTCGGCCTGGGGATTGCCCGCGCCGCGCTGGACGAGCTGTCGGGCATGGCCAGCGGGCGCATCTCGGTAACCGGCGCCCCGGCACTGGCCGACCGCCCACTGGCCCAGGTCGACGTGGCCAAGGCCGAGGCGGCGCTGCGCTCGGCGCGGGCGTTCTTCTACGAATCCATCGAGCAGGCCTGGGCGCACGTGCTGGCCGGCGACCCGGTACCGATCGAGGTCACCAACCTGCTGCGCCTGTCCTCCACCCATGCCGCGCGCGTGGCCGCCGAAGTGGCGCGCAGCGCGCAGATGCTCTCGGGCATGACCGGCATCTACAACGAAAGCCCGCTGGCCCGCTGCGTCAATGACGCGCAAGTGGTCACCCAGCACGCCTTCATGGGCGACGTCACCTACCAGAACGCCGGGGCGATGTTCTTCGGCAAACAGCCCCTGCCGGGCTACCTGTAACTTTCGGGATTACTGACATGAGCGATAAGAAAGCCTTGCGCGTGCTGTTCTGCATGGGCATTAACCAGAACTTCTTCGATGCCCCGCGTGAGGAGCAACTGCAGGTGTGGGCCGCGTTCAGTGCGATGTGGAATGGCATCCACGACCTGGCCGGGGTCAACGTGTTGGGCAACATGGATGACGACCAGAGCATGGTCGGCCCGTCCGATGGCTTCCCCTGGACCACCTACCTGCTGGCCGACGTGCCGGACATCGAAACCGTGCATGCCGCCTGCAACCTGTTCCGCAGCACTGCGGTGGGCGAGGGGCCGTACAAGCTGTGGCGCTACGCCAAGGTCGAGGCCCGTGTCGGCCGCGAACTGATCATCCAGCGCGCCTGATTCGAGGAGTATGCCGTGACCAACCTGATCCCCGCCGTCAACCTGGCGGTCGACCCGGCCGAGCTGGTGCAGCCCGACCGCGTCCACACCTCCCTGTACACCGACCCGGCGCTGTTCGACGCCGAGCTGGAAAAGATCTTCCACAGCACCTGGATCTGGGTCGCCCACGAAAGCGAAATCCCCGACGCCGGCAGCTACAAGACCACCTACATCGGCAAGCAGCCGGTGATCGTGGTGCGTGACCGCAAGAAGGGCATCAACGTGCTGCTCAACCGCTGCCGCCACCGCGGCGCCACGGTGTGCGAGCACAAGAAGGGCAAGACCAACAGCTTCGTCTGCCCGTACCACGGCTGGGGCTATGCCCTCGACGGCTCGCTGCGCGGCATTCCGCACCCGGAAAGCTACGGCGACTGCATCGACAAGGCCGAGTTGCCACTGGTCAGCCTGCGCACCGAAAGCTACGCCGGCATGGTCTTCGCCACCTTCAAGGACGACATCGAGCCGCTGGAAGATTTCCTGGGCGCTGCGAAGAAGTGGATGGACCTGTTCATGAAGCAGGGCGCCGGCTACGGCATCAAGGTCCCTGGCGAGCACCGCTTCCGTTTCCCCGGCAACTGGAAGATCCAGCTGGAAAACACCACCGACGCCTACCACTTCCCGCTGGTGCACAAGAGCTTCCTGTCTTCGGTCGACGAGCAGACCCTGGAGCTGTTCGACTTCGTCAAAGGCCCCGGCTACGTCGAAGACCTGGGCAACGGCCACAGCGTGATGGTGATGATCCCCGAGCTGGTGGACCTTGAAGCCGACCTCGACAAGCCGATCCCCGAGCGCTTCGAAAGCCTCGCCGCCGAACTGCGCGACGAAGGCATCGAGGAACAGCAGGTGCGCCGAATCGTGCGCGCCGTCGGTGGCTCGGGCTTCAACCTCAACCTGTTCCCCAACGTCGCCTGCTCGATGGCGTTCTTCCGCGTGCTGCAGCCGATCTCGGTCACCGAGACCGAAATCCATCACTCGGTGATCACCATGGACGGCGGCCCGGCGGCAGCCAACCGCTACCGCCTGCGCCTGCACGAGCACTTCCAGGGCCCGATGGGCTTCGGCACCCCGGACGACTCTGAAGCCTGGGAACGGGTGCAGAAAGGCGCCAATGCCGGCGAGAACCTGTGGATCATGCTCAACCGCGGCCTGCCGGGCGAGAAGCCCAGCGAAGACGGCCTGGTCTCTGACGTCAGTGCCGAAACCGGCATGCGCGCGGCGTACCAGCAGTGGAAGAAGATGATGACTGCGGAGGCCAAATGATGAACCTGCAATTGCTCAATGAAGTCACCGCGTTCATCTGGCAGGAAGGCGACATGCTCGACCACGGTGAATACGACACCTGGCTGAGCCTGTGGACCGGGAAAGGGACCTACATCATCCCGATCAACCCGAAGGAAACCGACTACGAGAACACCCTCAACTACGCCTACGACGACCACCACATGCGTGGCCTGCGCGTGCAGCGGCTGATCGGCGGCGAGTCGATTTCCACCAGCCCGCAGCCACGCACCGTGCGCACGATCTCGCGTTTCCGCGTACTGGCCGATGACGGCGTCAACGTCACCGTGCGGGCCGCGCAGAACATCCGCGAGTTCCGCAAGGAAAGCCTCAAGCACTACAGCGCCGACCTGACCTACACCCTGGTGCGCGCCGAAGGCGGCTTCAAGATCCACCGCAAGGTGATCAGCCTGATCAACAGCGACGATACCCTTGCCGGTATCGGCTACATCCTTTGAGGAGCACGCCATGAACCAAGTCGCATTGGTAACCGGTGCCGGCCAGGGGCTCGGCCAGCGCTTCTGCGCCAGGCTGCTCGCCGCAGGCTTCGATGTGGTGGTCTCGGACCGTGACCTGGCACAGGCCCAGGCCACCGCCAGGCAGCTGGGCGGGCGCACCCTGGCGGTCAAGCTCGACGTCGGCAGCAAGGCCGATTTCGAGCACGCCCTGGCCCAGGTGCTGGAGCACTTCGGCGCCCTGCACGTGGTGGTCAACAACGCCGCCGTCACCAAGACCACGCCGCTGATGCAGATCAGCCCCGAAGAGTTCGATGCCGTGGTCGGCCTCAACCTGCGCAGCGTGTTCCTCGGCTGCCAGGTATTGGGTGCGCACCTGGCCGAAGCCGGCTACGGGCGGATCATCAACATGGCCTCGCTGGCCGGGCAGAACGGCGGCACCGCCACCGGCGCGCACTATGCGGCGAGCAAGGGCGCGATCGTCACCCTGACCAAGATCTTCGCCAAGGAATTCGCCGCCCGTGGCGTCACCGTCAATGCCATCGCCCCTGGCCCGATCGACTCGCCTGCGGTGCATGCCGCAGTGCCGGCCGAGCGCCTGCAGGGCTTGCTGGCCAACATCCCGGTGCAGCGCCTGGGCGATGCCGACTTCATTGGCGACCTGATCGTGCAACTGGCGCGGCCCGAGGCCTACTTCACCACCGGGGCGACCTGGGACGTGAACGGCGGCCTGTTCATGCGTTGATATTTTCCGGGGCGCCCACGCGCCCCTCTGTTAGGCGGGACACCGGCCATGAATGAACAATTGTTGAATGTAGTCGTGCGCAAGCGCGAGATCCAAGGGGCCGACGTGGTCGTGCTCGACCTGGGCCGGGCCGATGGCGCGGCGCTGCCGGCCTTCGAGGCGGGTGCGCATGTGGATATCCATGTTGCCCCGGGCCTGGTGCGCCAGTATTCGCTGTGCAGCGACCCGGCCGATGCCACGGTGTATCGCCTGGGTGTGTTGAAAGACCCGGCCTCCCGCGGCGGTTCGGTGAGCGTGCACGACAGCCTGCTGGAAGGGCACGAGGTGCAGATCAGCACTCCGCGCAACCTGTTCCCGCTGGCGGCCGATGCCCGCCGTTCGATCCTGCTGGGTGGCGGCATCGGCATCACGCCGATGATCGCCATGGCCCACGCCTTGCACCAGCAGGGCGCCGAATTCGAACTGCATTACTGCGGGCGCTCGCGTAGCCGCAGCGCCTTCCTCGATGCACTGGCCAGCGCGCCGTTCGCCGCCCGGGTGTACACCCACTTCGACGATGAAGAGGCGGCCCAGCGCCTGAACCTGGCAGACGTGCTCGGTACTGGCACGGCTGGCACGCACATGTACACCTGCGGCCCGTCGGGCTTCATGGACTGGGTGATCGACGGCGCGCGCAAGCAAGGCTACAGCGAGGAACACATCCACAAGGAGTACTTCCAGGTCGAAGTCGACGCCAGCGGTGCAGGCTTCGAAGTGGTCGCCGCGCGCAGCAACAAGACCGTGCAGGTCGCCGAGGGCCAGAGCATCCTCGACGCCCTGGCGCAGGTGGGTATCAAGATCGACATCTCGTGTGAGCAAGGGGTGTGTGGCACCTGCATGTGCGAAGTGCTCGAAGGCGAGCCGGACCACCGCGATGTGTACCTGACCGATGAAGAAAAAGCCGCGAACGACCAGATCCTGGTGTGCTGCTCGCGGGCCAAGTCCAACAAGCTGGTGCTGGATATCTGAGGAGCATGACCATGGTAGACGTATCCCAATTTCGCAACGCAATGGCGCTGCTCGGTGGCGCCGTATCGGTCATCACCACCGATGGCCCTGCCGGCCGCTTCGGCTTCACCGCCTCGGCAGTGTGCAGCGTGACCGACTCGCCGCCCACCTTGCTGGTGTGCATGAACCGGTCTTCGTACTCCAACGAGCAGTTCAAGGCCAACGGCGCATTGTGCGTGAACGTGCTGGCCGGCACCCACCAGGAACTGTCGGGCGCCTTCGCCAACAGGAACCTGAACATGGACGAGCGTTTTGCCGTTGCCGACTGGACGGTGCTGGAAAGTGGCGCGCCGGTGATGCAGGAAGCGCTGGTCAACTTCGACTGCCGGATTGCCCAGGTGCATGAGGTGGGGTCGCACAGCATCTTCTACTGCGAAATCCAGGACATCCGCCACGGCGGTGCCGATGACGGGCTGGTGTATTTCAACCGGGCCTATCACCGGGTGTGCGAATCGTCCAAAGCCTGCTGAAGCGGGGGCTGCTGTGCAGCCCTTTCCGACCGGTCCGGCGCCCCGGCAAGGCCGCTCCTACAGAAGAGCGCGGTCCCTTGTAGGAGCGGCCTTGCCGGGGCGCCGGACCGGTCGGAAAGGGCCGCAAAGCGGCCCCAGCGGTCTTCAGGCATTACAGGGTCTCAAGATTGTGGAACACCACTTCCAGCATCTTGTTCAACCGTTGCACCTGCGCCTCGGTCAACCCCTTGAAGCTGCGCTGGAACAATTCGCGGGTCACATCCTGCATGCGCTCGATGTTCTGCAGGCCGACCTCGGTGATGCGCACCTGGGTCACGCGCCCGTCCTCGGGGCTGGGCGCGGTATCGACCAGGCCATCTTCCTTCATGCGGTAGACGATCTTGGTAATGGTCGACAGCTTGGCGATGGCGTGGGTGGAAATCTCGGAAATGCTCGATTCACCGTTCTCGTTGAGGATCCACAACACGCGCCAGCGCGGCACGTCGAGGTCGACCTTCTTCAGCAGACGTTCCATGTTCTGGGTGTAGCGGCCGTGCACACGGGCCAGCCAGTAGAAGGGGAAATCTTCCTTGCGAAATTCATCGCTGGCCGGGTCGTGATGGCTGTGGCCTTTGTTTTTAGACGTGCTCATCGATTCACTACTTGTGCGGAATAGTCGCGACATCATAGACCTTTCCGCGCATTTGACCACCGCAGCTGTGTCAGTAATTACGGGAATGTTCAGTTGACATTTCAAGTAATTGGCACGCATGTTCATGGCTGGGCCACGGTCCGCCATCCATTCTTGAAAAGGGCTCCACGAAAATGACAATCATAGTTGAAACCCTTGATCTGGGCGGCAGCGGCCCCCGGGTCGTGGTCAAGGACACCATCGACGTCGCCGGTACCGCGACCCGCGCCAGCAGCCAGGCGCTGGAGGATGCTCCGCTGGCCGAACGGCACGCCGAGGTGGTCAGCCAGTTGCTGGCCAACGGCGCGCGGCTGACTGGCAAGGTCAGCCTGCATGAGCTGGCATTCGGCACCACCGGCATCAACCACTACACCGGCACGGCGGCCAACCCACGCTTCCCAGGGCGCATTCCGGGTGGTTCTTCAAGCGGTTCGGCTGCAGCCGTGGCTGCGGGCCTGGCCGACTTCAGCCTGGGCACCGACACCGGTGGCTCGGTGCGTGTGCCGGCCTGCTGCTGCGGCGTGTTCGGCCTCAAACCGACCTTTGGCCGGGTCAGCCGCAAAGGCGTGATGCCGGCACAGACCAGCCTCGACTGCGTCGGCCCGTTTGCCGCGAGCCTGCCGATGCTGGTGCGGGCGATGACGATGATCGACCCGACCTTCACCCCGGCGCAGGTGCCGGCCAGGGCCCGTATCGGCGTGCTGCGGGTTACTGCCGAGGCGGCGATCCACAAGGTGGTGCACGGTGCCCTGACAGCCAGCGGCCTGCCCCTGGGCAACGTCGAGCTCAAGCACTTTGGCGCGGCCTATGAGGCTGGCATGGTAGTGATCAACCGCGAGACCTTTGCCGGTTGCGGCCACTTGCTGGAAACCGGCAAGGTCGGCGCCGATATCGCCGGGCGCCTGGCAGCGGCGGGGCAGACCACCGACAGCGCACTGGCAGAAGCCGAAGAGGTGCGCCGCCGCTTCACCGCGGAAGTCGACCAGGCCCTGGCCAGCTACGATGTGCTGGCGCTGCCGACCATGCCGGACTTCCCGCTGCGCCTGGAAGACGCCGCCGACACCCGTGCCGTGTTGGGCATGACCTCGCTGGTACGGCCGTTCAACCTGTCCGGGCACCCGGCCCTGAGCATTCCACTGGGCAGCGAAGCCGGCCTGCCGGTCGGCTTGCAACTGGTGGCGGCCAAGGGCGCCGACGAGAAGCTGCTGGCCGTGGCCGAGCGCTTGCTGCTGAACCTGTACTGAGGTGGCGATGACCGATATCCATGAGCTGCAGGCCCGCCTGCAGCGCTTTGAAGACCAGCAAGCCATTCGCGTATGCATCAACCGCTACATGGAACTGTGCGACCAGCTCGATGCCAGCACTCCGCTGGACGAACTGGCCGGGCTGTTCACCCGCGAGGCCGTGTGGGAAGGCAAGGGTGCCAAGTATGCCGCGAGCTTTGGTGGTTACCGGGGCCGTGAGGCGATTGGCGCGATGTTCGCCACCTACATGAAAACCCCGGCGCATTTCGCCTTGAACGTGCACTTCCTGACCAGTGAGGTCATCGAGGTGGACGGCGGGCAGGGGCTGGGGCGTTGGGTGATGTTGCAGACCAGCACGTTTGCCGATGGTGCTTCGCACCTGAATGCGGCGCGCCTGACGGTGAGTTTTGCGCAGGAAGAAGGGCAGTGGCGGATGGCGCATTTCCAGACCGAGAACCTGTTCAGCCGGCCGGTGACTGCCTGGAACAGTGAGGCGCCATTGCCGGTGCCTGATCGATAATCGGGTTAGCCTCTTCGCGGGCAAGCCCGCTCCCACAGGTACTGCACAGCTCTTGAAATCTGTGCAGTACCTGTGGGAGCGGGCTTGCCCGCGAAGGGGGCGACTCAGAAGGTACTGACGAACACCACCTGGCTATACAGGTTGCGGTTGTCATTGCCCAGCTGCGTCCCACCTTGCTCGGCACTGCGATCCGGTTGGTACAAGCCTACCAGCGGCACGATCATCAGGTGTTCGTTGATCGTCCACTCCGCATACAGATCCACTTCATGCCCGTCGGCATTGCCCAGGCTGCGGTCGATGGTGTCGAATTTGAAACCCATGATGCCCACGTTGAGCGACGGGGTCGGTTTCACCGTCAGCCCCACTTTCTGAATCCGCGCATTGCTGTTGAACGGCCCGGCATAGTTGCCGGCCACTTCGCCCTGGAACCACGTGCCCAGGCCGCGGCCGAGCCCGTAGAACAAGGTGTCATAGCCTTCGGAGAAACGGCTGTAGCGGTAGCTGATGTTTGGTTGCCATGGCACGTCGGCGAAGGTCCAGCCCGCTTCCAGGTACCAGGCATCCTCGGTGGCGGTGTGCGGTTTGTCCTGCTTGGCGTACTCGCCGGAAAGGAACAGGTTTTCCACCCCGGCATTGCCCTGGCCGCGCAGGCTGTAGGTCTTCATGCCGTCACGTTCCAGCTGCTGCGGCGAGGCAAACTCCTCGTCGACGTGGGTGGTGCCAATGTAGGTCAGGCCTACCGTGCCGGCATCGGCCACGTGTTCCAGGGTGGCGACGTGCATTTCGGTCTTGGCCTGGGCGCGGTTGTCCGATTGCAGCCACATCAGGTCGCTGCGCCAGCCCTGCTTGCCGCCCAGGCGCAACACGGCGGTCTTGTCGAAGCTCTTGCGTGCGGCCAGGTAGTAGGCGCCGCCGCGGTTGAACTGGCCATCGGCCAGGCCGTGGCCGACGTTCAGCGAGTCGCCCTGGATCAGGAAGCCGTCACCGACCGCGACCGTCTGCTTGCCAAACGACAGGTCGATACCGTCCTCACCCAGTGCCGGCACCAGGTTGCCGGACTTCCAGCCCAGGTAGGCGTCCTCGATCTTGGTAGTGCGCTCGCTGCCGTCACTGAAGCCGGCGGCGTCGCCATCGCCCCAGGTGCCGGAACTGAGCAGGGCAAAGGCGCCGTACAGCGAGCCGCTGCCACCCAGGCGCTGGTCGCCGCTCAGGCCGTATTTGATGTAGCCCTCGCGCCAAGAGGTGGAGCCTGGTTGGTCGCGGGCGATGGCGTAGCTTTCTTCGCTGTGGAATGCACCGAACACGGCCTCCACGTTGGCATTGAGGTGGCGCTCGTCATCGCCGTAGAGCTCCACGGCGGATGCCTCCAGCGAGACCCCGGCCAGGACTGCGGCCAAGGTGAGACGAAACGGGCGGTGGTGCATGGTCTGGCTTCCTTTGTTATGGGTTTGGCAGAAGTTCCGAAGACATGCCAACGATCATGCAGGAAGCCCTGGCGCCTGCTTTTGTGCTGGCTGCCAGATGCCTTTGGCACCGTGCCAAGGTGACAGCAGGGCTGAAACGCCGAAGGCCCCGTTGCGGGGCCTTCGTGGAGCGGAAGGTGCTGATTGCGGCCGGTTTGCCCGGCGTGTCAGTTGGCGTGGCGCTTGCGGTACTCGCCAGGGGTCATGCCGAAGCGGGCCTTGAACGCGGTGCTGAAATAGCTCGAGTCGGAAAACCCCCAGGCGTAGCCCAGCGACGAGACCTTCTGGTCCATGGCCGGGTTGCGCAGGCTCTCGGCGCAGAAGTCCAGGCGGCGGTTGCGGATGTACTGGGCGATGACCAGCCCGTGCTTGGCGAAGATGCGGTACAGGCTGCGCATCGAGATGCCCACTTCGCGGGCGATGAACTCGGGGCTGAGGCTTTCGCAGGTGATGTTCTGGTCGATCAGCGCCAGGGCCTTGCGGAACATGCGTTCGTGGCTGCCCGGGATGGTGTCCTGGGCAATCGCCGGGCGCAGCAGGGCGATCAGCGCGTCGAGCACGGCCTGGCTTTCGTGGTTGGCCATGTGCTGGGTGCGGCCGGCTTCGAGCATCATCAGCCGGGCCATGCTGGCCAAGGGCGTGTTTGCCTCGATACGCCTGGCGCAGGCCACGCCGACCCCACGGGTGCCGCTTTGCACCTGGTTGCGTGGCAGGATCAGCGACAGCTGGCGCGAGCGCTGGTGGAAGTGCATGTCCAGCGGTGTGCTGGCATCGATCAGGGTGAGGTCGCCGGCCTGCAGTTCGATGCACGCGTCCTGGTGTTCGATGCGCGAAGTGCCGGCCATCTGCAGCACGGCGAAGTAATTGTCCGCACTGCTGGCGCGGATTTCCCGCGGGCCACGGAACAGGTTGACCTGGGTCATGTCGACGATACTCATGGAGATCTGGCCTACCTGGCACTTTTCCAGCTGGCCGACGAAACCAGGGTCGAGCTTGCGGCCGTTGAAATGGCCGCAGGCTTCGTTGACCTGGCTCAGCCAGGCCTGGAAGTGGTCGTCGGAAACACGGCTTGCAGGGGTCATGGATGCCTCGCAGGGTATGACTTGACGCGGATCGCTCGGGCGAACTCTTGGTCTTCGGGGTATGCATTACAATTCACTTGAATGTTCAAGCAAAAAGCAGGCCTGAAGACCTCCGCGACTATCCTGATTTCGAGGTAAGGTATTGATATAGAACGGTTAAATAGTGCGATCGGACAGGCGGGATGGCACCGGGCAGATCAGAAGCGCCGTGCTGGCGCTTCGGAATGTAGCAATTTGAGACAGCAGTGTTTCCACCGGCACCTCAGCTGTGCGGCACGGCCTTGGCCGCCGGAGTGCCGGCATACTGCGGCTTCAGGTGGCCTTGCTCATCGAGCAGATAGGCATCCATGACTTCGCGCACCACCGGCCCGGCAACACGGCCGCCGGCCTCGCCGTTCTCGATCATCACCGCCACCACCACGCTGGGGTGGTCAGCCGGGGCAAAGCCGACGAACAGGGCGTTGTCGCGGTGCCGCTCAAGGGTCTTGTTACGGTTGTAGCGCTCGCCCTGCTTGATCGCCACCACCTGCGCCGTGCCGCTCTTGCCGGCGATGCGGTACTGGGCGCCAGCCGCAGCGGCGCGGGCGATACCGCGCGCATCGTGCATGACCATCTGCATGCCGACGTTGACCTGGTCCCAGGCGTGCTTGTCGTGCAGCACGATGTCGGGCATCGGGTTAGGGTCGACCGGGGTCTCGCCACCCACGGTCATGGCCAGGTGCGGGCGGTGCCACACACCCTTGCTGGCCAGCAGGCTGGTGGCCTGGGCCAGTTGCAGCGGGGTGACCTGCATGTAGCCCTGGCCGATGCCGAGGATCAGCGTCTCGCCCGGGAACCACGCCTGGCGGCGGGTGGCGCGCTTCCAGGCTTGCGAAGGCATCAGCCCGGGCGCTTCCTCGAACATGTCCAGCGAGACCTTCTGGCCAAGGCCAAACTCGGCCATGTAGTCGTGCAGGCGGTCGATGCCGAGCTTGTGCGCCAGGTCGTAGAAGTAGGTGTCGTTGGAACGCATGATGGCGGTGTACATGTCTACCCAGCCATCGCCACTGTGGTTCCAGTTACGGTACTTGTGGTCATAGTTGGGCAGCTCGTAGTAGCCCGGGTCGAACACCCGGCTGCCGGGGGTGATCACGCCGCTGTCGAGGCCGGCGATGGCCACTTCCGGCTTGACCGTCGAGCCGGGCGCATACAGGCCGCGCAGCACGCGGTTGAACAGTGGCCGGTCGATCGAGTCGCGCAGGGCGGCGTACTGCTTGAAGCTGATGCCCTTGACGAACAGGTTGGGGTCGAAGCTCGGGTTGCTGACCATCGCCAGCACGTCGCCGTTGGCCGGGTCGAGCACCACCACCGCACCGCGGCGGTCGCCCAGGGCCTTCTCGGCGGCCACCTGCAGGTGCGAGTCGAGGCTGAGGATGATGTCCTTGCCGGGGATCGGGTCCTTGTGGTTGAGCACACGCATCACCCGGCCCTGGGCGTTGGTTTCCACTTCTTCATAGCCCACGTGGCCGTGCAACTGGGCCTCGTAGAAGTGCTCGATGCCGGTCTTGCCGATCGATTGGGTGCCGCGGTACTCGGTGCTGTCGAGGGTCTTGGCTTCCTTTTCGTTGATGCGCCCGACATAGCCGACAGAATGGGCGAAGTGCTCGGCCAGCGGGTATTCACGAATGAACTGTGGTTCCACGTCCAGGCCAGGCAGGCGGAACTGGTTGACCGCGATCAGGGCGATCTGCTCTTCGGTCAGGCCGACCATCAGGGTTACCGGCTCGAACGGCTTGCGGCCGCGGCGCAGGTCCTTGTCGAACTGCTTGCGGTCGTCTTCGCCGAGGCTGAAGATTTCGGCCAGGCTATCGAGTACCTTGGCCGAGTCGCCGGCGCGCTCGCGGGTCATGGTCAGGTCGAAGCTGGGCTTGTTGTCGGCCAGTACCACGCCGTTGCGGTCATAGATCAGCCCGCGCTCGGGGGCGATGGGCAGGATGTGCACGCGGTTGTTTTCCGACACCGCGCTCTGCTGGTCGTGCTGCAGCACCTGCAGCACGTAGAGCCGGCCCACGAGGACCGCGCACAGGCTGAACACCAGGGCGGCGCAGGCCAGCAGCCGGCGGTTGACCAGGTGTTTTTCCTTTTCGTGGTCCTTGAGGGGGATCGGTTGCGGCATGGGGGCTCTGTACAGTAGCGGATTCGGCAGGCGAGGGCTTCGCCCTCGTTCGCGGGCAAGCCCGCTCCCACAGGTACCGCGCCGATCTTGAGCTTGCGCAGTATCTGTGGGAGCGGGCATGCCCACGAATGGGCCGCCCAGCGGCCCCGGGGCCGGCGATGCTACGCAACCCGGCCCCGCGCCTCAAGGCAAGCGCGACCGGGTCACCGCCCCATATCGCGCATCCACCCCACCATCAGGGCGTTGACGGCCAACATGAAGATTTGTTCATGTGGTTTCAGTTTGCCTGTCAGTGCGCGTGATCGACCTGTTTCCTGGCCGGGGCAGCGGCATGCCCGTGCGCCGCTTCGGCCTCGACGATCGGCACTTCCTTGCCGTCGCAGTCGAACAGCTTGCCATCGCGGAAGAAGTCGCCTTCATTGAGCCAGGCCACGTCGTGGTAACGCAGGGTTCGCTCACTGGCGGCGACGAACACCGATTGCTGGTCGGAGTTGCCGGCGCGCAGGTGGTTGAACAACAGGTTGAGCAGGATCGCCATGATCGCCGACGAGCTGATGCCGGAGTGGAAGATGGTCTCGAACCAGCTCGGGAAATGGTGGTAGAAGCCCGGTGCGGCGATCGGGATCATGCCGAAGCCGATCGAGGTGGCGACGATGATCAGGTTCATGTTGTTGCGGTAGTCCACCTGGGCCAGGGTACGGATGCCGCTGGCCGCGACGGTGCCGAACAGCACCACGCCGGCGCCGCCGAGTACGGCGGTCGGTACCGCAGCCACCAGCCGGCCCATCACCGGCAGCAGGCCGAGGGTGACCAGGATGAAGCCGGCGCTGGCCACCACATAGCGGCTCTTGACCCCGGTCACCGCCACCAGGCCGACGTTCTGCGCGAACGCGCTTTGGGTGAAGGAACCGAACAGCGGTGCCAGGGCGCTGGAAATCATGTCGGCGCGCAGGCCGTTGCCCAGGCGCCGGGCATCGACGTCGGTGCCGATGATTTCGCCCACGGCGAGGATGTCTGCCGAGGTCTCGACCATGGTCACCACGATGACGATCAGCATCGACAGGATCGCCGCCAGCTGGAACTCGGGCGTGAAGTGCAGCACTTCCGGCAGCGCCACCGAAGGGCCGTCAAGCGCCTGGGTGAAGTCGGCCATGCCGAAGGCCATGGCCACCAGGGTACCGATGACCATCGCCAGCAGGATCGACAGGCGCGACAGGCTGGCGCTGCCAAGCTTGCTCAGCAACAGCACGCAGGCCAGGGTGAACGCGGCCAGGCTGATGTTGGCCGTGCTGCCGAAGTCAGCCGCCTGGCTGTTGCCGCCCATGGCCCAGCGCGCCGCCACCGGCATCAGGGTCAGGCCGATGGTGGTGATGACGATGCCTGTCACCAGCGGCGGGAAGAACTGAATGATGCGCGAGAACAGCGGGGTGATCAGCAGGCCGATCAGCGACGACACGATCACGGCGCCGAACACCACCTGCAGGCCGCCGGTGCCGTCATTGCCGATGATCGCGACCATGGTCGCCACGCTGGCAAAGGAAACCCCCTGGACCAGCGGCAGGCGGCAGCCGAAGAACGGCACGCCAAGGGTCTGCAGCAAGGTGGCCAGGCCCCCGGCGAACAGTGAGGCGGCGATCAGCATGCCCACATCGGCCGGTGACAGGCCGGCAGCCTGGCCGATGATCAGCGGCACGGCAATCATGCCGCCATACATGGTCAGCACATGCTGCAGGCCGTAGGCGAAGTTGGCGCCAATACCGAGGTTCTCGTCTTCCGGACGAGGTGTAGCGGTAGATGTCATGGTGAGTAGCTCGCTGTTGTTTTTGTTACGCGTCTAACTGCACGGTTTCAGTCGCATTGGGGTGAAACAGGTAAAACGCAGCCGCAGCAAGGCGCGCCGCGCTTTTTCAAGCGCAGCGGCCAGGGCTGTTCAGGTCATTCGCCGCTGACGAGCTGGTAGGCCAACTGGTTGTGGCGCTCCAGTACCCGCGGCAGGTCGATGGTGGTGATACGGCCATCCTGCACCACCACCCGGCCATTGATCACGCTGGTGTCGACGTGGGTCGGGGTGCAGAACACCAGGGCCGCCAAGGGGTCGTGCAGGGCACCGGCATAGGCCACGTGGCCCAGGTCGAAGGCGACGAAGTCGGCGATCATGCCCGGCGCCAGGGCGCCAATGTCGTTGCGGTTGAGCACCTTGGCGCCGCCCAGGGTGGCGATTTCCAGGGCTTCGCGGGCGGTCATCGCGTCCGGGCCGAAACCGACGCGCTGCAGTAGCAGCGCCTGGCGTACCTCGCCAATCATGCTGGCGCCGTCGTTGGAGGCCGAGCCGTCCACGCCAAGGCCCACCGGCACGCCGTGGTCGCGCATCTTGCGAATCGGCGCGATGCCCGAGGCCAGGCGCATGTTCGAGCAAGGGCAGTGGGCGACACCGGTGCCGGTGCGGGCAAACAGCTCGATGCCGTGCTGGTCGAGCTGCACACAGTGGGCGTGCCACACATCGTGGCCGACCCAGCCGAGGTCTTCGGCGTATTCGGCCGGGGTCATGCCGAATTTCTCGCGGCTGTAGGCGATGTCGTTGACGTTCTCGGCCAGGTGGGTGTGCAGCGATACGCCGTAGTTGCGCGCCAGCACGGCGGCCTCGCGCATCAGGTCGCGGCTGACCGAGAATGGTGAGCAGGGCGCCACCACCACGCGCAGCATCGAACCGTGGCTGGCATCGTGGTAGTCCTCGATCAGGCGCTGCGATTCCTTGAGGATGTCGCTTTCCTTCTCTACGACCGAATCAGGCGGCAGGCCGCCCTGGCTGCGGCCCACGCTCATGCTGCCGCGGGCGGCATGGAAGCGCATGCCGATCTCGCCGGCAGCATGGATGCTGTCATCGAGCTTGCAGCCGTTGGGGTAGATGTACAGGTGGTCACTGGAGGTGGTGCAGCCAGACAGGATCAGCTCGGCCATGGCTGTCTGGGTCGAAACCGAGATCATTTCCGGGGTCAGCCGCGCCCAGATCGGGTACAGGTTGGTCAGCCAGTTGAACAGCTCGCCGTCCTGGGCTGCCGGCACCACGCGGGTAAGGCTCTGGTACATGTGGTGGTGGGTGTTGACCAGGCCCGGGATGACCACCTTGCCGGCCATGTCCAGGATCACATCGGCGTGCTGCGGCAGCGTATCGCTGGGGCCGACCTGCTTGATCAGGTTGTCTTCGATATAAAGCCCGCCACCTTTGATTTCACGGCGTTCGCCGTCCATGGTGACCAGCAGTGCGGCGTTCTTGACCAGGAGGGTCTTGGGGGTATGTTGCAGGGAAGCTTGCATCGCTCATGCCTGGCGCAATACGCAGCGACGTTGGCCGATGTCGTAGGCGCACAGGCATGCATGTAAGCAAAGTTTGAAATTTTTGTATACAGAAAAATGCCGGGGCCCGCAGGCCCCGGTTGGCTTCAGCCCGCTTGCACGGGCGCCTTGCTGGCGCCTTTGCGCAGGCCTGTGACGCCCCAGGCCAGGCCCAGTACGGCAGCGATCACCGAGCCCGACAGCACGCCGAGTTTGGCTGCACCCAGGGAGGCCGGGTCGCTGTAGGCCAGGTTGGCAATGAAGATCGACATGGTGAAGCCGATACCGGCCAGCAGGCCGATCAAGGTGATGCCGCGCCAGTTGACCTGGGCCGGCAGGCTGCACCAGCCCAGGCGCACCATCAGCCAGCTGACGCCGATGATGCCCAGCGGCTTGCCGGCCACCAGGGCCACGGCCACGGCGGTCATCACCCAGTGCGGCCCTTCGGCTGACAGGTCGATGCCCGACAGGCCGACACCGGCGTTGGCCAGGGCGAACAGCGGCATGATTGCGTAGGCTACCCAAGGGTGCAGGGCGCCTCCTACACGGGTTACCGGCGGTACCAGCTCACGCTGGGCCAGGCGCAGGCGCTTGAGTGGGGCGCTGAGGTCGCCAGTGTCCTGCTCGGGGGCCTTGGCCCGGCCCAGCAGGTCGTTGGTGAAGCGCGAGACCGCATCCAGCGGGCGCTCGCCCAGTGGCATGGCGGCTACCGGGGTCATCAGGCCGAGTATCACGCCGGCCAGGGTCGGGTGGGCGCCGGTCATCAGCATGCCGACCCAGGTGATGGTGCCAGGAATGACATAGGCCCAGGCCGAGCCGACGCCGATCTTCTGCAGGCCGATCACCAGCAGCAAGCCGATGGCGGCTACGCCGAAGCCGCTGTAGTCGAGGCCGCCGGAGTAGAAGATGGCGATGATCAGCACGGCGATGATGTCATCGATGATCGCCAGGGCCAGCAGGAACACGCGGATGTTGGACGGGATCGACTTGCCCAGCAGGGCCAGCACGCCGACCGCGAAGGCGATGTCGGTGGCAGTCGGCACGGCCCAGCCTTGCTGCTCGGCTGGCGCATGGCCGAAGGCCAGGTAGATCAGCGCAGGTACCGCTACGCCGCCAACCGCGGCGGCCATGGGCAAGGTAGCCTGGCGCAGGCTGGCCAGGGCGCCCTCGTGGATTTCGCGGCGGATCTCCATGCCCACCACCAGGAAGAAGATGGTCATCAGGCCATCGTTGATCCAGAAGTGCAGGGACTGCGAGAAGCTCAGCGAGCCGATGCCGAAGCTGATCGGCGTGTGCCAGAGGGCGTCGTAGCTGGCGGCGGCCGGGGAGTTGGCCCAGATCAGGGCGGCAACGGCCGTGATCAGCAGGACGATGCCGCTGACCGCTTCGATGTGCAGGAAGCGCTCGAAATTGGCGAAGGCGCGTTGGGCCAGCTGCTGGGCACGCGTCAATTTGGTTTTTTGCATAGGCACAAGAACTCCTGCAGGCGGCCCGACCTACACTGTTCTTTAACCTGCATCACTGCATCTTGCAGCTAGCACCCGGGGGCAATTCTACCGGGCATATGCGCTGAGGCCAAGCGCAGAGCATTGAACCGCGCAATGTCGCTGTGCCACTATCGGGCTGCCTTGCTGGCAGCGCACGACACTCGCCCGGCATGATCGTTCTGGCTGATTACACTGTTGAAAGTCGCCACACAGGGAGTGCCTTGGATGGTCAGCGTGCTGAAGGGTCTTGCTGCCGGCGCAGCGGGCCGCCTGTGGGCGAGCCTGGGGTCATGGGATCGGCCTGCCGAATGGAGCGGGCACCCATGAGCAAACCCGGGCGCACAATCTCCCTGCAATGGCTGGTGGCCCTGGCCATCATGCTCGGCATGCTGCTGCTTGGCGCCGGCCTTGCCTGGCAAGGCTATCGCGGCATCAGCCAGGCCCTGGTGGCCGCCGCTGGCGATGCTGCCCAGCAAGTCGGCAAGACCATCGATGAACGCGCCCGGCGCCTGGTCGACCCTGCCCAGAGCAGCATTCGCCTGCTGGCCTTCAACCCGGCCGCCAGCAACCTGCCGCAGCGCCTGGAGCGCTTGCCACAGCTGGTCGAAAGCCTGAATGCCAACAAGATGCTCAGCGCCGCCTACGTTGGTTACCCCAACGGCGAATTCCTGCTGGTGCGCCGCTTGCGCGACCCAGAGTTGCTGTCGCGCTTTGCCGCGCCGGCGGGCAGCCGCTTCCTGGTGCAGAGTGTCAGCCTGGGCGAGGGCGGCGCGATGCTCGGCGAGTGGCGCTTCTATGACGGTGCCCTGACCCTGCTCAAGGCCCAGGCCATGCCTGACTATCATTACGACCCACGCTCACGCCCCTGGTTCGTCGACGCCAGCGCACAATCCGGTACCGTGCTGACTCACCCCTATGTCTTCTTCACCACCCGCGAAATCGGCATGACCATGGCCCAGCGCAGCGTCGACGGCGCGGCGGTGCTCGGCATGGATGTCTCGGTCGACGACCTGGCCAGCGAAACCCGCGACCTGCGCATGACCCCCGGCACCGAAATCGCCGTGGTCGACAGCCGCGGCAATGTGGTGGCTTACCCGGACCTGCAGCGGGTCATCGTCCATGAAGGCGAAAGCGTGCGCCTGTCGCGGATCGCCGAACTGGGCGTACCCAGCTTGCAGCAGGTTTACGCCAACCTGCCCCAGGGCACGCGACCCCAGCTCTATCAGGTAGAGGGCGCGAAGTGGTTCGGCATGCGCGTGCAACTGACGACCCTGGCCGGGCAGGACCTGCAAGTGCTGATCGCGGTGCCCGCACATGAACTGCTGGCGGGGGCGCGCAAGGTGCTGTTCGAGCAACTGCTGTGGACGGCCGCGCTGATGGCCGTGCTCCTGTTGCTCGGCGGCTTGCTCGGCCGGCGTATCGGCCGCCCGCTGCACCAGTTGGCCGACCAGGTGCGTGCCTTGGCCGGCTTCGATTTCAGCCGCGAAGTGGGGGTGGGCTCGCGGGTGACCGAAGTACGCGAGCTGAGCCAGGTGCTCAGGCGCATGTCCGGCACCATCGGCAGTTTGCAGGCGATCACGCTGACGCTCAGTCGCGAGACCCAGCTGGAACGCATGCTCGATGGCGTGCTGACGCACCTGGTGGAAGCTGCCGGGGTCGGTGCCGGGGCGGTGTATCTGTTCGATGACCAGCATGCCCACCTGCGCCTGGCCGCGTCCTGCCGGGGTTCGGGTTACCCCGAGGAGCTGACGCTAGGCGAGGCCGATCACCGTGACCTGGCGGGTACGGTCACACGGGCCCTGGCGCTGGGTGGGCGCAGCCTTGCAGTGGTGCTCAATGACCGGGGTCATGAGCTGCTCGGCATTCTCGTCCTGGAATTGAAGGGCGAGAATGCTGAAGTAAGGGAGCCGTTCCGCCGCTTCGTCGAAGAACTGTCCGGCGCCGCCGCCGTGGCCATCGAGACGCGCCAGCTGGTCGAAGCCCAGCAGCGCCTGCTGGACGCGATGATCAAGCTGCTGGCCGACGCCATCGATGCCAAGAGCCCCTACACCGGTGGCCACTGCGAGCGTGTGCCGCAATTGGCGCAGATGCTGCTGGACAAGGCCATGCAGGCCGACAGCGGCCCCTTTGCCGACTTCAGCATGACCGAGGCCGAGCGCTACGAGTTCCGTATTGCCGCCTGGCTGCATGATTGCGGCAAGGTCACCAGCCCCGAGTACGTGGTGGACAAGGCGACCAAGTTGGAGACCCTGTACAACCGAATCCATGAAGTGCGCATGCGCTTCGAGGTGCTCTGGCGCGATGCCGAGCTTGCGTACTGGCAAGGCTTGGCCGCTGGCGAAGCCGAGCCGGTGCTGCAGCGCACGCTGGAGCAGTGCCGCGCCGAACTGCAGGAAGAGTTCGCGTTCGTCGCCAGGGCCAATATCGGTGGCGAGTTCATGCAGGATGAGGATGTGGAGCGCCTGCAGCGCATCGGCCAGCGCCGCTGGCAGCGGCATTTCGACAACCGCCTGGGCATTTCCCGCGATGAAGAGCAACGCTTTGCCGGTGCGGCACCTGCAACCTTGCCGGCCGATGAAGCGCTGCTGGCGGACCGGCCCGAGCATCTGCAGCCCTGGGGAGCGCGCAAGCCACCGGTGGTCAAGGGCGACCCGCGCAACGTCTGGGGCTTCGACATGCGCCTGCCGGCCAATGCCAGCAATCAGGGCGAGCTGTACAACCTGGCGATCCGCCGTGGCACGCTGAACGATGAAGAGCGCTTCAAGATCAACGAACATATCGTGCAGACCATCACCATGCTGACTGCGCTGCCGTTTCCGCGCCAATTGCGGCGTGTACCGGACATCGCAGGCAACCACCATGAAAGGATGGATGGCGGCGGCTACCCGCGCCGGTTGGGCAAGGACGATCTTGGCGTTGCCGAGCGGGTGATGGCCATTGCCGATATCTTCGAAGCGCTGACGGCCGCCGACCGGCCGTACAAGCCGGCGAAAACCTTGTCCGAGTCGGTGAAGATCCTGGTGTTCATGGCCCGCGACAACCATATCGACGGGCAACTGTTGCGGCTGTTTCTCAGCAGTGGGGTGTACCTGGAGTATGCCGGGCGGTTCTTGCGCCGCGAGCAGATCGATGAGGTGGATGTGGCGTACTGGCTAGGGCAGTTCTAGTTCACCCTGGCTACCACGCCAGGATCGCGATCAGCTCGATCGCACACAGTGCGGTAACGCAGGCGGCCAACAGCAGGTTGACGGTGACGCCCGAGGCGATGGTCTCGGCACGCAGGCCCGTCACATGGCGCCGGTAACGCCGTCGCAAACGCAGCCAGGCGGCACCGGCGGCCAGCAGGCAGAGCACCGCCGGTGCCACAGCCAACCAGCGATGGTGCGGTACCCAGCGCAGGAAGAAGCAACTGCACACGACCATCGCCATGATGGTGCGGCGCCAAGCCAGCAGCGTACGCTCCGGCTGCAACCCCTCATCGGCGTGGGCAAGCTGTGGGTCAGGCATGGAAGAACACAGCGTAGGCAAAAAACGCCATCACCAGCGAAACCCCGATCGATAACGCCGGGGCGATCAGCGGGAACGGCAGCGGTCGCTTCTGGCGCATCGCCCGTTCCACATTGAGCCAACGGGCGAAGGCCGGCAGGCTCAGCAGCAGGGCCAGGCTGATCAACGCCACCGCCAGCAGGCGGCGGGTACCGGGGCTGAAGATCTCGGCCGTGAACATGTCCACGGCGATGCCGCTTGCCAGCAGCGCCAGCGCGGTCCTGATCCAGGCGAGGAAGGTGCGCTCGTTGGCCAGGGTGAAGCGCGGGTCCGGTTCCTGGCCGTCGGCGAGGAGCTTGCTGGCCAGCCAGCCGCGTGAAGGCTCGGTGTTCTTGTTCAAGGGCAGTCGTCCTCCTCGGGTAAGGTCGGTGGGCGCTCATTTTCTTGGGGGCGCGCTCAGTTTGAGTGGCAAACCCTGCCAATGTCCATGGTTCGCCAGCCGCTGGCGCTATTCGTACTCCGTTACGCCGCTGATATGCCGCCCGGCGACATAGCCAAAGGTCAGCGCCGGCCCGAGGTTGATGCCGCCCGACGGGTACCAGCCGCCGAACACGCTGGCCATGTCGGTGCCGGCCGCGTACAGGCCGCTGATTGGCTGGCCGGCGTCGTTCAGCACGCGGGCATGGCCGTCGGTGCGCAGGCCGGCGAAGGTGCCGAAGCAGCCGGGTTGCACCTTCACCGCATAGAACGGCCCCTGCTCGATAGGCGCCACGCAGGGGTTCGGGCCCTTGTGCAGCGGGTCGCCCTGTTTGCGGTTGAAGGGTGTCGTGCCGCGGCCGAAGGCTGGGTCCTGGCCTTGGCGCGCATGCAGGTTGAAGGTGGTTACCGTAGCGTTCAGCCCAGCGGGGTCGATACCGCAAGCCTGGGCCAACTGTTCCAGGGTCGTGCCGCGCTTGAGGTAGCCGTTGCGCAGGTGTGGCCCCACTGGCAGCGGCGCGGGGCGTACGTAGCCGAGGCCGAAGCGGCGAAGGAAGCGGTGGTCGCAGATCAGCCACGAACAGACTTCCTCGCCTGGCGGTACGGCTGCGACCATTGCCGACACATAGTCGTAGTAGCCATGCGCCTCGTTGACGAAGCGCTTGCCGTTGGCCAGCACGCCGATGATGCCTGGCTTGCCGCGTTCGATGATGTGCGGGAAGTGGCCGACGCTGCCGTCGCGGTGTGGCACCTTGGACACCGGCGCCCAGGCCACTGGCGACTTGAGGTCGCTGGCTACCACGCCGCCGGCCGACTCGCCCAGGCGCAGGCCATCGCCGGAGCAAGACGGTGGGGGCAGGGCGAGGTTGTCGTGGCCGCTGCTGTCGCGCGGGAACAGCTGCCGGCGCCGTGCGGGGTCATTGGGGAAGCCGCCCGCTGCCAGCACCACGGCCTTGGCACGTATCGCCCGTTCGCCTTGCGGGGTTGCAAGGGTCGCCCCCAGCACCTTGCCGTCTTCCATCAGCAGGCCCTTGGCCGCTGTCGACTCGAACATCCGCACGCCCAGGTCGTCAGCCGACTTCGCCAGCCGGGCCACCAACGCCACGCCGTTGACCAGGTGCATCGCCCGGCCATGGCGGGCCAGATGGTACAGGTGGCGAGCAAAGCGCTTGCACACGTGCAGCAAGGCACGCGGCGAGCGGGTCATGTTGAGGAAGGCGGCCAGGTCGGCGCCGGCCATGATCGGCATGCCCATGAACGAGGTTTCGCGCAGGGTCTTGCGCAGGCGCGGCAGCAGCGCGCCCAGCTGGCTGGCATCGTATGGCGCGGCAATCACCTGGTGGCCGCCGAGGGCCGCGCCGGGCGTGTCGCCATGCATGTCGGGGATGCCGTTGCCGTCGGCGAACTGCAGTGCCGTGTGCTGCTCGAAAAAGGCGACCATGTGCGGGCAGGCTTCGAGAAACGCATCGACGCGCTCGGCGTCGTAGTGCGTGCCCAGTTCGTTGCGCAGGTAGGTGCGCGGTTGGTCGATGTCCTCGCTGATGCCAGCGCGCCGGGCCAGCGGATTGCGTGGCACCCAGGCCCAGCCACCGGACCAGGCGGTGGCGCCGCCAAGTACCGGGTCCTTTTCGACCAGGATGACCTTCTGCCCATGCCAGGCGGCCGTGACCGCCGCTGCCAGCCCGGCTGCGCCAGAGCCGATGACCAGTACGTCGCAGTCGCTTGGGAACGATTCGGCGGGCATTGCGGTGTCTCCTGAATTTTTATTGCAACTGAATTCCATAATATTCATTTTTGGCGGAAGCTACTGCAAGGCCAGGTGCAAACTTCTGGTCGATTACCGGACACTTCAATGCTTGCAGGTCGCGGTGGCTATCGACGGCATGGAATCATCTTCTAGAATTCGGCAAATTTTCAGGGATACACGTCATGGCTGGTAGTCAGATCGAACGCGCCTTCAGTCTTGTTGAAAGCCTTACCGGCGAACCCTACGGCTTGCCGCTGCAAACCCTGGCCGAGCGCCTGGACATTCCCAAGAGCGCCGCCCACCGCATGCTCACCGAGCTGGTGCGCCTGGGCTATGTCCGGCAGAACCGCGACAACAGCCGCTATCAGCTGTCCGCCAAGCTGGTGGCGATGGGCTTTCGCTACCTGGCCAGCAGCGGCGCCGACATCATTCAGCCCATTCTCGACCGCCTGGCCCAGGACAGCGGCGAGCTGGTGCGCCTCGGCGTGATCGAAGGCAACCGCCAGACCTGGATTGCCAAGTCCCAGGGTGCCCGTTCCGGGCTGCGTTACGACCCGGACATGGGCCGTGACGCGCCGCTGTTCTATACCGCTTCCGGGCACGCCTGGCTGGCCAGCCTGAGCGATGAACAAGCGCTGCAGATGGTCTTGCGCCAGGGCATTGCCGACCCGGCCGAGTTCGGCCCCAATGCGCCACGCTCGATCGATGAGCTGCTTGCCTACCTGCACCGCGCCAGGGAGCGCGGCTATGCCTGGGTCGAGCAGACCTCGGCCATCGGTACATCCGCCCTGGCTGCCGTGGTTCGTCGCCCGCAAAGCGACGAGGTAATCGGCGTGCTCAGCGTTGCCGGCCCCAGTGCCCGCCTGGCGCAAGCGCGCCTGGCCGAGCTGGCGCCGCTGCTGCTGGCGGCGGCCGAAGAGCTGTCGGCAGCCAGCCGAGCGAGCGAATTGTTTGCCTGATGTGCATTTCTGGTCGGTAATCGCACGGTCTGTTGGGTGGGGCGTTCTGAAAAGCTGAACTTGGTTCTACATTGTGCAGTGTCGATTATGGAACTTGGTTTCACAATCTGCACCACAATAACGACAAGAGGACAGTGCGTTGAACTCACCCCTACGAATCGCCCTGATCGGTGCCGGTATCATGGGCCGCCAGCATTACCAGCATCTGCGCGGGCTCGCGCAAGCCCAGCTATGCGCCGTGGCAGACCCGGGCCCACAGGCCGAGGCTTTCGCTGCCGAGTGCGGGGTTACCTGCTTCGCCGATCACCGGCAGATGCTCGAGCAAGCCCGGCCCGATGCGGTGATCGTCGCCAACCCCAACAACCTGCACGTGGCCTGCGCCCTGGATTGCGTCGAAGCCGGTGTGCCGGTGCTGGTGGAAAAGCCGGTGGGCGTGCACCTCGATGAAGTCCGTGCGCTGGTAGAAGCCTCGCGCCGCCGGGGCGTGCCGGTACTGGTCGGCCATCACCGGCGGCACAACCCGCTGATCGCCAAGGCCCATCAGGTGATTGGCGAAGGCAAGCTCGGCCGGCTGATCAATGTCACCGCGCTGTGGCAGTTGCAAAAGCCTGACAGTTACTTCGAAACGCCCTGGCGCCGCGAGCCGGGGGCGGGCTTTCTGCTCACCAACCTGATCCACGACCTCGACCTGCTGCGCCACTTGTGTGGTGAGGTGGTGCAGGTGCAGGCCTTCACCCGCAACGACGTGCGCGGCTTCGCCAACGAAGACAGCGCGGCAGTGCTGCTGCAGTTCGCCAACGGCGCGCTGGGCAGCCTGACCGGTTCCGACGCAGTGGCCGCGCCATGGAGCTGGGAACTGGACTCCGGCGAAAGCCCGATCTACCCACGCCAGGACGGCCAGCCCTGCTACCTGCTGGCCGGCACCCACGGGGCACTGAGCATTCCGCAGCTCAAGCGCTGGCATTACGCCGAGGCTGGCTCAGGCTGGCACACACCGTTGTTGCAGAGCGAGGAAGCCATCCCTGCAGGCGAGGCGCTGACGTTGCAGTTGCAGCACTTCATCCGCGTAGTCCAGGGCACAGAAGCGCCGTTGATCGATGCTGCCGACGCTGGCCGCACCCTGGCCCTCGTCGAAGCAATCCGCCAGGCAGCCGAAACGGGTCGGGCCTGTGCGCCAGAGCTGATCGCCTGATCTTTCGTCCTTAGGTAAATGACATGACCGACCGAATCTTTTCCCTCGCTGCCTTGACGGTGCTCGAACTTTCCCCGCCAGAAATGGTGGAGGCTGCCGCCCGTGCCGGTTACAGCCATGTGGGCCTGCGCCTGGTGCCAGCCACCGAGCAGGAGCAGCATTTCCCGTTGGTGGCTGACGCCGACCTGCGCCGGCAGACCCAGGCGCGCCTGCGCGACACTGGCATCAAGGTGCTCGACCTGGAAATCCTCCGGCTCAAGCCCGACACCTGCGTGGCCGATTTCGAGGCGATATTGGCAGTGGGTGCCGAGCTGGGTGGCACCGAACTGCTGGTGGCCGGCAACGACCCGGATGAAGCGCGCCTTACCGCACGTTTTGCCGAGCTGTGCGACCTGGCAGCCGGCTATGGCATCCACCCGCACCTGGAGTTCATGCCCTGGACCGACGTGCGCGACCTGCGCCAGGCCATGCGCGTGGTGGCCAACGCCGACCGCGCCAATGGTTGCGTGCTGGTCGACGCCTTCCACTTCAACCGCTCACGCTCTGCGCTGGAAGACCTGGTCCAATTGCCAGCGCAGTGCATGCGCTATGCCCAACTGTGCGACGTCGCCGGCCCGGTGCCTGCCGACATGGACGAGATCCTGCGCCAGGCGCGCAACGAACGGCGCTTCCCGGGGGAGGGCGATGCCGACCTGGTGGGACTGTTGCGTGGCTTGCCGGCGACCGTGCCGTTGAGCCTGGAGATCCCCACCCGGCAGTTGATGGAACAGGGCATCAGTGGTGAGCAGCGTGCGCGCAAGGCGCTGGAGAAGGCCAAGGCGGTTCTCGCCAGCGTATAACGAACTCAAGCGATACACCGCCCCTGTGGGAGCGGGTTTGCCCGCGAAGAATCCAATACGGTATATGGCACCGACTTTGCCGGTGTTCGCGGGTGAACCCGCTCCCACAAGGACCGCGCCAGCATTGGGAGCTTCACAGAGCAGAAATTGCACAGGCGTAAAAAAGGGGCCCGTCAGGGCCCCATCGAGGTAACTGGAAGCCGCGTTGTTCAGGCTTCGAGCTTGCGCGGCGCCATGAAGTACATCCAGATCAGCGCCAGGAAGTACATGGCCGGAATCATGGTGAACAGCACGGCATAGTTGTTGTTCGTCGCCATCAGCACGCTGCCGACGATCTGCGTCATGAACATCCCGCCAACCGCCGCACACATGCTGGCGAAGCCGAATACCGTGCTGATCAGGTGCTTGGGCGTGTAGTCCATCACCAGGCTCCAGATATTCGCCGTCCAGGCCTGGTGCGCGCCGACTGCCAGGGCGATGGCCAGCACCGCGATCCACAGCCCGCTGGCATGGGCGGCGAAGGTCACGCTGACCATGGTGCAGGCGAAGATCAGCATCGACACCAGGCGCGCGGTGGTGGCGCGCACGCCGCGGCCGATCAGCCACGAGGAGAGAATGCCGCCGCCGATGCTGCCGAAGTCGGCAGTCAGCCAGATCAGCATCAGCGGGATGCCCATCTGGGTCACGCTGATGCCCAGGTTGTACTGCTGGTTGAGGAACGGTGGCAGCCAGTACAGGTAGAACCAGAATACCGGCGCGGTGATCGAGTAGGCCACGGCGAAGGCCCAGGTGCCGCGCATGCCGAGGATGCGGCTGAAGGGCAGGCGCGCCACCTCTGGCTCGACGTCCTGCTGGATGTAGTCGAGCTCGCTCTGGCGTACCCGTGGGTGCTCTTCCGGGTTGAAGTACTTCAGGCCCCAGAACACCAGCCAGACCAGGCCCAGGCAGCCCATGGCGATGAACGCGGCCTGCCAGCCCCAGACGGTGAGAATCAACGGCAGCAGGGCCGGGGTGACCATGGCGCCGACGTTGGTGCCGGCATTGAACAGGCCGGTGGCGATGGCGCGCTCACCGGCAGGGAACCACAGGCGCACGGTCTTCACGCAGGCCGGGTAGTTGGCCGCTTCGGTCAGGCCGAGGATGCAGCGGCAGACCATGAAGCCGGCAGCCGAAGTGGCCAGGCCGTGGGCGCCGGTGGCCAGGCTCCATAGCAGTACGGCAGCGAAGAACGCGCGCTTGACGCCGACCTTGTCGATCAGCCGGCCCTGCAACAGGAAACCGACCGCATAGCCGACCTGGAACCAGAAGTTGATGTTGGCGTAGTCCATCGCCGTCCAGCTCATGGCTTTGGCCAGTTCTGGCTGCATGATGCCGAGCGCGGCGCGGTCGATGTAGTTCAAGGTGGTGGCGAAGAACACCAGGGCGAGCATGCCCCAGCGGGTCTTGCCGACGGCGAAGGCGCCACGGATCTTGTCGCCGATGCCGGCGGACGGCAGCTGTGGGCTGGCGGTAGTGAGCTTGGAGTGGTTCATATCCTGGTCGTTTCTTGAAATTGTAATGAACTGCGGTTTCTCGAACGTGACCTGGCCCCAGGCAGGGGCTACACGCAAGGCCGGTGCATGGTGGGCAGTGAATCGGCGACCGTCAATTCGCTGGAGGGGGCTACTGTTCGATAACCGAACAATAGCGGCGCGCTCACAGGCTGCTCAGCACCTTGCCAGCCAGATAACCGAAGGTCATGCCCGGCCCAAGGGTGATACCACCGCTAGGATAATGCCCGGCCATCACGCTGTGCATGTCGTTGCCGACCGCGAACAGGCCGGGTATCGGCCGCTGTGCGTGATCGAGTACGCGTGCCGAGGCGTCTGTGTGCAAGCCGGCGAAAGTGCCGAGGCTGCCTGGCAGCAGCTTCACCGCATGGAAAGGCCCGTGCAGCAATGGCCGCAACGATGGGTTGGGCCTATTCAGCGGCTCGCCCTGGGCCTTGTTGTAGGCCGAGGCGCCGCGCTGGAAGGCCGGGTCTTCGCCGTGCGTGGCATGGCGGTTGAAGTCGGCCACGGTGCGTTGCAGTTGTTCGGCAGCGATCCCGCAGCGCTGCGCCAGTTCTGCCAGGGACTGGCCGCTGAGCAGATAGCCGCGCCGTTGATAGTAGCCGGTCGGGAAGGGGAACGGCTTGGCCCAGCCGATACCGTAGCGCCGTTGTGCGGCATGGTCGCAGATCAGCCAGGCCTCGTGCGCTTCGCCCTGGGGCGTGGCGGCGAACAGCGCATTCATGAAGTCGTGGTAGCAATCGGCTTCGTTGACGAAACGTCGGCCGTCGCGGCGCACGGCGATGAAACCGGGTTTGGCGCGGTCGATCAAGTGCGGGAAGTGGCCGAAGCTGCCGTCACGGCGCGGTACCTGCGAGACCGGCGCCCAGGCGCCGGCCTGTGCGAGCGCGGGGCCAAGCTGGGCGCCAACCTGTTCACCCAGGCGCAAGCCATCACCGCTGTTCTGAGGTGGCGCGGCCGAGTAGTGCTGCTCGCCATCGGGCGCATGGGGCATCAGTTGGGCGATGCGCAGGCGATCATGGGCGAAGCCGCCACAGGCCAGGACCACGCCACGGCGTGCACGGACAACCTGGCCATCGGCGAACTGCGCACCATCGATACGCCCATCGCCGAGCAAGCGGGCAGCCGCTGTGCTGGTGAGCAATGTCACGCCAAGGTCCAGGGCACTGCGCAACAGGCGCGCGACCAGGGCGTTGCCGTTGACCAGTTGCAGGCCACGGCGGTGCAACAGCAGGTCGCGGCCATGGCGCAGCAGGCGCTTGCCCACGTGCAGCGCGGCTTTGGGCGAGTGGCGCGCATTGAAGAAGGCGGCCATATCCGCGCCACCGGCTATGCCCATGCCGGCCAGGCTGACGATGTCCAGTGGCGGGCGCAGCTTGTGCAGCCACGGGCCAAGCAGCCGGCCGTCGAACGGCAGCGCGCACAGCGAGCGCCCGCCACGCGTGCTGCCATCGCCTTCACGCATGTCGGGCATCTTGCTGCCGGACTGGAACTGCACGGCGGTGTGTTGCTGGAAGAATGCCACCATCTCTGGGCCATGGCGCAGGAAGGCGCGTTGGCGTGGGTCCAGTTCGGCGGTGTGGGCCTGGGCGCGCAAGTAGCGTTCGGGGGCGTCGTCGCGTTCGACAATGCCTTCGGCGACGGCCAGCGGGTTGCGCGGAATCCACAGCCAGCCCCCCGACCAGGCGCTGGTACCGCCAAGCTGGCTGGCCTTCTCCGCGACGATCACCTTCAGGCCGTGATGCGCGGCGGTAACTGCGGCCGCCAGGCCAGAGGCACCGGAGCCGATGACAAGTACGTCACATTCGAGGGGTTGCATGAAAAAATCCTTATGACGTCGTGCGATATCGTTGTGGGAGCGGCCTTGCGTCGCGATAGGGCTGCGCAGCAGCCCCAGGGTTTCAGCGATTTTGCCGAGAATGCCGGGGCTGCGATGCAGCCCTTTCCGACCGGTCCGGCGCCCCGGCAAGGCCGCTCCCACATACCCCGTTTAACCCGGGGCGCAGGTTATTGCAGCGGCGAAAAGCCTGTTGGCCGCAGCAGCCGCGATTGCAACTGCAGCACCGCGCCCAGTTCCCGATTGCGCCGCGAGAACTCCGCCCAGCGTGGGTCGGCAGCCATCGCGGCACGGCGCGCCATGCGCTCGTCGAGGCTGGCGTAGGCCCACAGATGCACCACCTGGTTGACCTCGCCGAACTCGCTGGTGAAGAAGCCCACCAGGTTGCCCAGGTGCTCGCTTTGCACCTCCAGCGCATGGCTCTGGTACAGGGCCAGCCAGTCGGCCATCTTCAGCGGGTCGAGGGTGTAGGTTCTCAGTTCGTAGTACATGCGGGTTTCTCCATGGGGGTGGCTGGCGCCTGCAGGCGCTTGGCGATATGGCTGGCAGCGATCCAGCCGAAGGTGAGGGCGGGGCCGAGGGTGATACCAGGGCCGGGGTAGGTGCCGTGCATCATCGAGTTCATGTCGTTGCCCACGGCATACAGCCCGGCAATGGGCGCGCCACTGCGGTTCAGCACGTTGGCATGGGCGTCGGTGACCAGCCCTCGTGCCGAACCGAGGTCGCCGGTATGGATACGGATGGCGTAGAACGGCGCCTTGGTCAGCGGCGCCAGGCACGGGTTGGGCTGGCGCTGTGGGTCGCCCATGTAGCGGTTGTAACTGTTGCCGCCTTTGCCGAATTCGCGGTCGATGCCGTTGCCGGCGTCGGCATTGAAGCGCTCCAGCGTTTGCTGCAAGGCCTGTGGATCGACACCGATGGCCTCGGCCAGGGCTGGTACGCTGGCGGCGCGTTGCAGGTAGCCGGCTGCGATCAGCGCCGAGTTGTCCACCGGCTTTGGCCGTGCCAGGCCCAGGCCATAACGGTTCATCGCCTCGGCGTCGCAGATCAGCCAGCAATGGCCCATGGCGTTGGCGAACATGCTCTGTACGAAGTGGTGGTACGAGTTGGATTCGTTGACAAAGCGACGCCCGGCCGGGTCGACCGCGATCACCCCCGGCTTGGCGCGGTCGGTGACCAGGTGTGGGAAGCGCTCGCGCTCACCATTGGCATGGCGCAGTTCGGACACTGGCGCCCAGAAGAAATTGGCCGCCAGACCTTCGCCCTGTGCCGCCGCCACTGCCTCGCCGAGGCGCAGGGCAGCACCGTCGTTGGTTGGCGGGGACATGCTCAGGTGAGCTGCCGTGGCATCCGGCCGATAGTCCGCAGCCAGTTTGCCGGCGGCAAAACCTCCCATGGCGCAGACCACCCCACCCCTGGCTTGCACCCGTAGCAGTCGGCCTTCGCGCTGCACGACTACGCCAGTTATCACACCGCGCTCTACGATCAACTCCTTTGCATCGCTGCGCAGCCACAGTTCACAGCCATCGGCAAAGGCGCTGCTGGCCAGGCGCGCGATCAGCGCGTTGCCGGTGGTCAAGCGGGTGCCTCGCGGGTGACGCAGGCGGTCCCGCGCATAACGTGCCATCAGCTTCAGGCAATGCCACAGTGAGGTGGGCGAGCGGCGCAGGTTGAGGAAGTGCTGGATGTCCACGCGGTTGACCATCATGCCGCCGAACAGCAGCATGCCGGGCGGTGGCATCTGCAGGTCCTTGAAGCGTGTGCCCAGGTGGCGACCGTCGTACTCGACCATCTCCAGGGCGCGGCCGAACTCGGTGGCACCGGGTTCGTCGGGGTAGTAGTCCGGTGAATGCGGGCGCAGGCCGTAGCGCAGTTCGGTGTTTTGCTCCAGCCAGCGCAGGGCCTGGTGACCCTGCTCGATGAAGGCGTCCACCAGCGCCGGGTTGTAGCCTGTGCCAATGATCGTCCTCAGGTAGGTGCGCATGGCATCGGCGGAGTCCTTGGCCCCGGCTGCACGGGCCTGATCGCTGCCGTAGATCCATACCGCACCGCCGGAAATCGCCGAGGTGCCGCCGAAGCGTTCGGCCTTTTCCACCACCAGCACTTTCAGCCCGCGGCGGGCTGCCGTGGCGGCAGTGGCGAAGCCCCCGGCACCGCTGCCGAGGACGACCAGGTCGAATACTGCTTGATCGCTAGCGCTCATGGCTGCAGATCTCCAGCGGCGTGACGCCCATGAAGGCGCCGAGGTGGCCCAGTTGGGCGAAGGCCATCTGCGCACCGGTCTGGATCGGGCAGCCGCGTTCGCGCGCCTTTTGCAGCAGCGGGGTGATTTCTGGCGAGGTGACCACGTCGGCCACCAGCGTGGCGGCTTTCAGAGTCTCCAGCAGCGTCGCCGGCAATGGCAGTTCGCCGCTGTGGCCCATACCTACGGGGGAGGCGTTGACCACCAGGTCGAAGGCTTCCAGTGAGCCGAAAAGGCTGGCGATTTCCAGCTTGGGGAAGGCATTGCCGAGCACTTCACCCAGCACACCGACGCGTTCGGTGCTGGGGTCGCTCAGGGTGATGCTGGCGATGCCTGCTTCACCCAGCGCATAGGCGATCGCACTGCCGACCCCGCCGCAGCCCACCACCAGCGCGCGCTTGCCGGTGGCCACGAAGCCATGCTGGCGGGTGGCGCCGAGGAAGCCCGTGCCATCGACGTTGTCACCCACCAGGCGGCCGTCACCTTCGCGGCGGATCACGTTGACCGAGCCCAGGGCCTGGGCGCGCTCGCTGAGCCCGTCCAGCCGTGTGGCCAGGGCCTGCTTGTACGGCACGGTGACCACGCAGCCACGCAGGTTGCGCCAGCCGCGCAGGTTGTCGACAAAGGCGCCCAGCGCCGTTTCCTGCAGGTCGATGGGAAGCATCGCCAGGTCGCGGGCGTTGTTGGCAAACCAGGTGTTGAAGTTTTCCGGTGACTTCACCTGGGCGATGGGTGAACCGACGATGGCAACCAGTTCTGTCGAACCTCGGATCATGCTGACCTCCGTTATTGCTGTTGTTGTGGAGGCAAGCTTGGAGCGGGGCGGTTTTCCCGACAATGCGCTGATCGGGCATTTGATGCGATAATCGCAGTTATCTGTCGGTGATCGCATTAATCGCCCTTTTCAACGAGCCGAACTCATGTCCCAGCCCCAGATTCACCCCCGTGACCTCATCGCCGGCCTGCAGAAAGGCCTGGCGCTGATGCAGCTGTTCAGTGCCGAGCAACCCCGCCTGAGCGTGCCCCAGGCGGCGAGGTTGTCCGGCCTGACCCCCAGCGCTGCACGGCGCTTTCTGCTAACCCTGATGCACGAAGGCTTTGCCGAAACCGACAACCGCCATTACTGGCTGACGCCCAAGGCCCTGCGCATTGGCCAGGCCTATGTCGATTCGGCGCAGTTGCCGCGCATGTTGCGGCCGATCGTCGAGCAGGTTGCGCGCCAGACCCAGGAGCATGTGTCGGTGGGCAGCCGTGATGGCGACGAGATCATCCACCTGGTGCGCAGCCGGTACAGCCACATCGCTTCGATGTCGATCCGCCCGGGGTCGCGGGTGCCGATGTATTGCACGGCCAGTGGCAGGGTCTGGCTGGCGTGGCTGGAGGAGGGGCAGCGCGAGGAGTACTTTGCGCGTAATCCACTGAATGCGCTGACGCCTTACACCCAGACCGACAGGGCGCTGCTGGCGGCGGAGTTGCAGCAGGTGAGGGCGCAGGGCTACAGCATCGTCGATCAGGAATACGAAATTGGCATGCGCGTGCTGGGCGTGCCGCTAGTCGACCGCAGCGGCCAGCTGAAAGCGACCTTGACGATCACCACGCATGCTTCGCGTTTGAGCATCGACGAAATGCGCCTGCGCTACCTGGCGACGCTGTATGAGGCGCAGGCATTGCTCAGGCCGGTGCTGGATTGAGGCATGCTCGCTTGCAAGCGGCTATCTGATCCCCGGCCAGTGCAGCGCGGTGTAGCATTGCCTGCTTCAGATTCGCTTGCAGCGGGCATTCGTTGCTGGGCATGATCAAGCCTTCTCATACAGCAAAAGGATTGCCCGCATGCCTGCCTATCTTGCTGCGCAGAACGAATTGCTTGTAGGGGACGGCCTGGTGCTCGAGGCGCCCGCCGGGGAAGGGCCCTATGTCGTGGTGTTCGAGGACGACGAAGAAACCGGCTATTTCTATGCCCTGGATACCTCAGGCGCCGGCAACCCGATCCAGAATGCGCTGCACATCTACGACGTGGAGAGCGTTGCGGACCGGGACAAACCCTCGATAGTCAAGATTGCCTGGTCCGAGGACCACCGCAAGGCGCTGCTGCTGATCAACGACTACCCGCATGCGGTCTTCGACTTCGAAGCCAGGCAGGGGCATTGCCGCACCGGTTTCCCGCTGCCAATGGACAATGGCTGGTCGCACGCGGGCCATGAATGGGATGACAGCGCACTGCAGCATTTTGCCTGACCGTCTTTAGGGAGGGTCTTGGCGGCAACCTGTCTGGATCAGGCACAAGGACGAGCGGCTCATGACGGAGCAAATGATCTACAGCGTCGAAGGCGACAGCCAGGCATTGAAGGAAGCCGTGGCCAGCGCCCAGGCGACCTTCAAGTTCTTCTGTCGGGAAATGTCATGGGAGGCACGGCGCATCGATATCCAACAAGCGGAGGCTTGACCCATGCATGAACCTGTCCACGTTATCGAGGCGGTGGTGTTCGACCTTGGCGGTGTGCTGGTCGACTGGAACCCTCGGCACCTGTTTCGCAAAATCTTCGTGGATGACGAAGCGGCGATGGAGGCGTTTCTGGCCAACGTCTGCAACACTGCCTGGAACGAGAGCCAGGACCGTGGCCGCTCATGGGCGGCGGCGATCGAGGAGGCCGTAGCCGAGCACCCCGCGCACGAGGCGCACATCAGGGCATATCGCGAGCGTTGGGAAGAAATGCTGGCTGGCGCCTTGGACGGCACGGTCCAGGTGCTGGACGAACTGCACGCTGCCGGGGTACGGCTGATTGCCCTGACCAACTGGTCGGCGGAGACCTTCCACTATGCCGAGCAGCGTTTTGCGTTCCTCAAGAAATTCGAGGGGGTGCTGGTGTCGGGCAGGGAAAACCTGATGAAGCCCGAGCCTGAGATTTTCCAGTTGCTGCTGCGCCGATACGGGCTTGAGCCATCGCGCACGCTGTTCATCGACGATGTGCAGAAGAACGTGGACGCGGCGAATCAGCAGGGGATGCAAGCCTTGCGCTTTGTTGGCGCCCAGCAATTGCGTCAGGCGCTGGTCCGGCTTGGGTTGCCGGGCGTCAATCAGGCTGAAACCCTGAAAAAGCCGACCGCGCGCCGCCAGTGATAACTGGCAGCGCAATTCGCAGTCACCGGTCGATTACAGCGCATTCCACCCGTAAGAAGGGGAACAGTTCGTCTGGATTACGGCATTCGCTGTTCAGCTTCAAGCGCGCGGCTTCGGCGAGCGACCGGGTTGCGTAGCTTGGCTTGAGCCGTAGTTTTTCCTGATTGTCGTAGATGTCGAAGCCACCTGACACGGTTGCGGCATAAAACCGGGATCCCGAATGAAAGGACTGTTTTTCGACTGGCACAGCTGGAACGATAACAAATCTCGATTGCATGATTCGTGCCTCCCCAGGCAGATACCTTAGTATTAGCCTGAAGAGCGGGAGTCATCAATATGACTCATCGGGACGATTCAATGACGCGGCGTGTCACTGGCGTCCATCAGGCCTTCGTCGCCAGGGGCCGGCAAGCGGCCCCGGTTTTGTCTGGCACTTATTTGACGGTGATTGGCGCGCTCAAATTTTGACCCAGTGCCGACTTCACGGTGATCGTCGCCGGTGTTGCAGGGCCGTTACCGGTGGTGCTCACCGACAACCGCCAGCGCGCACCGCTGGTCGCTGCCGTCAGCGTCGCCGTACCCAGGTTCAGCGGGCCACCGGTGGTGGCTGCGGTCACTGTGATGCTGTTGCCGCTGGCCACCGAGGTGGTGCCGGAAATATCCCAGGTGTAGCGGTTGTTGCTGCGCACCTGCACCACGGCGCTGCTGACCTCGATCTGGTCCGCCAACACCGCGGGGCCCACCGCGACACTGACCGTCGCCGGGGCCAGCGACTCGGCGCCTTTGGCGTCCCGCGCCGTGTAGGCGAAGCTGGCGGTGAACGGGGCGTCGACTGTCGTCGGTGGGGTATAGGTGATGGTCGTGCCATTGGTACTGGCGGTTCCCTGGCCTGAGTCCGGCTGGTTCAGGCCGGTCACCGTCAATGGCAGGTTGCCCTCAGGGTCGGTGTCGTTGGCCAGCACATTGATCACGACCGGCTTGCCCGTCGTGGTCGCGGCGCTGTCGTTCACCGCCACCGGTGGCTTGTTGGCCGGGTCTGCACTGTTGTCTTTACTGGCGGTGCGGAAGGTCGGCAGGCCCACCGAAGCCATGTACTGCACGCCGTCCCAACCGGGCAGCGGGGTTGGCATGACCTGGAATTGCCCCGGATGCTCCAGGTCCCAGCGCAGCAGCATCGACGAGTCTTCGTGCTGGGTATTGTGGCAGTGCTCCATGTAGGTGCCGGCGAATTCGCGGAAGCGAATGGCCACATCCAGTTCTACCGAGGAGTCGACTTCCGGGCCGATGCGGTAGACGTCCTTGCGTGCCCATTTTTCCCATTCCGGCGGGGCCTTGCCGTCTCGGCTGAGGACCACGCCTTCCTCGAAGTGCACATGCACCGGGTGGCTCCAGCCGTTGCCGCCGTTCTTGATCTTCCACACTTCCAGGGTGCCGTCGCCACTGAAGCCGCCAGGGGTCGCTTCGCTGGCCATCTGCGGGGCGGCGGTGACGCGCCGTGGGTCCATGCTGTAGCCGAAGCCGCCATCGGTCTTGATGGTCCACGGTGCGCTGTCGGTGCCGTCGGAGCGGCCGAAGATGAACTCGCGGTGCCGCGCAGCCTTGAGCTTGGCCTGGTCGGCTACGGCGGTGCGGTCGATGGTCAGCGGGATCATCTTCAGCCCTTCGGCCTTGCCCGGTTTGGCCGGTTCATAGGCGCTCGGGTCCATGCTGAGGTCGGTGCCGCTGTAGGGCTGCACGACCAGTTGCAGGAACTTGCCGACCACCGGGTCGCCCTTGTCCCACTCAGGCCCCTTGCTGGTCTGCTTGATCACCGCCTTGTACTTCTCGGACAGCACGTCAGCCAATGCGATGGCCTGTTTCGGGCCCTTGCCGGTGTCGTGCTCCATCAGGTTGACGAAGTACAGCTTGTCGCCGGCCTTTATCCCGTTCCTGGCGAAGTTGATGATGATGTCGTAGCGCTCGGCGATGGCTTGCACCGGCAAGATGGCGTTGTTGTCGTCGGTCTTGCCGTCGCCGTTGAGGTCCAGGGTGCCATCGAACGGCACGGCGTGTTCCATGATGTTGCCGTCGTTGCCAATCATGTGGAACGGCACGCGGGCGTACGACAGGTTGGAGCCAGAAGGGCCTTTGAACTCGCCACCGTTGCCGGCGATTTCACGTACCACGGCAAACTTGAAGTAGCGCGATACCGAGCCATTGAGGATACGGAAGCGGTAGCTGCGCGCGCGCACCTTGAGCTTGGGCTGGTACTGCCAGTTGACCAGCATCTGGTCACCGAGGAAGCCGTCGGTGTTGAACGGGTTGAACCACAGCTGGCCGTTCTGATCCCAGGCTTTGTCGGCGATCACCAGGTTGACGTCATAGTCACGGTTGCCCCACGGCATGGCCGAGCCACTGGGGAAGCGCAGGTTGACGCCGTCCTGCAGCGCTTCGTTGCCGCGGTCGATGGCGCTGTAGTAGTTCATCATCACGGCGTTGCCCTTGTAGACGTTCTGCGCCGTGAAATCCAGCATGTGGTCGTGGAACCAGTGGGTGCTCATGGTTTCACGCCAGTCGCCACGAATTTTGATGCTGCCGTTCCCGCAGGTCTTCAGCCCTGGGCTTGCGTCGTTGACGAACAGGGTTTCGCCGGGCGAGCAGGGGAAGGCGGCGCGCGGGTCTTCGGCACGGGTGTTGATGGTGTCGTAGCCGGCCAGCTGCACCGGCCAGCGGTAGTCGTAATATTGGCCGGGGAAGAAATAGGCGTTGGCGTACCCATCGCTTTCTGCCGGGTTGTGGCCGTTGTGCTCGTGGGTGGAAATGGTGTGCAGGCCAAAGCCTGCGTTGGCCGCCGGGTCGATCGGCAGCGCGTTGTAGTGGCGCATCAGCACTGGCTGGCCATAGCGGACCATCAGCAGCTTCGGCGGGAAGGTGCCGTCGAAGGTCCACAGCGATTTGTGGTTCTGCAACGGGAAGTTCGGGTGGAAGCGAGTGTCGATGCCCTTGGTGGTGCCGAGGGTGGTCGGGATGTCCGAGGTCTGGTAGTACAGGCCACCGGGCGCGAACTCGCCAACGGCGTAGTTGTGCAATTGCTTGCGGTCACGCAGCCCCTGGTTGATGCGCGCACCGGCCTGCGCCGTCTTGAACGCCGCCTGGGGGTAGAACTCGTTCCAGCGCTGGTGCGACCAGCCTTTTCCGGGTGGCCGGCCTTCTGCCGGCGAGCCGACCGAGTTGCGGTTGAGGAACAGCTCGATCTGCGCCTTCCACGGGTTGCGGTCGAGGGTGTTGGCGTACTGGGTCGGGAACGGGTACAGGCCCGGTTGCTTGAGGAAGGCTTCCAGGGCGTTGCCGTTGGGGCTGCTGCGGGCCACTACGTCAGGGTCTTGCGCAGGGGCTGCGCCCAGCGTGGGGACCGGGAAGGTCAGGGTAGGCGGTGGCAGGTTGGGGTCGAGTTTCTCCGGGCCGAATTCCTCGAACAGCAGCAGTTGCTGGGTGAACGGCTGGGCGCCGAACAACGGGCTCGGCTTGCCGTTGGTGGGGTAATTGCGTGACGTCTGCAAGGCAGGCGGCAGTACGTTGTCGACGCGGGTACTCGCGCGATCACCGTAGACCCCGTCTTGCAGTTCCAGCGCACCTTCGTTGGCCTCGGGCAGGTTGTGCAGCTCGAGCAGCGCCGGGCCGGGGTCGGCTGGCTGGTCGCTGTAATACGACGGGTCCGTCGGTGGAGGCTGGCTGATGTCATCCAGCGAGGAGGCCTCGGCTGAAAGGCTGAGCATCAGTGCAGTCAAGGCAGATAATCTGAATGCCTGGGTATTGGGGTGGATCACGACAGGTATTTGCATAGCCTGGTGCCTCGCTCGAAGCTAGGTGGCTGTAGTGCCACTGTTAGCGCTTTGCCTGGTTCAACAGGCCTCGAGCAACGGCTATGCCAACAATTTTTTCACAAGCAGTTTGCTGGATAACGCCTACTGCTGCTTGATGTGCACAAAATAATGGGGCGCAAGGGCGCCAGGCCGGTGCCCAGCAGCGGGGGTGTGGTTTCCCCACGAATGGTGGGGAAAAGAGTCATCCAGCGTCGGGATTCGAAGTCATTGCGCAGAGGGCTCTGGTTTTCTCCCGGCTTTTTCTTCGACCAGCTTGTAGGCCACGTAGTACTTGTAGATGTTGCCCACATAATCCACGGTTTCCCGGCCTACAACCTGGGCCGCAGCCTGTTCGACGTTGCCGAACCACACGTTCTTGTTGAGCCCTGACTTTTCCGCCAACGCGCGGAACTTGCGCAGGTTGCCGGGCCCTGCGTTGTAGGCGGCGAATGTCATCAAGGTGCGATCCATCTGGGTCAGTTGAGGGTCGTCCAGATACTTGTCTGCGAGCAGGCGCATATATTTGCAGCCGGCTTCGATGTTGCGGTCAGCACTTTTATCGATGCCCTGGATGCCGACGGTGGGGTCCTTCGCGGTGGCGGGCAACAGCTGCATCACCCCCACTGCACCGCGGTGGCTGCGGGCACCCTGGTTCAATTGCGACTCCTGGAAACCCTGGGCCATGAGCATCAGGTGATCGAAGCCGTACGTGGCGGCGTGGCGGTTGAAGATTTCCACCATGGCCTGGAATTTCTTCATTTCCGCTTCGGAAGTGGCGTTGAGTACGCGCTTGCTGCTGTTGGTCACGTACTTGTTGCGCAGGCTGTTGCCGAACGCCGTTCCCACCTTGTGGGTCTGCACGAAGCGTGCGAGTTGCTCCTTCAGCTGAGGGCTGCCCTGGCGAATGGCCCAGGCGAATTCGGATTTGTCGTGCAGGAAGAGCTTGTCGTGGATCTTCATGCCGGTGTACAGCGGCGCCCAGATCCGCGCGATGTAGCGGTCAACCACCGTGGCCTTGAGCAGGCCGGCGTTGACCATCTGCAAAAGGTCTTCCGACTCCAGGTTCTCGTCGGCGGGCTTGATGTCGATTGGTGGCAGGCCCTTGTCCAACAGCCCGGCGTTCAGCGCCTTGAGGTGTTCGTAGTAGCTGCTGGAGGCGCGCACGGTGACCTCCAGGCCCGACAGGTCCTCGATCTTCTCGTAGGCCTTGCTACCAGGGGCGGTGACCAGTATCTCCGGAATGTCCACGGCAAACGGATCGGAAAAATCGACGTTCTTCAGGCGCTCCTCGGTGATGGTCAGGCCACCGGCGGCAATGTCGCCAACACCCTTGACCAGGTTTGGCATCAACTGGTCACGCGCTGTGGGGATGAACATCACCCGCCATTGCATGGATTTTTTGCTGTAGGGCTGGGTCTCGTTCAACCACGCCTCCAGCCCTTTGCCAAGCTCGTAGCTCATGCCCCTCTGGCGACCGCGGTCCAGTTCGAAGAAGGTCTTGCTGTAGGGCACCAGAATTCGCACCAACCGGCGCTCGCGCATGCCCTCGAAGTCCCCGACCCAGTTTTCGGGTATCGGCAAGACCAGCTTTTGAACTTCAGCCTCTTCAGCCGGGGTCAGTTCGACACTCGGGAGGTCGGCTGACGGCGCAGCGCTCAAGGAAAAAGGCAGTAACAGCAATAGGCAAAGGAAGAAATGCTGGAATCTGATTGGCAGTGTATTCATCACATTCACCCGCTGGGGTATGGAAATCCATCTGTCATCCAGGCCTTTGAGCAAGGAGCACTCAGAAGCACGATCCCGAGCCTGCGCCTGCCTCAACGGACCTACCAGATCATGCTAGATGAAGTGCTGTGACTTGGCACTTGGCAGCCACTGCGAAAGTACGGCTCTTACTCGCCGCTCTGTTACGCATCTTCACGGCGGCAGGCGGGAAACTTGTGGCCCTCTCGCGAATCGAGGTTCAAGGCTGCCTGCAGCCTTTGACTGCAATTGCCCATAGTTGCCATTACGAGCGATTGTCCCGCTCATCTTTGCGAATTTTGCGCGATTTCGCCCTCACAGAACGGCACAGGACATTCTGGTTTGCACGGACCTGTGGGGCTTGCCGGCGATGGACCGCAAAGCGGCCTTGGTTACAGATGTCTGCCATGGCAGATGTACTTGCACTTAACATATGAAAATACGTATATTCGGATTTTCATATGTATTGGTGCCGCCATGATTTCCCCGCCTGATGTGTTCAAGAGCCTTTCTGACGAGACCCGTGCTCGCGCCACCCTGCTGATCGCCAGCCTGGGAGAACTCTGCGTCTGCGAGCTCATGTGCGCGCTGGACGACAGCCAGCCCAAGGTCAGCCGCCATCTGGCGCAGTTGCGCAGCAACGGCATGCTGCTGGATCGCCGCCAGGGTCAGTGGGTGTATTACCGCCTCAATCCAGAGCTACCGGCCTGGGTACACGAGATGCTGCAAGTCACCTTGCAGGCCAATTCGCAGTGGTTGGCAGACAACACCCTTCGGCTGAAAAACATGGATGGCCGTCCCGTCCGTGATGCTGTCTGCTGCTGATATCACCGAGCGAGATTTTCATGCTGGTAGCTGTTGCTGTCTTTGTGTTCACCCTCACGCTGGTCATCTGGCAGCCCAAAGGGCTTGGGGTCGGCTGGAGCGCCGCACTGGGTGCAATTATTGCGCTGGTGGTCGGTGCAGTGTCCTTGCACGACATTCCAACCGTCTGGGCCATTGTCTGGAACGCCACTGCCACCTTTATCGCGGTGATCATCATCAGCCTGCTGCTGGATGAGGCCGGTTTCTTCGAATGGGCCGCCCTGCATGTAGCGCGATGGGCGAACGGCAGTGGCTACCGGCTGTTCGCCTTTTGCGTGCTGCTCGGTGCTGCCGTTTCAGCGCTGTTCGCGAATGATGGTGCGGCGTTGATTCTCACGCCCATCGTCATGTCGATGTTGATGGCATTGCGATTTACGCCCACCGCGACGCTGGCCTTTGTCATGGCCGCTGGCTTCATTGCTGACACGGCGAGCCTGCCGCTGGTGGTTTCCAACCTGGTCAACATCGTTTCGGCTGACTATTTCGGCCTGGGCTTTGCTGAATATGCTTCGGTGATGGTGCCGGTGAATTTCGCCAGTGTGGCGGCCACCCTGCTGGTGCTGTCGCTGTTTTTCCGGCGTGACATCCCCAGGCAGTACGCACTCGATGTATTGAAGAAACCGAGCGAGGCGATTCACGACCGCGCCACCTTCAAGGTCGGTGGCTGGGTACTGGTGGTGCTGCTGGCAGGCTTGTTCGCGCTCGAACCGCTTGGTATCCCGATCAGTGCGGTGGCCGCCGCTTGTGCAGCAATCCTCTTTATCGTCGCCGCGCGCGGCCACCGCATTGCTACCCGCCGAGTGCTGCGCGAAGCACCGTGGCAGGTAGTGATTTTCTCCCTCGGGATGTATCTGGTGGTGTACGGCCTGAAAAACGCCGGTCTCACCGACATGCTCACCCAGCTGCTCGACTGGCTTGCACAACAGGGACTGTGGAGCGCCGCCATTGGCACCGGTCTTGTCTCTGCGCTGCTGTCCTCGGTGATGAACAACATGCCCAGCGTGCTGGTCGGCGCTTTGTCGATCCAGGCCAGTGGCGCAGAGGGCCTGGTCCGTGAAGCGATGATCTACGCCAACGTCATCGGCTGCGACCTGGGCCCGAAAATCACCCCGATTGGCAGCCTCGCCACACTGCTGTGGCTGCACGTACTGGAGCGCAAAGGCATGCGCATCACCTGGGGTTACTACTTCAGGGTCGGCATTGTGCTGACCTTGCCGGTTTTGCTGATCACCCTTTCGGCCCTGGCATTGCGCCTGAGCCTCTGACGTCCGCGACCAAGCGGAGGAGCCCGACATGCGAGTCCTGTTCATGTGCACGGCCAACAGCTGCCGCAGCATCCTTTCCGAAGCGCTGTTCAACCACTTGGCCCCGGCAGGCTTCCAGGCCATCAGCTCTGGCAGTTTCCCCAAGGGCCAGGTATTGCCTCGCAGCCTGAGCACGCTCAGCAAGGCCGGTATTTCGACCGAAGGCCTGAGCAGCAAGGGTAACGATGCGTTCGAAGGCAACCCACCGGACATCGTCATCACCGTCTGCGACAAGGCAGCCGGCGAAGCCTGCCCGGTGTACTTCGGCCCCGCGCAAAAGGCGCATTGGGGGCTGGAAGACCCGTCCGATGTCGTTGGTGACGAAGCATCGGTCGACGCGGCTTTCCACGCCACGTTGGCCCGCATCGAATCGCGTTGCCGAGCCTTCTTCACACTGCCTTTCGATAGCCTCGACAGTGACCAGCTCAAGCGTGAGCTGGATCGCATCGGCACGCTCTGAGCTGGAGGAAAACATGTCCGAGCAATTGCCAAATCTCGACCTCGCGCTGTTCGACACGCCGCCTGCGGCGCCCCGTTCCAGCGAGCACAAACCACGCATCCTGTTGCTGTATGGATCGACCCGCGAACGCTCTTTCAGTCGCTTGCTGGTGGAAGAAGCAGCACACCTGCTGGAACACTTCGGCGCCGAGACGCGCATCTTCAACCCGTCGGGCCTGCCGCTGCCGGACGATGTACCGGTCGAGCACCCCAAGGTGCAGGAACTTCGCGATCTGATGCAGTGGTCGGAAGGCCAGGTCTGGTGCTCGCCCGAGCGCCACGGCGCGATGTCTGCGGTGTTCAAGGCGCAGATCGACTGGGTACCCCTGGCGCTCGGTGCGGTTCGCCCCACCCAAGGTAAAACCCTGGCGGTCATGCAGGTGTGTGGCGGCTCGCAGTCGTTCAATGTGGTCAACCAGCTGCGCGTGCTTGGCCGCTGGATGCGCATGTTCACCATCCCGAACCAGTCTTCGGTACCTAAGGCCTATCTGGAGTTCGACGAAGCTGGGCGCATGAAGCCGTCGCCGTTCTATGATCGAGTGGTTGATGTGATGGAGGAACTGGTGAAGTTCACCGTTCTGCTGCGCGACCGCAAGGAATTCCTGGTAGATCGCTATTCGGAACGCAAGGAAAGTGCCGAGCAACTAACTGCCCGTGTGAATCAGCGCTCGATCTGAGGCCATGCCCAGGGACTTTGCTTTGGGTCGGTAGCAGCCATTTGCAGACGCCAGCTATCGACCCAAAGCGGACACTAAAAGGTAGCTGGTTTCGTAAGCGCGACGCGCACTCTGTGGGAGCGGGTTTACCCGCGAAGCAGGCGCCGCGGTGGATGGCACCGGCTGTGCCGGTGTTCGCGGGTAAACCCGCTCACACAGCTCCGTGCAAATCAGAAAGTCATGTGAGAGCGAGATCGCGCAAGGTCTGTAAAAATGAGCAGGTCTATCGCTTTCGCAATGGCAGCTACGGGTGAAGTGCAGTCGTCTTGCTACTGACAGTTCAGCCGTGGGCACTTCGTGGCCACCACTTTCCAGATATGTATGACGTCAGAAGAGGGCGCGCGCGACGCCCCTTCCTTTCACCCGTGTACCCTTACCCGTCAGCCAGCTTGCGCCGCCAGGCTGTTGCTGACATTGCGCCCCAGCACCAGCACCGTGACAAAACCGCAACCCACCAGGGCAGTGGCCAGGCTCAACAACACCGAGCTGCCCAGCTGGTCGACGATGCGCCCGCCAAAGAACGAGCCCAGCGCGATGATGACCTGGAACATCGCCACGAACAGCGGCATGCCGCGCTCGACATCCTTGGGCGCCACCACGAACATCCAGATGCTGGAACAAGCCGGGAACGCGCCAAAGGCGAAGCCCCACAGGGCGATCAGCATTGCCGCGCCAGTCAGGCCGGTGGCGAAGTAGGGGAACAGGGCGGTGCTGACACCGATCATCACCGCCACCAGCATCAGCGTGTGGCGCACGCTCTGATTCGCGGCGAAGCCGGCGAACAGGTTGCCGATTACCCCGGCCACGCCGTAGAGCAGCAACAGTGAGCCAATGGTCGGCCCATCGAAGCCGGAGCTCTGCTTGAAGAACGGTGCGACATAGGTATACGCGGCAAAGTGCGCCAGGCCGATCAGCAGCACGGCGATCAGGCCAACCCGGGCTTGCGGGTTGATGAACAGGGCCGGCAGGTCACGGATGTGAATGGCCTTGTCCGGGTTGAGCTGCGGCAGCAAGAACAGCTGTGCCAACAGTACCGGCACGCCGAGCAGTGCGGTGGCCAGGAAGGTCATGCGCCAGCCCATCAGGCCGCTCAGCCAGGTACCCACGGGCACGCCCAGCACGGTCGCCAGGGTCACGCCGGCCATGATGATCGACGTGGCCCGCGCCACGCTCACACCCTTTGGCGCCAGGCGGCCGCTGAGGGCGATGGCGGTGGCCCAGAAACCGCCGATGCTGATGCCCAGCAGCACACGGCCGAACAGCAGCAGGCTGAAATCGCTGGCGTAGGCCACCACCGAGTTGGCAATGATCATGACCAGCGTCAGGCCGATCAGCAGGTAGCGCCGGTCCATGGCGCCGATGCCCACCGACAGCAGTGGCGCGGCAAGGGCGGCCATGATGCCGGGCAGGGTCACCATCAGCCCGGCATGGCCCGCACTGATGCCCAGGTCACTGGCGACATCGTTGAGCACGCCCACCGGCAGAAACTCGCTGGTGACCAGGGCGAAGGCGCCCACCGCGACCGAAAGAATCGCCAGCCATTGCTGTTTGACGCTTTGTTGATCATGTTCGGGAAGGCCATGGGAGGCCTGACTGACGCTTGGCATGTTCCTGATTCCAAGGTGATGTCGCCTGTTGCAGGCGAGGGGGAGGGAAAATTGAAGGCGATTATAAAAGCCAGCACTGGCGAGTCGACAGGCGAGCCGCTCGATAGTAATCATCAGTGTGATCGATGGAACGCGCCACGCAGAGCGCCCGCTGCAGGCGGCGCGGGTTTGTATCACAGCGTATCCGGCAGTGCTGCGGATACGTTGTGATTTGATACCGCAGAGATCGTGACACAAGCCAGGTACGTTGCGGGCTTTAAATGGGCTCCATCGAAGCGAAGCAGTAACGCCTCGGTTCAAAACCCATTGAAGCCCGGAGAGCACCACCATGAACCGCAAAGCCGTCTACGCCGCCTGCCTGTTTTCCGCCCTGAGCGTCTGCACCTTGGCCGCCCGTGCCGAAGCTGCCGACAGTGTCCGCAACTACACCTATGGCACCCAGCTGGACATCAAGAAAGTGCTGTCGACCAGCCAGGACGCAACGCCGACCTGCGGAGTGGTCAATGCCCGGCTTACCTACCTCGACTCGCACGACCAGACCCAGGTGCTGAACTACCGCACCCTCGGTGACCACTGCATCGGTGAGAACTGAATAACGGCCACTCACCCCGCCTGACCAGAGAGGAGCACGGCCGTGAACGGGTAAGACAGATTGCCTGAATGCCCGCTCCAGGCTGATTTCACCGATGTCGAGGTCGGCGGCGATGCCCTTGTTCATGCCGCCGGCCACCACCCGGTCCGTGATCTCGCTCGAGCGCCAGCGGGTATCTGCGTGTAACCTGTGGCAGCATTTGCCAATTGGTTCCTGAGTATGGATGCGAAGAACCCCCCAAAGCCCACCTACACCTACCAGGCGGTCTACCGCTACCTGCTCGAGCGGATCGAGGCTGCTCCCTCCGACGCCGAGCAACGCCTGCCATCGTTGCGCCAACTGGCCCAACGCTTGAATGTCTCGGTGTCCAGTACCCAGTACGCCTATGCACTGCTCGAAGCTGAAGGGCGGGTGCATGCTCGCCCCAAGCTTGGCTATTTCACCCGGGCCAGCAGCATGCCATTGCACGCCGGGCGCTCGCCGAACCTGGTCGACACGGTGTTCTCCAGCGCCCGCCAGCCGGGCATGCTGGCCCTCAGCAGCGATGCACCGGCCATGCTGCTGTCGCTGGAAAAGCCGTTGCTGATGATCGAGCGCGAGCTCGCGCGCCAGTACCCGCGTTCCCACGCACCGTTGTATCAGCCGTTCGGCGAACTGGAGCTGCGCAGCGTGCTGGCGGACCTCTACACCCGTTCAGCGCACCATTACTGGCAGGCCGAGCATGTGTTCGTCGGCGCTGACCTGCGCAGCATCCTCGAACTGTCGCTGCGTGCACTGGACCTCGAGGGCACGGTGGCGCTGGTCGAATCCCCCTGCAGTTGGGCGGTGCTCAGGCAACTGCAGGCTGCGCGCATGACCATCATCGAAGTGCCACTGGGTGACGATGGCCGCTTCGATCTACCGCAACTGCGTCAGCTGCTGGGCAGCACACCGGTACGCCTGGCAGTGTTGTCGTCAGCGGCAAGCGTGCCGCAAGGCGGCCTGATGCCAGCGACGGACAAGCAGCAGGTCTGTCGCTGGCTGGCGGAACACGGTGTGTGGCTGTTCGAGAACGACAGCTATGGCGAGTTCTGTTTCCAGGCCGGGGCACCACGCTATCGGGATTTCGCCGACCCTGATCGACTGTTGGTTTTCTCTACTTTCGACAAGGTGATTGGTTCGGAAGCACCCTATGGTTACCTGCTTTGCCGGCGCCATACCGAGCAGTTGAAGCACTTGTTCCTGGAACGTGCCTTCCGCCTGTCACCCATTCGCCAGAAGGCCATTGCCAAGCTGTTCACTTCGCGTCGGGTCGAGCAGCATGTGCACTTGCTGCGCGCCATGCTGCGCGAGCGCATGCAGCAGATGAAGGCGCTGCTCGATACCCACGGTCAAGGTTGCCTGCGCGTCATCGAGCCGCAGGGTGGCGCCAGCTTCTGGCTGGAGTCGACCCGGCCGGTCGAAATGCGCCGGGTCTTCGAGCAGCTGCTGGCGCAACGTATCGTCATTGCGCCTGGGGAGATCTTCAGCCAGCGTGGCCTTTGGCGCAGCCATCTGCGCCTGTGCTACACGCTGGACTGGAGCAAGGACATACCCTGGGCGCTGCAATGCCTGGTCAAGGCAATTCAGGACGTGGCTTTCAAGGACGTGGCTATCAAGGACAAGGCTCAGACGCCGTAGCAGTGACGCATTTCAGGGAAGGTCCCATCGCGGACTTCGTCACCGAAGCGGGTACAGGCTTCACGGATGACCTGGGCAACGTCGGCATATTGCTTGACGAAGCGGGGCACCTGTTCGCCACCCAGCCCCAGCAGGTCTTCGATGACCAGTACCTGGCCATCGCAGGCCGGTGATGCACCAATGCCGATGGTGGGTTTGTCGGTGGTTTCGCTGATCGCCCTGGCGACAGGTTCGGCGACTCCCTCCAGCAGCAGGCTGAAGGCGCCGGCCTGCAGGTTGGCCTGGGCATCGGCCCGCAATGCCGCGGCGCTGTCGGGGCAAAGCCCCTGGGCCTTGTAGCCACCCATGGCATTGACGAACTGCGGCATCAGGCCGATGTGCGCCATAACCGGTATGCCGCGCGCCACCAGAAACGCCACGGTACTGGCCAAGGCCTGGTTGGCCTCCAGCTTGACGGCGTCGCAGCCGGTACTGGCTAGCACCTGTGCGCAGTTGCGAAAGGCCTGCTCGTGGCACTCCTGATAGCTGCCGAACGGCATGTCGGCAATCACGCAGGCAAGCCGCGAGCTGTCGACCACTGCCCGGGTATGGGCGATGGTCTCATCCAGGCGCATACCCAACGTGGAGGGGCGGCCGTAGCCGACCATCGCGGTGGAGTCACCGACCAGGATGAAGTCGACCAGAGGGTCGATCACCTTGGCGATCGCGCTGGTGTATGCCGTCAGCGAAACGATCTTTTGCCGGCCTTTCATGGCGACCAGCTGCGGGATCGTCAGTCGTCTGTTGCGGATATGCGTGCTCATGGGGGCCTGGCCTCGACAAGTGGTCAAAGAAGGCCCGATTATCGAGGTGTGCACCGGTAACTCAATGTACAGATTTCACCTTAAAACCGGCACAGATGGCCCGCAGAGCCTAGGCAGCGAGCGGCCCGAAAAGGCCGCCCCGTGGCTGCCTGCATGGTCACTCCAGCGCCTCTGCCACCCCCTGATCCTCACCCAGGAAGCCACCGCTCTGGTGCTGCCACAGCCGCGCATAGGTACCGTTCTTCGCCAGCAGTTCGCTGTGGGTACCTTGCTCGATGATGCGCCCCTCATCCATCACGATCAGCCGGTCCATGGCGGCGATGGTGGACAGCCGGTGGGCGATGGCGATTACCGTCTTGCCCTGCATCATCTCGTCGAGGCTCTCCTGGATGGCCACCTCGACTTCCGAGTCCAGCGCACTGGTGGCTTCGTCCAGCAGCAGGATCGGGGCGTTCTTGAGCATCACCCGGGCGATGGCGATACGTTGCCGCTGGCCGCCCGAAAGCTTGATGCCGCGCTCGCCCACCAGGGTGTCGTAACCGCTATGGCCATCACGGTCGCTGAGCTGGCGGATGAAGCCATCGGCCTGGGCGTTGACCGCAGCGCGCTGGATTTGCGCCTCGCTCGCCTCGGGGCGGCCGTAGGCGATGTTGTCGCGGATCGAGCGGTGCAGCAGCGAGGTGTCCTGGGTGACCATGCCGATGGCGCTGCGCAGGCTGTCCTGGGTGAAGTGGGCGATGTTCTGCCCATCGATGCGGATTTCGCCACGGTCCACGTCATAGAAACGCAGCAGCAGATTGATCAGCGTCGACTTGCCCGCACCGGAGCGGCCCACCAGGCCGACCTTTTCGCCAGGGCGGATATTCAGGCTCAGGCCATCGAGCACCTGGCGCTCGCCATTGTAGTTGAAGCTGACCTTGTCGAAGGTCACCGCGCCGCCGCGGGTTTCCAGCACTCCGGCATTCGGCGCGTCCTGCACCTTAGGCCCGCGGGTGAGGGTGGCCATGCCGTCCTGCACGGTGCCGATGTTTTCGAACAGCGAGGTCATCTGCCACATGATCCAGTGCGACATGCCGTTGATGCGCAGGGCCATGGCCGTGATCGCGGCCACCGCACCGGTACCGACCTGGCCCTGGTGCCACAGCCACAAGGCGTAGCCGCCGGCACCGAAAATCAGCCCGACCACCAGCGCCTGGTTGACGATCTCGAACTGGCTGACCAGGCGCATCTGGCGAAAGCCGGTCTGCTTGAAGTCTTCCATCGCCGCACGGGCGAAGTGTGCCTCGCGTTTGGAGTGGGAAAACAGCTTCACGGTGGTGATGTTGGTGTAGGCGTCGGAAACCCGCCCGGTCATCGACGAGCGCGCATGGGCCTGTTCCTGGCCGACCTTGCCCAGGCGTGGCACGAAATACAGCATGGCCAGGCCGAACAGCGCGAGCCAGGCAATGAACGGCAGCATCAGCTTGGCGGCGAAACCGCCGGCCAGGGCAATGATGGCGATGAAGTACACGCCGATGCCCGGGACGATCTCGATCACTGTGAACAGCACTTCACGCACAGCCAGCGCGGTCTGCATCACCTTGGTAGTGACCCGGCCGGAAAACTCGTCGGAAAAGAACGACAGGCTCTGGCGCAGCATCAGCCGGTGGAAGTCCCAGCGCAAGCGCAGCGGCAGGTTGATCGCCAGCACCTGGTGCTGCATCAGCGTGCGCAGGCCAACCAGCACGATGCTGGCGACCAGCAGCAGGCCCACGCCCCACAAAACGCGGCTTTCTTCGGCGCTCACACCACCGCCGGCCTGCCAGTTGGAGAGCAGGTCCACCACCTGGCCAAGGAAGGAAAACAGCCAGGCTTCGTAGATCGACACCCCGGCACTGAACAGCGCCAGCGCCAGGATGTAGCCGCGGGCGCCGCGGGTGCAGGCCCACAGAAAACGCAGCAGGCCGACCGGGGGCGGCGGTACTTCGTCGGGCGGGAAGGGGTCGAGCCAGCGTTCGAAGGCACGGAACATGGGGGTCTCCGGGGTTTACTCGTCAGCAACAACCATACAGGTTGTCGTGGGATTGCGTGAAGGCCACCGGGTGCCTGCCGGGGGATTTGCAGCGCCTGTGAGATCGAGCGCCGCCCGCGCGGCGCATCGCGGATGAATCCGCTCCTACATTTTTTTCGGGCCAATTATTCCTGTGAGGTTAGCGCTGTCCGCCTCGGTGCATGACGTGAGACAGATGGGGCAGCGTCAATGCCCACAGAGATGTATCGCCATACCAACAAGGCGGTCCCTGTTGGCTTCACAGGAGTGACTGGCCCGAAACAAATGTAGGAGCGGATTCATCCGCGATGCGCCGCGCGGGCGGCGCTCGATCTCATAGGCGCTGCACCTCCCAAGGCAAACACCCCGAAGCCCAAACGCCCCAACACAATCCCCTGTTTTTTTACGCTCTTTTTACGACAGCCCTGACGCGCTGCAAGGATACTGACCGCGCGATGCTCAGGGATGGCATGCATTTCCAACCGCCAGTCCAGAGAAGCCTTTCGTGAGCCAGTCCGCCGTCGCCGCAAACCCACCCCAACCCAGTAAATCCACCGCTGTCGGCATGCTCGTTGCCGCTGTCGGCGTGGTCTATGGCGACATCGGCACCAGCCCGTTGTACACCCTCAAGGAAGTGTTCGCCGGGCACTACGGCGTCCAGGCCAACAGCGCCGGTGTGCTCGGCGTGCTGTCGCTGGTGTTCTGGTCACTGCTGTGGGTGGTGTCGCTTAAGTACGTATTGTTCATCCTGCGCGCCGACAACCAGGGCGAGGGCGGCATCATGGCCCTGACGGCGCTGGCGCACCGCGCGGCAGCACCTTACAAGCGGCTGGGCAGGGTGCTGGTGCTGCTCGGCCTGTTCGGCGCTGCGCTGTTTTATGGCGACAGCATGATCACCCCGGCCATCTCCGTGTTGTCGGCAGTGGAGGGCTTGCAACTGGCCTTCGACGGCATTGAACACTGGGTCGTGCCGCTGGCGGTGGTAGTGCTGGTGGCGCTGTTCCTGATCCAGAAGCACGGCACTGCGCGCATCGGCATCCTGTTCGGGCCGATCATGGTGCTGTGGTTCGTGGTGCTCGGCGCGCTGGGTGTGCACGGCATCGTCCAGCACCCGGAGGTGCTGCAGGCACTGAGCCCGGTGTGGGCGGTGAAGTTCTTCATCCTGCACCCGGGCATGGGCGTGGCCATTCTCGGCGCAGTGGTATTGGCGCTGACCGGTGCCGAAGCGCTGTACGCCGACATGGGGCATTTTGGCCGCAAACCCATTGCCCGGGCCTGGTTTCTGCTGGTGCTGCCGGGGCTGGTGCTGAACTACTTCGGCCAGGGGGCGTTGATCCTCGGTAACCCGGAGGCGGTGCGCAACCCGTTCTACCTGCTGGCGCCGGATTGGGCCCTGCTGCCCATGGTCGCGCTGGCCACGCTGGCTACCATCATCGCCTCCCAGGCGGTGATTTCCGGGGCGTTCTCCATGACCCGCCAGGCCATCCAGCTGGGCTATGTGCCGCGCATGTTCATCCAGCACACCTCCAGCGAGGAGCAGGGGCAGATCTACGTCGGCATGGTCAACTGGGCGCTGATGGTCGGCGTGGTGGTGCTGGTGGTCGGCTTCGAGTCGTCCGGGGCACTGGCGGCGGCCTATGGCGTGGCGGTGACCGGCACCATGCTGATCACCACGCTGCTGGCTTCGGCGGTGGTGCTACTGCTGTGGAAGGCGCCACGCTGGCTGGCGGTGCCGATGTTGCTGGCGTTCCTGCTGGTGGACAGCCTGTTCTTTGCCGCCAACGCCCCGAAAATTCTCCAGGGCGGTGCCTTCCCGGTGATTGCCGGGGTGGCGTTGTTCGTGCTGATGACCACCTGGAAGCGCGGGCGCAAGATCATCGTCGAACGGCTGGACGAACATTCACTGCCGCTGGAGCTGTTCATCGCCAGCCTGCAGGCGCAACCGCCGCATCGCGTCAGCGGCACGGCCGTGTTCCTCTCTGCGCGCCCCGAGGCAGTGCCCCACGCGTTGCTGCACAACCTGCTGCATAACCAGGTGTTGCATGAGCAGGTGGTGCTGCTCACCGTGGTGTTCGAGGACGAGCCGCGGGTCACTGCCGGCAAGCGCTTCGAAGTCGAGGCCTTCGGCGTCGGGTTCTACCGTGTGAGCTTGCACTTCGGCTTCATGGAAGAGCCCAACGTGCCGCTGGCGCTGAGCCGTTACCCCCATGCCGACCTCGAGTTCGGCCCGATGCGCACCACCTACTTCCTCAGCCGCGAGACGGTGATTGCCGGTAAACAGAAGGGCATGGCCCGCTGGCGCGAGCACCTGTTCGCCTTCCTGCTGAAGAACGCCAACAGCAACCTCAAGTACTTCCAGTTGCCGTTGAACCGGGTGATCGAACTGGGTACCCAGGTCGAGATGTGATCGCTGCGTTCAAACCGCTTCCCGGCGATACGCATAGGTTTCGGCAAAACGCGACAGCATGTAGGCGCTGCACGACACCGGCGGGTACTTTGCCGGGTTGTCGTGGCCGGAGCAGTTGGGCAGGCAGCTGATCTCGGTGTCCGGGTGCGGCTCGGCGAAGAACGGCATCGAGTAGCGGTCCACACCCAGCGGGCTGATCACCCGGTGCGGTGTGGACGTGTAACGGTCGTTGCTCCAGCGCGCCATCATGTCGCCGATGTTGACCACGTAGGTGCCTTCGATGGGCGGTGCGTCGATCCACTGGCCGTCGCGGCTGCGCACTTGCAGCCCACCGGCATTGTCCTGGTACAGCAAGGTGATGCAACCGTAGTCGGTGTGTGCGCCGGCGCCTTGCTGGTCGGCACTGCTGGCGGCCTGGCGCGGCGGGTAGTGGACCATGCGCAGCACGCTGATCGGTTCGGCGAAACGCTGGTCGAAAAAGTCCTGCTCGATGCCCAGTGCTTCGGCCATGGCCCGCAGCAGGGTCAGGGAAAGCCCGTGCATGTCCTGGTAGTGCTGTTGCAGCAGTGCTTCCCAGCCAGCGATGGCCGGATGGCGGTTGGGGCCGCGCAGCGGTTTGCCAGCGAGCACATCAGGGTGTTCGGCGCCCATGTGGAAACCCATGTCGAAGGTCTCCTTCAGGTCGCTTGGCCGGTCTGGGTCGAGTTGCTCGGTGGCGATGGCGCCATAGCCGCGATGGTGGGCGCTGCGGGTGATGTCGATGCGCAGTTTTTCATCGGTTGGGCGGGCGAAGAAATCTACGGCCGCGGCTTTCAGTTCAGCGATGCGCGCGGCCGGGATCGGGTGCCCCTTGATGTAGTAGAAGCCCCATTGCCGGCAGGCGGTGTCGATCTGCCGGGCCACGCCCCGGCGGGCGGCGGGGTCGTGCTGGTAAAGCGGGGCGATGTCGATGATTGGCAGTGTGTTCATCAGGGCTCCGGAAAAGTGGGTTGCAGGCGGCTCTTGTGGGAGCGGCCTTGCGTCGCGAAAGGGTCGCAACGCGGCCCCGGGGATATCAGCGCAAATGCACAAATTGCCGGGGCTGCTTCGCAGCCCTTTCGCGACACAAGGCCGCTCCCACAAGAGACAGCGCTGGCCTTACTTGGGCAGTTGTGCGGTGATGCCTTTTACGTAGTAGTTCATGCCCGCCAGTTCGGCGTTACTGGCCACCGCGCCTTCAGGAATCTTCACTTCCCCAGCCTGGTCGAGGATCGGCCCGGTGAACGGGTGGAACGAACCGTCCTTGATGCTGGCGATGATCTGCTCGGCGCCGCTTTTCACATCGGCCGGCACCAGGTCGCTGATCGGCAGTTCGACGGTGCCTTCGGCCAGGCCGCCCCAGTAGTCCTGGGGCTTCCAGTTACCGTCGATGACCGCTTGGGTGCTCTTGATGTAATGCGGCCCCCAGTTGTTGACGATGGAGGTCAACACTGCCTTGGGCCCGAAGTGGGCCATGTCCGAGGCATAGCCCACCGCGTAGATGCCACGGCGTTCGGCGGTCTGGATCGGCGCTGGGCTGTCGGTGTGCTGGAACAGCACGTCGACGCCCTGGTCGATCAGGGCATTGGCGGCGTCGGCTTCCTTGCCCGGGTCAAACCAGGAGTTGACCCACACCACCTTGATCTCGGTGCCTGGGTTGTACTTGTCCAGCGCCAGCTGGATGGCGTTGATGTCGCGCAGCACTTCCGGGATCGGGAAGGACGCGACGTAGCCGATTTTCTTGCTCTTGGTCATCTTTGCGGCGAGGTAACCGCCGACGTAGCGGCCCTCATAGGAGGTCGCCAGGTAGGTGCCGAGGTTCTTGTCCTGCTTGTAGCCGGTGGCGTGTTCGAAGGTGACCTTAGGGAACTGTTTGGCGACCTTGGCGGTAGGGTTCATGTAGCCGAACGAGGTGGCGAACACCAGGTCGTAGCCACCCTTGGCCATGTTGCGGATGACCCGCTCGGCGTCGGCGCCTTCCGGCACGTTTTCGACGAAGCTGGTCTGGACCTTGTCGCCGAACTGTTTGATCAGCGCCTGGCGGCCCTGTTCGTGCTGGTAGGTCCAGCCATGGTCGCCGATCGGTCCGATGTAGACGAAGCCGACCTTCAGTGGGTCGGCGGCGGTGGCAGAGAGCGCCGTGCTGAGGCCGATGGCGGCGGCCAGGGTGCGCAGCAGAGTGGTGCTTTTCTTCAGATGCATCGAGGGTTCACTCCTGTGGGTCTTGTGTCGTTCTGTTGTTTGCCGGTGCGCCGTCAGCGTCCCGCTTTCCAGGGCTGGCCCAGTGATACCGGGGCGTACAGCCGGGTCTTGAGCGCATCGCGCGAGAGCACCACCAGCACCAGGATCGTCGCCACGTACGGCAGCATCGCCAGCAGGTTGGCCGGGAAGCTCACGCCGATGCCCTGGGCCACCAGGTGCAGGATGCTGGCCAGGCCGAACAGGTAGGCACCGAGCAGCACGCGCAGTACCCGCCAGCTGGCGAATACCACCAGCGCCAGGGCGATCCAGCCGCGGCCGGCAGTCATGTTCTCTGCCCACATCGGCGTGTAGGCCAGCGACAGGTAGGCGCCGGCCAGGCCGGCCATGGCGCCGCCGAACAGCACCGCCAGCGTGCGCACGCGCAGCACCGGCAGGCCCATGGCGCTGGCAGCGTCGGGGTTTTCGCCAACGGCCTGCAGGACCAAGCCGGCGCGGCTTTTCAGCAGCACCCAGGCGACCAGCAGGAACAGGGCGAAGGACAGGTAGACCAGCAGGTCCTGGTTGAACAGCATATGACCGATGATCGGCAGGTCGGCCAGCAGCGGAATCGCCAGCGCTTCGAAACCGCTCAGCGGCTTGCCGACCCAGGCGCTGCCAACGAACGCCGAGAGGCCGACGCCAAAGATGGTCAGGGCCAGGCCGGTCGCTACCTGGTTGGCCTGGCAACCCAGTGCAACCACGGCGAACAGCGACGCCAGCAGCATGCCGGCCAGGCATGCCATCAGCACACCGAGCCACAGGCTGCCGGTGGCGAAGGCGGCGATGAAGCCCACCACCGCGCCGAACAGCATCATGCCTTCCTGGCCGAGGTTGAGCACGCCGCTCTTCTCGCACACCAGTTCGCCCAGGGCCACCAGTAGCAGCGGGGTGCCGCAGCGCACCATGGCGTAGAGGATGTTGCCAAGCAGATCGAGATCCATAGTCGAAGCCTCAGCCTGCGCACCCATGGCGGCAGGCACTGGTAAAGGTCAGGGGAGGTCAGGCACGGGCCGCTTCGGCCAGCGGCGTGCGCCGCCGCCAGTTGAGCCTGAGCCGCGGCCGGTAGAGGATCAGCACGTCGCAGGCGAGCAGGTAGAACAGCATCATTCCCTGGAACAGCCCGGTCAGCGCCTGCGGCAGATTGAGGCTCATCTGCGCGTTCTCGCCGCCGAGGTAGAGCAGGGCCATCAGCAGGCCGGCAACGAGGATGCCAAGCGGGTTGAGGCGGCCGAGGAAGGCCACGGTGATCGCGGCGTAGCCGTAGCCCGGCGACACCTGCGGCACCAGCTGGCCGATCGGCCCGCTGACTTCACTGACCCCGGCCAGGCCCGCCAGGCCGCCGCTGATCAGCAACGCCAGCCACACCAGGCGCTTTTCGCGAAAGCCGACGAAACCGGCGGCGCGCTGATCGAGCCCAAGCACCTTGATCTGGAAACCCAGGAAGCTCTTGTGCAGCAGCACCCACACCGCCACCAGTGCCAGCAGCACGAAGTACAGGCCGATATGCACGCGGCCATCCTCGAACAGTGCCGGCAGGCGGCTGGCATCGCCGAACATCGCCGACTGCGGGAAGCTGAAGCCTTCGGGGTCCTTCAGCGGGCCATGCACGCAGTACAGCAGCAGGTTCAGGGCGATGTAGTTGAGCATGATGGTGGTGAGGATCTCATTGGCATTGAAGTGCGTGCGCAGCCACGCTGCCAGCGCCCCCCACACAGCACCGGCAAGGCTGCCGGCCAGCAGCACCCAGAGCAGTGCCCAGCGGCTTTGCCAATCGATGATGTGGATTGCCAGGGCGCTGCCGGCCAGGGCGCCGACCAGCAACTGGCCTTCGGCGCCGATGTTCCAGATGCGCGCCTGGTAGGCCACCGCCAGGCCCAGGGCGCAAAGCAGGATCGGCAGCGCTTTGAGCATCAGTTCGCTGAGGCCGTACAGGTCGCTGACTGGTTCGATCAGCAACGTGTGCAAGGTCAGCAGCGGGTCATGCCCCAGGGCGCTGAACAGGATCGCTCCGCTGACCAGGGTCAGCAGGGCAGCGAGCAGCGGCGAGAGCACCAGCATGGCGCGCGACTGCTGGGTACGGGGTTCGAGGGATAGCAACATGGCGGGCTCTCGTCAGATGGCGGCTTGCGCAGTGTCGAACTGGCCGGCCATCCAGCTGCCGACCTCCACGCTGTGGGTGTCGGCGGTGGCCTTGAGCGGTGACAGGCGCCCGCTGCACAGGGCACCGATGCGGTCGCTGATCTGCAGCAGCTCATCAAGGTCTTCGGAAATCACCAGGATCGCCGCGCCGGCATCGCGCAGGGCAATCAGTGCGCGGTGGATCGCCGCAGCGGCGCCGACATCGACCCCCCAGGTCGGGTGGGCGGCAACCAGTAGCCTGGGGTTCTGCAGGATTTCCCGGCCGAGGATGAACTTCTGCAGGTTGCCGCCAGACAGGCTGCGCGCCGTGGCCTGCGTGCCTGGAGTCTTTACCGCGAAACGCTGGATGACCTGTTCGGCCAACGCCAGCACCTTGCCCGAGCGGATCAGCCCTCGTTCGACCAGGCCCTGCTGGAAGGCGCTGAGCAGAGCGTTGTCGGCCAGGCTCATGTCCGGCACGGCGCCGTGGCCCAGGCGCTCTGCCGGGACGAACGCCAGCCCCAGGGCGCGACGGGCATCCGGATACAGGTTGGCCATGGGCTGGTTGTCGAGGCTGATGCGCTCGCGCTCGCTGGCGTGCAGGCGGGTTTCGCCACTGAGCAGCGCCAGCAGCTCGTCCTGGCCATTGCCGGCGACCCCGGCGATGCCGACGATTTCGCCGCTGCGCACCTCCAGGCGCAGGTGCTCGAAGGAGGTGCCGAACGGGTCCTGGTTGCGCCAGCTCAGGTCGTCCACCCGCAGCCGCGGCAGGCCGCCTGCGCGCTTCGGGTAGCGGGCTTCGAGCCCTTCGGCATCACCGACCATCAGCCGCGCCAGCTGCAAGTCGCTGCAGTCGGCCGGCACGCAGGTGCCGGAAACCCGACCTGCGCGCAGCACGGTGGCGCTGTGGCACAGGGCGCGCACTTCATTGAGCTTGTGGCTGATGAACAGGATGCTGCAGCCTTCGCGGGCCAGCGTGCGCAAGGTGACGAACAATTGCTCGACCTCCTGGGGCGTCAGCACCGAGGTCGGTTCGTCGAGGATCAGCAGTTTGATGTCCTGCATCAGGCACCGCACGATCTCCACCCGCTGGCGCTCACCGATCGACAGGCTGTGCACCAGGCGTTCCGGCTCCAGGCTCATGCCGTAGCGCTGCGACACCTCGCGGATACGCGGCGCCAGCTGCTTCGGCGAGCCCGCTTCGCGGCCCAGCGCCAGGGCAATGTTCTGCGCCACGGTCAGGGTCTCGAATAGGGAAAAGTGCTGGAACACCATGCCGATGCCCAAGCTGCGGGCCTGGGCCGGGTCAGCCACCTGCACCTGCCGGCCCTGCCACAGCAGCTGGCCGGAGTCGGGCCGGGTGACGCCGTAGATGATCTTCATCAGGGTGCTCTTGCCCGCGCCGTTCTCGCCAAGCAGGGCATGGATCTCACCGGGGGCGATGCGCAGGTCGACGCGGTCGTTGGCCAGGGTGCCTGGGTAGCGCTTGCTGATGGCACGCAGCTCCAGGCGCAGGTGCGTAGGGGATTCGGACATGGGGCTGCTCGGCATTGGTGGGTGTGAGCAGCTTGCAAAGCAAAAACATGGCCAAGTGGTCAGATTCCCGTTGCGCGGCCGTTGCAGACAGGGTTGTGGGCGATCAAGGCAGCGCGCAGGGCGGGTGCAGGGGGAGGCTGGGTGTGTGGTTTTGGGGCGCAGATGGCGCCAAAGTGGGGCGAAATTCAATCATGAGCCGTCTTGATGCTTTCACATATTGCGACTAATACTAAAGAGCTGCCAAGAAGAGGGATGGTCATGCAGACGCGCTTTGTTGTGGTTCCCGCTCTACCGCCGGAAAAAGACTACCTGCCCAGACGCGCAGGTTTCCCCAACACGCTGGGCAAGGGATACGACCTCTATGACACCCTCGACAAGCTCAGGTTGACGCTGAATTTCGCAACCCGGGCCGAAGCGGACTACGCGTGTGCGTGCCGCAATGGTGTGCTTGGCGCGAGTGAAGAAAGCCCTTCTGGTGGGCAGTCTGGGTGGTGTAACGCACAAACGTGAGCACCAGGGCGCTGCCGCCCTGGTGCAAGTTGCCAGTTATCAACGATCCTTGTCTTTGTGCTGGGTGCCGCCCTGGGAAGGTTGCCCGCCCATGCGTCCGCTGTCGGCCGGGTTCTGTTTGCCACCGGCCTGCCCACCTTGGTGCCCGGTATCCTTCTGCTGCCAATCCTTGTCCTTGCTCATCTTGTCTTCAGGCGTGTGCCCGGACTGCTGGCCACCTTTCTGCGTGCCGGCCATGCCGCCCTGTCCGCCTTTGCCGCCAGCATCCCCCGCGTTGGCCTGGTTGCTGCCGCCTTGGGGTCTATCTTTGTCTTGATTGTTAGCCATGGTCGCTTACCTCAAGTCAGACACAGGAAGTTCTGTGTTTACTTGTGACTGGCGATAGTTGCCGCAGCGTGCAAATTCTTTCAGCTATTCAGACGAGATGCTTTAACCAACCCCGGCCCAACAATTAGCGGGTGAAAGCCTGCTGCATGGCCCAAGTGGCAGACGGGCTCGGGGTGATGTGATGATGCTGTGTGTGTCGCGGGCTCGGACGCCTACGCTGACGCTGGACCTGTGATGAAATCCGGGGGCCGCAAAGCGGCCCCTGCGTTCTCCCTATGGAACGCCAGGGTGCAAATCCGTCATCTACTGCTGATTGCCCTGTTTTTCTATCATTGCTGCTTCAGGACAATTACACATCAGGAGTTTCCATGGCAGAGCGAGCAATCCGTGCATCTTTCGCAGGCGTGGCCTACCAGGTGAACATCACCAATGGCCAGCACCAGTGGGCCAGTGACATCGCTGAACAGGCAGGTGGCGGCGATGTGGGGCCGTCGCCCCATGAGCTGTTGCTCTCATCCCTTGGGGCTTGTACCTCCATCACCGTTGCCATGTACGCGCAGCGCAAGGAAATGCCGCTGCAAGCCATCGACGTGGACATCTCTATCGAACAGGAGCAGCTGGGGCGCGAACCCAGGCTCCAGATCGCGCGCGAAATTCGCCTGCGCGGGGCGCTGAGCGATGAACAACGTGCGCGTTTGCTCGAGGTCGCCAATGCCTGCCCTATTCACAAGGTGTTGAGCGGCGAGATCATCATTGCCAGCAAGCTGGTGGAGTGACGCACGCGCCCCTAGAGGCAGGCGTACACCACCAGTTCCACCAGCATTTCCTCGCGGGCCAGGCCTGCCACCACGATCGCCGCGCGGTTTGGGTACGGTGCCTGGAAGTACTCGGCATACAGGCTGTTGACGGCAGCCAGGTAGCTGCGGTCGGTGACGTAGATGAGCACTTGGGTTACCGCCTCCAGCGAGCTGCCAGCGGCCTCCAGGGTGTGGCGCAGGTTGTCCAGGGTCTGACGGGCCTGCGCCTCGATGCCGCCGGCGACCACCTGGCCCTGGGCATCGATGGGGATCTGGGCGGTGTAAAGCGTGCCGTTGCCGACCACGGCCCACTCCAGTGGTGCCCTGGAGGCGTACAGGTCGGTCTTGATCGCATGTTTCATTGCATGGCTTCCTGAATTTACGTGAGGGTCAGTCGGCATCGCTGCCGCCGCCTGCGCCATGGCGGCGCGAGGCTTCGGTGCTTTCGACGAGAATCTGCTCGGACAACTGCTTGAGCCGCTGCCAGGTGCCGGCGTCTACCGTGAAGCCCTGGTTCGCCGTGCGTTGTGTGGCGCCTGCTACGGGGAGGGCGTAGGCCGGCCGGGTGAACAGCACCGTGACGCCTTGTTCGAATGCCTCGACGCCGCCTGGCTGGGCTTCACTGCGCAGCGCAGGGCGTTGCTCGCCTGCGGTAAAGTCGGCCAGGTGGCGCTGGCGCGCATCTTCCCAGCGGGCCTGCACGTGCAGCCCGCGCTCGGCGGCCTTGCTCAGGTAGCCCAGCAGCAGCAGGCGGTTATGGCAGTGGTGGATCTTCAGCAGCGCCTGGCCACGGTGCAGCGCCTTGTCCAGTGCCAGTTCCACTGCCGTCGCGGCGCAGCGCAGCACGCTCTGGCCGTGGGCGTCGAGCACCAGCAAGGTGCTGTCGTCGTAGCTCAGGGTGAAGGGTTGGCTGGCTTCACCTTGCAGGTAGTCCAGCGCCTGTGCCAGCGCACCGATGCCATCCAGCCCTTGCAAGTGCAGCCAGCCCACCAGTTCGGCCGCGTCCTCGCAGTCGCCCGGGGCAAAGCCCATGCCTTCGAACGCCTTGCGGCACATCACCTGGATTTCGTTGAGCGATACACGCATGGTCACAAGGCTCCCTGCGGCATGACCGCGAAGTTCCAGTCGTCGTCGAACGGCTGGCCGATGTCGCTCACCAGAGGCGCGCCCTGGAACAAGGTGATGCGTACCCAGCGGCTTGATTTGGGGTCGAACTTGCCCGCACCGAAAAACGCCAGTTTGCAGCGCAACAGGTGGATCGGCAGCATGTCGCGGTCCAGCAGGTTGGCGCGGATTTCCCCGTAGCTGCTGTGCGCCATGCCTTGCAGGCGGCGCACCGTGCCTTTGAGCGTCGGCGCGGCGATCAGCAGGTGCGCGGTCAGGGCCTGAGGCTGCGCCTGCAGGTGTTCGAGCACGGCGCGGTGGCAGCGCTGGATATTGCGGGCGATGCCTAGTTGCATTTCCTTTTCCGCGCCCGGCTCTTCGGCGCGCATGCCCAGGCGTGGCTCCTCTTTTTCGGCCGAGCGGTACCAGAAGAAGTGCTCGGCCGCCACGCAGGTGAAGTCGTAGGCCAGGGCCCAGCCGTACTGCTGCTCGATGAGTTCGCGCAGTTGCCTGAGGGGCATCTGTGCGTCCAGCTGCCAGCCTTCGCTGGCCCCCATCTGCTCGGCCAGTGGCGTCACGAGCTCGGGGTACAGCTCCAGCAGCAGGCTTACCAGCAGTTCCTGGCAGCCCGGCCCGGCGTGTGTTTCGCTCCAGGCCAGCAGCTGTGACCAGAGGCCATTACCAGCGGGCTGGCCACCGAGCCAGTCGGCCAACGCCGCGAGTTCGGCCAGGGTTTGCTGGTCCTGTTGCTGCTGGCGCAGGTCTTCGGTCTGGGTCTGGCTCAGGTGCAGGCGGGCCCGCGCCAGCAGCGCGTGCAGACGTTCCAGCCGGGCGGGCTCGGCCGGTTGCGCCAAGGCCTGGCTCAGCGCCGTTTCGCGCATGCTGACCCAGCGTTCCACCAATTGCGGGTGGTTGATCAGGAAGGGCGCCATGCCCAGCCCGGTCGCGTTGCCGACCCCCAGGTAGCGTTGCAGTGCCGGGGCCAGTGGCACGGCACGTTGCGGGTCGAGGGCCCGGGCCATGTGTTCGATCTGCTCGATGCTGAAATGGCGCAACAGGTAGACCGTGAACATCTGCGCGCTGAACGGCTGGTTGAAGTCCGGGTTGTCCTGCAGGCAGCCAAAATCGGCGATGCCGAACTTGCCGTTGCCGTATACCGCGGTGGTGCGGTAGAGGTAGCCGACCTCGGCCAGCTGGCGTGGGTCTGGCTGCTGCCCTTCGGCCAGCGCCGCCAGGAAGCGGTCGAAGTTGCGCAGGCTGCGGTTGGCCCGCGACAGCACCAGCACGCGGGCATCGAAGCGCCCGGCCTCCTGCAGCGGCACGTTGCGCTGCAGGTCGTCCAGTTGCACCGCATCGACGTCGCCTGCGACCAGCACGAAAGTGACGTCCCACTGGTCGGCGATCACCCGGTCGCTGCGTTTTTCCGGCGGCAGGTAGGCCGAAAACAGCACGCAGTGGTAATGCCCATGCGGCGTGTCGATGCGGTAGATGGCCGTGCCGAAGCCTTGCGCATCAAGGTCGAAGCGGCTGCGCTGGATGTGCCAGCGCTGGTTCATCATCCGCCGCATGCTGCTGCGCACGAAGCTCAGCGGGCTCTGGAAGTGGCTGCCCAGGCGGGCCAGGTCCATGACCTGGCTGGCGGGGCGCAAGGCCGGTGTTGCAGGTAGGCTGTTGGACATTGTTGTCATACCTGGATGGATCATGTTCAGACGCCTTGTTCGCGGGCCATGTGCCGGGCGATGCGCACCGCATCCCACAGCGCTGGCAGGATCACCAGCGAAACCGGCACCGCGGTGATGACAATGAAGGACTGCAGGGCCGTCACGCCGCCGGCTCCGATGGTGATCAGCACCACCGCCGCCAGGCCCATGCCGATGGCCCAGAAACCACACAGCCACTTCTTCGGTTTATCGTTGCTGGACATCGCCAGCGCCACGGTGAAGGCCATGGCATCGCCATTGGTCGCCACCGAGATGAAGCTGAGGAACAGGAACAGCGCACTGATCAGGCCGCCCAGCGGCAGGTTCTGCGTCACTCCCAGCAGCAGGTCTTCGGGCTGCGCGCCGTGGGCGGTGACGATGCCCGGTGTCTGCAGCTCCAGGCCGATGCCGGTGCCGCCAACCACGGTGAACCAGAACATGGTCACCAGCGGCGCGATGATCGACAGCGTCATGATGATCTCGCGGATGGTGCGGCCCCGCGAGATCCGCGCGACGTACAGCGCCACCATTGGCGCATAGCCAATGAACCAGCCCCAGTAGAACACCGTCCACCAGTCCAGCCACTTGGGGTCGGCACGAAACATCGTCATCGGGATGAAATGCTCGATGTGCAGGGCAAAGGCTGCCGGGAAGCCGCCGAGGATGAACAGGGTCGGGCCGAACACCACCATGAACAGTGCCAGGCCGATCATCAGCCAGACGTTGATCTCGCTGACGAAGCGGATGCCCTTGAGCCCCACCAGGCAGGACACGGTGTACATCGCCGTGACCAGCACGATGGTCAGCGACTGGGTGATGATGTCGTTGGGCAGGCCCCACACTGCATGCATGGCGCTGCTGATCTGCAAGCCGAGAAAGCCGATCGGGCCAATCGTGCCGGCGACCACGGCGATGATCGAGGTGGCGTCGGCCAGGGTGCCGATCGGGCCCTTCAGCGCACGCTCGCCAAACAGCGGGTAGAGCAGGGTACGCGGAGCCAGCGGCAGGCCCTTGTCGTAGTGCAGGTGCATCAGCACGATGGCCAGCAGGCTGCCTAGCACGGCCCAGGCCAGGAAGCCCCAGTGCACGAAGGCTTGGGCCAGTGCCGCGGTGGCTGCGGCCTCGCTGTGCGGTTGCAGGCCGGCGAACAACGGCGGCGGGCTGGCAAAGTGCATCAGCGGTTCGGCGGCAGCCCAGAAGGCGCCGCCTCCGGCCAGCAGGGCGCACATGATCACGGCGATCCAGTTGAAGGTGCTGATGTCCGGGCGCTGGCTCACGCCACCCAGGCGCACGCGCCCGCAACGGGAGAAGCCGATGGCCAGGCTGACCGCGAAGGTCGCCAGCATCAGCACCTGCCAGTACAGGCCAAAGGCCTTGGTCGACCAGGCGAACAGGGTGTTGACCAGCGCCGACACCGTGTCGATGTCGATCAGCGCCGCTAGCAGAAATGCGCCGAGGAAGCCGCCGCTGATCAGGAACAGCGGCCAGTCGATGTCCCGCGTCAGCGGCAGGCCCATGGCCTGGCCTTCAGCCTGCAGGGTGGTTGGGTTTTTCATGAAGCCTCCGGAACCTGCGATTGTTGTTATTGTTGATGCTGTCCGTGCAAGGGGCTCAGGCCTGCGCCGTGGTGGCGGTCTCCAGCAGGCGCAGCCAGTTCAGCCCCATGATCTTGCCCACCTCGGCTTCGGCAAAGCCGCGGGCGCGCAGGCCCTGGGCGATATTGCGGAAGTCGCGGCTGTCGCGGAACCACTGCAACGGTGCCGGCCAGTTGGCGTTGTCCTTGGAGCCTTCGCCGTAGTCCTTGTCCTTGCTCCAGCGGCCATTGCGCATCCATTCGAGCACCGCCAGCGGCTGTGCCTGGCACAGGTCGGTGCCGATGCCGATATGCTCCACGCCCATCAGGTCTGCGGTGCGTGCGACCATGTCGCAGAAGCTTTCCAGGCTGCAGTCCGACGCCCCCTTGAGGTGGAACGGGTAGGTGCTGAAGCCCAGCAAGCCGCCGGTTTCGGCGATGCCGCGCAACACGGCATCGGACTTGTTGCGCTTGGCGGCGTGGAAGCTCGACGGGTTGGCATGGGAGATGATCACCGGCCGGCTCGACAGCTCGATGGCTTCCAGCGTGCTGCGTTCGGCGCTGTGGGACATGTCGATGAGCATGCCGACCCGGTTCATTTCGGCGATCACCTGGCGGCCGAAGCGGCTGATGCCGTTGTCTTCGCGCTCGTAGCAACCGCTGGCCAGCAGGCTCTGGTTGTTGTAGGTGAGCTGCATGACGAACACCCCGAGCTGGCGGAACACCTCCACCAGGGCGATGTCGTCCTCGATTGGCGAGCAGTTCTGGAAGCCGAAGAAGATCCCCACCCGGCCTTCGGCGTGGGCCTGGCGAATGTCGCTGGCCGTGCGCACCGGGCGGATCAGTTCGGGCCAGGTTTCGAAGCGGCGGTTCCACTCACCCAGGCGCGACAGGGTCTCGCGGGCGTTCTCGTGGTAGGCGATGGTGGCGTGCACCGCGCTCAGGCCACCGGCCTGCATCTGCTGGAATATTTCCGGGCTCCAGTTGGAGTACTGCAGGCCGTCGATCATCAAGAGGTCGTGCATGGCGCGTATTCCTTCAGGGCCGCAGGTAGGTGGTCTTGACCACGGTGTAGAAGTCGCGGGCGTACTGGCCCTGTTCGCGGGGGCCGAAGCTTGAGGCTTTGCGGCCGCCGAACGGTACGTGGTAGTCGGTACCGGCGGTGGGCAGGTTGACCATCACGCAGCCAGTCTGGGCGCCGCGCTTGAAGGCGCTGGCGTGGCGCAGCGACTGGGTGATGATGCCGGCGGTCAGGCCGTATTCGGTGTCGTTGAGGGTGGCCAGGGCCTCGTCGAAGTCACGTACACGGATCACACAGGCGATGGGGCCAAACACTTCCTCGCGGTTGATGCGCATGTCGTTGCGGCTGCCGATGAACAGCGCCGGGCGCATGTAGTAGCCGTCGCTCTGAAGTTGCAGGCGTTCGCCACCTTCGATCAGGGTGGCGCCTTCGTCCTGGGCCAACTGCAGGTACTGCAGGTTCTGTTCAAGCTGGCGGGCGTCGGCCACCGGGCCTATCTGCACGCCGGCCTCCAGGGCATGGCCCACCTTGAGCTGGCGCATGCGCAGGCGCAGGGCTTCGACGAAGCGGTCGTGGATGCCCTCGCAGACGATCAGCCGCGAAGAAGCCGTGCACTTCTGCCCGGTGCCGAAGAAGGCACCGTTGAGGGCGCACTCCACGGCCAGGTCGAGGTCGGCGTCGTCCATTACCACCAGGGCGTTCTTGCTGCCCATCTCCAGCTGGCAGCGCACCAGGTTGCCGGCGGTGGCGACCGCGATACGGCGGCCGGTCTGCAGCGAGCCGGTGAAGGTCAGGGCGTCGATCTCGGCCGACTGCACCAGTGCTTCGCCAACGCTGGCGCCGCTGCCCATGACCAGGTTGAAGGTACCGTTGGGCAGACCCTGGCGGCTGATGATCTCGGTCAGCGCCCAGGCGCTGGCCGGCACCAGGTTGGCCGGCTTGAACACCACGGCGTTGCCGAACGCCAGCGCCGGGGCGATCTTCCAGGCGGCGGTGGCCATGGGGAAGTTCCACGGGGTGATGATGCCCACCACGCCCACCGGTTCGCGATGCACTTCGATGTCGATCCCGGGGCGCACAGAGGCGGCGGTCTCGCCCATCTGGCGCAGCACTTCGGCGGCGTAGTAATGGAAGAACTGGCCGCTGCGGTGAACCTCGCCGACGCCTTCGGCCAACGGCTTGCCTTCTTCACGCGAGAGCAGCTCGCCGAGTTCCTGCTTGCGGGCGATCAGTTCGTCGCCGATGGCCATCAGCACCTGCTGGCGGGCCTCCAGGCCGCTGGCGGCCCATTGCGGTTGCGCGGCGCGGGCAGCCTGGATGGCCTGGCGGGCCTGTGCGGCGCTGGCCTGATGGTATTCGCCGATCAGGTCGTGGGTGTCCGAGGGGCTGTAGTTGCCCAGGGTGGTGTGGCCTTCGCACCACTGGCCATCGATATAGTTCTTGTAGGTCTTGAGTGACATGGCTGAAAGCCTCTGGTTGCCTGGCCTTCATCTTGCGAGCAATATGCAGCAAATAAAAATTAATAAAAAAAATGCTTTGATAAGGAAAGCTAACCATGTTGCCCGAGCTGAAAATCGCCCAGCTGCGCTACTTCTTGCTGGTGGCTGAACTCAAGAGCTTCCACGCCGCAGCGCGCCAGGCGTTTCGCACCCAGCCGGCGATATCGCTGGCGGTACGCGAGCTTGAGCAGAAGCTGGGCCAGGCACTGATCGAAAAGGGCGGTGGCCGGGTGGAGCTGACCCCGTTCGGCGAACATTGCCTGCCGTTGTTTCGTGGCTTGATCGAGCACCACGACCGCATTGCCCGCGAGGCCACCTTGCTGGCCCTGCACGAGATCGGCCAGGTCAGCATCGCCACCGTCCCCTCGGTGGCCAGCCGCATGTTGCCTGGGCCACTGGCGCGTTTTGTCGCCGAGCACCCGAATGTGCAGGTCAGCATCCAGGACGGCACGGCCGAGCGCGTTCAGCAGTTGTTGGCCCAGGGGCAGGTGGACTTTGGCATCAGCAGCGTGTGGCTGGAGGACGAGCAGCTCGAATTCGCGCCGATCGTCAATGATCAGGTGGGCGTGGTGTGCCGCGCCGACCACCCGCTGGCGCAGGCGGGCGATGCCTTGCACTGGTCGCAGCTGCAGGGCGTGCCGATGGTCCGCAACGGTACCTCACAGCTGCTGGCCGGCACCGAAGCCGAGTGTTTGCTGGGGCATAGCCGGCTGTTCGTCTCCAACATGATCTCGTTGATCGCGATGCTGGAGGAGGGGGTCGGGATCAGCACCTTGCCGTACCTGGCGTTCCCCCTGGAGAACGACAAGCTGGCGTTCGTGCCGCTGGTCGAACCCAAGGTGGAGCGGCACATCGGCATGCTCACGCGCAAAGGGCGCAGCTTGTCCCCTGCGGCCGCCGCGTTGATGGCATTTTTGCAGGTGCACCTGGCAAAGGCCGGATAGTTTTCTTCGCGCCGGGGCAATAATCCCTGGCCCATGATTGCCTTGCTGCAAGCTGCGACATGGGCAGTGCCTATTCAATTCGCCGGCATTTCAGGGTTTGATGGTAAGGGCATTACCGTATCGCCCATTTCGCTTGTGCCTGACAGGAATAAACCATGGACAAGATGATGGCCCTGACCATCTTCGTCGCGGCGGCCGAGCACGGCAGCTTCAGCCGCGCGGCCGAGCAACTGGGCAAGACGCCGTCGGCGATCACCAAGGCTGTCGCGCACCTGGAAAGCGAACTGGGCGTGCGCCTGTTCGAGCGCACCACCCGGCGCATGGCGTTGACCGAGGCCGGCAACCTGTACCTGGATGGCGCCCGCCAGGCGTTGCTGCACCTGCAGCGGGTGACCGAGGAGGTGGAGCAGCTGCAGCACGCGCTGCGTGGCACCCTGCGCATCACCGCGCCGCCGTCGTTCGGCCCGGCATTTCTCAATCAGGTCTGTTGCCGCTTCATGCGCGAGCACCCGCAGGTGCGCCTGGAGGTCAACCTCAACGATGCCAACGATGACCTGATCGATGGCGGTTACGACCTGTCGCTGCGGGATGGCCCCACCGACCAGCCGGAGCTGATTGCCCAGCCGTTGATCGAGAACCGCGTGATGCTCTGCGCCAGCCCCGCTTACCTGGCCCGCCACGGCGATGCGATCACCCTCGACAACTATGCCCAGCACGACTGGCTGCTGCTGCGCCACCCGCTGCTCAACCGCAGCTTCTGGTGGATCGAGCATGAGGGGCAGACCTTGCGCGTGCGCCAGCCCACGCCGCGGCTGGTGAGTGACAGCTTCGATTTCCTGCTGGCGTGCCTGCTCGATGGGCAGGGCCTGCAATTTGTGCCGACCTGGAGCGCCGCGCCTTACCTTGCCAGCGGCCAGCTGGTGGAGGTGATGCCCGACTACTGGCGGGCCCTGAGCGCGTTCGGGCCGTGGGTGCATGTGCTGTACCTGCCGCACCGGCGCAATACCCGCAAGGTCCAGGCGTTCATCGCCATGTTGCATGAACACCTGCGCGGGCAGGGGGCGCCGGTGCTGGGGCGCGGCTGAGTTTTTCCGCCTGGGCACAAAAGTTGTGCGGGTTGTGGCGATGATCGGTGCTGGAACGCTCGTTAGGCTTGCAAGGGTCACCTGACAATCGCGTACCAGGAGTTTCCCGCTGTGAAGATTCACACCTTCGTCACCGACATCCGCCATCCCCTCGAGCGGGGCCGCCAGATTGGCCAGCGTTTTGCCGAGCAGATCCGCACCACCACCGCCCTGTACCTGGACTTTTTCCCACGGGTGGGTGTGTCGTTGGCCGAGGCGCAGCGCATTGGCGAGAACAGCCTGGCCGCCCTGGAGGCCTGGAGCCCGGACCTGGCCGCTGAAGTGATCGGCATGGCCGACGGCGCCGGGCTGGCGCTGTGGCAGCTGGCGAGCCTCAACGCCCGCACCGAAGTGCTGGCTGCGCGCACCCGTCACAATGAATGCTCGACCACCGTGCACGCCCCCCGTGGCCCGCGTGCGCCGCAGACCCTGCAGACCTGGGACTGGCACGACAGCCTGTGCCCCCACGGCCTGATGCTGGCGCTGCATACCGAGCAGGGCATGCAGGTCAAGCTGTTCTGCGAGTTCGGCATGCTGGCCAAGCTGGGCGTGAACAGCGCAGGCGTCGGCCTGCACTTCAACATCCTGCACCACAGCAGCGACAACGACAGCGGCGGCGTGCCGGTACACGCCATCGCCCGTCGCCTGCTGGAGCAAGCCAGCAGCGTCGAGGAGGCCATCGAGCTTGCGCGTTCGGCGCGGGTCAGCGCGTCGACCGTGCTGACCGTGTTCTCCCGCCAGGACAGCAGCCCGCGTGCGGTCAGCATCGAGCTGAGCCCCGAGCGCACGGCGCTGGTATTGCCGCGTGAAGACGGCTGGCTGCTGCACACCAACCACTTCCTCGACCCCCAGCTGAGCCTCGGTGAGCAAGTCGCCGACCGCGCTGATACCCAATGCCGTCTGTGCCATCTGGAACAGGTGATCGGCCAGATGGGCAGCGCCGACCTGCGTGCCCGTGCCGCAGCCATGTGCGGTGCCCAGGGCGACAGTGCGCCGATCTGCTTCCACCCAGACATGGCCATGCCCGACACCGAACGCTGGGAAACCCTGCTCAGCGTGGGCATCGACACCGAACGTTGCCAGCTGGAGTACGTGGCAGGCACGCCTGTGCAGCTGGCCAGGGCCGGCTTCCAAACCTTCTGAGCCAAACCTACTGAGCCATACCGGCTGCAGCCTGCCCAGGCTGGCTGCGCCCGCTGAACGAGAAAAACAACAATGCATTCGCGACAGACTCAGCCTGCGTCATCCCGCTCCGCGTTCCGTACCTTTTGCGTCTCCGGCATGGGCACGGCGCTGGAATTCTACGATTTCATCATCTACGGCACCGCCGCCGCGCTGGTGTTCCCCCAGGTGTTCTTCCCGCAGATGGACCACCTGACCGCCACCCTGGTGGCGTTCAGCGCCTTTGGTGCGGGCTTTTTCGCCCGCCCGCTGGGCGGCCTGGTGTTCGGCCACTTCGGTGACCGCATCGGCCGGCAGAAGGTGCTGGTCACCACCTTGCTGCTCATGGGCCTGAGCACCTTCCTCATCGGTTGCCTGCCCGGGCATGCCAGCGTCGGCGTGGCCGCGCCGATCCTGCTGGTGCTGCTGCGCCTGATCCAGGGCTTTGCGGCGGGCGGCGAGTGGGGCGGCGCCGCGCTGTTCGGCATCGAATCGGCACCGCCGGGGCTGCGCGGCCTGTGGGGCAGCTTCACGAGCATGGGCATTGGCGTCGGCGGCATTCTCGGGGCTGCGGTGTTTGCCATCGTCAGCGCGGTGTTCAACGACAACCTGGTCGATTTTGCCTGGCGCATCCCGTTCTGGCTGGGCGGCACCTTGGTGCTGATCGGCCTGTACGCGCGGCTGAAGGCGCCGGCACCCGCCATCGCGCCTCAGGCCACGCCTGCGCGTGCGCCGCTGGCCGAGGCCGTGCGCCAGCGCCCACGGCAGCTGTTGCTGTGCACCGGGATCGCCTTCGGCTACTGCACCATCGCCTACATTGGCAGCACCTTCTTCCTGACCTACGCCACGCAGGTCGGGTTTGGCAGTACCCAGGCGCTGATGTTCGACCTGGCACTGTCGGTTGCGATCGTCTTCTCGGCACCGTTGTTCGGCTACCTGTCGGACCGCCTGGGCCGGCGCGTGGTGATGGGCTTCGGCGCGCTGGTCATGGCCATGGGGCTGTTCGCGTTCTTCTCGCTGGTGGGCATTAAGAGCTTTGCCATTGCGCTGTTCGCCTATTGCCTGACCGGCCTGCTGATGGGCGCGACCCAGGGCCCGATCCCGGCTTTCCTCGGTGAGCAGTTCCCACGCAGCATGCGCTATTCGGGGATTTCGGCCAGCTACCAGATCGGTGCGGCGCTGGGCGGCGGCACGGCGTCGAGCATCGCCACGGCAATCCTGATCCTCACCGGCAACGACCCGCTCGGGGTGGCGCTGTACGGGGCAGCGGCGCTGGCGCTGGTCGCGGTGTGTTCGCTGATGCTGCGCGAGACCTCGCGCTTGAGCATGGCGCAGATCGATGAAGAGGACACCCGCGACGCTGCGGTTGAACGTTGCCAAGGGGCAGGGCTCATACTTGCAAAGGGCACAGCGAGGAGTCCCGATCATGAGCATCGAACGCAGCATCCCCGAGCTTGAGGCCTGGTACGCCCAGTACGACGACATCAGCTACCGCCGCGCGTCGCCGGATGCCTACCACCTTGAGCTGGTTCGCACCGCCGAGGCCCTGCGCGACGAGGGCACCATCGGCTGGGACGACTGGCTGGCGCTCAAGGCGCTGGCCGACCAGGCCCATGTGCACGCGTTGGAGGACGCCGTGCAGGCCCACGTGAGCGACCCGGACGCATGAAAGCGCTGAAGATCGCCAGCTTCAACATCAACGGGATCCGCAGCCGCCTGCCGGCGCTGCTGGCCTGGCTGGAGCGGGAGCAGCCGGACATCGCCTGCCTCCAGGAACTCAAGGCGCCCGATCAGCAGTTCCCGCGTCAGGACCTGGAGGCGGCAGGCTATGGCTGCCTCTATCAGGGCCAACCGTCATGGAACGGTGTGGCGATTCTGGCGCGTGGCAGTGAACCGCTGGAGGTCCGCCGTGGCTTGCCCGGCATGGAAGACGACAGCCAGAGCCGTTACCTGGAAGCGGCGGTGCACGGTGTGCTGGTGGCCTGCCTGTACCTGCCGAACGGCAACCCGCAGCCTGGGCCGAAGTTCGATTACAAGCTGCGCTGGTTCGATTGCCTGGTCGAGCATGCCAAGGGCCTGCACGGCAGCGGGCACCCGACACTGCTGGCAGGCGACTTCAATGTGGTCCCTACCGACATGGACATCTACAACCCGCGCTCATGGCTGAAGGACGCGCTGCTGCAACCCGAATCGCGAGCGCGTTACCAGCAGTTGCTGGAGCAGGGCTGGGTCGATGCCATTCGCCATCTGCACCCTGACGAGCGCGTGTACACCTTCTGGGATTACTTTCGCAATCACTGGGCGCGCAACGCCGGTTTGCGCATCGACCACCTGCTGCTCAACCCCGACCTCGCGCCTTACCTCAAGCGTGCAGGCGTCGATGCCTGGGTGCGCAATGAAGCCAAGGCCAGTGACCACGCGCCGGTCTGGATCGAGCTGGGGACCCGCCGCAGATGAGTGCCCGGCAGCGCCAGTGGCATAACCGAAAATCATGCAATTGACTGCGCAAATGTCGCTGTAACCCCGGCAGGCGAGGCCTTAGGCTTTTCCCATGGAGCAAAACACCGCTCGATGCCATGGCCGCAAGGCCCAGCTGAAAACAACAAGGAGTCCGCGCATGTCTGTATTTCAGTTTTCCGGGGTGAACCTGGCCATCACCACCCCGTTCGATGCACAGGGCAAGATCGACTTTGCGCGTTTCGAACAACTGATCGAGCGCTATATCGCCGCAGGTGTGCATGGCGTGGTGCTCAGTTCCGGGACCGGCATGCATGTGTACCTGAGCAAGGATGAGTCCAAGGAACTGGTGGCCTTTGGCGCCAAGGTCATCAACGGCCGGGCTCGGGTGATCGCCCAGGCCTCCGCACTGTTGGTCGAAGAGGTGGTCGAGCGTACCCTCCACGCCAAGGACTGCGGTGCCGATGGCGTGATGGTGCTGCCGCCTTTCTTCGAAGGCCCGACCGATGACCAGGGCATCATCGATTTCTATTCGAGCGTGTCGCAGGCTGGCCTGCCCATCATCGGCTACAACGTGCCGCAGGCGGTCGGTGTCGAGGTCACGCCCGCGCTGTTCAGGCAACTGAGCGAGATCCCCAACTTCATCTCGGTCAAGGACAGCAGCGGCGACCTGGCGGCCCAGGCCTCGCTGTCGCGCACCGGGCTGCCCACCATGAACGGCGCCGATCCGCTGGTGCCATATGCGCTGTTCGCCGGTGCTGCCGGGCTGATCTGGGGCGGTGCGAACATGGCGCCAAAGACGTGCGTGGCCTTGGCCAATGCCGCCAGCGAGGGCAAGTGGGCCGAAGTCCGGCAGATCTGGAAGGCCTTGGCCCCGGTGATGTCGCTGATCTGGCAGGGGGACTATGTGCAGTCGGTGTATGCCGGTGCGCAGATCATGGGCTTTGACGCTGGCAACCCAAGGCGCCCGCTGGCGCGCCTGGCCGAAGAGAAACGGGGGGCGCTGCGCGAAGCACTGGCGCCGTTGATCGACTGCGAAGCCCAGGGTTCCTGAACGGGCGGGCTGTGAACCTGTGTGTTGCGTCGAAAATGCCCGGCAACAAGGCAGCTCCGGCTGGGCCGATGAGTGACGAACTGCCACAGCAGAAAAAGGGCCGTAAGGCCCTTTTTATTTTTACAGCGTGAGGCGGATGATCATTGGCCGATGCTGGAGCGCCCGATGGTTTGCTCCGTCGATAACGCTTTACTCTGGTGGTTGCGCATCAGTAGCGGCCCCAAGAGCGCCAGCGGCAGCAGCAACACCATGGGGAAGAACAGCAGCCGGTCCATGCCCAGATAGCTGACGACAGTGGTAATCGCCGCAGGCGCCACCAGCATGCCGGAATAGCCGATGCTGTTGACGATACCGATATTTCGCCCTGCATTGAGTGGGTCCTTGCGCCCGGCACTGGACAGCATCAGCGGGGCAATGCACGAAAGGCCAAGCCCGAACAGCGCAAAGCCGATCAGCGAGGTGGCTACGCTGTGGCCGATCGTGGTGAGCAGCAAGCCACCGATTGCCAGCAATGCACTGAGGAAAACAACCTTCGATGCACCAATTCGCTCGGCCAGCCGGTCCCCGACCAGGCGCCCCAGGCACTCGGCGCCGATGAAGACCGACACGGCCATGCCGGCGGTGGACACCGATGTCTGCATCACCCGACGTATGTACTCCTGGCCCCAATCGGCGATTGCCGATTCACCGACCATGCCGCCGAGCAGCAATACACCGAACCCGATCATCAACAATACGATCGAGCGGTTGTTCGAGACGCTTGCCTGCAACGCAGGTTCACTGACAGTTGCAGTTGGTTCCGGCGCGACTTCATCCTTGTCGAGCATGAAACGCGATACCACCAGGCCAGCCAGCAGCATGGCCCCTCCCAGCAAGCTGAACGGCACGTTCGCACTGTCGGTGTAGCGGTCGGCAAGCGCGCTGCCGATCATGCCCAGGATGAAGCCGCCGAGCGAATAGAACGCGTGAAACGCCGACATGATGGGGCGGCGGTAGAAACGCTCGACCTGAACCCCATGGGTATTGAATGCCGTGTCGATGGCGCCGCGCAGCAGGCCCAGCACGATACCGCAGCCCATTGCGAAGCCGAAGCCGCTGGCAAACCCCAGCGGAATGATCGACAGCGGATAAGCCAGGGCAGTAAAGGTGATGACCTTCTTGGCCCCGAGCACATCCAGGAACTTGCCGACCAGGAACGATCCGGCCGCGCTGCCTACACCAATAGCGAATGCCAGGATGCCGAAATCGACATCGCCAGCATCCCCGCTGAGCCCGAGCTGATGGCGAAAGGCGGTGACACCGGTCGACCAGATATAGAGCATGGCACCCACCAGCATGAAGCCGGCAAAGGTCGCAATCCGTGCGCGACGAATCCTGGGCGTAACGAGGGTATAGTCTCTTTTATTCATTTTTTATGAGTTCCTGGTTGGAAAGGCCCTGGTTGTGCTTGGGTGTAAACGGCTAGCTGGCTGCGCAGAACTGTGTGGCGACCCGCAGCGCGTTGGCGGCGATGGTCAACGCAGGGTTGACTGCGGCGGAAGAGGGGAACGGCGCACTGTCGACGATCCACACGTTGTCCAGGTCATGCATCTTGCAGTTGCGATCCACTACGCTGCGCGTAGGGTCATCGCCCATGACGGCGGTGCCGCACTGGTGCGAATTGGTGGCGATGCCCATGCGTTCGGTGAGCACGATCGGGTACCCTGCCTTGCGCATCAGCGCTGTGGTGCGTTCCACCAGTCGCTTGTGTGCAGACAGGTTGTTGGGTGTCCAGTGCACCTTGATCGCATCGAGCGCCTGGTCGTAGACGATGCGGTTGTCCTGGGTGGGTATGTCTTCGGATGTCAGGTACAGGTCGACACTGTGGCCGGTGATGAAGCGCGACACCGGTTTGGGGAGCCAGGGGCGCATCGGCGTGATCATCGGCTCGCGGATCTTGCCGAGCATCTGCACATTGCCCAGCGGGAACATGTTGCCATTGCCGGCGT